>NZ_CP086654.1:0-1200000 GCF_020883535.1 Staphylococcus ratti | reverse complement strand
CTGCAGTTTGAAGCGCATTTTCTAATTCTTCGAAATTGTGGCCATTTACTGGTCCGATATAACGAATACCTAACTCTTCAAAGAAAGCACCATCCACAACTAAATATTTTAAACTGTCTTTAATACGATCTGCAGACTCTCTAATTCTACTTCCACCTGGTAGACGATTAAGTACGGCTTCAGCATCTACCTTCAATTTATTATAGCCTTGATTCATGCGGATGCGCCCTAGCATATTGTGCATTGCACCTACGTTAGGGGCGATGCTCATTTCGTTATCGTTTAAAATAATTGTCATATTCGTGCGATCATGACCAATGTTATTCAAAGCTTCTAACGCCATTCCTCCTGTGAGCGCACCGTCGCCAATTACAGGGATAATATGATGATTTTGACGCATTAAATCACGCGCTTTAGCCATGCCCATTGCAGCTGATAGAGACGTAGAACTATGGCCTGCTTCCCAAACATCGTGTTCAGATTCTCTAAGTTTAGGAAAGCCACAAAGTCCTTTATATTGACGTAACGTCTCAAACTGATTTCCTCTGCCAGTTAAAATTTTATGTATATAACTTTGATGTCCAACATCCCAAAGGATTTTGTCTTGAGGGCTATTATAGTGTTTGTGAAGTGCAATAGTAAGTTCTACTACGCCTAAATTCGCGCCAATATGACCGCCGGTTTTAGCGCAAGTTTGTATAAGAAACTGTCGAACATCTTCACTTAATGCTTCTAATTCTTTAACACTCAAATTTTTTAAAAATGAGGGGTCTTTAATCTCACGTACATCCATTTATATCACCCTATATCATTGTATCATCAACGTTTTAGTGCTGACGTTGGTAAAATAGTTTTAATAGTTCGTTTAAATTTGTCACATCATATTCAGAGGCTAACGTTGCTAGAATTTGTTCAGCTTTACTGATATGTGATTGTAATTGTGCTTTTGCCTCTTCTTCTCCTAATAACGACACATATGTGCTCTTGTCATTAAGAATATCACTTCCTACAGGTTTACCCAATTTTTCTTGCTCACCATACACATCTAACAAATCATCTTTAATTTGAAAAATAATGCCGAGTTGTTGAGCAAACTCAGAAAGTAAATTTTTAACATTAGATGGCGCTTCGGCAATAATTGCAGCCCCTACGATAGCAAAGTGGATTAATGCGCCAGTTTTATGTTCATGAATCATTTTAAGTTGAGCTAATTCTAGCTTGTGGCCTTCACTTTGCATATCTAAAGTTTGTCCCCCGACCATACCTAAATGACCACTTGCATTTGAAAGTAGTTGGATAAGTTGAATTCGAACCTCTGGCGCTAAATTGACTTCTAAAGCGATGTGTTCAAAAGCTTTAGTTAAAAGTGCGTCGCCTGCTAAAATGGCAAGCCATTCACCATACATTTTATGATTTGTAGGTTTGCCACGTCTAAAATCATCATTGTCCATGGCAGGTAAGTCGTCATGAATCAATGAATAAGTGTGAACCATTTCTAAGGCAACTGCAGTCCCCATCCCTTTTTGATACCCCTCATCCACGAGCATATTTAAAGTCGTCAATAACAAAAGGGGGCGGATACGTTTACCGCCAGCTTCTAAAGAATAGCGCATACTTTCTTCTAATGAAGTATTTAATTTTGAACTTTGAATACTCGTATTCAAAGTAGTATTGAATTCTTCTAAAATGCTATTCAGTTTCGGGTTCATCATTTGAAACTGCCTCATTTTCCATCAATTTTGCTACTTTTTCTTCTGCATCTTTTAATGTTTTTTCGCAAGATTTTGAAAGGGTCATCCCTTTTTGATATAAATCCATGCTTTCCTCTAAAGATATACTATCGTTATCTAATTGATTAACAATTGTTTCAAGTTCTTTCATCATATCTTCAAAATTTTTATTTTTTGACGTCATTTTGGCACCTTACCTTTTCAATTATTGCGTCTATGCTACCGTCTTTCATCATAATCTCAATATCATCGCCTTTCGATAATTGCTTGCGACTCGTAATAACCTCATTTTCTCTTTTTACAATAGAATAGCCGCGTAACATTGTCTGTGTTGGACTGAGGTTATTCAAAATTTCAACCTTTTGAATTAAGTGTTGTTCTTTTTGTTTTAATATGGCATACATACGTTTTGAAAGTTGCTTTTTTAAATTCGAGTTTTTTTCTTGTTGTGTAACGATATATTGATAAAAATGTTTTAGATGAAAACGTTGTTGCATCATTATTAGTTTTTGGCGTTCAAATAAGAGACGTTGTTTCATCGCCTCGTGAAGCATACGATCTAACTCATCTCTTTTTTGAACATGTTGCTCATATAATAATGTTGGTTGTTTAAGCTTGTAATAGGACGTATATTGCGTCATATATTGTCTTGCATGTTTAAGGTATTGTTTAATAAAACGCGTCATAAATATACGACTTTGCGCAATCATTTGAAGTAGTTCTTTTTTGTCTGGCGTTGCAATCATAGCTGCTTGTGTAGGGGTTGCAGCGCGCACATCTGCTACATAATCACTTAATGTAGTATCTGTCTCATGACCTACAGCAGAAATAACAGGTGTTTCACATTGATAAATGGCTTTTACAACTTCTTCTTCATTAAAATTCCATAAATCTTCTATAGATCCTCCACCACGACCGATAATAATCGTATCTACGTTTAGCGTGTCTGCATAGCGTAATTTTTCAATAATATCAGCTTTTGCGGCTTCCCCTTGAACAAGTGTACTTATTTTAATTTGCTCAGCGAGTGGATAGCGTGATGTTAGTGTGTTTTGTATATCACGGATGGCTGCACCTGTTTGTGCTGTTAAAATTGCAATTTTAGAAGGATATTTAGGAATAGTTTTTTTATGTGATTCGTCAAAATATCCTTCTTTTGATAGTTTTGTTTTTAATTGTTCGAATTTTTGATAAAGATAACCAATACCGTCTAATTGCATTTGATTTACATAAATTTGATAACTTCCTCTACGCTCATATACAGATACGCGCGCTTCGACTAAAACTTGATCCCCTTCTTTAGGTACGAAATCCAACTTTGAAGCTTGTGCCTTAAACATCATAGCGTTAATTAAGCTGTTTTCATCTTTAATCGCAAAATAAAGATGACCACTACTATGTTTTTTGAAGTTGGAAAGTTCACCTTTAATCAAAACAGATTGAAGATGTGGGTCTTTATCAAATTTATATTTAATGTATTTCGTTAATGCAGAGACAGTTAAATAAGTTGTCATATCATCACTCAATCTTTGTTTAATTTACTTAAAACACCATTTACAAATCGATAATGATCGTCGTCGCTAAATTGCTTAGCTAATTCTATCGCTTCATTCATGATTACTTTTTTGGGTGTATCACTGTGCAACATTTCAAATGTTGCCATTCTAAGTATGATTCGGTCTGTCTTTAAGAGACGAGGAAGCGTCCACCCTTTTAAGTGAGGGGAAATCGTCTCGTCAATGACAGTTTCATGATCTTTCACACCCGAAACGAGCCAGTAAATAAAGTCAAAATCAAGATCAGGGTCGTCTTCTTTAATAAAGCGAATGGCCTCATCAATAGTTAACTCTGAATTTTTAGTTTCCAATTGGAATAATGTTTGGAAGGCTTGACTTCTAGCTTGCTTTCTACTCATTTCATCTTCTCCGTTTCATCATTTATGCTGTCCATTGCCACTCATTTCAAGATGTGTAATATGGACATTAATTTGTTTTGGGGTTAATGCAGTCATATTTTTAATCGCACTATGGATGGCTTCTTGAATTTTTAAAGCAGTTTCAGAAATTTTAGTACCGTATTTAAGGGAACAATATACATTAAGGTAGATTTCATTTTCTAAAATCTCTACTTTAATCCCTTTGCTTAAACTTTTACGTCCTAATTTTTCTAATGTTTGATTTCTAACATCAGTAAACATACCTCGAACACCATCTATTTCTGACACCGCAATGCTTGCAATAACAGAAATTACTTCGGGTACAATTTCAACTGTTCCAAGATTTGGATTAAAATTTCCAACAGATTTAGCCATACATTATCGCCTCCATATTGATTATGCTTCTTCATTCATAATATCGTAAATCTCTAAAAATTTGGTGCTAAAAAATCCTTCCTTAAATACAGAATGATTTAAAAGACGAATGTGGAATGGAATGGTCGTATCAATACCCATTACCACAAATTCGTTTAAAGCGCGTAAGCCAGACATAATCGCTTCTTCACGCGTAGGTTGATGTACAATCAATTTTGCGACCATTGAATCATAGTACGGTGGAATCATATAATTTGTGTAACAAGCTGATTCTATGCGTACACCATAACCTCCAGGGGTTAAGTATTGCGTAATTTTACCTGGTGACGGCATAAAGTTTTTATGGGGATTTTCTGCGTTGATTCTGAACTCTATCGCATGTCCATTAATTTGAATATCTTCTTGAGTATAAGGGAGTTTTTCGCCCATTGCTACTTTAATCTGTAATTTAACCAAATCGACGCCAGTTACCATTTCAGTTACAGGATGCTCAACTTGGATACGGGTATTCATCTCCATGAAATAAAATTGATCTTCGTCTAAGTCGTAGATAAACTCAATCGTTCCTGCATTGAAATATTCTACTGCTTTTGTTGCTCTAACTGCAGCATCGCCCATCTCTTTTCGTTTTTCGGGAGACAAAATTGGTGAAGGTGCTTCTTCCACAAGTTTTTGCATGCGTCGTTGAATGGTACAGTCTCGTTCCCCTAAATGAATGACGTTCCCATATTCGTCTCCCATAATTTGAATTTCAATATGACGGAAATGCTCTATAAATTTTTCTAAGTAGAGTCCGCCATTACCAAAAGCAGTTTCTGCTTCTTGTTGCGTCATTTTGTATCCGTTAATTAATTCTTCTTCATTGCGAGCGATTCGGATGCCTTTACCGCCGCCGCCGGCAGTTGCTTTAATAATCACTGGGTAACCTATCGCATTAGCAGTTTCAACGGCATGATCAATACTTTCTACTAAACCTTCACTACCTGGAACAACTGGGACATTTGCCCATTTCATTTCTTCTTTGGCTATATCTTTAATACCCATTTTTTGGATAGATTTGTAACTTGGTCCTATGAATTTCAGTTGCACAGCTTCACACAATTCAGCAAAATCTCCATTTTCTGCTAAAAAGCCATAACCTGGGTGAATCGCATCGCATCCTGTAGACGTTGCGATAGATAAGATATTTGGAATATTTAAATAAGAGTCTTTAGATTGCTTAGGTCCAACACAGTAGGCTTCATCGGCTAATTGAGTATGTAATGCTTCTTTATCGCCCTCAGAATAAATCGCTACAGTTTGAATTCCTAGTTCGTGGCATGCGCGAATAATTCGCACTGCAATCTCGCCACGGTTTGCAATAAGTATTTTTTTCATTTTATTTCACCTTGAATAGTGCTTGGCCATACTCAACCATTTGTCCATCTTCTACCAGGATTTCTACAATTTCTCCTGATACTTCAGCTTGAATTTCGTTAAATAATTTCATTGCTTCTAATATACATACTGTCGTACTAGATGAAACTTGGTCTCCAACTTGTACGTAAGGACTTTCTTCTGGAGATGGTGATTTATAGAACGTTCCAACCATTGGTGCTGTAATTGTTTGAAGATGATCATCTTGACTTGCATCATTGTTTTGTGGAGATAGAGTTGTTGCTGATACTTCAGGTACACTTGTAGCAATAGGCGCTTGTGTTGCTGGTGCGACTTGTTGTGTAACAATTTCTTTTTCTTTTTTCAAATTAACTACAGTGCCTTTATCTTCTATATTGATTTCAGTTAAATTCGAGTTGTCTAAAATTTCAATTAACTCTTTAATCTCTTTAAAATTCATAATGTTTCTCCCTTATGATTGAATTATTTCTATCTTACTATTTTACTTGAGGATATTGTCCAATTCAAGCAAATACCTAGTGATAATGACACAAAAAGGAAGTATATTCAAGATGGCGGAAAGGAAAGTATAGATTGAAAGCATAATTTGAAATTCCTTTTCACCACTCTATTTTTATTAAACACTTTAGTAATAGCACAGTAAAAAATAATGGATGAAGCTTGTGATGTTTAACTCGTTACGCATTTCAGTAACAAACTTTGAATGTTTTTATTTGTTGTAAAATTCCAATGAAAAAAGCAACTACACTTGTATCGTGAAGTTGCTTTAGCTGTTCACATATTTTTTTCGAACTCCTGGCATGCTAGATATAAGCATCCAATCGACAATTAAGCACGTGATACGTAACTACCGTCAGTGGTATTTATGACTAAAACGTCACCTTCATTAACAAATAAAGGTACATTTAATGAGTATCCAGTTTCAACAGTTGCTGACTTGGTAGCGCCTGTTGCAGTATCGCCTTTAATACCCGGCTCTGTCTCTGTTACTTCTAATTCAACAGTTTTTGGAAGCTCAACACCAATTGTTTCTCCTTCATAAGTTTGGATATGAACGTCCATATTTGCCTTTAAGAATTTTAATTCGTGTTCTAAATAAGCTGTTGTTAACTCTGTTTGTTCAAATGATTCATTGTCCATGAATACATGATTGTCTCCGTCTGCATATAAATACTGCATACGACGATTTTCAATCATAGCTGGCTCTACTTTTTCGCCTGCTCGGAATGTTTTTTCTTGGATTGCGCCTGTACGTAAATTACGTAATTTAGATCTAACGAACGCAGATCCTTTTCCAGGTTTAACATGTTGGAATTCAATTACTTTCCAAATCCCATTATCTACAGAAATTGTTAAACCTGTTTTGAAATCATTTACAGAAATCATGCTTTTTCCTCCTCAAGTATCACTCTTCTTATAAAATAATAAGGTCTTTTATTGAATTAGTAAAGCGTCGACCGCCATTTTCTGTAATTAATATGTCATCTTCTATTCTGACGCCCCCTAGGCCCTCTATATAAATGCCTGGTTCAATTGTAACAACATGATTTGGCTTTAAAATTTGATCTGACTTTTGTGATAAATTAGGAAGTTCGTGGACGTTAAGACCTACACCATGACCAAGTGAGTGTCCAAAGTATTGTCCGTAGCCAGCATCTGTTATAACATCTCTCGCAATCGTATCAATTTCTTTTCCTGTTAAGCCTGGACGTATTTGATTTACAGCTGTTTCTTGACTTTTTAGAACAATTTCATAAATTTCTTTCATTTTAGGACTCGGTTCACCTACTGCGAATGTACGCGTGATATCAGAAGCATAGCCTTCATAATATGCGCCGAAATCTAGTGTGACCATGTCGCCCTTTTCAATAACTTTATTTGATGCTAAACCGTGAGGCAATGCACCTCTATAGCCAGAAGCAACAATTGTATCAAATGACGTTTTTTCAGCACCTAAATGTAACATTTGACTTTCTAAATGTGCTTTAACTTCTTTTTCTGTCATACCAGGCTCTACGATTTTTAATATGTGAGCGTAGGCGTCATCAACAATTTGGGCTGCCTTATCAATGGCTTTAATTTCAGAGTCATCTTTGACCATGCGAATTTTTTCGATTTCATTGCCTAACGTGATGAGGTCATGACGACCACGATTTAAATGTATAAAAGTATCATATGAAACGAGATGACTTTCAAAACCAATATTGGACAATTGAGCTGTTTCAATTTGCTCAACTAATGTATCAAGAAGTGGTTTTGTATGTTGTACAATTTCAAATTGAGGTGCTTGTGATGTGGCTTGCTCTATGTATCTAAAATCTGTAACAAGAATATTTTTATCTTTCGTTATTAATAATCCACCGCTTGAACCGGTAAATCCAGAAATGTATCGGCGATTAAAATCAGTTAAGATGACGACGCCGTCTAATTGTTTGTGTTCTAATAGCGCTTTAACTTTAGAGATTCTCGACTTCATAAAGAAATGCCTCCTTAGCTTCTATTTGTTTGTGATTACTTCTATAATACCGTAAAATAAATAGATGTATAGGGAAAACATTGAATTTTAGGAGTCGTATTATGAAAAAGGTAGCAAGCATTTTTATAGTATCCTCAATACTTTTGACTGGATGTGGAAGTCAAAATCTATTACCGTTAGAAGAAAAAAGTACAAAATTGAGCGATAAAAACCATGAACTTAAATTAGAAAACCAAGAGCTAAAAAATGAGAATGCCAAAAAAGAAAAGCAACTAGAAGCGCTTAATAAAGACAATGAGAATAAAGGACAAGCACAAAAAAATCAGTCAATGTCTCAATATTTAAGTACTTCTGCTGACTATTATATGGAAGTAACGAATTTGATTAATGAATATCAAAAAATTGATAAAGAAATAATCAAAAACAAAAAAAGTAATGATATTAGTGATAAGTTAGATGCGCTAGTGAGCGATCATGACGATGCTGTACAAACATATAAAGATGCTTTAGATAGTGATAAAATTAAGAAAAATAAAAAAATGAAGCAACAAGATTCAGAGGTTCAAAAACTACAAAAGCAACTTAAAAAAGCATTTAATAAAATTAAAACCGGCTATGAGAAAAAAGATGAGCAAAAAATTAACGATGGTCGTCAAGAACTTGTTAACTTAGAAGTGAATGTTAAGAACGTTGAAAATCAATAAAGGAGCAGCGAGATGAAAGGATTTCAAAACGTATTTTTCTGGATCATTTTAACGGTAGCTTTGGTTGGTTTGGTATTTAATATTGATGCTGTTATCTTTAGCATTGTAAACACATTAATTATGCTATTTGTTATTTTGGGTATCATTTTCTTGATTTATTATTTTTACTTTTTAACACCAGATCAACGCAAATATAAAAAAGCGGTTTGGAAAAATAAATGGAAACATAGACGATAATATATTAAAAAGCACTGCAACGTTATCGAAATTGATATCGATATTGTTGACAGTGCTTTTTTATGAAATTACTTACGGTATAAAAACGCTTGGGATTTGTATTTTTCACAAAGTGTTTCAACTTCTTGTATTTGTGCCTCAGTAAGTTCAAGTGGTTTGAACTCAATGTTTAATCCATTTTTAAATCCTTCATAAAATGCGTCTTCCATTTCTTTAATGGTTACATGTTTATCGGAAAGGTCGTTAATCGCAATAGCTTTCTCAACAAAAGCTTCTTTCATTTTGTCTTTTAAACGTTTATTTTTAAAAATAAACATATCGAATAAATCATCAATATCTACATCCTGTAATATGGAACCGTGTTGTAGAATAACACCTTTTTGTCTTGTTTGAGCACTTCCAGCAATTTTTTTGCCTTCAACAACAAGTTCATACCAACTTGGTGCATCAAAACATACGGAGCTTCTAGGTTGTTTTAATTTATCGCGCTCTTCTTTTGTTTTAGGAACTGAAAAATATGCATCAAAACCTAACAACTTAAACCCTTCTAATAAGCCAGTAGAAATAATACGGTAAGCTTCTGTTACCGTTTTAGGCATTGCAGGATGAGCTTCAGGAACGATTACGCTATATGTGAGTTCTTTATCATGGAGTACACCTCGTCCACCAGTTTGTCTACGTACTAAGCCATAGCCCTTCTCTTCAACTTTTGCGATATCTATTTCTTTTTCAAGGCGTTGAAAGTAACCAATAGAAAGTGTAGGTGGATCCCAAGTATAAAAACGTATCACCGGATCAATTTCGCCGCGAGAAACAAAATTTAATAATGCTTCGTCAAAGGCCATATTATAATATGGATCGCGTCGTCCTGTGTTAATAAAGTGCCATGTTTCAGCCATAAGCAAAATGCCTCCAATGCGTTAAAAATAATTAAAGTATAGTCCTTTTGATAAGTCATAAACAAACCGAATTATCGTTAAAAAATTTTGATAAATTTGCTCATCACCTTTATAATAATAATATCGGTAATTTAGGGAGGATGCAAGATGAGCAACGGTTTGATAATCGCTATAATCATCCTTGTGGCAGTCATCGCATGGATGCTATTAAACTTCTTCTTGAACAAAAAAGCAGTGACTGAGCTTAATCAAGAAGCGTTCCAACAAGGACTGCGTAAAGCGCAAGTCATTGATTTGAGAGAAAAAGCGGATTATGATTACGGCCATGTTAATGGTGCGCGAAATATTCCAATGACAATGTTCCGCCAAAGATATCAAGGTTTACGTAAAGACCAGCGTATTTATCTCATTGATGCTAATGGGATAGCAAGCTATCGTGCTGCACGAACTTTGAAGAAAAAAGGTTATAAAGATCTGTACATGCTTAAAGGCGGCTATAAAAAGTGGACTGGTAAAATTAAGTCTAAAAAATAATATGAATTGGGGGCAGAACATGTAAATGGTTTGCCTCTTATTTTATGCGTTAAAAAGTTAAGCGTGTATGCTCTAAGATGAGATAAATGATTTCTCAGAGGAACCAAAAAGGAAGAAGTAGACATATTTATGTCTGAGCTTCTTCCTTTTTTAATAAAAGACTATTCTTTTTCGGCTTTTAAACCTTCAAATTTTAAGATTGGTTTACGTGCAGCTGTTGTTTCATCTAAGCGATCAATTATCGTTGTATGTGGTGCTTCTAAAACTTTATCTGGATCTTCTTCCGCTTCTTTAGCAATTTGGATTAAAGCATCACAGAAGTAATCTAATGTTTCTTTAGATTCCGTTTCAGTCGGCTCAATCATCATACCTTCTTCTACGTTTAGTGGGAAGTATACTGTAGGTGGATGAACGCCAAAATCGAGTAAGCGTTTAGCCATATCTAAAGTACGCACTCCAAGTTTTTTCTGTTTAGTTCCGCTAAGTACAAATTCATGCTTACAATATTGATCAAATGGGATAACGAATGAGTCTTTTAAGCGTGCTTTAATATAGTTTGCATTAAGTACAGCAGCTTCTGATACTTCTTTAAGACCTTTATATCCCATTGTACGAATATAAGTATATGCACGTAAATAGATGCCAAAGTTTCCGTAAAACGGTTTTACACGTCCGATAGAGTATTCAATGTCATTATCATAAACAAATTGATCGCCGTCTTTAACAACAAGTGGTTTTGGTAAAAATTGACGTAATTCTTTTTTTACGCCGATCGGGCCTGAACCAGGGCCCCCACCACCATGTGGGCCAGTAAATGTTTTGTGTAAATTTAAGTGTACGGCATCAAAGCCCATATCTCCTGGACGAACTTTATCCATAATGGCATTTAAATTTGCACCATCATAGTAAAGTAAGCCTCCCGCTTCATGAACAATATCACGGATTTCCATAATATTAGTTTCGAAAATACCTAAAGTATTTGGGTTTGTTAACATGATCGCAGCTGTTTTTTCACTTACTAATTCTTTAAGGTGATCAATGTCAACTTCACCTTTTTCGTTTGATTTAACTGTGACTGCTTTGAAACCGGCAAAGTGTGCAGATGCTGGGTTTGTTCCATGTGCCGAATCTGGAACAATGACCTCGTCACGCTGTGTGTCACCATTTTTAAGGTGATATGCTTTGAAAATCATTAACGCAGTCCACTCACCATGCGCACCAGCAGCAGGTTGAAGCGAAATTTCATCCATACCTGTAATCTCTTTAAGTTCTTCTTGTAGGCTGTAAATAATTTCTAATGAGCCTTGAACTTGATCAACATCTTGAAGTGGATGTGATTCTGCAAACCCACCGATTCTTGCGACTTTTTCGTTGACTTTTGGATTGTACTTCATCGTACAAGAACCTAGTGGATAAAATCCTGTATCTACACCAAAGTTTTTATTTGATAATTCTGTGTAATGACGTACTAAATCTAATTCAGCAACTTCTGGAAATTCAGCTTTATTTTTACGAATAAATTTTGGGTCTAAGATTTTTTCGGCTACACCGTTGTCAATTTCTTTCGGTGGTAATGAATAGGCAAATCTACCTTTTTTAGAGCGTTCAAAAATTAATGGACTTGATTTACTTACCATTAAGCTCACCTGCTTTCTTCACAAATGTGTCAATTTCGTCTTTTGTACGTAATTCAGTAACTGCAACTAACATATGATTTTTAAAAGCATCACCAACAACGCTTAAATCAAGACCTCCAATAAAGCCTTCATCAAGTAATTTTTTGTTGATTTCTTCAATTGATTGGTCGAATTTTACAACGAATTCATTATATGAAGTACCTTCTAATACTTCAAAACCATTTGCTTTAAATTGTTCTTTAGCATAGTTAGCATTTTCAATATTTTGAATTGCGATGTCTTGAATACCATGTTTACCTAAGGCAGACATAGCAATAGACGACGCTAAAGCATTTAATGCTTGGTTTGAACAAATGTTAGACGTTGCTGTTTCACGACGAATATGCTGTTCTCGAGCTTGTAATGTTAAGACGAATCCTCTGTTTCCGTGATCATCTTGTGTTTGACCTACTAAACGGCCTGGGATTTTTCTCATTAATTTTTTAGTTGTTGCAAAGTAACCACAATGTGGGCCGCCGAATTGTGATGGAATACCGAATACTTGTGTATCGCCGACGACAATATCCGCACCAAATTCTCCAGGTGGTGTTAATAATCCTAATGCTAATGGATTTGCATAGACGATAAACAATGCTTTAGTGCCTTCGATGAAAGATTTGATTTTCTCTAAATCTTCTACCGAACCAAAGAAGTTAGGATATTGAACAGCCACTGCAGCAGTGTCATCATCAATGGCTTCTTCTAGTTTTGCTAAATCAGTAATTGTACCATCTAAATCAATTTCAACGACTTCATATTGGTCGCGAATTTGTGAGTAAGTGTGAAGAACTTGTAACGCTTGATAATGCATGCCTTTTGAAACAATAAGTTTTCTTTTTTTAGTTTTATCCCATGCTAAAATACAAGCTTCTGCAAAACTTGTAATTCCGTCATACATTGAAGAGTTAGCAACATCCATAGCAGTTAATTCACAAATCATTGTTTGGAATTCGAAAATAGCTTGTAGTTCACCTTGTGAAATTTCAGGTTGATATGGTGTATATGCTGTATAGAACTCTGAACGTGAAATCATAGCGTCTACAACTGATGGTGTATAGTGATCGTAGACTCCTGCGCCTAAGAAACTCGTGTGTGTTTCTTTAGTTACATTTTTTGCTGCTACTCTATTTAATCTTTTTAAAAGTTGTGTTTCTGCTTCTGAATCGGCAATATTCAAATCTCTATCTAAGTAGACGTTTTCAGGAACATCTCCAAATAGTTCGGCAATTGAATTAACGCCAATGGTATCTAACATTTCTTTTTTGTCTTGTTCAGTTAATGGAATATAGCGATGACTCAATGTCTCCACTCCTTACTTTTCAATTTGATTTTTCTTAACAATTTGTGCTGGGACTTGACGCTTACGTACTTGGATAATGAGTTCTTTACCCATCTCGAATTCAGTACGTTCGATAATACCTAAGCCTATTGAATGTCCAGAGGAAGGTGATTGTGTACCTGAAGTCACGACACCGATTTCTTTGCCATCCGCATTTAAAATTGTATAACCTGTACGCGGAATACCTTTACCAGTCACTTTAAGTCCTACTGTACGACGTGGAGCACCATTTTCTTTTTGATCTTTTAGAACAGCTTTGCCAATGAAATCTGCCTCGATTAATAGTTTAACCGCAAAGGCGATACCGCCTTCGTATGGCGTAATGTCTTCTGATAAATCTTGGCCATGTAAAGGTAATCCGGCTTCTAGACGTAATGTATCACGTGCACCTAGACCGCATGGCGTAACATTTTCTTTTAATAGCGCTTCCCAAATTGCTGGTGTATCTTCGGCGCGACAATATATTTCAAAGCCATCTTCGCCGGTATAGCCAGATTGTGAAAGGATAACAGTTTTGCCAAATAATTCAATATTTTGTTTGAATTCAAACATTTTCATTTGGCTTATATCTTCAGTAACGTGCTTTTGAACAATTTCACGCGCGTTTGGTCCTTGTATTGCAAGTTGTCCGTATTGCTCGGAAACATTCTCAACGTTAACATCAAATTGTTTCGCATGCGTTTGGATCCAATTAAAGTCTTTTTCTGTATTTGCGGCGTTCACAACGAGTAAATATTTTTTATCCTCTAATTTATAAGCTACTAAATCGTCGATAACGCCACCTTTTTCATTACATAAAGTTGTATAATGCGCGTTTTCTGTAGTAAGCAAACTTGTATCGTTAGTAAGGACATACTGAACTAGCTCGTCTGCTTGTGCCCCTTCAACTAGGATTTCACCCATATGACTTACATCAAACAAACCTGCTTTAGAACGAACAGCATTATGTTCTTCTTTAATGCTTGAAAATTGGACAGGCATTGCCCAACCACCAAATTCTACAATTTTCGCACCAGCATCAACGTAATGTTGATATAATGGCGTTTGTTTTAAATTTTCCACTGTAATACACCCTCCTCTTAATAATGAAAAAACAGGGAAGTATACATACTCCCCTGTTGCGATACCTTCAGGAATGCGTCACAATATTATCCTTTTGCCTGAGAGATTCGCAATGCGTCATTACTTGCTCCTTCGGCGATGGGTTTAACCATTCTCTCTAATATTGATCATTCGCAGTTAGTTTAGTGCTTGTTTAATTTCATTAAGAATTTCACTTGAAGGCTTGTCAGTATCCACCTTAATGAATGCGATTTCATTATATCTTGAAACGCGACTTAAATACAAGCTTTTTAAATTTGAAAAAGACTTAGCGTGTGCGTTTGGACGATTGTCATCATGTTGAATGCGATGGTATAAAACAGCTATCGGTGCATCTAGCCAAATAATGGAGGCGTTTGTTTGTTTTAATAAATTAAAACTTTTAGAATGTTCGATAATTCCCCCACCAGTAGCTATAACTTGCGCTTTACATAATTGTGCTTGTAATTGTTCGTATTCATAATTCCGAAATCCATTTTCGCCAACAGTTTCAAATATTTGAGGGATGGATAATTGTACGCTTTCTACGATTTTGGAATCAATATCAACAAAAGGAATATTATACGCTTGGGCAAGTAATTTTCCCATCGTTGTTTTTCCACTTCCCATAAAACCAACTAAGACAATAGGTTTAAAACGTTTATTCAATAATATCCCTCCGACTTTCCATTACTTTTGTGATGGCTGTTTCATAATAATCGTCTAATGCATCTAATGTCTTTAATTTTAGACTATATATCACTAAATAAAAAGAGGTAAATATGAGATATAAGCTGAAAATGGTAAAAACAAGAGGAAGGGTAAAACCATTTTTAGAAGATAATTTCATGCGAACGTAGCACCTTTCCTTCTAGATATTTAATTTCCAATATGATGTGATGTTCAAAACCTTTACGAAAACGTAACTGATGTACTTGGTTGAAGACAGTAATATTTCCTTTTCCGTTCACAGACTTAACGATTTTTTGGTTATCAAAAGTATAAGTAATAGTTTCATTTTTAGTAGGTATAGTGATTTTTTTAGGATGCACCGTTGTTTTTGAAATGCTTGAGGCGCTCTTTGTTTGGCTGATTTCTTTAACCATCATTTCTAATATATAAGTACGATCATATAATATTAATGTTTTAAATTGTAATGCTACGATAATTAAAATAGGTATTAGAGAAATGATTATCGTTTGTATCATCAATCCAATTAAAGATTCAATAAGGGTAAAACCATTATTTTGAATGACAATATTTTTGATCACTCTGTATATCTTGAATACATATTTGATCTTTATGATTTGAAATTTCATATTTTGAAATTGTTTGCCTTTCTGTTGGGATGTTGCTTTTTATAATATTGTAAAAAGTTCGCTTCAGCATTAATTTTTGAGTCGTGTCATTATAAGTTACTTCAAGTTGGTGTATCATTGGAACAAGTAAAAAACAGAGTAGAGAGAGTATCATCATGCTAAATAAAGATTCCAAATAAATATAACCTGATTTTAATTTTCTAAAGATATTCGGTACCTCCCTTGTTCAATATGAAAAATAAGTGCAAACTTTTGATCATGATATGAAAAATAAAGTGTCCCAAATTTTGTGATGTTTCCGTCAGCATTAAAATGTAAATAGTCTAAATTAGAGGCGTTAAGCAAAACAAGTGGTTTTAAGGAGTCGAAAAATGGTTTTTGATTGCCAATCACTATTTTAATATCATTGTGAAAAGGCCTAAACACTAATAATACAGGTTTTTTTTTTTATAGCTAAAGATTGATAATAATCTATTTTACTTGTTAATAAAGTAGTTTGTGTTTCTAAGTCCATAGGTTGTATCAGTCGTTTGTGATATGAAACAGTCAAAAAAATAGTTAAAGCAACGATAGTTAAAACGAGTAATAATTCTACTAGTGTGAATCCACTTTTATGAGACAACAGCTTCGCCACCACGTAAAGTAATGGTCTCTCCACTTTTACACTTCTTTTGATGTTCTTTGATATAACCCTCTTGAACTAAGTCATCAATCGTTGTTGGTTTACGATTGAATTTGAGTGTATATGCTTCAACTTGACTATCAACTAATTTTAATTGTGCTGAACAGCCTGTTTTTTGAATATGATCCGACTGCTTAGCTATATTTGGAATAATGAGTATTAATAATACACTAATAATCAATAATACGAGTAACATTTCTATTAATGTGAAGCCTTTATTGTTTTTAAATAAGTTTAGAATGTTTTTCAATTGTTGTTCCCCCTAGTTTTGAATGGTTTGCATCATCTCGAAAATCGGAAGCATCATTACCAAATAGACAGAGAGTATAAGCAATCCTATTAAAGCAAACATGATTGGTTGTATATAACTAATGTGTTTTTTTATGAACTGTTCAATGTGATCTAGTAGAAATTCAGCATATATGATGAGTTCTATATCAAGTTTATCTCTCTTTTCTCCCTGCTCGATATAAGCTATAAAGTGGCGCTCAAAACATTGAAATTGGCGCATGATTTCAGCAAAATTCATACCTTTGTGTAAAGAGTTGCGCAAAGTTACACCCAGATATTGTAGGAATCGACTTTCCTCTTGATGTGTATAAATATGGACAATATCATTAAGTGAAATACCATTTTTAAAAAATAAGGCAAATTGATTTGCGATTTGATAGGTTGTAAAAAGACGATAGTACTTACTGAAGATTGGTATATTGGACAGAAATAGTATTTGACGAGGCATCGTTTGCTTTTGTAACCAAAATTTGAAAATATAAAATGAAAGTATTGTTAAAGCAAGCATGAGTATGAATAGTATAGGGAAATAAGCGATAAAAACACTTAAAATATTTTGCAAAGTGCTTTCTTCTAAGTCCATTGTACTGTACATACTACGAAATTCTGGCATGACAGTGTGGTTTAAAATCATTATTAAAAATAAAAAAATAATCAGTAATATAATAGGATATTGTATGCTTTTGTAAAATTGAGTTGTCAATTTTACATTTTGACTATAATACGCATGGCACTTTTTTAATGTGTTTGGCAATGCACCGTATTGTTCTGCAAAGTAAATTTGCATTAATACAGTGTTTGGAAACACTAAATATTTAAAAAGTTCAAAGCAAGTACTACCTTGATTAAGTAAGTTATAAAAACGTGCTTTATAATTTTTATCTTTGATATTTAATTGTTCAAATAAAAATGCTAGCGCTTCTATTAGTGTGAAACCATGAGAAAGTAGCGCATGTAGGCGTATCATAATAATAAGATGGTGTTTTTTAACTTGGTATATTATATATTTATTTTTGATATTTTCGTAGCGTATGTTCATCAATCTCCCCTTCTTTTTGCAATTCATAAAGTTTATCATTTAAACTTTTAAAAGTTTTAGGCAAGGCAAAGTCATGGTTTAAAAAATAGCCAATATCATCTTTAGTCATCGTTTCATAAACTAAACGACGCTCATCTGTATTTGTTGTAATTAAACGCTGATTGACAATTAAATTTAAAGCTTGAGTTAAGTCTTGCTGAGTAATGCCCATTTCTATGAGACGTAAGAGCACGCCTTGACAATCATTTGCGTGTATTGTAGACAATACAAGATGCCCACTTAAACTGGCTTGTATCACATCTTTGGCAATCAATCCGTCTCTGATTTCTCCGATTAAGATAACATCTGGATCACAGCGTAATATTGCTTTTAAAGAAGAACCATAGGTAATGTCTGCTTTTTCGTTTACTGAAATTTGGGTGACACCATTTACGAGCTGTTCTACCGGATCTTCAATCGTAATAATGTTTAGGTTCAGTTTTTCTTTGGCATAAACGACCATCTGATACATTAGTGTGCTTTTTCCAGCTCCTGTAGGACCGCTAAATAATATTAAACCTTGTTTTTTCTCCATAATATTTCGGATATCGTTTGATGTTTGTATTTTATCTGTTTGAAATAATTGAGGGGTTATTCTAATAACGCAACTTTCAGTTCCTAAATTTAAAGGTAAAGTTGAAATCCTTAAATAAAATAAATTTTCAAATTCATAAATGTATCTTCCGCTTTGCGCTTTATGCCTAGAAGAAACATCTAATCCTGCTTTGAATTTTAAAAGTGTTAAGATTTTTTGATACGTATCTAGATTGAGTGTGTCAAAGTATTTTAATGTATCTTTCACTCTTAGCTTTACGTCTACTTGAGATTGATTGGGGATGAAGTGGATATCTGAAGCTTCATGATTAATTGCATATTGTATTACATGATCTAACAGTAATTGCATAAAAAATCACCTCTTACTTATATACTCGTAAGAGGTGACGTGATTACTTTATTCTTTTTAACCATTGAGAAACGGATTTAAATATTCATTTTCAATTGTTGTACTTGGCCCATGTCCAGGATAAATTGGCATAGTGTCGTTTAATTCAAAAAGTTTATCTTTAATTGAATCTACTAACGTTTCATAGTCGCCTTCATACAAGTCGGTACGTCCGATACCGTTATTGAATAGTGTATCACCAACTATCGCAAAATCATCAAATACGTAAGATAAGCTTCCTGGTGAATGGCCTGGTGTAAATAGTACATCGATATCAAAGCCATGTAACGAAATTTTACCTTCATCAATAAACTGTGGAGATGCATCACTTGTAATGATAGGAAGACCAAGTTCTTTAAATTTTAAAGAACCGTTTTTTTCAGGTTCTTTGAGAAAATCGTTTTCATTTTTATGCATATATACAGGAACATTGTGCACTTTTAATACATCATCTAATGCCGCAAAATGATCAAAATGAGCATGCGTTAATAAGATTGCTTTAACCGGTTTATTTATATCGCTAATCTTATTTAATATTTTATGCGACTCTCCAGCCGGGTCAATGAGAAGTAAAGCCTCGTCATTAGAAATGAAATACGTATTCGTACTGACAAAACCTAATGCTAAATGAGAGATTTCCATACAAATAGCCCCTTTTTAAGATAAATGTTTTTGAACCGATGTAATTTTTTCGTTCATTTTACGTTTTTTATCACGACGATCATCGATACGAATATTCGTACAAACGCGATCTAGTCCTTTATTAAAAGGAAGTTCGTGTATCGTTTTAACAACAGTCAGTAAATCTGAAAGTTCACCTTCTATTAGGGTGTTCATTGGTGTGAGTTGATACTCAATTAAGCCTTGTTGTTTGAATTTTTCCAGTTCTACTTGAATTTCTGCGATATATTGACTTACACTAGGACCATTTGTTCCTACTGGAATGACAACGACATCAACAATAGCCATTTAAATACGCTCCTTTTGAATTACATAAGTTTTAATTAATCCAGCTGCGCCAGTAATACCTGCATCATTACCTAATTCAGCACGTACAATTTCAGTGTTTTCTTGTGCTGGCGTAAAAGTGAGATGGCGATATTCTGTTTTAATATTTTCAATTAAGATGTCTCCAGCTTCAGACATCCCTCCACCCAAAATAATATATTTCGGATTTGTAGTTACACTGATAATGCTCGCTAAATAGGCAATGTGTTGCGCGACACGTTCAGTAATAAAAATACAGAACTGATCGCCTTCTTTGGCTGCATCAAATACTGCTTTTGCAGTGACTTTGTTTTCTTTAATTAAAGATAGAATGGAAGATTTAAAAGTTAACTTAGGATAATAAAAATTAACTAAATTAACCACACCTGTCGCTGAAGCCACTGTTTCAATGCATCCAGATTTTCCACAGTTGCAACGGAATCTTTGGTCGTGGTCAACACGAATATGTCCTAATTCTGCGCCAGCACCATTGTGTCCATGGACTATTTCTCCATTTGAAATAATACCGCCCCCTAGGCCAGTGCCAAGTGTAATTGCAACAACATCATTGGCTTGTTTACCAGCGCCGTTATGTTTTTCTCCAAGTGCTGCAATATTAGCATCATTATCAACAAAAACTGGAAAATTCACAAATTCTGACATGATGGCGTGTACATTTACCTTATTGGGCCAGTTCAAATTTACTGCACCATGTATTATACCAGTTTCAAATTCAACTGGCCCGGGAATACCAATCCCCATTCCAATGACACGATTCATATCATAATTAAGAGAATCACATTTTTTAACGAAAGCATCATATATTTGTTTAAGCAGTA
Organism: Staphylococcus ratti; assembly: GCF_020883535.1. Classification (NCBI taxonomy): domain Bacteria; kingdom Bacillati; phylum Bacillota; class Bacilli; order Caryophanales; family Staphylococcaceae; genus Staphylococcus; species Staphylococcus ratti. Next base: position 1,179,477 of record NZ_CP086654.1, on the reverse strand, counting down.
CACGTCCAGTAGGGTCTGATATATCTGTTTCAAGTGACCATTTTGTAAGACGGACTAATTGGTCACTAAAAATGCCAAGTTTACATGTTGTGCCACCTACATCTACTGCTAAAATTAAATCTTTTTTCATCCACGATTCATCCTTCTTTGATTAATTAACAATTTTGATTGCATGAACGTTTCGTTATTGATAAGTCCATGTTTATAAAGCGTTCTAATCTCTTGCTCTACCATTTCTAGCATATCACCTTCATCATCAAAGTAAATAATGAATCCGAATTGTTTTAATAATTGTAATACATCATAAAATGTTTTGAGATTTGTTTGCATGTCAATCATCCAGTTCTTTTTTTAAGTTTAAAACATTTTGAATGCTTGAATCAGCTTCTAAAGCTTTTTTTACAAATTTTTTGGCACTTTTGTTATCACCTAAAGCTCGATTTGCAATTGCCATTTGATAGTTGAGTGGTACAGAATTTGGAAAGGAGCGTAATCCTCTCTCCCATTCAGCCATTGCTTCTGCTTTTGAATTTTTTGCGGCAATAACAAAACCAGATAAATAATAGGTTTCATCATCTGCGTAACCTTTTTTCATAGTTTCACCAATCATATGTTTTGCTTCAGTCAAATTATCATGATTCATTTCACTTTGAATGATTTTATTGTAAATATTTACATCTTCAATTAAAAAAATACGCACTAATAATCCGATAACTAATATAGCCAGTATACTTAACAATATTTTGAATCCTTTTTTATATGTTTGAAAAAAGTAGCCTATGTAAATAGCTAGGCCCCCAGCAAATAAACCTGACAGATGGGCAATGACGTTTACATTTTTCATGAAAAGTGAGATGACAGCCATAATAATAGCTGCGACGATAACTTGTAACATCATTTTTTGCGTGAATTGCTTACTGATGAGCATAATTGCAATAAGCGCACCCAAGAGACCAAAGATGGCACCACTTGCACCTAAAGAAATCTGTGTATTAATGAAAGCCAATGAGAATAAGTTTCCCATTATGCCGGCAAAAATATAGACGACTAACATTTGCCAATGTCCAATTATAGATTCTACGAGTTTTCCAAAAATGAACAAGGACAACATATTAAAAAGTAAATGCTCAAAATTCAAGTGTAAAAACATAGAGGTAATTAATCTATAAATTTCCCCATGGACAAAATTGAAGTGAGAAAGTGCGCCTAAATTAATAATTTCTAAATCTGTTCGATGCGCTGTGAACAACAGTATAGCTAACCATATACATACATTTAAAGCTATTAAACCATAAGTTATAGGAGCAAATTGATACATCGCATGCTCTACTGGATTTTGATTAAGTGTACGTTGCTTAAAATAGTTAAGAGACTGTGAATCGGCTGATGTTAACGCTCTTTTTAAAAGTGGATGTTTTATATGTTGGTATAAATCCTTTCTTGAGTCAATGGCATGAAATTGAATTTTGATAGGATAATGCTCATTGAATTGGTTCAATTCTATAGGTTTCGCGTTCATAACATAAACATCATATTTCCGAACATCAAAAGATAAAAATGAATTAATATCCTCTTTATGTTCTTTTAGTCTGTCATAAGTAAATGTTAATTCTTGAGATGTAAATTCGCCAGATTTAAAAATGGCAATGTGACGACGTTTAGAATGCGCTAACCAAATTTCATTTTTTTCTCTATCGTAATGGGCACACTTATAATTTAAGTATTTAATCCATAAATAGGCGGATTTCCATTGAAATTTTTCTTCAATCATATATTGCCTCCGTCTTTCTGAGTTTTAGCTATGATTAATTCTTGGACTGGATAGTCATGTGGTTCAACAGGAATTTGATCAGATAATTGTATATCATAGACTAAACTGATTGTAGAAGGTTGATGCTTCGAGAGAAATTCATCAAAATAGCCTCCACCATAACCTATTCGATAGCCGGCATGATTAAATACAACACCAGGGACAATGACTAAGTCTAAATGGTCTGTTATTGGTGTATTAGCATTAACGTAACGAATAGATTTACAATCCAGTGCGACTTGGTTTAAATCTTCGAGTTTTTGGAACTGCATTTGATGCGTTTCATAATTTGTGGATGGTACATAAATGGATTTTTGTTGATTGAGTGCATATTGAATAATTTGATCAGTTTGTACTTCGTGTGGCATTGATAATACGAGCCCAATAGTTTGTGCGTTTTTGAATTTATCATGTTCTATAAGTTGCTTAAATAAAAAATCATCTGCTTTTGCTTTTAAATTATCATTTAAACCACGCATTAAAGCCAAGGTCGTTTTACGCATTTCCTTTTTACTCATTTACCATCCCTCCTCCAGAATCTATGTATATTATAGCGTTCCTATATAGTAATGTCATGAAAATCAAGTTAAAAAAACAGCTAGAACACAATGTGCCCTAGCCCAAGAAAAAATTATTTAGTTTCACGGTGTAATGTATGTTTGTTTTCACGTGTACAGAATTTTTTCATTTCGATACGTTCAGGATTCGTTCTTTTATTTTTTGTTGAAATGTAGTTACGATCTCCACATTCTGTACAAGCAAGAGTTACGTTTACGCGCATATTAACCCTCCTCATCTTTCTTAAAATACGACTTTATTATCATACCATCTTCATACTTAAATGGGAAGCGTTAATTATTATAAGATTCATATCTTTCGCCAGTAATAAAATAGTACATATGTTCAGAGATATTAACGATATGATCTCCTATGCGTTCTAAATATCTTGCAACTAAATGTGCTTGTCCAGAGACAAACGGATCGTTGTCGATTAAATACGTTGTATTAACAATTTGTTTGTATAAATCGTCGATATCTTTATCGCGATCGATGATTTCTTTTACAAGTTCAAGGTCATTACTTTTTGCTGCATCATTTAAATCTTTAAGCATTAAAAGTGCTAATCGCCCCATCGTTTCTAGGCGCATTACTAAATATTTGTCCGTAAATTTTGCGCGTGTACGAATTTTTGCAATATTGGCTGCATTGTCAGCCATTCTTTCAAATTCTGAAGCAATTTTTAGAGCAGACATCATCAAACGTAAATCTTTTGCGATAGGCTGCTGTTTCGTAATTAACATAACGATTTTCTCATTAATATCAAATTCTAATTTATTAATTTCTTTATCACTTTTAATGATTTTTCTTGCATGTGTAATTTGGCTATCAGTAAGAACACGAATGGATTGATCAATCATTGAATAAGTTCGAAGGCCAAGTGTACGAATATCTTTGAACAATTCGTTAAGTTGGCCTTCATAGCGTTTTCTAATCATAGGTGTATTAACCAAAACGTCCTGAAATGTAGTCTTCAGTTTGTTTATCTGAAGGATTAGAAAAAATCTTATTTGTATCATCGTATTCATTAACATAGCCATTTAGGAAAAACGCTGTTTTATCAGAAACACGTGCTGCTTGTTGCATATTATGTGTCACGATAATAATAGAATAATCTTTTTTAAGGTCTTGTACTAACTCTTCAACACGTAATGTTGAAATAGGATCTAACGCAGATGTTGGTTCATCCATTAAAATTACATCTGGCTCAATCGCAAGACAGCGCGCAATACAGACACGTTGCTGTTGACCACCTGATAAGCCGTAAGCATTTTGATTTAAGCGATCTTTTAATTCATCCCAAATGGCTGCACCACGTAATGATTTTTCAACTATCTCATCTAAAATCTTTTTGTCTTTAATTCCATGGATACGTGGTCCATATGTGATATTGTCATAAATTGATTTTGGAAATGGATTGGGTTGTTGGAATACCATCCCTACGTTTGTACGTAATTTTTCTACAGGGTAATTTTTATCGAAAATATTTTGATCGCGATATAGAATTTTCCCTGATGTTTTTACCGAAGGCACAAGCTCTACCATTCTATTTAAAGCTTTAACATATGTTGATTTCCCAGATCCTGACGGACCAATGATAGCTGTAACGTTTTTTTCTAAAATATCAAGATTTACGTTTTTTAATGAATGTTGTTCTCCATACCATAAATCTAAATTTTGTGTTGAATACACAACGCGTCTATCTTCATCTTTTAAAATCTCTTTATTCTGAGTTTGGTCATGTGACGTAAATGTCTCACTTTCGGTTTGTTCATTTACATTTGCTGTATGTTTTTCTAGCTCTTTAACATTATTCATAAAAAAACCTCTTTTCAACTAACGACAAATTAATATTTTTTTGAAAACTTATTTCTAATTAACACTGCAATCGTATTCAAAATGAGTAAGATGATTAATAAAACGATGATTGCTGCTGACGAAAGTGCTTGGAAGTCTAGACCAGGTTTGCGTGCCCAGTCATAGATTTGTAATGGTAATGTTTGGAATGAATCCAAAATACTATTAGGTGTACGTAATAAAATTGTTGGAATACCAATAGCAACTAATGGTGCTGTTTCACCGATTGCACGAGAAATTGCTAAAATAACACCTGTAATAATACCTGGGATTGCGGCAGGTAACACGACGTTTTTAACCGTTTGCCATTTATTTGCACCAAGTCCATAAGAAGCTTCTTTTACAGAGTTAGGTACAGCGCGAATTGCTTCTTGGCTTGCCACAATGATGACCGGTAAAATCAATAAAGCCAACGTTAATGCAGCAGCAATGACAGAATTGCCAAGTTTTAATAAGGCCACAAAAATTGTCGCACCTAATAAACCATAAACAATAGAAGGTACTGATGCTAAATTTGAAATATTGATTTTAACGAATTTCGTAAATGCATTGTCTTTTGCGTATTCTTCAAGATAAATGGCGCTCCCTACACCAAGCACTAATGCAATTGGAATTAAAGTCATCATAAGCCATAGCGTTCCAATTAAAGCTCCTTTGACCCCGGCTGTACGGGCAGATGAGCTTGAAAAGTTTGTGAAAAAGTCAGCTGACATTACAGGAAGTCCTTTTCTTAAAATATCTGCAATTAATATCGCAAGGACGATTAATCCAATTAGTGTACATGCGAAAAATAAAGCTTTGAATACTTTGTTTTTAGTCATACGGCCAGAGAGCTTTTTTTCAACAGCGGATTGATCGATTAAACTCATATTAATACTCCTCTCTGAAACGTTTCGTAATCCATTGTGATATGAAATTCATTATTAGTGTAAATATAAATAACGTGAAACCAACTGCATAAATACTGTAATATAAATCTGATCCGTTCGTTGCATCACCTTGTGATACTTGAACGATATATGCAGTCATTGTTTGAATCGAATTGGTAAGATCTAAATCAAATGAAGGACTAGAACCTGCTGCCAAAGATACAATCATTGTTTCACCAATAGCACGTGAAATTGCGAGTACAATTGAAGCCATAATACCTGATGTTGCTGCAGGAATAATAACTTTAATAATCATTTCGATTTTTGTAGAACCAAGTCCTAAAGCGCCTTCTCGAATTTTATTGGGAACTGAGGACATCGCATCTTCACTCATACTTGCAATCATAGGAATAATCATAACTCCTACTACTAAACCAGGACTGATTGCATTAAAGCTAGAGATTTCTGGAAAAATCGATCTTAGAATAGGTGTTACTAATGTTAATGCGAAGAAACCATAAACAATTGTCGGAATACCCGCTAATACTTCTAAAACAGGTTTGATAATTTTTTTAGTACGTTTAGATGCGTATTCGCTTAAATAGATAGCGGCGCCTAAACCGACAGGAACCGCAAAAATCGTTGCGATAACTGTAATTTTTAAAGTTCCCAAAATTAAAGCCCAAATACCATATTTAGGATTCGAACTAAAAGGATTCCAATCAGTTTCTAAAAAGAACTGTGACATGGGCACTTTTGTGAAAAAAGTGATTGTTTCTGTAAGTAATGTTATGACGATTCCAATAGTAGTAAGTATTGAAATCGTAGCGATTGCTGCTAAAATAATCGGCATAATTTTATCACTTTTTGATGATCCGGCGTTGCTTTTGTTATGAATCATTTCACGAACATTATGCTGTGACTTCATACATTTTTGCTCCTTTACTTAAAAAAGGGACTTAGAAAATCAAGTCCCTTTAATTCCCTTTAATTCTTTTCCATTAGTGTATTACTTTTCGTTTTTACCAGTTAATTTTTCAAGTTCAGAAAGTTGATCTTTGTAATCTTTTTCTGGTAATGCTACATAATCTACACCTTCAGCTTCAGCTGCTTTTCCTTGATCTTCTAAAGTGAATTTCATGAATTCAGCGAAAGCTTTATTGTCTTTAAGTTTTTCATTGTTAGCATAGATGAATAGAGGACGACTTAATGCATAAGAACCATCTTGAATTGTTTTTTGATCTGGTTCGATAGCTTTACCATCTTCTCCCTTAATTTTTACTGCTTTTAAGTTATCTTGGTTTTCTTTGTAGAAATTATAAGCGAAGAATCCAATACCATCTTTGTTATCTTGTACAGATTTTACGATAACGTCAGTATTTTGGTTTTTCTCAGCTTTAATATCAGCTTTATCCATAACTTCCTCACTGAAGAAATCGTAAGTACCGTGAGATTGGTCAGGTGAAAAAGCTTTAATTGGTTCTTTAGGGAATTTTGGATTTACATCAGACCAATTTTTAGCTTCGCCAGAATAAATTTTCTTTAATTCATCTAATGAAAGTTCATCAACAAAATCGTTGTCTTTATTAACAGCAACTGTTAAGCCATCTTTGGCAATTTCAAATTCAGTATATTTGATATTTTTACTGTCAAGCTGTTGCTTTTCTTCGTCTTTAATTGGACGAGATGCATTAGAAAAGTCTGTTTTGCCTGCGATGAATTGTTTGAAACCATCACCTGTACCAGAAGTTACGTTTTCTACTGTTGCTTTGTCATGGTTTTTAGAAAATTCTTCGTTTAATTTTTCAATAATAGGTGCAACTGTCGATGAACCATTCCCTTTTACAGTTCCTTCAACATTTGAATTTTCACTTTTTTGGTCGCCGCTTTTATCTCCGCTTTGTTGACCAGCGCCGCCACACGCACCTAATAATAATGATGCACTCACAATTGTAGTACCTAGTACTTGCCATTTCTTCATTGAAACATCCTCCTAGTAATTGAAATCACTACTTTTGATTACATTAATAGCATACAAACTAATTGTTAACCTTGAATAAAATGAGTGTAAATTTTGTGTTAATATTAAGAAAATGTGGAGAAATGCACTAAAAAAACGTAGTCCCATATAGGCTTGCGTTTGGCCATAACAAGTTATGGTTAATATGGAGATGAAGTATATGCTTATATAGAAGGTAGTTTTGTTTCAAGCTATTAATTTTTGGACTTCACTACTTTATAGATAATACTGTCTTTTTGTATATCTTTTAAAAAGTTATATAAAAAGACAAACCTCCCTTTTATGCATAGGAGGTTTGTCTATAAAATAGTCAGGTTAATGTATCGCACATGATTGTTCCAAAAAAGAGTAATGGCTTTTGTGCTAACCCAATTTTAAGGTTTTAGTATGATTATTTAAGTTAACTAAAAAAGTAGTTAATGACATCGCGTCCCAAATCCCCACCGTTTAACCATGGCTCAGGGACAGGTTGATTAGTATAGACTATAGAAAAAGATAATTTAGGGTCATCGGCAGGCGCATAACCGACATATGTGGAGTTAACTCTTGGTTCCCCATCTTGAAACACTTCTGCAGTTCCGGTTTTTCCAGCAGAACGTACTTTCGTTTTGCTAAAGCTTGCATATCCTGTTCCTTTTTCCTTATTAAATACCATATCGAATCCTTTTTGAACTTGTTTGATTTCTTCTTGCGAGTTATTTACATGATTTAGTACACGACCTTGTATGGTTTTTTTAACAGGGCCTAATTCATCATCACGTGTCGCATGACGAATTTCTTTTCCTATATGTGGCTGAATGCGAACCCCATCGTTTGCTATCGTTGAAACATATTGGGAAAGTTGCAATGGAGAGTAAGTATCATATTGACCAATAGCTAAATCTAAATAATTTCCAGGATTGTCTTTTAAAGGCTCAATTTGACCTGTTACTTCATTTGGTAAGTCAACACCTGTTTTCACTCCTAGACCAACTTGGTTCAGTCCTTTTCGAAGTTTTTGGCCAGGAACACTTACATCATTTGGCAGAGGCATATTATTAGTATAATCAAGACCTGCTATCTTTAATGCTGTTTTGAACATATAAACGTTTGAAGAATGCATTAGTGCTTCACTATCGTTAATGCGAACTTGGCTATTTTTATTGAAATAAGACCGTTTTGTTCCGCCATCTTGGAAGTGAAGGGGCTCATCTATCATCTCTTGCCCTACTTTTATAGCATTATTTTGATAGCCAGCTAATAAAGTACCACCTTTTACGGAAGAACCTACTGCATATTGTGTTGTAAAGTTACCTATGTCAAAATCAGTAAGCTCCCCGCTTTTATCAATCTTTTTACCGACCATAGCAAGAATATCTCCGTTTTTAGGGTCTTGAACAACCATCATAGCACTGTCCATATCTTTTGCGCCTTCTGAGCGTAATTTTGAGATTTGTTTTTCTAAATAAGATTCGGCTTTTTGTTGTAATTTAATATCTATTGTTAATACTAAATCATCGCCACGTGCGCCTTCGTTAATCACTTTTGAATCAATGACTTCGCCAGACTTATCTGTTGTATATTGAATTTCTTTCTTTTCACCACGTAAAACATTTTCATATTGACGTTCAATGTAAGATTTACCAACACGGTCATTTCGAGAATAACCTTTTGACAAGTAATCGTCGGTCAACTCTTTAGGTAAACCTTCTTCGGAGGTAGAAACTTGACCTAATACCCCTCTTAAAGTGTTGCCATAAGGATATTTACGCTCCCAGTCCATACTTGTATTGATTCCCGGCATATCAGAGAGTTGTTGTGAAACTGAAGCGTACTCCTCATCAGTGACGCCTTCTTTTTTGATGGTTCTAGGGCTCAAAGTTGTCCCTTGTGACATCTCACGATAAACTGCTAAAATTTGTAAGTCTTTTTTTGAAAGTTGGCGGATATCTTTTTCAGTAATTTTGTTTCTTAAAGTTTGATCAAATTGTTCTTGAGAAATATCGCCACTTTCAATCATCGATTGTTCTTTTTTCATTAACGATTTAACTTTTTCAGGATTTTTTTGAATCCAATAATCTTTTTTATCACGTTCTGTAATCGCGTCCGTTTTCATATTAATGATATTTGAAAGTTTTTCTGCAGTCGCCATTATTTCTTTTTGACTTGTATTTTTACCACGTGTGTATGTAATCGCTTTTTGTGAAGCATTATCAACAATGACATTTCCGTTTCTATCGAGAATTCGTCCCCTCGGTGCAGATTCATTAACGGTAACATTCTCGCTTTCACGTATCATTTGATTAAAATGTGCGCCTTGTGCGATTTGCAAATAGCCCAATCTCAAAACTATCAATACAAATGCGAGAATGATAACAATAAATATGAAATTGATACGGTGATTCATCGTTTGACGCATTTTTTCGTCATTTGTTTTTTCTTTTAATCGTTTTAGCAACTCAACCTACCTCTATTCCGTCATACTACTAAAAATGATAAATGAAAATGATTATTTTTGCTAATGTTTTCTGTCTATGTTGAATGATTTATGAAAGAAACTTAGTCTGTAAAAAAGAAGATATATGTAAATGTGTGATTTCATGAGGTTTTTAATGTTAGATAAGAGTGTAGCAACTAATAAGAATATGTTTTGGATTTCTAAATAATTACCATGGAGTGTTTTAGATTAGAAAAAGGGATAGGACCTCAACAGCCCTACCCTTTTATTTAATGCAATCTTATTTTGCTGCATTGTATAATTCGTTAACTTTTTCCCAGTTCACGACATTCCAGAATGTACTAATATAGTCTGGACGTTTGTTTTGATATTTTAGGTAATATGCATGTTCCCAAACATCTAAAGCTAAAAGAGGCGTTTTCCCTTCTGTAAGTGGATTATCTTGGTTAGGTGTTGTAACGATTTCTAATTGACCATTATTCATAACAAGCCAAGCCCAACCTGATCCAAAACGCGCTGCTGCTTTATCTGCAAATTCTTTTTTGAAAGCATCTAAAGAACCCCATTGTTCTTTAATTTTTTCAACAACTTCACCTTTTTCTTCAGAGTTAGGTGAAAGTGATTGCCAGAATAATACGTGATTTAAATGACCGCCACCGTTGTTACGTACAGCAGTTTGTTTATCTTCAGGCACACTATTTAAGTTTGCGATAATTTCTTCAATTGGTTGATTTTCTAAATCAGTATCTTTAACAGCATCATTTAGCTTTGTTACGTAAGTGTTATGATGCTTGCTATGGTGAATTTCCATTGTTCTTGCATCAATATGTGGTTCTAACGCATCGTATGCATAAGGTAGTTTTGGTAATTCAAAAGCCATAAATAATCATCCTCCTAAATTTTGTTCATGTATATTGTAGCAAGTAATATGGCTAAACTACAATGAATATGCTTAGTTAATCACTTTTTCAACCCTTTAAATATGAGCTTGAGAATGTACTTTAAAATGCTATTTTCAAATCTCAAAGCGCTCAACTTAAGAATGCGATTAGTGTTTTTTAAACACTATATTTATCTTATATTTTTTTATGACATTCATCAACTTTATGAAACAAATTAATGTGATTGTTTTGAATATCTAAGATATGGTATTGTATAATAAGGTTTAGCATTGAAACACATGATGTAACGTGCGTTTTCAATTAAATTTAGAAATTAAAGGAGTTTCTATTCATGTCTGAAATTACACATCGTAAAAATACGCGACCTGTAAAAGTGGGCAATTTGACTATTGGTGGTTCAGATGAAGTTGTGATTCAAAGTATGACAACAACAAAGACACACGATGTTGAAGCAACAGTGGCTGAAATCAAAAGATTAGAAGAAGCTGGTTGTCAGATTGTACGTGTCGCATGTCCGAATGAAGAAGATGCACATGCTATTAGAGATATTAAAGCACAAATTAATATCCCTTTAGTCGTTGACATTCACTTTAATTATAAATTGGCGTTAATTGCTATCGAAAATGGTGCCGATAAAATCCGTATTAATCCGGGTAATATAGGTCGTCGTGAGAAAGTAGAGGCTGTTGTAGAAGCCTGTAAAGCCAAAGGTATTCCGATACGAATAGGTGTTAATGCAGGTTCACTAGAAAAACATATTTTGAAAAAGTATGGTTATCCAACTGCTGATGGCATGGTAGAAAGTGCATTACATCATATTAAAATTCTTGAAGATTTAGATTTTCACGATATCATCGTATCTATGAAAGCAAGTGATGTTAATTTAGCTATTGAAGCCTACACGAAAGCAGCTAAAGCATTTAACTACCCGCTACATTTAGGTATTACAGAAAGTGGTACTTTATTTAATGGAACGGTGAAGTCTTCTGCAGGACTTGGAGCTATTTTGGCGCTAGGAATAGGTAATACATGTCGAATTTCATTATCAGCAGATCCAGTGGAAGAAGTAAAAGTGGCTAAATCGCTTTTAAAAGCATTTGGATTAGCAAGTAATGCTGCGACACTTATTGCCTGTCCAACTTGTGGGCGTATTGAAATCGATTTAATTTCAATTGCTAATGAAGTTGAAGATTATATTGAAAAATTAAAAGTACCTCTTAAAGTGGCAGTACTTGGTTGTGCTGTTAATGGACCAGGTGAAGCACGCGAAGCTGATATAGGTATTGCTGGTGCACGTGGTGAAGGTTTGTTATTTATGAAAGGTAAAACGGTTCGAAAAGTACCTGAGGAATCAATGGTAGACGAATTGAAAATGGAAATTGACAAACTTGCTGCTGAATGGGAAAAGAAAAAAGAAGAAGAAACTGCTACATCATCATAATCATCATAAAAAAACGCTACCGACGAATTAAGGCACTGAACCCTTAAAATACACTATGCGCTAGGCTGCTAATTCTCTGTATTTTACAGGGGATAAGTAGCCTAGTTTTTGTTGAATTCGATTATTATTATAGTTTTTAATGTACTTTTCGACAATATCTATTATAATGTGGTTAGAGCTATTAAGCTTTTTATTGAGGTAGAAAGTTTCAGACTTTAGCGAGGAATGGAAACTTTCTATCGGGGCATTATCGGCAGGTGTTCCCTTTCGGGACATACTTCTGATAATGCCTTTTTCTTCACATAATTGATAATAAGAATAGGATGTATAAACACTGCCTTGGTCACTATGCAGTATGCAACCCTCAGGTATCTGAATTTGATTTAATGTATCATTAACTAAACTTTGGTCTTGTTTATCACCTATTTTATACGCCACAATTTCTCCATTATAAATATCCATTATCGAAGATAAATACAACATAGAATGACCAAATGGTAAATAAGTAATATCCGTTGTTAATACTTCCATGGGACAACTCGCTTTAAATTGTCTTTGTAATAAATTATCTGTTTTATAATAAGGCTTACCTAATCTTGTCGTCTTTTTAGGTCTAACTCGGCAGTTCAAGTGATACTTCTGCATAATTCTCTGTACTCTTTTGTGATTAATTGGTGATGTATAACATTGATTAACCAATGCCGTTATCTTACGATAACCATAGGTATAGTGATTAGCTTCACATAATTCAATAATTTTTTGTGTTACGGTATCCTTTTTAAGGGGCTTATTTTTCCACCGGTAAAATGTTGATTTAGATATGTTCAATACTTCTAGTATCAGTTTGATTGAATATTTATCCTTTAATTGATCCACTAAATCTATGATTACTGTTGGTACCACTTCCTTTCCAATGCCTTGTACTTTTTTAAAATTTCCAATTCAACATCTTTTCTCTTATTCTCTAATTTCAATTGTTCTACTTCTGAAAGTTCTTTTGGCCCTTTACCATAAGTATATTGTTTACCTACGTGTTGTGAGAATCTATAACTTTCACCATTTCGATACCATCGCCACCAAGTATCCACTTGTGTTTTATTTCTAATATTTAATGCGTTCATAATTTCTTTTGTCGTAAACCCAGCTACTTTCATTTCAACTACTTTATATTTTGTTTCTACTGAATAAGCCACTCTTTTCATAGAAAAAACACCACCGTAGGATTCATTTTAATATGAATTCAACGAAAGTGTTTTTATATTATTCCCAATATTTGGGGTCAGCTCATTAATCATGTCGGTAGCGTTTTTTAGATGCTCAGTCGATCCGTTTTTCTAGGGGCCTCTTCTTTTATATGGTCACATTTAAATACGATAATATGTGTTTAAGATTTACAATTTTCACATACACCATACACTTCTAGTTTATGCATTGCGATGTCTACTTCAGGTAAAGCTTTTTTTATTTCAGTCATCGGACAATAATTAATGACTTTTGTATCACCGCACGAAGTACAAATAAAATGATGATGATGATGTGAAGTACAAGCAATTCGAAATTTCATTTCCCCATCCATTTCTGTACTTTCAATAATACCGAGTGTTTTGAAGAGATGAAGATTTCTATAAATGGTATCAAATGAAATACCAGGATAGTCTTTATTCATCACTTGTTGCACATATTTGGCATTAATATATTTATCTTCTTGAATGAAAATATTGATAATGTCTTTACGTTTATCCGTATATTTATGTCCATTATCTTTCAACATGCGTATGGCTTCTTGCGTTTTCATTCAAATCCACTCCTTTTCCCTTTCCTTTGGTTACTTTTTGCATTATAAAAGTTAAGCTGAGTAGCATGATTAAAATAACTACAATGACACCGCCTGGTGATATATCAAGGTAAAAGGCAGTGATTAATCCAGAAACGACAGAAAATTCACCTATTAAAATACTAATGATTATAAATTGTTTAAACCCTTTTGTCCAACGCATTGCAATAGCGACTGGTAATGTGATTAATGCGCTCACAAGTAATACCCCTATGACACGCATTGAAGCTGAAATCACTAATGCAACGATAACGATAAATAAAAATGAAATCCATTTTGGAATACCGATGACTTGGCTATACTCTGCATCAAGCGAAAGAATAAACAATTCTTTATAAAATAAAAGAATAAAAGTGACTACAAGAACAGCAATAATGGTAATGGTGATTAAATCATTATACGATACCGCACTAATTGAACCGAATAAAAGGCCAACTAGTTCTTGGTTAAATCCGTCAGCTAAAGAAATAAAAATAGCGCTTAACCCTATGCCAGAACTCATTAATATAGGGATTGCAATTTCTTGATAATTTGTATAAGACGTTCTTAATTTTTCAATAAGTAATGCACCAACAACTGAAAATAATATCCCTGTCCAAATAGGACTTACAAATGCAAATGCAGTCGATGCACTCATGATAAACATGCCGAAAGAAATACCGCTCAAAGTGACATGACTTAAGGCATCAGCAATCAGAGAAAGTCGCCTAACCACAATGAATGTACCGATTAGTGGCGCAATTAAGCCTATTAACAGTCCGCTAATAAAGCTATATCTAATAAATTCAAAATTTAAAATTGCATCTATCATTTACAACACGCCCTATCATGTTGATGATCAACGAATTTGATTGGATGACCATAAATTTTAGAGATTTGGACTTCATCTAAAGATTTAAATTCATGTGCACTGCCGTGGAAATGTAAGTGTTTATTGAGACAAGCTACTTCAGTTGCTGTGTCTGCAACAACACCAATATCATGTGTCACAAGAATAATGGTCACCCCTTCTCTCTTTAAGTTTTCTAACGTCTCATAAAATTCACCGACATGTTTAGCGTCGATACCATTCGTAGGTTCATCTAAAATAAGTACAGACGGATCAGAAACAAGGGCCCGTGCGATTAATACACGTTGCTGTTGTCCTCCTGATAATTCTGAAACATTTTTGTATTTTAAGTCTTTGATATTAAGACGTTCTAATACATGATCCACTTTCATAGTGTCGGTTTTATTGAACCATTTAAATAAGCGCTTTTTTCGAGTTAATCCACTTAAAATAACTTCCTTAACCGTAGCTGGAAAGCCAGCTGTGACTGAGGAAGCCTTTTGAGAAACATAACTTATTTTATCTGTTGTTAATTTTTTATGATATGTCGCACCGTCAATAAATATTTCTCCACTTTGAATAGGCAGTAAGCCTAATATTAGTTTTAATAATGTTGATTTACCTGCTCCGTTCGGTCCAACAATTGCTAAAAATTCACCTTTATTGATTTTGATATTAATATGCTCTAACACTTTTTTATGTTCATAATGAAAATCAATGTTTTTGAGTTCAAATATAGGTTGGTTCATCCTCTCACCTCAACATAATATAATACCGCTTTATAAAAGTGATGTAAATAGTAATGTTTACGAAAATAAAAGCAATTAATGACGAAATTTTAAGCTAAAAAAACACCGAACAGCTTGCGTATGTACTGTCCGGTGCCTATATCATTATGCTTGCGTTAGTATTTTATTTTTCATTTCTGGATCGAACTGACTTTGTTTAAAAGCTTCGATCTCATATTTGTATGGGGGTTTCTTATTCTTTTTGTCTTCCCCTACATAAGGAGTTTCTAAAATTTTAGGAATATTTTCGAATTGCTTATGATGTACGATATAGTTTAATGCGTCAAAACCAATATGACCAAAGCCGATATTTTCATGTCGGTCTTTGTGTGCTTCTCTAGGATTTTTACTGTCATTAACATGAACTACTTTAATACGATCCACACCGATAATTTTGTCGAATTCGTTAAGTACACCATCAAAGTCATTAACAACATCATAGCCGGCATCGTGTATATGACAAGTATCTAAACATACGGATAAACGTTCGTTATGTGTAACACCATCAATGATTTGAGCAATCTCTTCAAACGTACGTCCAATCTCAGAACCTTTACCTGCCATTGTTTCAAGTGCGATGCGTACATCATTTTGATTTGTAAGTACTTCATTTAAGCCTTCAATAATACGTTTAATACCCACATCAGCACCAGCACCTACATGACTTCCTGGGTGTAGTACGATATCTTTAGCGCCTATAGCCTCTGTTCGTTCTATTTCATTTTGTAAAAAATTAACACCTAATTCAAATACTTCGGGTTTGTTTGTATTCGCAATATTAATAATATAGGGCGCATGTACTACAATATTTGAAAGTCCATATTCTTTCATTGTTGCTTGTCCAGCCTCGATATTTAAATCTTCAATCGCTTTACGGCGTGTATTTTGAGGTGCACCAGTATATATCATAAAAGTTGATGCACCATATTGGTGTGCTTCTTCAGCAGATGCTTGCAACATTTTTTTACCGCTCATTGAAACGTGAGAACCAATTAACATTTAAATCCAACCTTTATTTTTTATTTTTCCGATCAAGACGCTTTTTACGTCTACTATGTTGTCGTTTTTCTTGTCGTTTTAAATTTTCTACCTCTTGCTTAAATTTCTTTTTGTAACCCGGTTTTACTTTTTTCTTATTATTACGTTTAACTTTATTTTTAACTTGTTGCGTAATATGATCATCTTGTTTTTGTCTTAAACGACGTGTATTATGTGCTTTAATAGGCTTTAACTCACCATTTTTAATATCTACATTTTCAAAATGATAACCTTTTTGTTCGATTTGTTGAATCAGATATTCTTCATCAGGTTGATAGAGCGTGATGGCAATCCCTTTATAGTTACCTCTACCAGTACGACCCACACGGTGCGTAAAGAAATCAATGTCTAACGGTACATCATAATTGATTACGTGACTTACACCTTCGATATCAATACCTCGAGAAGCTAAATCACTCGCAATGACATATTGAAAATCTAAATTTCGGATGCGCTTCATTTGCTGTTTGCGTTCACGAGGTGATAAGCCTCCATGAATCATTCCGACTTGAATCCCTTTATGATTCAAGTTTTCAGCTAACGTATTTGCGTTGTCGCGACTATTACAGAATATAATACCCAAATAAGGATTGATTGTATCGATCAGTTCGATAGTTTTTTCTAACTTTTCTGTACCTCTTGTAGGTATTAAATAGAATGTAATATTTTTCTTGTTTTTTTGTTCAGTTTTAACTTCTACAAATTCAGGATTTTCTAAATATTTATTTAAAAATGGATGCAATGATTTAGGAATGGTAGCACTAAATACCGCTGTTTTAGCTTCTTTATCTAATCGTGCAGCAACTTGGTCCACTTCTTGTATTAAGCCTAAATCAATCATTAAATCTGCTTCATCTATAATAAGTTGCTTAGCAAGATGTACATGTAAAGCGCCAGATTTTGCTAAATCATTGATACGTGTAGGCGTACCAATAACAAGTTGCGGTTGTTGGGTTGTTTTTTGTTTGTCTTTTTCAAAATCTGTCCCCCCAATAAATAAGCTTACTTTTATCCCTTCTTTATGTGAAGCCAGTTGTAACGCAGCGTGATACAATTGTGTCGCTAATTCCCTAGTAGGCGCAAGAACAATGGCTTGCGGCTCTACTATCGATGCATCGATTAATTGAAAAATTGGAAGTAAAAATGAATGTGATTTCCCTGTCCCTGTTTGAGATTGCCCTATTAAATTCACTCTTTTTAATAATTTAGGAATGACACGTTGTTGAACGTCTGTCGGTTGTTGAAAGTTTAATTCATCTATTGCTGAAATTAAACTTGGGTCAAAATTAAAATGACCAAATGGGTGTTTAGGCATGAGTGGCCCTCCTTATTCTATCGTCCCTATATTATATAGGAATTTCTAGTGATTGAAAACTACTCCTCTCTAAACATAGCGATCCATCATAAAAATGGAAGCTGTTTCGCGTTCGAATAGTTTAAATCACTGTCTGAAGTTGCTATAATATAAATTTGAAGGAGGGTACGTGTATATTATGGAAATTATTAAAATCACTCCAAGAGGCTATTGTTATGGTGTTGTTGATGCGATGGTGATTGCGCGCAATGCTTCTTTGGATCCGAATTTACCACGTCCAATCTATATTTTAGGAATGATCGTTCATAATAAACATGTAACGGATGCTTTTGAATCAGACGGTATCATTACGTTAGATGGACCAAATAGATTAGAAATTTTGAATCAAATAGATAAAGGAACTGTCATCTTTACAGCTCATGGCGTATCCCCAGAAGTGAAAAGACGTGCTAAAGAAAAAGGACTCACTTGTATAGATGCCACGTGTCCAGATGTGGAAAACACACATACACTTATAAGGGAAAAGAAATCAGAAGGTTATCATGTCGTGTATATAGGTAAAAAAGGGCATCCTGAACCTGAAGGTGCTGTAGGGGTAGCCCCAGATGTTGTACATTTAGTTGAAACTAAGACAGACGTTGACGCGTTACCTGAAAAGCTTAACGACTATCCACTTATCGTGACGAACCAAACCACTATGTCGCAATGGGATGTTTTACATTTAATGGAAGATTTACAAGAAAAATTTCCGCATATCGAACAGCATAAAGAAATTTGTCAAGCGACACAAGTGCGCCAAGAAGCAGTTGCTGATCAAGCAGGAGTAGCGGATTTACTTATTGTTGTCGGGGACCCCAAAAGTAACAACTCCAACAGATTAGCACAAGTTTCAAAAGACATTGCACATACGAACTCATATCGTATAGCAGATTTGTCCCAATTGAACCTTGAATGGTTAAATGGTGTGGAAACTGTGGCGGTCACTGCAGGTGCTTCTACCCCTACACCTATCGTTAAAGAAGTAATTAATTTCTTGAAAAATTATGACCCAATGAATGCGGAAACGCATGATGTACAGTCTAATGTACCGGTTGAAAAAATCTTACCAAAAATTAAGCAAGCTAAACCAGTTAAAATTATGGAATAATAAACAACACGTCAATTTACAAAGATTGACGTGTTGTTTATAAAATTTAATAATACGTATAAGGGTCTGTATGCGTTTCTGATGGTATCACTTTAAATGAATGTGTTTCATTTAACCAATCTTCTAATAAATCTACTAGGCCTTCTTTCATCACATACTCACTGTAATGGTTGATATCGATTAAATTCATTCCAGCAATTTTTGCATCTAAAGCTTCATGATGTTTGATATCTCCTGTTATAAAGACATCTGCCCCTTTTTGCATCGCTTGTTTTTCAAAACCAATTCCTGAACCACCAATAATAGCTACTGTTT
The DNA here is from genome assembly GCF_020883535.1 of Staphylococcus ratti. Classification (NCBI taxonomy): domain Bacteria; kingdom Bacillati; phylum Bacillota; class Bacilli; order Caryophanales; family Staphylococcaceae; genus Staphylococcus; species Staphylococcus ratti. Next base: position 1,160,317 of record NZ_CP086654.1, on the reverse strand, counting down.
TTATTTCGGACTGAGTATCTCCAATAAACCTAATACTCGGCATATTTAACACGTTTTTTAAATGTGTCGTGAACGCTTCTACTGAATATGTTTTGTCGAGTTGACCAATCATTCCGAGTCCTTGATTATGTTCCTTTACTAATGGTATGAAATCATACACTGGCGTCTCATATGGATGATGATCTGTAATGAGTTGTACAGCGAGTGTCTTTTGTTTGTCTTCAACCATGAACTCTATTTTTAATTCTTCTACATTTTCAATTTCACCAATTGTACCAATAGTTGGATTGGCATTACCTACTGGTCTGAATTGTCCTGTCCCTTGAGCATTGAAAAAGGCATATTCATAATTCCCTTCTTTAGCGATACCGGCTTCACTTAATGCATCTTTAAATGATTTTGCAGCTGTAGCTGGAATAAACACTTGCACCTTATAATAATTCATTTCATTTGGATTTAAAATCGCTGGCGTACGTATTCCAATTCGATGCGCTAACATTGCATTGACACCTTTAGGATGTACATCCAAATTTGTGTGTAAGGCAATTAAGTTAATGTTATTTTGAATGAGTAAATATAATATAGAGCCATACGCATGGTCTTCTGTAATAGATTTAAGTCCTTTAAAAATAAGAGGATGGTGTGCAATAATTGTATTACACCCTTTATGAATTGCTTCAGTCACCACTTCGTATGTGCAATCTAAAGTAGTGAGCACACCACTTATTTCACTATCTTCATTGCCGACTAACAGGCCTACATTATCCCATGACTCAGCAGAATCAAAAGGTACATTTTTATCTAATAGAGAAAGTAATGCTTTTATTTTCATTGATTCAACACCTCTTTAATGAGTAATTGTTGATGTGTGATTTCTTGGTAGCGTTGTTGATGTTTTTCTGGATCTAAATGCTTTTTAATTTCATCTAGCGCCTCCAATTCACGTTCCCATTTTTCAATAAATAATTCATTAACATTCGTATGTAAAAAAGGACCGAATTTAAAATCTTTGTCCGTTAAATGCATTTCCCCTTTTTCAGCAACAATGATTTCATAAATGTGGGCACGTTCTTTAACTAAAACTTCTGTGATGATTTTATACTTATTTTCTTGTAAAAAACGTCGGATGGGTTCGGATTGTATATTAGATTGTAATAATAAACGTGGTCGATTAGGGATATGATGCCATCCATTCTTTAAGATTCGGGCGATTAATGGTCCACCCATACCGCAAATCGTAACGGTATCTACTTCATCTGTTTCTCCTAAAACAGTTAGACCATCTCCAAGACGAACGTCAATTTGTTTTGATAGACCGTGCATAGCGACGCTCTTTTGAGCAGCAGTAAAAGGCCCTTTTATGATTTCTCCAGCAATTGCTGTTTCTATTTGATTGTTTTGAATCGCATAAATAGGCAAGTAGGCATGATCGGACCCGATATCAGCAAGTTTAGATCCTTTAATGTATTCGCTTACTTTTAACAATCGACGATTAATTTGAATCATGGTGACGCTCCTTTAATATAAAAATAAGGGAGTTCAAACAGTACATCGAATGTTATCGCACATTGATAAAACTGTAATCTCCCTTTCATGAATCTATCTGTATGGAATCAAAGATATGCGAGCGATTAAAGCGAGTTAGCTATGCTCTTTTTATGATTCAATCACAAATATGAGATAAATATATTTAAAATTAGTCCATAAAGTCTTTTAAACGTTTACTACGGCTAGGATGTCTAAGCTTACGTAATGCTTTTGCCTCAATTTGTCGAATACGTTCACGCGTCACACCAAATACTTTACCTACTTCTTCAAGCGTACGTGTACGTCCATCGTCTAAACCGAAGCGTAAACGTAAAACATTCTCCTCACGGTCTGTCAAAGTGTCTAAGACGTCTTCTAATTGTTCTTTTAATAATTCATATGCAGCATGATCTGACGGACTTTGAGCTTCTTGGTCTTCAATAAAGTCTCCGAGATGACTATCATCTTCTTCACCAATTGGTGTTTCAAGTGATACAGGTTCTTGCGCAATTTTTAAAATTTCACGTACTTTTTCAGGTGGTAAATCCATTTCTTCTCCGATTTCTTCTGGTGCTGGATCGCGACCTAAATCTTGTAGCAATTGACGTTGAACACGAATTAATTTATTAATCGTTTCAACCATATGAACTGGAATACGAATTGTACGTGCTTGGTCTGCAATGGCACGCGTAATGGCTTGTCTTATCCACCACGTTGCATATGTTGAAAATTTAAATCCTTTGCTAAAGTCGAATTTTTCAACCGCTTTAATCAGACCCATATTCCCTTCTTGAATGAGGTCAAGGAAAAGCATGCCACGACCAACGTAGCGCTTCGCAATACTGACAACAAGACGTAAGTTAGCTTCAGCTAAGCGTGCTTTTGCAACTTCATCCCCTTGTTCAATACGTTTCGCAAGTTCAATTTCTTCTTGTGCGCTTAATAAATCAACACGACCGATTTCTTTAAGGTACATACGTACGGGATCGTTGATTTTAACTCCTGGAGGCGCACTTAAATCATTAGGATTCAACTTATCATCTGTATCTGAGCTGTCTTTTTCATTGACAAGCTGGATATCATTATCATTAATCATGTCAAAAAATTCATCCATTTGATCTGAATCCATGTCGAAGTTTTGAAGCTTATCTGCCACTTCTTCATGGCTAAGGTGACCTTCTTTTTTCCCTTTTTCAATAAGTTGTTTTTTTACATCCTCTAACGTTAAAGTTGGATCGATAGTCTCTTTTTTAATTACTTTTACCTGATTATCTGACATACAAAGGCCTCCCGATATTAATCTTGACGCTTCAATCTATTTCTGTTTTTATTCACTATCATTTCTAGATAATATTTTTTAGATGCTTCATCTTTATTACGTACAGCTTCACGCAATTTTTCATGAAGGTGTTCGAGTGAATCTGAATGACGATGTTCAGTCATTACATTTATATAATCAGACATTTCGTTCTCATACGGTTCTTCGTTAAGCGGATAATCTATCAAATATATCAGCGCTTCTTTAATTTCGTTCTGATTGATATAATTAATGCATTCACTTATTTCGAACTTTTCATGTTCAGCATAAAAGTCTCGTAAAACACTAAATATACGTTTAAAATACTCATTTGTAAAGTCGGTTTCTTCAATATTTTTATGAAAATTTAAAAAAACGTCTTTATCATTGATGAAATGCTTTAAAATAGCCCGTTCTGCCACTGCATTTTTATTTAATCTCACTTCTTGTTTTTGAGATGGTCTAACGTGTACATGTGATTTCGAGGATTGCGGCGAAATCTTTCCTACTTCATTATTTAGACTATCTAAAGAAACTTTAAACAAACGTGATGCATCTTGTAATACTTTTTTCTTAATAATATGCGATTGAATCTTAGAAGCATCATGAATAAAAGTTTTGTAAAATTTCTCATAAGCAAGGTCGTTATTTTCTATTTGGTTTTGATTTTGTAGCAGTTTATATAGCACAAACGCTTTTTTCTCTCCATTTACAAATTCTAAAAATTTGTCTTTACCATACTTTTCGATATATTCATCCGGGTCCATATCTTTAGGCAATTGAACGACAAATACATCGATGTTCTGATTTAAGAGCAGTTGACCAGTTTTTAATGTTGCTTGTGCCCCTGCACTATCACCATCAAATAATAAGGTCACGTGATTACACAGTTTTCTTAAAAAATGGATGTGTTCATCTGATAGTTGAGTACCCATACTAGCAACCACATTATGCAAGCCAGCCTCATCTGCTTTAATCACATCCATAAATCCTTCTAAAATGATGGTTTCATCTTGAGTACGAACATGTTTTCTTGCCCGGTCTAGATTATAAAGGAGTTTGCGTTTTTGAAAAATAGGCGATTCAGGGCTATTCAAATATTTTGGTTCTTGATTTTTATATGTTCGTCCAGAATACCCTACTATTCGCCCTTGCGCATTCGCAAGAGGAAACATAATTCGATCTCTGAAACGATCGTAATAAGTAAAATCTTCTTCGTTTCTAGATAAAATTCCAGCTTCAAAACCGAGATGCAGGTCAATCCCTTTTTTCTCAAAAAAATCAGTTGCGAAATGAGAAGAATTTGGGGCGAGGCCAATTTTACGCTCATTAATCATTTTGTCGGTAAAACCTCGATCATACAAATAGTGAAGCGCTTGTTCTCCTTCAACGGTTTTTATTAAAATATAATGATAATACTCCAATAAAGATTCGTGCATTTGAATCATTTGTAAATCATTAGATGCGATGTGGTGTGATGGTTCACCTTGACCAACATCTACCTTGATATTAATACGTTCCCCCAGCTGTTTAACCGCTTCCGTAAATGAGACATTTTCAATCTCTTGAACAAATTGGAAAATATTCCCACCTTTTTTACAACCGAAACAGTGACATATTTGTTTATCTTCAGAAACCGTAAATGAAGGCGTTTTTTCATCATGAAAAGGACACAAACCAATATAATTGCGTCCTCTTTTTTCAAGTTTGACATACTCACTTACGATATCTAATATGTCTGTATTATCTTTAATTTGATCAATGGTTGATTGTGGTATTCTCAAATTTATCACCTTAACCGTTTCATAAATAGCAACTAGCGCATTCAACTCAGTTTTAATATTATATTAGATTTTAATTAGAAAAGAAATTGTTATGCTCAATAAGCTGGATAATATTATTCGCGGTTTCTTCGATTGCTTTATCTGAAACATCTAACACTGGACAGCCGATACGATCAACGATTTTATTGAAGTACTCTAATTCTTCTTCTATGCGTGTATCAGTTGCATAACGTGCTGAATCAGAAAGACCGAGTTGTTTTAATCTTTCTTTTCGAATCGCATTTAATTTTTCTGACGTTATTTTTAGCGCAATACATTTCTTTGGATCGATTTCAAATAACATTTCCGGAGGCTGTACTTCTGGGACGATAGGTACGTTCATCACTTTATATCGCTTATGTGCTAAGTATTGAGAAATAGGCGTTTTTGAAGTTCTTGAAACACCAATCAGTACGATATCAGCTTTAGGAAGACCTTTAGGATCTTTACCATCATCATATTTAACAGCAAACTCCATTGCTTCAATTTTTTTAAAGTAATCTTCATCTAACTTGTGAACAATTCCAGGTTCGTTTATAGGTTGTTGTTGGAATGATTCTTCCATCATATTCATAATCGGGCCCATGATATCAACAGACTTAAGTTGATTTTCAGTAATAAGTTCGGCCATATACGCTCTTATATCTGGGCGTACTAATGTGTAAATAATCATAGAATTACTTTCTTTTGCCATTTGGATAATTTCGTCAATGTTTTGTTTAGTTTCAATGTAAGGATATCGAATGATATCTGAAGTGTTTTCAACATTTTTAAATTGAGAAATACAGGCTTTCGCAACGAGCTCTGCTGTTTCACCTACAGAGTCTGAGGCAATAATAATTTTCACTTTCGTCATAAGTCATTGACCCCCTATTGATCGAATAAAGAAACGAATAGTTTTGTAATTGTGGTTTTAGAAATGCGCCCAGTCACAGTATATTTACCTGCACCTTTAGATTTCACGATTGGAATCGAATCTATTTCTTTTGAAATCATTTGTCTCGCTGCATATAAGAGCAAATCATCTTCTTCTAATAAAACAATATTCGGCATACGTGTCATAATAATATTTACAGGAATATTATGAATATCTTGCCCTGCCATAGAAGCACGTAATAAATCTTTTCTTGAGCACACTCCCACCAAATCATTGTCCTCATTAACTATAAATAAAGTGCCTACATCCTCGATGAAAATTGCACAAATTGCATCATAAACTGTAACATCACTTTTTAATATAACTGGATGTGATTGGTAATCTTTAACGATATAATGTTTCAATTGTTCTGTAAGCAATTGAGAACTCGATTTACCTGAATAGAAATACCCTACGCGCGGTCTCGCTTCCAAATAGCCCGCCATAGTTAAAATCGCTAGGTCAGGTCGTAACGTAGCGCGCGTTAAATTGAGTTGTTCTGCAATTTTTTCACCCGTAATAGGCCCTGAATTTTTTACGATATCTACAATGTGTTCTTGTCGTTTACTCAGTTCTATATTGATCTCTGTCTATTTAAAACCTTATTGGTTATGCTAATTAAATAGCAGAAATGCCTCCTTTGAGATACTAGCATCATATTTATTTTCATATGCAACGTTTTGATTTGATGAAGTATACAAATCAGTATGTTATCAATACGACTTTCATAAAAACATTCATTTATCATTATAACGGTTTATCAATAACTACACAATTATGATTTTGCTTGCGATTCTCTTAAGTATACTTTAAAATTAAAGCAAAGCGAGTTAAGGATAGTGAAAGCTTAACATCTTAAATGGCTACATTAATGAGATGAATAAAAGTGAGTGGACACACTAATTTGGGTGGAACCGCGGATTAATATATTAATTCGTCCCAAGGCAAAGTATTTTCTTTGGCTTGGGGCTTTTTATATTTTTTAAGGAGTGTTAAATGATGGAAAATAATATGGATAAAATTGTTCAACTTGCAAAGCATAGAGGCTTTGTTTTTCCAGGTAGTGAAATTTATGGCGGTTTAGCAAACACATGGGATTATGGCCCATTAGGTGTAGAATTAAAAAACAATGTTAAAAAAGCTTGGTGGAAAAAGTTTATTACACAATCCCCATATAACGTTGGATTAGATGCTGCCATTTTAATGAACCCTAAAACGTGGGAAGCTTCTGGTCATTTAGGTAACTTTAATGATCCGATGATTGATAATAAAGACAGTAAAATTCGTTACCGTGCAGACAAAATTATTGAAGACTATATGCATAACGTAAAAGGTGATGAAAACTTTATCGCCGATGGTTTAAGCTTCGATGAAATGAAACGCATTATTGACGAAGAAGGTATTACTTGTCCGGTGAGTGGTACAGCAAATTGGACAGATATCCGTCAGTTCAACTTAATGTTTAAAACTTTCCAAGGGGTCACTGAAGATTCAACAAATGAAATTTTCTTACGTCCTGAAACTGCACAAGGTATCTTTGTGAACTATAAAAACGTGCAACGTTCGATGCGTAAAAAATTACCATTTGGTATTGGTCAAGTTGGTAAATCATTCCGTAATGAAATTACACCAGGCAACTTTATTTTCCGTACACGTGAATTTGAACAAATGGAATTAGAATTTTTCTGTAAGCCAGGTACTGAAATTGAGTGGCAATCTTATTGGAAAGATTATGCAGCGAAATGGTTAACAGATTTAGGACTTCATAAAGAAAACACACGTTTACGTGATCATGACGAAGATGAGTTATCACACTACTCTAACGCTACAACAGATATTGAATACAAATTCCCGTTTGGTTGGGGTGAGCTTTGGGGTATCGCTAGCCGTACAGACTTTGATTTAAAACAACATAGCGAACACTCAGGTGATGACTTTAAATACCATGATCCAGAAACAAATGAAAAATACATTCCATATTGTATCGAACCTTCATTAGGAGCAGACCGTGTCACTTTGGCTTTCTTATGTGATGCTTATGAAGAAGAAGGTGTTGAAGGTAGTAAAGAAGCCCGTACCGTTTTACATTTCCATCCTGCTTTAGCGCCATATAAAGCAGCGATTTTACCATTAAGTAAAAAGCTATCAAAAGAAGCGCTAAAAGTTTATGAACAATTAAGCGAGGATTTTGTTGTTGATTTTGACGAGTCACAATCTATCGGTAAACGTTACCGTCGTCAAGATGAAATTGGTACACCGTACTGTATCACTTTTGACTTTGATTCATTAGAAGATAATCAAGTAACAGTTCGTGACCGTGACACGATGGAACAAGTACGTATGTCAATCAATGAACTCCACGACTTCTTAGCTGAAAAAGTTAAATTTTAATATTTGGTTAGTATTTATATATTAAAATGTCAAAATCCCCAGTTTACGCTAATGTAAACTGGGGATTTTGTTTTTTGTATTAACTTACTAGACACAAACAATGCATTCTCATCTTGTGATGACGTTATTCATTTTTATCGTTAGATGCTAAATCAATCTCTGTTCTTTTGAGTTGATTAATGAGTCTTTGGCTCTTAAAGAACATACCTACATACTCTTTGTAGAGCATAAGGATGAACATAGACATTTCATCAATAATGTCTTGATGGATACGCAATGTATTAATTTGTGTTAAGGTCAAGTGTTGAAGCAAATTTGTAATATATAGTGTTTTGTTAGAAAGTGGCACCGCGTGTTCATCATGATGTTGCATCTGCTTTGAGATGACGCCATTATATTTAAAGCTATAAGCTGAAAATGTTTTGGCGTCGCTTGAATGAGAAATGACACAGCGCTCGAGTTCGAGTGTAATACCATAACGTGGGAGGCACTTTAACATGACGATATTGGCAATCAATTGTGGTGACACCCCTTCATTGATTCGATCAAGTGCAAAGTTCAGTAGTTGATACATCCCTTTTTCCACTTCTTCATTCTCTATCGATCGCTCAATGACTTCTAAACATAAACTCGCATAACTATTGGTAAAAATATCCATTCTTATGTCGTAATTTAAATTGATGACATCGACAGAATTTAGTGTTCCCATGCCGCGGAATTTATTATAAATAAACAGTGCTTTTACAAAAGGTTGCGTTGTAGCTTGATAGCCAGATTTAATTTTTTTAGCACGTCTGACCATTATAGGGATTTTGGCGCCATACTCATTTAAAACTGTTATAATACGATCTGATTCTCCATAATCTACAGCCTTGATGATAATGCCATTTTGTTTAAGGAGCATGTACACCCCGCCCTTACATTAATTATTCATCTTCAACGTAGCCCATTTGTTTAATGAACTTAGATTTGTTTCTCCAGTCTTTTTGAACTTTTACCCAGAGTTCTAAATATACTTTAGAACCGAGCAAATGCTCAATATCCATTCGAGCACGTTGCCCGATAAGTTTTAATTTTTTACCACCTTTTCCTATAACGATGCCCTTTTGAGAATCTCGTTCTACGTAGATAGTAGCCTCGATATGCACACGATCTTCAGATTCTTGAATCATTCGTTCGACATTCACGCCAATGGAATGTGGTATTTCTTCGCTTGTCGTCTCTAAAATTTTTTCACGTATAAGCTCACTTACTACAAATTGTTCCGGATGATCAGAAATTTGGCCGTCCGGATAATATTGAGGACCTTCAGGTAAGTATGATTTTAAAACAGAAAGGAAATGTTCGATATTTAAACCTTCAAGCGCTGATATCGGAATAATTTCAGTGAAAGACATGTATTTTTGATACGCTTCAATTTTAGGCATTAAAGCATCCGGATGAATTAAATCGATTTTATTTAATACTAAAAAAACCGGTGTTTTTACTGTTTTTAACATTTCCATAATGTATTCATCACCGCGCCCAATCTCTTCATTCACGTTTACCATAAACATTACAGCATCAATCTCTGACAATGTATTTTTGGCAACTTTCATCATATAATCGCCTAATTTATGTTTAGGTTTATGAATGCCTGGTGTATCTAAAAATACAATTTGAGCATCATCTGTTGTCATGACACCTTGAATTTTGTTTCGTGTTGTTTGCGCTTTATCAGACATAATCGCGATTTTATGACCGATTACACGGTTGACAAATGTAGATTTTCCAACATTGGGTCGCCCAATAATAGTTACAAAGCCTGACTTATATTCACTCATATTATGTTAAATCCTTTCCTGAAAATCCATGAGGTAATAATTGTGCTACAGTCAAAACTTTCATTTCTCCTGTTTGATTTGTCATATAAACTGGCATTTCATCGTCGCATAATTCTTTTAGCACTTGGCGACAAGTTCCGCATGGCGAAGAGACTTCTGGACTATCTACAGTTACCGTAATGGATTCGAAATCTCCAGGTCGATAACCTTGTGCAATCGCAGAAACTAGAGCGGATCTTTCAGCGCAGATTGCTGCAGGATATGCAGCGTTTTCTACGTTTCCGCCATAGAACGCTTGTCCATCTTTTGTTACTAAATAAGCCCCTACCTTGAAATTACTATAGGGTGCATAGGCATTTTGTTGTGCCTTTCTTACCTCATTAAAATGTTTCTCTGTATAACTCATTCAATATCACGCCCTTAAAATATTTTAGGAATAAAAATCAAGCTTCCTACGATTACTGCAAAAATAGATGCTAGCAAAACACTAAATGCAGCAACATCCTTCGCATATTTTGCCCAAATATGATACTCTTTCGTCGTTAAATCTACTGCGTATTCGATTGCTGTATTGAGTGCTTCAGTAATTAAAACACCAAAGATAGCAATCAATAAAAACAACCATTCAATCATTGAAATGTTAAAATACCAACCTAATAAAACGACAAGCACTGCACAACATATATGGTATAAGAAATTAGCATCTTTACGGAGTAATGTTAATCCTCCATTAAATGCTGGCTTAAAACGTTTAATCATATATCCCTCGTCAAACCAAATGCATTTAATATCTCTTCTTGTCGTTTAAACATTTCTTTTTCTTCAGCCTCTGTCATATGGTCGTACCCTAATAAATGTAGAAAACCATGTAAAGCCAAAAAGCCCAATTCTCGTTCAAAAGAATGGTTGTATTGTTTCGCTTGTTCCAAAGCGACATCTGTACAAATAATAATGTCGCCTAAAACGCGTGGCATGTCCATACCTTCAAATACGGTTTCATCTTCTTCAAAAGCAAATGAAATAACATCTGTGACTTTATCTTTGTCGCGATAATCACGGTTTATTGCCTGTATTTCTGCTTTATCTACGAATGAAACAGATAATTCGGCATCATCCTCAATTTGTTCACTTTCTTTCGCAAATGTTAATAATGATTCAATTTGTTGGTACCATTCATTTTGAACTTCTCCAGTATGATCCGTAAAATCAATTGTAAACATCAAGCTTCCTCCTCATAACGTGAAATAATACGCCCTACTAATGGATGACGTACAACATCAGCTTGATCTAAATATTGAATACTTAAGCCTTTGATCGCCTTCAAACGGGATTCGGCTTCTATCAAACCACTTTTAATTCCTCTCGGTAAGTCGATTTGGGTTTTATCGCCAGTGACTACCATTTTTGAGCCGAAACCTAGACGTGTCAAAAACATTTTCATTTGTGCGTGAGTAGTGTTTTGTGCTTCATCTAAAATAACGAAAGCATCTTCTAACGTACGACCTCGCATATAAGCAAGGGGTGCAATTTCTATAACACCACGCTCAATTAATCGCTCAGTGGCTTCAGCACCTAACACGGTATTCAAGCCATCGTATAACGGACGTAGGTAAGGATCGACTTTCTCCTTTAAATCACCAGGCAAGAATCCTAAAGATTCGCCTGCTTCTACGGCTGGACGTGTTAATACAATACGTTTTACCTGACCTGCGCGCAAGGCTTTAGCGGCAACGACAACAGCTAAGAAAGTTTTCCCCGTACCAGCTGGTCCTATACCAAAAACTAAATCATTGTTTTTGATTGCATGAATATACATTCTTTGGCCCATCGTTTTAGCGCGAATGATTTTACCATGCGCGTCTCTAGCAATCTCCTCTTCATAAAGATCAATGAGTTGCTCAATTGTGTCATTTTTAGCCATTTTTATAGCAGCTTGGACATCTTTAACAGATATTGTTGCGCCTTGCTCTATCACTTTTAGGAGATTTTTTAATACTGACTCAGCTTTTGTTACCTCATTAAGTTGTTGACCTTGTACAGCCACTTCTTGACCCCTTGCATGGATGACGACATCAAACGCATCTTCTATAAGATAAATATATTCATCATTGTTACCAAACAAAGCTTGTGCTTGATGAATGTCATCGATTTGAATCATTTCAGGCATAAACTAACTCCTTTACTGAATAATGTATGATTAATGTACCAAACATGTTTGAATGTTTCCATAATTAACCTAACATGTTCAACTCTATTATATCATGTCACAAACTGTTAAAGTCACTTATTTGTACTAGAATAAATTGATTTTCTTATGCGGATTTATTCTAAGAGTTATGAATTTGAAAGAAATAAATAAAATTTATAAGACAGAAAGAGGAGCGAACATCATAATGTGTTCGCTCCTTGGAAACATGATACTTAATAGCATTCTGTCTCATCTTTTGAAACTAAAGAAAGTGAGTTAACTTAATTGTTTACGTTTATCAATAACTTCTGACCAAATAATCCCATTAACAACTTCATTATCAGAGAAAGTTAAATCCCCTTTATCAGTTTGTGCTTGCTTTGAATTAGTCAACAACTGTTTGAGTTTGATACGCTTTGTTCTTGGTGAAAGATATTTGTCATCAATGATATCCCTAGCGCGACGCTCTATGCGCTCTATGTGCTTTTGGCGTTCACGATTTAATGAGTCATTTAATGAATCAATATCCCCTTTAAGCATAGTTAACAATTCTTTTTCAATATTTTGCTGCTCTTTTTGAGAATGATTTACACGCTCAGATTGGGATGCTGTAGGTTTAGATTCCTTTTTAGCCGTTTTTTGTGGCTTTGGTTTGGGTTGTTCTTCTTTAGGTGACGCAGTATCTTCGTTAGATTCTGTATCAAATTCTTTTTCCAAATCTTTTAAGGTTTTTTCAACTTTTTCCATAAAAGATTTGGGTTGATCTGATTTTGGAGGTTGTTGAGGCGATTGTTTACGCTTTTCATGACTTTTATCATTAATTGCCGAAATAATCGAGATGACAATAGTAATGACAAAAATTATCATTCCGATGCTCATAGCCTCACCTCATTACTGTTCACTTTTATCTTCTTGTGATTTTTGTGAACTTTTATTAATTGCTTCTCTCATACCTGTATCAGCTTCAATGTTTTTTAAGTTGTAATAATCTTTGACGCCGATATTACCTGAGCGAAGCGCTTCAGCCATCGCAAGTGGTACTTCAGCTTCAGCTTCAACAACTTTGGCATGCATTTCTTGAACACGTGCTTTCATTTCTTGCTCTTGTGCTACAGCCATTGCACGACGCTCTTCAGCTTTAGCTTGCGCAATGTTTTTATCTGCAATAGCTTGTTCTGTTTGTAAATCTGCACCAATGTTTTTACTAATGTCTACATCAGCAATATCAATCGATAAGATTTCAAATGCCGTACCTGAGTCTAGACCTTTACTTAGTACAGTTTTAGAAATGTTATCAGGGTTTTCAAGAACTTCTGTGTGATGTTGACTTGACCCGATAGTAGATACAATACCTTCACCTACACGTGCAATGATAGTATCTTCACCTGCTCCCCCAACTAAACGAGAGATGTTCGCGCGTACTGTAATTCGCGCTTTCGCTTTTACTTCAATACCATTCATAGCTACACCTGCAATAAACGGTGTTTCAATCACTTTAGGATTAACTGACATTTGTACAGCTTCTAAAACGTCACGTCCAGCAAGGTCAATCGCTGCACCACGTTCGAAAGGCAAGTTAATGTCTGCACGTTGCGCTGCGATGTTAGCATCTACAACACGGTCAACGTTACCGCCAGCTAAGTAATGTGATTCAAGTTGATTTGTAGTTAATTTCAAACCTGCTTTATGCGCTTTAATTAATGGACCAATTACTTTTCTAGGTGAAACACGACGTAGACGCATACCTACTAATGTTCCAATTCCAACATGTACGCCTGCCGCTAATGCAGAAATCCATAAACCGACAGGAACAAAAGAAAATAGTATCATTAATGCAACAATAATAAGAACTGCAATAATGACAAAAGAAATAAAACCACTCGTAAGCATATAAACACTCCTTTAAATTAAAAATTATTTTGATTCTCGTACAACAACACGTGTACCTTCGACTTCGATAATTTCCACCTCAGTATTTTTACTAATAAATGAACTTTCTGATACAGCATCGATACGTTCATTATCATGAAGTATAAGGCCTGAGGGGCGTAAATCAGTCAAAGTTAAAGCCACTGCTCCAACAAGGTATGAGCGGTCATTGTGAGAAGAGTATCCCGATTCTTTATTCGTTGAGTCCGTTAGCACAACATTTTCGAATAAGGACATTTTTTTCTTGAAGAATTTCACTAAAATCACCCATTCAATAATTGAAAGTATTAATGCAATACAAACGTTTAGCAACATAAAAGGTAAATTATCGCCCATCATAATTAAGCTGAAAATAATCAAGGCCATACCTACAATACCTAGCACTGCACCTACTACGAATAATTCTATAATAACAAGAATTACGCCAATACTGAATATAAGGATGGTCATAGAGGAAATTGTACCTTCGACTAAAAAGCCTAAAAAAATTAAAAGTAAGGCTAAAATTGCCAAGATACCCGACCAATTAAAGGATTTTGAATAGAGTTGATAAACAAAACCTAAGAATAGTACACACATTAGAACTAAAGCAATCCAAGAGGACGTAATCCAACCTGCAATTTGGGTCAAGATATTGTGGTTTCCTAGAGCTCCGAGCAACTCTAGCATATGTATTGATAATTGCATAAACATACACCTCACTCTCACTATGTAGTATACATGAAAATACGTAAGACTTGTAGGGATAAAGCTAATTTAAAATGTATATAATCAAGAACAAACAAAAAACCCCGATCACATTCGTATAGAATGCATTGGGGTTTTAATTTATCATTAATTTGAACGTTGAGGGAGTTCAACACAATGATATATTATCTGAATTTACGTTTACGAGCAGCTTCAGATTTCTTTTTGCGTTTTACGCTTGGTTTTTCATAGAATTCGCGTTTACGAACTTCTTGGATTGTACCGCTTTTAGAAACTGAGCGTTTAAAACGACGTAAAGCATCTTCTAATGATTCGTTTTTACGGACTACTGTTTTAGACATCTGTATTTCCCTCCCTCCAAATATCAAGAAAACTTTTATTCATTGGTACATGTCACAATATTTGTGCCATGTAAACATTAGTATAAATTAAATCTCAATTTCGGTCAATGTTTAATTATACAATTTCTGTTTAAATTAGTATTTCTTCTGCAGATTTATTTGTCGCATGATCAACTACTCTAAGTAATTGGCCATGGTTGACTGGGTAACCTGCTTGAGTCACCTTAACTTTACAGATTTGACCTATTAGTGCATCGTCACCTTCAAATTCAACTTTCATGTAATTGTCAGCATAGCCGACTAACATACCATCTTTAGAGCCTTTCTCTTCAGGAATGACTTCTAATACATCATTTTCAAATCGAGATGCATAAGTTTTTGCGAGTTGGTCACTTAATTCAATAAGGCGGTGAACACGTTCATTTTTGATATTTTCATCAATTTGATCGTCCATTCTAGCAGCTGGCGTACCGATACGTTGAGAATACGGAAAAACATGTAATTCTGAAAAATGATGTTTCACGATAAAGTCATAAGTTTCTTGGAATTCTTCTTCAGTTTCACCTGGAAAACCAACGATGACATCGCTTGTTACAGCTAAGCCTGGTAAAGCTTCATGCAACTTTGTAATTCTTTCTGAAAAATGCGCCATTGAATATTTACGTCGCATACGTTTAAGAACCGTATCAGAACCCGATTGTAAAGGTACATGTAGATGACGTACAACTTTTTTAGAATGCTGTAGAACGTCAATCACTTCATCTGTTAATTGACTTGCTTCTATAGACGAAATACGAATACGCTCTAAACCATCAATTGTTTCTAAATCTCTTAAAAGTTGTGCTAAGTTATAATTTTTTAAATCTTGACCATAACCGCCTGTGTGAATGCCTGTAAGTACAATTTCTTTATATCCTGATTGAACAAGTGTTGTTGCTTGATCAACTACTTTTTCAGGGTCACGAGAACGCATTAAACCACGGGCCCATGGAATAATGCAAAATGTGCAAAAGTTATTACAACCTTCTTGAATTTTCAATGAAGCACGCGTTCTATCTGTAAAATATGGCACATCAAGCTCTTCATATGTGCGATTTTTCATAATATTGCTTACGCCATTGATAGGTTGACGCTCTTGTTTATACGTATCAATATATGTTAATAATTTGTGTCTGTCCTGTGTTCCAACGACAATGTCAACACCTGGGATTTCCATAATTTCTGCAGAGGATGTTTGCGCATAACACCCTGTAACACAAACGACAGCATCTGGATTGTTACGAATCGCACGACGAATCACTTGGCGACTTTTTTTGTCACCAGTATTCGTTACAGTACATGTATTAATCACAAATACGTCGGCATTTTGTTCAAAGTCAACACGTTTATAAGACGCTTCTTTAAATAGTTGCCAAATTGCTTCAGTTTCATAATGATTCACTTTACAGCCTAAAGTATGAAATGCAACGGTTGACATTAACTCACCTCATTCTATCTAATTTAAATCTAATTCATAACTTATTGCACTTAAAGCATAGAGTGGTGCGGTTTCCGCACGTAAAATACGAGGTCCCAGACCAGCGCATATTACTTTATCTTGTAGTGCAGCAATTTCGTTTTGTGAAAAACCACCTTCAGGGCCAAAAATTAACAATATTTTTGAGCCATGATCTAAAGATTGAATCGTCGTTTTGAACTGTGATTTTTCCCCTTGCTTTGCTGTTTCTTCATAAGCGATAAGTACATAATCATATTGATTCATCATATCATACATAGAATTAAAATTCGATATAAATTCAACGTGAGGTACAATTTGGCGATAACTTTGCTCTGAGGCTTCTTTAACAATTTTTTGCCAACGAGCTAATTTTTTATCCGCTTTCTGGGCATTTAGCTTAACGACTGAACGCTCCATTTGAGTTGCAATAAAACGAGTAGCGCCAAGTTCGGTAGCTTTTTGAAGTAACCACTCATATTTATCACTTTTAATCAATCCACTACAAATTGTTACATCAATAGGTAATTCAGAATTGATATTGAGTTCCTTTACTGTTTCAATTTCAATGGTATCATCTTGAAATGCCAAAATTTTCGCTTCAAAAGTTCTTTGATCTTTGAAATTAATAATAATTGAATCACCTACGCGCATTCTCATGACGAGGCGCATATGATGAATATCATCTGAATTTGTTATAAAAAAACGCTGATTTAACTCAGCGTCAGCATTTAAAAAATAGCGTTGCATCGATTTCACACCTTTTGTCCCGTAATACAGACCCAACCATTATCATGTTGTGTCTCAATGATTTTAAAACCAGCATGTATCATTTGCTCTGTTATTTCTTCACATTTTTCGTCAATGATGCCAGAAGCAATAAAATAACCTTGGTCATTTAATGTAGTGTAGGCATCCTCAACCATTAAAGTGATAACGTGAGCCAATATGTTGGCAATGACTACGTCATATTTGTCATGCTCATCATTGAGCAAATTACCTGTAGTTGTTTCAATTTGTGATGCGCAATGATTTTTGTCGAAATTATCTTTAGCTACTTGAACAGCTAAATCATCAAGATCGATGGCCTTAATACGTTTTGCTCCAAGTAAATGTGCCGCTATACTTAAAATACCAGAACCTGTACCTACATCAATGACATCGTGTGTCGGTTTTACAACTTTTTCGATCGCTTTTAAGCACATACTTGTCGTAGGATGATCTCCTGTACCAAATGCCATACCAGGATCTAACTCGATGTAAAGATGTTTGTCATCTTGAGCTACCGTTTCCCAACTAGGCACGATATAAAAGCGCTCAGAGGCTTTGAATGGGTGAAAATAATTTTTCCATTCATTTTCCCAATCAGATTCTGCTATATTTTGATAAGTAACGTTGAGTATATTTAAATCGACATTTTCTAATTGAGTGATTTCCTCTTTTAGAGCATCAAAAAGTGATGATGAAAATTGAGTTTCATTATAATATGCTTTTATAATCATATGCTGTTCTGGATAGTCGCTAGGATCTAATGCAAATATTTCACCAAAGCGATCTTCTCTTTCTCGATACACTTCACGAGCGTCTTCAATGGCCACTCCATTTGAACCAGCATCTTGAAGTACAGCTGTAACACTTACCTCAGCCTCGCTATTAACAACTACAGATAATTCTATCCATCTCATGATTTAATCTCCTTTGAAGAAACGGCGTGCTTTATCTTTGAAGTTAGAAGGCTGTTCAGAAATTGATTCGCCACCTTCTTCAGCAAATGCTTTTAATAATTCACGTTGTTTTTCGGTTAAGTTAGTTGGTGTTTCCACTTTAATATTAACAAATAAATCACCATGTCCATAGCCATGTACATTTTTAACCCCTTTACCTTTTAAACGGAATTGTTTACCAGATTGTGTTCCTGCAGGAATATTTAACATTACATATCCATTTAAAGTAGGCACTTTAACTTCGTCACCTAGTGCTGCTTGGGCAAAAGTGATAGATTGTTTAAATAAAATGTCATCACCTTCACGAGTGAATTTATCTGACGGTTTGACACGGAAAACGACAAATAAATCACCAGCTGGTCCTCCGTTTTCACCAGGAGCGCCTTGTCCAGCTAAACGAATTTGTTGATCGTTATCGACACCTTCAGGCACTGTAACTTCAAGTTTAACATTTTTAGTTTCTGTGCCACGGCCGTGACAAGTAGGGCAAGCTTCTTCAAATTCTTCTCCAGCCCCGTTACATTGTGGACAAACTTTTTCTGTACGTACACGCCCGAGAATCGTGTTTTGCTCTACAGAAACATGGCCAGCCCCGTTACAATATGAGCATGTTTTTTTGTTAGTGCCAGGTTTCGCCCCATCACCATGGCATGTATGACATGTTACGTCTTTACGAATAGATATTTCCTTTTTAACGCCAAACACAGCCTCTTCGAAAGTAACGGTCATCGTATATTGCAAATCGTCCCCTTTTCTTGGTGCATTAGGGTCACGTTGACGTTGTCCGCCAAAGAATGAACTGAAAATATCTTCAAAACCAGCGCCACCAAATCCTGAAAAATCTTGTCCGCCGAAGCCTTGACCAAATCCATCTTGCGTCCCAGCATGACCAAACTGATCATATCGTTGACGTTTTTGCTCATCACTAAGCACTTCATAAGCTTCACTTATTTCCTTGAATTTAGCATCTGCGCCTTCTTCTTTATTGATGTCAGGATGATATTTTTTTGATAATTTTCGATACGCTTTTTTTATTTCATCTTTAGTAGCATCTTTGTTTACGCCTAGGACTTCGTAATAGTCTCTTTTTGCCAATGCTATCGCTCCCTTTTTTACGTCTTATGAATGAAAAGAGGCTGGGACGTTGCTGTCCTAGCCCCTCTACTTCATATATTGATAGACTATTGCTGCGTGTTTATTTTAACACAAATTTTATTTATTATCGTCGTCTTTTACTTCTTTGAATTCCGCATCTTCCACTGTATCATCTTGCTTAGAAGTTTGCGCTTGTTCGCCTTGTTGCGCTTCTTGTTGTGCTTGCTCGTAAACTTTCATTGATACTTGTTGAATCACTTGTTCGAGCGCTTCTTTTTTAGCTTTAACTTCTTCAATGTCATTGCCTTCGAGCGCAGATTTTAATTCATCTTTTTTAGCTTCTGCTTCTTTTTTGTCTTCTTCGCTGACTTTGTCTCCTAAGTCAGTTAATGTTTTATCAACTTGGAATACGAGTTGATCTGCTTCATTACGTAAGTCTACTTCTTCACGACGTTTTTTATCTGCTTCTGCATTGTCTTCTGCATCTTTAACCATGCGATTAATTTCTTCATCTGATAATGCTGAAGAAGATTCGATTGTAATTTTTTGTTCTTTATTTGTACCTTTATCTTTAGCAGTAACGTTTACGATACCGTTTTTATCGATATCAAATGTTACTTCGATTTCTGGTTTACCACGTGGTGCTGGTGGAATATCAGCTAATTGGAAACGACCAAGCGTTTTGTTATCTGCTGCCATTGGACGTTCACCTTGTAGCACATGAATGTCCACAGATGGTTGGTTATCTACAGCAGTTGAGTACTGGCGTGTTTTAGAAGTTGGAATTGTTGTGTTACGTTCAATTAACGTATTCATACGTCCACCCATAATTTCAATACCTAATGATAATGGTGTAACGTCTAGTAATACAACATCTTTAACGTCTCCTGTAATAACTCCACCTTGAATAGCAGCACCCATTGCTACTACTTCGTCAGGGTTAACACCTTTGTTTGGTTCTTTGCCAATTTCTTTTTTAATTGCTTCTTGTACAGCTGGAATACGTGTAGAACCACCTACTAAAATCACTTCGTCAATGTCTGATTTAGTTAAATCAGCGTCGCTTAATGCTTGGCGTGTTGGTTCCATTGTTTTAGCGATAAGGTGATCAGCAAGTTCTTCAAATTTAGCGCGAGATAAAGTTGTTTCTAAATGTAATGGACCTGCCTCACCAGCTGAAATAAATGGTAATGAAATTTGAGTTGAAGATACACCTGATAAGTCTTTTTTAGCTTTTTCTGCAGCGTCTTTAAGACGTTGTAACGCCATTTTATCTTTTGAAAGATCTACGCCATTCTCAGACTTAAATTCTTGAACTAAATGATCGATGATAACTTGGTCAAAGTCATCGCCACCTAAACGGTTGTCACCAGCAGTAGCTAATACTTCGAATACACCGTCACCTAATTCTAAAATTGAAACGTCAAATGTACCGCCACCAAGGTCAAATACAAGTACTTTTTCATCTTTATCTGTTTTATCTAAACCATATGCTAATGCAGCAGCAGTTGGTTCATTGATAATACGCTCAACTTCTAATCCAGCAATTTTACCAGCGTCTTTAGTTGCTTGACGCTCACTGTCATTGAAGTAAGCAGGAACTGTAATAACAGCTTTTTCTACTTTTTCACCTAAATAACTTTCAGCTGTATTTTTTAAGTTTTGTAAAATCATTGCTGAGATTTCTTGTGGTGTATATGCTTTACCGTCAATATTTTCTTTGTAATCTGTACCCATATGACGTTTAATTGATTGGATCGTATTAGGGTTAGTGATTGCTTGACGTTTTGCAACTTCACCAACTTGCGTTTCACCATTTTTAAAAGCTACAACAGATGGTGTTGTGCGCGCACCTTCTGGATTTTGAATAACCTTAGGCTCGTCGCCTTCTAATACGGATACACAAGAGTTAGTAGTTCCTAAATCAATACCAATTACTTTACTCATAATCTAATTCCTCCTAATTTTCAAACATAGTTATTTTTACATAGTTTGGTAAGTTTCGTCAAAATTATTGATTTACTTTTACCATTGAGGGTCTTAATACGCGTTCTTTAAGTTTATACCCTTTTTGTAGCTCTTCAGTGATTTGTCCAGATTCAAATTCTGGATTATTATCTTGAACAACAGCTTGGTGGAAGTTAGGATCAAACGCTTCTCCCTCAGTTTTGATGGCTTCTAAACCATTATCTTCTAACGCTTTAACAAGGCTACTATAAACCATTTCTACACCTTTTTTAAGCGATTTGAATGATTCATCATCACCTTCTATTTGTAAAGCACGCTCAAAATTGTCTAAAGCAGGTAAAACGTCATTTAAAACGCCTTGTGCTTGATATTTTCTTTGCGTGTCATTTTCTTTTTGAATACGTCTTTTATAATTTTCAAATTCAGCGTAAAGACGTAAATACTTTTCTTGTTCTGCTTCAACTTGAGTCTTTAATGTCGAAATCTCTTCGTCTTTAGGATCCACTTGGTCCGTTTCTTTAGTATCGTTCACAGACGTATCTGTTGTTTCTGGACCAGTGTCTGATTGTGCTTCTTGTGTAGTATCTGTTGACTCAACATTTGTCTTTTCTTCATTTGTTTCTTGTGCAGAAAAATCCTTTTCTTCAGACATTTTGAAACCTCCATACTCTATTTCAATAAAAAGTAAAAAATCGAATACTTATGAAATTCGACTAAGCAATTGAATCACATTTTGGTAATGCATTGCTGTAGGACCGATAACGGCGACGTAACCGCTAAGCCCATGATCAATTTGATACCTTCGCGTTAAAATAGCAATGTCTTGAATGTCGCGTTCGATCTCGTGACCGATTTTAATATTGATATTAGAATCTACCATTTCATCCAGAATATCTGTAATTTGGTTCGATTCTATATATTTTAAAATAGGCTGAATCGCAGCAACATTTGTTTCATTTAATACTTCTATAAGTTGATGTTTCCCTCCTAAATAAATACGGGATGATTCACTCGTAATTTGATAATGTATTAAATCAATAATCTGATTTAAAATAGCAAGTTCAAATTTGGTAAAGCCGTAGATAATTTCAGAGTTCTCTTTTATAGAAAGGTTTAAAACAGATTCGCATTGCTCTGATAAAAAGTTTGACATTTTAACAACGTTGGTTTGAGATATCGCATGCGGTGAGGACAAATGTAAATGTTTTACATGCCCCGTTTCATATACCAACACGATAATAAGATGATGATCATGTACTTTCATTAATTTGATATCTAAAATTGCCACCTTGGAATGATCAGGACCCACTACAAGCGTCGTATAATGCGATTGATTTGAAAAAAGTTTAGCAAAATTCTTGAGTGTAGAAGAAATATCAAAATGATGTTGCGCATACATTTCATTAATATTAATGTTATTTTGCTTATTTTCTTTAATCGGTTGATCTAACAATCGATTGGCGTACAATCTAAAGCCCGCTTCAGATGGAATACGTCCTGATGACGTATGTGTCTTTTCAATAAGTGCTTGCGATTCGAGTAATTTCATATCATTTCGAATCGTAGCTGGGCTTACATTAACGTTGTGACGCTGAATAATTGTTTTCGATCCAATAGGTTGGCCAAGTTCAACATAATCCTCAACAATTGCATTTAAAATACTAAATTGTCTTTGTGTAATCATGTTTTCACCTCATTAGCACTCTTTTGTCCTAAGTGCTAATTATAATTTATCAAATTGGTCAAAGTAAGTCAATGTTAAAGGTCTGAAATTAGAAATTTTTTAAAGTTTGATAAAAGCTTCGAACACTTCATTCCCAACAATACGCCCTTCATCGCTTAGTGCAATGTATTCAGGCGTATTTATAATCCACCCTTTTTTCATCAATTGGTGAATTTCATTTTGATATAATGTATCAAGATGACGATGATACTTTTGATAAAATGTTTTTTTATTAACGCCTTGATTCATTCTTAAGCCAAGAAACATTTCTTCTTCCATCTTTTCATCTAATGAAGGATACGTCTTTTCTAAGACAGGTTTTTGGTTATTTGTTATATGTTTAATATAATGATTTACAGGCTTAACGTTAGTATAGCGACAACCGTTCAGATACCCACTAGCTCCAGCTCCAAAACCATAATAACTTTCATTTCGCCAATATACTTTATTATGTTCAGACTCATGGCCTTCTTTAGCGAAATTAGAAATTTCATATTGATGCATCGATGAGGATTTCATTTTATCCATTAATAAATGATACATGTCTGCACCTAATGTATCACTAGGTAAAACGAGTTTGCCTTTGCGATACAAATTATAAAATTGCGTCTGTGGTTCCAAGATGAGCCCATAACTAGAGATATGGTCAATATCGAGTGAAAGTGCTTCGTCTAGACTACTATCAAATTGTTCGATCGTTTGTGTTGGTAAATGATACATGAGGTCAAGGCTAATCGATGGGATATCATACTTTTTTGCATATGCCACTGCTCGATAAATGTCCTTGGATTCGTGTGTTCTACCTAATATTTTCAGTAATGATTCATCAAATGTTTGAACACCCATGGACAAACGATTGACACCATAGGCTTTCAATAGTTTTATTTTTTCTTCTGTAAGTTCATCAGGGTTTGCTTCAAAAGTATATTCTCCTAGAATATTAAATTGTCGTTGAATGGCTTTAAGTAGCTTCTCTAATTGATTCATATTCAATGCTGTCGGCGTCCCGCCACCTACAAACATCGTATTTAATGTTTGTGGGCTGTCAAAGTACATTTCTTTAATTAAACAATCTAAGTACTCGTCTACTGGTTGGTTTTGTATAAAATACTTATTAAAATCACAATACGTACAAATTTTAACGCAAAAAGGAATGTGAATATACGCGCTTTTAATAGACATTTCACCTCTCCTAACATACGGAAACTCCCAATCACAAAGTGACACCTGCAATTGGGAGTGAGCTTCTTACTCTTCGTCCATTTTTAACACTGCTAAAAAGGCATCTTGTGGAATTTCAACATTTCCTACAGCCTTCATTTTTGCTTTACCTGCTTTTTGTTTTTCCAATAATTTACGTTTTCGACTGATATCTCCGCCGTAACATTTTGAAAGTACATTTTTCCCCATTGATTTGATATTTGTTCGTGCGACAATTTTATGACCTACAGCAGCTTGAACTGGTACTTCAAATTGCTGACGCGGAATCAATGTTTTTAGTTTTTCAACAAGGGCTTTACCACGTTCGTACGCGAAATCTTTATGAACGATAAAGCTTAAAGCATCTACTTTATCACCATTTAAAAGAATATCCATTTTCACAAGATTACTTTCTTTATTTTCGATGAATTCGTAATCAAAAGAGGCATAACCTTTCGTGTTAGACTTTAATTGGTCAAAGAAATCAAAGACAACTTCTGATAACGGAAGTTCGTAAACGATACTTACTCGAATATCATCAAGATAATCCATATTTATAAACTGTCCACGCTTACGTTGACACAATTCCATAACTGCACCAACATAATCGTTTGGCACCATCATCGTCGCACGTACATAAGGTTCATAAACTTTTTCGATTTTATCACGTTCTGGCATTTGAGCGGGATTATCCACTTGAATTTTATCGCCATTTTTCAATACTACTGAATAAATTACTGATGGCGCAGTTGCAATCAATTCAATACCAAATTCACGTTCAATACGTTCTTGGATGATTTCCATATGCAACATTCCTAAGAAACCAGTACGATAACCAAAACCAAGTGCTTTTGACGATTCAGGCTCAAATTCTAAAGAAGCATCATTCAGTTGAAGTTTTTCGAGTGCTTCACGCAAGTCATTATAATCTTTGTTGTCAATTGGGAACAAACCACAATATACCATTGGATTCATTTTTTTATACCCTTTTAATGGTGCATCAGCTGGACGATCAAAATGTGTTATTGTGTCACCAACTCGAGAGTCATCAACGTTTTTAATACTAGCGATAATATAACCTACATCACCAACAGTAAGTTCTTCTACAGGAAGTTGCTTCGGCGTATTGATGCCTACTTCTGTAACTTCAAATGATTTACCGGTTGCCATCATCTTAATTTTGTCACCAGGTTTAACTACACCATCGACTACACGAATTGATGAGATAACACCGCGGTAAGGGTCATATTCTGAATCAAAAATTAATGCTTTTAATGGCGCTTCCGGGTCACCTTCTGGTGGAGGAACCATTTCAACAATTTTTTCTAATATTTCATCAATTCCAATATTGGATTTAGCACTTGCTAAAACCGCATCGTCTTTATCAAGT
Source organism: Staphylococcus ratti (assembly GCF_020883535.1). NCBI lineage: Bacteria > Bacillati > Bacillota > Bacilli > Caryophanales > Staphylococcaceae > Staphylococcus > Staphylococcus ratti. The sequence continues at coordinate 1,134,779 of NZ_CP086654.1, read as the reverse complement.
CCAATAACATCTTCAACTTCTTGCTTCACACGTTCAGGCTCTGCTGCAGGTAAATCGATTTTATTTATAACAGGGATTAACTCTAAATCGTTATCTAAAGCGAGGTAAACGTTGGCTAATGTTTGTGCTTCGATACCTTGCGCAGCATCGACTACAAGTATTGCACCTTCACAAGCAGCTAAAGAACGTGAGACTTCATATGTAAAATCGACGTGTCCTGGTGTATCGATGAGATGAAATGTATACGTTTCGCCATCATTTGCTTCATACTTCAAACGTACTGCATTTAGTTTTATTGTAATGCCACGTTCACGCTCTAAGTCCATTGAATCTAATAATTGAGACTGCATTTCACGTGCTTCAACAGATTTTGTATTTTCTAGTATACGGTCTGCTAAAGTAGATTTTCCGTGGTCAATATGAGCAATAATTGAAAAGTTCCTTATATTTTTACGTCGATCTAAACGTTCTTTATTATTCATCGTATCCTTCTCACTTTCTCGTTCTTCCTTATTATGAATGACATCTTTGATATGATAACGTTTTTAGCCTATAATTGCAACATTTGCAATGCTTAGTGAGCTTTAGCGTGGAATTGCAAAATTACGCTAAAAATGCATGATTCGTTGTAAATAATGATTGCACAATGATATGAGTTTTGATAGAATAAATTTTGTTGTAATCAAAACCTTTTGATCATAAGTTTTTAGGAGGTGCTCTATATGCCAAATATCAAATCTGCTATTAAACGTGTGAAAACAACGCACACAGCTGAAAGCAAAAACATTTCTCAAAAGAATGATATGCGTACTGCGGTTAAAAACGCTAAAACTGCTATCGAAACAAATGCTGATAATAAACAAGAATTAATTAACAGCGCTATCAAAAAGATTGATAAAGCTGCGCAAAGTAATTTAATCCACTCTAATAAAGCGGACAGAATGAAATCTAAATTAATGTCAGCAAAATAAAAAATACTGGAGTTATCTCCCGTATGAAACTGTCTACAAAGTACAACACTTTGTAGACAGTTTTTTTGTACCGCTAAAATATCAATCAATATCTAAAAACACGTTGCCTATTTCGTAAATAACGCCGTTGTAAAATAAACGGCGCACAGTATGGATTTATAATTTCAAAATAAACAGCTCTAAAATTAACACTTTGTCCATGTATGAGGATTTTAATTGATAATCTGCTTCAGCACATGCATTAATTTTATCTAGTAATGTTTCTAAAGAATATTTCCGAGCTTGTCGCAGCGCAAGTTTAACACGATAAGGGTGAACCCCTACCGTCTTGGAAATTTGTTGCTCAGAATAGCCTTTTTGACTTAATATCAAACTTTGATAAAACAGCCTATAATGACTTGTTATTAATGCTAATAGTTTGATGGGCTCTTCTTTTAACTGGATTAAGTCTTTCATTAACACTATTGCTTGCGCTTTTTGTGATTTTTGTATGTACTCTGTTAACAAAAACACATTTTGCTCTAGGCTTCGATTGACTATTGCTTTAACGTCCTCCAAATTAATCGTAGGTCTATCTCCTATGTAGAGCAATAGCTTGTTTAATTCTTGCATAATAATTTGATAGTGGATTCCAGTTAATGTTAAAAATTGATCTAATGCATCCTGTTTAATATCTTTATAGTTATCATTTAAATATGCATGTATCCATTGTTTCATTTCTTGCTCAGATAGTTGTTCAACTTTTTTTAATGTCGCTTGTTTTTTCAGTACTTTAACAACCTTTTTACGTTCATCTAACTTTGTAGCATTAACTTGAAATATGATAAGTGTATCATCAGCATACTTTTCTAAAAATTCAATAATGATGTCAATATTTTGTTGTTGTTCTTTCGCTACTTTTTCCCCTGTAAAAATATATGCATTTTGAACCAATACGACTTTTTTATCCGAAAATAAAGGTAAAGTCATTGCCTCTTCGATAATTTGATGGAAATTCGCTTCATATAAATTAAATTTAACGAAATTAAAATCGTCTTTAGGTTCTTTATTTAAGTATTTATCAATGAGTTGATTGGTTTCCTTTTCTACAAGTTCAGGAACGTCACCATACACTGCATAAATATGATTAGACATCATAAACTCCCTCTCTTCAAACAAGTAGAATTATTATAACATGATGTCGAATGATTATACATTTTATTATATGAGAATTTAAAGGTTAATTCGCATTCGTAAGTTGAAATCGTTTATCAGGGTTTATATTAAACTGAATTGTTAAATTTTGATTATCTGCAGTATTATACGTTTTGACGTCATGCTGCTTTAATCTCGTTAAAACTTCTGGATGTGGCAACCGATATAAGTTATTTTTACCACTTGAAATTAGTGCATATTCCGGTTTGATTTTCGAAATAAAGTTTTCAGAAGTACTTGTTAAACTCCCATGATGCCCCACTTTCAATACATTAATTTTAGGGAGTGGATAAGCTTTGAGTAATTTTTCTTCATTTTCAATGGTTGCATCTCCCATTAATAAAATATGTGTCTGATGAATGAATGCCAATGTGATTACAGAATGATGATTCGGGTTGTCACTATCAGGAATCGTTGCGTTCAAAAATTGAAAATAAAAGTCGCCTAATGAAAGTTGTCCTAAATCAAAAGCAGAGTGAATACGCGCATTTTCATCGTTCGCAACGCTTATAACCTCTTGCAATTTATCACGATCAAAATGGTTAGAGTTAATAATAATATTTCTAATTGTTGTGAGTCGTGCTAAGCGTTCAAGTTCCCCCATATGATCAGCATGTGCATGTGTAATTAAGACATAATCAATATGTGTGACCCCTTTTTGTTTTAATGTCGGATAAAGCTTTCGTTCTGTAACTGTAGACTGACTTTTATTTTTAAGATGTTCTATTTGTCCTCCAGTATCGATGAGAAGTGTTTGATGATTGCTAGTTTTAAATAAGATCGCGTCCCCTTGTCCAACATCGATTAAAGTCATCTCGTTCTTACCAGTTGGTTGATAAAATAGAGAAAACAAAACAACTGTAACTGTGAAGCATAAAAGCTGTTTATATCGCCTTTGTACTAATAAATAAAGGCTTATAAAACAACCTACACTTAATAAACAATAGCCTATCTCGCCATAATTTGGTATGACCCAATGAAAGTTGGCTAATGGTTTACTTAAATGTAGCAAATGATTTTGGAAAAAGAAAAGGCCTTTAATAATAAAAGTAATCGATTTCAGTAAAAAAGGAGCAAACAAAGCAAGTGGAATGGTAATAAAAGCAAGCGGAATAATGATTAAGCTATATAGAGGGACAAAGTATAAATTAGTCAAGATACCTTGCCATTGCACTTCATTAAAGTGATGATAACTAATTGGAACAGTACCGTAAAATGATATGATGCTTGTTAACACGACAATATTTATAAGAGGTTTTTGAACATAAAGCTTTTGCATAAGTAGCAATATAAAACATATTGTAAAAGAAAATTGAAACCCTAAATGATAATGAAGTTCCGGCGAGTGTAAAGTTAATATAATATACACAAATGCTAAAATTGAGATACCTTTGACCATAATTAATTTTGAGAATATAAGTGCAATACATGTCATAAGAACTGCCCGTTGTGCGCTTGGCGCCTCCCCTGCAAAAATTAAATAACAAGGCAAGAGTAATAATACAATCAATTTCGCAAAAACAACTGGCATTGGCAATCGTTTTAAAATCTGATAAAGTATGCCTACTAAAACACCAACGTGTGTACCACTTACCGCAAATAAATGAGAAATCCCTAGTTGTCTAATAAGCGTTAATTCATCTTTATTGATGTATTGTATATTACCCGTAGCTAGAGCAATAAGTTTATCCTTTCCTAAAATATTACTGGATAGCATATTTTCAGTATATTTATTTCTCATAAGACGAACATTATCGAGCCAATTTGGATGGTGCGGTATACAATCTTGAAAATGGATGGATTTAACATTGAAATATGCGTATTGTCCTGGAAAATTAGAGGGCTTATACTTTCCTTTAAATGTACATGTATGCAGATGGAAGAATTCAGAAGATGGTATAGGTGCAGCTAGAGGTTGAAATACTTTTAATTGTAACTTTTCTTTGTCAATAGTCTCAACAAGTGCGGTTACACCTTGTTTGTCAGATATAGGTAAGGTAATAAATTTAATACTTTTGACTATCATGGTGTCATTTGTTGCAGTGTTGACATTGAGCTTGTCTTTGTTAGATGTTAATGCATGAAATTCAATAAAAAAGCCTATTGAGAAAGTAAGCACACAACTCATAATCATCATTAAAGAAAAGCGTTTAATAAGTATACTGCATGTTAAAATACAAAAAATAAAACATGCAGTATATAAATGGTGTACTAAAAGTTGGCCAATAATAAAGTAGCAAAGTATATACTGCATTTAAGTTTTTGAGTCCAAAATGTATTTTGCAATGTCTTCAGGATGAAAAGGAACGCGCTCAAATTTAACGCCAGATTGTTTTAGCAGTTGAATAGCGTAAGGATGGTTACGATAATTTTCTGCATAATATATTGTCTTAATCCCAGCTTGTATCATCGATTTTGTGCAATTGAGACAAGGAAAATGCGTGACATATATTGTTGCCCCCTCTGTAGAGACGCCTTGCTTTGCACATTGTAGTAGCGCGTTCATTTCAGCATGAATTGTTCGAATACAATGGCCTCCCTCAATGAGACACCCTTCGTCAATACAATGTACTTCACCAGCCACCGAACCGTTATATCCACCGGCTATAATTCGATGATCTTTTATAATTGTCGCTCCGACAGATAAGCGTGAGCACGTAGAGCGTAATGCGAGCAAATGTGATTGGGCCATAAAATATTCATCCCATTGAATGCGTTCCATAAGTTCACCTCATTTTGAATCTATTCCATATCATTATAACGTAAAATAAAACTTTCAGGTGATAGCTGTTTAAAATTCATAATGATTAGACAACAAAATAGTCTTTTAACCTTTCGAAAGTTTTTTCACCAATCCCTTTGACCTCTTTTAAATCCTCCACCGACTTAAACGCGCCCTTTTCATCACGATACATTATAATAGCTTGTGCTTTAGAAGGTCCGATACCTGGAACTTCCACTAAATCAGATTCTTTAGCTAAATTTAAATTGATCGGTTGCTGTTCGGATGAGGTGTGCTGATCATTCGAAGCTGACACCATTCCTTCTGTTGCAATTTCACCTTTTTTAGGAATGTAAAACATTTTTTGATCTATTAATTTTTCTGCTAAGTTAATTTGTGATAAATCTGCATTTTCTAGTATACCTGCTTTAGCTAATAAGTCTTTTACACGTTGGTTTGACTTCATCTCGTATGTTTGAGGGCGTTTCACTGCACCTTTTACATCAACGATAATGTCTGTAATTGGTGGTGTGTCACCTTCAGAAGTATTTTTCGTTTGTTGAAAAGATTGTAGTTGATTAACTTCTTTAGGAGGTGCTACATCCGCAGTTTCTTTTGAATAATTATAGCCTAACGTAATTAGCGCAATAAACATTAAAAACATCACTACTGCAAGGAAAACTGTTGTTTTTGGTTGTTTTAATATATCTTGAATACGCTCATACACATGTAAAAACCCCTTTCACACTATTACACGTGTAAAAGAGGGTGATTACTTTATTTAGTGGCTACAAAAAATAGTCGGTCACTATCTTTGTTTTGATTTTGTGTATCAAAATCGTAAAAGGTTTGAATATTTTTGAAACCGATAATTTCTAACATTGTTTCATATTGAGCCTTTTCTAGGGTACGTTGAAATTGTGATTCATCTAATCTATCATACGTCCCTGAGGTATTTTTACTGAAAAAAGTCAAATCATGCCAAACACTAAAAGGAAGCTCTCCCGGTGTCGTTTGCCAAATTAGCGTAAGGTCTTCGCGATCATCCATATATAATTGATTACAAAATTGTGTTTGGATTTTATGAATGGTGTGCACATCAAACATGAAAACGCCTTTATTATTAAGGTGATGATATACATGATTGAAAGTTGCCATAATATCTTCTTCAGATGTAATGTAATTCAACGAGTCACAAAATATTGTGATGACATCAAAGGTCGTTTCTGCATTGAAGTCGGTCATATCTCCTTGAATCCAAGTCACATTTTGCGCTTTATGTTTGGCAAGTTGTATCATTTCTCCACTCAAATCCATTCCCCATACGTCAGGCGTAATAGAAGTAAGTTGACATGTTAAAGTGCCAGTCCCACACCCGATATCTAAAATGCGATGAACGGCTAAGTCAGACGTAAAATGCTGAACTATATATAACCAGTTATGATAAGGTTGGTCATCAGTGAGAACGTCGTAAAATGCACTTAAATTCTGGTATGACATTAGGCTTTTACAACCTCTTCATAGTTATACATTTCAGCGTCATGATACAATTTTTCAAGGTTATAATGTAAACGTTCGTCTCTTAAGAAAACATGTACAACAATATCTGCTAAATCAACAAGTATCCATTTAGCTTCTTGATAACCTTCCATGCGCTTAACTGTAACGTCATGCGCTTCAGCAACATCTTTTACCGCTTTAGCTATCGCTTGAACTTGTCTTTCATTATTCCCATGACAAACAACAAAATAATCTGCAATGTCCGAGATTTCTTGCATGTTTAAAGCAATAATGTTCTCTGCTTTTTTATCTCCTGCCGCTTCTACAGAAAGCGTTAATAATTCATATGCGTTCATTTAATCATCCTTTTATTTTGAATCGTTAAAGTTATAATAATTTAAACAATCAATCGTTGTTTGATAAACATTGACGTCTTTTTTAACTAAATACAAGACTGTACGTTTAGAAATTTCATAAATGGTTTTATCAAGCCCTATACCACCATATACCATATCGCGTATCTCTTCCACACCTTTTGTCGTACGCCTAGGTTCGATATAATCTGCGATAAAGACGATTTTTTCATTTTTAGTCATTTGCTGACGTCCTGTCGTATGATGAGCAATAGCTAATAAAACGTCTTCATCATTTAAATGATATTGGTGTTTCATAATCGCCGCACATACGGGCCCGTGTAAGATTTCTGAACCGTAACTCAATAGTTTAGAGTCAAGCTCATATTGCGTTACATTTTGATACATCGATGCGAGATCATCATATTTACAGAAATCATGGAGTATACCTGCTAATTCTGCTTTCTCTGCATCTCCCTCATATTGCTCTGCCAACTTCACAGCAGTTTCTGCTACACGGAGTGAATGTTCAAAACGTTTTTTAGGTAATTTTTGTTCAATCAATTCAATTGCGAAAGATTTATCCATATAAATCCTCCCTTTTTATATAATGTTCAACATTTAATGGCACCCACATATGAATGGTTTTGCCTGATTTTCGACGCTGCCGAATTTCAGTTGAACTGATTGCCATTTCTGGTATTTGTACTTGAATTATTGATGCATCTTTTATCGTATGTTGAGGTTGCCTATTGACAACAATAAAAGTGACAAACGTTTTGAGTTCATCAATTTTATACCATTTCGACAACTGTTCATATTGATCTGTGCCAATGACAAAATACAATATATCATCAAGGTGTTCTTTTTTTATGATTTTTAAAGTGTCATACGTATAGCTTTGGCCTTTACGTTCAACTTCATCATAGCGAATGGTACCAAAGCTTAAATTTTCAATCACGCATTTAATCATTTCTATACGATGTTTCACATCAATCTGGTTTTCGTGATGTTTTAATGGTGATTTATAACTTGGTAAAAAATAAAAAATATCTGGTTGAATTGCCTCATTTACCATTGTCGCAACCATTTCATGCGCGCTATGAATGGGGTTGAATTGGCCTCCATAAATGACGATCTTTTTCATAGTTAAGGCAACTCGATCGTTTTATTATTGATGGATTCTTTATATAGTACGATCATAGAACCAATCTGTTGTACAAGATGACTTTCTGTTGATTCACTTAATTGTTGTGCCAATTCTGATTTATCTTCAAAGTTGTTTTGTAAAATGTGGACTTTAATCAGTTCACGTTTTTCTAAAACATCTTTAATTTGTTCAACCATATTTTCATTAATACCTGATTTTCCTATTTGAAAAATTGGATCAATATGATGGGCTTCACTTCGTAAATATCTCTTTTGTTTCCCAGTTAAAGTCATAATAGCCTCCTATTAAACATTTAATTTATTTAAAACCGATGTTCTCATCGCATTGATATTTGCATCCATAGCGGTCCAAATATTAAAACTCTCTGCCCCTTGATACACAAACATATCTAAGCCATTATACGTATCATAACCGTGATGTCGTGCATTAGCCAAGAAAGGCGTTTCTAAAGGCGTATAGATAATATCGCAAACCAGTGCGCGCTTTTTCAAACGCTCAAATGTGAGTATGCTATCATTTGAATCATACATACCAAGCGGTGTTGTATTGATAATAATATCAAATTGATCAGCGATATTTGTCACCTCAGAAAGTGGCACTGCATTAATGTTAAAAGTCCACGTTTCAAAGCGGGACATCGTTCTATTTGCAACAAAAATAGGTTGTGTTGTTTTTTGCTTTAATTGATACGTGATACCTTTACTCGCGCCACCAGCACCAAGTATCAAAATTTTAGCGTCTTTTAAAGAACCATAATAAGATTCAAGCCCTTTTACAAAACCAATACCATCTGTATTATAGCCTATCCATTTACCGTTTTTAATTTTCACCGTATTCACTGCGCCCATTTCTTTCGCTTCATCTGAAATATCGTCAAGATATGGAATGATGCGCGCTTTATGCGGAATAGTAACATTAAAACCATCTAATTCACGTTCACTTATAATCTCTCTAATATGTTGAAAATGTGATTCTGGTATATTAATTGCTTCATATTGATAATCTAGATTTAATTTTTTAAAATTGGCGTGATGCATTAGCGGTGAAAGTGAATGTTTGATTGGATGACCTATCACTGCAAATTTCATCATGTGCACTCCTTACATAATCGACGGTCGTAACGTCACATCGACTGATTTTGGAACAATAACACGAAATGCGGCACCTTCATCAATTGTGATGAATCCTAATCCAGAAATCATAACATCTTGCTTACCCGAAGTCGTTGAAAGGGTCACTGTTTTTAAATTTTCTAAGTCATATAATTTTGGATTGGATGGCGGCGTTAGTAGCGTGCCGAGTTTTTCTTGCCACAAACGCTCAGCATTTTCTGTTTTAGTTCGATGAATATGAAGTTCATTAGAAAAATAACAAATGAGCGGACGTTTTCCACCCGATTGATAATCTATACGTGCAAGCCCTCCGAAAAACAATGTTTGACCTTCATTGAGTTGATAGACACGTTGTTTAATTTCTTTTTTAGGCATAATCGTATTTAGCTCTTTCGGCGTAACAAGATGTGTCATTTGATGTGCTTGGATAATGCCTGGCGTGTCATACATATCGCTTTTTTCATCAATAGGAATATCAATCATATCCAAAGTTGTTCCAGGTATACGTGAAGTAGTTACCACATCTTTCTCCCCTACACTTTGTTCAATCAATTTATTGATAAGCGTAGACTTTCCGACGTTCGTTGTGCCGACAATATAGACGTCTTGCCCTTGACGATGCTTTTCAATGGATGCCATTAAGTCTTCGATGCCATAATTTTTAGCCGCAGAAATCAACACGACATCATCTGCGTGTAGACCATAGTTTTTGGCGGACTGTCTAAGCCACTCTGTTACGCGACGTTTATTAATTTGTTTCGGCAACAAATCAATTTTGTTAGCTGCTAAAATAATTTTCTTGTTACCAACAATGCGCTTGATGGCATGGATGAAAGAACCTTCAAGATCAAAAACGTCTACCAAGTTAACGACAATCCCTTTTTTGTCAGACAGTTTATTAAGCAATGTTAAAAAATCATCGCTTTCCATACCGACGTCTTGAACTTCGTTATAATGTTTTAATCTAAAACAACGACGACAAATTACATCGTCTTTAAAAAGACTTGATTCAGGAACGTAGCCTGGTTTATCTTTATCTTCGGATTGTAAAGTTGCGCCACAACCAATACATTTTAAATCATCTGTCAAATGTTATTCCTCCCAATTAATATAACCTTTTCTTTTGAAGTAATTTAATAAACGACGTTCAATCATGCGATTCAGCTTTGTTGCAAAGCCATCTGAATTTTTAACTGGTACGACCATAATCGTGTACAAACCGTTATGATTTCCTCCAAACACATCAGTTAACATTTGGTCACCAATAATCACTACTTCCTCTTTGTTTAAATCCATTTGTTGTATAGCTTTATTCAAAGATTTACCTAAAGGTTTACGCGCTTTAAAAATATAATCTACATTAAGTGAGCTCGAAAAGGATTTTACGCGCTGTTCATTATTATTCGAAACAATTGTAACTTTAATGTTACGCTCACTCAACCCTTTAAACCAAGCCTCGACGCCAGGAGTAGGGTTAGCCTCATCCCATCCAACTAATGTATTGTCGAGATCAGTAATCACACCTTTAATATTTTTTTCTTTCAATGCATCAAAGTCAATTTCATGAATCGATTTAACATATTGATTTGGTAAAAATAAACGCCTAATAATCCCCATGTTCATCCTCCACATTTTTAAGTTCATTCGTATAATTATAGCATAAATGTATAATGCTGAATATTTTTATTGATTTAATTTTGCAACTAGCGCAGTAACCATTTGACTTGAAGATTGAGAAGCGACTTTTAAAAATGCCTCAAAAGTCATTCCTGCATCCGCATCCGCAAGGTCTGAAATGGCACGCGTAACGATGAATGGTACACTAAATTGATAACATGTTTGCGCAATCGCTGCTGCTTCCATTTCGGCAGCCATTGCATTTGGAAAATGTTGCAGTATTATAGAACGTTGTTCATTAGTTCCAATAAAACTGTCACCAGAAACGATAAGCCCCTCTCTAACAGGTTGCTCAAGTGTGTTTAATACGTCATTAACGTGATGAATCAAGTTTTGATCTGCTTTATAGGTTTCAGGCATTCCAGGGATTTGTCCTATTGAATAGCCAAACGCGCGTGCATCAGCATCGTGATAAGCCACCTCTGTGCTCACAATGACATCTCCTAAAGCCATTCCTGACTGTAAGCCCCCCGCTGAACCTGTATTAATAATACAATCCGGTTGAAATTGTTGTATGAGTATCGTTGTAGAAATCGCAACATTCACTTTTCCGATGCCACTTTGAGTTAAAACCACGTCTGTATGATTTAATTTTCCTTTATAAAAAACAACATGTGCTGTTTGTAAAGTCTCTACATCACTCATTTGTGATTTTAAAATCGCGACTTCTTCTTCCATTGCACCTATAATTCCAATCATAATTGTCCTCCTTGATGTCTCTTTATATTCGTTGTCAATTTTATCATACCCATAAGTGAGATGAGAATAAAAAATGTACCCGAGTATCTTGAATCATGCCATGCATCCATGTATTGTAGCTTCTATATTTTAAAAAACTAGCCTCAATAATAGACGACTAACTTTTTGAACATAAAAAACTCCATTCAAAGTTTCATGTATACTTTAAATGGAGTTTGCATTGATCTTGACGTGGGCTATTGGCCCAATCGTTATAAATCTAAAGAATGTTTATAAATAGTATTTATCAATTACTTTTAAATCATCTGATAATTCATAAATGAGCGGTGCACCCGTTTTAATTTCATAATTGATGATATCTTCCTCTGAAATGTTTTCTAAATATTTAATCAGTGCACGTAAAGAGTTGCCGTGTGCCGAAACAAGTACTGTTTTGCCAGCTAATAATTCTTGAGAAATTTGATCATTCCAAAACGGAATAACCCTTACTAAAGTATCTTTCAAGCTTTCAGATTCTGGCATAATACGTCTGTCTAATAATTCGTATTTACGATCTTTTAAGTAGCTTTCACGTTGTGTTTCATCTTGTTGAGGCGGTGCGGTATCGTAAGAACGTCTCCAAATATGTACTTGATCTTCACCAAATTGTTCGCGAGCTTTGTCCTTATTTAATCCTTGTAAACCACCATAATGACGTTCATTCAAACGCCACGATTTGATAACTGGTATGTATAATTGGTCAGACTCATCCAATAAATGAAACGTTGTCTTAATTGCACGTTTCAGTAACGATGTGAATGCAATATCAATATTAATTTCTTGCTCTTTTAATTTTTTACCTGAAGTAGTCGCTTCATTCCGACCTTGTTCGGATAATTCAACATCAGCCCATCCTGTAAATATATTTTCGGCGTTCCAAACACTTTGTCCATGTCTACATAAAATAAGTTTTGGCATATTTTAGCCTCCTACTTTCTTTATTTTTATAAATTTAGCTAACAAGTTCTGATAAAAATAACTGTTTATTATAAAAACTTAGGCTCTATGCTTACTAGTAAACATTTTCTTAGAAGTTAGCATCTAAAAACAATCCCATTTTCTCTTCAAAATCAAGCACTCCATAACATTGAGCACCTTTTTATTCTGTTCACCAATAAGATACTATAAAACTCTAAATTTTAATTTTTAAGAACAAGTTAATCATATATTAAAAAGCGACTCTTTTACAAGTCGCTTGTTTTATTTTTCTAACTTATTTAGTATTTATATAATTTTTTATCAGCGTCTGATATTAAATCATCAGTTTATTTGTGCACATCTTACTTGCTTCATAGTATATTCGAATCAAAAATGCGAATACGTTTAAAAACCTAGTAATTCCATCAATCCTTGAAGTGAGACGATGCCAGTGAAAATTGTAACGATGACAGCCACAATACCGAATATAAGCATCCATGTCGGATGTTTGTAATCACCTACAATACTACGTTTTTTAGAAGCAATAAGTATTGTCGTGAGTATGATTGGTAAAATTAAGCCATTAAATGCACCTGCAACAATTAGCAATGTAACTGGTTTTCCTAGAAATAAGAAAATAATTGTCGAGATAACAATAAACGAAATAACAACATAATTATCGTGTTTATATATTTTATGATGTAATGTTTTTAAAAATGTCGTACTTGTATATGCAGAGCCGATTACCGATGACATTGCTGCTGCAAATAAAACAATACCAAAAATATTTTTCCCTATAGGCCCTAAAGCATGTTCAAAGACTGACGCTGGTGGGTTATCTGGATTTAACGTTACACCTGTCACGACAACCCCTAGTACAGCTAAGAAAAGTAAAGCACGCATAACACCTGTCGTTAAAATACCTGCAACTGCAGAACGGTTAACAAAAGGTAAATAATCCTTTCCTTTAATATCTGCATCTAAAAGGCGGTGTGCCCCAGCGAAAGTAATGTATCCCCCTACTGTACCTCCAACAAGTGTAATAATTGGCAATACAAGTGCCACTGGATTTTCAGGAACAATCATACGTCCGGCTGCTTCTAAGTACGGTGGATTGGTTTTTATCATCACAAAAGCTACAATTCCAATCATAACAACTCCTAAAATCATTGTCACAACATCCATGATTTTTTGACCACTTTTTGAAACGAACACTAAAATTGCAATAACAGCTGTAATCGCAGCTCCTATTCGAACATCAATACCAAAAATAGCATTCAATCCGAGCCCGGCGCCCGCAATATTACCAATGTTAAATGCAAGTCCTCCAAGTCCAATTAAAATGGAAATGAATGTTCCTAAACCTTTAACCACTTCATTGGCTACCTCTTGGCCACGTAACCCTGTAACGACTAGAATACGCCAAATATTAATTTGTGCGCCAATATCAATAATAATGGATAACAATATCGCAAAAGCGAAGCTTGCCAAAAATTGTTGAGTAAACACAGCAGTTTGTGTTAAAAATGCAGGTCCTATCGCCGACGTGGCCATTAGGAAGACCGAGCCTAAAAGTAAACGTCGATGCGTTTTAGTAAACTTAAAATCTCCTGGATTTTCAATATGGTTTGAATCTTTTTTCATTAGTTATCCCCCTAGTTTAACAATGTCTACGTTAGCGCTTGATAATTGTTGACGAATTTGTTTAACAAATTCTAGTGCGTGTTCCCCATCTCCATGAACACAAATTGTATCTGCACTAATTTCAATCTCCTGACCATTGATTGCAGTAACTTTTCCTTTTGTAACCATATCAATGACTTGTTGGATTGCTTCATCTGTATCTTTAATTACTGCATTATTTTTTTTACGACTCACTAACTGCCCATCCGCTTCATATCGTCGATCCGCAAAGACTTCTGATGCTGTACTTAAGCCAAGTTGTTTCGCTTCATCAATTAGAAAAGACTGTGACAATCCAACGAAGATGATATTTGGATCTATGTCATAAACAGCTTGAGCAATAACTTTAGCAAAGTCTTTATCCTTTGCCCCCATTTGATAAAGCGCTCCATGTGGTTTAACGTGATTTAACTTAACATCATTGATATCACAAAAAGATTTAAGTGCCCCCATTTGATAAACAATCATATTATAAACATCATCATAGGACATGTCTAAGTTTCTTCGACCAAAACCTTGTAAGTCTGGAAACCCGGGGTGTGCGCCAATCCCCACATCATGCGCTTTAGCACGTTGAACGGTTTTAGCCATGACGTTAGGATCACCCGCATGATAACCGCATGCAATATTAGCTGAAGTAATTAAAGGGATGACTTGTTCATCATTGCCAATTTTATAGTTACCAAAGCTTTCGCCAAGGTCACAGTTCAAATCTACTTTAGTCATGTTTTACCTCCTCGAAAATGTCGTGTCGTTCTAAAAATTTAATGTCTACATCTTTAGCATCCCCCTCATAATAAGGCGGATATGAAAGTACAGCATATAAAAAGTCTGCAGTCGTTTTAAAACCATCGATAACCAACTCATCTAACGTTACTTTCAACTTTTCAATCGCATGTGGCCGATTATCTCCTTTAACAATCACTTTAGCCACTAATGAGTCGTAATAAGATGACACGGTATAGCCGCTATATAAAAGTGAATCCACCCGTACGTTAAAACCTTGTGGAAGGTGTAATCTTTGTACAGTTCCCGGTGTCGGTCGGAAGCTCTTTTCAGGGTCTTCAGCATTAATACGCGCTTCGATAACGTGACCTCCAAATGCGATTTCGTCTTGTTGTAATTTGAGCGCTCCTTCTTTCATAATCAATAATTGTTGACGAACTAAATCAATATTTGTACGCATTTCAGTGACTGTATGTTCAACTTGAATACGCGCATTCATTTCGATGAAGTAATAGGCATCTTCAGTAACTAAAAATTCTATTGTGCCTGCGCTTCTATATTCTGCAGCGCGTGCAACTTTTACCGCATCAGAGCACATCTGTGCACGCTTTTCTGATGTTAAAGCACTGCAAGGTGACTCCTCGATTAATTTTTGATTTTTTCGTTGTACAGAACAATCACGTTCTCCTAAATGAATAAAGTTCGCTTTCCCATCACCTAAAACTTGTACTTCAACATGCTTTGCAATGGGAATGAAGGCTTCTACGTAAACTCTATCATCATTAAAGTACTTATTACCTTCGCTTTTAGCTTCTTTAAAAAGACGTTCGATTTGGCTTTCTTCTTTGACAATGCGGATTCCTTTTCCGCCCCCGCCACTTGCTGCTTTAAGGACAATAGGATAACCTAACTCTGCTGCAAGGGATTTCACTTCTTCAACAGATTCAACAGAAGATTGGGATCCAGGTATAACTGGAACGCCTGCTTGATCGACAGTTTGACGCGCAGTAATTTTGTCTCCCATTAACTCCATTGTTCGTTTAGTAGGACCGATAAAATATAAACCTTCATTTTCAACTTTTTCAGCAAACACAGGGCTTTCAGATAAAAAGCCATAACCGGGATGAATCGCATTGACTTGAGTAATCTCTGCTGCTGCTAAAATATTTCTTATATTAAGATAGCTATCTAACGGATTCGCATCACCAATGCATACAGCATGATCTGCTAATTTAACGTGTAAGCTCTCTTCATCTCCAACAGCGTATACTGCCACAGATTCCATATTCATTTCGCGTAATGCACGGATAATTCGTACTGCAATTTCTCCGCGGTTTGCCACTAGCACACGATACATTAAAACGCCCCCTTTATTTCAATTTAACGATAATTTGATTGTGCTCTATATTTTCACCATGATCTACTAAAATTTCAGTGATTTCTCCACTTTCATCCGCAGTCACTTCATTCATCACTTTCATCGCTTCTACGTAGCCAACAATATCCCCTTTATTAATCTTATCTCCAACTTTAATAACAGGTTTCGTGAGCTCTTTTTCATCTTGTAAGTAAAACGTTCCAATCATTTGTGAACGAATCACTTTCTCGTCCTGTTCTTCAGCATCTTTTTGAGGCATTGAAGCTGTATCGTTTGATGTATTTTTAACAGATGGTGACGCCGTTGGTGTAAAATCGTCGTTTTGCGATGACACTGCCAAGTCTAGCTCCAACTCTATATCATCGTCACTATATCTAAAATGTTTTGCTCCATATGATTTTAATAAAGTTAGTGTTTGTTCTATTTGTTTTAAATCCATGGCTTACTATCTCCTTTTAATACACTTTTTATTTTTGATTGCGTAGGTCTAATGTTTTTTAAGTATCGCTTCGGTTGGCGTTTTAATTTTATAATGGCGTCTTCTAACTTTCTTCTTTTACGATCAAGAATTTCGTTAGCTTCATTAAATGTAACCCATTCAAATTTAATGATTTCGCCAGGACGCTTTTGAATAATATCTACGATGTCAGAATCTATCACAGTAGCTATTTTTGTGTATCCGCCAACCGTTTGTCGATCATTTAGCAAAATAATCGGATTGCCATCTTTTGGAACTTGGACGCTACCTAATGCCACTGGTTCTGAAATAATATCCGCGGATTCAATCGGTTGAATTGAACCGCCTTTAAGTCTGTAGCCCATTCGGTCAGCGTTGTCAGATACAATAAACTCTATATCTTCTATTTCTTTAATCGTTCTCTTAGAAAATGCTTCTAATTGTGGGCCGTCCATAATGCCCACTGGTAAATTGCCTTTTGGACTAAAACTTTGAAAATCTGTAGAACGTCCTATTAAACTATAATTCAAATTTTCAGAAGTCGTTGTCAAAATATCTTTTGCTTTTAAAACACGACCTTTATATCCGCCAACAAGTGTACGTGTGTGCGTTGCAGTGCTTCCTTCAACTTTAGGAATTTTTAAAGGGTTGGCGAACCCAATATAAGCACGCACACCATGTTGAGCAGCCCCTAATTCTAAAATGTCCCCTGGCTCCACCTTAATCACCGTTTGGTGTGGAACTGGGGTATCATTCAATTTCATATTAAAAGGGGCTCCGGTAACTGCGAATAAATTTTGTTCTAAAAATTGAATTGTTGGACCAACCATTGTAATTTCAATCGCTGGTTGATTATTCGTATCCAATAAAGCATTCAAAATTTCGAAACTTGGTCGATCCATCACGCCCGCAGGTGAAAAACCTTCTGCTTGATGGCCAAAGCGTCCTAAATCTTGAATCGTTGTAAAAAGACCTGGCTTTAAAATTTTAATGCTCATAGTCTATCATCACCCACTCTTTATAATCAATAAGCCCTTTTTTTGTATATTTTTTAATGTGCAAAAATTGTTCTTCGTTTATTGCATAAAATTTAATTTTATCTCCTGGTTCGTATAAAATCTTGGGATCACGCTGTAAATCGAACACTTTGATAGGTGTCTGACCGATAATTTGCCATCCTCCAGGAGAATCTGAAGGATACAAGCCCGTTTGATTATTGGCAATTCCAACTGAACCTGCAGGTATTTTGAGTCGTGGCTCAGATTTTCTTGGCGTGTGTAGTTGTTCGTTTAAGCCTCCTAAAAACGGAAACCCGGGCATAAAGCCAATCATATAAACGAGGTAATAACCTTCAATATGAAGTTGAACGACTTCTTCAGGTGTAAGTTTATTATGCTCTGCCACAATTTGTAAATCTGGCCCCCATTTGCCACCATATAACACAGGCAAATTAATAATTTTTCTAGGTTGGGTTTGTGCTAGATTATCAAATTGAAATTGATTTAATTTAAGCTCCTCTAGCAATGATTCATATTTAATCGCAACGCCATCAAAATATACTAAAATCGCCCGATAAGAAGGCAATATTTCTTTTATAAATGGATGATTTAGTGATTCAATATAATCTTTCATGGCATTTACATGATTAAAAGTATCTTCATTTATTTTAGCGTTAAAATAAATCATAAAAGATTGCTCACTAATTTGTCTAAATTCCACCTTGGCATCCCCCTTTCTGAAAACCCTTTCAAAATCCCATTGTATCATGATTGTAGCCGACTTACAATTTCGATAGGAATGATATAAAATGCAACAATGGTAGATAAATTGATTTGAAAGTTCTTAATCTTCGTTTGAATATATAAAAGCGTATGTAGTGAAACATATCAATTAAAAATAGAGCCTTACGTCATTTATACAACTCGTTAGCTCTTATCCATGAGATGTGTTTATTATCTCATTTACGATACAAAAATGAGGTTAAATTATTCCCATTTTTAGAAAAATTTAACCTCAAGTTCATAAATATTTATTTAATGTCTACAATTTTAACGTTGATTTCGGCACCATTTGGCAGTGGAACGCGTACTTCTTCATTTAATTTCTTACCGATTAACGATTTTGCCATCGGTGATTCATTTGAAATTTTACCGTTAAATGCATCAGCTTCTGCAGATCCAACGATTTGGTAACTTTCTTCATCGTTGCCAGGTAATTCTACGAAAGTAACCGTTTTACCTATTTGTACAACATGATTGTCGCCTGTATCTTCAATAATTAAAGCATGACGAAGCATTGTCTCAATACGTTGAATGTCTTGTTCGATAAATCCTTGTTCATCTTTTGCTGCATCGTACTCTGAGTTCTCAGATAAGTCACCAAAGCTACGTGCAACTTTAATTTTTTCTACGACTTCTGGACGCTTAACGGTTTTCAGTTCTTCTAATTCTTGTTCTAATTTTTCAAAACCTTCTTGGGTCATAGGATATTGTTTTTGATTTTCCATTTTGCATCTTCCTTTAACTTATAAGATTAATTTTGTTTTTGAACTAATGCTTGAATTTTCGTTGTCATGATATCGATTGCAACTTTGTTGCTTCCACCTTCCGGAATGATGATATCCGCAAATTTCTTCGTTGGTTCGATGAATTGATTATGCATTGGACGAACCACATTTAAATATTGTTCGACTACAGATTCCATCGTGCGATCACGCTCTTGCGTATCACGTATTAAACGACGTAAAATACGTAAATCTGCATCGGTGTCGACATATATTTTAACATCCATCATATCACGAAGTGTTTCATTTTCAAGCGCAAATATACCTTCTACGATAATAACATCTTTAGGTTCAAATGCAATTTTTTTATCGCTTCTAGTATGAACGGTATAATCATAAGTTGGTACTTCAACAGCTTTTCCTGCTTTTAAATCTTTCAAATTTTGAATTAATAAATCATTATCAAATGCAAAAGGATGATCATAATTCGTTTTTAATCTTTCTTCAAAAGTCAGGTGTGATTGATCTTTATAATAAAAATCTTGCTCTATTAAAGCAACGCTATGGCCATCTAAATTTTTCATAATTTCGTTTGTTACTGATGTTTTCCCAGAACCCGAACCACCAGCAATACCAATAATTGTCGTAGAGGTCATGCTTAAACTTCCTTTCGCATCATGTTGTTTGGATAAATAGGTTGATTAACTTTAATTTGAATAATTTGTAAAGGATGTCGTGCGGCATCAAGTTCATTACCTTCTTCATCATAAATGACATCAATCACTTGTTTAAATGTTTCAATTTCAGGACCAAAAAATTCGACTTCTTGACCAGGTTTAAAATGATTACGCTGTTGAATCGTAGCTAGTTTTGTTGTTTCATCGTAAGCAAGTACTAATCCGATAAAATCAAACGGAGATTTTTTGGCAGATTCATTTCCAAACATTTGCTCCTCGTAACCTGGTGTACCTTTGAAAAAGGCTGGCGCAGTGTCACGGTTTGCACATTTATCTAATTCAATCAACCATTCAGTTTTAATTTTGAAGTTTTCAGGATCTTCAGCGTACGCATCAATCACTTTACGATACACTGAAACAACTGTTGCAATATAATGAATCGATTTCATACGTCCTTCAATTTTTAGTGAATCAATACCTAAATCCATCATATTGGGAATAGATTCAATTAACTTTAAGTCTCTTGGGCTCATTGCAAATGGAACAGATTGTCCATCTTCAAAGTAAATATCTAGTTCGCCCTCTTTATCTACAGTTAATAAATCATAATCCCAACGACAACTTTGACAACATCCACCTCTATTGGAGTCTCGAGCTGTCATATGATTGCTTAATGTACAACGACCAGAGTAAGCGATACACATCGCACCATGTATAAATGCTTCAATTTCGATATCTACTTTGTCTTTAATTTCTTGCATTTCCATCGCACCTGTTTCACGCG
Source organism: Staphylococcus ratti (assembly GCF_020883535.1). Taxonomy (NCBI): domain Bacteria; kingdom Bacillati; phylum Bacillota; class Bacilli; order Caryophanales; family Staphylococcaceae; genus Staphylococcus; species Staphylococcus ratti. The sequence continues at coordinate 1,114,215 of NZ_CP086654.1, read as the reverse complement.
CAAGCACTACACGATCAAGACCTTCTTCTTTCCAATACTCAACTGCTTTGTAATTACTTAAAGATTGTTGCGTAGATAAATGAATTTCCAGTTTAGGTGCCACACGTTTACACGTCTCAATAATAAGTGGATCTGCAACAATAATTCCAGTTGCGCCAGTAGATTCAAGCTGCTTTAAATACGTATCTAAGCCTTCTATATTTTCATCATGCGCAATGATATTTGTCGTAATATAAACTTTAGCACCGTATTGATTAGCAAAGTCGACACCTTGTTTAATTTCTTCTATTGTGAAATTATCTGCATTCGAACGTAAGCCATATTCCTGACCTCCAATGAAAACAGCATCTGCACCGTAATGAATCGCAATCTTTAATTTTTCTAAATTTCCAGCTGGTGCAAGTAATTCAGGCTTTTTCATCTTAGTCGGCATTTTAGGCTTCATCGCCTCCATCACCTTCATCATCATCTCTCCTATATTCAAATAATTTAAACTAAAACTAATATATTAATACACCGTATGTTTGTAGAAAAATCCTTCGTCAAATGGACGATGTTCAGGCTGAATTTCTTCGATGGCATCTACAAGCATAAATTTTTCATCCTCGTATGCTTCTGGTGACGTCTCAAAAAAGTCAATTGCTTTACGATACTGCTCAGTAACAACATTAATATAGTCTTCGCTATGAAGTAAGCCATCAATTTTAAATGCATCAATACCAGCTTCAAATAATGGCTCAAGTTCTTCAATCAAACAAATATCATTCGGTGACATTATATGTGTCCCATTGTAATCTTCAAAAACAGGATATTTATTATCTCGTTCTTCATCGTACAATAAAAGTTGTTTGTCCGAATTATGTTCAGGGCGCTCAATTTTCATTTGGCGTTCTTGGAAAGTGTAGTAATTCCCTAAAAGCATGCGTTTAGATTGGAACATACAAGTCATGCCATGAACTTGAACTTCAATTTCGACATCACTATTTTCTTTTATACTCAAAATTTCTTCTAAACTTAGTTCACGTGCTAGTACAGCACGGGTTGCGCCTCTTTTTCCCCAATAATTACACTGAAAATGATTTGTCACTAATGTTTCAGCATTCCAATGTAGAGGAATTGGATTTTCTTGTTGTTTGACAAACATGACTACGGCCGGATCACCAAATATGATACGATCTACACGTAATTCATGTAAAAATTGGATATAGTCTTCAAGTGCAGGAATATGATAATTATGAAAGATGCCATTGACAGCGACATACACTTTCTTGCCAGCAGCTTGTATTTTATGTGTTGCTTGAATTAAAGCTTCTCTATTAAACTCACCTGCTAATCTTAAACCAAATTTTTCTTCACCAATAACAAAAGCATCCGCGCCTTTATCAATTAAAGTATCTATATGGCTTAATGACTTAGGTGTCACTAATAACTCAGTCATTTGAATACTCCTTTATAGAAATGGCTAAGCCATCGTCCATATTTACAAAATTCGTTGTGAACGCTTTTTGTTCGACTAGCCATTGATTAAATTTCTTAACTTTTTTTACCATTTGTTTTACATTTCGACTTCTCACAATATCAATGTCTGCGACAAATCCATGGTAGAGTACGTTATCTGTAATAATCATTCCACCATCTGTTAATAAATCTTGATACAGTTCAAAGAATTTTTGAGATTGTGCTTTTGCTGCATCGATAAAAATCATATCATATTGTCGATCATTTACCGCTTCATATGCTTGTAGCGCATCTCCCTCAATTAAACGAATTTGTTCATCAAAACCATAGTTTGTAAAATTTCGTTTGGCCTCTGTAATCATCTCTGTATTGCGTTCAATTGTCGTCACATGAATAGATGGACAAACAGAAGCAAAATGCATACTACTATAGCCAATTGCACAACCAATTTCTAAAATGTTCATCGGTTTTTTAATTCGTATCAATTGTAGGATTAAATCTAATGAGAGTTGATCGATAATCGGTACTTGATGTTCTTCAGCAAATGAACGTAATGAATTCAGTTCTGATTGATGTGACTGAATGTCTAAAAAATATTGAAGATTTTTATCGTGCATTTAAGTTCATCCTTTTCTTTTATATGCATACATCAAAAAATAAACCAGTCAAATTGACTGATTTGATTCATGTTACTATACTTTGGGTCAATTATAGGTTCATCAAGGATTAAATGTCTCTTAATGTCCATACCTATCCCAAAACACTTCTTCACATTATACCACAACTTCGTTTATTTTTTAACAACGAATTCTGTAAATATGACCTTTTAGCATCCTTCGAGCTAAGGTTCAGTGTGTTATAACTAAATATGCATAAAGGGGCAAAGACAACGCTGTGTCCAAGCCCCTTACACGTATTAAATATATTTAATGATTATTCTTCTACTTCATCCAAATTTGTATTTACAACTTCTTCAATCATTTCCCACTCTTCATCTGTTTCAACTGGCAAAAACTTACCGCCATCTCCAGATTCATCAGGAACGTTAATCATTGGAACAAGTTCAATAAGGTCGTCATCATCTGATTGCGCACCTTCTTCGGCAAGAATAACATAATCTTTGTCAAAGCCTGGGTGATAAAACTCTAACATTTTTCTGTAAAGCACTTCATTGCCTTCTTCATCAAATAAAGTTAAAAGTTCTTCGTCATTTTTAATTTCAATTTCTTGGTTATTATGGTTTTGGTTTGTCATAATATGCTCTCTCCTTAGTTTAATGAGTCTAAATACCCTTGCAAAATAAATACAGCAGCCATTTTATCAATTACTTTTTTACGTTTAGACCTTGAAACATCTGCTTCTAATAGAGAACGTTCAGCAGCCATTGTACTGAGTCGCTCATCCCACATAATAATTTCAAGGTTTGGCAATGCTTGTTGAAGCGCTTCTTTATATTTTAAAGAAGCTTCTCCACGAAATCCTATAGAATTATTCATGTTTTTAGGTAACCCTATCACAACAGTACCTACATTCTCTTTTAGAATAATTTGAGTTAAGGTATCTATTCCGAGCTGATTTTCTTGTTCGTTAATATGGAGTGTGTCTAGTCCTTGTGCTGTCCATCCCATCAAATCACTAATGGCAACACCAACTGTTTTACTGCCGACATCGAGGCCAATGATTTTATGTTTAAGCATCTGAATCTTTTGAGTGATGTTTCAAATAAAAAGAGACAAGTTCTTCCATAATATCATCACGATCGATATGTCTAATTTGGTTACGCGCTTCATTATGACGCGGAATATACGCCGGATCACCTGAAAGTAAATAACCTACAAACTGGTTTACTGCATTGTAGCCACGTTCTTCTAAAGTATGGTACACATTGTTAAGTATATACTCAACGTTTTCTTTAGGGATGTCTTCATAGTTGAATTTCATAGTTTTATCAAAGTTTTCCATTCTCTAACACTCCTTAAACCATAATGTCCTTACACCCTTATTTTACACGAACAAGCATTTTTTTATAATGATTTAATATAGTCTTTAATGAATTGTAATGCTTCTGTTATCTTTTCTGGTTCAGTGCCGCCACCTTGAGCCATATCTGGTCGGCCACCGCCTTTACCTCCAACGATTGGTGCCATTTGCTTAATGATGTCACCAGCTTTAAGTTGACTTGTAAGTGTTTTAGGCACAGTAGCGATTAATGATACTTTTCCGTCAACATCACTTGCTAAAATAATCACAGTATTTTGTAAACGCGATTTGAAATCATCCATCGTGTCGCGAATTGCTTTCACATTATCTACTTGTACTTCTGTAATGAGCACCGGAATATCATTAATTACTTCTACTTTATCCTCTATATTGCCCATTTTCAAATGATTAATTTCTTTATTTTTTTGTTCAAGCGCACGTTGAAGTGTTTTTTCTTCTTCTTGTAATTGAACGACTTTATCTATAACCTGTTCGTCTGTTTTCGCTTTAACTTCATGTTTAATTTGATTAAATCGGTTAAGATAATCTTCTAAATAGAGGTACGCTTGTTGTCCAGTAACGGCTTCAATACGACGGACACCTGCACCCGTTCCTGATTCGCTTGTGATTTTAAATAAACCAATTTCTGATGTATTATTTACATGAGTACCGCCACAAAGTTCTTTCGAGAAATCTCCCATATCAACAACGCGTACAACATCGCCATATTTTTCACCAAAGAGTGCCATTGCACCATCAGATTTTGCTTCCTCAATTGCCATTTCTTTAATAACAATATCTTCACTATTCCATATTTGTTCATTAACACGTTGCTCAACGCGCTTGATTTCTTCATCTGTCATCGGAGCAATGTGCGAAAAATCGAAGCGTAAGCGCTCACTATCTACTAAAGAGCCAGCTTGGTTTACGTGTGTGCCAAGCACTTCTTTTAAAGCTGCATGTAATAAATGCGTCGCACTATGGTTTTTCATTATCGCTTTACGTTCCGAAGTATTGACATGTGCAGTTACGTGGGCACCTTCTTTTACTTGTCCAAACTTGATGTATCCTGTATGAAGATGTTGACCATTTGGCGCTTTTGTGACTTCTGTGACGTCAATTTCAAAGCTGTCATTTTGAATAGTACCTTTATCAGCAATTTGACCTCCGCTTACCGCATAAAATGGTGTTTTATCCATTACAAAATAAATGGTATTTTCAGCGTTTGCTTCAGTTGTACGCGCGCCATCAAGAATAATGTCAGTAATGATACTTTCTGATTGCAACGTTTCATAACCTACAAATGTACTGTGCGTTTGTATTGATTTTAACACGTCGCTTTGAACTTGCATCGACTGATTGTTTTGTCTTGCCTTACGTGCGCGATCACGTTGCGCATCCATATGTTCATTAAAGCGCGCCATATCTATCGTAAGTCCAGCATCGCGTGTAATTTCTTCAGTCAATTCAATAGGAAAACCATACGTATCATACAATTTAAATGCGTCTGCACCATCAATAGTTTGATTTGTTGCTTTCGCTTGATCCATAAATTGATTTAAAATCGCAAGCCCTTCTTCTAAAGTTTCATGGAAACGTTCTTCCTCAGTTTTTATAACACGCCCAATAAAATCGGCTTTTTCTTTAACATTCGGATAGTACGGTTCCATAATCGTCGCAACTGTATCTACTAAACGATATAAGAACGGTTCATTAATATCCAATGTTTGGCTAAAGCGTACCGCACGACGTAACAAGCGACGTAAAACATAACCTCGTCCCTCATTAGCTGGTAAGGCACCATCAGAAATTGCGAAAGCGATCGTTCTAATATGGTCTGCAATCACTTTAAATGCAGTATCATCTTCACGATTATTTAAATATTGTTTACCAGAAATCTTTTCAACTTCAGCCATGATTGGCATAAATAGATCTGTTTCATAATTCGTACGCACATTTTGAGAAATTGAGGCCATACGCTCAAGTCCCATGCCGGTATCAATATTTTTACTTGGTAATGGTGTATATGAATGATCTTTATTATGATTAAATTCACTGAATACAAGATTCCACACTTCTAAGTAACGTTCGTTTTCTCCACCTGGATACATTTCTTCGGCAGGATCCTCTTTACCATATGCCTCGCCACGGTCATAAAAAATTTCAGTATTGGGACCTGATGGGCCTTCCCCAATATCCCAAAAGTTCCCTTCAATTCTAATAATACGCGACTCGCTTAAACCAATTTCGTCATGCCATAAACGATAAGCTTCTGTATCCTCAGGATGAATTGTTACGTATAAACGATCTGCTTCCATTGCCATCCAACGTTCGCTAGTTAAAAATTCCCAAGCAAAAGCTACAGCTTCACGCTTAAAATAATCGCCAATAGAAAAGTTCCCTAACATTTCAAAGAAAGTATGATGACGTGCTGTAAAACCTACATTCTCAATATCATTTGTACGTATAGATTTTTGTGCATTAACAATCCTTGGTTTTTTTGGAATTTCACGACCATCAAAATATTTTTTTAATGTAGCAACACCGGAATTAATCCATAGCAAAGAATCATCGTCAATAGGAACAAGCGGTGCAGAAGGTTCCACCATATGTCCTTTTTCAACGAAAAAATCGATAAACATTTGTCGTATTTCACTAGCTTTTAAAGTTTTCATCTCAAATCAACTCCTAAACAAAATAAAGACACTCGCCTCAAAAAAGGGACGAATGTCTCGCGGTACCACCCTAGTTATGACACATCAGTATCATCACTTTAAAAGTATTAACGTTTTGAATATATAGTAGCGTTCAACGTGTTCATTCGTACGTCTCAGCCCCCGTACGTCTCTGTGAAATGAATTTACGTTTACTCGGTTATATATTGAATCATGTCTATTATATTAAGCCAGTCAGGCATTGTCAATTTCTAAAAAATCATACGGGCTAACGTGATTCATATTGATCATTGGATCGATTTGGAACATTGTTGCTTCGGTTAGTACTTCCGGCGCAGCTTCGTCTTCTTGATGATTTTGGAAATACTGTTCTAAAAAGCTTTGTTGACGCGTGAATCTCACTTGCCCTTCCGTTTTTAAACCAATGTTAAAAGCTTCGGCATCTCCGAGAAATACCAATGATTGCTTCGCCCGTGTCAATCCAGTATAAAGGATAGGTTTTTGAAGCATTCGAAAATACTGTTTCACAATCGGCATAATAACAATTGGAAATTCAGACCCTTGTGCTTTATGAATCGACGTACAGTAAGCATGCGTAAGTTCCGTTAAATCTGATTTTAAATATGTGATTTCATTTCCTTCATAGTCAACAACGACGACATCTTTATTAAGCGCATTTTCTTTAGCCCAAAAAATGCCTACAATCACACCAATATCGCCATTAAAAATATTGTCATTCGGACGATTGACAAGTTGTAGGACTTTGTCTCCTTTTCGAAACATCACATCGCCAAATTGAATTTCTCTTTGTTCCTCTTCGGCTAAAGGATTTAAGATATTTTGAAGTATTTTATTAAGCCGCTGAATTCCTGCATTACCACGATACATTGGCGCAAGCACTTGGATATCAGACATATCATATCCTTTTTGAACGGCATTTGTGACAACCTTCTGAACAACTTCTGGAATTTGATCAACATGGCATGGGATAAAAGAACGGTCATGAAAACGTTCTGTAATGTCTACAGTTTGGCCAGATTTCATGCGGTGGGCTAGCGCGATAATACTAGAGCCGTCTTGTTGACGATAAACTTCTGTCAAATTAATACGCGGAAGCACTTTAGATGCAATCAAATCTTTAAAAACTTGACCAGGACCTACCGATGGCAATTGATCTTCATCGCCAACTAATACGACTTGTGCATCATTTGGTACAGCAGCCATAAATTGATGAAACAACCAAGTATCTACCATCGACATCTCATCGATAATAATAAGTTTGGCTGTAATTTCATTTTCCAAAATATCCTCAGGTTGCGTCTCTTGGTTCCAACCGATAAGCCGATGAATGGTCATCGCTTCTAAGCCGGTGGCATCATGAAGCCGTTTAGATGCACGTCCCGTTGGTGCTGCGAGTACAATGGGATAATCTTCATCAGTATAATCATTATAATCTAATGAAATCCCATGCAATGTCGCATAAAGATGCACAATGCCTTTAATTACCGTAGTTTTACCCGTTCCTGGTCCTCCGGTCAATATCATCATTTTGTGTTTCATGGCAGATTCAAGTGCTTCTTTTTGAGCGGTTGCATAGGCAACGCCATTTTTTTCTTCAATTTCACCAATATGCAATTGTACTTCTGATTGATCAAACGTGTCTAATGTAATTTGATTATGCATGACTTTATACACATTTTGTGTGCTTTTCAGTTCCGAATAATATAAACTCGGAATGGCAACTTGGCCCTCGTCTTCGATTAAGCGCTTTTCTTCAATAAGTTGCGTTAAGACGTCTTCGATTAACGCCGTTTCAATATCAGATTCAATTTGTTTTGTTAAAAGCGTGTACGCTTCGGTAAGTAAAGCCTCTTTCGGTAAATACGTATGACCTTGTTTGATGCAAGTTTCTTCTACAACATATTGAATCCCTGCTTTTAATCGGTTTGGGTGATTTTCCGATATACCTATTAAATTTGCTAATTGGTCCGCTTTATGAAAACCGACACCTCTAATATCATAAACTAATTGATATGGATTTTGTTCAATAATATTTAAAGTTTCTCCCTTATAAAACTTGTAAATATCCATCGCCAATTTTGCCCCAAATCCAAGTTCATTTAAGCGAATCATAATTTGTTCGCTTTCTTGATTTTGAATGACTTGTTCAGCAATTTGTTGTTGCTTAGTTTTAGAAAGTTTGGGCACTTTTTCTAGCACAGATGTGTCTTTTAATATCACTTGTATTGCTTTTTCGCCCAAAGTGTCTACGATTGATTCAGCTGTTTTCTTACCGACGCCTTTAAATAAGTCGCTCGACAAATATTGAATTACTGCATCTCTCGTTTGTGGAAGTTCTTTTTGAAACGTTTCAGCTTTTAATTGCTTTCCATACTTTGGATGTTCAGCAATTTGACCTTTAAATGTATACGTCTCACTTTCTACTATATTAGGGAAATACCCAACTACTGTTGCAATAGTATCAAAGTCTTCATTGGTGTCTTCAACTTCAACTTTAAGTACAGTGTAATAATTATCACTGTTTTGAAACAAGATGACTTCAATATTGCCTTTGATATAGGACTGTTCAAAAAGTGTTGGGTTCTCCACTATTATTCCTCCTCTTGAGACTGAATCATTTTGAATGTTTTGAGCGCATGATGACTTAACATATGAGTATTATCCATCTTAGTGGCTTGCTCAAATCCTTTTATAGCCGCTTCTAAATCTTCATCCACCATATACTGTGCAAGCGTTACATTGTACTGTGCATCTGCGTGCTTAGACTCTTGCTCAAGGATTTTGCTTAACACTGGAATAGCTTCTTGGAACATTTCTAACTCGCATAAAAGTAATCCATATTGGAATTGAACTTCTAAGTCTTCAAAAGAGGCATCAAGCTCTGACGCTCTCATTAAATATGGTAATGCTTGTTTTTTAGCATCTAATTGATAAAAAGATAGTCCAATCATGTAATTGGTATCTTTATTTTCCAAACCTTTTTGCATCGCTTGTTGATAAAGTTTGATTGCTTCTTGAAAACGTGATTCATTAAAATACACATTTGCAAGATTATAATAAACAGCACCGTTATCTGGCTTTAAAGTTAACGCACGTTGAAAAAACTTTTCTGCTTTTTCAATTTCTCCAGCTTCTGATAACAAAATACCTGAATTAATATAATTTTCAACTTGATCAGGATGCGCTTCGATGTTATTAAAACAAGCTTCTAGCGCTTTTTCAAATTGCCCTTGTTGTATTAATTGATGAATTTGTGTTTGCTCCATCTGTAACTCCTTATCTCTTTCATTAAATGTTTAAAATATATTAAAGGATATAACTTAATTTACCTGATTCCTTATAAACATCATCTATCGTAGCGCCACCTAAACATACATCACCATCGTAAAAGACTACAGCTTGACCTGGCGTAATTGCTCTTACAGGTTCGTCAAAAGTAACACGAATCGATTGCGCATCTTCGCGTGTGACAGTAACACCTGTATCTTTTTGTCGATATCTGAATTTAGCAGTACATTTTAAAGGACTAGATAAATCTATAGGATTTACGAAAGACACATCAGAAGCTATTAAATAATCACTGTAAAGGGCTTCATGATAAAAACCTTGTTCTACATAAAGGATATTATCTTCCAAATTTTTGCCGACGACAAACCACGGATCACCATCTCCACCAATGCCTAAACCGTGACGTTGACCAATCGTATAATACATCAATCCTGCATGCTGCCCTTTTTTCTCACCATCAAGCGTACGCATTTCTCCGGCTTGTGCTGGCAAATATTGTGATAAGAAGTCTTTAAAATTACGTTCTCCAATGAAACAAATACCCGTCGAATCTTTTTTCTTTGCTGTCGCTAAATTTTGTTCCTCTGCAATTTCGCGCACTTTAGATTTTTCGAGTTCACCTATTGGAAACATTACTTTTTGAAGTTGTTCATGTGTTAATTGATTTAAAAAATACGTTTGATCTTTATTGCTATCGACACCTCGTAACATTTCAACGTGATTGTCTTCATGACGTCTTACGCGTGCGTAATGACCTGTTGCAACATAGTCAGCACCTAATTTAAGCGCGTGTTCCAAAAATGCTTTAAACTTAATTTCTTTGTTACACATTACATCAGGGTTAGGTGTACGACCTTTTTTATATTCATCTAAAAAGTATGTGAATACTTTATCCCAATATTCTTTTTCAAAGTTGACAGCGTAATAAGGGATGCCAATTTGGTTACAGACTTCTATCACATCATTGTAGTCTTCTGTTGCGGTACAAACGCCATTTTCATCAGTATCATCCCAGTTTTTCATAAAAATTCCTATGACATCATACCCTTGTTCTTTTAATAAATGTGCTGTTACGGAACTGTCTACACCTCCTGACATTCCCACAACGACACGTGTGTTTGCATTACTCAAGATGATTCCTCCTTAAATCTCAAATATATTTTTTGTATTTCAGCTACAATTGTTTTAATATCTCGTTCTGTCATATTTTCGTTAATACTAATGCGAATCGAGTGTGTCACTCTATCATCTGCGCCATACATTGCAGACAAAACATGTGATGGGATAGTTGAACCAGCTGTACAAGCTGAGCCGGATGAAACATAGATTTGGGACATATCCAAAAGTGTAAGTAGCGTTTCGACATCTACAAATGGGAAATATAAATTAATAATATGGTTCGACGTATCAATCATAGAACCATTGTACTCAAAAGGAATTGCACGCTCTTGAAGACTTACAAGTAACAACTCTTTCAATTGCGCAATTTGAACTTGGTTTTCATCTCGTTCTGCATCTGCTAATTTCATTGCGGTAGCTAGACCAACGATTTGAGCGACATTTTCTGTTCCTGCACGACGTTTCGTCTCTTGTTCGCCACCTTGTTGTAAATACTGTATGGCTGTTCCATTTTTTACGTAGAGTGCACCAACACCTTTAGGCCCTCCAAATTTATGCGCAGTTAAACTTAATGCATCTACTTGTAAATCTTCAACATCTACAGGCAAATGACCTATCGCTTGAACAGCATCCATATGAAAATAAGCACGATGTGTTTTTAATATTTCTTGAATGTCATAAACATGTTGGACTGTCCCCACTTCATTATTTACAAACATGATAGATACAAGTGTTGTATCTGGGCGTAACTGTTGTTTTAATGCGTTTAAATCAACAAGTCCTTCTTCATTCACATCTAAATATGTGACTTCAAAGCCTTGTGTTTCGAGGTATTCAAACACATGCAAGACAGAATGGTGCTCGATTTTAGTGGTAATAAGATGCTTGCCTTGAGCCTCATTAGCAAAAGCAATACCTTTAATAGCGGTATTATTAGATTCAGTTGCACCACTTGTAAAGATGATTTCATTCGGTTGTGCATTCAAACATTGTGCTACCGTGCGTCTGGATTCATCAAGAAAGCGACGTGCATCTCGTCCTTGCGCATGTATAGAAGAAGGGTTCCCGTAGTGCGTCTCATATATTTTCATCATTGCTTCAATCACTTCAGGTTTTGTTGGTGTAGTCGCGGCATAATCAGCATAGATGCCCATCATTCGACATTCCTTTCTCGTTTTTAATGTTCCTATTTTAGCACTAGCACACTAAAATTTCTAGTGGGTAGTTTTAAGGAATCGGTTGTTATTTTAAGCTTGATTTAAGAATATCATGTTATTTAAAAAAGATGAATTTATACATAATCATTATTTTCTATAAGCACAAAAAATGTGTTCTGTCATGTCAGTTTGATATAGTAAAATTAAAGGAAGTGTATAATATGTCAAATCAAATTCGATATTCCGCACTAAATTTGGTTCCTATACGTGAAGGATCAAATGAAAAAGAAGCCATTAAACAAATGACTTCTTTGGCGCAACACCTAGAACAGTTAAATTATGAACGCTATTGGATTGCAGAACACCATAATGCCCCTAATTTAGTCAGTTCCGCCACTGCACTGTTAATTCAACATTGCTTGAGTGAAACAAAGCATATGCGCATTGGTTCCGGTGGCATAATGTTACCAAACCATGCACCTTTAATCGTGGCTGAACAATTTGGCACTTTACATTTACTCTATGGTGATCGTGTCGACTTAGGATTAGGAAGAGCGCCGGGAACAGATATGGCAACAGCAAGTGCGCTTCGTCGCGATAAACATGATGGCGTATATCAATTTCCAGAAGAAGTGCAACAACTCCAAAGCTATTTTGGTCCTGAATCTAATCAAAGTTATGTAAAAGCAATACCGGCGGTTAATAAAAACGTACCACTCTATATTTTAGGTTCTTCAACAGATTCAGCATATGTTGCTGCCCGAGAAGGCTTACCATATGTATTTGCCGGGCATTTTGCACCTCAGCAAATGAAAGAAGCATTAGCCATTTATAGAGAGTCATTCGAACCTTCAAATACTTTAAAAGAACCTTACATTATCGTTTGTCTCAATGCGATATTAGCAGAAACGAATGATGAAGCGGCTTATCTTGCTACAACGCAAGCCCAAGTTTTTGCGAGCATTTTAAATGGACAGATGGAAAAAATGCAACCACCCGTTGATGACTTACATGCGATATTATCTCCAAGAATGGTTGCAATGGCCACACAAAGAATTGAAGATAGTCTCGTTGGAGATAAAGCAACGGTGAAACAAAAGCTAAAACAATTTATCGCACATTACGGTCCTATCGATGAAGTGATGACTGTAAGTTATATTTTTGATGAACAGCTACAACATCGCTCCTTTAAATTATTTCAAGAAGTCATGACGGAAATAAATAATGATGGATTTTAATGATTATAGTATATAAAAAGAGCAATGAAACTTTAAAAGTTCATTGCTCTTTTTATTATTATTTATCGTCCCCAGAAAATTTGTCAAAAGCTTCTTTTGCTTTATCAAATAATCCGCCTTTTTCACCATCGTTATCTTTGTTGTCATCGTTTTTACTATCTTGATACTTGTCGTAAGCGTCTTTTGCTTTGTTTAAATACTCTTCGCCTTGTTTTTTATCCATAATGGATACCCTCCTTGTTCAAGATATTATGACATTACCCTTATCATATATTCGTAAACATAGGATGATCCAATCACTTTCTAAAGTATTGGTTTTCTGTATTTTAGACCTTAAAATTCTTCGTAACTTGCAGGGTCTTGACCTTTGCGTCGTCCTTCTTCTCTCGTCAATTGATTGATTTGATGTACATCTTCCTCAGATAAATGAAAATCAAATAGTGTGTAATTTTCAATTTGTCTATGTGGTTTTGTAGCTTTAGGAATTGGCATAATTCCTCTTTGAATATGCCATTTCAAAACAATTTGTGCCACGGACTTATTATATTTTACTGCTAGATGTTTTAAACATGTTTCGTTTAATACACCATTATCTCTACCTATTGGGCTCCATGCTTGTATTAAAATGTCATTTTCTTTATGGAATGAAATCATATTCTCTTGATTAAAATACGGGTGTAATTCAATTTGATTAATGACTGGCAAAACACCTGTTTCTTCTTTTAATGTGTCGATGTACTCTGGTAAAAAGTTACAAACGCCTATCGAACGAATGAGTCCTGCTTTTTGGGCAGCAATCATAGCTTTCCATGCTTCTACATAGAGGCCTTGTCTTGGGTTAGGCCAATGAATTAAGTAAATATCGATATAATCTACACCTAAGCGAAATAGGCTTTCTTGAATTGTTTGAAAGACATCATCATATGACTGATATCGGCCGGGTAATTTAGAAATAATCGTGATATCTTTTCGAGGGATGCCGCTCTGTTTAATTGCTTTCCCTACTGCACCTTCGTTTTCATAATTGTATGCCGTATCTAACACTCTATATCCTGCTTTAAGTGCCGTATGTATCGCGTGCACGCCGTTTATTCCATTTAGTTTGTATGTACCAAAACCAATTTGTTCGATAATATGACCATCATTAAGTGTAAATGTATGCATTCATCTTTCCTCCTAAAAAATACAACAATGCTTCAAATGATTCATTTGCGACATTGTTGTACGTTTGAGTTATAAGTTAAATGTAGAACATGTAGCCTTCAAGATTATCTTTTTCTTGATATTCAGCTAACGATTGTAACGTCGTTTGATCTAAAACATCCTTAACGGCATCTCGCATTCTCAACCATAATTGCTGTTGTGCTGGCGACTCTGATTCAATACGCTCAACAATCGTTAATGGGCCTTCGAGTAAACGAATAATGTCTCCGGCAGTAATTTCTTCAGCTGGCATTTTAAGTTCATAGCCCCCTTTAGCTCCACGCACGCTACGAATTAAACCCGCATTTCTTAAAGGGCCCACAAGTTGTTCTAAATATAAATCGCTCAAATTGTTTTCTTCTGCAATGGTCTTAAGCGAGACACATCCCGTACCGTGACGCTTGGCTAAAGCAATCATTAATGTTAGCCCGTATCTGCCCTTAGTTGATATTTTCATAATTTAACCTCACCTTATTGATATCCAATATACTTACATTTTATCATTATTTATATTAGTATAATACTATTGTTATAAGAGTACAAATGAGAGCTAAAACAAAGACTTAAATTTGTATTGTTTTGTACATGGAGGGAGATTATGAATACTGAACCACTCGCGTCTCGCATGAGACCAAAAACAATAGATGATGTCATAGGTCAATCACATTTGGTTGGAGAAAAAGGGATTATAAGACGTATGGTCAATGCACAACGCCTGTCTTCTATGATTTTTTATGGGCCACCTGGAATAGGAAAGACAAGCATTGCTCAAGCGATCGCAGGAAGCACCGCATTTAAATTTCGACAATTAAATGCGGTCACAAATACTAAAAAAGATATGCAGATGATTGTAGATGAAGCTAAAATGTCAGGCCAAGTGATTTTATTGCTTGATGAAATACATCGTTTAGATAAAGCAAAACAAGATTTTTTATTACCCCACCTTGAAAATGGAAAAATCGTTTTGATTGGGGCTACCACGTCAAATCCTTATCATGCGATCAATCCCGCGATTCGTTCTCGCGCACAAATTTTTGAACTCTATCCATTAAACACAAACGATATCAAGCAAGCACTCAACAATGCGCTCAACGATGCATCACAAGGATTGAAATCATATGAAGCTACCATTTCTGATGAAGCATTCGAATATTTCGCTACACAAAGCCAAGGCGATGTCCGCAGTGCATTAAATGCATTAGAACTTGCGGTACTAAGTGCATCTGAAACACCACCAAACATCTCACTACAGGATGCTGAAGATTGTTTACAACGTGGCGCTTTTTTAAGTGATAAAGATGGTGATATGCACTACGACGTCATGAGTGCATTTCAAAAGTCTATACGCGGCAGTGACGTCGATGCAGCACTACACTATTTAGCTCGTTTAATTCAAGCAGGTGATTTGCCTACGATTGCGAGAAGGCTTTTAGTCATCAGTTATGAAGATATTAGTTTGGCATCACCAGCTGCGGGACAACGCACTTTAGCAGCGATAGAAGCAGCTGAACGACTCGGTTTTCCTGAAGCGCGAATCCCTCTAAGTCAAGCTGTTATCGAATTATGCCTATCTCCAAAATCGAATACTGCTATCAAATCGATTGATGCTGCCTTATCTGATATAAGAAAAGGTCAAGTTGGACAAATACCGGATCATTTGAAAGATGGTCATTATAGCGGTGCAAAAGATTTGGGGCGTGCGATTGGCTACAAATACCCGCATAATTATGACAATGGTTATGTCAAACAACAATATTTACCTGACGTTTTAAAAAACAAGGTGTATTACCAACCTAAAACAACATCTAAAGCGGAACAACAGTTTAAGTCTATTTATGACAATTTAAAAAAACAATAAAACATAGAGGCCAGGACACACATCACGCGCTCTGGGAACAATAATAGCATTCCCAAAGCAAGATGTTATCCTAGCCTCTATCTTATTTATCTTTAATACGTGTTAAAGTAATATCACGTGTAATATCATTACAAACGTAACTTGCAAGAATTAGTCCTACCACACTTGGCACGAAAGCATTCGAAGATGGTGGCATTTGTGCTTTACGGTTTTGACCATTAGCATCGCCTACAACCGCTTTTACATCTTCTCTAATGACGATAGGGCTTTCATCAGAAAATACGACAGGTATCCCTTTATAAATGCCTTTACGTTTCAATTGATGACGTATAACACGTGCGATTGGGTCCGTATGTGTTTTAGAAATATCTGTAATTTGAAAACGTGTTGGATCAATTTTGTTCGCTGCGCCCATACTAGATATGATTTTAATATCGCGCGCTAAACATTGTTCCATAAGATGCACTTTATAAATGATAGTATCGCTCGCGTCAATAATATAGTCAATATCATAATCATTAAATAATTGTTCGTATGTTTCTTCTGTATAAAACATGTGCAAAGGCGTCACCTTACAATTAGGATTAATCAGTTTAACTCGCTCTTCCATCAAACTCACTTTACTTTGGCCTACAGTTGTTGTAAGCGCGTGTAACTGTCGATTGACATTCGTAATGTCTACATTATCTTTATCAATTAAAATAATATGTCCAATATTCGTACGTGCAAGAGCCTCCGCCGCGAATGAACCTACTCCTCCGACACCTAATACAGCCACTGTTGTATTTTCTAACAATTTTAAACCTTCTTGGCCGATTGCTAATTCATTTCTAGAAAATTGATGTTTCATAATTGACTCCTTTAATCTAATCCAACGCATAAAAATACGCAAGACATAAAGTCTTGCGTACCGATAGAATCCGTTATGCCGTAGTTTTAAAGTGCTTGATCATTTTGGCCTGCTATATACAGGTGGGTGTCCTGTTTCTTGTTTTGCACGTCCTCCTATAGAGGCGTGTGCGCTGCAAGAAAACCTATTGGACTCCCTGATCAAAGAGTGTTAGGTCAAAATACATAAAGCGAACTTACGTACACTACAGACGACTATCTTATGCATCAATCATATCACAAATCCTTTTTTTAGCAAGTGAAATGATTTTAATGCTTAATACGTAATGATAATTCATCCAATTGTTTGTCTGATACTTCACTTGGTGCATCTGTTAATAAATCAGTAGCTGATGCTGTTTTAGGGAAAGCGATAGTATCACGTAAATTAGACGCGCCTGTCAACAACATTACAAGTCTATCAAGACCAAGCGCAATTCCACCATGTGGCGGCGCACCGTATTTAAATGCATCTAACAAGAAGCCGAATTGTTCTTGTGCACTTTCTTCTGTAAATCCTAATGCTTTAAACATTTTAGATTGAATGTCACCATCGTGAATACGAATTGAACCTCCACCAAGTTCAAAACCGTTAAGTACAATGTCGTAAGCTTGAGCTTGTGCTGTTTCAGGTGCACTTTCTAATTTATCAATATCTTCAACTTTTGGTGCAGTAAATGGATGATGTGCTGCCACATAGCGATGCATTTCATCATCATATTCAAGTAATGGCCAATCTGTCACCCATAAGAAGTTAAATTGATTTGGATCTAATAAATCTAATTCTTTAGCCAATTTAACACGTAATGCACCTAAACTTTGTGCTACAACATCTTTTGTATCCGCCACGAATAATACGAGGTCACCAGATGTCGCGTTTGTTAATTTTTGAAGTTTTTCTACCTGGTCATTTTCAAAGAAACGTGCGATAGGTCCATTTAAACCATCTTCAACAACTTTAACCCATGCTAACCCTTTCGCACCATAAATATTTACAAATTCAGTTAAACCATCAATGTCTTTACGTGTATATTTATCCGCGCCATTTTCTACAACAATGGCTTTTACTTGGCCACCAGCTTCTACAGCACCTTTAAATACTTTAAAATCCATAACTTCCCCTAATTCTGAGACATCGATTAATTCCATACCAAAACGTGTATCAGGTTTGTCACTACCAAAACGTTCCATCGCTTCAGTGTATGTTATACGAGGGAAAGCTTCGTCTACCGTAATTCCTTTTACGTCTTTCATTACTGCTTTTAACATTTGTTCGCCGAGTTGCATCACATCTTCTTGTTCAACAAAACTCATTTCAAGGTCGACTTGTGTAAATTCCGGTTGGCGATCTGCACGTAAATCTTCATCTCTAAAGCATTTTACAATTTGGTAATATTTGTCGAAACCACTCATCATCAATAATTGTTTAAAAAGTTGCGGAGATTGTGGTAACGCATAAAATTCACCTTCATGTACACGAGAAGGGACAAGATAATCACGCGCACCTTCAGGCGTTGATTTTGTTAATACTGGTGTTTCAATATCATAAAAACCTGCTTCATCTAAATAACGACGAATCGCTTGTGTTGTACGATGACGTAATTTAAAGGTACGTGCAAACTCTTCACGACGTAAATCTAAATAACGATATTTTAAACGGATATTTTCGTCTACATTTAAATTTTCGTCATTAATAGGAAATGGTGGTGTTTCGGATTTATTAATAATTTTAATTTCTGATGCTTGTACTTCAACTTGTCCTGTTTTGATTTTAGGGTTCACTGTTTCAGCATTACGCTTTGTAACTGTCCCTTTAATTTCGACGACATACTCTGAACGAATACGTTCTGCAATTTCTAACGCATCTTTTGAGAAGTCTGGATTAAATACAACTTGGACAATGCCTTCTCTATCGCGGACATCAACAAAAATGAGTCCACCAAGGTCTCGACGGTTATGAACCCAGCCTTTCAAAATTACTTCTTGACCTAAATAAGATTCAGTTATGAATCCGCAATAAGTTGTACGTTGTGTCATTATATTTTTCCTCCATTAATAAATTGTGCGATTTCGTTTATTTTAATTTGATAACTTTCACCCGTCGGCATATGTTTAATTGCCACTTCATTCGAAGCCAGTTCTTCTTCTCCCAATACGATTGTATACGTGGCTTGAAGTCTATCAGCTTGTTTCATTTGCCCTTTCAATTTGCGAGATAAATAATCTTTATCTACACGTATGTTATCATGTCGCAAATCATTTAATAATTGAACTGCAAAGTCATCTGCTTTTTCACCCATTGTTGCAATAAATAAATCTAAATTTGAAGTGTGTGGAAGCGTAATCCCTTCTTCTTCCAATGCCATGATGAGACGCTCTATACTCAATGCAAAACCAATCCCTGTTTGCTTTGGACCGCCTAATAATTCAAGTAAACCATTGTATCGGCCGCCGCCACATAAAGTTGTAATTGCACCTGTATAATTTTCATCATCAATCATGACTTCAAAAGCGGTATGTGTATAATAATCTAGCCCACGAACAAGATTAGGATCGACGACATAAGGAATACCTAAACGATCAAGATGTGCTTTCACCGCTTCAAAATATGATTTTGAATAGTCATTAAAATAATCCGTAATAGATGGTGCCGTCTTCATTTCAGGTTTATCTTTATCTACTTTACAATCAAGAATACGCATTGGATTAGTTTCAATACGCTTTTGACAATCTTGGCAATACCTATGAATCACTGGTTTAAAATGCGCTCTTAATGCTTCTTGATATTCAACACGAGATTCTGCGTCACCTACACTATTAATGACAAGTTTTAAACGCTTCAATCCAAATGATTGATAGATGTGCATCACCATTGCAAGCACTTCAGCATCAATACTTGGATTTTCAGCACCTATTGCTTCAATGCCAAATTGATTAAACTGGCGATATCGTCCTTTTTGTTTTCGCTCATATCGAAACATTGGACCATTGTAATACAGTTTAACGGGTTGATTTGGCAATCCTTGCATTTTATTTTCAATATAACTTCTAACTGTAGCAGCTGTGCCTTCTGGACGAAGCGTAATACTGCGGCCACCTTTATCTTCAAATGTATACATTTCTTTTTGAACAACATCGGTAGAATCGCCTACACCTCTAGCAAATAAATCGGTACTTTCAAAAATCGGTGTTCTGATTTCTTGATAATTGTAAATTTCCATCAAACGATGTAATTGTGTTTCAATATAGCGCCATTTAGGCGAATCTTCTGGTAATATATCTTGCGTTCCACGAGGAATACTAATCATCGGTCCATCCTCCTTAAAATTTAAAATCACTTAAAATAAAAACGCCCCATGTATGCAAAATCACTCACATACAAGGGACGTACTTTAGCCGTGTTGCCACCCTAATTTAGGCACATTAAAATGTGCGCACTCATATCGCTCATAACGTTAGCAAAACGGCTCTATTTTCATAAAGCACCTCTTCTTGTGTTCATCTTTAGTGCGGACAAGGTTTATATTTCAGCCAAGTATAAACTCTCTAAGTCATGTCAATGCATTAAATCTCAAGAATACAAACGGTTTTAATTATCAAATTCAGTACTAATCATACATGTTTTTAAATTGCATTTCAAGATACTAACTTAAAAAATAATTTTTCAAGCCATCAACAATTGCATTTTCTACAATTTGACGGTGATTTTTATCTTTAATCATCACTTCATCTGTTGGATTGCTAATATAGCCTAACTCTAGTAATACTGCAGGCATATCTGTTTGTCTTAACACTTGGAAATTTTCTTGTCGTACACCTCTGTTTGATAACATACCTTTCTTTTGTATGCTAGCATTCAGTGTTTGCGCTAGTGCTTCTTGTTGTTCATGGAACCAATATACTGTAGCCCCATTCGCTTTATTGGACTCTAGGGCATCATTATGAATACTAATAAAAACGTCGCCAGTTGCTTTTCGGTCTTTTAAACGCACATACGTATCGTCACTTCGCGTTAACTTCACTTTCGCGCCTTCTTTTTCCAATTTCTTTTTAAGTTCCAAACTTGTATCTAAAGTCATATCCTTTTCAAGGGTACTTTTACCTGTTTGACTAGCGGCACCTTGATCTCCGCCGCCATGCCCTGGATCAAGGACAATCACTTTCCCTTTTAAAGGTTGTGCATTAGGATTTTCATCTTCTTTAATGTCTAAATTTGTATGCCATCCAGCAATCCAACCTTTCTGTTTTTCATCGTAAGAAGTAACCTCTAACCATTTACCTTCATGTCCGATAACTTTAAAAGCTTCTCCTTCACGAATGTTAAATAGCACTGGATAACTAGCATTAGGACCTGTCCGAATTTCAGCATCTTCTGTTAAATAAATTTTATTATCAGTATCATCTTTAATGGAATTGATGACTACAAGCAAAATGAAAACAAGCGAAACTAATATTGCGCCAATATAAAAACGCCTAGGTTCTATCTTTTTCGACCGTAACCATTTTTCAAATCGCTTCATAATATTTTGCCGTTTTCACTTTCATAAATAATTGTGACAGGTCCATCATTCTGAATATCGACAGTCATATCAGTACCGAACTCTCCTGTTACAACTTTGATGCCAAATGATTCTAAATACTGATTAAATGCTTCGTATATCTCATTAGCTTCTTCAGGCGCTTTCGCTTTAGTAAAACTCGGTCTATTTCCTTTTTTGACGTCTGCTAATAATGTAAATTGGGAGATAGATAAAATTTCTCCGTTGACTTGTTGTACATTTAAATTAAGTTTACCAGCTTCATCTTCAAATAATCGTGCATTAACAATTTTTCTTGCCAATACTTCTGCGTCACTCTTTGTAGTGTGTTCACCTATACCTACTAAAAGACAATAGCCTTTACTAATGTTGTGGTGAATATTTTCATTTCGAACACCAGCCGACTTCACTCTTTGAACAACGATTTTCATTGTCTGCACTCCTAATTCCAAACTCTTGTTACGGTATATACGTCACCGAGTTGTTTTATTTTATCAGCTACTTTATATACTTCATGTACATTTTTCACCATAATGCTTAAATTAATCACAGCATTTTTATCAATATCTGAGCGTCCTGCAACTTTTACTAAATTACTTGACGTACTATTGACAGCTTGTAAAACCTCATTAAGTAATCCATTACGGTCGTAGGCTGTTACTTCTAAATCAACTTGATATCTTTGAGAAGCGTCTTTAGATTTAACCCATTCCACATCAATTAAACGTTCTTTTTCATTTTGAATATTTGGACATTCCGTACGATGAACTTTAATACCATGACCTTTAGTAATATAGCCTAAAATCTTATCTCCTGGTATAGGGTTACAACATTTAGATAATTTAATTAATACATTATCTAAACCTTCGACATACACACCAGAATCAGTTGTTATATAATCTTTAATTGGCACAGATTTCGTTACAGATTGAGCTTGGTTCAATGCATGTTGTTTTTGTTCTATGCGAATACGTTCTGTCAATTTATTTACAATCTGACTTGACGTCACACCACCAAAACCGACAGCGGCAAATAAGTCATCTACATTGGTAAAATTGTATTTATCATTAACAACTTTAAGGTTTCGTTCTGTTAGTACTTCTTCAACTTTAAAGCCTTGCTCCTTAATTTCAGCTTCGACCATGAATTTACCTTTTTCAATGTTGGAAGAGCGGTCTTGTTTTTTGAAGAAACTTTTAATTTTACTTTTTGCACTTGATGAACGTACGATTTTCAACCAGTCTCGACTAGGTCCATAAGAATGTTTACTTGTACGAATCTCTACGATATCTCCTGTTTGAAGAACATAATCTATCGGTACAATTTTTCCATTTACTTTTGCACCAATCATTTTGTTGCCTACTTCACTATGAATCGCATACGCAAAATCAATCGGTACTGCGCCATATGGAAGTTCAATAACATCACTTGCTGGCGTAAAAGCATACACTTTATCACTTTGAAGATCAAATTTGAGCGACTCGATAAATTCTTGTGCATCCGAAGAGGTGTGATCTTGTTCGGCAATATCTTTGAGCCAATTCAACTTTTTATGGTAGGTTTCACTGTCGTTATCGACCTTTTTCCCTTCTTTGTAAGCCCAATGTGCTGCTACCCCATGCTCTGCAATTTCATGCATTTCATAAGTTCGAATTTGGATTTCTAGAGGGTCACCGTTCGGACCTACAACTGTAGTATGCAATGACTGATACATATTTTGCTTAGGCATGGCGATATAGTCTTTAAAGCGGCCTGGCATTGGCTTCCATAGCGTATGTACAAGCCCTAAAATAGCGTAACAATCTTTAATAGACGGCACAATGACACGTACCGCTAATAAATCAAAAATTTGATCGAATTGCTTTTTCTGTTTCATCATTTTGCGATAAATACTATAAATATGTTTAGGGCGACCGCTAATCTCTCCTTCAATATGCATCATATTCATTTCTTTACGAATATTTTCAATCGCATTTTCAATGTATGCTTCACGCTCACTGCGTTTCTTTTTCATTAAATTAACAATTCGGAAATATTGAATGTTGTCAATGTAGCGTAATGCAATGTCTTCTAATTCCCATTTGATGGTATTAATCCCAAGTCGATGCGCAAGCGGTGCATAGATTTCAAGTGTTTCTTTAGAAATACGTACTTGCTTTTCTCTAGGCATAGCCCTAAGCGTACGCATATTATGTAACCTGTCTGCTAATTTCACTAAAATCACACGTACATCTTTCGCGATTGCGATGAATAATTTACGATGATTTTCAGCTTGTTGTTCTTCTTTAGAACGATACTTTACTTTTTTTAATTTTGTAACACCATCTACAATTGTTGCGACTTCAACATTAAACATTTCTACCACATCATCGAAGGTATACGGTGTATCTTCAATAACATCATGTAAAAATCCCGCTACAATTGTCGGACCATCGAGACGCATTTCAGTTAATATTCCTGCAACTTGAATGGGATGCATGATATAAGGCAATCCATTTTTACGAAATTGACCTTCATGTGCTTTATATGCGATTTGATAACTTTTCAGAACATGTTCATATTCTTTTTCATCTAAATATGTCTTCGCTTTATGTAATACTTCATCAGCACTATATGGATATTCATTATTCATAAAGGCACCCCCATCTTTTAAATAATACTTCTATCATACTACATGATTATCAAGAAATGAACCGAATTCTATTGCTTAAAATCATCATTATATGTTTTTGTGTGAAATATCACAATATCACAACATCAAATTATTCAAAAATAAATGAACGCTTATTTTAGATGTATACGTTTTAAGCTCAAGCAACGACTAAAGGCGAGAACATTTACATGTCCTCGCCCCACTTCATTTAACTATTCATCATATGAGATTAATCGCATGACGTCATAACCTTTAATTTTCTCAATACCATTTAAATATGATAATTCAATAATGAAAGCAATACCAGCAACAATGCCACCTTGCTTTTCAACAAGATTAATCGCAGCTTCGATCGTTCCACCAGTCGCTAATAAATCATCTGTAATTAAAACACGTTGTCCTGGCTTAATTGCATCTGCATGCATAGTAAGGACATTACTACCGTATTCTAAATCATACTCATAACGAATTACTTCACGTGGTAACTTACCTTCTTTACGAACAGGTGCAAAACCAATTCCCATTGCATATGCAACCGGACAACCAATAATAAATCCGCGTGCCTCTGGACCAACAACAATGTCCACATTTTTTTCTTTAGCATATTTTACGATTTGATCAGTGGCATAACCGTATGCTTCACCGTTATCCATTATAGTAGTAATATCTTTAAAATTCACGCCTTTTTTCGGCCAATCTTGAACTTCAGAGACATATTGTTTTAAATCCATGCTTTTCCTCCTTATTCTCACTTACGCATTTCACTTTCCATCCAATTTTTAATGGTTGGAAAATCAGCATATAACAGCTGTTTTTCTACTTCAATTCGGTGTAAACGTCCTTGATAAATTCGACTTGAAGTAATTTCTTGTTTTGGCGCAGTTGAGTCAATTTTAATTATACCATCATTTTGTTGAATAAATTGTAAATCAAGGAAGACTTTTAATATAAACTTCAATATCTGAGGTTCAATTTGTAAATATTGGCTCAATGCCATGCCCTCTTCGACTATATTGAATGTTTGTTTTTGATAAATTAATTTATAACATTGCTTAAATGTATCTAATTTCGGCATACCTTCAAAATAAATCGATTTGTCGTGTGAAAATCGCAAATAGATTTGCGATGCTTTAATTTGTTGCACTGTAACTTTAAAGTCATCAATCGTAAGTGGCAAATCTCTCAAAATACATTTGTCATATGTTTCAGGTAAAGGTTCGCCATAGTAAAATTCATTTTCGTGACTTTTATCACTATTAGGATGAATTAAAACACACGTTTTCGATGCTACATTAAAATTTGGTAAGCGTTTGTTCTTACTGCGATAATCCAAAATTTGAAGCTCTTGACTATTTAAATCTGTAAGTATCAGTTGTGGCGTACGATTCCCATTCCATTCGTTGATTTGTAACTCGCCAATCGCATCAATTTGTTGATTCGCCATCAATTCATGGACACGTGCACCTTCATTCCAAAATAAACCTTGCAACTTTTGCTCTGAAAATGAAATTTTCAAGTGATTTTGTTGCTGCCCAATTGCTTTAGCTTGTTGTATCGTAAGTTGATTGAATCGTAATATTGGGCGCTCAAATTGCATTCCAAATGGACGTAAACGTTCAAGCGCAGTAATATTTTCAATAGTTATGTCTTCGTGATTCACTATTGCGTCAATATTTTTTTCTGGCTGCAAGTCCGAATCTGAATATTGACGAATCATTTCATCATTGAGCGCTTGTTTTAAAAGTTCTACATTATCTATCGCAAGTGTCAGTCCGGCTGCAGCATGATGTCCCCCAAACTTATCAATCAGTTCCGATTGGGAAGTTAATAATTCAAACATTGAAATTTGTGCAATACTTCTTGCGGAACCTTTCGCATGTTGCTTTTCGTGATCAATATTTAAAATCATTGTAGGACGTTGATATTTTTCAACAATACGAGAAGCAACAATACCTAAAATACCTTCGTGCCAATCTTCTTTATACAATACTAAAAATTGGCCACCTTCTTGGACTTGTTTTTTAGCCATAGCTAAAGCTTCTTCTGTGACAACTTGAACGATTGCTTTACGCTCTTTGTTAAAATGTTCGACTTGTTCTGCTAAAAATAGCGCTTCGTCTTCGTCCTCTGACATCAATAACTCAGCCGCTAGTCTAGCATCGTCTAGACGCCCTACCGCATTCAGTCGTGGGCCTATCGTAAATCCTACGGTCTCTTCAGTGACCACATCATCAAAACTGGCTTCGTTTAAAAGGGCTTTTATTGATACGGGCATTTGCTGATTAAGAATATGTAATCCTTGCTTAACGATACTTCTATTTTCATCTCGCATAGGCACTAAATCTGCAATCGTCCCAATCATTGCATAAACCCAAAAGTGACTTGGAATATCGTCAATTAAATGCTGTGCTAACTTTAAGGCAACACCTGCACCACATAAAAAGGGAAACGGATAATCATAATCTGGATGCATAGGATGAATAATCGCATAAGCATTAGGTAACGTTTCACCTATTTCATGGTGATCCGTTACAATAACATCCACCCCTAATGACTGTACCATTGAAATTTCTTCATGACCTTGTATCCCATTGTCAACGGTTATAATTAATTTAACACCTTCATCATAAGCATTCTTAAAAGCTGGCGTACTCGGTCCATAGCCTTCTGTAAATCGGTTTGGAATGTACCATCCTACAATTGCGCCCATTCGCTCTAGTGTTTGAACTAAAATTGTTGTAGAGGTTACACCATCAGCATCATAATCCCCATAAACCAAAATAGGTTCTTGTGCTTGAATAGCACGTTGGATACGTTGTGTAGCGATATCTATATCACTTAAAAGCGCTGAATCGTGGTCAATTAAATCTGAACTTAATATTTGACTAATCGCATCATGTGTCACAATCCCTTTACTTTCAAGGATAAGCTTCATGATAGGTGTTATTTTAAACGCTGATATGACTTCTTCAGAAATCTCTTCATCAGAAGTCTTTGTAATCCATTTATATTTTGATTGAATCATTAATACCCCTCATTTCACACAAGTATTATATCGAATAAATAAGGTGCCGTACAGAAATCAATAAGATTTCATTTTCTTATCTACGTAATGAATGAAATAAATGACACGTGCTGTATGTCTAAAGCTATGGTTTCAAACCTGCAAAAATGTTTAGCAATTCCTATAGTTTCTAAACATAGTCTACAAAATAAAGAAGCTAGAACGTTTTATTGTCCTAGCTTCTTTAAGCATTTCACGCATCATTTCAAAAGTGTAGCAATACTTATACTAATACTTTTTCATCATTTGTACGTTTACGCTTATAAACCGTTAATTTATGGTTATCAGATTTACGAAGTTCACGCTTCTTCAAGATACCCCATAATGGAACAGCAATGAAGATAGATGAAAATACACCTGATACTAAACCAATAAGTAACGCCAATGAGAAGTTGAAAATACTTGATGCACCTAACAACAGTAATGCCACGACTACAATAACTACTGTTAATACTGTGTTAATTGACCGCGTCAATGTTTGGCGTATCGCACTGTTAACAATATAATCAATCTGCGATTCTGTCGTGATGACTTTGACTTTCCGTAACATTTCACGAACCCGGTCAAATGTTACAATCGTATCGTTAATAGAGTAACCAATGATCGTTAAAACTGCTGCGATAAATGTAATGTCCACTTCTAATCGGAACAAACTAAATACAGCAATAATCATAAAAGCATCATGTAGCAATGAAATAATTGAAGAAATACCCATTTGCCACTCAAAACGTAATGAAATATAAATAATCATTCCTATTGAGGCTAAAACCACAGCAAGCATTGCATTTTTAGCAAGCTCTTGACCAATGACTGGAGAAACGGTATTCACTGTAGGCTCATGACCCAGTTCATCTTTAATCGCTTTATTAGCTTTTGAAATTTCTTCTTTAGATAAATCATGTTTAAATTGCATAGACGCTTTTGTATCGTTGTTTCCACCGATAGAAAGTTGATCTGGTTTTAATCCAATGGATTCCATTTTCTTTTCTACGTCCGCTTGTTTTAAAGCGTGATTACTTTGGGCATCGATACGTGTACCTGCTGTAAAATCAATACCTAAATTCAATTTGAAAATAAATAGAATCACTACACCAGCTAAAATAATAAGACCACTTACAGCAAATAATGGTTTTGCTAGTTTCATAAAATCAATTCGATCATAAGGTGTGCTTAACTCTGAAACGTCTTTACCTTCATTAATATCGTGAATTTGGTTTTTCTTAACACCAAACCACCATAATTTCTTTTTGAAGAAATTGGAGTAAACGATAAGAGATAATAAGACACGCGTTAAAAATACCGCAGTTACAAAACTCATGAGAATGGCTAAAAGTAACATTGTCGCAAAACCTTTAACCGAACTTTCTCCAAAGAAGAATAGTACTGTAGCGGCTAAAACAGTTGTTAAGTTCGCATCTAATATCGTTATAAATGACGATTTATTTGCTTTTTTATAAGCTTGTTTTAAATTTCTACCAATTCTCAGTTCATCTTTAATCCGCTCGTACATAATGATATTCGCATCTACAGCCATCCCTACACCAAGCACTAAGGCAGCTAGACCAGGCAATGTTAATACACCTGAAATAAAGTTGAATGCCAATAGCGTTAAATAAACGTAAGTTGTTAATGTAATAACTGCGATAATCCCCGGCAATCGATAAAATAACATCATAAATAAGTAAATAATGCTAATACCGATAATTGAAGCAAACACGGTTTTTTGTAAAGCGTCTTGACCAAATTGCGCCCCTACAGATGTAGAATAAATTTCATCTAATTTTACTGGTAAAGAACCTGAATTTAAAAGGTCTGCAATTTGTTTTGCTTCAGTGATTCCTTTTTCGCCTTGGAAACCACCTGAAATTTCAACGTTTGGTGAATTAATTGGTTTGTCTACTGAGGCAGCAGATACATATTTAGGCTTTTCTTTGGTTTTCTCTTTTTTATAACTGTCACCTTTTTGATAGTCTAACCATACTACCATTACATTTTCTGGTTTTTTTGAAATTTCTTCAGTTACTTTTTTAAACTTGTCACTATCTTTAAGTTTAAACGTTACTGCAGGCTGGTTTGTATTTTGTTTAAATTCTTGCTTAGCTGAACCTTGAACTAAATCTTTCCCTGTTAGCTTCACTTTGTCATCTGCATCACGAATCGTTAAATTCGCTTGAGAAGATAAAATCTTTCTAGCTTGATCTTGGTCTTTTACCCCTGCAAGTTGAACACGGATACGATTTTGATCTTCGACTTGAATTTTCGGTTCAGAAACCCCTAAAACATTGACACGTCTTTCTAATGTTTTAGCAGTTGATTGAACGGCTGTACTATCAATTTTATCGCCGTCAGAAAGTGGTTTGACTTGATATAAGACCTCAAATCCTCCTTGCAAATCAAGTCCTAAGTTGACATCTTTGATTACATTTTTATAAGTTGCTGCCATTCCACCGAATAACAATACAACCACTAGGAAAAATATAATCAATCTACTGACTTTTTTCACATAAACACCTCTTTTAAGCTTATGAGACTAGCATACTTTAGTTCTAGTCAGGCACGCAAGTTATTTTATAGTATATTGAATTATTTTAAACCTTGATTGAGTTCAAATCTTTAAGTTTTTTAAGCAAAATGCTAAAAAAGCTAAATATTTTTACGCTAGGCCACTCTGTCGAAACTTTCAATTTTGAATTACACTCTAATGTACTCCTAAATTGAAGTCCCTTTAATACCTTAACCCAATTACTACAATTAACCCTAAATTACACCATCATTACGCTATAAATTTTTCTTTAGCCAATTTAATACTGTACGCTTTTTCATTACTTTTTTCAAGCTATTTACAAATCACACTTTAAATGCCATAAAAAAACGGGATTGAAATCATACGAAATATCTGTGATTCCCCATCCCGATACAAATGCTCTTCATTCACTTATGTGATTATGAAGGATCCACTTGTTTAATTGCTTGCTTTTCAAATGTCATTTCAGTTCCTTTGCCATTTACAATGACAACTGCAGTTGTTTCGTCTACTGCACGAACTGTTCCTTTAATACCGCCAATCGTAGTTACACGTTGACCAGATTCTAATTGAGCAACCATTTCACGGTGCTCCTTCGCACGTTTTTGTTGTGGACGAATCATAAAGAACCACATTACTACAAAAAGTAGTATTAAGGGTAATAAACTAAGTAATGAAGACATAAACGATAACTCCTATCTAGAAATTTTTCGGATTTTCAACATTGAGACCATATTGTTCGAAAAATTCCTCTTTAAAATCTAAAAGACGATCTTCCCGAATTGCTTGTCTAATGTTCTCCATTAATTTTAGCAGAAAATGAAGGTTATGATAAGTAGTAAGGCGAATACCAAACGTTTCATCTGCTTTAATTAAATGTCTTAAGTAAGCTCGTGTATAGTTTTTACATGTATAACAGTCACAGTTTTCATCTAAAGGTCTAAAGTCTTCTTTAAATTTTGCATTTTTAATGACTAAGCGTCCCGTTGACGTCATACATGTTCCATTACGTGCAATTCGTGTAGGTAATACGCAGTCAAACATATCCATTCCTCGAATGCTACATTCAATAAGCGCATCAGGCGATCCTACTCCCATAAGGTAACGCGGTTTATTTTCTGGCATGAATTGCACCGTATGTTCTACCATTTCATACATTATCGGCTTAGGTTCCCCAACGGAAAGACCACCTATCGCATAGCCCGGAAAATCGAGTTGCACAAGCTCCTCAGCGCTTTGTTGGCGTAAATCTTTATATTCGCCTCCTTGAATGATGCCAAATAATGCTTGATCATCTGGACGTTCGTGCGCATTTTTACATCTTTCAGCCCAACGCGTCGTACGTTCAATAGAATCTTTAACGTATTGATACTCCGCGGGCATCGGTGGACATTCATCAAAAGCCATAATGATATCCGCACCTAAATCATTTTGTATTTTAATAGAATCTTCAGGCGATAAAAATAATTTCGAGCCGTTCGCGTGGTGTCTAAATTCAACACCTTCTTCAGTAATTTTACGCAAATCACTTAAGCTAAAAACTTGGAATCCGCCTGAGTCCGTCAAGATTGGGCCATTCCAATTCATAAATTGATGTAGTCCCCCAGCTTTTTTCACGATTTCATTCCCTGGTTGCAACCACAGATGATACGTATTGCTTAAAATGATTTTAGCTTCCATCTCTTTTAAATCTTCGGGGCTCATCGTCTTTACCGTTGCTTTTGTTCCAACTGGCATAAACATCGGTGTTTCAAATGAGCCGTGTGGTGTATGCACAATCCCTAGCCTTGCGCCAGATTGTTTACACGTTTTGATATGTTCATATGTTACTGCTGGCATAGTCAAAACCTCTCTACATTAAATAATAATCATTGCATCGCCAAAACTAAAAAAACGATAGTTTGAATTCACCGCGTGTCTATAGGCGTTTAATACAAATTGTCTCGTACTAAATGCCGATACAAGCATCACTAAGGTTGATTTTGGCAAATGAAAATTTGTGATCAATCCATCGATTGCTTTAAATTCGAAACCAGGGTAAATAAATATATTGGTCCATCCGCTTGCAGCTTGAAATGTTCCATAATCCCGCATAATGGTCTCTAATGTTCGCGTTGAAGTCGTTCCAACTGATATGATGCGACGGCCGTTTGCTTTAGTAGCATTCAACAACTCGGCTGTGCTTTGTGTCATAGTGTAATATTCACTATGCATTTCGTGATCATCAATATCTTCCACGCTCACTGGGCGAAATGTGCCTAATCCTACATGCAATGTCACAAAGGCAATATTCACGTCTTTCGCTCTAACTTCATCTAATAATGCATCTGTAAAATGAAGACCAGCTGTAGGTGCAGCTGCAGAACCCGACGCTTTAGCGTAAACAGTTTGATAACGGTCGCGGTCATCTAAACGTTCTTTAATATAAGGCGGCAGTGGCATTTCACCAAGTTCATCTAGACGTTCTTGAAGAATCCCATCATAGCTTAAACGCATTATTCTGCCACCTTGATCAAGTTCTTTGATACAAGTAGCGATAATCTTGTCTTCGCCAAAAGAAATTGTTTGACCCACTTTAATACGTTTCGCAGGCTTTAATAAAACTTCCCAATCATTACCTTCGACATTGCTTAACATCAACATTTCTACTTTTGCCTGTGTTTCTTTTTTCACACCAAACAAACGTGCAGGCATTACTTTAGTATCATTTAAAACTAAAGTATCACCGGGCTGAAAAAATTGGATAATATCTTTAAAATGTAAATCTTTCGTCTCACCCGTTTGGCGATTTAAATATAACAATCTACTCGTATCACGCTCTTTTAGCGGAACTTGAGCAATTAAGGATTCAGGTAAGTGATAATTAAAATCTTCTATATTCAAAATAGTCCCTCACTTAATTTGGATAATTAAAATGGGCGTATGCCTTTGGTGTTGCTTTACGTCCCCTAGGCGTTCGTTCTATAAAACCTTGTTGAATTAAATACGGCTCGTATACATCTTCAATCGTAATGCGTTCTTCTCCAATTGACACTGCAATCGTATCCAGTCCAACTGGACCGCCGCGATACTGCTCAATAATACATGCCATCATTTTATGATCTATGTAATCGAGACCTTCTTCATCAACTTGAAGCAAATCTAAAGCATACTTTGTCGTTTCTATATAAATTTGTTCATCTTCATTAACTTGCTGGAAATCTCTTATACGCTTCAGTAAACGATTGGCAACTCGTGGTGTCCCTCGACTTCTTTTTGCTATTTCTAGTGCACTCTCATCGTCTATCGATGTACCAAGCACCTCAGCGGTACGAATAATAATTTGTTGTAGCTCACTTATTTTATAATATTCTAACCTTAAATGAACGCCAAATCGGTCACGTAACGGGCTAGTTAAGCTTCCGGCACGCGTTGTTGCACCTACCAACGTAAACGGTGGTAAATCGATACGAATACTTCTAGCTTCTTCGCCTTTCCCAACAACAATATCTAAGAAAAAGTCTTCCATTGCTGGATACAACACTTCTTCAACTACACTACTTAGGCGATGGATTTCATCTATGAACAAAACATCTCCAGGCTGTAAACCGGTTAAAATCGCAGCAAGATCACCCGGGCGCTCAATAGAAGGACCAGAAACTGTTCTTAAATTCACATTCATTTCATTAGCAATAATATGTGACAGCGTCGTTTTACCTAATCCAGGAGGACCAAATAAAAGTACATGGTCTAAAGGTTCTTGTCTAAGTTGTGCAGCTTTCATAAATACTTCTAGATTAGCTTTTATAGATGATTGACCAATATACTGACGTAAGCGTTCAGGTCTTAAAGATAACTCAAATTCATGTTCATTTATATTTTCATGACCATCAATCATACGATGTTCGTCCATAGAAATCCCCCTTTATCAACTGATGAGTTGTTGTAATCCAAATTTGACAGCTTCATCAACAGAGTCAAACGTTTCTTTTGCCATCTTTTTCTCGATTTTGTTCAATTCTCGTTTAGAATAGCCTAATGCTTCCAACGCAAGTAATGCTTCTTCTTCAACTTTTGAAGATTGGTGGGCACTTTCCGGAATTAATGTATCATCCGATTCTTCAGTCACCACTACCTTACCTTTAAGGTCAAGCACAATTTGGCGTGCGGTTTTCTTACCTATTCCAGGAAATTGTGTTAAATAAGCATCGTTTTCGTTTTCAATCGCTAATTTCACTTGTCTTGGTGTACTTGCTGCTAAAATTGCAAGTGCAGATTTAGGGCCAATACCAGTGACTTTAATCAAACTTAAAAACATATCTTTTTCTTCACAATCTACAAAACCATATAGTAACTGTGCATCTTCTCGGACTATGAGCGCCGTATGAATCGTTGTTACTTGTTGCAATTGTTTTTGGAATCGATATGAGTTTGGTGTTTGAATTTCAAAAGCAATACCCGATGATGTCTCAATTACTACATGTGTAGGGTATAAATGTTGTAGTGTGCCTCTTATATATGCATACATAATGATATCTCCTTACATATTCATTCCAATAATGTCTACATTAGACACATTTTCTATCTGTCTCAATGTATTGATAATATCATATACATTCATGTCAGATTTACTTGCATTTAACGATAACGTTATAGAAGCTTTTTTATCAATAGGGACACTTTGATGAATCGTTAAAACAGATAATTTAAGTTGGGAAATCTTTTCTAAAATTGTAGCAAGTATTCCTACTTTATCTGTTACAAATAAAATAATTGTAAATTCTTGTGAAGCATCTTTAGCTTCTTCTAATGGAAATATCGTATCACGATACTTGTAGAATGCACTTCTTGAACAATCGTGTAATCTTACTGCTTCTTGAACCGTTAAAGATTGGTTTTCATTTAAGCTTTCTTTAACACGTAGCACTTTAGATACGACGTAGGGTAATACATCTTCACGTATTAAAAAATACTGATGTTTCATTGTTGATCGCTCCTATTATTCAACAAATTCAAATTCTCCACCTAAAATTCGAACAATATCACCGTTTTCTGCACCACGTTCGCGCAATGCATCGTCAATTCCCATTGAACGCATTTGACGCGCAAAACGTCTTACTGCTGGGTCGCTATTAAAATCAGTCATTTTAAATAATCGCTCAATCGCATTACCACTCACCACATAAGCACCGTCGTCATCACGCGTAATGGTAAACTTATCTTGTGAAGGCGTATGTTTATATAATACGCGGTTAATGCCTGGTTCATCCTCTTCTGCGTTAAAATCAACATCTTTTACAGACTCTAATGTGTTCGCAATTTCATAAAGTAATTGATCTATATTCTCGCGGGTGTACGCAGAAATTGGCATTATTTTGTAGTCCTCTTCTAATTGTGATTTAAATAGCTCTAGTTGTTCAGTTGCTTCAGGCATATCCATTTTGTTCGCCACAATAATTTGAGGTCGCTTTTCTAATTTTTCTTCATAGGCGCGCATTTCTTTATTGATCGTTAAATAATCTTCATACGGATCGCGCCCTTCCATACCACTCATATCAATCACATGGACAATTACCTTAGTACGCTCGACATGGCGTAAAAACTGATGTCCTAAACCGACGCCTTCTGAAGCGCCTTCAATTAATCCTGGTAAATCTGCCATTACAAAACTTCTTTGATCGGGTGTAGTCACGACACCTAAATTAGGTTGGATGGTTGTAAAATGATACGCACCAATTTTAGGTTTTGCTTTAGATACTATAGATAACAATGTAGATTTACCTACACTTGGAAAGCCAACAAGTCCAACATCTGCAAGCAGTTTAAGTTCTAAAGTCACTTCAAGTTCTTCTCCAGGCTCTCCATTCTCACTAAAATCTGGAGCTGGATTTTTAGGCGTAGCAAAACGTGAGTTTCCGCGGCCTCCACGGCCGCCCTTAGCGATTGTCGCACGCTGTCCATGTTCGACTAAATCTGCTAGCGTTTGTTCAGTTTCTACATCTTTAACAATTGTCCCTGGTGGCACTTTTAAAACAAGATCTTCTGCATTTTTACCATGCATATTACTGCTCTGTCCATTCTCTCCTTTTTTCGCCTTAAAGTGACGTTGGAAGCGGAAATCCATTAACGTTCTTAACCCCTCGTCAACTTCGAAAATAACAGACGCCCCGCGTCCACCATCTCCACCGGCCGGCCCTCCAAAAGGTACATATTTTTCACGGCGATACGCTGTAATACCATTACCCCCATCGCCTGCTTTAAGAAATATTTTCACTTGATCGACAAACATGATTTCACCTCATTTTCATTTTAAATGTTCATCACGCTATTTTGAAGTAATAATAGTGCAATATTAGTTATTAGAACGAGGTTATGTACGATAGTCAACAAGTGCTGATAATTGTTTATATTCGCATTACATCGTTCATTTATTGCTTCATTTATATATCTATCTAATTCTCACGGGCATGTTAAAGTGTCAACTGTAATCTCAATATACCCAATTAAAACACTTAGATAAAAAAGAAACACCAGAAGCAACCTTCTGGTGTGAGTATTGTGACAAATTATTCAGCAACTGCGTATACAGATACTTGTTTTTTGTCGCGACCTTTACGTTCGAATTTAACAACGCCGTCTATTTTAGCGAATAAAGTATCATCGCCACCACGACCTACGTTTTCACCTGGGTAAATTTTTGTTCCACGTTGACGGAATAAAATTGATCCACCAGTAACATATTGACCATCAGCACGTTTAGCACCTAAACGTTTTGATTCAGAGTCACGACCGTTCTTTGTAGAACTTACCCCTTTTTTAGATGCGAAAAATTGTAAGTTTAATTTAAGCATGAGTTACACCTCACTTATAATTTAATTTAATATGATCTTTATATTCTTCTTCAATAGTTTGTAAAGATATCAACATAGATTGTAAGATTAACTGCGCTTTTTCATTTGATGTATCGACGCTTCGAAAATGAAAATAGCCTCCGTCATCACTATAATCTATATCAGGTCTTTCAGAAGTTAAACCTATAATAGCATTAACGCTACCAAAAAGTACCGCCGATGCACCTGCACAAACGATATCTTGACCGTGTTCTGCAAAATCTGCATGACCGTCCATTATAACATCTGTAACCTGTCCGTCATTATTTAACCTTACTTCGACATTAATCATAATTACAAGCTGATTTTATCGATTGTTAACTTAGTATATGGTTGACGGTGACCTTTTTTGCGCTTAGAGTCTTTACGACGACGGTAAGTAAAAACAGTAATCTTTTTACCACGACCGTGTTTGTTAATTTTCGCAGATACTGTAGCACCTTCGATTGTTGGCGCACCAACAGTAACGTTGTCTCCACCTACGAATAAGACTTTGTCAAATGTAAAAGTGTCGCCTTCATTTGCGTTTAATTTTTCAACGTAAATTTCTTGGCCTTCTTCTACTTTGATTTGTTTTCCACCTGTTTCAATAATAGCAAACATACTTTGCACCTCCTATAATTAAGTCACGCCATATATAGGTGACATCGTGTACTTCAAAACCTATATTTGAGCGGTTGTATGTAGCTAAAACTACTCAACTACTGCATCATATCATCACTTTATTTTCATGTCAATAGTTCTCTTTCTTTTTTGACGGCTATCTAAAATTAAATAGATGAAAATGAGTAACACTGCATTCAACAGTAACGTTGTTGGCATTCTAAAGAAAAGAAATTGTATTAAATCAAATTGCATCATCCCTACCATGCTGTATATCAGTGCAACTAATATATCTAAACCAATAATGCTCACTAAAACAATTAAAAATACCATCGAATGATCTCGATAAAAAAGTGAGAAGAACTTCTCAATTGTAAGAATACATATCAAATAGGAGATCAAATACACACCATAAATTTGTCCAAAGTAAAGATCTGTCATCAATCCTAAAAGTATACCTAAAATAATTGCTGTGTATACATTTCGATAAAAGGTAAGTAATAGTAGAAACATCAGTGTCAATCTCGGCACTAAGACGAACTGCAAGCCAAAAATATTAATTGGCGATAACATCGCTAGTAATGTATCTAAGTAAAAACAAACGATGCCTAAAAGAAAATAAATCCCTGCACGTTTCATGAAGGATCACCTTCTGAATCTGAGTTTGAGTCATCAATTGTTTTTGGATCACGTTTTGCAACGTATACCGTACCAATTTGATTTAAATTTGCGCCCGTTTTGATGACTACCTGTTTGGACAAGCCGTATTGATCATTTTGAACTTTTACGACTTCACCAACATAGATACCTTTAGGGAGTTGATCGCCTAAACCACTTGTGATGACTTTATCGCCTTTTGCAACTTTATTACTATTATCGATGTCTGAAATAATCAGTTCATCATTTTTCTCATCATAGTAATCTATCAAACCAAACGCTTCTTTCCCTTTATTTTGAACATGTACAGAAAGCCTATTCGTACGGCCTTTAGTAGAAATTAAATTCACTTGTGCTGAGAATTGATTTACTTTTGCAACGCGACCTATCAAACCATCAGTCGTCATCACAGCCATGTTTTCTTTAATCCCTGCTTTTTTACCTTTATCAATAATTAAAGTATTCATCCATTGATCAGGATGACGCGCGATAACATTGACGGCCATTGGCTCGTACTTGGAAATATCGCTAATCTTGAGTTCTTTACGCAGTTGTTCATTTTCTGTTTGAAGTCTCTGATTATCAGATTTTAATTGATTTTCTTTTTTTGTAGGTTTAGTATCATTTTGAAAAAGGGCACGCGTAGTTCCCGATAACACTTGTATCGGATATGTAAAAATACGCTGACCGAAAGATAACGTATCACCGGCATATTGCTCTGGCAAAGATTGTGAATGAGAGCGAATAGACAATCCAATCAAAGCAATAAAAATGATGAGTGCACAAAACAATACTATCAACTTATTGTTTTTTAAAAAATGGGACAACCTCAACACCTCAATATGTAATTGTAAATAACACTATTATTTTATATTACTCACTCATTTAAATAAAGTCTCATGGGTTGATTTATAAAAATATTTACACTCGAGTCTAAGCGTAACATGAATTGGCTAAAGATTCTCTTACGAGTAAATTCATTTTGTTTCTATTCCATGTTTATATCAAAAAACGCAAAAAATTAAGCGAGACATTGTGTATCATGCCCATCTTAATCTTTTGCGTATAAATGATTTTATTCATCTTCCTGTTGTTTTACTGTTTTTGGTTCATCTTCCTTATATAAAGTTTCGTCCTTGCGCCATTGAGCAAATAATTTTTGCGCTTTTAACTGTTCATTGCTTTGTTGCGCATTATTTTCATTAGACATCTGACTCACCCTTTTTACATTTTTTACTCCTATAGCCTAACGTATGTAAAGTTAGATTTCAAACGTGACTAGTTTAGTTAAAAGATGAAAGTGGAGACATTTCAATTTGATGCCCTTCTCTATTTAGATCAAAATATAAGTCATGTTCAGTCGTGTAAACCCTTACTTTTTTACTTCCAAATTTATACATAATATATTGTGTATCCCTTTGAGCAATTAAATATTCATTATCATATCCCATGCGTGTAAAATCATTTACTTGCATAAACTCATGTTTATCAATCCAATTAAAAAACTGTCGCGCTTGACTAGAAGGAACATTACGTAAAATTTCATTGTCCTCTAAAATATACTTTTGTCCTTCAAGTGGGACAACATACCCTTCTTCATCCACATATTGTTGCGCATTGCTAGTTAGAGGATTCCATTTAGCTTCATTTACGAAAGGGACATTTTTTAAGGCAAAATAAGTAAGGGCACCTACTAAAAATAGCATAGTTATAATTTTTACAATACTAATAATCGCTCTCATTAATTGCCTCCTTTATCATTACTATTATAATATACATACATCATTGATTACGTCATACTCTAGACTTAATTTAATCACGAGCGCAAGTTGGATGCAATTTTTATTTAAACTCAGTATGATGTAATAAAGGAGTGACAAGCAATTGAGTATACTTTCTATTTTTCTAATCATTTTACTGGTTGTCTTATTATTTAGAGTGAGTGTGTCGATTATTCGATTTTTAATAAAGGCCGGAATATTTGTATTAATCATCTACTTGTGTTATAAATCATTCATGTTGCTGGCTGAAAATTTTCAACTATAATGTAAAACGTTACGTGCGATTTATGCATGTAGCGTTTTTATTTTTCTTCCATTTTTGCAATGATCGACACAAAACATTGATGCCCAACGACAATATGGTCAAGCAATTGAATCCCCATTGTTTCACCACAATTTTGCAATCTTAATGTCGTATCAAAATCTGCTTGTGAGGGTGTTGGGTCTCCTGAAGGATGATTATGCGCCACTATAATTGCATGAGCAGAGTGTTTTAACGCAATTTTAAATACTTCTCTGGGGTGGATAATCGCACTATTTAACGTCCCTTTAAATAACGTTTCTTGATGAATAATTTGATGTTTAGTGTTTAAAACAAAAACGATAAATTTCTCTTGTTTTTCTATGGTCAATTGGGGATATAATAATTCTGCAATTTGTGCTGGCTTCCTGATAATGCTTAACGGACTAATATCCGTGCGAAGATTCAAGCGATGTGCCAATTCAAATGCCGCTAATAATGTCGCACTTTTACTTTTGCCGATGCCCTCAAATGAAATTAATTCTTGCAAAGACATTTCTTGAAGCATTTTTAAATTTCTACTATAGGCTAATAAACGAGCAGCAATATCTAAACTCGATCGCCCTTTACTTCCTGTATTAATTAAAATCGCTAATAACTCTGTATTGGATAATGCTTTCGCGCCTTTTTGTAGTAAGCGTTCTTTAGGCATTTCATCAGGTGATAAATCTTTAATTCGTGTCATAATACGCCTCCAAACCATTGATTTAAAACAGGATAATAGTAAGAAGTGACGAGAAAAGCCAAAGTAATAGAAGGGACAAGCGGAATCATCTGTTTATGCTTTAAAAAAGTATAATATAGAGGATATGTCAATGTAGCAATAGGAAACGTGAACCAAATGACATATAAAATAAAATGTAACGGCATAATGCAAGTTAATACAATAAAAAGTTTAATATCACCAAACCCAATCCATTTTTGAAACGTGATGCCTATAATAAAAAGAATACTTAATAAAGCGAGTTTAGCCGATGATATTTGAAATGATTGAGGCGTGAATATTAGTGTGGTAATCATTAATAAGAAGAGCAATCGATGTGGAACGATATAATATCGGAGATCAATTAGACTTAATGTCAGTAGTAAAAGGCTTAAACAAGCTAGGTAATATGTTTGAATTTCAAATTTTTCTTTCAATATGGCATAGCTTAATATGCCTGCCAAACATTCACCTATCCATAAATAAAACGGAATTTTATTTTTGCAGTAGAAACATTTTCCCTTTAAAGCTATGAAACTAAAGATAGGAAATAACATCCACCACTTTAACGTCTTTTGGCATTGTTCACATTTGGAGCGTACAAATAATATAGACCATTTCAGCGATGTGCATTTGGAAAAATAAAACAAAAAACTAATTAAACAACTCCCTATATAACTTTGTAATAACATTGCTGTCCCCCTTTTAAACCATTATACATAATGCTCAGACACTTGGCTAAATCTCATTTTTAAAGAATTCCAAACGCATAGAGACAATATAATAAAACGTGCTTAAGTACATAGAGAATACATTAAAAATTCCTATGACTAAGCACGTAAAAAATAATATATTAAAATTTTTAATAACCTAATTTCGCTTTAACTTCACTAATAAAATAGAGACTACCTGTAATCAACAATGCCTCACCTTCATAATTTTTAATGAAGGACACGTAATCATCAATTAAGGTTTTATCTTCAAAGTCTACTTCATCATAAAGTGTTTGTTTAGGTAACGCTTTCGGAAAATCAAAGCTTGTCACATAAAAATGATTCGCTATCGTATTAAAAGCATTTAACATATTTGATATCGGCTTGCCTTTAATGGCAGCAAATAAAATATCTACTTTATCAAGTGCATAGTAACGCCCAATAGTATCAACAAGCGCGTCAACGCTTTCTTTATTATGCGCACCATCAATAATGATAAGTGGAGAGGAAGAAACTTTTTCGATTCTTCCAATCCATTGTACACTTTCAATACCTTGAATCATCTTATTAAAATCTATATCAATGATTTGTCGTTCATAAAGCTCTATTAATGCCGTAATCGCTAATGACGCATTTTCTTTTTGATGTTCCCCTAACATTGTCAAAGCGATATTTTCCATTTCGTAATCTTTATAACGATACGTAAACTCATCATCTTCTGATACGACTAAAATATCGCGATCAAATTCTATTGCAGGTGCATTTAAATCTGAAGCAAGTTGTCTTAAATATTTTAATGCTTCTTCATTTTTTACAGCATATACAACAGGAGTATTAGGTTTGATAATCGCACTTTTATCTTTAGCAATATCAAGGTAAGCATTGCCAAGAATGTCTGTATGGTCTAAACCAATACTCGTTAGTATACTCAATATCGGTTGGATGACATTTGTCGAGTCATTTTTAACACCAAGACCTGCTTCTACTATAACAAAATCTACAGGGTGAATCTCTCCGAAATAGAGATACATCATTGTCGTAATGATTTCAAATTCCGTAGCTACACCTAATTCCGTTTCAGCTTCCATAGATTCACTCACTGGTTTTACACGAGCCACAAGCTCTACAATCGCATCGTTTGAAATCGGGGTTCCATTTAAACTAATACGTTCATTAAACGTTTCGATATAAGGAGACGTAAAAGTACCGATATTGTAACCATTATTCACAAGCGCTGATCTTAAAAACGCCACAGTAGAACCTTTGCCATTTGTTCCGCCTACATGAATGGCTTTCATTTTACGTTCAGGGTTGTTTAAGCGCGCTAACATCCATTCCATACGTTTCACACCAGGTTTGATACCAAATTTGGTACGTTCATGAATCCAATACAAACTATCTAGATAATTCATATTATAAACTCCTAAGCTTTTAATTGTTCAATTCTTGACTTCACACCATCAAACTTTTCTTGATATTGCGCTTGCTTCGTGCGTTCTTCATTAATGACTTTTTCAGGTGCTTTATTGACGAAGTTTTCATTTGCTAACTTTTTATTCACGCGGTCTAATTCTTTTTGCCACTTTTCAAGTTCTTTTTCGAGACGTGCAATTTCTTTATCCATATCAATAAGCCCTTCAAGCGGTAAAATCACTTCGCCCGCTGAAACAACAGATGTCATTGCTTTTTCAGGTATCGAAACTTCTGTTTCAATTTCCAATACGCTAGGATTACAAAAACGCTCTAAATAATGTCGATTAGCGATGAGTAAATCACGTGTTGCTTCATTTTTCGTTTGAACTTTAATTGGAATTTCTTTAGATAACGGTGTGTTGACTTCAAGACGTGATTGACGAACTGATTTAATGATTTCAACAAGTTGTTGCATCACTTGCTTACTTTCATCAAAGACAAGTGTCGAATCAACTTTTGGCCATTCACTCGTTACAATTGATTGTCCTTGATGTGGTAAATTTTGCCATATATGCTCAGTTACAAAAGGCATAAATGGATGTAACAATCTCATAATCGTATTTAGCGTATAACTTAATACAGAACGTGTAACATCTTTTTGCGCTTCATCTTCCCCGTTCATAGGAATTTTGCTCATTTCGATATACCAATCGCAAAATTCATCCCAGATGAAATTATAAAGCACTCTGCCTACTTCACCAAACTCATATTTTTCGCTTAATTGCGTTACAGTATCGATTGTTTCGTTTAAACGTGTCAAAATCCATTGGTCTGCGACAGATAAGTTTTGTGACATATCGATATCTTCGAATTTAAAGTCCTCACCAATATTCATTAGGCTAAAGCGTGCCGCATTCCAAATTTTGTTAATAAAATTCCATACTGATTCAACTTTTTCTGTTGAATAACGTAAGTCGTGTCCAGGAGATGAACCTGTTGCTAAGAAATACCTCAAGCTATCAGCACCATATTCATCAATCACATCCATTGGATCTACACCATTTCCAAGAGATTTACTCATTTTACGACCATCTTCTGCACGAACTAAACCATGTAACAACACGTCATTAAACGGTTTTTGTTCCGTAAATTCAAGACCTTGGAAAATCAT
The DNA here is from genome assembly GCF_020883535.1 of Staphylococcus ratti. NCBI lineage: Bacteria > Bacillati > Bacillota > Bacilli > Caryophanales > Staphylococcaceae > Staphylococcus > Staphylococcus ratti. The sequence continues at coordinate 1,070,340 of NZ_CP086654.1, read as the reverse complement.
ACGTGCAACCCAGAAGAAAATAATATCATATCCAGTAACAAGTACATTCGTTGGGTAATAACGTTGATAATCTTGTGCATCCACATCTGGCCAACCTAATGTAGAAAATGGCCATAAGGCACTTGAAAACCATGTATCTAAAACATCTTCATCTTGTGTCCAATTTTCACTGTCTTCAGGTGCTGTTTCACCAACATAAATTTCTCCAGTTTCATTGTGATACCAAGCTGGAATTTGATGTCCCCACCATAATTGTCTAGAAATTGTCCAATCGCGAATCTCTTCCATCCAGCGATTGAATGTTTTCTCAAACCGTGTTGGTACAAAATCAATGCGCCCATCACCTTTTTGATTATTTAACGCTTGTTGCGCAAGTGGTGCCATTTTAACAAACCACTGTGTTGATAAATAAGGCTCTACAACAGCGCCCGTACGTTCAGAATGACCAACAGAATGCACATGGTCTTCAATTTTGATGACCAATCCTTCTGCTTCTAAATCTTGAACAAGCTTTTTGCGACATTCAAAGCGATCTAAACCTTCATACTCGCCTGCATTCTCATTCATTCGACCTGACTCATTCATAACGACAATGCGTTCAAGTTCATGACGATTTCCGATTTCAAAATCATTTGGGTCGTGCGCCGGTGTTACTTTCATCGCACCGCTTCCAAATTCTTTATCAACATAGCTGTCCGCGATAATAGGCAGCTCGCGTCCTACACGCGGTAAAATAACTTTTTTACCAATAATATCTTGATAACGTTCGTCATCAGGATTAACTACGATGGCAGTATCTCCTAGCATTGTCTCTGGACGTGTCGTCGCAATTTCGACAAATCCTTCTCCATCAGCTATTGGATATTTAAAATGGTAAAATTTACCATTTACATCTTCATGTACCACTTCAATATCTGATAACGCTGTACGAGCTTGAGGATCCCAGTTAATGATGCGTTCGCCACGATAAATTAATCCTTTATTGTACATATCTATGAACACTTTCCGGACTGCTTTACTTAAGCCCTCATCTAACGTGAAACGCTCTCTTGAATAATCTAGCCCTAAACCAAGTTTCGCCCATTGTTGTCGAATGAAATCAGCATATTCGTCTTTCCATTCCCATGCTTTTTCTAAAAACTTTTCGCGTCCAATATCATGACGTGAAATGCCTTCTTCTTTCATTTTTGCTTCTACTTTAGCTTGCGTTGCGATTCCAGCATGGTCCATGCCTGGTAGATAAAGCGTGTCATAACCTTGCATGCGTTTCATACGAGTTAAAATATCTTGCAACGTCGTATCCCATGCATGGCCTAAATGCAACTTACCTGTGACATTTGGGGGTGGAATTACAATCGTATATGTCTCTTTCTGTTTATCTTCTGATGGTTTAAAAAGTGATGCATCTAACCACTTTTGATAACGTCCCGCTTCTACTTCTTGCGGATTATATTTAGGTTTCATTTCCATATTTTTCCCTCCGTAACATAAAAAAGAACACCTGTCCTAATATAGGACGGATGTTCCGTGGTACCACCTATCTTCAATAGTTTTTTCAACTATTGCACTCAAATGATTAACGCTCATGAAACGCTTTGGCTTACTTTAAATGGTTTCAGCCAAAGTTCAAGTGGGCTACCTTCAATAAGGCTTTTATGCATTCACAGCACCATGCACTCTCTAAAAAAAGCGACTTATCTACTCTTCCCAAAGTTATATTTAATTCATACTTATAGTATACTGAATTCAAAATGAAGTCAATATAAGGAGCGATTTTTATGAACCCTTGCGCATTTGGGACAAAGGATCCAACGTATATCGCTTATCACGATAATGTTTGGGGAAAACCATTATATGAGAGCCGTGCACTCTTTGAATTGCTCGCATTAGAATCACAACACGCCGGTCTTTCGTGGCTAACCATATTAAAGAAAAAAGAAAGCTACAAAGAAGCTTTCAAACAATTTAACCCGTATGAAATTGCGAAAATGTCTTCAAAAGATATCGACAATTTGATGACGTTTCCTAATATCATTCATCATAGAAAAAAATTAGAAGCAATTATTGCACAAGCTCAAGGTTATATCGAAATCGAAAAACGTTACGGTAGCTTTAGTGATTTTTTGTGGTCTTACGTTAATCATCAACCTATAGATTTTAAATACAAAACGCCTGAAGAAAGAATCACAGTGAATGCTACAGCAAAAAAGCTCTCAAAAGATTTAAAGCAATTTGGTTTTAAATTTGTTGGTCCAATTACTATCTTTTCTTTTATGGAAGCTTGTGGAATGTATAATAGCCACCTCATTGATTGTCCAAATCGATGAATCGTGTTACTAAATATAAATCGAGACTCGGAGGTAATGCATCATTGTTTTCGGTAACCGACAAACAATGTCCCAAAGTGATTTGCTCCAAGTCTCGATTTTAAAATTAAATAACAAATATAATCTACGCCTAGCACTTTATTTGTTTTCTGAGATAGACTGAATCTTCATCCTATAACTGAGGTAGTAATGGATGAGTGGTGCAATGATAAATAAAATGAAAAAGATTCTAAAAATGTGGTAGCTTGAAATCATTGCCACATCACCGCCAGTCTCTAGTGCTACAAGCACAATTTGACTCATTCCGCCTGGTGCTGCACTTAAAAAAAGCTCATTAATCGAGGCTGTATTAAATAATTTAAGTCCCAACACCATCACAAATGCGCCTAATATTAAGCAAATGTTTTGAAATGCTATAGCTATTGCGATGCGGCCTTTCATGCGATCGAGTAAATGTGCAATTTGGATGCCTACGCGTATCATATATATCATTTGCGCTATTGCAATAATCGGATAATCTACGGTAAATGAAAGGCCTGTCGTAAGGTTCCATATGACTAACACCAAAATAGGCGCTAACAACATCTTCGTTGGAAATTTAATCCATGCCATTAGAGCATAAACAAGCGCAATCCCCACCGTTAGAATGAGAATAGATTGTATTTGTAAAGCTTCTGTTAATGGTTTGGCGTGTTCAATGAAATTGTTATGATCTTGTTTGAAAAAGAATGAAATGAGCGGCACTAAAATGACCACAAAAATAATTCTTGAGGTTTGAGTTAGGCTCACTATAAGAAAGTCTGCTTTTTTATTTTCATCAGCCATCACAAGCATTTGGCTAAGTGCACCTGGTATAACACTTAATAATGCCGTTTCAGTATTTACTTTCGCGATGCGTCTAAAACCAATAGAAACAATTAAAGCTAATCCCAAAAGTAATAAAGTCACTAAGATGATTGAAAGCCAATCATCTTTAATATCATTTATGACTTTGGATGTAAAAGCACAACCAATTTGTACACCTAACATAATTAAACCCAATTCACTCAGTAGTCGAGGCCATTGAACTTCTAATTTCAAACAACGAACTACAATGATACTTGCGATAATGGGACCAAACATCCATGGCAACATCACATTGAAAAATTTCAAACAAAGGCTACAGATTAAGGCCAAAATCAATAATATGATATTGTTCCTTAGATGACCACGAACCATTTTAAACACCGCCAATTAATAAAAGTTTACTTTCGAATTGTTAGTATGAGTCATATTTTAAAAATGCTTTTATCACACTTTATAATGTGTAATTACTTATAAAATACGACTTAAAGCAGTATCAAATGCTTCTAATGTTTTATGAATATCTGCTTTAGTATGTGCAGTAGATAAAAACATTCCTTCAAATTGAGAAGGTGGTAAAAATACCCCTTCTTTAGCCAATTCACGATACATTTGACCGAATAATGCTATATCACTTTCATTTGCTTCTTTAAAATTTGTAACTGGACCTTTATTTAAAAAGAAACCAATCATCGAACCTGCACGGTTGATGACAATAGGCACTTGGTGTTTATCAAATATAGATTTCAAACCATCTTCTAACATGTCGCCTAATTCATTAAAATAATCGTAACTTTCAGGCGTCAACTGGCTTAAAGTCATGTAGCCGCTTGTCATCGCAAGTGGATTTCCTGACAATGTGCCAGCTTGGTAAATGTCGCCACTCGGAGCAATATGATCCATAATCTCTTTTTTACCGCCAAATGCACCTACTGGCAAGCCGCCACCGATAACTTTTCCTAAACATGTCAAATCAGGTGTTACGTTAAAGTAACCTTGTGCACAATGATAACCCACACGAAAGCCTGTCATCACTTCATCAAAAATCAACAAGGCATCATTCTCGGACGTAATCGTTCTTAAGCCTTCAAGAAAACCTTCAACTGGTGGAACAACGCCCATATTTCCAGCTACAGGTTCAACAATAATTGCCGCAATATCTTCGCCGAATTGTTCAAAAGCATATTTAACTGCTTCTATGTCATTGTACGGTACGGTAATTGTATTTTTGGCAGTACCTTCAGGAACACCTGGTGAATCTGGTAAACCTAACGTTGCAACGCCAGAGCCTGCTTTGATAAGTAAAGAATCACTGTGTCCGTGATAATTCCCTTCAAATTTAATAATTTTATTTTTTCCTGTATAACCTCGTGCAAGTCTTAAAGCATCTAACGTTGCTTCTGTACCTGAAGAAACCATTCTTACTTTTTCGATAGAAGGGACACGTTCAATAACAAGTTCAGCCAATCTATTTTCTTCTAAAGTAGAAGCGCCAAAACTTGTTCCGCGTTCAACTACTTCATGAATTGCTTCTATCACTTTAGTATTTCGATGTCCAAGAATTAAAGGACCCCAACTAAGTACATAATCTATATACGCATTGCCATCGATATCATAAATTTTACTCCCTTCGCCACGTTCCATAAATAATGGCGGTGTATCCACAGCTTTAAATGCTCGAACAGGACTATTTACTCCTCCTGGCATTAGCTGTTTGGCAATTTCAAAAGCTTGAGTTGATTTTTCATAACGCATCTCTTTTAGCCCCCTATTGTTTTTCAATATATTTACAAATATCTTTTGCAAAATAAGTAATAATTAAGTCTGCACCTGCGCGCTTCATAGAAATCATTTGTTCCATCACTACTTTTCCCTCATCAATCCAACCATTTAACGCAGCAGCTTTAGTCATACTGTATTCCCCGCTCACATTATAAGCTACAACAGGAATATTCGTATTGTTGCGAACATCACGTATAATATCTAAATAGCTTAGTGCTGGTTTTACAATCATCATGTCTGCCCCTTCTTTGAGGTCGCTTTCTAGTTCGCGTAATGCCTCCAAACGATTAGCCGGATCCATTTGGTATGTCTTTCTATCTCCAAAAGATGGTGTCGATTCTGCAGCATCGCGAAACGGGCCAAAGAAGCTAGACGCATATTTAATACCATAACTCATAATTGGAATATGTGAATATCCAGCTGCATCTAAACCTTGTCTTATCTCTGAAACAAACCCGTCCATCATATTACTTGGGGCAATAATATCTGCGCCTGCTTTCACTTGCGAAACTGCTGTTTTTACAAGTAACGGTAACGTTTTATCGTTGTCTACGTCGTGTGTATGCGCCTCGATTAAACCGCAATGTCCGTGATCTGTATATTCACATAAACAAGTATCCGCAATGACTAAAATGTCATCATACATTTTTTTAGCGATACGTGTCGCTTGTTGAATCACGCCTTCATCAATAAACGCACCAGTCCCACACGCATCTTTCTCATTAGGAATGCCAAAAAATATGAATGAACGAATGCCTAAGTCATATGCTTCTTTTATTTCTTCATGTAATAAATTTAAACTAATTTGATATACATTTGGAAGAGAAGAGATTTCTTTTTTTACGTTATCTCTTTCAACTACAAAAATAGGATAAATTAAGTCTTCTTTTCGTAAATGCGTCTCTCTTACCATTGCTCTCATCGTAGGAGATACACGCAAACGTCTATGTCTATCAAAATTCATTTTATGACCTCTTTTCAACAATTTTTGTGATAATGCTATTTAAAGTTTGTTTATCGGATACAATACAATGATAACCGTATTGTTGTATTGTCTCTTCAGTTTGGCTGCCAATGGCATAATAAAAATCTCGTAAATTCGGTGGCGCTTGTTTAAAAAAAGCATGGGCTGCGGAAGAACTCGCAAAAGTTAACGCATCAATTGTATGATTTTCAATTGCTACGCGTGCTTGTTGTATGGCAGCTTCATTTGGCACCACATCATAAAGGTCAATCTTCACAACATACATACCTTCAGATCGTAACGTCTCTTGAAGTAATGGCCTTGCTTGTAAACTGGATGGAATCAATAACGTATCCTCTTTTTTAAAAGGATGATTTGCTAAAATTCCTTCTTGAGAATAATCATTAGGGCAATAGTCCACCGCTATTCCTAGTCTATTACAAAACATTTTTGTTTTTTCACCAATGACTGCGATGAATCTATACTGCAATCGTTTCAAAAAGGGATAAAAATATTTTACTGCATTTTTTGAAGTAAAAATAAGCCAATCATAACGTGCACTTAACACATGGTCATCAAAGGTTAACGCGACCGTTTTGATAAAAGGGACGTGTTTTATCAGTGCACGTTGATCTTCATATAAATGTGTTTGTGTCATCATTACAACTGGCTTCATTTTAACACCTCAATGGGATTCATTTAAAGCTTGTATAATTTCATTAGCGCCTTGAGATTTAAGCTGGGCACTAACACGCTTACCAAGTTCAATAGGGTCTGTTCCTACGACTTCATGTTCAAAACGTTGTTTGCCGTCAGGTGACATAACTAAACCTTTGAAATGAATTTGGTTATCTTCCATGACCTTTGCATAACCTGCAATAGGAACTTGGCAACTTCCGTCCATATCTTTTAAAAATGTGCGCTCAGCTGTCACACATGCTGCTACACTTTCATTATGGACTTGTTTCAGTAATTCTAATAATGCTGTATCATCTGAACGACATTCAATCCCTAATGCGCCTTGACCAATCGCAGGTACCATTAAATCTTCCTCAAGATAGGTCGTAACAATCTCGTCAGACCAGCCCATTCTTTTTAGACCGGCTGCTGCTAAAATAATTGCATCATAATTTTCTTCGTTTAACTTTCGAATACGTGTATCAATATTTCCGCGTATCCATTTGATTTCTAAGTGTGGGTATTTCGCCAATAATTGTGCACCACGACGTAATGAACTTGTCCCAACAATGCTTCCTGCCTTTAATGCCTCTAATCGAACATGATCTTTAGCGAGATACGCATCAAAAGGTATTTCTCTATCGGGGATGCAACCAAGTGTTAGTCCTTCCGGCAACACGCTAGGAACATCTTTTAAAGAATGGATTGCAAAATCTATATTTTTGTTAAAAAGCTCGTTTTGTATTTCTTTTACAAATAAACCTTTTCCGCCTACTTTTGATAATTGTCGATCAATAATTTGATCGCCTTTTGTAACAATCTCTTTAATTTCTACTTCTAAAGTAGGGTCTATCGCCTTAAGCTTTTCAATAAATTGCTTGCTTTGCGTTAAGGCCAATTGACTGCGTCTAGAACCAATTACTAATTTACGCATGATTCATCCTCCAAAAAAGTTTTATACTCCCGTCCATTGATGAAAGCTAGAAAGCTGCGTCACTAATATAAGATTAATCATACAACATATAAACAATCCTATATTGGCATAAATTAACGCAAGTGATGAAAACTTGCGCATTAATCTTAATGTTATGTAAACCCCATAACAAGCTAATATCAATAGTGAAGAAATGACTTTTAAGTCAAAAAATATATGTCCGCCAAGTGTAATGAGCCCCCATTGAATTCCTAATACAACACTCACAAAGAGCAACATTACACCGACAAACGAACTGTAAAAAACACCTTTTTCAAGCGTTGCTACACTACCTATTCTAAAATAATCTTGATTAAAGCGTTTTTCTTTAAGATTACGAAATTGGATTAAATACAAAATAGCGTTGACACAAGCAATGGCAAAAAGGACATAGCTCAGTAATGCAAATGAAATATGGAAAATCAATAATTCATTAATTGCATTTAAACGAGTGCCATCAAGCCGAAATTGGTTAGGATGAAATGTATGCACCGCCATAAACATAAAACCTAAAAAGTTCAAAAGTACAATCATATAATCGGAAATTCTAAAAACTGAAAAAATGAATGTAATTGTCAATATTAACCACGTTAAAATATAGAAACTCTCAATAATCGAAGTTAATGGTAATTGCCCCATCCAAAATATATAAAGTACTAATGAAATGGTTTGAAGTACCCATGCAAAACCTAAAGTATAAAATCCTATATTTTGAAACTTGCTATTTTTTTGTAATAAATCAAGTGTTAGACATAACACGCTAATCAAGTAAATAACAAAGATAAATTCATGAAAACGTATAAAAAACGCTTCTTCCATAGCATCACCAATTCTTTAATTATCTAAAAGGAAAAATCTTTGTTTGAGTACATGTCTCTTTTTTTCTGCTGCTTCAACTTTGTAATCTGTCGTCACATTTAAATTAAAAATATCTTTAAATAATGCTAATTTTTCTTCGGAATATTTATCATCACTAATTTCTTTTGCTTGCTTTATTGGGTCTTTAAGCATTTGATTAATAATACTTTTAGTATGTTTAGAAATGACTTTGCGTTCACGTTCTGTTAAATTTGGTAATTTGCGGTCAATACTGACCATTGTTTCTTCTTGAATGGCCATCGCTTTTTCACGCAAAGCACGAATAACAGGCACTACGCCTAACATTTTTACCCATTCATTATGTTTCTGAATTTCTGAAGGAATGCGCTCAGCAATTAACTGTGCAGCTTTTTTGCGTTCTCTCATGTTAGCATCTACAAGCCCTTTTAAATCATCCACATCATAAATAAACACATTAGCATCTACGGTATCACATGGTTCAATATCTCTTGGTACAGCAATATCAATTAGCACTTGTTGATTTGTTTTATTTACCGAATGTGTCAATTCAAGAAGCGCACTTGTAATGACAAAACCTTGGGCACTTGTCGCACTTATCACAATATCCGCTTGGGACAAAAAGTGTGGTAACGCTTCAAAGTCGCCAACAGTGATTTCATGTTTTGAAGCTAGTACTTTTGCACGTTCAAACGTACGATTAACCACAGTGATATCTGAAACACCGGCGCCTTTTAAATTCATAATAGCAAGTTCAGCCATTTCACCTGCACCAATAACTAAAGCATTTCGACGTTGAAGCTTTCCATATACTTTTTTAGCTAGCTCCACAGCAGCATATGAGACACTCGTCGCATGATCTGCGATATCTGTTTCGTGATGTGCTTTTTTACTAAATGTGATCGCTTGTTTAAACAATTCATTGAAAATGATACCCGTTGTTTCTGCATTTTGCGCCGTTAAAAAGGCATCGCGAATTTGACCTAAAATTTGAGTCTCACCTAATACAATAGAGTCAAGTCCAGAAGTTACTCTAAAAAGGTGTTCGACAGCCTCGTTTTCAACTTTTACATCTGTAAATTGTTTAATTTCTTCCACATCAAAGTTAAACTCGCGCGCTAAAAATCGTTGAACATAATAACGCCCTGTATGAATTTGATCCACAACCGCATAGACTTCTGTACGGTTGCATGTTGATACAATTACATTTTCTAATATTGACTTTGTTTCAAATAATGTTTCATGTACGCGCCCCATATCCGCGTTATTGAAACTTAATTTTTCTCTTAATGATACGTCCGCAGTGTGATGATTCACACTTACTGAAATAATATGCATGATAACGCCCCCGTTATTTCTACAATACCCAAATTATAACATACATTAAAGTCATTCTAATTAAAATCGTTTTATTTTATAATTCAATCAATGATGATGTCAAGATTTTGACAAACTTACGCGTCAATATATTGCGCTATAGCTTCCCATATCACATGTTGCTTTGTTTTTTGTAAGGAAGAATAGCTTATAATTTGATCTCCTTCTTCAACTTCAAGCTTTTCTTTAATCATTTTAATATGTTTTTGAACTTTCCCTTTAGGAATTTTATCTTCTTTAGTTGCAATAATAAGCGTAGGGATCTCATAATATTTGAGAAAATCATACATTAATACATCGTCTTCTGTAGGTGGATGTCTAAGATCTACTAATTGAATTACTAACTTTAACGCTTCTCGTTGTGTAATGTATGTTTCAATCATTTTTCCAAAAGCTTCTCGTTGTTTTTTGCTTACTTTAGCGTAACCGTAACCAGGTACATCTACAAAAATGAGCTGGTGATCAATATCAAAGAAGTTGAGCGTTTGCGTTTTACCTGGCTGTTGTGACGTTCTTGCCATATTTTTTCGCCCTATCATACTATTAATAAAGGTCGATTTCCCTACATTAGAACGTCCGCTTAGCGCAACTTCGGGCAAACCTGACTCTGGATATTGGTCCGGTTTTACAGCGCTAATTAAAATATCTACATTGTTCGGATTAATGTTCATGTCTTCACCTCAATAAAAAGACCTAAGTTGAATCGTTACATTCAGCTTAGGCCCTTATTAATGCCTATCGTTATGCAGAAGTTTTTTTATCGTTTAATAAGTTTCCTTCTGAATCATATAAATCAGGCTCTGTTTCATTTATAATCGTTTCTTTTGTAATGACGATTTTTGCTACGTTTTCAGTCGACGGGACGTCAAACATAATATCAATCAATGCTTCTTCAATGATAGAACGTAGACCACGCGCACCTGTTTTACGTTCAATCGCTTTTTCACTAATTGCATTTAAAGCTTCTTCAGTGAATTCAAGTGCGACATCATCAAGTTCTAACATTTTTGTATATTGTTTGACAAGCGCATTTTTAGGCTGCGTTAAAATGTTTTTTAGCGCCTCGACATCTAGCGTTTCTAAATTCGCTACAATTGGCACACGTCCAATAAACTCAGGAATTAAACCGTACGTTTGTAAATCTTCAGGACGAATGTGCTCCAATAATGAAGCCTCATCATAGTTAGAAGCTTCACTACTTGCGAAACCAATCACTTTTTCACCTAGACGACGTTTAATGACTTCTTCGATACCGTCAAAAGCGCCACCAAGGATGAATAAAATGTTAGTCGTATCTATTTGAATGAATTCTTGGTTAGGATGCTTACGTCCACCTTGAGGCGGCACACTAGCTGTTGTACCTTCTAAAATTTTAAGTAGTGCTTGTTGAACCCCTTCACCTGAAACATCACGTGTAATAGACGTATTTTCTGATTTACGTGCAATTTTATCGATTTCATCGACATAGATAATGCCTTTTTCCGCTTTATCAATGTCAAAATCAGCTGCTTGAATTAAGCGTAGTAAAATGTTTTCAACATCTTCACCGACATATCCAGCTTCAGTTAAGCTCGTTGCATCTGCAATAGCAAACGGTACATTAAGTGTACGTGCTAAAGTTTGAGCTAATAACGTCTTACCACTACCCGTAGGTCCAATCAATGCGACATTACTCTTTTGTAATTCGACATCATCGTCTTTAGGTCCAAGTTGTTTCACACGTTTGTAATGATTATAGACTGCGACAGCTAATGATTTTTTAGCTTTATCTTGGCCGATAACATAGCTGTTTAGTTGTTCCATTATTTCTTTTGGTGTAGGTAATTCTGTAAGTTCTTCTGCGTCGCTTTGACTCAATTCTTCTTCAACAATCTCAGAGCAGAGCTCGATACATTCATTACAAATATACACGCCACTTCCTGCTACAAGCTTTTTGACTTGATCTTGATCTTTACCACAGAAAGAACATTTTAAGTTTTCTTCATCTTCATTGAATTTAAACATAATTTATTACACCCCTGTTCTTCTATGACTATACTAAAAAGCATTCTATTACGCAAATAGAGCAACTTTCAAGTGATTTGCATAAAATAAAGATAGGAGTGAGTGCGTGAAACCTGTGTGCTTCTTGGCTTCCATCACTCACCCCCGCAACTATTAATTTATCTCATTGTGTCTTTTATTAAAGCTTTAAGAGACGCGCTTATTTTTCGCTGTCTTCTTTTTTAGGTGCATCAACAAGTTTCGCTTCTTTAACTAACAAGTCAATTACTTTTTTCACACGTACATCGTTTTTAACGATGTCTGTATTACCTAATGTAGCCTTAATGTCATCTACAGAAATTCCGAATTGTGAACTCATTGTTTCAAGCTCTTTTTCAACGTCCTCATCAGTTGCTTCGATATTCTCTGCATCTGCGATAGCTGCTAATGTTAAGTTAGTTTTAACACGTTGCTCAGCGTCTTCTTTCATTTGACCACGTAAATCTTCTTCTGATTGACCAGAAATTTGGAAGTACGTTTCAAGGTTTAAACCTTGTTGTTGTAAACGTTGCGCAAACTCTTGAACCATGCGGTCTTCTTCAGTTTTGATCATCGCTTGAGGAATATCTACTTTTGCATGATCTGTCGCTTTAACAATTGCTTCTTCTTTTTGCGCATTTTCAGCTTCAGTTGCTTTGCTTTCCGCAAGTTGCTTGCGTAAGTTTTCTTTATATTCATCAACTGTGTTTGCTTCTGAATCAAGTTCATTTGCAAGCTCATCGTCTAATTCTGGTACTTCTTTAGTTTTGATTTCGTTAATTTTAGTTTTGAATGTCGCTGGTTGACCTGCTAATTCTTCAGCATGGTATTCCTCTGGGAATGTGACTTCTACATCTTTTTCTTCTCCAACTTGTAAACCTACAAGTTGCTCTTCAAAACCAGGGATAAACATACCTGAACCAATTTCTAAGTCGTAACCATCTGCTTGGCCACCTTCAAATTGTTCACCGTCAACATAACCATCGAAGTCGAGGTTTACAGTATCGCCTTCTTCAACTTTACCGTCTTCTTTAACAACCATGTCTGCCATCGCTTCTAAACGTTGTTTGATTGTTTCTTCAACTTCTTCGTCTGTTAATTCAGTGTCTTGTTTTTCAATTTCTAAACCTTTATAGTCACCTAATTCAACTTCAGGCTCAACCGTTACTGTCGCATCAAATTTGAATTCTTTGCCTTTTTCAATTTGAGTTACTTCAATTTCTGGTTGGTCTACAGGATTAATACCTGCTTCTTCAACTGCATTGCTATATGCTTTAGGTAGTAAAATATCAACTGCATCTTGATATAAAGCTTCTACGCCAAAACGTTGTTCGAAGATTGGACGCGGTACTTTACCTTTACGGAAACCAGGTACGTTAATTTGCTTTACTACTTTTTTAAAAGCTTGATCTAATGCTTTATCTACTTCTTTAGCAGGAACAGTTACTTGTAATAACCCTTCGTTGCCTTCTTTCTTTTCCCAAGTTGCTGTCATGTGTATAAACCTCCATGATATCCTTTTAAAATTTTTCAACTTCTTCATTATAGCATATGTTGATGTCGTGATAAACCCAAGCGCCTAGGTATTTAACATTTTTATGAATTCTACTATTGAACTTATTTCATCATTTTGAGATGAAGATTCACCAGTTAACGATTTAAAATACACTTGATATGCAAGTAACCACTGATCCATCGTTGCTACCGAACGAATATCGAAAGGATACAATGCGATATTATGTGTATTGAGATGAATATACGCTTCAGATACTAATGAAGGCATTTCTTTTTCTAGCCAGTCTATCAACTGTGGCACAAGTTCAATTTTAAACTGAGAATGCGAAACACCTGAAAGCGCACTCGGTTTAACATCTGTCTTTAATCCAAATTTTTCAATATGAACGGTTTGATTATATCGAGCAAACGTTAAATATTCAACAATTAAACTTACAATACGGTGATTTAAGGCTTCATAATTGAGATAATGTGCAAATGTTTCACCATATTGGTAAGCATTGTCGTCGATTAAGTTTAAGAGTAACTTTGTCTGCTCGCCTGTGTTTAATTCAAAAAACTTTTGTAATTGATGTTGCATAAAATCTTTACGCTTATTAAGTTCAGCATTGGCTTTATCACGTAGCGGTAAAAAAACGAGACGTGTTTGATGTGCTTTTACTTCATCAATGACTTGATCAATGACTTCCACTACAGAGCGATATTGTTTTAATTTAAAAAGGCTTTTCACGTAATAAATCATGAGCGTGTCGTATGGTTGAAAGCCTTGAGACATGAGGATATTAGCTTCTTCTTTTAATTCTAAATAAGATTCTAATTCCCATAATGTTTCGCACTTTAATAGCGCTAACGTTGACGTCAATTCAAATGCTTTCTCATACTCTAAAAACAAGTCATATACTGTATTATATTGATTTTGCTCAAAAGCGTGTACGATATCTTTTTCTAACTTCTCTTTTCTTTTAGGGAACGGGATGATTTCAGTCATTTCAATCACCTATTTCATTTCTTTTAAAATAAGCGCACTCCAAGATTCGAACTGTTCTAAATCAGTAATCGTATTCAAAGCTCTCCATTCAATTTTCAATGTATCCGTTTCTTTCGCTTCAATTTCATTAGCGTCCACCTTAATTTTGAACACAACGCCAATGTGGACTTTGCCCACTTCATTCGTATCATCATTGATAAATCCAACATGCTCTAATGCATTGGCATCGGATACGACTAAGCCTACCTCTTCTTCAAGCTCTCGACTTGCATTAACAGTAATTAATGCCTCGATGGATTGTGCATCAGGAACATCATTCATATGCCCGCCAACACCTATTGAACCTTGGCCATGTAAACGTGCTTCTCCTCCACCAGTTAAACGCTCATAGACGAGTATTTCACCGTTTTCATTTTCAAGTAAACAATACGATATCAATTGCTTAAAAGATGGATCTTCCTCCATATCTCCGCGGCGTTTAATTTCATATTCATTTAATGCTTTAAAAATTTGTGCACTTTTTGAATCGTCTTTAGATATAAATCCATTGAATGTGTTGGTTTCATTGTCAAACAGTAATTGACGTTTGACTACTGCGATTTGCTCATCAAATTTAGACATGATTGGCTCCTTTTTGATTGTTTTCTTAATCGTATCAAAAATTCATTACTACGCAAAGAAATATCCCGATTTACTACGCTGTCAATCGGTAAAATACATTTTGACTTTCTAAGGGTAGTGCGGTTATTTTCAAAGTGCTATATTAAAGTGTTTAAAAACAAAAAACAAACGCTTTTCACTTAAAAAATGCACTCTTAATTCGTGATAAGCGTTTGTTAATTATATTATTTTAAAGCGTCTTTCGCTTTAGCTACTAATTCACCGAAAGCTTTGTCATCTGAAATCGCGATTTCAGAAAGCATTTTACGGTTAATATCGATACCAGCAGTTTTTAAGCCGTTCATTAAACGAGAGTAGCTAATGTCATGTTGACGTGCAGCAGCGTTAATACGTGTAATCCATAATTTACGGAAGTCACGTTTTCTTTGACGACGGTCACGGAATGAATATTGACCTGATTTCATCACTTGTTGTTTTGCTACTTTATATAATGTACTTTTTGCACCGAAGTAACCTTTTGCTAATTTGATCGTCTTTTTACGACGCGCTCTTGTTACTGTTCCACCTTTAACACGTGGCATAATAAATTCCTCCTTTTGTCTCTTGGGGTATGCATCTCATACCATTTAAAATATGTCTTATTTAACGTATGTTAATAATTGGCTTACGCGTTTTGCATCGCTTTTAGATACTAATGATGCTTTACGTAATTGGCGTTTTTGTTTCGTTGATTTGTTTGCGAATAAGTGAGAAGTGTAAGCTCTAGAACGCTTTAATTGACCAGATCCAGTTCTTTTAACACGTTTCGCTGCTCCGCGATGAGTTTTCATTTTAGGCATAGTGAGTTCCTCCTATTAATCGTTGTTTTTTTTTCGTTAATTGGGGCTAACATAAGAAACATTTGACGGCCTTCCATTTTAGCCTTTTGTTCAACAGAAGCAATGTCTTTACATTCATCTGCAAACTTTTCTAAAACGCGTTGTCCAATTTCTTTATGCGTAATTGCACGCCCTCTGAAACGAATAGAAACTTTAACTTTATCACCTTTAGATAAGAATTTACGTCCGTTTTTAAGTTTTGTATTGAAGTCATGTTCTTCAATTGTAGGACTTAAACGGATTTCTTTCACGTTGATAATTTTTTGTTTCTTTTTCATTTCTTTTTCTTTCTTTTGTTGCTCAAATTTGTACTTACCATAGTCCATAATACGAGCAACAGGCGGTTTCGCATTAGGTGCCACAACAACAACATCTAAGCCTAGACGTTCTGCCATTTCTAATGCTTCATTTTTGGTTTTCACACCAATTTGGTCACCGTTTTGACCGATAACACGTAATTCTTTTGCGCGAATCTTTTCATTAACTTGCGTTTGATCCTTAGCTATGGTTGACACCTCCAATAGTTTTACGAATGGTCCAAGTACAAAAAAGAAGCGAGGACACACAGTGTCCCCGCTTCTTCAATCACATGAACTTTCAATCACATGTTTTCGTTTACCTGCCAACAGCCTTTTGCGTCGCTACAGGTGAGAAGCGGGTGCTTCTACTTGGTCCGTTTCGTAATCAACAGAATTAACTATACCAAGTTGTTACGAATTAGTCAACATGTTTCTGAAAGTTTTTTTCTTTAGTTGTCACTGAAGGATCTAAGTTAACCTCTTTCAAAGGAATTAATTTCGTTTTATATCTTAACTTATGGTAAATAAAGAAGCCTAAAAATACCGGAATACCCATATACGTAATTAAAAAGCGATTAAAATCAAACTGACCACTTTGAATAAAATCAACATCTTGTCCAATAATAACAACGATACATAGTACACCTGCTAAAATCGGACCGAATGGGAATAATTTCGCTTTATAAACTAATTTGTCTTTATCGTAATTTTGAGCCTCAAAAGCTTTCCTAAAACGGTAATGGCTAATTGCAATACCGACCCAAGCGATGAATCCAGTCAAACCACTTGCTGCTACGATGTATTCATATGCGTTACCACTCAAATGTTGCACTGCAAAAATAAAAACTACAACGGCTGCTGTTGCAAGCATTGATACAATAGGTGTACCATTTTTATTTGTGCTTCCAAAAACACGTGCTGCAAGACGGTCTTTACTCATTGAATAAAGCATACGCGTACTTGCATACATACCCGAGTTCCCCGCTGAAAGTACTGAAGTGAGGATGACCGCATTCATAAATGAGGCTGCAAATGCTAAACCTGCATTTTTAAATACTAACGTAAAAGGTGACGTTGCAATGTCATTTTTTCCACCCATTAGCGCTGGATTGTCATAAGGAATCAACATACCAATGATGAAGATCGCAAAAACATAAAATAACAATATACGCCAGAAAACTTGTTTGATCGCTTTAGGTACAGCACGTTGAGGGTTTTCAGATTCTCCTGCAGTAATCCCTACTAATTCCGTACCTTGGAATGAGAAACCTGCAATTAAGAAAACACCAAAAATAGCAAGTAAACTTCCGCCCAAACTATCTCCTAAAATTGGAGCATCACCTTTAGTAAACGTATCAAAACCTACAGCTGGTCCGCCCATAATACCAAAAATTGTTAATAATCCAACGATAATGAAAATAATAACTGTTGCTACTTTAATAAAAGCAAACCAATATTCACTTTCACCATAAACTTTTACAGATAGTGCATTCAAACTAAAAATCACACACATAAATAGGCAACTCCAAGCCCAAGCTGGTAAAAATTGTAAAGGTGCCCAATATTGAATCACTTGCGCTGCAATAGTCACATCAGCCGCAACAGTAATCACCCAGTTGAACCAGTAATTCCAACCTAACGCAAACCCTAGTGACGGATCTACAAAACGTGTTGCGTACGTACTAAATGACCCTGAGACAGGTAGATAAGTGGCCATTTCTCCTAATGATGTCATTAAGAAAAACACCATGATACCAATGATGGAATAACCGAGTAGTGCCCCCAGCGGGCCAGCGTCTCCAATGGCACCGCCTGACGTCATAAATAACCCTGTCCCAATTGCTCCACCGATGGCAATCATCGAAATATGTCGATCTTTAAGTTGTCTTTGAACAGTGTTGTCTTTTTCCGAATGAACCTGATTCATAAACATTATCCTTTCTTATTACTTAGAGGTAAGTGTAACAACTGCCCGATTCTAACTATTAACATTAAATATCGTTAAAAAAAGACAAAGCTCGCACCTAGGATGCAACCTTTGTCTTTTTTCATAACATAGATAGCACACCACTATTGTGACAGTCTGGCCCCTATTCGAAAACCAGCCCAATAAAAAGTATTCATGGTGTACTTTTTACTTCGGCGTCTTTACCTTTAATTTGTGCAACATATGTCCCATTCAACTTCTGACAAACGACTCTTTAAAGACGCAACCTCTAACTAAATTCGTATTTACTTTTAATTAATATCTACTATAGCTTAATCCGTAAGCATTGACAAGTTTATCGTTTCTTTTTTAAACGAATTTCGTCAATCAAATTCCAAATGAATTCATCTTTTTCGATTGTTTCTTGATCTTTAGAGCCGTATTTTCTCACATTCACTTCGTTGTTTTCAACTTCTTTATCCCCAACAACGAGTTGATATGGTATTTTTTTCATTTGAGCTTCACGGATTTTGTAACCCATTTTTTCATTACGGTCGTCGATTCGAACTCGAACACCTTGTGATTTAAGCTCATCATGAATTTGTTTCGCATAATCATAATGTAAATCAACATTAACAGGAATAATTTCAACTTGTTGTGGCGCTAACCATGTTGGAAATGCACCTTTTGTTTCCTCAGTTAAGAAGGCAACAAAACGTTCCATAGTAGAAACGACACCGCGGTGAATTACAACTGGTCGATGTTGCTCGCCGTCTTTACCGATGTAATTTAAGTCAAAACGTTCAGGCAATAAGAAGTCAAGTTGAACCGTAGATAACGTTTCTTCTTTACCCATTGCTGTTTTAACTTGGACATCAAGCTTAGGTCCATAAAAAGCTGCTTCCCCAAGCGCTTCTTCGTATACTAACCCGAGTTCATCAGATGCTTCTTTCAACATAGATTCTGCTTTAATCCACATCTCATCATCATCGAAATATTTCTCTTTATCTTCAGGATCACGATAACTTAATCTAAAGCGATAATCTTCAAACCCAAAATCTTTATACACATCAATAATCATATTCACAACGCGTTTGAATTCATCTTTGATTTGATCTGGACGTACAAAAATGTGTGCATCATTAAGCGTCATTCCACGCACACGTTGTAAACCAGATACTGCACCACTTGCCTCATAACGATGCATTGTACCAAGCTCTGCAATACGAATTGGCAGTTCACGATATGAATGCGGCTTATTGGCATAAATCATCATATGATGCGGACAGTTCATCGGACGTAACACCATCGCTTCATCTTCATCAAGTTGCATTACAGGAAACATATCGTCTTGGTAGTGGTCCCAATGTCCTGATGTTTTATATAAATTGGTATTTGCCATCACCGGTGTATACACGTGGTCGTATCCAAAATTGATTTCTTTATCAACAATGTAACGTTCGATTTCACGGCGAATTGTCGCCCCGTTTGGTAACCATAGCGGCAATCCTGCACCGACCAATTGGTTGTTTGTGAAAAGCTCTAAGTCTTTACCGATACGTCTATGATCGCGCTCTTTACGTTCTTCAAGCATTTGTAAGTGCGCTTTTAAATCTTTTTTGTCAAAAAACGCTGTGCCATATATACGTTGAAGCATTTTGTTATTACTATCTCCACGCCAGTACGCGCCTGCTGTTGAAAGCAATTTGAATTCTTTAATTTTAGCAGTTGACGGCACATGGACGCCGCGACATAAATCAGTGAATTCTCCTTGTGAGTATAATGTGACAGTTTCATCTTCAGGAATTGCATCAATAAGCTCTAACTTATATGGATCCTCACTGAAAAATGCTTTTGCTTCGTCTCGTGATACAACACGACGTTCGATTGGAAGATTTTCATTTACAATTTGTTTCATTGTTTTTTCTATTTTTTCAAAATCATCGCTAGAAACTTTAGTTTCCATATCAAAGTCGTAATAAAAACCATCATCAATGACAGGGCCTACTCCAAAATTCACATCTCCATAAAGACGTTTAATTGCGTGCGCCATTAAGTGCGCTGTAGAGTGACGTAACACTTCTAACGCTTCGTCACTTCCTGGTGTAACAATTTCAATGTCCCCGTTTTCTTCTAAAGGCGCTGTTAAATCCACCAATTGTTGATTAAATTTTCCTGCTACTGCTTTTTTACGTAAACCAGGACTAATAGATTGTGCGATTTCTTCTGTTGTTATCCCTTTTTCAAAACTTTTTTCATTTCCATCCGGAAAGCGAATACTAATTTCAGACATATGCATCCTCCTTATTAATATCAAACGACTAAAAAATAAAAAAGACCCCATCCCAAAACAGGGACGAAGTCATCGCGGTACCACCCTAGTCATACATGTATGTACATGCAAACTCTACATAAGATAACGGTCTTGAGCCGGACATTTATTACAAATATCATACATGAGGGAGTAACAAAATACGCTATTAACTACATTCTCAACAACAGTAGCTCTCTGTATAATAGGGAGTATTTCATCGTGTCCTCTTATTTTCGTCGTCATTTAGTTAATTACATTATAACGCTTTTTTTGAGTTTTTCAACGTTTTCTATAATTTTCTCCTTCAAGATGATACGCTTTTGTTAACGTTTTAATGCGTTCCATAATACGCGCAGCTTTTGTAACTTCTGTACCACCTCTTGTGACAGCTAAATGGTGTTCAAGTTCCTCTAAATTTAAGTTCGAGCTAAAAAATGTAGGTAAATTTTGAATCATACGGTAATGTAGTATCGGCCCTAGCACCTCATCACGAACCCATGGAGAGATTTCTTCTGCGCCAATATCATCTAAAAATAATACAGGGGCTTCTCTCACTTCTTTTACACGCCTATCCGTTGAGCCATCTTTAAAACCACTTTTAAGCGTTCGAATAAATTCAGGTACGTAAATAATCGTAGACGGTACGCGATTACTTTTTAACTCGTTCGCTATCGCACCGAGTATAAAAGATTTGCCCGTACCAAATTCACCGTACAAGTAAAGTCCTTTAGTCGGTTCACGGGCAATCATTTGATCAATCATTTCGTCTAAATGCATTGCCAATTTCAACCGATTTTGCCGATTCATATAAATATCTTTGATTTTAGCGTTTAACGTATCTGGATGCATATGAAATGACGTTATCATATTATTATAAAATTTAGCTTCATCATGTTTGATTTTACACGGGCATGGTTTATATCTAATTTTGATACGGTTATTTTCAAGGTATAACTCAGGAATATGCCCTTTTACGAAATTAGGACAGTTTTCATAATCGTGATTGTCATCGTACGTTTTTTGTTGGTCTTTATATTCTTGTAAAATATTTAAATCTTCATCAATGATACGATTAGTCAAAGTTTCTTGATGAGCTTCTAAAAAACGTTTAACGTCTGGGTCTTGTAATACATCTCGCTTAATTTTTGCAATCCGCTTCTCAAACGCTTCACTCGATCCCATAATATGACGAAATGACTTCATTCTTTCTCACCTGCCCGCTTTTTATTTTTAAGTTTGTTTAAAAACGCCTCTCTTTCTTTTGCAAGACGTTCTTGATCTTCATCTGCCAGCTTAAACTCTTCCGGATGCGTTAACCAACGCGGTGTTTTTTCTTTAGAATGTAAGGGCGCCTTATTTTGATAATGATAGGCTTTATTCGTGTTTTTAGTGTAAGACTGTGCTTGCTTTTGTTTAATTTTTTGTGCGTGTTCAACCGCAGATTTAGCATCTGTCACACCATTTTTCTTCCAACTTGAAGCGACTGAAAGTACATAATTTTTAGGTAAGTTTTGGTCTTTAGTCAACAATACATACTGTAATAAAACGTTTATCGTACCGAAACTCAATTTCTCTCGCGTCAATAAGTCTTCAACCATTGATTTTTGTTGCGGCGTCGGTTCAGCATCTCCCCAAGATGTAAGCATCACAATAGGACTCGTATTGTCCATCATGTCATACCATTCTTCCCAATTCGTTACTTCAGTTTGAGCATGGTTCACCCCTTCATCCGAGGTTGCTGAAATTTCTGCTTCTGTTAGCGCCGGGAGCGCTTGTTGGTTTTCAATGAGGTAATAATCTTGCGCCGTTTTACGTAATGTAGCAAGCGAAAGTGTTTGATCCGCATTTAATGACTTTAAAATAATCGTCTTCATAACGTCTGGAGACAAGCGATATAAAGTCGCCAATTGTACAATCGTCGTTTTATTTGGTTCAGAAATAACTTCTCGGCTCACATATTGTGTTTGTAACATATCTTTTAAAAGTTCAAAATCAAACGCTACATCTGATAAATCCACGCCCTCATATCGATTCTCGCGCATATACGTTTCATTCGTGTGTTTTTGATTTTTAGGAACTTTAAAGACATCTGTAAACTTTTTAGTCACTTCAGAAAAGCCTTTTAAATCTTTGTTTTTAGGTATAAAAAAGCGCTTAATATCATGAAAACGTGTTTGTCCGACAACTTGGTAAAAATACACCGACAACATAGGATCATTAAAAAAATTGTATGGCGTTGGTGGCGAGACTAACTCATAAACAAACTGTGTCGTTTGCTCATTATGACGGACATATGTTTTTAATAAACCAATGCCTTCTAATAAATCAAGTTTTTCTCGAAACTTTAATAAATTGATTTTAAGTTCTGACATTATCGTATAGTGTGTATATCCTGCTTCAAAATCACTATCTTGAAATTGCTCCAAATATTGATAATAACTTACTGCCTCAGCACCGATAAGCGGGATGAATAAACGATTCAATACTTCTTGGTGCACGTGATGATAATGGTATGGACGGATAACAATAAATCCGTCATGAGGCATAAGTTGGTTTTGATACATAGAAACCATGTTATTCACTCCGCTTATTTTCGTTAATGATACCTTGCATTGATTTTAACAATTGATCGATATCTTTAAACTCTCGATAAACTGATGCAAAACGAACATAGGACACTTGATCGACATCAATTAGTAAATCCATTACATGTTCGCCAATATCTCGTGAAGAAATTTCGGCCATACCAGAGTCTCTTAATTTCCATTCTACTTGATTTGTAATTTCTTCTAGTTTTTGGAAACGCACAGGTCTTTTTTCGCAAGAACGTACAAGTCCATTTAAGATTTTTTCTCGATTAAATTGTTGACGTGTCCCGTCTTTTTTCACGACAATTAACGGACTCATTTCAATGTGCTCGAAAGTGGTGAAACGTGTTCCACAATGCTCACATTCACGTCTTCTTCTGATTGCATTGAGGTCGTCTACATGTCTTGAGTCCACAACACGGGAGTGCGTATGTTGGCATTTCGGGCATTTCACGACTTTTCACCTTCTTATATAATTTTGTTTCATTATACTACAAACCGCTTTAATAACCAAAATTGGACGATTAAAAAGAGCCAAGGTATGCGTATCACCTTGACTCTTTATGAGCAATATTACATTTTAATCATTATTTCGCTTGCTAACTTTAAATTTTAAGCAGTCACTTTAATCGCTTTCGCAATTTGTTGTAAGACATCTACAACACGTGTAGAATATGCCCATTCATTATCATACCAAGCAAGTACTTTTACTTTTCTGTCTCCCATGACAATAGTAGATTGCGCATCAACAATTGCAGAATGACTGTCCGTGTTGAAATCATCTGATACTAACGGTTCATCAACAATATCAACCACACCACCTAAGTTATTATCTCTAAATAATTGGTTAACTTGTTCTTTTGTGACTGATTGTTTTAAGTCAACAACTAAATCTACAAGAGATACATTTTTCGTTGGTACACGTAGTGCCATACCATGCAATTTACCTTCTAATTCAGGTAGCACTAATGCTAACGCTTTAGCTGCACCAGTTGACGTAGGAATAATACTTTCGAAAGCTGCACGCGCACGACGTAAATCTTTATGTGGATTATCTATGTTATTTTGATCATTCGTTACGGCATGAACTGTTGTCATTAATCCGTTTTCAATGCCAAATTCATCGTTTAATAATTTAGCTACCGGCGCTAAACAGTTCGTCGTACATGAAGCATTACTGAAAATATCATATTGTTCAACGTCTAATTGGTCGTCGTTGACACCTTTAACTATCGTTTGTACATGGCCACCTTTAGATGGTCCTGTTAGCAATACTTTTTTAGCCCCTGCTTTAATGTGCGCTGCTGCTTTATCACCGTGATTAAATTTACCGGTTGCTTCAATTACTACATCGATATTTAAAGCTTCCCAAGGTAAGTTTTCAGGGTTGCGGTCTGATACAAGTTTAATCTCTTTTCCATCTACTGTAATCCCATTTTCAATAGGTTGTACTTCTTTGTTGAAACGCCCGTGCGTTGTATCGTATTTAATAAGATGTGCAATTGTTTCTGGTGGATAACTTGCATTAATCGCCACCACCTCAACATCTTCTCTGTTTAATGCAATTCTTAAAACCATACGGCCAATACGGCCTAAACCGTTAATCGCAATCTTTGTCGTCATGAAAAAAGCACTCCTTGTTAATGTGTTATACTTATAATTAAGAGTATATCATAATCGGACGAAAATGAAACCGTTTACCAAGATAAATTTTACTTATTACATGTTATTTGTTAATTTTAATTGCTTTACTTAATTTTGATATAGCACTAACAAGTCGACACCCACTTAATGTTCAAACACATATACTGGAAAATAAAGTTTTACAATAACACATTTTTACAAGACAAAGACGAAACTAACCATTATAACAACAAAAACACCTTCCGCTTTTTCGTAACAAGCGAAAGGTGTTTGCTTATATGTCCTTGAGATAGCCTTTTTCTGCCAATACAGCTTCAAGGTTTTGCTTTAATTCTAATTTAGTATCAAAGTTATCAATGACGACATCCGCCATTCTACTCTTTTTATCGATTGAAATTTGACTGTATATACGCGCTTTGGCGTCTTCAATAGACATGTTGTTTCTTTCTATAAGGCGATCAATTTGAATGCTCGGAGATGTATAAACTAACCATACTTCATCAACTGTCTCTTCTAAGCCATTTTCAAATAATAATGGAATATCCATTACTACATCATGACCTTCTGATAAATAATGCGCTTTTTCTGCCTCCATTATTTCTCTTACTATCGGATGAATAATCGCATTCAATTTTTCACGTTTTTCATCATCATAAAACACTTGTTGGCCAATATATTGACGATTCATTTCACCGTTTTCATCGATTGCCTCATCTCCAAATACAGCTTTAACTTGTGCTAAACCTTCTGACCCTTTTTCAACTGCTTTTCGAGAAGCAACATCCGCATCAACAATTTTAAAACCGTGCGCTTTTAATAGTTCAGCAACCGTAGATTTGCCCGTAGCAATTCCACCGGTTAAACCAATGACTTTTGACATAACATACCTTCTTCCTTATTTTTGACAGTTCTTGCAATAATGGGTATTTCTACCGCCAATTATCGCCGTCTCAATGGGACTTTGACATATAGAACATATTTTTTGTTTATAAACTTTTAAATTATTTTGCATTGTTCCACGTTGGCCATCTGCATGAACATAATCGGAAATACTCGTTCCGCCATACAAAATCCCTTTTTCCAATGCTTTTACTACACTATTAAACACTTCGATCCGTTCATTTAGTGTCAATGTTTTGCTTATGCGATGCGGGTCAATACTCGCATCAAATAAAGCTTCACACGCATAAATATTACCGCATCCAGAAATCACACGATGTTCTAAAATCATACGCTTAATTGGCATGTTTTGGAATTTTTTTACTTCGAATTGAGATAAAAAATGCGGTAAAGCTGCATCATCAAATGGTTCTGGTGCAATTTCCAGTATGGAAGGATACTCCTCAAGCGTTTGCACATTTCTAATTTCACCAAAGCGTCTAATATCTGAATATACTAGAAGCCAATCGTTGCTTAAATGAAAAATCACATGCCAATGCTTACGGTAATTTGTGATTGGGATATCATCAATATTTTTTACAACGAAAAAGCCGCCCGCCATACCTAAATGTGAGATTAACACTCTTTTGGTTGTATTATTCATCAATTCAATAAGAATATATTTACTTTTACGATATACCTTTTCAATAGTGAACTGTATCGTATATTGTTTGAAAGCTTCTAGGCTAATGCCTTTAATTATCGTTGCTTTTCCCTCAGATTTTCCTCGTATGACACTAGGAGAAAAAGTGACATTTTCAATCGTCGCTCCTTCGATTAAAGGTTGTATCCCTCTTTTAACATGTTCTACCTCTGGTAATTCTGGCAACTTGTTCCCTACTTTCTATTTCGCATCGTACCATGTGTCACCATAATCAGATTCCACACTTAGTGGCACATCTAATTCTAATGCATTTTCCATAATTTCTTCAACAAAGGCGCTAAACGCTTCTACTTCCTCTTTAGGCAACTCAAAAATAAGTTCATCGTGCACTTGTAATAACATTTTCGCTTTGAACGATGACTGTTTCAGTGCTTCATCCAGTTGGACCATCGCACATTTAATGATATCTGCCGCACTGCCTTGAATTGGAGAATTCATAGCCGTACGTTCAGCAAACCCACGTTTATTAAAATTGCGACTCGTAATATCTGGAATATATCGACGACGTTTTAAAAGTGTCTCTACGTAACCCTCTTGTTTCGCATCTTGTACGATATCCTCCATATACGTTTTCACGCCAGGAAAATGATTTAAATAATCATCTATAAACTGTTTTGCAGCTTTTCGCGTAATGCCTAAACTTTGACTCAAACCATAATCACTTATCCCATACACAATACCAAAGTTTACTGCTTTTGCTTGTCTACGCATTAAAGATGTCACATCAGATGCATCTACATTAAAGACTTTCATCGCTGTAGTTGTATGAATATCTTCATTATGAATAAAGGCCTCTTGTAATGTTTTGTCTTTTGTAATATGTGCTAGCACACGTAATTCTATTTGAGAGTAATCTGCTGCTAGAATAACACTGTCTTTGTGCGTAGGTTTAAATGCTTTACGAATTTTGCGTCCTTCTTCAATTCGAATAGGAATATTTTGTAAATTTGGATCTACAGAAGAAAGACGTCCCGTTTGAGCTAATGTTTGATTGAAGCGTGTATGAATACGTTGATCATCCCAAATGACTTTTTGTAACCCTTCGACATACGTCGATTGTAGTTTTGAAAGAGTTCGATATTCCAGTATTGCATCAATAATAGGATGTTCATCTTGCAACTTTTCTAGTACATCCACTGCTGTAGAATAACCTGTTTTCGTCTTTTTTATTACCGGCAGAGAAAGTTTTTCAAATAAAATAACGCCTAATTGTTTAGGAGAATTAATATTAAATGTTTCACCTGCTTGATCATGAATTTCCGATATCAATTTTTCAAGTTTGGCTTGTATTTCTGTTTCCATCGTTTTAAGCGTCTCGATATCTGTATGAATTCCAGTATATTCCATTTCACCAAGAATCATTGCGAGCGGTAGTTCGATTTCATGTAAAAGTTTCAATTGTTCATTTTCTTCAAGCGTCTCAGTCATGCGCGGACACATGATGTCAATTGCATCTAAAATCGTTGCGATATGCACTGCTAATCTATCATCGTCTGGCACTTTAAAAGATTTACCTTTTCCATATACCGCTACGTCATCTTGCACAGATGTTCCTTCATAAGAGGCAGCTACAGAAGCAACGTCTTCAATCGCTTGTGAAGGATCAATTAAGTAACTTGCTAACATCGTATCAAATTCAATATTTTGAATGTCAATGCCTAAACGTTTAAATGCTACATACGTTTTTTTAGCATCGTAGACCAATTTGCGTGTTGACTTGTGCTCTAACCATTTTACCAATGCCGTATTACTCTGAATTTCTGAAGCATTAATCACATAATAAGCATTTTCTGTTTTTAAACCTAATTTTAAAATATCATTTTTGATATAATTGTCACCTTCTACTTCAAGGTGAAGGCAAGCTGAATCTAACTTATCAAATTCAATAGTACTGAGCTCTTTTAAAACCTTGTACTCTTTTTGAGGCGTTGTTGATGTTTCAGCTTTAGCGTCTATATCATTTAACAATTGACGAAATTCGAGTGTTTTAAATAAATTAATTTTCTCACTCTCATCAATCGACATTGGTCGTTTTGTATCTTCTAAACTGACCTCGATAGGACTCTCTCGATTAATCGTCGCCAACACTTTACTCATTAGCGCATCTGCTTTGCTATTTTCTAGCTTTTCTTTTAATTTTTTGCCGCTAACATGGTCAATGTTTTCGTATACACCTTCAACGGTTTTGAATTGATGCAGCAACTTAAGCGCTGTTTTTTCACCGACGCCTTTGACACCTGGAATATTATCCGAAGTATCTCCCATAAGTCCTTTTAAATCTCTAATTTGATCTGGCACTAAACCACCATATTGTTCGGAAATAAATGCAGGTGTATAGTGATCAACCTCTGTCACACCTTTTTTAGTATAATAAATCGTTACATTTTCAGAAGCGAGTTGTGTTAAATCTCTGTCCCCAGTAATTATAATGGTTTGTAATCCTTGCTCATCTGCTTGGCGACTTAACGTTCCGATAATGTCATCCGCTTCGTAATTTTCAAGTTCGTAGCGTTTAATTTGATAAGCATCTAGCAATTGACGTATATACGGAAATTGCTCACTTAATTCCGGAGGTGTTTTTTGACGGCCACCTTTATAATCTTGATACGTGTCATGACGGAAAGTTGTTTTACCGGCATCAAACGCAACTAGAAAATGTGTGGGTGACTCTTCTTTCATAATTTTTTCTAATAAACGTGCAAATCCATAAATTGCATTTGTATGGATACCTGCTTTATTTTGCAAAAGTGGCAATGCGTAAAAAGCGCGAAAGCTCAAACTGTTACCATCAATTAAAACTAATTTTTCCACGACGGTCCCTCCTAGTTACTTTATATTTATTTTATCACATCCCAAAATAAATACCCATTTCAGAGACTATATCAAGCCATGTACACGTAAAAGAGTAGTACTTTATATAATCTATAAAATGAGAAAACCAGAATATAAAATATCCTGGTTTTCACATCGTTATCATTTTTATTCTGGTAAGCGCACTCTGAATGTGGAACCAACACCTAACTCACTTTCTATTTCAATACTACCTTGATAACCTTCTACAATATGCTTTGTAATTGAAAGGCCTAGGCCAGTACCACCTGATTCACGACTTCGTGCTTTATCAACACGGTAAAAACGTTCAAATATGCGATACGTTTCTTCTTCAGCAATACCAATGCCCTCATCAATCACTTCTATTACTTTTTGACGTTTATCTTTAAAAACACGCAACGTAACTGTTTTATCAGCGGGAGAATAATTTACCGCATTAGATAGTAAGTTCACAATTACTTGCGACATTTTAGATTCGCTCGCTAATGCAGTCACTTTGTCGTCGATTTCATCAATTAATTGGATGTTTTTATCATTTGCGATAGGCTGAAACATTGCGAATGCATTTTGTGCCACTTGTGATAAATCAATCGGATGTTTTTCCAATGTTGCATTTTGTTCTATTTTAGATAAATCTAATAAATCATTTACTAAAGATTGAATGCGATTAGACTCTTTTAGCATGATATTTAAGAACATGTCTAAAGAGGCTTCATCATTTTTTGCCCCATCAAGCAATGTTTCTGTAAAACCTTTCATCGACGTAATTGGTGTTTTTAATTCATGCGATACATTTGCAACAAAATCTCGTCTCAAATTTTCTAATTTTTTAAGTTGAGTAATATCATGCAATACGATAACCATACCTTGGAGTCGTTTTTTTGTACGCGTTAAAATTGGCACGCAAGATGTATCAAAGAACTTTTGATGGATATGATTTAAATGTAATTCCACTTGATCGTAAACAGGCTTCTCTGTTCTAAATCCTTCAACAACTAGCTTTTTGAGTGAAGGGTGTAAAAGCTTCTCATAATTTTGATGTTCCACGCTTTTCGTTTCATTAAAGATATCATAAAACGTTTTATTCGCAACAACGATATTTCCATGCTTATCTATCATTAAAACTGCACTCGGAATATTTTCTAAAGTCGTTACTAAGCGATTACGTTGAATTTTTTGCTCGCTATTTAAACGTTCTAATCGCCTTGCCAAAACGTTAATCGTCACATAGAGTTCTCGTGTTTCTTTCACACTACTTTCTGGTACACGCACTCTATAATTCCCTTGTGTTAATAGTGAGGCTGCATACGACACCTCATTGATAGGTTGAATATAAGTGCGATTAATGTAACGTACGGTAAAAAAGATGAGTGCTATAATGACAATTCCTATCAAAATCAAGTATTTCCAAAATTGCATTTGCAAGGCGTATACTGTGTCATATTTGCCACTCATTAATAGCGTCGTATTTCCTTTTTCAATGCCAAACAGGTATTCCCCAGCCTTGCCATCAAGCATATAGACAGGGTTTTCAGATTGAAGTTGTCGTTCAAGCTCAATTTTTCTTTTTTCAATTTCAAAGTCTTTAACGGTATTGACTTTAAATTCCTTACCGTCTTTTGAAATTAAAATATTTGCTTCATATGTTTTGGCCAAAGATTGAATACGCGCTTTATTATTATCTTGGTATAAATTGATAATTTGCTTGGCTTGTTTTTGTAATTCTTTCTTTTGATAGTCCACAGAGATCGTATATATAGAATTATGTACGATAAACCCTAATATAAGAAAACTTACAACAGTAATTGTTGTAAGTATAATCAATAACTTATGATAAAACTTAATCATTTACTTCGGTCGCTCCAATTTATAACCTAAACCACGTACAGTTTTAATAAATTGTGGTTGTTTAGGATTTTCTTCAAGCTTATCACGTAAATGACTAATATGCACATCCACAATACGTGAATCACCAGCAAATTCATAATTCCATACAGAGTTTAACATATGCTCTCTCGTAATGACACGACCTTGGCGTTCTATAAGATATAGTAATAATTCAAACTCTTTTGGTGTAAGCTCTAACAACTTATCGTTGCGATACACTTCAAAATAATCTGGTCTAATACGGATAGGACCAATGACAATGTCTTCATCATCATCTTCCACACGTGATGTTTCAAATTGTGATGAACGACGTAAAATTGCTTTCACACGTGCAACTACTTCTCTTGGTGAAAACGGCTTTGTCATATAATCATCTGCCCCTAGTTCCAAACCTAAAACACGATCAAACTCATCGTCTTTAGCGGTCAACATGAGTATAGGGACCTGATTCTTATCTGAACGAATTGTTTTACATACTTCAATGCCGTCTTTTTTAGGTAACATAACGTCTAATACGATTAAATCAGGTTGTGTTTCTTTTTCTTTTTCAATCGCTTCCTCACCGTCTTGTGCGATTTCAACGATATAACCCGCTTGCTCAAGATTGTATTTGAGTAGTGTGACAATGGATTGTTCATCATCAACCACAAGTACTCTTTGCACCATTCCATGTCCCTCCTATGTTAAATTAAGTTCATTATAACTTAAAATGAACTTAAAAATAATATGCTATTAGGTAAATTTACAATATCTTCATATTGATTTAACAATTATTACAACGTACCCTTACATTCATTTTACCCTAATTTAAAAACTAGCACACGTAGTCGTAATCTTTCATTTGCCCTTATCCCACTGTATGCATTGAAAAGAGGCTAGGACATTCCATGTCCAAGCCTCTAAAGCATGTTTGTCCTAGCTATTAAATTAGCAATGTTTCAACACCATTTTCATAACTTCAGTTGAAAATTCAATGCTAATCCATTTGATTCTCGTTTGATATGTTATCAAAAACACATGCTACAATTATAAGTTTTTAATTAATTCATCAGCAAATTGAGATGTTTTAACTTCTGTTGCGCCATCCATCAGACGTGCAAAATCGTATGTTACGACTTTTGAAGCAATCGTTTTTTCAACAGATGCTGTTATTAAATCAGCAGCTTCTTGCCATCCTAAATGTTCTAATAAAAGCACACCTGATAATAATACAGATGATGGATTTACTTTATCTAAATCAGCATATTTAGGTGCTGTACCATGTGTCGCTTCGAAAATGGCATGTCCTGTTTCGTAGTTAATGTTAGCACCAGGTGCAATGCCGATGCCGCCGACCTGAGCAGCTAACGCATCTGAAATGTAATCTCCATTAAGATTCATTGTTGCAACCACATCGTGATCAGATGGACGCGTTAAAATTTGTTGTAAGAAAATATCAGCAATTGAATCTTTAATGATGATTTTGCCTTCATTTTCAGCTTGTGCTTGTGTAGCATTTGCTTCGTCTTTTCCTTTTTCTTCAACAATTTTATCATATTGTTGCCATGTGAAGACTTTATCTCCAAATTCACGTTCAGCTAAATCATAGCCCCATTGTTTAAAAGCGCCTTCAGTAAACTTCATAATATTACCTTTGTGCACAAGTGTCACTGACTTGCGGTTGTTGTCTAATGCATATTGAATCACCGCGCGTACTAAACGCTCTGTACCTTCTTTAGAAACTGGCTTAATACCGATACCAGATGTTTCTGGGAAACGAATATTTTTTGCACCCATTTCCTTTTGCAAGAAGTCGATTACTTTTTTAACTTCTTCTGAACCTTCTTTAAATTCGATTCCTGCATAAATATCTTCCGTATTCTCACGGAAAATCACCATATCTGTATCTTGCGGATTTTTAACCGGTGAAGGTACACCTTGGAACCAACGTACAGGACGTAGACACGTAAATAAATCTAACTCTTGACGCAACGCTACGTTTAATGAACGAATGCCACCACCAATAGGTGTGGTCAAAGGTCCTTTAATAGCAATAAGATATTCTTTAATAGTATCTAAAGTTTCTTGAGGTAGCCATTCACCTGTTTGATCAAAAGCTTTTTGACCTGCCAATACTTCTTTCCAAGAGATTTCTTTTTCACCGTTATATGCTTTCTTTACCGCTTCATCAATAACACGGCTAGCAGCTTTCCAAATGTCTGGCCCAATACCATCTCCAATAATGAAAGGAACGATAGGTTGATTAGGTACGTTTAGACCTTCTGCTGTTTTAACAATCTTTTCACTCATTATAAAGTAACCTCCATAAATTGTTTATCATTATCTTCTAAATTACAATAAATTAATTGCGTTTTTCAATAGGTTCATACTTGCGGTTTGTTTCACCAATATATGTTGCTCTTGGGCGCATAATACGGTTATCACGTAATTGTTCTAAAATGTGTGCTACCCAACCTGATGTACGACTCACAGCAAATATTGGTGTGAATAAATCATGGTCAATATCCATGCTATGGTAAACTGTCGCACTATAAAAGTCTACGTTAGGCAGTAAACCTTTTTCTTCTTTAACGATTTCAGCAATCTTTAAAGAAATTTCAAATAATTCACTTTGACCAGTTTCATCAGTAATTTTTTGACTCATTTCTTTTAAATATTTTGCTCTTGGATCTCCATTTTTATAAACACGGTGTCCAAAGCCCATAATTTTTTCTTTGTTTTCGAATGCTTTTTTCAAAAATGGTTCTACTTTATCTACTGAACCGATTTCAGTAAGCATTTTCATTACGCGTTCATTTGCTCCCCCGTGCAATGGCCCTTTCAACGATCCAACAGCTGCAGTAATACCAGAATACATATCTGACATTGAAGACACTGCACAACGCGCAGTAAACGCAGAAGCATTTAGCTCGTGGTCAGCATGTAAAATTAAAGCTTTATTAAATCCTTCAACTTCTACATCTGTTGGCTTTTCACCTCTTAACATGTACAAGAAGTTTGCTGCGTAGGAGAGTGATAAATCCGGTTTAACCGGCTTTTTGCCCTCACGTACGCGTGCAAAAGAAGTTACTAATGATGCAATTTTTGCTTGAATACGAATACCACGTTCATATAAAGCCGCTTCATCGTTATCATCAGCATTGTCATCAAAATGTGCTAAATATGAAACCGATGTACGCAATGCTGTCATTGGATGCACTTCATCTGTAGCATATTCTTCAAAATGACTATACATACGTGGATTAAGCGTCATATAGTGATGTAATTTATCTTTTAATTCTTGTAGCTCTTCCTTGTTTGGTAAACGATAGTTCCATAGAAGGAATACGACTTCTTCAAACAAAGCATTTTCCGCTAAATCATCAATATCATAACCAGCATAAGTTAATTGACTATCGATGATGGAACTAATCTTTGTCTCTGCTGCAATTACACCTTCTAAACCTTTCTGTAGTTCTGCCATGTAAATTTCCCCTTTACTATATATTCGCTCTTTTGTAATGGCTTTCATAAGTCATTATAGCTAATATAACGCAATTTGTGAATATTTAATGAACGTTGAAATATCTGAATAATCTATTATTAATTAATGTATTAATTAATGCGCTATAGGCACAAATACCGATATGACAGCGTTTGACACCTATTTTAGCGCAAATATACTTACTTCATTTGCTATCATTTGCTTTCTTTATCACATTTAATAATAAGATATGATATGTATTAAACTTCACATTTGTATTTTATCGCTGTGTTATGCGCATATTTACATGAGTGGCATATATGTATATAAAAACCACTCTATATCAGTTATACCCGATATGGAGTGGTTTTGTCTTATCTTATGCTTTAAATTAAGCAATACTATTATAAAACGTTAGCGTATCCTTCAAACACTTTGCCTTGTGATGCATCTACCGTTACAAGTATATTATCTTTCACATTTTGTGTCACATTGTCTACGCCTACAACAGTTGGAATGCCTTTTTCAAGGCCTACAATAGCACTTGGTGACGTTAAACCGCCCTCTTCAGTGATGAGACCTACAGCATTTTCTAAATAAGGTACGAATGTCTCATCTATTGATGATGTGACAACTACAGCTTGAGATAAATCTTTACCTTCTAATTCAGACGCTTCATTTACAACTATTGTACGTCCTACTGCCGAAGTACGACCAATACCTTGGCCAGACGCAATTTCATCTCCGATAAGGTGTAGTTTCATTAAGTTTGTTGTACCTGTTTCACCTGTTGGTACACCCGCTGTAATGATAATAAGATCACCGTTTTCTACACGTTCTGATTCAATTGCAGTCGCAACCGCATTATTTAATAATTCGTCTGTTGTATAATTACCTTTTTTAACAATTGGATGTACACCCCAAATTAAAGAACATTGACGTGCAGTTGTTTCATTTGGTGTTACAGCAAGAATATCTGATTTCGGACGATATTTAGAAATCGTTTTAGCTGTGTTTCCACTTTCCGTAGCTGCAACGATAGCTTTAACATTTAAGTTTAATGCTGTATGCGCTGCTGATACACCGATAGCATTAACAAGTGATGTTTCAACTAGTTTAGTACGGTCAGACAATAACTTTTTATAATCTTGTGCCTGTTCAGCAGCAACAGCAATATTGTGCATCGCTTTAACAGCTTCTTCTGGATATGAACCAGCTGCCGTTTCACCTGATAACATAACCGCATCTGTACCGTCATAAATGGCATTTGCGACGTCTGAAGCTTCAGCACGTGTTGCGCGTGGATTGCGTTGCATAGAATCCAACATTTGTGTAGCTGTAATGACAGGTTTACCTAATTTGTTACATTTACGAATTAAATCTTTTTGTACAATCGGCACAGTCTCTGGAGGTATTTCAACTCCCATATCGCCACGAGCTACCATGAGACCATCTGACACTTCAAGAATTTCATCAATATTGTCGATACCTTCTTGGTTTTCAATTTTAGGAATAATACTAATTGTGTGATGATTTGCTTCTTCTAATATTTTGCGAATTTCTAATACATCACTTGAACGTCTCACAAAACTCGCTGCAATGAAGTCTACATTTTGTTCAATACCAAAGCGAATGTCATCCGCATCTTTTTCAGTAATTCCCGGTAAATTGACACTTACACCAGGTAGGTTAACCCCTTTTTTGTTTTTAAGCTCTCCGGTATTTAAAACTTTACAATGTACGTGGCCTGCTGGTTGGTCAATACGCTCAACTTGCAATTCAATCAAACCGTCATCTAATAAAATATATGAGCCTTCATGAACATCATTGATTAAATTTTCATATGTTACAGAGAACATTTCTGGTGTGCCTTCAACTTCTGTCATACTTACTGTGACATTAGCACCTTTTTCAAGGGTAATTAGACCATCTTTCATGTTATGCGTACGGATTTCAGGGCCTTTAGTATCTAATAAAATACCTATATTGTAATTCAGTTTATTTGCAATTTTGCGGATAGACTCTATACGTGCACGATGCTCATCATGAGAACCGTGTGAAAAGTTTAAGCGCGCAACATTCATACCCGCTTTCATTAATTTTTCCAACATCTCTTCTGATTCTGATGCTGGGCCAATTGTACACACAATTTTAGTTTTTTTCATGGCAATGCCTCCTAATATTAAATCGATAATTCTTTTGTTAATTCAAGCATACGTTGATTAATTTTCTTATCTTGAGCTGCATTGAAAATGTTATCAAAATCTGTAGCTGTTAAATGGTTGTCTTTAATTCCTACCCCTTTAGCAGTCTCACCATTCATTAATAATTCCATAGCATAGCCGCCAAGTCTTGAAGCTAGTACTCGGTCGACACCTGTAGGACTGCCACCACGTTGAATATGACCTAATACAGAAACGCGAGCATCTACATTAATATATTTAGTTAGCTCTTCAGCACATTGATTTCCTGACATACATCCTTCTGCCACAATAATAATAGAATGTTTTTTGCCACGATCGATACCATGTTGAATTTTTTCAGCAATATCTTGAATGTTGTAGTCTGTTTCTGGTAATATGATTGATTCTGCACCAACTGCTAAACCTGACCATAAGGCTAAGTCACCACAATCACGTCCCATTACTTCAATGATAAATGTACGTGCATGACTTGAAGCGGTATCTCTAATTTTATCGACAGATTCTATAATAGTGTTAAGTGCTGTATCAAAACCAATTGTAAAATCTGTGCCATTAATATCATTATCAATCGTACCTGGAATACCGATAGTTTGAATTTCTTGGCACTCCTCGCTGATACGTTGCGCACCACGATAACTACCATCGCCGCCTATAACAACAAGACCTTCAATACCACGTTTTTTTAAGTTTTCAATCCCTTTCGCCCGAACATTTTTGTCTTTAAACTCAGGACAACGTGCAGAATATAAAAACGTTCCACCACGTTGAATCGTGTCACCTACTGACCCAAGTTCAAGCAAATGAATATCATC
Organism: Staphylococcus ratti; assembly: GCF_020883535.1. Lineage (NCBI taxonomy): Bacteria > Bacillati > Bacillota > Bacilli > Caryophanales > Staphylococcaceae > Staphylococcus > Staphylococcus ratti. The sequence continues at coordinate 1,032,962 of NZ_CP086654.1, read as the reverse complement.
GTTGATTAAACCTTGATACCCCTGATAGACCCCATAAACTTCAATATTGTGATAAATCGCTTTACGAACAACTGCTCGAACTGCTGCATTCATTCCCGGCGCATCTCCGCCACTTGTTAAAACTGCAATTTTTTTCATGTAGACATTCCCTTTCTCGCTTTGTTGTTACTTTAAAAATAACATAAATCATAAGGGCAATCCATTAAAAAAAGAGGCTTCGATAGATGAAAACGGTTTAATGTCAAATTGTCAACAAACGTTCATATTACACGTTTTCATATGTGTTTTCACAAAGCAATATATGTCATTCTATTCGGGTGAAAATAGGCAATCAATATGTCATAATCAAATCATTTTTAAGCCATATACAATTAAATGTAGAAGCATTTAATACGCAAGAAAATAATCACTTTGAAACGTATTGCGCGCTTTTAAAGCCTCTCAATAATTAATAATCTAATGTAAATGATGACACAAACTAAAATCGCAATCTTATGAAATACCCATAAGACCGCGATAATACTAGCTACGCCAAGCAATATACAGCTTTACAATGAATCATATACTATTTGAGTATAACATTCCAATGAAAATTTTCAAACAATAACAAAATGCATTATTTATAACAGTATAACTCTATATAATTAGACGCCCTAAGATCTACTTTAATCATTTTAAACCCTATATTACTATTTCAGTATACAAAATAAAGGGCTAGCACATTTTGTTGTCCTCGCCCTTTTTATTGTTATTCTACGAAAGTACCCATACGTCTAAATTTTTCAAAACGATCTTCTTTAATTGCATTGGCACTCATAGTTTCAAAGTCTTTTAAGTGCGCTTCAAACTTCTCTTTAATTTGTGCAGCTTGTAACGTAACATCTTGATGCGCGCCGCCAAGTGGTTCTTTAATGACTTCGTCAATAATGTCGAGCTCTTTCAAATCATAAGCCGTGATTTTCATTGTTTCAGCAGCAATTTTTGCTAACGTACTGTCTTTCCACAAGATTCCAGCAGCACCTTCAGGAGATATAACCGAATAAGTACTGTTTTCTAGCATTAATATACGATTACTCACACCTAATCCTAGTGCGCCACCACTACCACCTTCACCTATAACAAGCGCTATCACAGGGACAGTCAATCCTGCCATTTCAATGAGGTTTCGTGCAATCGATTCACTTTGACCGCGTTCTTCAGCCGCTTTACCCGGATACGCACCCTTTGTATCTATGAAAGTGAAAATAGGTCGTTTAAATTTTTCGGCCTGTTTCATTAAACGTAAAGCTTTACGATATCCCTCTGGATGCCCCATGCCAAAATTACGATATATATTATCTTTCGTATCTTTACCACGCTGTTGGCCAATGACTGTAACGGGCTTGTCATTAAAGTAGGCTACGCCACCAATGATAGCAGGATCATCTCTAAAATTTCGATCTCCATGGAATTCTATAAAATCATCAAAAATATGAGGGATATAATCTAACAATGTTGGTCGCTCTTGTAAACGTGCAATTTGTACACGATCCCAAGGTTTTAAAGTTGTGTAAACTTTCTCTTTTTCTGCATGTAATGCAGCTTCTAACATGTCAATCTCATCAGAAAGGTCTACATCATTTTTAGACTGTGCTTCTTTTAAAGAATCAATTTTATTTTTTATTTCTTGAATTGGTTTCTCAAATTCTAGCATTATGACTTCACCTCACGATGCATTTCAAATAACTGTGCCAATGTTTGTTTCATTTCGCTTCGATGTACAACTTTGTCAAGTTGACCGTGCTCAAGTAAAAATTCAGCAGTTTGAAAGTCATCTGGCAATTTTTCATTAATCGTTTGTTCAATAACTCTACGTCCCGCAAAACCGATTAACGCTTTAGGTTCTGCTAAATTAATATCTCCAACCGACGCAAAACTTGCTGATACGCCACCTGTTGTAGGATGCGTCATATATGAAATAAACAATAGACCCGCTTCAGAATGTTTTTCTAAAGAGACACTTGTTTTAGCCATTTGCATCAATGAGATAATACCTTCTTGCATACGTGCGCCACCTGAAGCTGTAAACAATACAAATGGCAAACGATGCTCTGTACAATAATCAACAATTCTACATATCTTTTCTCCAACAACCGATCCCATGCTTCCCATTCTAAAACGTGAGTCCATCACACCTACGCCAAACTTAATGCCGTTAATGCTAGCCGTCCCTGTTACAACAGCTTCATACAACCCCGTTTTAGTTTGGTCTTTTTCCAATTTTTCTTCATAACCAGGAAAATTTAAAGGATTGGCAGAGGTCATTCCTTTATCAAATTCATTAAACGTGTCTTTATCAGAAATTGCCTCAATGCGACTATGCGCAGACAATGGAATGTGGTGGTCACAATTAAAACAAACATTGAGGTTTTCTGTGAGTTCCTTTGTATACATGATTTTTTTACAATTAGGGCATTTTGTCATAATCCCTTCAGGAACATCGTTTTGTTTTGAATCCTGCACCGTCACATATTTTTTCTTCTTTGAATTTCTGTTGAAAAAATCTTTAAACATACATATACCTCCACACTACCTTTATCTCTCTGAGTTATTTAAGGTCAGTTAATGCTAATGTCTTTTGATAAATCTCTTCAGGATCGACGTCTATTCTTGCCACTCCTGATTCCATCGCCGCTCTAGCAACTTCTCTCGCTACAGATGGCGCAACCCGTTTATCAAATGGGCCAGGTATCACATAGTCAGAATTCAATTCATCTTCAGTGATTAAGCTCGCAATTGCTTTTACTGCTGCTTGTTTCATTTTTTCATTAATGTGTGTCGCACGTACATCTAACGCGCCTCTGAAAATGCCCGGAAATGCTAACACATTGTTAATTTGGTTTGGAAAGTCTGATCGACCAGTTCCGATAACTTTAGCACCTGCTTTTTTGGCAAGATTTGGAGTAATTTCAGGGTTAGGATTTGCCATTGCAAAAATAATTGGGTCATTAGCCATTGTTTCAACCATTTCTTCAGTTAAAATATTAGCTACTGATACGCCGATAAATACATCTGCGCCTTCAATAACATCCGCTAATTTGCCGTTGATTTTATCTTTATTTGTCCACTTTGCAACAAACGCTTTTGTTGGGTTCATTCCGTGAGGACGCCCTTCATAAATAGCGCCTTGTGAATCACACATAATCATATTACGCACGCCGTAAGAATATAACAATTTGACAATAGCAATACCTGCAGCACCGGCACCATTTAAAACGACGCGGATATCTGCAATATCTTTGTTAACGATGCGTAATGCATTCATTAGTCCAGCCATTGTAACAATTGCTGTCCCGTGCTGATCATCATGAAACACTGGAATTTTTGTTTCTTTTTTTAAGCGTTCTTCGATTTCAAAACAGCGTGGCGCAGAAATATCTTCTAAATTAATACCGCCAAAGTTAGGTTCTAAAAGCTTAACGGTACGAATAATTTCTTCTGTATCTGTCGTTGAAAGGGATAATGGAATGCCGTCAACACCTGAAAAGCTTTTAAATAAAACTGCTTTACCTTCCATTACTGGGATACTTGCCTCAGCACCAATGTTGCCCAACCCTAAAACTGCTGTACCATCAGAAATTACTGCAACTGTGTTACTTTTCATTGTATAATCATAAACCTTTTCAGGTTGTTCATGGATATCTTTACAAGGTTCTGCAACACCTGGTGAATAAGCTAAGCTAAGTTCTTCCTTATTCGTTACTTTCACTTTAGGTGCTACGCCTAATTTCCCATGGTTTTCTTTATGCATATGCAAAGCATCGTCTCTTAAAGACATTCACTATCAACTCCCATTTTTACTGTCTCATTTTGATAACTGCTTAAACAGTCGAACTTAAACGTCATTATACTATAGGTCTTTAAAAATTGATATATAAATTACATTTCCAACCCTTTTATAACAATCTTATATTTTCAGGATTAAAGTCTTGAATAAAACTTTCAACATCATCTCGCTGAATATAACCAAGCGTTTGAGTCGCATTGGTTTTATCATCGAAAAACAAGACACTTAAAATATTTTGTTGATTGTCTTGTTGCACCACTGTGCGCTTTAACAATTGTTGTTTAGCTTCAGATAAGTGTTCACGCGTGACGATTTGATTGGCAAACCCTAACTTGTGTTGTTCATACACTTTTAAAGTATTCAGTTGGTTCACGACAATTTGAACTTGGTTGTTACGTTGCTCAAATTTTCCTTCAATGACATAGAAACTTTGTGTATCTAGAGAGGACTCCACCGTTTGATATAGTTTTGGAAATATAACGCCATCAATTTGACGCAAACCATCGTTGAATACTACAAACGCCATCTTTTGCCCTTTTTTAGTACGAATGACTTTAATCTCTTCCAACATCACCAAAATAGGTTCGTTATGGGCTTTCGTTGTAAGTGGATAAACACCAAGATACTGTTTTGCGCGAAATGCTTTTTCTGCTGGATGCATCGATACGTAAAAGCCTAAATATTGTTTTTCATAATCCGATTTCTGCTGTTCAGGCATTTCTTCAGTTTCTTGATATTCTTGTTTCGTTGTGGAAAAAGCTTCTAAAAAGCTTTGATCAAGGTCAGATTGTATATCACTTACTTTATCAATAGATTGCAAAAGGGTCGCTCGGTTCTTTTTAAAACAATCCATTGCTCCTGAAAGAATAAGCGCTTCCAATAATCTCCTAGAACGGATACGTGTAGGTATGCGCCGACAAAAATCAAAGAAATCTTTATAAGCACCATTTTCTATTCGCTCTTTAACGATTGTTTGAACACTTTGATAGCCAATACCCTTTATTGCCCCTAACGAGATGTAAATTTGATGTTTTACTGCACGATAGCGCCATTGGCTATGATTAATATGAGGTCCGTTAATTTGAATGTGTTGTTGCTTGGCCTCCAAAATAATTTGTGCCGTTTTCGTTTCGTTCCCTACCACATTGCTTAAAATATTCGCATAAAAATAAGGTGCATAGTGTACTTTTAAGTAAGTCATGATGTAAGCAATTTTAGAATAACTAACAGCATGCGCTCTAGGAAAACCGTAATCCGCAAATTTTAAAATCAAATCAAAAATTTCTTTACTCAATGCTTTTGAGTAACTTTTTTTACTTGCCCCTTCAATAAAATGTTGGCGTTCATTTTCCAAAACTGCACGGTTTTTCTTACTCATTGCACGTCTTAAAATGTCAGCTTCACCATAGCTAAAGCCTGCGAAGCGACTTGCGATTTGCATAATTTGCTCTTGATAAATAATGACACCATATGTCCGTTTTAATATCGGCTCCAAGTCCGGATGTAAATATTGAACTTCAGAAGGGTTATGTCTTCGTTTTATATATGTCGGTATTTCTTCCATTGGACCAGGACGATACAATGAGGTGACCGCGACAATATCCTCAAAATGCTGAGGTTTTAATTTTTGAAGTACACGACGTACACCTTCTGACTCAAGTTGGAAAATGCCTGTTGTATCTCCTTTAGATAACAATTGAAACACCGCTGCATCGTTAAAAGGAATACGTTCTATATCAATAGCAACGCCTGTATCTTTTTGAACTTGTTTCATCACTTGGTGAATAATTGTTAAGTTACGTAAACCTAAAAAGTCTATTTTTAATAGTCCAATTCGCTCCGCTTCTGTCATTGTCCATTGTGTTAAAACACCTGTTTCACCTTGGGTTAAAGGGATCGTTTCATATAATGGTTGATCATTGACGATAACACCTGCCGCGTGCGTCGAAGTATTACGAGGTAGTCCCTCAAGTTTTTTACATAATTCAAACCACTGCTCATGTCTGTGGTTTCGATGTACAAATTGTTTAAAAGCCTCTGTTGCATAGGCATCTTTTAACGTGACACCTAATTTACTTGGAATAAGTTTTGATGCTTCACTTAATGTTGCTTCGTCAAAGCCCATAACACGTCCGACATCACGCGCAACAGCTTTAGCAAGTAAATGGCCGAATGTAACAATACCTGCAACTTTAAAAGCACCATATTTTTCTTGCACATAGTGAATGACTTTTTCTCTTTGAGTGTCTTCAAAATCAATATCTATATCTGGCATAGTCACACGTTCTGGATTTAAAAAACGTTCAAATAGCAAATCATATTTCAATGGATCAATCGTCGTAATGTTTAATAAATAACTGACTAAAGAACCTGCTGAAGAACCACGACCTGGCCCAACCATAACACCGTTATTTTTAGCATAATTAATCAAATCACTAACGATTAAAAAGTAGTCGCTATACCCCATCGCTTTAATCGTATTGAATTCATGCACCACACGTTGTTGATATGCATTTTGGTTGAGTTGTTTTTTTTTCATTGCAGATTGAAGCTGTTCCCATAAATAATCGTCTGAAGTCATACCTTGAGGTGTGCTGAATTCAGGCAATAGTGGTTGATGGTATGTTAATGTCGCTTCGCATAGTTGAGCGATTTCATCCGTCGCTTCAAGCCATTGTTGCTGAAGATTCATATGGGTAAGCTCATCTATTGTTTTAAAATGTTGTTGCTTAGATATTGATTGTTCCACTAAATTCACTTTCGTATTATCCCGAATCGCACCTAACACTTCTACCGTATCCGCATCACTCGGACTTTCATAAAATGCGGATTCAATCCATACTTTTGGAATAGTACTAATATTGGAAAGGTGGTCTACATAAACAGAGGTAGATTTCGGAACGTTATCAAGCCATGTGGCTGTTTCATGTGTCAATGCTTTAAATATCACTACTGTATCTTCTATGTATTCGGGCAAATCATAGATATTAATATGACGTAGACGCTTTGTATTAATATCTGAAGACAATTTGAAAAGACGCTTTAACCCGTCGTTATTTTTTGCTAAAAGCACAGCTTCTTTCTCTACTAAATCGTCTGTTACATAGAGCGTCAGCCCTAAAATAGGTTGAATATTTGCTTTTAAACATGCATCAAAAAATTGAGGCACGCCATACATCACGTTAAGGTCGGTAATTGCAATGGCTGCATAACCTTCTTGCTTTGCTTTTGAAACGATCCGTTCGATTCTAATACTTGAGTTGAGCAAATCATATGATGTATGGATATTTAAATGTGCAACCATTGCAAATCCTCCTTACCTTTACGACAATTTTTCTTTTAAAGCTTGTGCTAACGATTCAAATGCATCCCAACTGTCCACAGATACACCGGATGCATTAGGGTGACCTCCACCACCAAAAGCTTGCGCAACATCATTAATCACAATTCCTTTCGAACGAATGCGACAACGAATTTCAGTGCCTTCATCAACGGCAAAAACCCAAATGCGTAACCCTTTGATTTCAGCAACCGCATTGACAAATAATGAAGCTTCATTAGGTGGAATTTGATAGGTTTTTAAAATATCGTTTGTAATTTGAACTTTACAAAAGCCATCTTCATCCAATTGGAAATTTTGTAGTACATAGCCTTGAAAAGCAAGTAAATATGGTTCTTTTTCCGCCATTTTGTTTAATAAATCATGGTGATCAATATCTTGTTCTAAAAGTGTGGCTGCCGCATTCATTGTGTGTGGCGTAGTATTATTGAATAAAAAGCGACCGGTGTCTCCCACGATACCTAAGTAGAGTGCAGAAGCGATCGCTTTATTAATCAACTGCTCATCTTGTGCTGCATGAATCATAGAAAAAATAATCTCGCTTGTGGATGATGAAGATGTATCTACATAGTTAAGCATGCCATAATTGTCGACCGGTGGATGATGATCAATTTTGATAAGATAATTTCCTTTATCATAGCGATGATCATCAATTCTAGGCGCATTCGCTGTATCACATACAATGACTAGTGCATTTTCATATAACGTATCATCAACACTATCCATTTTTCCAAATAAAGAGAGCGTTGGTTCATCACTCCCCACGCAATAAACATGTTTTTCAGGATATTTTGCTTGTATATATTTTTGTAAGCCTGTTTGGGATCCTAATGCATCGGGATCTGGTCTTACATGTCGATGAATAATAATTGTTTGATATTCTTTTATTTTTAACTGAATGTCTTCAAAAGTATTCATATTTAGCACTTCCTAACTATCTAATAATTGACACATCAATAAAGCTTTAGCAACTGGTTGTTGTCCACTTTGCATCATTACTTCTAACTTCGCAAAGTTACGTCCCATATCTAGTATATTATACAGAACTTCAACCTCATTCTCGATTTGTACGGTTTTGATATAAAAAATATTGAGACTTTCAATCATCACTTCAAGTTTCTTATGTTTACGCATCACATATTTAATCGTTTCTTCAATGATTGCCACAGAAACAGATTTACTCAACGTTCCAAACTGGTTCGTTAATTGCGGCGTAATTTCAACATGAATTTGATTATTACGAATATCAATATGTTTAGCAACTTGATCGTTAATCGTCTCTCCAACTTGCGGTTGACGCCCCGCAATCTGCATTGCTTTTAATACATCTTCACGAGAAATGACACCTATCAGTTTTCGATCAGCAGAAGTGACAGGTAGTAATTCAATACCCTCCCAAATCATTGAATGGGCACAACTCGCAACAGTCGTGCTTAACTGAGCACTCATTGGAGGCCTTGACATTACTTTATTCAATTGTACTAAAGGGGACTGACTTAAAATGTCTTTACTTGTAATAATACCCGTTAATTTCATTTCTTTATCAACGACAGGAAAACGCGAATGCCCTGTTTCCTGAGCCTTTTTACTTACTTCTTCTACCGACATAGAATCAAACAAATAAGACGTTTCTTCTAATGGAATGACGATATCTTCCACTAATAATATTTCTTTTTTTATCATTTTATTATACATCGCTCGGTTAATGATGTTCGCTACCATAAACGTATCGTAATTAGACGAAATGATTGGCAACTCGTGTTCATCCGCATAATGCTTAATCTCATTCGAGGCATCGAATCCACCAGTAATTAAAACGGCGCTCCCTTTTTTTAAAGCTGCTTTTTGAACATCTTCTCTATTCCCAACAATGAGTAATGTGTTTTTCGATACATAATTCACTACGTTTTCAAGTTCCATGGCGCCAATTGCAAATTTTGTTAGTGAATTAAATTGTCCTCCACGTCCCGCGATAATTTGTCCATCGATGATTTTAGCAATTTCACCAAAGGTTAATACATCTAACTGTTCACGTGACTTTTTTTCGATACGCACCGTCCCTACTCGGTCAATAGTCGCCACAAGCCCACGTTGTCCCGCATCTTTAATCGCACGGTAAGCCGTTCCTTCTGAAACATCTAAATCTTTTGCGATTTTACGAACTGATATTTTTTGACCGATAGAAAGTTTCTCTATATGCTTTATAATTTGTTCATGTTTTGTCATTTTAAATTACCTCAACCATATGTATCAATTTTAAAATAATCCCTTTTCGTTATAGATGTTTTTGTCCTATCTATTATACCTTTTTTTATACTGTGATGTGAAAGAGAATCCTATCCTTTCTGGATGATATTTAATGGAAATCAGCAAATGTTTTGTTTACAATAAAATAAAAAGGAGGAACTCTTATGCACAAACATATTTTATTAGCTGTTGATCCTGATTTAAAAAATGCTAAAGCAATTGAAGAAGTCAAAAAGTTAGCAGATGATGAAACATTAGTGACATTACTTCATGTCATCGGTGAACAAGATGTTCAAGCCTCTGTTCGTATGGGTACACATATCAATGAACTCAAAAAAGTTCGTGATGACAAAATGCAAGCTACGAAAGCACAATTAGAAGCGGATCATATTCAATATGAAGTCATTATTGAGCGTGGTAACCCTAAAGAAAAAATCGTTGCTTATGCTAATAGCGGTCGTTACGACATTGTCGTTGTAAGCAATAGAAAAGCCGAAGCGGCTAAAAAGTTCGTTTTGGGAAGCGTAAGTCATAAAGTCGCTAAACGCGCTAAAATCCCAGTTCTAATTGTAAAATAACAATACTTTTTAAATGTATTTTTACGAAGTGAAGTAAGGAGACCAAGACTTCAAAATGTCTTGGCCTCCATATTTTATGACAACTCAACAGACTCACCGGGTTTCAAAATTTGAACTTCACCGTGTGTGACTGCTTTTTTGAAATCTTCAGGGTTTTGTTCAATGAGCGGGAATGTATTATAGTGGATTGGCACACTAATTTTAGGTCGAATTAACGAGTTAATCGCATAACTTGCATCCTCAATCCCCATCGTAAAGTTATCGCCAATTGGCACAAAACATACATCTACAGGATGACGGTCTGCAATCAGCTTCATATCACTAAATAATCCTGTATCCCCAGTATGATAAATTGTTTTATTATCAAGTTCCAACACAACGCCCATTGGCATTCCTAAATAAATAGGTTTACCGTTATCGTCCATTAAACTTGAACTGTGAAAAGCTTGGACAAATTTTAATGTTCCAAAGTCAAACTCCCATTTGCCACCAATATTCATGCCATGAACATTTTCTATACCATGCGCTGAATTCAAGTAATTTGCCATTTCAGCCGTACCAATTACGGTTGCATTTGTACGCTTCGCAATCTCAAGCGTATCACCAAAATGATCTTCGTGACCATGCGTTAAAATAATATAATCCACTTCAAGTGTTGATGCATCTAAATCTGACAATTCATTTCCAGTGATAAATGGGTCAATAATTCCTTTTTTGCCATTTGCTTCAAAATACACTGTTGATTGTCCGTGAAACGATAATTTCATTATGCCATCCTCCTTTTTGCTATTAATATCACTATACCACGTCTTTATACGAACAACACATTCTAACAGTTTGAATTGTCTCAGATTTTTTATTTAAAATGTTTATATTAAGGAGGCGCTTCAAATGACACAAATCAATCAACTAATTTCAAAAATTAAAGCATCCAATGCAGATGCCGCTTGGATTTCTAATCCAATTAATATTTACTATTACACAGGTTACAAAAGTGATCCTCATGAAAGACTTTTCGCACTTCTCGTGAAATCAACTGGAGAACGCATTCTGTTTTGTCCACAACTTGAAGTCGAAGAAGTAAAAGCATCCCCTTTTGACGGTACAATTATAGGTTATCTCGACACTGAAGATCCATATGCGAAGTACAAAGATGAGCTCAATACGGTCTTAATCGAAGAAAACCATTTAACTTATCGTCGATACAACGAACTTAAATCTGCTTATCAATTGCAAGAAGTTCGTCCTGTCGATGCAATCATTCAAGAAATGAGAAATGTTAAATCTCAGGAAGAAATTGATATTTTAGCAAAAGCAGCTGAACTCGCTGACAAATGTATGGAAATTGGAGAAGCCTTTTTAAAAGAAGGTGTCACTGAACGCGAAGTTGTCAATCATATCGAAAATGAAATCAAGGCTTTTGGTGTCCATGAAATGAGTTTTGATACGATGGTGTTATTTGGAGATCATGCTGCAGCCCCACATGGCACACCTGGCGATCGGAAGCTTAAAAATAATGAGTTTGTCTTATTTGATTTAGGTGTGATTTATCAAAATTATTGTAGCGATATTACGCGAACAATACCATTCGGCACACCTAGCGATGAAGCTCAAAACGTTTATGATATTGTAAAGCAAGCACAATTAGCAGCGATTTCTAAAATTAAACCTGGTGTTAAAGTGAGTGAAATTGACAAAACTGCACGTACCATCATCTCAGAAGCCGGTTATGGTGAATTTTTCCCACACCGCTTAGGTCATGGTTTAGGATTAGAAGCGCATGAATATCCAGATATTTCAGAAACGAATGACCTTCTTTTAAAAGAAGGCATGGTGATTACAATCGAACCTGGTATTTATGTTCCAGATGTTGTAGGTGTCCGTATTGAAGACGATATACTGTTAACACAAAATGGATACCAATCATTATCATCGTATAAAAAATAGTTAAAAACAACAGCGGTAAGACGTTACATCCTACCGCTGTTGTTTTGATAACTTTTATTTTAATACTTCTGAAACCGGAGTGAAGTCTTTATTAAACGCTTCAGCTACAGCTTTATTCGTCACTAAACCATTATACGTATTTAAACCTTCAGATAAAGGTACGTTGTCGATAAGCGCTTGTTTATAACCTTTATTAGCAAGTTGGAGTGCATAAGGTAATGTCGCATTATTTAAGCCAATGGTAGACGTGCGTGGAACAGCGCCTGGCATGTTAGCAACTGCATAATGCACTACACCGTGTTTAATATAAGTAGGGTCATCATGTGTTGTAATGCGGTCTGTCGTTTCGAAAATACCACCTTGGTCGATCGCAATATCAACTACAACCGAACCTGCTTTCATTTTTTTAATCATATCTTCAGTTACAAGTTTAGGTGCTTTGGCTCCTGGAATAAGCACGGCCCCAATCACTAAATCACTCATTTTCACATGTTCTTCGATATTTAGCGGGTTGGACATAATCGTATGGACACGGCCGTCAAATAATTCTTCAAGCTGTTGTAAACGTCTAGGATTAACATCTAAAATCGTCACATCAGCGCCAAGGCCTAAAGCAATGCGTGCTGCATTTGTTCCAGCTTGGCCCCCACCGATAATTGTTACTTTACCTTTTTGAACACCAGGAATACCACCTAGTAAAATGCCCATACCGCCATTAAATTTCTGTAAAAATTGCGCACCAATTTGAGCAGACATACGTCCCGCTACTTCACTCATTGGTGTAAGTAATGGTAATGAGCGGTCAGCTAATTGTACTGTTTCATAAGCAATAGCCACCACTTTATTTTTAATTAACGCTTCCGTTAACTCAGGCTCATTTGCTAAGTGTAAATAAGTAAATAAAATAAGCCCTTCTCTAAAGAAATCATATTCTTCTTTTAAAGGCTCTTTAACTTTAATTACCATATCTACGTCCCAAACTTTTGCTTGAGCGTCGATGATTTCTGCACCAGCCTCAACATAATCAGCATCTTCAAAAAAAGAACCTAATCCTGCTGACTTTTCAACGACAACAGTATGACCTGCTTCGACTAATGCGTGGACACCACTTGGTGATAATCCCACTCGATTTTCGTTGTTTTTTATCTCCTTAGGAATACCAATTTTCATTCTCCCTGCACCTCCCAAGGCTAATGATAACGTATGTCTTTTGTAAGCGCAATCATAAGTTCTAATTCTTTTTTACAACTTATTTATAATTGGCAGAATTTACAAAAAACGTGATATAATAATAGTGAAATAAGAAAGGAGTTTTGGCCATGTTAATGTACAAAAATATTCTAATTGCAGTTGACGGTTCACACGAAGCAGAATGGGCTTTTAACAAGGCAGTTGCAGTAGCTCGTCGTAACGATGCGAAATTAACAATTATGAATGTAATTGACTCTCGTACCTATACTTCTTTTGAAGTGTACGACTCTAATTTCACTGAAAAGTCAAAATCATTCGCTGAAAAATTGTTAGACGGTTATCGCAAAGTCGCAGAAGAGGAAGGCGTGACACATATTGAAACCAAATTAGAGTTTGGTTCTCCGAAATCTATCATTCCTAAAAAAGCGAGAGAAGAAGGCAACATTGATTTAATCATGTGTGGTACTTCAGGCTTAAACGCTGTTGAACGTTTTATTGTTGGCTCTGTATCAGAAGCTATCGTACGCCATGCAGAGTGTGATGTGCTTGTTGTTCGTACTGAACAAATCCCTGAAACATTCGAGCCACGTGTTGCCACAAAAGAACTCCTACAAGATTACAATATTTAATCAACACTGCAATACTGCCAATGAAATGATGTACGCACTCTAGAGCAATAAAAATAATGTGATTCATATGCCAACAAATACGCCCTCTTCCATTTTGCCGGTATATGAATAATCTAATAACTTTACAGCATTACATTTATAGAAAGCGGACGTATGAGTAATTATGTTTACTTCATACGTCCGCTTTTTATTTTTCGATTAAACATCAATCAAAGAGATTGAAGCATTACCGCTTACTACTCTAGAAAACCGCTCAACGGTGTTTCATATGTAAGATTTTGCCTCAACCTCTTCAAATCATTTAACCAATGCCCTCATTCGGTCGTTTTATAAGCCACCAAATTTCATTACATCACGTGCAATCATAACTTCTTCATTTGTAGGAATGACTAACACTTTAACAGGAGAATGCGGATAGTTCAATTCTGCTTCCTTGCCGCGTAATCCTTCGTTTTTACGTGGATCCCAATAAACGCCCATAAATTCTAAACCTTCTAAAACACGTGCACGAATAACGTCTGAATTCTCACCAACACCAGCAGTGAAGACGATGACATCAACACCATGCATACGTGTTGCATATGAACCCATATATTTATGAATACGTGATGCAAAAACTTCTAATGCAAGTTCTGCACGTTCGTTACCGTTGCTTGCATCATCTTCAATATCACGTAAGTCACTTGACGTTCCTGTAATACCAAGTAATCCAGATTCTTTGTTTAAAGTATTTAATACTTCATCTGCTGTTTTACCTGTTTTCTCCATGATAAATGGAATTAAAGCAGGATCAATGTTACCTGAACGTGTCCCCATCGTAACACCTGCTAATGGCGTGAATCCCATAGATGTATCTACAGATTCTCCGCCATCAATAGCTGCAATTGAAGCACCGTTACCAATATGGCAAGAAATAATACGTAATTCTTCAACAGGTTTACCTAAAATTTCAGCCGCACGTTGTGATACATATTTGTGGCTTGTACCGTGGAAACCATATTTACGAATACCGTAATCTTTATAGTAGTTATATGGCAAACTGTAAAGATATGCAGATTCAGGCATTGTTTGGTGGAATGACGTATCAAATACTGCTACATGAGGGATATTAGGTAATAATTTTCTAAAAGCTTCAATGCCCATTAAGTTTGCTGGGTTATGCAAAGGGGCTAAGTCTGTTAATTTTTTAATATCTGTAACGACATCATCAGTAACTAATTCAGATTCAGGGAATCTTTCTCCACCATGTACCACACGGTGACCTGTACCATCAATATCATTGATGTCATTAATAATACCATGTGCTTGTAAACTGTCTAACATCATGTTTACAGCTTCTTCATGATCTTTAATGTCTTTTACTTCTTTTACTTTCTCTCCATTCACTTCAACAGTGAAAATAGAATCTTTAAGGCCAATACGTTCTATTAGACCTTTAGTAATTAATTTTTCTTCTGGCATTTCAATTAATTGAAATTTCAATGATGAGCTACCAGCGTTAATTGCCAAAATTAACTTAGACATGTAAACGTCCTCCAATATTTATAGTTTATATCCAAAATCTATTTAACCATTATCACAGTTGGATTTCAAGAGTACTACAGATTATTTTTTCGGGTGATTTTGATTCATCCAATTTTGGAGTTCACTCAAGAAATTTTGAAAGTTTTGTGGCTGTTTCAAATCAGGGATATTGGCTAACAAAACTTCAACAGGTCGGGTTACACCTTGTTCTTTTTTCTGAAGAATAAGCAATGATTTTTGCGCACGTTCGTTTTTAAATAAATTTTTAGGCAAATTAAGAAACGCTTGCATTTCCGTTTCTGTTGCAATAAAATTTTCTAACTGTTTCACTTTCTCATCTTCAAACAATTGTGTAGGAACGACTAAAAACGCATAGCCTGATGGTTTAAGCGCTGTAATCGCTTGCTCAATAAATAAATGGTGTGCATAGCTATGCCCTTCTTCAAAACCCAATTTCATCTGATGACTGCGTTCATCTACAGGATAGTAACCAATAGGCAAATCTCCTATCGTCACATCTGCTTCTTCAAATGGAAGTGGCATTAGTGCATCTTGAGGATAAACATCAAATGGTATTTCAAGAAAGTTCGCAAGATGTACGCTTAATCTTGATAAAACCGGATCCACTTCTACTAAATGATGCATCATCGTCTTATCAGACATCACTTCATGAATGGTAGCACTTAAATGCCCCGAACCGCCACCTAAATCTGCAATATGAAACGCTTGATTTTCTGATTCAAATTGTGAAATTAAATATCCTAAAATCAAACCAATTGAATCCGGTGTGATTTGATGGTTCGCTTGGACCTCTTCTTTTTGTAATTGACTTAAATACGCAAATTGGAAAGCTTTACGTCTATCTTGCAACGTCGCTTGCTCAATTAACTCACGATTTTTAGTGTACATTTGTTCCATAGCAAGTCCTAGATTTTCAATAAAGCTTTGTCCATTTTCTTTATTAAGTTGATGCGTGATTTCATCCAGTTTTTTATAAATTTTTTCCATAACTGTCTGTGATTCTGACATATTCTACGTCCTTTCAAAAAACAAGGCTGGTACATCAAAAAATGTTCCAGCCTCAGGATTAATTTATAATTCTTTATAGCTGACGATATGCTTGTAAAGCTGCATCAAAATTAGGAAAATCTGTACCTTCTGGCACAATTTCTTTATAAACAACTTTATTGTTTTCGTCTAAAACAAATACTGATCGCGCGAGTAATTGTAGCCCGTCCATCAATACGCCATAAGCTTCACCAAATGAACGATTTTGATAATCACTTAAAGTGATCACATTATCTAAACCATTCGATGCACACCATCTTTTTTGTGCAAAAGGTAAATCTAAAGACAATGTCAATACGAAACCATCTTCATCGTTCGCTTGTTCATTGAATTTGCGTGTTTGTTGATCACACACACCCGTATCTAATGATGGTACAACATTTAATAATTTTTTCTTCCCATCAAACTTTGCTAAAGTCACTTCTTGTAATTGCGTATCTACAACTTTGAAATCAGGTGCTTGATCACCTACATTGACTTCGTTCCCTAAAAGGTTAACAGGATTTTGTTTAAATGTAATTTGTGCCATAAATCTATTGCCTCCTTAAATAAATCCAAGTCATTTACATTATACGAGTTCTCATGATTCTTCGCACGTCATAGGCCTTCATTTTCTTTAATGTAATTAAGATATTTCTTTTTAACTACAACCGTATCTGCAAAATAATCGTGTACACCAATATGTTTTGGTGTAAAAATCACCGCAAGATACGGTAAGCCTAACATAATATTCGAAATGATACGTCCAATCCACTCACGAAATAATACATCTGACCATTGAAATGGTTTGAAATCATTACGATACACTTGAATACCTAAAATCATTTTACCAAGTGTTTGTTGGAAAAATTTTGTCATTAATACAAAATATAAAAAATAAAGTAATGCGTTGAGTACATTTGAAAGACTGAAATAATCAATCCATAATTTAAAACTATCGGCTCCTGTCAATGTTAAGAGCGGATTAATCACAATATTTGATACCGCCCAAAGAATAATTAAGTCTATGATATAACTTAAAAATCGAATACCGAACCCCGCGTAAAAAAATGCATCTAACTCATATTGATATTTTGTAAGAATATGAGGTGGTTGTTGACCTTGCATAGGTTCAAACTGCGACGGCGACACGTTTTGAAATCGAGACGTTTCCACTACGAACACCTACCCTTCATACATATACATTGGACGCGTGTCTGATTTGTTAGTTAAAATGTTACGCGCTTGTTGAATATCTGATTTTAAACCTTCATATGCAGATTTCAAGCCAAATAACGAACCAAATTTAGCACTATCTTCACTAAAAGATATAATTTGTGGGTTTTTGACTTTTAGCTCTTTTTTCATTTGTTTCAAAGCCGCATCTTTGTATCCAATTTCATCAATTAAGCCTTCAGACTTCGCTTGTTGCGCACTGTATATACGGCCGTCTGCAAGCTTACGCACTTTACTTTCTGACATATGACGTCCTTCTTTAACTACATTAACAAACTGATCAAAGCTATCTTTATTCACAGATTGTAAAATATTTCGTTCCTCTTGCGTCATTTCTCTATCTGGACTCATAATATCTTTATGACTTCCAGATTTTATCGTATTCGTTTTAACTCCTAAATTTTTCAATAGTTCTGAGTAGTCCATCGATTGAGAGATAACGCCAATCGAACCCGTTAACGTTTGAGGTCCCGCGTAGATTTTATCTGCAGGCATAGAAATATAATATCCTCCAGAAACGGCAACTGTTTCCATCTGTACATAAATTTTCTTGCCTTTTTCTTTAATTTCTTTTAATTTTTGATAAAATTCGTCACTTTCATATGTTCCACCGCCAGGCGAATTAACTGTTAACAATACACCTTTAATAGAATCGTCTTTCTTAATAGTATCTAACTGCTTCAATGCTGCTGCATGATCATAACCTTCACTACCCCCAAAAAGACCACCTGAGGCACTTCCAGTAATCTCACCTTTAACTGCAATTTCAGCAATTTGTTTTGAAGCGTCTCCTTTTTGAATGATACTACTTGGAGCATCTTCAACTTCACTTACATCACTACTAAAAAAAGATGAAGCTAGTGTAGTCAAAGTACTCATCAGTATACCGCCCATAACGATAACCACTGCTAAAATAATTGCTACAATTCTTTTCGACATGCAAAACTCCCTCTCCTTGTAATTTATTGTTTCTACAATAAATAGTTTATCATTTTATTAGCCATTTAGAAAAACCTACTAAGTTAATCTGCAAAAAAATTTATTTTATAGAAGATTTTGTCCTAATATGTAATTGCTTTTGATTAAAGTATAAAATCTTTAAAATAATCAAAAGCGTTTTTTAAGATAAGTACTAAAGTAACGCAAACAAATAGAACTTTAACAAAGCTAACACCTTTCCTGATAGCAAATTGCGCACCTGTATAAGCGCCTACTATGGAACTTATCAATAGGAAAAAGCCTAAAATATAGTCTACGTGTCCTAAGTACATAAACATAAGTAGCGCACCTAAATTAGAAGCAAAATTAAGCACTTTCGCATTTCCAGCAGCGCTCAAAAAATCAAACCCGACTATGAGTAACGCAAACATTAGAAATGAGCCCGTTCCTCCACCTAAAAAGCCATCATAAAAACCAATTAACATAATCAGTAAAACAAATAGTAACGCCTTGATAGTCGTTAATTTGGTATAGGTACGCGTAGCACCCCAATCCTTTTTGAGCAAGGTGTAGCAAAGCACACCTGCTAAAATGAGAATGACAATAGGCTTTAAAACTTCTGCTGGTAAAAATACAGCTAGCGACGTTCCTCCTATCGCGGTCAAAAAAGAGAGTGGAAATAATTTACTCACTATAGGTAAATCGACTTTCTTAGCACGAACAAATCGTAGTGCACTCGTAAATGATCCTGCTGCGCTTGCCATTTTATTTGTTCCTAAAGCTGTGGCGGGCGTAATGCCTAGGGCTAAGAGCGCAGGGATTAATATTAACCCCCCTCCACCAACGACTGCATCAATAAAGGCAGCTAAAAAAGCAAAGGCGACAGCGATTAATATGATTGTAATGTCTAATTCCATCCCCTTCACCCCAAACTAAAAGTTAAAATAAATCGTCATCCCATTGCGTCGTTTCACTTTGATGAATTTGATAATTTTTGTCAATCACTAGTGTTTCGATGTGCTCAACCGCTTCATTCAGCATAGGTTCGAAGTCAAAACCGGATTCATATTGAATGACTTTGTCGAATTGAGGTTCTGTAACAGGATTCTTCGGTGTAAAAATTGTGCAACAGTCTTCAAAAGGCTGTATAGACGTTTCAAATGTCCCCAACACTTTTGCCTTGCTTATAATCTCTTCTTTATCTAGTGATAATAACGGACGAAGCACAGGCGTAGATGTAACAGCATTGATTGCATACATACTTTTTAAAGTTTGACTTGCCACTTGCCCTAAATTTTCACCATTGACAATTGCGTCTGCACCAATTTGTTGAACGACTTTGTCTGCAATACGCATCATCATACGTCTTGTCGACGTCATTGTGTAGCGTTCATGTACCACTTTATGAATTTGCTTTTGAACTTCAGTAAATGGAACAATATGCAATTTAATTGTACCCACACGTTCTGCCATAATACGTGTAAGTTCAATCACTTTCTCTTTTGCTTTCTCACTGGTAAAAGGCGGGCTGTGAAAATGAATCGCTTCAATCGTTACACCTCTGCGCATTACTTCCATACCTGCTACAGGTGAATCGATGCCACCAGATAACATCAATAACGTTTTTCCTCCTGTTCCAACAGGAAGTCCTCCTATCGCAGGAATGACTTTATCATACATATAAACTGCATCAAGACGCACTTCTATTTTAATCTCATGGTCTGGTTGACGGACGTTAACATGTAAATCTTTTGAATGTTTTAATACAGCTCCACCTACCATGCGTTGTATGGCAAACGTTTCATATTCAAATTGTTTATCTGAGCGTTTAACTTCAACTTTGAAGCTATCCCCTGATTTATATTGTTCTGCAAAGATAACAGCATGCTGATACATCGCATCCATAGACTTTTCTATTTTTAGCACAGGGCTAATTGAATGAACACCATATACTTTAGAAATACGTTCTATCATGCTATCGATGTCAGCATGAGGCTCAAGTTGAATATACATTCTATCTCTATTTGCTTTTACCTCATAACCTTGCAAAGGCATCAATGCACGCTTCACATTCGAACGCAATTGATTGACAAACGTTTTACGATTTGCCCCTTTTAATGTTAGCTCTCCATATCTTACTAGAAGATGATCATAAATCATTTCCTTAGCAACTCCTCTACTTCTTTATATACAATATCTAATACTTCAAAAAATCGGTTTACATCGTCCATGGATGTATGACGATCAAAAGATAGACGAATACTACCCAAAATATTGCTTGAATCAATATTCATCGCACTTAATACTTCATTTAATTTGGCGTGCTTCGATGAGCATGCGCTTGTGGTTGAAACCATGACATCATGTTTTGAAAATGCATTGACTAAAACCTCTCCGCGCACCCCAGGAAAACTAATATTCAAAATGTGTGGCGAGGCGTCTTCTGGAGAATTAACAACAATACCCGGGTACTGTTGAAGTTGGTTTCTTATAGCCATATTAACGCCTTTTAATCCTTTGATTAATACATGCTGATGTGACACCGCCAAGCGAATCGCTTTAGCCAATGCTACATCACTTGGTAAGTTAACTGTGCCACTGCGCAAACCAAATTCTTGGCCGCCGCCTTGAATAATCGGCGTTAGTGCATGTGCATTTTTCAAAATTAATAAGCCTTGTCCTTTTAAACCATTAAATTTATGACCACTGATTGCTATACTATCAATATCTTGCATAACGATCGGTTGTTTACCAAGCGCTTGAACCGCATCCACATGAAAGTGCACTTTAGGATATGCTGACAACAACTGACTCATTTCTCTTATTGGTTGGATTTGTCCCATGATATTATTCACTTGCATACATGTCACTAAAATCACATCTGAATTCAATAAAGATTCAAAATGTGTTAAATCAATTTGCCCTTTATCAGTGACATTGACAAATTTCAATTTGAATCCTTCAGTTTCAAGTTGACGCATCACTTCTAGCACAGAGGGATGTTCAAGCACAGAAGTAATAATCGTTTTACCGAATGGCTTTTTTTGGTACGCCGCTCCTTTTAAAGCCATATTATTAGACTCCGTCGCTCCGCTTGTAAAAATGATAGTTTCCTCATTCAAATGTAGCGACTGTCGAATTTGCGCACGCGCTTCTTCTAGTAAACGTTGTGCTTCACTCCCTTTGACGTGTGGACTGTTAGGATTATAAAAAAACGTTTGATTCACCTTCATAAAACTGTTTAACACTTCTGGTTGAACACGTGTCGTTGCAGCATTGTCAAAATATAACATGATACAGGAACTCCTTGAATAAGATTGTGAATTATTATTATTGTACTACAATATTTCCACTCACATAAAACACATATTAGCTATTTTCTAAAATTTATCGCTTTGGGTCAATAAATAATTTAAAAGCGACCTTAAACCATTGCATCATAAGCGATGAGGAATGATAAAAATTAAAAAACTGAGACTTTAACCCGTCTCAGTTTTTAATCATATTTAATGTGTTTGTTGATTCATAACTTCGCGCTCGATGGCTTCTGAAATACCTGGCTCCACTCTTTCTAACGCTTGTGCCGATATCTCACTGGAACGCTTATAGCGGTTATTTTTAAATAAACGTTCTGCTTCGTTTAAGCTTTTATCTAGCTCATGATGGTCTTTTCGATAACGGTTACCATATTGAATGAGCTTTTCAGCATAAACCGCATTAATGAGTACATCATTAGCTTCATCTTCAAATTTATTCATTTGAAGGACAACTTTGTTCACTTTATCTTTAAGGTGTTGTACGTTAACTGGTCTTTCACTAAAGCGCACGTTCACTTCTCGAACTTCGTAATCGATCTCATTTTTAAGAATGATGAAACGCTCCGGTACACTTGTAAGGTTTGAAGCGAGTAAACGACGATAAATCTCTTCTTTTTTACTTTGAACACGTAAAATATGTTCTTCTGCTTCCGCTTCATCTTCGCGTAATGATACGAGGTGGTTTTGAAGTTTTTGTTGTTTTTCATTAATCACTTTCACATGATCTTCGATGTATTTAAGGTTATCTTGAACTTCACTATAACGTACGGATGATTTTGCCATTTCCATTAAAATCTCATCATAGACGGCAATCAAATTTTGAATTTCATTTTCAAATTGACGTACGCTTTGGATATCACTTTCATTAATATAATAGTTTTCGCGACCATACTCTATTTCAGTTTGAAGTGTATAGTTCATATCTTTAGCGAGAAACAGATCGTCAGTAATACGCTCTTTTGATTCTTCAACCGCATTTTTAGATTTAACTTCATGCTCAATTAAATCGTACATTTCGTCTAATTGTTGGTTAATATTTTCCAATTTTTTGTTTGCGTCTTCTAGCTCAAGTCGACTAATCATTGGTTCAACAAAACTTAGTTCTGTTTTCAATGATTGTAATGTACTATCAACTTTCACATGATCCAAATCGTAGCCTTCCACTTTCAAATCACGTACGCCGTATTTTAAATCTTGAAATTGACCAGGTAATTCTTTTTGAGCTTCGCGAATTAATTCTGGAATTTCTTTCATGTCTTCTTTTAAATACGTCAAGTCGTCATTTAAATTTTTAATGTGCTCATGTGCTTGTCTGTAATTGCCATCTTGTTTCAATTCTTCGTATAAAGACAGCTCTGGCTCGATTTGTTCGATTTCTTTTTCTAATGGAGGTGCCGCTTCACCGTATTGATGACGATTTGCTAAAACTTCTCGTTTTAACTTACGATGTTCTTCTTTAGTTTGATCATATAACGCGTCGCTCTCGTGATGCACTTTAAGTACTTTGTCTGCCTTTTCCGTTAACTCTAGATGTTTAGATTCGTAAGCATCCATCATTTCATGAGCATCATTAATGTCCGTTTCTGCTTGCGCAAATTTAAACTTATCTAAGTTCACTTCAGCTTCATGTATTTTTTCATCCACTGGCATTAAATAATCATTGTGTGATGATTTCCAAGAATCATTTAATGCATCATATTCAGCTTTCGTTTGGCCAGGCATATTAAGTTGTTCTAGTTTATGTAAGCTTTCGTCATATGAGAGGTCATTTAATTTTGCTTTACGATCTTCCGCAGTTTGGATCATTGTTCTTTTGTTTGATCGCATCATGAAAAGTACACCGATGCCTATCAAAATAATAATGATAATAGCTAAGATAATATATAATGCCATGTCCTTTCGTCTCCTCCTACAAACATAAATTCATTATAACGTAATTTGTAAACGCATTAAAATGAAATCTTAAATAATGATATACTTTTTAAAAGTTTACCATAGATTCTCTCTAAATTGCGCAGAACCTCTAAAAAGGCTATAATTATTTCAAAATTTTAAGAGATGAGGGATATTTATGGAAACGAACACCAATTACGATCTTTTAACACGACAACTTGATGCATTACTTTCTGGCGAAACAGACTTAATCGCAAATTTAAGTAATACCTCTGCGCTACTCAACGAAAACTTGTCTCAAATTAATTGGGTCGGCTTTTATTTGATGAAAAATAATGCTTTAATTTTAGGACCTTTTCAAGGAAAACCCGCATGTGTACACATCGAAGTTGGAAGTGGTGTGTGTGGAGCAGCAGTTAAACATGATGCTATTCAACGTGTAGCAGATGTCAATGCTTTCCCAGGGCACATCGCATGTGATGCGAACAGTCAATCAGAAATCGTACTCCCTCTTCATAAAAACGAGGAAATTATTGGCGTTTTGGATATCGATTCCCCTATTAAAAACCGTTTTAGCGAAACAGATGAAGCAGGGTTAAAAGCAATCGTCGACGTTTTACAACGCCATCTTTAAATATCATCATTTCACCTTGACTTTTAATAAGTACGTGGTAAAATGGACTTTGTGTGAAAAACGAAAATAGCAGTTGAATATTGTAAGGCGCTATGATATTCCCAAAGTGGGCGTGCCGTGTAACCAGAGCTATGAGGCGAGGACACATAAAATATCATATCTTTACGAGCATTCAACACTCTTTTTTGTTTTTTCATAACAACAAAAAAGAAATAAAGGAGGAGTCAATTATGGCTCGATTCAGAGGTTCAAGCTGGAAAAAATCTCGTCGTTTAGGTATCTCATTATCAGGTACTGGTAAAGAATTAGAAAAGCGTCCTTACGCTCCAGGTCAACATGGCCCAACACAACGTAAAAAATTATCTGAGTACGGATTACAATTACGTGAAAAACAAAAATTACGTTACTTATATGGAATGACTGAAAGACAATTCCGTAACACTTTTGAAGCTGCTGGTAAACAAGGTGGGGTTCATGGTGAAAACTTCATGATCCTTTTAGCTAGCCGTTTAGATGCGGTTGTTTACGCATTAGGTTTAGCACGTACACGTCGTCAAGCACGTCAATTAGTTGGTCACGGTCACGTTGAAGTAGATGGTAAACGTGTTGACATTCCATCTTACACTTTAAAACCTGGTCAAGTGATTACAGTACGTGAAAAATCACAAAAATTAGCAATTATCGAAGAGTCAATCGAAATCAACAACTTCGTTCCTGACTATTTAGACTTCGATGCTGACAACTTAAAAGGTACTTTCGTACGTCTTCCAGAACGTAGCGAATTACCAGCTGAAATCAATGAACAATTAATCGTTGAGTACTACTCACGTTAATATTGATTTTGTTAACCACCATGTCTCTTGCATGGTGGTTTTTCTTTGTCCTCCTTTTTTAGACAGAAGAAATCTTTATATAAATGTCCTCACTACGAACGCGCACTTTTACAATTTAGAAATCTTTACGTATACTAACATCAAATGTAAAGGAGGAATATCATGAAATTTTGGAATGAAAATGACATCCAAGCTATCTATCACATGTCTGACGCCATAAACGATATCGAGACCCTATTTACAAACATGAATGCGATTACACAAACACAGCGTATGGTTATCTCGACGGGAACCGGTGCAAAATCAATGCTGTATATGCCTTGTATACATAAAGACAAACAAATCGGCATCATTAAGATCACTTCAATCACACCTGAAAACCCTCAACTTGGCCTTCCTACAACACAAGCCAATATCATCATTACAGATATTAAAACAGGAAAACACCTTGCAAGTTTAGATGCAAGTTACCTCACACGATTACGTACGGGCGCTTTAAGCGGGATAGCACCTAAATATATGAGTAACTCAAATAGTCAATCACTCGGAATGATTGGCACAGGCGGGATGGCTTATGAGCAGTTTTTAGGTAATATCGAAGTACGCAATATCCAAAACGTTTATCTTTACAATCGTAGCCGCGACAAAGCAGAACATTTTAAGAGACAACTTCAACAAGCCCATCCCAATTTAGATATAACGGTTACAAATAATGTTCAGACTTTAGTTCAAAAGTCTGATATTATTAATTGCCAAACACAGTCAACCTCCCCTGTCTTTGAAGCAAAAGACATTCAAGATGGAACACACATTAATGGTATAGGTTCCTATCGTCCAGATATGAAAGAAATGGATAATCAACTCTTTCCAAGAGCAAGTCATGTCGTATTCGATGATATTGAAGGTGTTAAAGAAGAAGCCGGAGAATTTATCGAACCTCATGAAAAAGGAATTTTTAAATTTGAAGAAATAGATGGCGATTTAAAAAGCATTGTTTCAAAAAAACAACTTTTACGTCAATCATGTGAAGCCATTACAATTTTTAAATGCGTCGGTGCCGCGCACTTTGATTTAGCAGTTGCGATAGGTGCATATGAGAAATTAAATAAAACACCGCAATCATAAAACTAAGTGGTCAAGACATCGCGAGTAGAATTTCGACAAAACATTCATGATGCACAAAATAACTTCCATTTTGACGCATCGTGAATGTTTTGTTGAAACTTTTGCTTTTTTCTTAAAGCAATAACATGCCGTGTCCTCATCCTTGATTTTCAATATTATAATTTGAATAAACGGTCAGGTGCGTCCGTAATCACACCATCAACACCTAGTTTAATTAATTTTTTTGCGTCATCTATGTCATTTACCGTGTAAGGAATGACTTTCAATCCCTCTTGATGTGCGCGCTTAATAAATTTACGATTAATCAGTTTATAATTAGGATTAATATAATCTGCATACGTTGCAATGTCTTTGTAAGGTGGTTGCTTCAACCAATATTTCCGTTTACTAATTAACACACCTAATGTTAAATAAGGCGCAAGTGTATGAAACGTTTGAATAGATTTCGTATCAAAAGATTGAATGATAATTCGATGTAATGGAAATTGTTGATTTTTTATTTTTTGTAAAACGGCTTTTTCAATGCCTGGATAATTTTTAGGTGTTTTGATTTCAACTAACAACGTTTTAGAATAGTTTTTACATAACGTTAGCACTTCATCAAACGTCATTAATTCTGCCTTGTGATTTAACCCCTTCCAACTTCCAAAATCAAAATCTCTTAACGTTTCTAAAGTAAAATCTTTAATTGCACCTTTTGAATTAGATGTTCGATCAATTGTGTCATCATGAATTGCCACAAGCGCACCATCTTTTGTCATATGCAAATCAATTTCTAACATATCAATATGTCGGCCTAGCGCCGCTTGATACGCTTCACGCGTATTTTCTGGATAACTTTCAGAAAAGCCACGATGTGCAACCACTTTAAATGATTTAAACGGTTTACTCAGCTTCACAGGTTTAACTTCCTTTCCATTCTACTAATTTTCTACTACACTTAACTTAACACATACACAGGAGGAGTGAAGTAAAATGGTTCAGCATGATTTTAAAGTCTCCTTTCAATGGCAAGGTGGAGGCGATCAGTCCGGCCAATTAGATGGCGACATTATTAAAGAAACATTCTCTATTCCTTCAAGCCTAGGAGGAACTGGCATAGGTACAAATCCCGACGAATTACTCGTTAGCGCAGCTGGCAGTTGCTTCATTATCTCATTAGCCGCTACACTTGCGCGTGCTCATTTTAGAATAAAATCATTTAAACTTACTTCAATAGGAACAGCTGAATATCGCCACAACCGATTTTCAATGAAACAAATTACGCATAACGTAGATATTTATGTAGAAGATTCGGAAACTAAAGATAAACTGCTCCGACGCATCGATCGATTACTTCAAACTGCTGACGCCAATTGCATGGTCTCCAATAGTTTACGAGGAAATGTCACGATTACTACGCAGTCACATATATATTTAATTTCACAGAACGTATAGTTTGTGAAATCTCCCCTGTTAATTTGTCAGAATATTTGTTAAAATGTAAAAATATTATTCGAGGAGGTTGCTTATGTATTTCCAACACCCTTTATTATTAACACCTGGCCCCACACCCGTCCCTTTGCATATCCAAACAGAGATGAACTTGCCTATGGTAGGTCATCGTTCATCGGACTTTGAAGCTATTGCAAAAGAAGCCTTTGAAGCACTTAAACACGTATTCGGTAGTCATCAAGATGTTATGATTTTATCTTCAAGTGGTACGAGCGCCCTTGAAGCCAGTATGGTGAATTTATTAGAACCAGATGACCACTTTGTCGTTATCGTTTCAGGCGCTTTTGGTAATCGTTTTAAACAAATCGCAGAAACGTATTATACAAATGTACATATTTTCGATGTCCCTTGGGGAGAAGCATTCGATACAAAGCAAGTTATTACTTTCATCGAACAGCTAAATGCGCCTATCAAAGCTGTGTTTACTCAATACTGTGAAACTTCTACAGCCGTGCTCCATCCTGTCGCTGAACTCGGCGTAGCTTTAAAAACTTTAGATAATGAGATTTACTTTGTCGTCGACGGTGTGAGTTGTGTTGGCGCTGTGGACGTCAATATGGAAAGAGACCATATCGACATTTTAGTTTCAGGTAGTCAAAAAGCTATGGCATTACCTGCGGGCATTTCTTTTGTTGCATGTAATCAACGCGCTTTAGAGCAAATTAATGCAAGCACCACTCCAAAATTTTACTTAGATTTAGCCAAACATTATAAGTCACTGCTCGAAAGTTCTACACCTTATACTCCTAATATCTCTGCATTTAGAGGTGTCATTGCATACAGACGTTATATCGATGCTATAGGGTTCGATAACGTCATTCAACATCATTATCAAATAAGAGATGCTGTAAGAGCAGCCTTGAAAGCGTTAAATTTTGAGCTACTTGTCAATGATACTTATGCTTCCCCTACTGTTACAGCTTTTATTCCAAAAGACGAAGCTGAACTTCAAAAAATAAAAAAAGAACTCAAAACCCAATTCAACATCACCATTGCAGGTGGTCAAGGAAAATTAAAAGGCCGCATTTTACGTGTTGGACATATGGGAGATGTTTCGCCTTTTACTTTATTAAGTTTTATAGCTGCACTAGAAATATTGCTTACTCAGCATCGTAATACGTCATTCATCGGTCAAGGTACAAAAGTATTTACGGAGGTTTTAAAAGATGTTATATAAAGTGCTTGTCGCAGACCCTATCTCTGAAGAAGGCTTAAAAAGTTTAAATGAAGATCAACGTTTTGATGTGATACATCAAACAGGGTTAAGTGAAGCTGAACTAGTAGAACTCATCCCTGAATTCCATGCGCTTATTGTACGTAGTCAAACACAAGTCACAGCATCTATTTTGAAAGCAGGTACGCAATTGAAAGTCGTTGCGCGTGCAGGTGTTGGTGTCGATAATATCGAACTCGATAGTGCCACTAAAGAAGGTATTATTGTGATTAACGCACCGGATGGCAATACTATTTCTGCAACTGAGCATTCAGTAGCAATGATTTTAGCGATGGCACGTAATATTCCACAAGCTCACGCTTCACTTAGCCAAGGAGAATGGGACCGCAAAACGTTTCGTGGAACAGAACTGTACCGTAAAACTTTAGGCGTCATTGGGACTGGACGCATCGGTATAGGTGTCGCTAAAAGACTACAAAGTTTTGGCATGAATATTCTTGCTTATGATCCCTATCTTTCAGAAGATAAAGCAAAAGAGTTAGAGTTCACAAGAGCTACTGTAGATGAAATTGCTCAAAACGCTGATTTTGTGACCGTCCATACGCCGTTAACAGAAAAAACGAAAGGCATTGTAAATAAAGCTTTTTTCGACCAAGCAAAACCCAATTTACGAATTATCAACGTAGCACGTGGTGGTATTATTGACGAGCAAGCACTTTTAGAAGCACTCAATCATAATCAAATTGCGGGAGCCGCGTTAGATGTATTTGAAAATGAACCCGCCAATCATTCACCTATTACGCAACATCCGAAAGTGATCGTTACACCCCACTTAGGTGCTTCAACAGTTGAAGCGCAGGAAAAAGTGGCCATATCAGTGGCAGAGAATATTATCGACATACTCATCAATCAAAATATTTCACATGCTGTAAATGCACCGAATGGCATTTTCAGTGAAGATGAAGCATTACAACCTTATGTCCAATTAGCTAAAATGGCTGGTGAAGTCGGTATTCAATTATTACCAAAAGCTCCTCGTGAACTCAAAATCACATATGCTGGAGACCTTGCATTAGATGATACGAGTTTAATTACACGTACGCTTGTTAAAGGCGTTTTACAACAAGATATGGGTGACCATGTTAATCTTATTAATGCTTTAGTTTTATTAAATGAGCAAAATGTTACGTATACCATCGAAAAAACGAAAAGTAAAAAAGGGTTTAGCAATTATATTGAGCTAGAACTGATCAATAAAGCTGATAGCATCAAAATTGGCGGTACTGTATTGAACGGCTTTGGCCCTCGAATTGTACGTATTAATCAGTATCCAGTAGACTTTAAACCCGAACAATATCAACTTGTCATTCATCATTATGACCGACCTGGAGTAG
Source organism: Staphylococcus ratti (assembly GCF_020883535.1). Taxonomy (NCBI): domain Bacteria; kingdom Bacillati; phylum Bacillota; class Bacilli; order Caryophanales; family Staphylococcaceae; genus Staphylococcus; species Staphylococcus ratti. The sequence continues at coordinate 1,002,594 of NZ_CP086654.1, read as the reverse complement.
TAGGTAAAACCGGACAAATTTTAGGAGAATATGATGTCAATATTGCTTCTATGCATTTAGGTCGTACACATATCGGAGGAAAAGCTATGATGATTTTGTCCATCGACAAGCCGATTCGTGACGAAGTAGAAGCAGAACTCTTAAATGTTGAAGGATTTAATTCGGTTACACCAGTTACATTAACGTTATAATAAAGGGAGCTGATGATCCTATATTTTTATAACGAGTAGTGGGACGACGAAATCAAATAGATTTCGTCGTCCCACATCTAATAAGAAGATTGCTGTTAAAAAGCTACAGTAGATGGCTAGACTAAAATTTCGCTTATTAGCTCTTTTCAATCGTTGTTCACCTTGTGGGGGACAAGGAAAGCAAATACGTACGCTTGATTTTCATTTGTATTATAAAAATATTGAACGAATATCTAAAACATTATTCACGATTTTATCAGCATGATAATGTTCTAATTCTTGTTGTGCCCCTTCTCCTTTTAAGCCTGTTAATGTTCCAATAAAATAGGCGTTTATTTTTTGAGCACAAAGCAAGTCAGCGAGTGAATCACCTACAATCGTAACGTTCTGCGGTTGAACACGATTAACTTGTGTTGTTGTATAATCAAAGTAGTCCTTCTTTTCATTGCCATTCAATGCCGCAATATAGCTAAATGGATTAGGCTTTCCGAGTGGTTTTAAATTTGGATAACGGGTTTCCGCTTCTATCACTTCACTTGCCGTAACAATATGTTCGTCTTCAAAAAATTGTAATAAACCTAGCGCTTCAAATGGAATTAAAGTTTCCGTTCTTGTACGTCCTGTTGCAATTGCAATTTTGTAACCTTTTTCTTTTAATGCTTTTAATAAAGATTGCGCTTCTTCTACTGGGACCAGCACTTTTTCATCATAAATATATCCTTGTTTATAATCTGATTTGGCAACTTGTCCTTCCACGTCTTCAAATAAATTTCGACCTAAATACCATTCTTGATAAATAGATTGAGTAAACTGCCATAATGGGCTTTGAATATCAAAAAGTGAACACGCCTCGGTATTTAATTGTGCTTTTGCGTAATGTTTTAATTCTTCATAAAGTACTTCTTTCCCTTCGGAACATGATGCTAAAAAATCTAAAGGTGCTGCATAGTCTAACGTGTTATGCGTAAGTTTTCGGCCTATTTCTTGTAGTTGTTTTTGAGAGATTGAGCGAGATTGTAAAAAAATTGTTCTTTCAGATTCTGAAAGTTGTTTTAATAAATGGATGAAATGAACTGAAAAGACAACGAATAACATGTCCCAATTTGAATTTATTCCTAATGATTTCAGTTGATTTAAAATCATATCATTTTCAAAAATTTCATGTCGAATCGATTGGATTTGAGAATCTGTTAAATTAGATAAATCCACTTTTGAGCCTAAATTTAAATACGTTTTATCGCGCAATATTTCATACACGGTTAAAGCAGCGACATCAAAACATCTTCCCTCGTCTAAAAAGACGCCATCTACATCAAATAATATTACTTTTTGCATCAGATACCCCCATAAACAGAATTTTCAGACAAAACCACTATAACATAAATATGAGGCAAAGTAGAAATGAATATCTGAAACATTTAACCTTCATTTTCAATACCTTGCCTCTAGCAACGCGTAAAACGTATTTATTTTTGTTTTACATAATCATTTAATTCTTTTTGTAATTCGCGTGTACGTTCGGAAATTAAATTTGTAATATAATCTACTTTCTCTTGTCGTTTTAAATCTTTTGGAAGTGCTGTCGTATCAATCGGCTCACCAAATTTAATGTACGCTTTTTTAGTAAACAAATGCAAAATTTTAGTTGGACCAACATAGGCAGCAGGTAAAATTGGCGCCTTCCCTAGCATCGCAATTGTCGCTGCACCTCTTTTTAAAGGTACTTCAACAGCTGTACGTTGACCGGATGGGAAAATACCTACTGTTTTGTTTTGATTTAAAATCTTTACAGGTATTTTTAATGTGCTTGGTCCTGGATTTTCTCTATTAACTGGAAACGCATTTAGTGCTGTAAAAAATTTATGCAACCATTTCTTTTTAAATAATTCTTGTTTTGCCATGAAATGGATTTCATTAGGAAACAATGCTAAACCTAATAAAATAATTTCATTGTAACTTTCATGATTACATGTCACAACGTAGCGATTGGTTTCTGGCTTTTGTTCCTTACCTATAACTTCTAAATTTTTAAGTCGTTTAACAATAATAGTATCTAATACTTTTGCGATTACTTTATATAACATTTTGACACCCACTTTTTACATCTTTTAACCCTTTAAATTCTATCACTTACGAGACATTTCAACAACCACATTTAAAATACGACTAAAGACGTAGAGCACCAGACTAGTCAAAGCATTGATTAAATAGGATAATAGTTATAAAGGAGGCATTTTATGAAAGAAGAACACAATTATAATCCTTCACATCAATCAAATCCACATCAATCCGCGGAGCCTTATCGATCGAAACGAAAATTTCCTTGGTTCAAAACGATACTTATAGCGCTAGCAGCGGGATTAATAGGTGGTCTCATTGCATTTGGTTTAACTAGTCTGTTTTCTAATTTTTCTTCCCCATTCTCAACGAAACCCGGCTCACAAGTGAATGAAGCTTCGCAAAAGCCAGGTGGCAATACACTCGATGGCAAAAGTGAAAAATATAAAACAGTGAATCAAATGATTAATGATAAAGCGCCTGCAATCGTAGGTGTCATTAACGAACAAAAAGTTCAAAATTTAGACGATTTACTTCGCGGTAAGTCAGCTAAGTCTAAACCATCTGGTATAGGTTCAGGTGTCATTTATCAAAAAGATGGTAAGAACGCCTACATCGTTACGAACAATCATGTCATTGAAGGGGCATCATCAGTCAAAATACAACTTCACAATTCTCAACAAGTTTCTGCTGAATTAGTAGGTAATGATCCTTTAACTGACTTAGCTGTTTTAAAAATTAAAGACCGTGATGATATAAAGACGATGTCTTTTGCAAATTCAAGCAAAGTTAAAACTGGAGACAGCGTTTTTGCAATGGGTAACCCTCTAGGATTAGAGTTTGCAAACACAGTAACTTCAGGGATTATTTCTGCAAATGAACGTACGATCGAAACAGATACTTCAGCAGGACCAAACAAAGTCAATGTTATCCAGACAGATGCTGCCATTAATCCTGGAAATTCAGGTGGTGCGCTCGTCGATATAAACGGAAATCTGATAGGTATTAATACATTAAAAATTGCAGCACCACAAGTTGAAGGCATCGGCTTTGCTATCCCAAGTAACGAAGTGAAACTCGTTATTGATCAACTGGTAAATCATGGAGAAGTGAAACGCCCTTCTATTGGTATTGAAATGATTAATGTGACGGATATTCCTGATAGCTATAAACGTCATGTCAATACAGATTCAGGTGTTTACGTCGCCAATGTTCCTCGACGCGGAATTGATTTAAAACGTGGCGATATTATCACTGAGATTGATGGACATAAAATTGATAGTGATTCTGATTTACGTAGTTACCTCTATAAAGATAAAAAACCAGGTGATAAAGTAACATTTACTGTAAATCGAGACGGTAAATCTACACAAATTAAAGTCACTTTAGATTCAGCAAAGTAAAATATGAAAAAATCCCTCTACAAACCCATAAGTAGAGGGATTTTATATTATGAATAATTAACCATGAAATATTTCTTTTTACCACGACGTATAATCGTAAAACTATCATCGTACTTATCATCGTTTGTCAGTGTATATTGTAAATCTTGCTGACGTTCGCCATTAATATAAATGGCACCATTTGTAACATCTTCTCGTGCTTGACGTTTTGATGGAGATATCTTCGCTTCAACCAATGCTTCAACAATGTTCGTTGTTTCGCTTGAAATTGTTACTTGTGGTACATCTTTGAAACCTGCTTTAATCTCATCTGCAGTTAACGCTTTTAAGTCGCCACTGAATAATGCTTTTGAAATACGTTCGGCTTCTGCTAATGCTGCTTCGCCGTGAATAAAACGTGTGACATTTTCTGCAAGCGCTTTTTGTGCTTGACGCAAATGTGGCTCAGTTTCAACAGTTTGCGCTAGTTTTTCAATCTCCTCTTGAGTTAAGAATGTAAAGTACTTCAAGAATTTAATAACATCCTCATCACTTGTATTAATCCAAAATTGATAAAACTCATATGGACTTGTTTTATCTCGATCTAACCAAATAGCGCCTGATTCAGATTTACCAAACTTTTTCCCATCAGATTTTGTCACTAATGGAATCGTCAAACCGTAAACTTCTGTCGTTCCATACATACGGCGCATTAATTCAATACCACTCGTGATATTCCCCCACTGATCTGAGCCCCCGATTTGAATTTTACAATCAAATTCACGATTTAAATGTCCAAAATCAATCGCTTGTAAAATGGTATACGTAAACTCAGTGTACGAAATGCCATTGGCTAAGCGTGATTGAATTGAATCTTTAGCCAACATGTAATTTACACCGACATGTTTTCCAAAGTCTCGTAAAAATTCTATTAATGAGATTTGGCTCAACCAATCTTTATTATTTACAAGAATTGGTCCATTCTCCGTTTCAAAATCAAAAAGTTGCTTCATTTGATTTTGAATACCTTGAACATTCACTTCAATTTGCTCTTCTGTTTGAAGCACACGCTCTTCTGACTTACCAGAAGGATCTCCAATCATTCCTGTTCCACCACCGATTAATACAATCGGACGATGACCATGCTCTTGAAAACGACGAAGTGTTAAATAAGGTAATAAATGTCCAATATGCAAACTATCCGCAGTTGGATCCGCACCACAGTATAGTTTAACTTCTTCTTTATTTAATAATGTTTCGATACCTTCTTCATCTGTTTGTTGATAAATCAGACCACGCCATTTAAGCTCTTCTAACAATTGATTTGCCATAAAAAAACCTCCTTAAAAATAAAAAAACACCACTTACTAAAAATGTAAGGGCGCTATCGCACGTTACCACCATACTTGGAAACTCTTACAATGTTACGCACATTGTCAAAACGTTGAAATCATTATAAGAGGTGTATTCGCTTTAATTTGTATGTCAGTTCTCACCTTCCACTGACTCTCTGAAAAACAAACGTAAAGTTACTTGTCCTCAATTTCAAATCCTATTGATAATGACTTATATTATAAAATGCCACTATTGAAAAGTCAATGAAATGTAGTATTAAATTAAAGAAACGCCTAAAATCAAATTATGCTATACTATAATTGTTAAAAAGGAGGTGATCGTCGTTTTGGATGACAGTCATCGATTAACTCAATTTCTTAAAGTATATGATGATTATTTTAAAAACATCAAACGTCTTTTTATGATTATCATCATCCTATCGATTTGGTTCTTTATCTTAGTATCCGGCATTGCACTAGGCTATTTTGCGAGTATTGTATCAGATGCAAATGAAATCAATGATGATGCGCTCGTAAGAGAAGTCACGCATCTTCCAGAAATGCCACAATTACAAACACGTAATGTGAATTTAATCGAACTTTATAATGCGCAAACACCTTTACTCATAGCTGGACCTGCTGAGGTGTCTCCATATGTTACAAAAGCCATTGTTTCGAGTGAAGACGCACAGTTTTACACACACCATGGCGTCTTACCAAAAGCCATTTTTCGGGCAATGTATCAAGACATTTTTAATCGAGACAATCCTACGGGCGGTAGTACAATAACGCAACAACTCGTTAAAAATCAAATGTTAACGAATCAAAAAACGTATGATCGTAAAGCCAAGGAAATTATGTACGCGATGCGCTTGGAAAACTTAATGACTAAAGATGAAATCATTTATACTTATATTAATCGCATTTCTTTTGGACGAGATACTTATGGCCAACATATTACCGGCATCACCTCAGCCTCTTATGGTGTTTTTGGTAAGCCTCCTAAAACGTTAAATTTAGCAGAATCCGCTTACCTTGCTGGAATTGTACAAAGTCCTTATTACTATACGCCTTATACAAAAGACGGTGACATCAAAAACGCCAAAGCGATTGCCCCTTCGATTCAACGTCAAAGATATGTTTTAAAACGGATGTATATCGAGAAAGTCATCACTAAAAATGAATATCGCGTTGCATTAAAATATCCGATTTCTGAAAAATTCATATAAAAAAGCCCTCCAAAGTATACGTAACCTCTACTTTGAAGGGCTTTTTTAATATCATTTTATATTACTTAGAATAAACCAATTGCATGGCCATCCGGAGTGACATCCATATTCAATGCTGCAGGCTTTTTAGGTAGACCTGGCATTGTCATAATCGCACCTGTCAACGCTACGATAAATCCTGCACCTGTCTTAGCCTCTAATTCACGAATTGTGATTTCAAAGTTTTCTGGTGCACCGAGTTGTGTGGCATCATCTGTAAAGGAATATTGTGTTTTAGCCATACATACTGGGTAGTTGTCCCAACCGTTTTCTTTAAATTGTTTAAGTTGCTTTTGCGCTTTGCTTGAGAATGTGACTTTAGAACCGCCATAGATTTCTTTAACAATTTTTTCAATTTTTTCTTCTAATGGTAATTCTAAATCATATAAACGTTTAAATTCATTAGGCTGTTCGATGACTTCGAGCACTTTTTTCGCTAAGTCAACGCCACCTTCGCCACCTTTTTCCCATACTTCCGTCAATGAAAGTCGCACATTATTTTTGGCTGCCCAATCTTGTACGAATTGTGTTTCCGCATCCGTATCATGAATAAATGCATTAAGTGCAATAACAGGTTCTACGCCAAATTTTCTAATATTTTTAACGTGACGTTCTAAGTTTTGAATACCTGATTTTAATGCGTCAACGTTCTCTTCTTTTAAATTATCTTTTGCGACACCACCATGCATTTTAAGCGCGCGGATTGTGGCAACTAATACAACTGCATCTGGTTCAAAATTAGCTTTGCGAGATTTAATGTTAATGAATTTTTCAGCACCTAAATCAGAGCCGAAGCCCGCTTCAGTTACAACAACATCAGCTAAATCACGCGCAGTTTCAGTTGCAATGATTGAATTACAACCATGTGCAATATTGGCGAACGGACCACCATGAACGAGTGCTGGTGTACCTTCAATTGTTTGTACAAGGTTCGGTTTAATCGCATCTTTAAGAATCATCGCTAATGCGCCTTCAACCTTTAAGTCTTTAACTGTAACAGGTTTACGATCACGTGTATAACCGATTGTAATATTAGCAATATTTTGTTTTAAGTCTGTAATACCAGTACTTAAGCATAAAATTGCCATAATTTCAGAAGCTACTGTAATATTAAAACCATCCTCACGAGGAACGCCTTGTGTCGGACCACCAAGACCTACGACAACTTGACGCAACGCACGATCATTCATATCTAAAACACGTTTCCACTCAATACGACGTTGATCGATGCCTAGTTCATTACCTTGATGAATGTGGTTATCGATAAATGCTGATAAAGCATTGTTGGCTGTTGTAATCGCGTGAAAATCTCCATTGAAGTGAAGATTGATATCTTCCATTGGTAAAACTTGAGCGTAACCACCGCCTGTTGCGCCACCTTTAATACCAAATGTAGGTCCTAACGCAGGTTCACGTAATGCGACCATAACGTTTTGATTGATTTTATTAAATGCATCAGCAAGACCTACAGTTACCGTTGATTTACCTTCTCCAGCAGGTGTAGGACTCATTGCTGTAACAAGAACAACCTTACCTTTTTCGCCTTGTGTGTTCACTTTAGAAATGTCAATTTTAGCTTTATAATGTCCGTATTGCTCAAGTGCCTCTTCCGAAATGCCAGCTTTTTGAGCAATCTCACCAATTGGTTTTAATGTCGATTGATTTGCAATTTCTAAATCTGATAAATGACTCACTATATTCAGCCCCTTAAATGATTTTCATTAACATTCATACGTATGTAGACGTATACAAACAATTATAAAAAACTATTTCCAATTTTAATAATAACGAACTCTTTCTTTAATGTCGAATATAAGTAGTTATAAAAGCCGTAACGCTCACTCAAAAAGCAATGCCATTACACCTTTCATTATAGAAGCACAATCCATTGTTAAACTTAATATCGATCAACAAAAACAGAGATTGAGACAAAATGACGATATGCTCTAGGAATCCAGTAATCGATATCCTAAAAAGCAAGGATTTGGTAGAAAGGTTCATGATAAGCAAAATATGCATATTTTGCTTATCATTCGCCCTCTACTCAAATCAAATCGCTTTCATCTCAATCTCTTGAAACGCATCTTTGAAACGTGTCATTATTTTTAAACCAATATTATAAAATGACTTGATGCATAATCGTAGCCATATTCCACTACTTAGGAGTATGTGTTTAAAATGTCATTACATATTATTGTCTATTATAAAAATGCGCGCATTAGTCTTCCATTGTACTTAAATCACCTGTAGGAAGATCAAGTTCCCAAGCTTTTAACACACGACGCATAATTTTACCTGAACGGGTTTTTGGTAATTTGTCTTTAAATTCTATTTCACGAGGGGCTGCATGTGCGGCAAGTCCTTCTTTCACAAATTTTCGAATGTCTTCCTTCAATTGCTCAGAAGGCTCATACCCTTGTCTTAATGCAACAAAGGCTTTAATAATTTCTCCACGTACAGGGTCCGGTTTACCGATGACACCCGCTTCAGCTACAGCTTCATGCTCTACCAATTTAGATTCTACTTCAAAAGGACCTACCCGTTCCCCGGCTGTCATAATAACATCATCTACACGGCCTTGGAACCAGAAGTAGCCATCTTCATCTTGATAAGCAGAATCACCAGAGATGTACCAATCTCCAATAAAATACGATTTGTATTTTTCTGGATTCTTCCAAATTTTATACATCATTGACGGCCAACCCTTTTTTATGGCGAGGTTACCCATACGATTGGGCGGTAGTGGATTACCTTCATTATCGATAATTGCCGCTTCTACGCCAGGTAACGGTTTCCCCATTGAACCAAGTTTAATGTCTATTGTTGGGTAATTGACAATCATATGACCACCCGTTTCTGTCATCCACCAAGTATCTAAGACACGTTTGTCATAAACCTTTTTAGCCCATTTAATAACTTCTGGATTGAGTGGTTCACCTACTGATAAAATACTTCTCACAGATGATAGATCATATTTTCCAACTAAATCATCTCCTGCACTCATAAGCATACGTAATGCAGTTGGGGCAGTATACCAAATTGTAACTTTAAAGTCTTCAATCATACTGTACCAACCTTCAGGAGAAAAACGACCGCCAGCGATACAGTTAGTTATACCATTAAGCCACGGAGCAAATATTCCATAAGAAGTCCCTGTAACCCAACCGGGATCTGCTGTACACCAATAAACATCATCATCTTGTAAATCAAGCACATATTTTCCTGATATGTAATGAACTAACATTGCTTTTTGGACATGTAATACCCCTTTAGGTTGCCCTGTTGACCCAGAAGTGTAATGCAATATCAAACCATCTTCTTTATCTAACCATTCAATTTCAAAATCATCGCTCGCTTTTGCTAATTCTTGGTTAAAATCAACGTATCCTTCCTCTACATGATCATCAACGATAATAATCGTTTCTAAGTTTGGTAAATCGTCTTTAGGAATACGCGATAATAAACTGTTCGTAGTAATCACGACTTTTGCATCACTATTTTCTAAGCGATCTTTTACCGCCTTTTCCATGAATGCTTCAAATAAAGGGCCTACAATTGCCCCAATTTTCAAAATCCCTAAAAATGCAAAATACAATTCAGGTGTACGTGGCATAAAGATAAAGACACGGTCACCTTTTTCAACATGTGCCTTATCTTTTAAAACATTGGCCGCTTGATTGCTTTTTTGTTGCATTTCTTTGAAAGTATAACTTTCTTTACGAGTGTCATCTTTATAATTTAAAGCAATTTTATCGCCTTTACCTTCATCAACGTGGCGATCTATACATTCATATGCCATATTAATTTTACCTGTCTCATGCCAAGAAAATGCTTTTTCTACATCTTCCCACTTAAAATCTTTATATGTTTTTTCATAGTCTTTTAAATTGAAGTTACCTTCTTCCCCTTTATAAATTTCGACTTTCATGTTGATTACCCCCTTGTTTGAAATCGCTTTCACGACAATTATAGCCTATCAAAAATCAATTTTCAAAAAATTATACTTATTCTGAATAATGCGTGAAAATAAATTTTTAATTCGCTATACTAACACTAATAGCATGGTAGAAAGGAGCCGCTCATGAAACATATTAAAACTTATGAAAAAGAAGCTGTAACGATAGACAATAAAACACTGATACTAGAGGGGCCAGTTGAAAAAGAACAACTCGAAACAATGACATTTGATGAAGGCTTAAATGCATTCCGTGTCCCTTTGGAACAATTTCAAGCCATCCAAGAAATTAGTACATTAGACGAAGGCAGAATTTATATTATACGTGAAAACAACCATATCGTCGGTTATGTAACCTACTTATATCCAGATCCTATGGAAAGATGGTCTAATGGAAATTTGCCCTATTTATTAGAACTTGGTGCTATAGAAATAAGTTTACCTTATCGAAATTATGGTCTAGGGCGGGAGCTATTAAAGTTGAGTACAAGAAGTCCGGAATTAGAAGATTACATAATCATCACGACTGAATACTACTGGCATTGGGATCTTAAGAACTCTGGATTAGACGTTTTTGAATATAAAAAATTAATGCAACGTATGATGGCAAATGGCGGCTTGGAAGTTTTTGCAACAGATGACCCTGAAATCACAAGTCATCCAGCTAATAGTTTAATGGCGAGAATTGGAAAAAATATTACTGTAGAGCAAATGAGCGCTTTTGATGATATACGTTATATGAACCGGTTCTTTTTTTAATGGGGGGAAGCAAGATGGAAACACAACACGCTTTACAAACGGGCTATGTTTATTCAGATGCACTTTTACAATACCGCTTTCATAATGAGCATCCATTTAATCAAATGCGACTCAAGTTAACTACTGAATTATTACTATCTACAGGCTTATTGAATGAGGCACAGTTTATCAAACCTAGAATAGCAACCGTTGATGAAATTTCTACGGTACATAAATATGATTATATTCAAGCTATTAAACGTGGTGAACGCAATCTACTCGCACCTGATGAAAAAGCAAAATATGGTTTAGAGGGCGAAGATACACACATCTTCCCAAAAATTCATAGAAGTGCTGCCACTATCGTTGGTGGCGGACTCAATTTAATTGATGCAATCATGGAAAATCGTTTCAAAAATGGCTGTCATTTAGGCGGCGGTTTGCATCATGCTTTAGAAAGTCGTGCAAATGGATTTTGTGTTTATAATGATGCAGCCATCTATATTCACTACTTAATTCATAAATACAATCAGCGTGTATTATACGTTGATACAGATGCTCATCATGGCGATGGTGTACAATGGCGCTTTTACACTTCAAATGAAGTCATGAATTATTCTATTCATGAAACAGGTAAATTTTTATTTCCAGGATCCGGTCATTATACTGAACGTGGCGATGACCAAGGATTTGGTTACACAGTTAATGTCCCTCTTGAACCCTATACAGAGCATGATAGTTTCATGTCTGTGTTTAAACAAACGTTAGAAAACGTTGCAGCTACCTTTAAACCGGATTTTATTGTCAGTGTGAACGGCTCCGATATACATTATCTTGATCCACTCACACATATGCATTGCGATTTAAATACACTTTATGAAATCCCCTATTTTGTAAATGCTATTGCAGAAAAATATGCGAATGGGAAAATAATCATGCTTGGTGGTGGCGGTTATAATATTTGGCGTGTTGTCCCACGCGCTTGGAGCCATGTTTATTTAAGTTTAATCAATCATCCGCCTTTACAAGGACATTTACCTGAATCATGGCTAAAAAAATGGAAACAGTATAGCCCATGCCCAATCCCTGAAAAATGGGAAGAAGATTTTCCTGATTTCCAAACGATACCAAGATGTGAAGAAATCACTCAAAAAAACGAAAGTGTTGCTAATAAAATCCAAAATTGGTTTTAAAATTAATAACACTAGACTTATATAAAGAAAAACCCTTGTATCATCGTTTCATCTTAAAAGTCGTTGTTATACTTTTAAGCATGCAGTGACAAACAAGGGTTTTATTTTATATTTTTGTTGTTCCGCGATACCTTATTTTATGCGGTAAAATCACATTAGGTTCTTCAATGTTTTCGTTATTCATATATTTCGTTAACAAACGCATGCCTACAGCACCGATATCATATAACGGTTGAATAACACTAGATAATTGAGGTCGCACCATTTCTACAAGTCGCGTGTTATTAAAGCTGATAACTTGAATGTCTTCAGGTACTTTAAGACCATGGTCCATTGCTCCGTGAACGATTCCAATAGCTTGTTCATCGCTAATAGATAATACGGCATCGGGTTGATACGTACTTAATTTTTCGAAAGCGCGTAAACCATCTTTGTAAGTTTCGTTACCAACGTACATCAAATGATGATCCACTTCCATATTATGTTGAGAAAGTTGTGTTTTCAAACCTTTTAATGCATCATCTTGTGCTTTTTTAGAATGGCCTCCGCCGACAAAAGCAAACTTAGTTGCACCTGATTGGATTAATTGCTCTGTAATTTCCTGACTCGCTTTTTCAAAGTCAATATTCACTGAAGCGATACCATCATCTTTACCATTTGTTCCGGATACAACAACAGGAATTGAAGCTTTAGCAATTTGTGCTTTAATTTCTGAAGTTAACGTACCGCCTAGAAAAATAATACCGTCGACCTGTTTACTTAACAAGTTATTAAAAATTTCTTTTTCTTTTTCAGGATCATCATCGGAATTTGAAATGATTGTGTGGTATTTATACATTGTTGCAATATCCTCTAAACCTCTTGCAAGTTGAGAATAATAAATATTCGAAATATCAGGTATAATTACACCTACTGTTGTTGTTTTTTTGCTTGCAAGCCCTCTTGCAACCGCATTAGGACGATAGTTTAATCGCTTAATCACTTCATTAACTTTTTCTCTTGTTTCTGGTTTTACATTTTGATTGCCGTTGACAACACGTGAAACTGTCGCCATTGAAACACGCGCCTCGCGTGCCACGTCGTAAATGGTTACCGTCATCTTTTCAACCTCCTTGGAAACGCTTACTCTATTATTATATTCCGTTTTCATCATATTTTCAAAGTTTACCATAATATTGTGTGTTTAGAAATATAAAAGTGAGGTTGTCATATGTTTGTCACGAATTAAATCAAATTTTACTACTTTAAAACAAACAAAAGGAACAAACTGAATAACATTTGTCCCTTTTGTAAAAAATTACTTATTTTAAAGTGTTGTTATTGTACATTTCAGATAATGGTTTAATTTCATTGTAAAATGCATCAAACTCATTTAAATCCATTTGTTGCGCGCTATCACTTAAAGCTACAGAAGGATCTGGGTGTACTTCTGCCATCACCCCATCTGCTCCAATTGCTAAAGCTGCTTTAGCTGCTGGTAACATGATGTCTTTACGTCCTGTACTATGCGTCACATCTACTAACACAGGTAAATGCGTTCCCTGTTTAAGAATCGGCACAGCTGAAATATCTAGTGTGTTACGTGTCGCCTTTTCATACGTACGGATACCACGCTCACATAAAATGATATTTTGATTCCCTTGCGATGCAATGTATTCTGCCGCATATACGAATTCTTCAATCGTTGCAGATAGTCCACGCTTTAACAAAATCGGTTTCGACGTACGTCCTGCTTCTTTCAATAATTCGAAATTTTGCATGTTTCTAGCGCCAATTTGAAATACATCTAAATACTCATCTGCAACCGCAAAATCATTCGGATGTACAATTTCACTGACTACATTTAAATCATATTTATCTTTAATTTGTTTGAGAATTTTTAACCCTTCTTCACCTAAACCTTGGAAATCATATGGAGACGTTCTAGGTTTAAATGCACCACCACGAATAAATTTCTCACCTTTTTGTTTTAAATTTTTGGCTACAGCTTCTACTTGTTCGTATGATTCAACCGAGCATGGGCCAAAAACGAAGGACTTCATGCCTTCACCTAATTTACCACCATTTTCAAACGTCACAATCGTGTCTTCAGGTTTGAGCTTACGAGAAACGTACAAATGTTTTTCATTATCAGATTTTTGTAAATCCGTTGAGGCTTTAAAAATTTCTTTAAATAACTGTTTAATCACATTGTCATTAAACGGTCCTTGGTTTTTATCTATTAACACATTCAACATTTCTTTTTCTCTTTGAGGGTCATAAATTACAGTACTTTGTTTACGTTTTTCCTCACCTATTTTCTTGGCAAGTTCGCCTCGCTTGGAAAGTAATGTTAAAATCCGTTCGTTAATTTCTTCTATTTCTTTTCTATATGTTTCTAAATGATTCGTCATACAATTCACCTCAACTCAGATTTTCTCACTCACTTTAAAGTGGTAAAATTAATTAATGATATTTGGTATTCTAACAAGAATAAATTATAATTTCAACCCATGATTCACAATTATCCTAAATTTTTAGAAAATTCTATCAATATAGTTGATTTTAAAAAGACTTACACACTATGTCAAGATGCTTTTACAAACAAAAGCGTAGTAATCTTCTTTCCAATAATCCTATTACAGCTTGTTTAAAATATGTATATACCAATATGTTTCCTGTAAAAAGATTTAAAAAGGCAAAGGCACGTTACTGCCCTCACCCTTTTAAATTAAACGCTTATTTATCAAATGTATGTTTATCGACTTTACTGCTTGTTTTTTTGCCCTCTTCACTTACTTTTCCATCGTGCTTTGCTTGTGCTACATCATTTGATTTTTCATGTGTAATAACACCTTTGTCAAATTTAACTTCTTTACGTGGTTGTTTTTCCACTTTTTCAGTACTTTTCTTGTGTGTAGTATTGTTTTTAGTATCTTTTTCCAATGCTTGACTTTGTGCACCTAAAGAGGTTGTTGAAGTGCGCGCACTAGCTTTTTCAGTATTAAGGTGTTTGTCTTTGCCTTCAGCTTTTGCTGTTGATGTAGGGCCTGTTTGTCCTTCTAACCGGTCAGAATCCACTTCTGCACGAATTGCACGCTTTTGAGCGTCTCTTGTGTCTTCTACCTTTTTACTGTCTTTTGCTTTATTTTGCGATTGACTGCTTTCAGCTGCTTTTGCTAATCCTTGTCCTGAGATGCCTGCTGTAGGTGCATGATCAGAAGTAAAGTGTGCCGTTTCTTTACGACAAGTTTCAGACTTTTGACTCTCTGATTGATGCTCTTCTACTTCGCTTTGAATCGCACGACGTTGAGCAGCTAATTCTTTTGAAGAAGGATCTTCAGAATTTGTTAGAGCCGTACGTTTACGCTCAGAGTCTTCACGTACACGACGTGCTTGTTCTTTTAATGCATCCGCTTTTCGTTTCGCTTCATCGCGTAAAGTTGTATCTTGATCATTAATTTTAGTTGTTTTAACTTTGTCTTGATGTTGCGCTTTTGCTTTTTTAGATTCTAATGTCGGTTTTAAAAGGAGTCCTAGAGAACTTCCTAAAACTGCTCCAGCTACAAAACCAAATACTAAATCTAAACGGTTTCTAGCTTCTCCGTCATATTGTGGGACTTCATAACTTTCTAATCCTTTAGAGTGTAAATCACGATTATACTTTTCCATTTGATTGTCCTCCTTAAAATAAAAGCACTTAAACAAAGGAATTACCTCATTTAAGTGCGTGAAATTAAGACTTATTCAACTCAGCATCGACTTATTTACGATTCGAATCATCATTTAAAGTCGTGTATTTTGTGTTTACTGATTCAGGATTTGTGTTGAAATCATCTAAGTCTTTATTTTCATATTCACTCTTCACTAATTCTTCGTTAGATAAAGATGAACCTGATTTAGAACTACGATTGACATCAGATGACACGTTGTTCGTTTTATAAGCTGCACTGTTTCTACGACTTTGACGGTTTTGCCATTTATCAGCAATTTCCATCGCAACATTTGACCATTGAACAACTTGAGAAATCTTGTCTTCATTTTGTGAAATGTTATTCGTAATTGAGTGTGTTACACGGTCAACAGAACCATTTAATGTTTGTACTGATTCGCCAACGCCTTTTACAGCATCAACAACAGAGTTTAAACGGTTTGATTTATCTTGGATATCTTCAGTTAAGCGATTCGCTTTATGAAGTAAATCCGTAGATTCACGTGTAATCCCTTGGATTTGGCCTTCCACACCATCAAGTGTTTTAGCAACATGATCCAAGTTTTTCTTAACAGAAACTAAAACTACAACGATTCCAATACATAAAATTAAGAATGCGATAGCAGCAATAATTCCTGCGAGTGGTAAAATCCATTCCATTCGTAAACGCCTCCTATTGACTTTTAAAATATGCTATTTATTTTATATAGATACCCAAACTCTTGTCACTCAAACATCAAAAACTATGTTCAACACCAATTTTTTCTAAGTATGCTTTTAAAACTTTTTGGATATCTCCAGCACCCATGAAAAGTATTACCGCATTTTCGTGTTTTACAAGCGCTTCGACGGTAGATTCAGAAATTAACTGGCCATTATCAACTAAGTCCAACAAATCATGAATCGTCAATTCGCCTGCATTTTCACGAATAGAACCGAAGATGTCACATAAGTATACGGCGTCTGCTTCGTTAAGTACGTTAGCAAATTCCTGTAAAAATGTTTTTGTTCTAGAGAAAGTATGCGGTTGGAATACAGCCACAACTTCTTTGTTTGGATACTTTTTCCTAGCTGATTCAATTGTAGCACTAATTTCTCTTGGATGGTGAGCATAATCATCAACTAAAACCTGATTTTTTGTGAAAATTTCATTGAAGCGACGTTTTACACCGCCAAATGTAATTAATGCGTCTTTAATATTGGATGTATCTAAGTTTTCCATAAATGCAATCGCTAACACGGCTAACGCATTCAGGATATTATGATCCCCGTATTGTGGAGAAATAAAATGATCGTAATACGCCCCTTTAACATATACGTCAAAAGCCGTACCCTTTTCGGTAACTTCAATATTATCTGCATAGATGTCCATCGATGAATCAAAGCCATAATAGTAAACTGGAATATCTACTTTAATGTCTTTGACATGAGGATCATCTCCCCATGCAATAATCGCTTTCTTAACATTGTTGGCCATGCCTTGAAAAGCATTAACAACGTCCTCGACATCCGCAAAATAATCTGGGTGATCAAAATCAATATTAGTAATAATGGCATAATCAGGTGAATAACTTAAAAAGTGACGGCGGTATTCACAAGCTTCGAAAGCAAAGTATTCACTTTGAGGTAATCCCATACCTGTGCCATCACCAATAAGGAATGACGTCTTTTTATCTCCGTTCATCACATGAGACAAAAGACCTGTTGTTGATGTTTTCCCATGCGCGCCTGTCACTGCCACTGAAGTATATTCGTTAATCACTTCTCCTAAGAAATCATGATAACGTATCACTTTTAAATTAAGTTCATGCGCTTTTTGTACTTCTTCATGCGTATCTTTAAACGCATTGCCTACTATCACCGTTAAATCTTCAGTGATATTGTCCGCACTAAAAGGCAAAATTTTTATTCCTTTATTTTTAAGTGCAATTTCAGTAAATACATATTGTTCAATGTCAGAACCTTGAACATCATAACCTAAATCATGAATAATTTGAGCAAGCGAACTCATTCCTGCTCCTTTGATACCGACGAAATGGTACTTTGTCATGATTATATGCCCCTTTCTATATTTATGAGTCTTGTAAGTCTGCTTCAGTGAGAAAGACATCTCGCGGTTTTGAACCATTTGAACCAGAAATGTAGCCGAGTTGCTCTAATTGATCGATAATTCTTGCAGCTCGATTATAACCAATTTGAAAATGTCTTTGAATAAGAGAGGTTGAAATGTTACCCTCTTTTATCATAAATTCACAAACTTCGTTGAATAATTCATCTTTAGGTGATTCTTCTGTTTTCTTCAGGAGCTCTTTCTCTTGGAATAAATATTCAGGTTCTCTTTGTGATTTAATGTATTCTACTACTTCATCAATTTCCTCATCTGAAACAAATGTGCCTTGAACACGAATCGGCTTATTCATACCACCACCAAGATATAGCATATCTCCATAGCCAAGCAAGCGTTCAGCGCCGCCACTATCTAGTATCGTTCTAGAATCTACGCTAGACGAAACCATAAATGCGATACGCGTTGGGATGTTTGCTTTAATCAATCCTGTAATGACATTAACAGAAGGTCTTTGCGTTGCTACGAGCATGTGTATACCACACGCACGCGCTTTTTGAGCAATACGTGCAATAGATTGTTCTACATCTTGTGGTGCCATCATCATTAAATCGGAAAGCTCATCGATAACGATGACTATTTTCGGCATACGCTGATCGTAACTCACCTTTTTATTAAACGCTGTAATGTTTCTTACATGTGTTTGCGCGAAACGTTTGTAACGGCGCTCCATCTCTTCTACCGCCCACTTCAAGCTTTGCGTTGCTGCTTTTACATCTGTAATAACAGGTGCAACGAGATGTGGAAGATCATTATAAGGTGCAAGCTCTACCATTTTCGGGTCAATTAAAAGTAATTTCAATTCTTCAGGATGATTGCGATAAAGCAATGATAATAAAATGCTATTAATTGAAACGGATTTACCTGAACCGGTAGCCCCTGCAATAAGCGCATGTGGTGTTTTAGCAATATCCATCAATAAAGGTTCATTATTAATTCGACTTCCCATTGCAACAGTAAGCTTTGACTCCGCATGCTTAAACGCTTGTGTCTCAAGAATGGAGCGTAAATTCACTTTCGTTGGGTGTTGATTAGGTACTTCTATACCTACTAAACTCGTCCCAGGTATTGGCGCTTCTATGCGAATGTCTTTTGCGGCCAAAGCCATTTTAATATCATCTTGTAAAGCGGTGATACGAGAAACTTTAACACCTCTTTCAACTGAAAGTTCGAATCTCGTTACACTTGGCCCTTCAATTACATTCACAACTTCTGCAGGCACGTTAAAATAGTAAAATGCATCGTTTAACTGTTGCTTCTTTTCTTCTATCCAAGCATTGTCACGTTCTTGTATTTCAGGCTGATCCAGTAAGTCTATACTTGGTAAATTCAGTATAGGACCACGGCGAATTTTTTTAGTTTCTTCACCATTTTCTGTCGACACTGTTGAGGCAGCGACTAATTCCGGACTTTCAACATGTTCAGATGACTTCTGTTGTTCAATTTGTAATTGAGATTGAGCTGCCCTGTCAACATTATTATTGTTTTTTGATACTGAAACATTTTTATCTGAATGTTGTACGTGCGCTTTATTTAACTTTTCACGATTCAACATTCTCTTTTTATCAGAAGGTGTCATGACAACATTAAACGGCTTGCTGCCCTTTCGAATTGGTGTTTTTGGCTCTCGCGTTTTGGGTTGTGGCTTGATTTCTGGTTTTAAAGGTGGCTCTTCTTGATTTGATTGCTTTACGTCCGCATTATTCAAATCTGCTTGCGCATTTAATTTCTGATTTTGACGCTCATTGATCGCTGGCGTTAGTTGAGGTTCATCGACAGTTGTTGATGTCGTCTCCTCTAATGGTTCCTCTTGGTGTGATTGAATATCTGAATGTGAATCATCGTATGTTTCGCGCTGCACATTAAACTTCGTATCATGAGTTTCTCTATTATCATTTTGATCAACATCTGTATAATCAATCTCATCTTCATTAGAGGTATTATCGTTTTGATTAACATTTTTACTTATTTTACCATCAGTGCCCATATCAGAATGCTGTGGCTGTTCTTGAGTTACCTCTGTTAATTCAGTGCCATTAGAGTTATCCTCTACCTCACGATTAGTTTCCCAAGCACTATTTAACGCTTCTTCACTATCACTAACGTTTTCACTCACATGCTCTATAGCTTCATTGACAGCTACATTTTCATTTGTCGATGTTGCTGATGTTGCATCCGCCTTATTCGTACTAGAGGTAATCTGATCTAAATCAATCTCTTCATATTCCATCTCTTGTATTGAGAGACTATCTTGACTATCATGAGACTCTTGTGCATTCATATCCACACAATCGTTTGGAACTGCGTCCTCTTGCTGTTCATCATTTTCAGATGCCGCGTATTGTTCTCCTAAAAGCTGACGCGCTTGTGATGCGTGCATTTCATCAATTGCTTTTTGCATGTCGGCATTTGCATCCGTTTGGTGTGCTTCTCTTTTTTGTTGTAACGCTTGTTTAAAGCGTTTCTTTTGCAACATTTTCTTTTCACGTTCTCTGCGAATCTCATCAACGATTTGAGACGCACAAATATTCTCAATATTTACCGTATTATCTCGTTTAGAATGTGTCGGTATGCTTTTCTTAGTTGTCGCAGTTTCCATCTTAGATTGTGATGCCTCAGAACGCGTACCAGGCGGTTGATTCAAACCACTTTTTTGTATTGGTTTACGATTTTGTGTACCAAAAATAGCAGAAGGCACTTCACTCGCCTTGAATTCTTGGTGATGCGCTAAATACGTATTCGTTTGTTGTTGTTTTTGAGAAGTACGACGACTTGTTGATGGCGACGATGTCGGTTGATGCTCTCGGGCTTTAGGATTGTTCCAACTTCTATTTGAGACATGGTTCGGATAACGATTGACATCCGAACGATTTGAAGTATGGAATTGGCTACGACGTGAGCTATCCTCATGCTGCGTCTGTGAGGTAGTAGCGTGCCTTTGTGTACGATGACGTCGTGACTTGCGATCTATACTATAAGCTTGTTGAGCTGTCCTTTCAGTCTTCTGAACGTGTGAATGATTAGATGGCTCTACATTTTCAGTTCTTTCTGAAAGTTGCTCTCCCATAGATATAGGGAATCTAAACTTCCCTCTCGGTCTTTGATAAACGTCATTCGTCTGCGGGATGAGGCTATGATTCTGTTTTTCAGTGATTGTGGAGCGTTTGTTTTTCGCAGATGTTTGGTCTGATGGATTGTCGTCTCCAAATAATTTATCAAACCAGCTCATATATTCACGCCCTCCTTTTTAAGCATTAAAAAATGATTGTCCTACTGTATAACTGTCATCTAAAACCATAATCCCTTTTTCTTGAGGTGCATTAGGCAAATTTAATTCTTTCATTGAACAAATCATGCCACTTGAAGCAACGCCGCGTAACGCTGCATCTTTAATTAACATGCCACTTGGCATTACTGCGCCAACTTTAGCTACAACTACCTTTTGTCCTTGTTCAATATTAGGTGCACCACACACAATTTGCAAAGTTTCTGTACCTACATCTACTTGACACACACTGAGTTTATCTGCATCTGGATGCTTTTCTTTGCTTTTTACGTATCCAACTACAAACTTCGGAGAAAAGTCAGCATTAAGCTGGTAATCTAAAGCTGATGCATCAATTGCTTTTTGAATTGCATTAGCATGTGCTTCAGTAAACTTAATATGGCCTTGCCCTTCTAACGTAAGATGTTCGTCTGCATTAAAAATATTCAACCCAACGACTTGGTTTTCTTTTTTGATTGCTACAATATCACCATATTTTTCATATTCGAATGGGCCTTCAACAGTATCAATTTTTAAAAAGGCAACATTTCCTACACCTTTAGGGTTATAAAATAAATTCATCTTAAACATCTACTCCTTATTTGCGTTTGTTTTGATCTTTTCTTGCACCTAAATGTTGAACGACATTAGGTGATGGGTTTGTTTTTTGTTTGTTATTTTCACCTAAAATAAACACAGGTTCAAAATGTCCCTTTTCATAGCCTAAAGACAACGATGTAATAGGCACTAAACCATTTGTAAAAAATTCCATCGTCATATGTGCCATAACATCATATCCTGTTTTATTTCTAATATCAGCAATAATTAATACATCTTGATGTGGAATCGCCACGAGCATTTCGCCCTCTATTTTATTTTCAAAATCATTTAATAAAGATGTATTTAAAATGCGACTCGCATCATAGCCATCATTCGTATTTATAAAATAGAATTGATTCCCTTTTACTTCATCAACTTTGTATGCATTGTTTAATTTGCGTATATTAAATAACGCCATTTCCTTAACTTGTTGTTTGGATAACTTTAATTCATTTAATAGCTCGGAATCAATTAATCGATAAGATTTCCCTAAATCTAATGCGTAATATATTCTGGTTTCTGCAGTATGAGACTCAGTAACAAACGCACGGCCTTCTTTTGTTTCGGTTGGAAAGCTCGTCGCACGTATGACTGGCATAATCCGCTTTTCATTCAATGTTTTATGGGCTTCGTCTTTCATTTGATGAATGGTTTCTTCAACATAATACACAATCTCGTCAACAATATGTACTTGCCCTTTATTAAATTTAGCTACTATTGGAGATAGTTTTACCGTAACTCCTTTTTGATTATCTGTTCGATAAATTCTTAACGATTCTTTATCACGATTAAATTGATAGTGAACTTTTAAATGGGTTAATCGTGATTTTAATAAATCTCTCATTTTAAAGACATTCATTTTTTCACTCCTAAATACATGCCTTACATTAGTTTACAATAAAAAGCCCCTCAGGACTAGAGAAAACCCATGTCCTAAGGGCGAAAATATCATTAAAATTGTGATAAAAAGTCATCAATTTGAGCTATTGATTTTCGTTCTTTACCAATGTAGTCTCCTACACGTTTCCCGTCTTCATATACGATAAAACTTGGAATACCCATAACGCCCTCTTCAATCGCTAAATCAATAAACGCATCACGATCCACAGAGATAAAATTAAAATTGGCATACTTTTCCTCCAACTTAGGGAGATCGGGTTCAATAACACGGCAATCTGGACACCACCCAGCTGTAAACATAAATACTGTTTTCTCTTGTGTTAGCTTTTTATAATCTGCTTCATTTTGTATTGTTTTCATTTTTGTTCCTCCTTTAGTCTCCATATTGTAAATGTTGAATTTTAGTTTCGTCGAGAGAATGAATTGTGCTCATCAACCATTTTTTAGCGTTGTCGTAATCACGTATGTCAAAAACGCTGTCACTGCTATGGATATAACGTGCACATACTCCAATGACTGCTGTCGGCACGCCCGTAAGCGATTTGTGAATGACACCACCATCTGTTCCTCCAGGAGAAATGTAATATTGATACATGACTTCATTTTCATGAGCAACATCTAATAAAAATGTTTTAAAAGCAGGTTTTAGCAACATTGTCCCATCTTTTATTCTTAAAAGCGCACCTTTTCCTAATTGTCCAGAAAGACCAGATCGGCCTTTCATATCATTAGCCGGAGAACAATCAACTACAAAAGCAATATCTGGTTGAATCAATTGTGTAGCCGCTTCTGCACCTCTTAATCCTACTTCTTCTTGCACATTCGCACCTACATATAAATCAACGTCTAATTCTATATCTTTTAGTGCTTCTAACAATTCAATTGCTATAACACACCCATAGCGATTGTCCCAGGCTTTCGCCGCAAATCGGTGTTCTGATAATTGATGTAATTCTGTATGAGGTACAATCGGGTCACCAATAGTCACACCTCTTTGATAAACCTCTTCATCATTTTCAGCACCAATATCTAATAATAAATCTTCAATTTTAGGAGCGCCTTCTTGTCCTGTGCGGAAATGTTTCGGAATATTGGCAACAACGCCTATAATTTCTTCATCGTTATTCGTTCTCACTTTTAAACGCTGTCCTTGCCAAATATCGTTCGCTACTCCGCCTAAAGCTGTAAATTTAATAAAGCCTTCTTTCGTAATTTCTGTAATCATAAATCCGATTTCATCCATATGCGCAGCAACCATCACGCACGGTGCATTGTCCTTTTTGCTCTTTTTAACGCCGTAAACACCGCCCATCCGGTCGTTAACAAATGTATCAACGAAAGGTGCCATTTCTTGTCTTAAAAAGCTACGCACAGGCGCTTCGAAATTAGGTGCACCATGTAATTCTGTCAAAGTTTTAATACGTCTTAACGTTTTGTTATTCACATATTTCACTCCTTAGTTATGCAATCACTTTATTACAGTATATCACTTAAATTATGGTAAACTGTAGCTAAGTCTTTCAAGGAGGCGAATACTATGTTTACGAAAAAGAACTGGCCCTTGATTATTCCAATTGCCGTAGGAACATTGATGGCAGGAAGTTATTTCTATGTTCTACGTCTTGAAAATGATAAAAACATTCCTCCAAATGAAGTGTTAGAATCTGTAAAACAATACTTCCATAATGTCACAGGTTCTTTTATTTTGTATGAGACGATTTCTTATCAGAAAGCTAACACCGACTATATTGCGTATAAAGGCGGCATTACGACAGAAAGAAATAACATCGTTCATCAATATACCTTTTACGTTGACGCGAAAACCGGAGCAATTATAGATATCATTGAAAATCAAGAAAGTTAATATGCGCAATACAGGCGCATAACTCAAACGTACACACATACAAATACACTTTATAGGGGCACCCACTCGGGCCTCTATTTTTTATGGAATCGACAAACCAAAATATAGTATCCTACTTTTAGCTTTCACTACATTGAAAAAACCGTTTTATTCATTCATCTCTTTTAATGGAAGACATGATGTGCTTACCATCTTCTGTTAATTTAATCGCTAAGTGTGAGACATCATGATAAAACAAAATCCAATATCCTTCAGCCGCATATTGCCGTGTTAAACGTTCTTTTTCACGGATAGATTGCATAGGATAGTCATCGTATGCTGTAACCCATAACGGGTTAATATGAGCAGTTGTCGATAAAATATCCGCCATATGAACCGCTTTTTCACCTTCACTTTGAAATTCAATAATACAATGTCCAAAGCTATGTCCTCCCGTATGTTTCATTTTAATCCCTGGATATGGTTCAATCTCATCTTCAAATAAAATAAGTTTCGATTCATATGTGCCTCTATTTTGTGTCCAATACGTGGCTTTACTTCTTATATTTGGACTGATAAACTCATGCCATTCATCTTGTTGAACATAATGCCATGCATTAGGAAATATAGCTTTGCCTTCACTATCGGTTAGACCTGTCGCATGATCGAAGTGCATATGTGTCATTAAAACAAGATCAATGTCTTCTACAGTAAGATGCTGTTTGGCTAGCGCTTCTCCTATTTTGCTTTCTTCAGTTACACCATAATTTCTAATTTGTTTTTCTGAAAGTTTCCCTCTTCCAATTCCAGTATCGATGATAATATTTTTATCTCCTGTTCGAATAAGCAATGGATGTGTGACAAGTGGCACTTGATTGTTTTCATTCACTGGATATTTTTTTGACCATAACGGTTTCGGAACGACGCCAAATATTGCTCCGCCATCCATTTGCGTCTGCCCCCCATTCAAAGCAATAATTTCAAAAGCCCCTACCTTCATATTTTTCACTCCTTCGTTAAAATAAAAAAGCGAGACACGAATCAAACCATGTTCATTTGATCTCAGTATCTCACTTTTAACTATGTAAAACCTAATATTGTATCTTTAATCTTTGTTCATTTTATGTTCAAAGTTGTGATGAAATTTGGCTTCCATACGATAAATACGTGAGCCTTTTTCAGAAAATTTATGTTCATATTCCGTTGGGATATTATCCCCTTCATCCTCTTGATGAAGATTGAGGTTGATTTTAGTAAAATACATACCAAACTGAGACATACTTTCTAGACTGTACGCATATAAACCGCGGTTATCCGTTTTAAAATGAATTTCACCATCTCGCTCTAAAATTTGCTTATAAATTTCTAAAAAGCGATGATTCGTAAGCCGGCGTTTGGCGTGTCTCGTTTTTGGCCAAGGGTCAGAAAAGTTCAAATAAATTCTGTTGATTTCATGAGGTAAAAAGTAATCTGTTAGTACAACAGCATCATTACATAACAATTTAATATTCTTTAAATTGTGTTCAAGGACTTTATCTAAAACTCGAATCATTACGTTTTTATCACGCTCAATCGCAATATAATTAATATCAGGATTTTGTGCAGCGAGCGTCGTAATATATTTTCCCATACCAGATCCTATTTCAATATGAATAGGTTGCTTTTTTTCAAACCACATAGCTACTTGTTGTTTGTGATCACAATCCAAATCAACAATATCTACATGTTCTCTAAGATACGTCTCAGCCCATGGTTTATTTCGCATTCTCATGATTCATAGTCTCCTTATATAAATACATCACTCTTCATCACTGCATGCAAAAATTTGAGCCATGTATTCATGTCCTTAAATCGTTTATGTTCTTCATTCCACTGGACCATACCAATAGATTGAATCACTGTATACCATTTCATACGTTTTTTTAAATTCATCGTTTCTTTAACTTCGTAAATATCAAACCATGACGACCACTCATTTTTTGGAACGTAATTGTATAAGAGCATTCCAATATCGATTGCTGGATCAGCAATCATTGCACCTTCCCAATCAACTAAAAAGAGTTCATTTTTATCAGATAATAACCAATTGTTGTGGTTAACATCTCCATGTACGACGGTATAAAAACGAGAATCATATTCAGGAACATGCGATTCTAAATATGTTAGCGCATGACGAATAATATGATGCGTCAACACATCACTTGATAGCGAAGCATTAATTTTATTCAGCATAATTTCCGGTGTAATTGGCTCCATTTCCATACGCTTTAACATTGTTAAAAGTGGGCGTGATTGATGAATTTTTTTCAATAAGTGAGCAACTCGATGTTGATTCATCTCATCAGCTTCTAGTTCTCGTCCGTTTTTCCAATGTTGCGCCGTTACTACTTCACCTGTCTCTATTCTTTTTGTCCAAACAAGCTTAGGCACAATTCCTTCTGCAGATAAAGCTGCTATAAAAGGATTGGAATTACGTTTCAAAAACAATTTTTGACCATCTTGTTCTGCCATATACGCTTCACCTGATGCGCCACCAGCTGAATCGAGTGTCCAACCTAATTGATAGAACTGCTCCACAACACGTTCACCTCACTTTCAAAGAGAAAAGGCTCTAGAAAGGTATTCAAGAGCCATATTAATAACATTTTTACTTCGTGTACGTTCGTTTTCTCATTTAGCACTCAATAAAGATTTTATAATTAATACACTAATTTTTCAACCAAAAATGAGACACTAAAGTTCACTTTTTTCTATTTTCAAACCCATCCTAAAACAAAGTATTTCAACTTAATAAGTCTCTTTATTCAGAGTGGGATTGAATATATTTCTCAAATCCGGCTTGTAAGCGACGTGTGATGTCTCCTACTTTGCCATCTGCTACATCTTCACCATCAATTTTTACTATTGGCATAACTTCAGCAGAGGTACTTGAAATGATGACCTCATCTGCATTCTTCAAAAAGTCTACTGAAAAAGCTTCTTCCTTAAATTCGATGTTTTCATCTTCGCATACCCATTGTATAACTCTGCGTGTAATACCATTTAAAATATAATTGTTAGCTGGATGTGTGTATACGACATCGTCTTTTACCGCATAAACGTTACTAGATGCACCTTCTGTTACCGTATCACCGCGATGTTGTATCGCTTCTTCAGCATTGTATTTTGCGGCATATTCCTTCGCTAATACGTTACCTAATAAATTTAAACTTTTAATATCACAACGTAACCAACGAATATCTTCAGTTGTAACCGCAAAAACGCCCTCTTCAAGCTTTTGATAAGGTCTGTCATATGCTTTTACAAATCCAGTTAAAACAGGAGTGACTTCTGGCGTTGGAAAAGCATGATCACGTGGCGCAACGCCTCGTGTCACTTGAATGTATACACCGCCATTTGAAACGTCATTTACTTGCGCAAGCTCACGCACGAGTGATGTTAGTGATTCAACCGTATGATTGAGTTCTAATCCAATTTCACTAGCACTACGTAAAAGACGCTCGAAATGTTCTTTAGCTGTAAAGAGCTTATGATTATAAATGCGAACGTATTCATAAATGCCATCACCAAAGTTATATCCTCTATCATTAAATGCAACTTTAGCTTCTTGTTCTTCTACAAATGATTCATTTAATAATACTTTTGTCATATTATTCCTCCACACATATAGAGTGAATTGCTTCTAAATAAATGCTTGTCGCGTCAAAAAGCTGCTTTTTCGTAATATATTCATTTTTTTGATGCATTAAATCTTCAGAATCCTCAAACATCGCACCAAATGCAACACCTTTTTCAAGGTTACGTGCATACGTTCCACCACCAATAGTAAATGATTCACGCATGTCACCTGTCTGGTTACGGTAAGCAGTTAATAGTTTTTGAACAAATGGGTCGTCAGGATTTACAAAATGTGGTGTTTGAACTTTACCCACGTTCAACTCAAAACCTAGTGGATTTATTTCATTTGTAAATTCTTGAATCACTTTTTCAAATTCAAATCCTTCTGGGTATCTTAAATTAATACCAAACTTTCCACCAGTATCTTTCTGATATTGAATCACACCAATGTTCGTTGTTAAGCTACCCATAGCATCCGTATGAAAACGCATACCCATCTTTTCTCCAAAATGAGAATCAAATAAATACGTATCGCTTAACTGCACCCAATTTTTAGCATTTTGATCTAATTTTAAAGTGTTTAAAAAGTGTGTTAAATATAAACCAGCGTTCACACCGATAGACGGATCCATACCGTGTACTGCCTTACCTTCAACACATAATTTTAATACACCACTATCTACTTCATGATGTCCTTTTAAAGTATGCTCTGATAAAAATGCTTCAAAACGTTGAATGCAATCTGTCATATTTTCTTTCACTAATAAATTCGCTTCAGCAAAGTCAGGCACCATGTTATAACGCTCACCAGATTCAAAGCGCAGCAATTCTACTTCTGGTTCGTCATCATCAGCGACACTTTTTGTTTGTTTAATATCAAATGTTGTAATCCCTTTTTCCCCATGAATTAATGGAAATTCAGCGTCAGGCGCAATTCCAATTGAAGGCATTTCTTCTGTTTTAAAATAGCGATCTGTACATAACCAATCTGACTCTTCATCTGTACCGATAATAATATGTATACGCTTTTTCCAATCTACATTCATATCATTTAAAATTTTCACTGCGTAGTATGCCGCGATTGTTGGACCTTTATCATCTAATGTGCCACGCGCAATAATACGATCTTCAGTAACTACTGGAGAAAATGGATCAGAATCCCATCCATCGCCTGCAGGTACAACATCTACATGTCCTAAAATACCAAATAATTCTTCGCCTTTGCCCGCCTCAATTCGGCCAGCAATATGATCTGTGTCAAAGGTCGTAAATCCGTCACGTTTAGCTAAAGTATACATATACTCCAAAGCCTCTTTAGGGCCAGGGCCTACTGGCATCTCTTCAGATGCATTTGCATCATCACGGACTGATTTAATCGCAAGTAGTCCTTTTAAATCTTCAACGATTGCCGTTTCATATTCACGTACTTTTTCTCTCCACATGTTGATCATCTTCCTTTTGTGTTTGATGTCTCCTATTTTACACGATTTGGATCATAAACAACAGCAGAACCCTAAAACATTGTTTTGATTTTTCTGAAAACAATGTTTGTCGAGGATTCGATTGCGTTATGTAAAGTGATTTAAATTCAGCTCAATACCTTATCTCTTAAGACGCACAACAAAATCACTTTAAATTCGTCAATCACATTTTATAGATAGGGTGTAACGAATGAGTCCTTACGAAAATTGGGGAACAGTGTCCTAATCCACATTAAAAGTGCTAGATATGCTTCTACAAAGCGAAAAGAGGCTGGGACATAGAAATGTCCTAGCCCCTTCCAATAACTTCTTTTTATTATTTGTCAGTACCGCTATTTTTATTATTTTTTAAATCTTCTTCTGTGACTACACGTAAATTGTTAGACGGGTCTCCGCCGCCTTCAGCATCAAATGCTGCTTCTCTTGCATTATCGTGTGAGGCATCGCTACTACCTTGCGTAAATTGTTCTTTTTTATCGTTTAAGAATGCTTTTGGATCTTGCTTAGCTTCATTAACGTACGCTTTTGGATCAGCTTTTACTTTATTAAGTTCTTCTGTTGCTAATGCACCTACATTAGATACTTTTTCGCGTGCATTTTGTTTATAACTTTCTGGATCTTCTTTGTATTTATCAATTTCTTGTTTCAAAGCATCGCGATTTTGTTTTTTTGATAAAACAACCGCTAATGCTGCACCACCGATACCGATGATTGCTTTTAATAGATTTGTTGATTTCGCCATTTTAATCACCTCTTTGAATTCTAACAATACCATACCCATTATGATATTTTATAAACATTTTAAATCAATTTATGCATGCATTTCAAATAGACAAAGTCATCGACATCCAATACGATTTAAGCCATTTATATTTCATCCTCATTAAAAGCTAAACCTAATAAACTAAATTCTTCAGGTTTCAATTTTCGATATTCACCTAGTTTTAGATTATTATCTAAGGTCAAATCAGCGATTTTAATACGTTTTAGATAAGTGACTTCATTATTTACCGCATGAAACATACGTTTAATTTGATGAAATTTACCTTCTGTAATTGTTACATAAGCTGCCTTCGTATTTAAAATTTGTAGTTCTGCTGGTTTTAGCTTGCCTTCTTTTAAAATCACACCGTCTTTAAAACATGCTATAGCTGAGTCTTCGATAGGGTTTAGCGTTTCAACATAATACGTTTTTGGTACATGGTGGTTTGGACTCATAAGTTGATGGTTAAATTGCCCATCATTGGTAATTAATAATAATCCTTCTGTATCTTTGTCTAATCTGCCAACTGGAAAAAGATTTAAATGTGCATACTCCTTAATTAAATCTATAATTGTACGATGCGCATCATCTTCCGTTGCAGAAATCACACCTTTAGGTTTATGCAACATTAAATATACATAAGGCTCATATGCAATCAATTGATCATCCACCGATAAGCGGTCACTATTCGGATTAATTTGTAACTTTGGCGATTTTACAATTGTATCGTTCAATTTGATTTTGCCTTTTTTGAGCAAAAGTTTAACTTCAGATCGTGAACCTACACCCATTTGAGATAAAAATTTATCAATTCTCATTATAGAAAGTTCAGTCCTAACTTACGGCGTATTTTATTTGGCAACTCGCCTAAAAACTTATCCGCTAGCCTTGTGCGCATTGTCATAGCACCATAGAATAAACCACCAACGATAACGCAAATTATCGTGATAATGAGGGCGCCCCACTGTGTAGTAGGCGTAACGAGTAGTTGAATTATGAAATACGTAATTTCTACTGCAATCATCATAATGAAACCAAACAGTAAGATTTTACAAACATCAAAAATAGTGTCTTCAAATTTAAAATGTGCATATTTCTTCAATACAAACAGATTACAAACTATGGCAAATGTTAGAGCGATGCATGTGCTTAAAATAGCGCCTGCTGTATGAAATACAACAATTAAAGGCGTATTTAAAATAAATTTGATTAACACTGATCCAACAACGATAAACACTGTAAGCTTTTGTTTATTAATCCCTTGAAGCATTGATGCCGTCACACTTAATAAAGAAATTAGAATGGCAGCTGGTGCATAAAAGAATAATAGTCTACTTCCGTCATAACTAAATTCATAAAATACGGTATATAGAGGAACGGCTAAAGCCATAATTCCCAAACTCGCTGGCACTGTAATGTACATCAATACACCTAACGATGTGCGAATTTGCTTATGCATTTCGTGATAATCCCCTGACTCATACGTTTTTGTAATATAAGGAATTAAACTAATTGCAAAACCTGCTGCTAAAGATGTTGGTATCATTACAATTTTATTTGTAGTCATATTAAGCATCGTAAAAAACGTATCCTGTAAACGCGGCGCAAAACCTGCAATATTAAGCGCATTGTTGTGCGTTAATTGATCCACAATAATAAATAATGGGAAGTTTAAACTTACAATAACGAATGGGATACTATACGAAATAATTTCTTTATACATTTTGCCATAAGAGACGTCAATCCCAGTCATATCAGATTCAACCATTTTTTGAATATGTGGTCTGCGTTTAATCCAATACCACCAAAGTGTTAACAGCCCTGCAATTGCACCAATGGCTGCACCAAATGTGGCAATCCCATTCGCAAATAGTACCGAGCCATTCGCTACATTTAATACAATGTAACTTCCGACTAAAATGAATAGAATACGCGCAATCTGTTCAGTCACTTCAGATAAAGCGGTTGGCCCCATAGATTTATATCCTTGGAATACACCTCTCCATGTGGCTAGTAATGGGATGAATATCACTACAAAACTAATCGTACGAATAATGGATGTGATTTGGTCAACCGTCCATCCTTCTGCTTCATTGGAATGATTAGCGATTGTAATAGAAGCGATGGTAGGTGACATGAAATATAAAACTAAAAAGCCAATGACACCTGTTATACTCATTACGATAAAACTTGATTTGTATAATTTTTGACTCACTCGATATGCTCCGAGTGTATTATATTTTGCGACGTACTTAGAAGCTGCTAATGGTACACCAGCAGTGGCTACAGCAATCGCAATATTATAAGGACCATAAGCATAGTTAAATGGCGCTAAATTATCAGCACCGCCTATAATTTTGTAGAAAGGAA
This sequence comes from Staphylococcus ratti, assembly GCF_020883535.1. Lineage (NCBI taxonomy): Bacteria > Bacillati > Bacillota > Bacilli > Caryophanales > Staphylococcaceae > Staphylococcus > Staphylococcus ratti. The sequence goes on along the minus strand of NZ_CP086654.1, from coordinate 969,819 downwards.
TGATATATATAATCCCTAAAATTTTAGTAATAAGAATGCTAATTGTTAGAAGAAAGGTCCCTCTCACTAATTCTTTATTTTCACTCATAGCTCAACCTACCTAACCTACTGATTTCAAAAATTTATTATAACATAATACGGTCATTATACACATAAACGCAATATGTTAAAATCGTTATATCAAAACGAAGGAGAAATCATTCTATGTGCTATCAAACAATTGTCATAGGTGGTGGCCCTAGTGGTTTAATGGCAGCCATATCTGCCAGTGAACAGGGCCAACGCGTATTGCTTATTGAAAAGAAAAAAGGGCTCGGCCGTAAACTTAAAATTTCAGGCGGCGGCCGATGTAACGTTACAAACCGGCTGCCATATAGTGAAATTATTAAGCACATTCCTGGAAACGGTAAATTTTTATATAGTCCATTTTCCATTTTTGACAATACGTCTATTATCGAATTTTTTGAATCACGTGGTGTCCCTTTAAAAGAAGAAGATCACGGCAGAATGTTTCCAGTCAGCAACCAATCCGAAGATGTGCTCAATGCACTTACGCAAACATTAAAAAAGCAACATGTAACGATTAAAGAAGAAACGACCGTAACGACAGCTTATAAAATCGAAAACAATCTATTTGAAGTCGTCACACAAAATCAAACGAAATATACTGCGAAAACATTAATTATCGCTACAGGTGGTACGAGCGTGCCACAAACTGGTTCTACAGGTGATGGTTACCGATTCGCAAAACAATTTGGTCATAGTATTACCCCACTCTTTCCTACAGAAGTGCCTATAAAATCTTCTGAGCCTTTCATAAAAAAGCAAGTACTTAAAGGTTTAAGCTTAAAAAATGTAGCGCTTTCTGTACTGAAGAAAAATGGTAAAAAACGCATTACACATCAAATGGATATGCTTTTTACTCATTTCGGAATTAGCGGTCCTGCCGCTCTTAGATGTAGTCAATTCATTTATTATGAACAAAAAAGTCAAAATCAGCAATCTATTACGATGCACTTAGATGTGTTTCCAAATTTGACTGAAGCTGACCTAAAACTAAAAGTTCAAAAAATGTTCGAAAAAGCACCGGATAAAAAGATTAAAAATAGTTTGCATGGTCTGATTGAAGAACGTTATTTAAACTTCATTATTCAAAAAGCTGATATCAATCTTGAAACAACTTTCCATCACTTGGCTTCACATCAATTGAATCAATTCGTACATTTGTTGAAAAATTTTACATTTCTCGTTAATGGTACTTTACCCCTTGATAAAGCATTTGTCACGGGAGGCGGCGTCTCTATTAAAGAAATCACACCTTCAACTATGGAATCCAAACTGACACCAGGGCTTTTCTTATGTGGCGAAGTTTTAGATATACACGGCTATACCGGAGGCTACAATATTACAAGCGCCTTAGTTACTGGCTATGTTGCAGGCTACTTTGCCGGTTTTCACGCGGAATAAAGTTATAAAAGACGTGGCGATGCCAATGCACGCCACGTCTTTAAATTTAAATTCTTTTATATTCTAAACCTTCATCGCCCCATGCTCTCATGCCACCTTCAACATTGACAGCATCGATATCTTGATCATTTAAATAGTCCACTACTTTGGCACTTCTAACGCCACCGGCACAAACAATATAGTATGTTTCTTTTTGATTAAACTCATTTAAATGATTCGGAATTTCATTCATAGGTATATGTTTCGCATCGGGAATCATACCCATCTCAACTTCTTCGTCCTCACGTACGTCTACCACATTGACACGATCATGACTCAATAACAAAGATTTTAATTCCTCTGTAGTTATTTCCTTCATTTTTGAAACATCCTTTCATTTATTATTTGGCAACGATATTTACTAACTTTTGTGGTACAGCAATTACTTTTTTAATATCTTTGCCTTCAATTGCTTGCTTAATATTGTCGTTTTCAAGCGCAAAGTGTTCCATTTCTTCTTTAGAAGCATTTTTAGCAATTTCTAATTTGGCACGTACTTTACCATTTACTTGAACTACTATTTCAACTGTATCCCCTTCAAGTAACTTTTCATCGTAACTTGGCCATGGTTGATATGTGATTGTGCTTTCGTGACCAAGAATTGACCACAATTCTTCACCGATATGTGGCGCAATTGGCGCTAACATTTTCACAAAGCCTTCTACAAAAGACTTATTGATTTTTTCCGCTTTGTAACAGTCATTTATGAAAACCATTAATTGACTGATCGCCGTATTGAAGTTTAATGTTTCAAAATCCTCAGTTACTTTCTTAACTGTTTGATGATACGATTTTTGCAATTCAGGTGTTTCTTCATCAACCACTTTCGCACTTAACGTATGAGCTTCAGTCACAAGCAAACGCCATACACGGTCTAAAAAGCGGCGTGAACCATCCAAGCCATTTTCACTCCAAGCAATCGAAGCATCTAGAGGTCCCATAAACATTTCATACAATCGTAATGTGTCAGCACCATGTGACGCCACAATATCATCAGGATTGACTACATTACCTTTAGATTTACTCATTTTTTCGTTACCTTCACCAAGAATCATGCCTTGGTTGAATAACTTTTGGAATGGTTCTTTTGTAGGAACTACACCAATATCATAAAGCACTTTGTGCCAGAAGCGAGCGTACAATAAATGTAACACAGCGTGTTCTACGCCACCAATATATAAATCAACAGGCAACCAATGCTTTAACTTTTCTGGATCTGCAAGCATTTGATCATTATTAGGATCGATGTAACGCAAGTAGTACCAACAACTTCCTGCCCATTGCGGCATCGTGTTCGTTTCGCGACGTCCTTTCATGCCCGTTTCAGGATCAGTCACATTTACGAAATCGTCTATATTCGCTAATGGTGATTCGCCAGTGCCTGATGGCTTAATTTCATCCGTCTTAGGTAACAATAGCGGTAATTCATTTTCTGGAACTGTTGTCACCGTGCCATTTTCCCAATGTATGATTGGAATTGGCTCTCCCCAATAACGCTGACGACTAAAGAGCCAATCACGCAATTTATAATTTACTTTCTTTTCGCCGCATCCTTTTGATTCTAAAATTTCAATTGCTTTGGCAATGGCTTCTGTATTATTTAACCCATTTAATTCGTTGGAATGAATATGTGTACCGTCTCCAGTAAAGACGCCATTCGTCAAGTCACCTTCAATAACATGTTGAACTGGCAAATTGAACACTTCTGCAAATTCATAGTCACGCTCATCATGACCAGGAACAGCCATGACTGCACCTGTTCCATACGTAGAAAGCACATAGTCAGCAATCCAAATAGGGATACGTTCACCAGATAAAGGATGAATCGCATAAGCACCAGTAAAGACGCCCGATTTTTCTTTCGCAAGATCCGTACGCTCTAAATCTGATTTTTTAGCCGCTTCCGTTTGATAAACTTTAATTTTCTCTTTTTGTGCTTCGGTAGTAATTTCATCTACTAAGGCATGTTCAGGGCTCAATACTAAAAATGTTGCGCCGTAAATTGTATCTGGACGTGTAGTAAATACTTCAATGGTTGCATCTGATTGCTCCAAGTTGAAATTCACTTTTGCACCTTCAGAACGTCCAATCCAATTGCGTTGCATATCTTTAAGAGATTCAGGCCAATCTAAATCGTCCAAATCTTCTAAAAGACGGTCTGCATAAGCTGTAATTTTTAAAACCCATTGTTTCATTGGACGACGCACAACTGGGTGTCCACCACGTTCAGATACCCCATCAACCACTTCTTCATTAGATAAAACTGTACCTAACGCTTCACACCAGTTAACTGGCACTTCATCAATATAAGCAAGACCTTTTTTATACAGTTGAATAAATATCCATTGCGTCCATTTGTAATATTCTGGATCTGTTGTACTTACTTCACGATCCCAATCATAACTAAAGCCTAATTCTTGAATTTGACGTTTAAAAGTTTGAATATTTCTCTTAGTGAACTCAGCTGGACTATTACCCGTATCTAAAGCATATTGCTCTGCTGGCAAGCCGAAAGCATCCCATCCCATCGGGTGAAGAACGTTATATCCTTGCATACGTTTATATCGTGATACGATATCTGTAGCAGTATACCCTTCTGGATGCCCTACATGTAGTCCTGCACCAGAAGGATACGGAAACATGTCAAGCGCATAAAATTTCTTTTGACCTAAGTTATCTTTCGTTTTAAATGTTTTATTTTCTAGCCAATAATTCTGCCACTTTTTTTCAATTTCTTGATGATTGTAATTCACAAGTTTTCCTCCTAATTTAAAAAACATCCCAATTCAATTATGTTTAAGCAGGGACGACTTTTGCCGCGGTACCACCCTGGTTCACTTTAGTGCACTTCATTACATAATGGATTGAGATGTCATCGAATTGAATTATAATGTCGGCAAGTTCACTTCTTATATTACGTTAGTTTGCACCACCACTAACTCTCTTTAGAAATATGAAAAAGTTACTACTCCTTGACTTGTCACCTTTCAAAAATGCGACAAACCCATGTTGTTGTGTTTTATAGTCACACAGTATATTCATTACTATCATATGAAATTTAAAGATTTTATGCAAGTTTATAAGATAACTTAGCGATAAAGCATTTTTTTATCAATTCGTCGGTCGAAAATCGACAGAAAACCTATTGATACGAACAATAAACCAATCATAAATAAAAACATAACTTGCATATTAAATATATCTACAAGTATGCCTCCTATCAGTGGTCCGAATGCTTTACCTACAGTAGATGCTGAGTTAACGATGCCTTGATAAACGCCCTCTCTTCCTTTTGGAGAAAGCGCATTTGCGATTGTAGGAACTGCCGGCCAAACAAACATTTCTGCAAAAGTCATAATGACCATACCTACGACAAACATTGAAAAGCTTTCAGCAAAACTTGTCACAAAAAAGGAAACGATAAAAACAAAGACACCAACATAAAGTTGCTTTTTCAATTGTCCTTTAAGCAGTTGGATAATCGGTAAAATTAAAGGTTGGCCGAGTAAAATAAGCGCACCATTGACTGTCCATAGCAAACTATACTGGCTCATCGAGATGCCAATTTCTTGAGTGAATGATGCAATTGTAGTTTGCCACTGTACATAAGCAATCCAACATATCGCAAACATGACACAAATGAGCATTAATGCTGTAAAATGTTTTTTATTTTGCACATGTGTCATACCTTCAATCGTCTCAGCTGTTTTCACTGTTGCATGATACTCCATTTTAAAATTAAATAAAGCAATAAGGAAAAACGCAACATACATCATTAAATTAGCGAGAAAGATATAATTAAAACTCATTTCCGCAACAAATCCACTTAGAGCTGCCCCGACAGCAACACCAATATTTTGTGCTAAATAAATCGCATTAAACGTTTGACGCCCACCTCTAGGCCATACCGCCCCCGCCATTGCATAAATCGCTGGGACAATCATTCCGCCACCGAAACCTAAAATAACAAGCCATAGTGGATACCAAGGCCAACCATGAAAAAAGTTTAATCCTGCTGTTGCAAATAAACTGATCCATGTTCCTAACATTATCGTGCGATACCCACCTAAACGATCAAACAATGTACCTCCGATTAAATTTCCAGCGACCATACCAAAAGCATTTACCATCAAAACAACACCCGCAGTACTTAACGATTTACCAAGTACCTCATTCATATAAATGGTGTTGAGCGGCCATAAAAAACTGGCACCTGTGATGTTAATTGCCATTCCAATCACGAGCCACCATATTTCTTTCGGCATTTTCATATGTTCGACACCTCTTTAATTATTTCTCTATATTCATTCACTATAACACGTCATCGTTAAAATATGTTAAAATCTTGAAATACATTGAATTAAAGAAAGGAAGTTGCAACACATGGGCAAATATTTCCCCTATGCTTTTGAAGACAAACGATACCACACTTTAAATTATCATCTTAAAAATCGTTTTGGTCAAAAAATATTTAAAGTTGCATTAGATGGTGGTTTTGACTGCCCAAACCGAGATGGCACTGCCGCATACGGAGGTTGCACATTTTGTTCGGCTGCCGGAAGTGGTGACTTTGCTGGTAATCGTGCAGATGCGATTAACGTTCAATTCAAAAAAATTAAAAATCAAATGCATGAAAAATGGCATGAAGGTCAATATATTGCTTATTTCCAAGCTTTTACAAATACCCATGCACCTGTAGAAGTATTGCGCGAAAAATTTGAAGCTGCTTTAAGCGAAGATGGTGTCATTGGTTTATCCATTGGAACGCGCCCTGATTGTTTACCAGATGATGTTGTGGACTATTTAGCAGAATTGAACGAACGTACCTACTTATGGGTAGAACTTGGTTTACAAACGATACACCAAGAAACCTCTGACCTTATTAATCGTGCGCATGATATGGCTTGTTATTATGAAGGTGTTCAAAAATTGAGAAAGTATAATATCAATGTATGTACACACATTATTAATGGATTACCCGGAGAAAATTATCAAATGATGATGGAGACTGCACAAACTGTGGCACAAATGGATGTTCAAGGCATCAAAATTCATTTGCTCCATTTACTTAAAGGAACACCGATGGTAAAGCAATATGAAAAAGGATTGCTTGAATTCATGACGAAAGAACAATATATTAATTTGGTTTGCGATCAACTCGAACTATTGCCTCCATCTATGATTGTACATCGTATCACTGGTGATGGTCCTATCGACTTGTTAGTAGGTCCGATGTGGAGCGTTAATAAATGGGAAGTTTTAAATGATATCGATAAAGAGCTTGAAAAAAGAGGCTCTATGCAAGGCAAAAAATATACATTACAAAGGGCGACTTTTTCATGAAAGTACAACGCATCCTCCCTTTCGCCAAATCTTTAATTACGTCACATATCAATGAAGAGAGCGTTGTTATAGACGCAACATGCGGCAATGGACATGACACGCTTTTTCTAGCTGAAGCTGTTCCAAATGGTCACGTCTATGCTTGTGACATTCAACAACAAGCTATCGAAAATACGCAAGATAAAATTAAAGATTTTACCAATGTTACGCTTTTACAAACTGGTCATGAAACAGTAACCGATAATATCAATACAGTACATCGCCAACACATTGATGCTGCTCTTTTTAATTTAGGTTATTTACCTAAAGGAGATAAATCTATAGTGACCACTGCGGAAAACACCATTCAAGCCATTGAGAAAATTTTCAAATTGTTAAGAACAGATGGCATTATCGTACTCGCAGTTTATCCAGGTCATCCAGAAGGGTTTGAAGAAAGCCAAACCTTAATGGAATATTTTATAAACTTTGATCAACAACAGGCTCATATATTAAAATATGAATTTATCAATCAACAAAACAATCCTCCATATATTATCGGCATAGAAAAAAGGTAGCCTTAACATGTCGATATATGTGAAGCATTATAGTTACAGAACAACTAAACAAAAACGACTGTACACTTTATATGGTGGTTATGTATCTATAATAATTAAGCCGCAAACTTCCAATTGCTTCTTCGAATCTCGCTTTCCCAGGCGCCTTACCTCTGAATGAACACGTTTGAATGTAATGATATACGTGTTCAGTACACATGCGAACATAAGTAAGCAGGTGTTCCTTTTCAACGCAGTCTATGACTGGGAGTGGGACAGAAATCTATTTGATTTCGTTGTCCCACCCCCACAAGGCTGACTAGGATTGAAAGGAGCTAGTAAGCGAAGTTTCAATCCAGACAGCTACTGTGACTTTTTAACTGTTATTCTCTCATTAAATGCGGGACAGAAATCTATTTGATTTCGTTGTCCCAGCCCCTAGGCATAGTTGCGGGGGAGATACTACGAAATCAATGTTATGTGATTTCTGTATCTCTCCCGGATTTTCGGTTTCGGCTCTATGCCTCGGGAGTCTCGACTCGGTACGCAATCTATTTAAGCAATTTCACTATTGAAGAGTGGGGTTGCTTTTTTCTTTGGTCACTTAAAATTATTGAGGCATTTGCGCTATTTTCTTACAAAAAAGCAGGATGACTTATGTCATCCCACCATAAAAAATGAAGAACCACAAAAACAAGCCAGGACATCATAGTGCCCTGGCTCTTATATTAAGTAATATAAAACGAAAATCAATTGTTAATCTTTTAAACTACACTGTTATAACTTACAACCATTAATAATAGAGTCGAGTTGACGTTTTAAGCTTTCTTGACGCGCCTCTATTTGCGTACATGTGAAATTAATCAATTCTTGTTTATCTTGTACTTTGTCCTCATTAAAATGAATGATGACGGTACGTTCATCGTCTGAAGGTCTTTCTTTTATAATCCATTTCTTTTCAACTAAATTGTTAAATGTTCGCGTACGTTTATATGCTTTAACTTTAACGTATTGATCCATCTCTTTCAATGCCATCGAACCTTTATCCCATAGCGTCAATAGAATTAAAAATTCTTCTTTAGACAGGCCATACTGTTTTTCAATTTCATCAAAAATACATTCGACTTCTTTTTGTAAATTGTCTAAAAGAACGATATCACTAACTTCATATTTCGGTTTGTTTGACATGATTAAGCCCCCATTATAGATTAACCTGTTATCCTTTTATATTATTATGACATCATTACCCTATTTTTTAGAAGTTTAATCATTTAGTTCTTTCAACAAGTAATGCATGTAACACTAAAATTTAACAATTAGTATCGGGAATTATTTTTCAAATAAGTAATCAATTGAATCTTGCATATCTTTTAAAACTTTAACAGATTTTGCAAATTTTTCTGTTTCTTCTTCATTAAGTGGCGTTTCAATAACACGAACCGCTCCTTCGCCGTTAACAACAGTTGGTACTCCTGTATAAACACCTTCGTGTCCATATTCACCTTCTAAATAACTTGAAACGGTTAATACTACATTTTGATTGCGTAAGATTGCTTTAGAAATATGCATCAATCCCATTGCAACTCCGTAGTAAGTTGCACCTTTGGCTTTAATAATTTCGTATGCTGCATCACGTGTTTGTACGTAAATATCTTCAATTAAGTGACTTTTTTCTGGATTATTTTTTAATGCATCATATAGTGAAACACCCGCAACAGTAGCGCTTGACCATACTGGCACTTCTGAATCTCCATGCTCCCCAATAATGCTAGCATGAACACTATTCGGTGCTACATCAAATGCTTCACTTAATAAATGTTTAAAACGTGCTGTATCTAAAATCGTACCTGAACCAATAACTTTATGTTTAGGTAAACCTGAATATTTTAACGTTACATATGTGAGAATATCTACAGGGTTCGCTGCAATCAAGAAGATACCATCAAAACCACTATCCATAATTGAAGTAATAATGTCTTTATAAATTTTGGCATTCTTCTCAACTAAATCCAGACGCGTTTCCCCTACTTTTTGAGGTGCGCCTGCACAAATAACAATTAAGTCAGCGTCGCCACATTCTTCGTACTTACCTGCCTTTACTTTTACAGGAGACATTGCGTAAGGTGCACCATGGTTTAAATCTAACACATCACCAAGTACTTTATCTTCATTGATATCAATGATAGCTAACTCATCTGCTATCCCTTGACTGACCATTGTAAATGCATAACTCGCACCTACAGCACCATTACCAACTAATACTACTTTATTACTTTTCTTTGTCATACTGAACCGCTCCTATCGATGAAGTACTTAAAATTTTTGTTTATATTGTGATTTTTTTCACATTATTAATTTATCATGCTTTCACTTGTTTTGCAATATTTAGTGTAGTATTTTACTACATCTACTTATCTATCGTTTCTTGATCTTCAACTACAAAACCTGCAGTATAGATGCGATTGTTTAAAAAACTTAAAACATACCGCATCACGGCTTCACGCTCAGGCTCATTATGAATTTCATGAACTAAACCAGTCCACGACTTGTAATATAATTCTTGTCCCATGCGACGATGTATAAATTGTTGCGTCATTTGCACGTCCGAAACTGTATCTTCAGTACCATACATCACACACATAGGATACGTTTTCATTTTATCGATATGTTCCATGGTTTTTTTCATAGATTGTGCCACTTGTTTATACCAATGATAGCTTACTTTTTTTAGCATTAGGGCGTCATTCATCGTCTCTTCTTGCACTTCAGGATAAGATGTTAACTTTTCTATGTCTATACCTAGTTCAAATTTCGCACTTTTTGAAACATCCCCGACATGTGAAGTCAAAGCATGCTTACGTGCTTGTGTTGAAGCATGAAAAGCAAACAATGGTGATAAAAGCACTAAACCTTCGATAGATAAATCAACTTTTTCTAAAAGATTTACAGCAATGAGACCGCCTAAGCCCACACCAATAATAAATGTCGGTAAATGATATTCCTCAGCAATCTGCATCCATTCCAAGACGCGTTCTTGATACACATCAAAGCTTTCAAAATGTCCTTTTTTAGTTCTCGAACTTTGACCTTGTCCTGGCAAATCACCCATGATGACATGGTAACCATTTCTGCGTAAATGCGTAATCACATAGGCGTAACGTCCAGTATGTTCTAACATGTTATGTATAATGACAATAACACCTTTTGCTTCAGTTTCTGTTTCCCATTTCCACATATTGCATGTTCCTTCCTATATCTGAAATCCTTTATTTTATCTTATCAATTCTAGGCGCAATGCGCTAACAAATATAAAAAACGCACGTTTGAAATTAAAAGACTCAGTTTTCAAACATGCATTAAAATGATAAATCATCATTTATGTTTCGTATTCTTTTGTTTTACATCATGACGATTAAGCGAGATGAAACTTTTTGCGTATCATCGGCACTCGAGAAATTAATACTACGAGTAAAATTTCATAGAAGGTTGGGAAAAATTTCGCAACTAACATTAAGAAAAATTGACCAATCAATGACCCTTGGCCTTGTGTAGCATTAAAGTTACCTATGATAGCTGCGTCAATTACATTTAAAGCAAGAATAACAACAACAGCAATCCATAACTTTTTCGTTAGTAAAACAATTGCTAACCCAAGTACAACTAACAAAATAAGTTCAAAAATAAAGTATTGAGCAAATGTATCAAGCTCAGTTCCCAAAGTATAAAAGACTAAATCTCTAAACATTTAACAAGACTCCCTTTAGTGTGCTTAATGTCATTTTATCATGTAAACAACACTTTAAATTTAAAATTACCGTTAAGATTTGAGTCTACGATTTACAAATAATTAATAAAAAGTGCTCGGGCAAAGTACATTTAAGTATAATTTACAACATCTTAGTATCTACTTTATAAACATGTGCTAAGTTTGAAGTAAGACATATCTATAAAGGAGCCTTTTATGAAATTCATTTTGAAATGTGTCATCAGTTTCTTTATCATTTTTAACATTCCTGTTTTCTCTGCAATGATTCAAGATCCAATTGATGCTAGCATACAAATTTCTAAATAAACGGGCTAAAATGTACAAAAATGATATTCTTTTCACTAAATTCTAAAAACTTTAGTTGAAACCGTTTTCTCCTATATATAATCGTGATACACTATCATTATCAGCAATACAGTGATATGGGAGGAATAACAACATGGGTTTAGTTAAGAATTTTTTTATGGCTTTATCTAATAATGCCTTTTTAAATACGACTGCAAAAAAAGTCGGACCTTCTCTTGGTGCAAACAAAGTCGTGGCAGGTAATCAACTTCCAGATATTGTTCGAACGATTAAGCGATTAAATGATAAAAACATCGCTGGTACCGTCGATATACTTGGGGAATTCGTCCACACTCGACAAGAAGCCATTGATGCGAAAAATGAAATTTTAGAAGTAATGAAAGTGCTATATGACAACCGACTTAACGCGCACATGTCTATTAAATTAAGCCAACTAGGCATTGAATTTGATCGTGCATTAGCGTACGAAAATGTCTATGAAATCGTCAAAACAGCAAAATCTTATAATAATATGCACATCAATTTTGACACTGAAAAATATGAAAGCCTATTTGATGTCACACAAACACTCGATCGTTTAAAAAGTGAATTTACAAATGTAGGTACGGTCATTCAAGCTTACTTATTTAAAGCAGATGTCCTCCTCGATAAATATCCTGACTTACGTTTACGCTTAGTCAAAGGCGCTTATAAAGAGTCACCACATATTGCCTACCAAACTAAAGAAGAAATTGATCAAAATTACATAAGATTAATCGAAAAACGTTTACTAAATACAGACAATTTCACTTCTATTGCGACACATGATCATCATGTTATCAACCATGTGAAAGCTTTTGTTGAGGAACATCAGATTGATAAATCTAAGTTTGAATTCCAAATGCTTTATGGTTTCAGAACTGAACTGGCAGAGCAAATCGCAAATGAAGGCTATCACTTTACAATTTACGTCCCTTATGGCGACGATTGGTTTGGCTACTTTATGCGTCGTTTAGCTGAACGCCCACAAAACTTAACGTTAGCCTTTAAAGAGTTCGCTAAACCTAAAAGACTGGCAATTTTTGGCGGTATTGCACTGTTTACAACTTTATTTACTCTTACACTTAAAAAGAAAAATAAGCAACCAAAATCTACAACAGCTACTGAATCAAATGCACAGCAACAGCGTTGTATCAAAATATTATAGTAATAATTAAGGGGTGGGACATCAATATGTCCCACCCCCCTTTTCACATTATTGAATTGACTTAAGTAAATTCGCCATTTCAATAGCGCTTACTGCTACGTCAGAGCCTTTATTGCCCGCTTTTGTACCTGCGCGTTCAATGGCTTGCTCGATATTTTCTGTCGTTAGCACACCATAAATTACTGGAATTCCAGTATCTTCACTTGCCTTAGAAATGCCTTTTGCCGACTCATTACATACGTAATCATAGTGAGATGTTGCCCCTCTTATTACACATCCTAGCGTAATAATCGCATCATACTTGCCCGTTTGCGCCATTTTTTTTGCTACAAGTGGTAATTCAAATGCACCAGGTACATATGCAATATCAATATCTTCTTCTCCAACTTGATGACGTATCAATGCATCGAATGCTCCGTCCACAAGACGCCCCGTAATTAAATCATTAAAGCGACTCACTACAATTCCAATTTTTAAACCTTTACCAATTAATTGTCCTTCGAATTTCATTATATTTCCTCCTAAAATTAATTTAAATTAAATGTCCCATTTGTGTTTTTTTAACTTTTAAATAATCATGGTTGTTCTTATTCTCGCTAGTAATGAGAGGTATTCTCTCTTTAATATCAATTTGATATTGTTTTAAACCTTGAAACTTATCTGGGTTATTACTTAGTAATTTAACAGACGTTACACCTAAATATTTTAAAATTTGTGCTGCAATATCATAATCTCTTAAATCAGGGTCAAAGCCTAAAGCTTCATTTGCAGTAATGGTATTATAGCCTTGCTCAATAAGTTCATAAGCTTTTAGTTTATTCATCAACCCTATGCCTCTACCTTCTTGAGGCAAATAAAGAATGATACCGTCATTTTCTTGAATGTATTTCATTGCGTTTTCAAGTTGTTCACCGCAATCACACCGTTCACTATGAAAAATATCGCCTGTGACACAAGCTGAATGAATACGGACGTTCATTTCAGGTTGAATTTCTCCTTTAATAATGGCAAGGTGCTCTTGACCATCGAATTTTGAAGTAAAGCCAATCATATCAAACGCACCGTAGCGCGTCGGTAATTTGACTTTAGCTTCTTGTTTAATGAGTTTTCGGTTCACTTTAATATAAGCTACGAGTGCTTCAATCGTAATCATTTTTAATTGATGCTTATATTTAAACGCGTTTAGCGCTTCACCTCGTGCCATCGTGCCATCTTCATTCATAATTTCACAAATGACACCGGCTGGTTTTGCCCCTGTTAACAGTGCTAAATCAATTGCAGCTTCCGTATGGCCACGACGTGCTAGCACGCCATTATCTTGTGCAATTAAAGGAAAGACGTGTCCAGGTTGATTAAATGACTTGGCATCAACATCTTCTTGAATTAATGCACGAATCGTTTGCGTCCGTTCAAAAGCACTGATACCTGTCGTAGCAGATATATGATCAATACTCGCTGTAAATGCAGTGCCGTGTGGGTCAGTATTTGTTGATACCATTGGTGACAGCCCGACCTGTTCAGCTATCCCTTTAGATATCGGTGCACAAATCAATCCGCGGCCATATTTAGCCATAAAATTAATGGTATCATCTTGCATCCATTCTGTTATTGCAACGAGGTCACCTTCATTTTCACGATTTTCATCATCTAAGACGACAATAGGTTCACCCCTTTTTAGCGCAACTAAGGCACTTTCAATTGAATCAAATTCCATCCTTATTCCTCCATTAGAAACCAGCATTAATTAAGTCTTCCATAGCTAGTTCTTGTTTATTCGTATTGAGCGCTTGGACATATTTAAATAACATATCTGTTTCAAGATGAACAACATCACCTTGTTTTTTCGATGATAAAGTCGTAGCCTGACGCGTTTCAGGAATTAAATGAATTTCAAAACTTGAAGTATTTTTTTCAAACACAGTCAAACTAATACCATCTACAGCAATAGAACCTTGTGGAATCATTTGTGCCAAAATAGACTTAGGTGCATCAATTGTATAAATCCATTCATTTGCGGATTGCTGTACACGTGTAATGACACCTTTATTATCAACATGACCTTGAACAAAATGGCCCCCTAATCGGCCTGTTGCAAGTAATGCTCGTTCAAGATTCACTTGATCTCCAGTTTTCAATTGTCCTAAATAGGTTTTATTTTCTGTACCTAAAATAACGTCAACGTTAAAGCTATTCTCATCGAATGAAGTTACAGTTAAACATGTGCCATTAACACTAATGGAGTCTCCAACTGACATATCATTCAAAATTTTAGAGCATGCAATAGTCAGTTGTGTTGTAGGATTGCGTTTGCGGATAAATTGAATTGTTCCGACTTCTTCAATGATACCTGTGAACATGTTGTCACTTCCTTTTCATGTGTATTTTCACATTCGTATCTATTAATGATGTCTCAACAATTTCAAATTGATGGAGGTGGTTTAACTTCTTAATTTCATCAGTTTGATAAAACTGGTTTAAACCTTGTCCACCTATTAATTTCGGGGCTAAATATAAAATAAAATGGGTTATCATATTAGATGATAAAAATTGTGAGGTTACATTAGGACCTGCTTCGACAAGAACACGTCCAAACCCTTTTTGGTATAAATCTTTTAAAATCGCACTCACTTCACACCTTTCAAGATAAACAATTTCTACATGTGAAAGAGATGTTTGAAGTTGTGCGTTTTCTGTATATATAAATATGGGTGCTTGATGGTCGTGAAACAACTGAGCGTCCCATTGTATTTTCCCACTTCGAGAAAGTATGACACGCGTCGGATGATGACCATTTTCTCGGCGTACAGTCAAACTTGGATTATCACTATGTAACGTGCCAGAGCCCGTTATAATCGCATCATGATGATGTCTGAGTTGAAAAACATCCGTTTTGACATCAGGATTTGTAATCCATTGACTTTCGTTATGATCCGTAGCTTGTTTGCCATCTATACTCGCGCTCACTTTAACTGTCACAATAGGTGTTTCACTTTTTTTACTTTCAAAAAAAGGTTGATACAGGCGCTCACTTCTTGGATGCGGTCGATAATCTACTTTAACACCTGCTTCTTCCATCATACGATGTCCTGTAGCTGGTAAAGTGACATCCCTCGCTGCATATATGACGCGAGCAATCCCTGTTTCTATAATTCGCTTTGCACATGGGGGTGTTTTACCAAAATGTGAACATGGCTCAAGTGAAACATACATCGTTGAACCTTCGACATGTTCAGCACCTGCCATATCAATTGCTTGAATTTCAGCATGGCGCTCACCTTGTTTTAAATGTGCCCCCATACCTATAATGCGACCATCTTTAACGATAATCGCGCCAACTGGGGGGTTGCAACTCGTTTGGCCTTCTACCATTTCAGCTAAAGTTATCGCTTTATCTAAATAATTCGTCAATCTTTCACCTCAAAAAAAACCACCCGATTGTCGCTTCGAGTGGAGGTTATATCAATATAAATAAGACATACATGCCTTATTTAGTCATCAGCAAATAAACATAAAATAAATGCTATTTTATGTTTGTCACCGTTATTCTTCCTCCCATCCAGACTTTCACTGTCGGCTCTAGATTTTCACTAGATCAGCCGTAGTTAAATAACTACGGGTCGCAGGCTTGCTTTACTGCCGGTTGGGAATTTCACCCAGCCCCGAAAGAATACGTTATGAAATTGTTATTGAGATAAAAAGATACTCAAGCACTTTAAAATAAGTACTTGAGTCTATATTAGCTTAACTTTTTTAAATTTACAAAGAATTGACATAGTTATATTGAGATATTACTTTTTATTTTTCTTATTTTTCTTTTTCTTGTCTTTTTTCTTTTTATCTTTATCTTTCTTTTTGTACTTATCTTTATTCGTTTTTTCAGATTTGTCACGCTCTTTTTCTAACGTTTTCAAAGCTTTTAACGTTTCGTAAAGATTTTCAACTGATCGTACCGCTTGCTGCACAATTGCAGGTACGCCATTTCGATGATAGTTTACACCATTCGTCGTTTGACCTATCGCTCTCAAATTGTTTAACGTGCCATATAATGGACTGATCACTTCATTGGTAGTTGGTACTATTTGAATGCCCCCCATTGGGTGCGGTTGCACGATTTGACGATTTGCAATATCTAACAATAATGCATCGTCGTCATCTAATTGAGCCAAATGCTTTTTAGATCCTGTAGCATTAATGACAACATTCACTTTGATTTCTTCATCACTTTGTTTAAATCCAAGTCGAAATTTCCCGTAATAATGGCGGACACTTTCTAGTCCGGAAAGCACTTTTATGTTGCCATCTTTAATTTCTTTAACTACTAATTTAGCAGTTTCTTGCGGCATAGGATTCGAATTTTCTACTATATATCTTTGGTATTTATGAATGAACCGCTCTTGATCTTCCCTACTAAAGCTATTCCATATCCAATCCATATTTTCCTTAATTGCTTCTAACAAACTTTGCAATGTTCCGACTGCTTCAGGATGATTCAAATCATAATTCAAATCACGTATAGGGTCATATTTTCTGCGTTTCAGTAATTTTTGTAATGGAATTTGATAATCTTCACATTCTTGTTTAAATAAAGCAATCGCATTTTCTAGCGGTACAAACCCCATATGGCGTTGCTTTAAGTCATCAAAGTTTTCAGGGGTCACATGCTTTAATGTTATCTCTATCATTTCCCCACGTACACTAGGCATTTTACCACTACGACTTGCCACTACTATCGGTTTCTTTTTATGATGATTGACGATATATCGAATTACATCTAAACTTGCAAGTCCGCTTCCTATAATGGCGATGTCATCATCTTCTCGGACTTCTTCAAGGGTGCGATTGGCTGGGTATGGTGATTGAATATAATTTGTTGTACCTTTAAGTTGATACGGATCATTATAACTCATCGTACCAATAGTTAAGAAAACGTAGTCATATTTTTTACAAGAAGTAATGTCATTTTCCGTACACACATTAATCGATTGTAGAAGAATTTGGTTGCTTGCTTCTTCTATGTACATATGTGTCACTTCTTCATTAATAATGTTGAGATTTTCATAAGTACTGTTAAATGTCTCTAATTGACTTTTCATATAATGGCCAAAGACAAAACGTGGCAAATATTCAACATTTTTACCATAATCAAATTGTTGTTGTGCTTCATACCATTCTTTAAACTCATTAAGGTTATCTTGATTTAAAGAAATCATATCAACAGGAACATTCGTTAATAAATCTTCACTATCATCTTGAAACGGCTTCCCTTGTCCCATATTTCGTGCATTATCATATACATCCACTTCTAATTTTTTAAATTTCTTAAACTTTACTAAATGCCTTAATACGCTAACGCCTGCAGTCCCCATCCCTATGATTGCTACCTTCATGTTATTCACCCTTTCTCCAACTGTTCTCTTATTTCTACCCTAAATCACCCTTTATAATTCCCTATCGTTCTAACTTTTTAACAGGTTCACATTCATGTTAAAATAAGCTCAGACATTACTTAAATACTAAAGAGGTGAGCATATTGCTCAAACGTATTTTAAAAGTACTTATCACTGCTTTCATAATGTTCTTCTTCTTTGGACGAAAGAACAATGCAGAGTAACACAATTCATCAAAAAACGACTTTCAAATAAATTTGAAAGTCGTTTTATTATTTATTCATGATTTTTGCCGTCACGATGTTTGATATCGTCTTTATATACATACCAATTAAAGTATTTTCCTTCAGTTTTCATATCTTTATAGAAGTCAGCCATAATCGTTGCATTGCTTTTTGCCCAATTAATATCTGTCGCATATTGATGTTCTCCTGGATTTTTAGGATTCCATCTCATACTATAAAGCGTATTTTGTTTAGGATTTTTTAAATAATGATCGTGGATAAACTCCGCACCTCCATAAATGGCTTTTTCTGGAGTATCCCATCCTTTTTTCTTAGCATATGCAGCACCTGTTTTAATCGGATCTTCATCCAGTGCACCTACACCATAGAAGTTGTAATATTTTTTTCCATCAATTTCTACACCTTTTGATAGTTCAGAAGCTACAGAACCCGTTTCAAGCAATGCGTGTGAAATCAAATATACTTCGTTAACTTGTTTTGCTTTAGCAGCATCTAAAAAATCTTCCGTATGATTGAGTAAAGTCGGATGGTTAATTAACATACGTTTAATACGATTCTCATCAATTCCTTGATATTTCGATAAATCTAAGAATTGATATTTCTGTCTTTTATCATCCATAAAATCAGAACTGTCCATCGCCTCACGAATTTCAGTCGCTGAAGCATCACGCCAATTTGTATGATCTTTATTAGAAACTTGTTGGCTTGTATAATTATCTATTTGTTTTTTGGACGCCTGAGCAAGTGTGACATCTAGTCTTTCCACACGTTCGACTTGCTCTACTGATTTAAAGAATATTTGATCTTTAATCATCGAAAAAAATAAAAACCCTGCAATCGCAGTTACGATGAGTAACACCACTACAGAAATAATGGAACCTTTTTTGTGCTTTCTCATAAACACACCTCTTCAATATGTTGTTTCAATAGAAATATATCTATTAAACATTCACGCTTGAATACAAATTTTACCACCAAAGCCGACTGAACACAATTGAAGTTGCACCTTGTCATGAATTCATAAAAAAAAAGTAATGAATATGTAAAGAAATTCATTACTCTTTCTCACGAGAATAATCCATCATAATAAAACTTACAGCTTGAGAACGATTTTTATAATAATATCTTGTTAAATCTATAGTGCCTTCTGTTACACCTTCACGGTACATCATTTCTTTTGTCATATTATTAATCATTACAAAATCGGCACGGTCTCGAATAATGTCTAAATCATCATTACGCGCAAAAAAGTGTTCTAAATTTAAATGTTCGTAGTCCATATTTTCTCCATCCTTTTTTATAAAAATATGTCAAACCTGCGTTGAAAACACCCATTTATTCATTCATTTGCTCATTTTAACGTCTTTACGTTGAATTTAATCTAAAAATATCATAAAAATGCACGTGCCACAATTAATAATAACTGATAAAAATAATTTGACCGGTCAACAAATTAAAGGAGGCTTACTATGAATTTCGACACATTGTACTTAAAATATGAAAAATTCATTCACTTTCTTCTCAAAAAATATTTTATTCAGTATAATTATGATGAGTATTATCAAATGTTATTAATTCGTCTATGGGAATTAGAACAACAATTTGACCCTAAACGTTCCAAGCAATTTCATCCTTATATCCGCACAAAACTTCACTTTTATCTTTTAGACCTTTTAAGACGAGAATACGCCAAATTGGACACGCTTGATATCGACTCACATCCAC
This sequence comes from Staphylococcus ratti, assembly GCF_020883535.1. NCBI lineage: Bacteria > Bacillati > Bacillota > Bacilli > Caryophanales > Staphylococcaceae > Staphylococcus > Staphylococcus ratti. The sequence continues at coordinate 949,819 of NZ_CP086654.1, read as the reverse complement.
AAAAAGTGCCATCTTCTTCGTATCTTTCTCTAGAACTATCTTTTATTTCACATTTATTATCTCCGAAACAACAACTCTGGCTTACCCTTCATTTAAACGGCTATACCCAAAAAGAAATCCATCAAATGATGAACTGTGCTCTCAGTACTGTTAAAAATTATAAAAAAACTACTTATGCCATTTTAAGAAAAAGCCTCAGTCAACACCTTTAGAAAGGATTCTAGCATATGCAGCATTTTAATACCCTTTTATACGCTAAAACATCACAAACAATGACGCACCAGTTAGATATACAATTTTCCAACTTCAGAATTAATACATCAATAAGTATGTACCAATTTTTGAATGATTTACTAAAAACGAATCATAAAGATTTAACTACACAACAACACTTGTCAAGCGAGCTGTTAAATATCGGGCAGTTCATTCCTATTTTTGTTACTCCCCAAATCGTGTTATGTCCGCTTTATGCGAAACGCGCACCTCATCAAATGTATATTAATATGGCTCAAGTTATCGGGATGGTTTCATCTAAAAACCAAACACGTATCTTCTTCCCTAACAATCAACACGTAGTTGTAGATATTCCAATTACATTCTGCTCTAAAAAATGGAAAGAATGCATTCTTCTCACTCAACTACTTATGGGCGACTCTGTTTAGCTTATAATCTAAAAGTCGCTTCGTAAGCCAAGCGTTCGTAGGCTTCATAAGTAATAACGCACCCAATCCTACGAACAAGCTCGCCACCAAAATCATAACAACATAGGATGTATCTAACGTTGATGAAGATGATAGTAAGTGCTTCATTGATGTTAATGATAACAATAACCCAGTAATAAACGCACCTAAAAGTAAAACGTTCATCACCATTAAACCTACTAATGTGGTTACTAGATGTAATTGTGATTTCGGCCGTTGATTAAATACATGTTGCTTTAAAAAAGTAATGACAAAATGATTTTTTGATACGTAATGTGCTTTAAACGTTGCATCTTCCAATGCGCTAAGTTGTTGCTGTAATAATACTTTTTCTCTTTTACTTAAAAACCATAATTGCTTCTCAATACTCGATTTAATTGAATACTTGCGCATGATTTCCTCCCGTTTCGCAACTGAATTGATTAAAAAAAGAGACTCAAACCTTCGTGATAATTCGAAGTGTTTGGGTCTTATTTATGTTTCTATAAGTGGCTTACTTTTTCACTAGTGAAAATTGTGCAAATAACATAGTGGTCTCATCTCTTTATGATTTCAAATTCAAATCATCTGATGTTACTTCGCCTCGCACAATATCATTATCTAAATTCTTTAACATATCTTGGTATAACTCTTGGAATCTGATTTCGTCTTCATCTGAATACCCTTCAAAGACAACACGTGCTATATTTTCAGTATTAAAATAAAAAATCTCTTCGCCTACCAATCCTAAAGGATATTTGCAAGCAGCATAATCAAACATAACTTTTTTATTTTCTTGTTCTAAAATAGGACCACGATTCAATATCATCATTTTTTGGGATCCGCCTTTTAAATATATAATACTACCAATTGTAATCATTTTTCCACCTCCTTTATTTTAGAGATGACATACACCTTTTCATTCCCAATTGAAGACATATTTGCTAAAAAAAAGAATAGCGTTAATATTGACCAACAAATATACACGATTATATTTTGGGATTTCATTCCTACAAGCATCGATAAAAAAAGAAATGAGAAACATACAGAAAAGATATATGCGAATAAAAGCAAGCAAATATGTTTAAAATTAGGAAATAACATTATTTTACCTTTATGCTTCGTGCGTGCTTTAAAATAATCTATTGTCAGCCTTTTGTTTAAATAGAAACAAAAGATTAAAATACCGAGAAACGTGATAGCACATATCGTAATTACTAAATTTTTTTCTAATTGAATATCTAACAAATGTCCATATTTTCTAAGAGTGAATGAACCCATTGTCGCTCCTGCCATTGACGGCCAAAAAATTTTGTTTTTAGTAGGTTGTACAAGGGTTAATTTTTCAAACTCTTCTTGACTAATTTTGGCATACTTCTTGGGTATCAACCAATTAATCATCGGCAAGAAAAAAGCTAACCACGTACTCACAAGATCAACCATTAAATACTCATTCTGATATTTAATAATCCGATACTTCGGATTTTTATAAATAATTCTAGTTTCACAACGCAACTTCTCCACATCCATTTGATAGGATTATCGATTTTTTGACAATACAAATGTCTAAACGCTCTTTACCGTGTCATCTACTGCTTTTGTTTTAGATACGACATATACCTTTTCATTGCCAATTGCGCACATACTTGTTAAGAAAAAGAACATGGTCATTATAATCCATAAAATAAATATAAGTATATTTTGGAAATCCATCGTTACAAGCATCATAAAAGAAAGTATTGAAAACCCTCCAAACACGATATACAAGAATAGTGTAAAACAAAAGTGTTTAAAGTTAGGAAGTAACATTATTTTACCTTTATGTTTTGTACGTGCTTCAAAAAAATCAATGGTCAATTTTTTATTTAGATAAAAGTAAAAAATTAATATTCCTAATAATAAGATGGCACATATTGTAATTACTAAAGATTTTTCTAATTGAATGTCTAAAACATGTCCATATTTTCTGAGTGTGACTGAACCCATTACAACTCCAGCTGTTGTTGGCCAAAATACTTTGTTTTTAGTAGGTTTCACAAGGGTTAATTTATCGAACTCTTCTTGACTAATTTTGGCGTACTTCTTGGGTATCAACCAATTAATCATTGGGAGGATAAAAGCTAGCCATGTACTCACAAGATCAATCATTAAATATTCATTCTGATATTCGATAATTCGATATTTCGGATTTTTATAAATAACTCTAGTTTCACAATGCAACTTCTCCACATCCATTTGATAGGGTATCGATATTTCTTAGACAATACACATGCTCTAAACACTCTTTAGCATATCATCTATCTCTTTTGTTCTAGATATGACGTGCACCTTTTCATAACCAATCGCAGCCATATTAACTAAAAAAAAGACCATAGTTGTCATAACCCAACAAATAAATAGAATTATGTTTTGAGGCTTTACTGTTATAAGTGCCGTTAAACAAAGTATTGAAAACCCTCCCAAAAAGATATAAAAGAAAACTAACAAACAAGCATGTTTAAAATTGGGAAATAACATTATTTTACCTTTATGCTTTGTGCGCGTTTCAAAAAAGTCTATTGTCAATCTTTTGTTTAAATAGAAATAAAAAATTAAAATACTTAAAAACGAGATGACGCAGATTATAGTTATTAAACTTTTTTCTAATTGGATATCAAACACATGTAGATGTTTTCTAAATGTGACTGAAAACATTGTCACTCCCGCCATTGTCGACCAAAAAGCTTTGTTTTTAGTAGGTTGTACAATGGTTAATTTTTCAAACTCTTCTTTACTAATTTTGGCATAATTTTTAGGTAGCAACCAATTAATCATTGGAAAGAAAAGAGCTAACCATGTACTCATAAGATTAACCATCAAATACTCATTTTGATATTTGATAATTCGGTATTTCGGATTTTTATAAATAACTCTAGATTCACAACGCAATATTTCCACGTCCATTTGATAAAATCATCTCTATTTTTAATCAACATCACTTGTCTTAACGCTCTTCACCATATCATCTACCTCTTCTGTTTTAGATATGACGTGTACTTTTTCATAACCTATTGCAACCATTCCCGCTAAAAAGAAGAGCATCGTCGTTACAATCCAAAGAGCAAATATGATTATGTTTTGGGGCTTTACCGTTATAAGTGCCGTTAAACAAAGTATAGAAACTCCCGCTAAACAAATATACGCCAATAGTATAGAACAAGCATGTTTAAAATTGGGAAATAACATTATTTTTCCTTTATGTTGGCTACGTGCTTTAAAATAATCTATTGTCAATCTTTTATTTAAATAAAAATAAAATATTAAAATGCCTAGAAATGTGATAACACATATAGTGATTATTAAACTTTGTTCTAATTGAAAGTCTAACAAATGTAGATGTTTTCTAAATGTGACTGAACACATTGTCACTCCTGCCATTGTCGGCCAAAAGGCTTTGTTTTTATTAGGTTGTACAATGGTTAATTTTTCGAACTCTTCTTGACTAATTTTAGCGTACTTTTTAGGTATCAACCAATTAATCATCGGGAAGATAAAAGCCAACCAAGTACTTGCAAGATCAACTATCAAATATTCATTATGGTATTTGATGATACGATATTTAGGGTTATTATAAATAACTTTTATTTCACAACGCAATGTTTACCACGCCCATTCCATAGGATTAATATGGTCACCAATATTTTTGACAACGTCACCAACGTCTTTCGCACGCTCTACAGCATCGTTTGCGGACGTTTTAATAGCATCTATACCATCATCAATTTTGTGACCTATCCAATCCACCTTATCTTTCGTACCAAATAAATTACTTTCGTAAGCTAAATTTGCTCCAAATGAAAATAAAGTGGCAACTGCAAAGCTACCTAAAACAGCCCATCCGACAGGATTACTGCCTAAAAAAATTCCTGCTAAAGCCATTCCCCCCGCACCTGCTGCTAAAGTAAAAGTGTTATGAGATAATGCTTCACCGACTGTTCTACCATCTGAAAGATCGTCGTACATTCCGATCCCAAAACCGAGTCCTGTTATCGATTTAGAACCATATTTACCAATTTTTCCCCAAGTTCCACTATGGTTTATAAATATATTTCCCCATGAACGTTCAATTGTTCGAAATGAGTTAGGTCCCTCTGGTCCTTTCAGTCCGCCTGCTGTATTTATAAAGGCACCTAATCTAACTGAATGTAACCCAAGTTGTTCTAAAAGTGTTGATGTAATATCTAGGCCTAAGTCACGTAAAATACTTTCTTTATTATTTATAATGTAATTTTTTAACCATGATTGCATCGTTTCATCTGGATGTTTTTCTGCGTATTCCTTGATGATTTGACCGTCTTGTTTATCTAATTTAGCATTTTTAGCTTTTTCTTTGATTTTTTGCATTTCAACACTTAAAAACTTTTCATAACTCGCTTCTGCCCATTCTAAGTCTTTGCCTGAAGGAATATTGAATACTTGTTTGACCGGATCCCAACCATTTTGTAATTGTGCAATCCCTTGTTGAATAATCTGATGGAACGATTCAACTTCTTTAAATATCTCTGGAGATACTTGATTAAATGCACGTAACTTCCTCAGTTTTTCTTCTAACTCATACTTTTGTTGTTGCAAACTTGAGATGATTTGTTGGTTACCTTCGATTGCGCTACGATTATCAGAAAGATGCTTCTTTAAAACGATGTTTAAGTCTTCAAAACGTGAGATGCGTTGTTTTAATTCGTTAATGTCTTCTTCAAGTTCGGATTCTTTTAAAGTCTGCGTGTCTACTTCATTGGTATAACGTTCTACAAACGTATTAGAAGCTTGTTCCATTAAATCATTCAATGTTTTCATACTAGTCATTAAAGGGATAACAACTGCACTGAAAAACTGTTTGGCTGATGTATACGCTTTACCTTTTAATTCTTCTTCATTTATAAATTGAAAAACTGCTGTTTCTAGACTGTTATAATTTTGATTCATTGATTGATTTAAATTGTGTACGCTAGACGCTTGACTCCTTGCTCTACCTAAATACATATCAATACTCATGATTACCCCTCCTTTTTTCTATCTCTATACTTCTTTGTGATGTTACAAATCTGTTCATCATTTCATACGTATCATAGGTATACTTTTAAATGTTAAGTTCTCACCTACACTGAAATAAATAATGGATGCATATGTCTTAGCTCAATGGGCAATCACACGTTTTATAATGCTAACTTTAAATATGTTCGATTCATTTACACAACAGTTATTTCTGATATATGTATCACGCTTTAATGTTATTAAGCATTACTGTGCAATTTCATTACCTATCATCATGTCCATCGTATTAAAACTGTCCCCAACATCTTTAAGTGCTGTGTTCACTTTATTAAGTGATGTTGTGATAGTTTGATTTGTACTTAATATTTTGTCTATCGCGTCATGGGCATGCTTATTTCCCTTAACGGTTGTACTTTCATCTTTTTCTGGTGCTGTTACGTTAGAACATTTTGAAATCGCACTGTTTATCATGAAATAAGCATGTTGCGTTTTCTCAAGATCACTTTTTATTTCTCCCATAAACTCCCTACTTTCTATATATAAATTCATGATTTCATATCCTATATATATGTTAGAATTTTATATTCTTAAAATATTTTACAACACAAAAACTCAGATAACTAGTCAAAATATAAAAAAAGAGGCAAAAAAATAAAGTCTTTGCCTCTGACATAATAAATATCTTTTATCATAATGTGCTAAATCTACCAAAATTATATATTCTATCGTTCATACCTTTACTAAAGATATTTACGAGTTATTATATCTTCTCCTATTGTATGAAATATTCCCATTACGACCTTTTGGGCTTAAATTTCATTAGTGACACTAAAAAACCCCTGTAAACACTATGCTTACAGGGGTTACCGATTATAAAATAGAAAGTCCTGAACTTTGAATATCTTTAGCGAAGCCTTTTACAGTATCAACAGAAAGTGATTCTATATCTCGACCGATATTAGGGATTTTTTTAACCACATCCGCTGGACAAGTAATAATATCTGCACCAATCTCATCGGCTTGAATCACATTGAATAATTCTCGGCAACTCGCCCATAATAATTGTACACCTTTTTTGCTATGCGTAATTTCAACTGATGCTTTCATCAATGGTAACGGGTCAACACCTGTATCTGCAATACGGCCGGCGAAGACTGATACATACGTTTCGACACCTTCTGTCACAGCTTCAGTGATTGCTTTAACTTGTTCGATTGTGTAAACTGCCGTGACATTAAGTTTTACACCTTTTGCTGATAGTCTTTCAATTAAAGGTAACATGGATTCCCCTTTAGTGTTAACAATAGGGATTTTTACAAAAATATTTTCCCCAAACTGTTGAATGATTTCTGCTTCTTTTTCCATTGTGTCCATATCATCGCCGAATACTTCAAATGATACAGACGCGTCTGGAATCGCTTCAACAACTTCTTTAGCAAATTGTGTGTAATCCTCCACGCCTGCTTTAGCCATTAAACTTGGGTTTGTAGTAAATCCATCAACTTCTTTATTTTTATAAGCTTGTTTCATTTGATTAATATCTGCACCATCTGCAAATACTTGAACGTTTAATTTTTTCATAAAGTCCTCCTAGATGTATGTTGTCTTATCTATGTTATATCATTTTTAGTTCACATTACGCTATATTTACGCTTACACAAAGTGAAAGTATCCATTTCTTTAATAGTTTAAAATATGATATGATATGTATCGATAAGGAGGCATACACATGTCGAAGTCAAAAAAATACTTTTATTTATCATTTCTATTATTACTTATTAGTTTATATTTAAATTCCATGAATCCGTTATTGAATTTACATTTCAATTCTGTTGTTAAAATTATCGTAGTAAGTATTTTTGTTAATGCTATCGTCTTAATATTTGCTATCATTTTCGCGGATAAATCTATTAAACATTTACCTGAAAGAAAAAGTTGGATTCATAAAGCAGCCAAATTATTACCTTGGCTTTTATTCATTGTTCTTATCATTCATATTTTAACATCACTATTAACATTCGGAATTATTTAGAGGTGAAAAAAGATGCAATATCTTTTTATCTTTATAGGTGGCGCAGTTGGCGCTTTATTGCGTTATCAATTATCATTTCTTCCGTACTGGTATGAGCTACCGATAGGCACGCTTTGTGCGAATATTATCGGTGCTTTTTTTATGGGGTTTTTAACACCCCTTTCTTTACGAATTTTTAATCGATACCCTTATTTAAAAAAGGCCATTACAACAGGATGTCTCGGTGCTTTAACAACTTTTTCAACTTTACAATTTGAAATATTTTCACTCTTTCAAGCTGGAGCATGGTTAACAAGCTTTATTTATGTTTTTATTAGCGCTTTGCTTGGCGTAATTAGTTGTGGGCTTGGATTTAAGTTAGGAGTTGATCGTCCTTGACGCTTGTTTATATTATGATCGGTGGCGGTATAGGTGCTTTATTGAGAAGTTTAATTACCACGCTGATTAATCAAAACTATCGACCTTCATTTCCATACGCCACTTTAATCATTAACTGTATCGGTTGTTTTGTTTTTGGTATGCTTAGCCCTGTTCTTATCTCACAAAGTGACATCTATTTTTTCATTTTAGTTGGAACATTAGGGGGTTTTACAACCTTTTCCACACTACAATTGGAATTGATCACACAAATCAACAACAAAAAATGGCGACAATGTTCACTGCTTTTTCTAGCGCAATACGTAGGGTGTTTTGCGTGTTATGTTTTAGGATACGCATTCATACACATTTTGCCTTAAAAAGAGATGCTACTAAAATAATAGCTTGTAATATTTGAACGCTCGAGGATATACGCCTATGCATTGAAGCTATCGATCAGCGTACACAAAAAACCGTTACTGGAATCCGTAACGGTTTTTAACGATGTCTATTAATTAAATGTTTCTATTTCGGTCATAATGGCTTGTAAATCATTCACATCATATTGAATTCTACCATGGAAAACAAATTTATTGAAGAATTCGTCGAGTTGTGTCGGACCTACAAGTACTTTTGTACCACTTTGTGGTGCGTAATTCGAAATTGTAATATCCCCTTCATGTCTAGGGTTAAAATATAATATCGCTGTTGGTGCATATTTTAGGTTTAATTTTTGTTGTAACGTCGTTGCTAATTTTTCTACTGCTTCAAGTTGTGAAGTATAATCTACAACTGTTAATGTACGGTTTGTTTCTTGTTGATCAAGCACTACAGTTTGTGGTGTTTGTGCATCTAACTCTAATGTTTTGAACACTTGTTCCATCATCGGGTTTTCTTTGAATTGATTCTGAGTAACACCTTGATAAACATGGCCTTTAAGTAGCTCTGAATCAATAATATATAAACCGGTACGTGTCAAAACAAGGTGGCTAATACGCGTAATATCTTCTAAATCATTTGTTGGCATAAAAATGTTAGCCATAATATGCATATCTTCTGGACGAATACGTTTTTCTTTTACAAGACGTTCTCGAATGCCTAAAAGACGCATATCTGTAATGTATTCGCTATCATTTTTTGAGAATAATTTTAATGCATCAATTTCACGATTTTTAGAAGATAACATTGTGTCATATTGTTCCTTATGACGCGTATCTGATTTTTTCTTTTCAATTCGTGCTTTTTCTAACTCTTCTTTATGTTCATTATTTAATTTTTCTTTTTTGGATTGATACTGACTTGAATATGTTTCTTTTACCTTCTTTTTGCTTCGTAACGCAAACAAAAATAAAATCAGAAACAAGAGTGCAAGGACACTCGCAGCGATTAACCCAATTTGAATTGGATCCAATTGTGACATTAACAATTACCTACCTTTTCTACATTTGCTTTATTATATTCATTATATAAAAAAGCTAATAAAATCGCGAGTGTTTATGGAAAAAACATTAATTTTGAGAAGCCACCGCTTCTTTTAAAATGTCGATTTTGTCCGTTTTTTCCCATGGTACATTAATATCATTGCGACCAAAGTGTCCATATGCAGCAGTTTGCTTATAGATTGGGCGTTGTAAATCTAACATTTTAATGATACCCGCTGGGCGTAAATCAAAATGCGTACGCACTGCTTCAATTAAGCTATCTTCTGAAACTTGTCCGGTACCAAAAGTATCAATAGCGATAGATACTGGCTGTGCCACGCCAATCGCATATGCAATTTGAACTTCACATTTTTTAGCTAAACCAGCTGCAACGATATTTTTAGCAACATAACGCGCCGCATAAGCTGCAGAACGGTCTACCTTTGTAGGATCTTTTCCAGAAAAAGCACCGCCTCCGTGACGCGCATAACCGCCGTACGTATCCACTATAATTTTACGACCTGTTAAACCAGCATCACCTTGTGGTCCACCAATAACGAAACGTCCTGTAGGATTAATAAAGAACTTTGTATCTTCATCAATTAAATTTGCATCTACTGTTGGATAAATCACATATTTTTTTAGGTCCTCTTGGATTTTTTCTAATTCGATTTCTTCATGGTGTTGTGACGAAATAACAATCGTATCGATACGCTTCGGATGATTTTCCTCATCGTATTCAACCGTTACTTGTACTTTACCGTCAGGTCTTAAATATTCTAAAGTACCATCTTTACGTACTTCCGTTAAGCGTTTCGCTAGCTTATGAGATAAATCTATAGGAAGTGGCATATACGTATCTGTTTCATCTGTTGCATATCCAAACATTAACCCTTGGTCCCCTGCACCAGTATTTAATGCTTCATCATTATCGTCATCACGATATTCTAATGCACGATCTACACCTTGGGCAATATCTGGTGATTGTTCGTCAATCGCAGTTAAAACAGACATCGTTTTGTAGTCATAGCCATATTTTGCACGTGTGTAACCAATCTCTTTAACTGTTTCGCGTACAACTTTTGGAATGTCGACATACGTCGAAGTTGAGATTTCCCCAGCAATTAATGCCATTCCAGTCGTTACAGTTGTTTCACAAGCCACTCGTGCACTTTTGTCACCTTTTAGTATCTCATCTAGAATTGCATCAGAAATTTGATCTGCAATTTTATCTGGGTGGCCTTCAGTCACTGATTCTGATGTAAATAATCTTCTATTGTAAGTCATAATAAGCTCCTTTAAATTTTATATTACGAAGTTCTCTCTTTTTCTGAGCTAATAAAAAAAGAGCCTCTCACACTATAAACATAGAGAGAAGGCTCTAAACGTCCATTCGCTCTTATCGTTCAGACAATATCAGTCTGCAAACGGTTTGGCACCTTTCTTCATTAAAGAAGAGGTTGCTGGGTTTCACTGGGTCCATGTCCCTCCACCACTCAGGATAAGAGAATCCGTTAGTCTCATATTACCTAAATTTATAAGTAGTGTCAATTCTCTTTCTAACTCATGTTACACAAATATAAAAACGATTCCTCAACCTAATTATTTTACTATTTTTCTATCAAAATCACCTAATTTCGGTATGGATTATTTATCCATTGTGTTATACTCTTGAATTGTAAAGGCTTACATTATTGAAATAACTATCATTACTGAAATAACTATCGGAGGGATAAAACATGTCATTCAATACAAAGAAAATTGACGCATTAATTGACAAGCCTTCATCTCATTTTCAACTTACAACTACAGAACTCTACAATAAGATACTAAAACGAGACGAAGCTGAATTAACAGAACTCGGGGCGATTAATGCTAAAACTGGGGAATATACTGGTCGTTCTCCTAAAGATAAATATATTGTAGATAATCCTCAAGTTAAAGATGATATTGACTGGGGAGCAGTAAATCAACCTATTTCTGAAGAAAAATTCTTAAATTTATATTATCAAGTCATCGATTATTTAGATAAAAAAGATGAGATATTTGTTTTCAATGGTTATGCAGGTAGTGACAAAGATTCACAACTTGATTTAACTGTCGTCAATGAGTTTGCATGGCATAATTTATTTGCTCAAAATTTATTTATTAAACCTACTTCAAAAGAAGAAGCTTCAAAAATCAAAGCTGATTTCACTGTAATTTCTGCACCAACTTTTAAAGCAAATCCTGAAAAAGATGGCATTCGCTCTGAAACTTTTGTGATTATTTCATTCAAACACAAAACAGTCTTAATCGGTGGTACAGAATATGCAGGTGAAATGAAAAAATCTATTTTCTCTGTAATGAATTATTTATTACCGAAACAAGACATTATGAGCATGCATTGTTCAGCCAACGTAGGTCATAAAGGTGATGTCGCTTTATTTTTCGGTTTATCTGGAACAGGTAAAACAACGTTATCGGCTGATCCTGAGCGTCGCCTCATCGGCGATGACGAACATGGTTGGAATGACAATGGCGTGTTTAACATTGAAGGCGGTTGTTATGCGAAAGCTATTCAATTGTCCGAAGAAAAAGAACCTCAAATTTTCAATGCTATCCGTTATGGTACAGTTCTTGAAAACTGTGTAGTAGATGCTCAAGGTTATGTTGACTTTGATGACAATCAGTTAACAGAAAATACGCGTGCAGCCTATCCTATTCACCACATTGAAAATATTGTTGTTCCGTCTAAAGCATCTCACCCAAATACGATTATTTTCTTAACTGCAGATGCTTTTGGTGTATTACCTCCAATTTCAAAATTATCAAAAGACCAAGCAATGTATCATTTCTTAAGTGGTTTCACATCTAAACTCGCAGGTACAGAACGTGGTATTACTGAACCACAACCTTCTTTCTCAACATGTTTTGGCGCTCCATTTTTGCCGTTAAATGCAAAAGTGTATGCAGATTTACTTGGTGATTTAATCGATAAACATCAAGTCGATGTGTACTTAGTTAATACCGGTTGGACTGGAGGAAAATACGGTGTAGGTAACCGTATCGAACTGCGTTATACACGTAAAATGGTTAATGATGCCATTAGTGGAAAATTGAAAGACACAGAATTTGAACAAGATCATATCTTTGGTTTAAGCATTCCAAAAGCAGTAGAAGATGTCCCAACAACGATTCTACAACCGATTAATGCTTGGACAGACAAAAAAGCTTATGAAGCACAAGCTAAAGATTTAGTTTCAAGATTCAAAGAAAACTTCAAAAAATTTGGAGAAGATACGCAACATTTAGAAGAAACTGGCGGTTTCAAAGGTTAATTTAAAAAAGCTGTGAAGTAAAATCCATTTGGAAATCTTCACAGCTTTTTTTCGTTGTTTTTATAAGCTTCAACATTAGCCATCCACGATTGGATAATCTTTAAAACGTCTTTCATGGCTTGTGGCCTAGGGACATGCCCTTCTTGCATTTGATAAAATGTTTTATACGTGGCCCCTACTTCTTTTAAATGCGTTTCTAAAACATACGCTTGATGAATACCTACTTGCTTATCTTTACCACCATGGACAATCAATATCGGTGGCGCATCCGACTGAATGTGTGCCAACGCATCACGCTGACGATAGGCTTCTTTAGCTTTCTTTGGATGACCTACCATACGTCTTAATATATTTCTTAAATCGACACGTTCCTCATACATCAAACGTAAATCGCTAACGCCACCCCATATAATGTAACTGTCTACATTCACTTTTTGAAACGTTAAAAGCCCTTGAATGCCCCCTCTAGAAAATCCAACAAAATGGATAAACGCTTGAGGGTAACGCGCTGTCAATATACGCATTGCACTGGTTACATCATTTAAGTCGTCACCCGCAAAATCATCCTGCCCTTCACTGCCATTGTTCCCACGATAATAAGGTGCAAAAACAAGCGTGTTTTTATTAAGAAATTGCAACATTCTAGCGAGACGTACACGTCCAACTTGTCCTTTGCCTCCACGCAAGTAAACTACAATTCTCTTTACGGGGAGAAATGGCGTTAAGCATAATCCCTTAACATTGAACTGATCTGCTTTATATGTCACTTCTTCAACTCTATGTGTTTGAAGGTCTGCAGGCATTAATTTGCGCTTAATGAAATCCAAGCTGATACATCCTTTCCACACATTTTAAAATCGCTTCATCCTCTAGTAAAAAGCTTTTTTCATCAGATGGAATAACGTCTATTGAATCAAAACAAATCGGCCCATCTGTTTCCATATAGTCTGTCTTTGGCTCAATTTCATTGATATAACAAACAAACACATCTTTAGTGAACACACGTGTTTGTGTAGTGACTGTATACTGTGCTATATAATACGCCGCTTCGATCTTTCCGCCGGTTTCTTCATAAATTTCACGTGCAAGTGCAACTTCACTTGTTTCATTCGCTTCGCATTTGCCACCTGGAAATTCAATACCGCGCTGTCGATGTTTTGTAAATAACAATTGGCTTCCGTAATGGGCTAATCCTAGAACATGGTCCCCTGATTGTTCATCATTAGCATTACAAAAGCGTAACGTCACATGTTGATTTTTCTGGTCAATAAACTCCACAACCTGTTCCCCTCTACTCAATATGTTAAAATAAATTAAATCTCTAAAAGGAGGCTATTATTATGAGACAACTCTTCATTGCACCCATTCGATTCTATCAAAAATTTATTTCTCCTTTAACGCCGCCTTCATGTCGATTTTACCCTACATGTTCAAACTATACCATAGAAGCTATCCAGGTTCACGGCGCATTAAAAGGAATGGGATTAGGTGTAATACGGATATTAAAATGCCACCCTTTTCACAAAGGTGGATTTGATCCCGTCCCTTTAAAAAAGCAACATAAATAGTAATTAATATTTCGTTAAATATCGACGGTCAACTTTAGGCGGCTCAAAGCACAACATTCCTTTATCAAGTTGACCAGATGTTTGACACAAATCTTCTTCAAAGTAATAGCCATGTGGTGTAACGTCTCCTGCAAAATCCCCGCTTCGACTCAACATCGCTGTAAAATATCTACTTAGCGCTGTTTCATACATGCCTCCTATCACGACTTTAACACCCTTACTTTGTAATTGATGCATCATATATAACGTGCGATCAATTCCCCCTAATCGAAAGGGTTTTAACACTACAACCGAAATGGGATATTTTTCTATAAGTGAAGCAATTGCGTCTAATGACGTTGCACGTTCATCTAGCGCTATAGGCGGCCACTGTATGTTTTCATCCAAATATTCTATCTGTTGAAAAGGCTCTTCAATATATGAAATATTTTCTTTTCTCAATGCTTCTAACGTTTTAAAATCGTTTTTCGCTAATGTTTGATTTGCATCCAAACTTATCGGAACATCAGGGTATACTTTTCTGACCATACGGACGTGTGCTAAAACATCCTTTGACCATTTTATCTTGATTCTCGCGACATTATCTAATTGTAAAACCCTTTGATTGAAATCTCCGTTAATCGTTTGAACCGGTGGAATTTTAAATGTAGGTAAGCGGTGAAAAGAAGGGTACAATGCCATCATAATTGTAGCCCTTGCAGCAGGTGACTCATTGAAAAATTCAAGTTCAGAGACTAACTGACGCATAGAAGTAATAGCTTTGCCTCTAATTTGATAAAACCATTGGTCAATTGTCTTTTTTACAGTATCAATTGTTTCTTCATAATACCAATTTGTTTCAAATACGTTTGCTTCACCAAACCATTCATTTCCTTCGTCATCTTTCAGTCCTACAATTAATGTGGGCCGATTCACCATTGAAATTTTCGCTGTTGTAATCGGTTGTTTGAACGTAGGCTTGAATAAATAAAATCGTCTTTCTAATAATTTCATTTTTCTACCCCTGTTAATACTTGACGTTGTAATTTACCCGTACTCGTATAAGATAAAGATGAAACTAAAACAATTGTTTTAGGATGTTTATATTTTGCTAAATGTTGACGTAAGTATTGTTCTAAATCATGGATTATCATTTCACCACGATCACTTACAATATATAAAATAGGCCTTTGCCCCCAAGTATCATCTAAAATACCTACACACATCGCATCTTTAACCCCTTCAAAAGCCTTTGCTTTAGTTTCAATTTCAAAAGGATAAATGTTTTCTCCACCACTAATAATCAAATCTTTACGGCGATCATAAATCGTTACGTACCCTTGATCAATGCTCGCAATATCTCCAGTATTAAAATACCCTTCTTCATCAAATGTTGACATATTAGCTTGCTTTGGGAAAAGATAACCATCCATAACATTGTGGCCTTTTACCAACAATACGCCGTGACCTTCATCATTAGGATGCTTAATTTTAATCTCTTGATTTTCACTCACACAGCCTACAATATCAGGTCTATCACGTAACATATTAGGCGCAGCTGTTAAAAATTGGGAACATGTTTCAGTCATTCCGAATGAATTGTATATTGGCAACGCTTTGTTCAAAGCATCCATAATTAAAGTTGGATCTAATTTTGCGCCCCCTAACAATATTTTTTCAAGCGTATAGGGTTGATTTAAACCAGCATCCATCAAACGTTTTAAAGTTTGCGGAACTAACGAAATATGTGTAATGTGTTTGTTTTGTATACAGTTCAAAATATCATTCGGTTCAAAACTTTCCTTTAAGTAAACGGTAAAACCAAATAATACACTTCGTAAAACAATACTCAAACCTGAAATATGATAAATCGGTAAAACCGTAAGCCATTTAGAATCACTAGAAAAACCTAATGACGCCTTACACTCCTTTGCACTTGCTTCATGATTGTAAAAGCGTTGCGGCACAGCTTTTTGCGGACCCGTCGTTCCAGAAGTGAACATAATAGATGCAATACGCTGTGCATCAAATGGTGATTCTGTCACGTTTTCTGATGACGCTAAATTTGAAATAGATTCATAAGATATCACATTAAATGTCTCATCGAGTTCAAGAGATAATGTAGCCACAATCGTTGTGACATTTACGGAATTCAGCTGATGTTTTATTTCACTTAGTGTTAAACGATGGTTAATCATCACCACTTCTATCCCATATAGCCATGAAGCATGAATACATGTAAGTGCTTCAACGGAATTATTAACATAAAATCCTAGGCGGGAGGTATTTAACGTTTTGAGTTTTGCTCCTATTTCAATCGCTTGCGCATATAAGGTTTCAAAAGTGAGTTGTCTTTCGTCTGTTTCAATCGCAACTCGTTTTGGATGTTTTTTTGCTTGTCTCGCAAGCCAATGTTCCATTTTATCCCCTCCAACGCTAATCTCAATTACTATTATACGCATTATTGTATCGTTTCTCTTAAAAACGGCTCAATGCTTTATCCTATTTATTTTAGCATGTTGTTATACATTTTATGTGATATTGTTTAAAAACGTGCTTAGTATCGCTCCCCGTTCACTCTTTTATTACGCAAAAAACTGCCGACAAAGCATTCAACTTTGTCGACAGTTCATTCTTAACGCCCTAAGGCAAGCTTTTATTGGATATTATTGTAAGTTTTTGTTGTCGTTGTTTTGTTTATTTTTGTCGTTTTTTTGTTGCCACTCTTTACGAGTCATCACATCATCAACTTGCATATTCACTTCAACTACATCTAAACCAGTCATGTGTTTCACTTGTTCTTTAATAATGTCAGTTACTTTACGGAAGATTTTAGGAGCTGACTCACCATATTCTAAAACAACTTTTAAATCAATAGCTGCTTGTTTTTCACCGACTTCAGCACTCACACCTTGAGCTACATTGTTGCCACTTGTAAGAGAATCGCTGATGCTATCTACAAAGCCGCCTTTCATGTCTAAAATGCCGTTAACTTCACGCGCTGCAATACCAGCAATTTTTTCAACGACATCATCTGTGAATGTTAAGCTATTTTTGAATTGTTGTTCATTTTTAGCGTTTTGTTCTTCACGTACTTTGTCGTTTACACCTGTTTGTTCATTATAAGCTTGTTTGAAATTGTTGTTTTGAGTTGACATTTAAATACACTCCTTGTTATTTATTGTTAATTAATTTAAAACATCTTAACCGAAACTAGCTAATCCTGTTTATAAAATTAATAAACTCTTGCGTACAGTCTTTGATATACCCTACACCTACACCGATTAAACATAAGAAAGCGATTAAGATAGTTTTCCAAAAGCCAAGTGTTATGAATAAAATGGCTAAAATTAAGAATACAAAAAAGCCAATGATTCGCCATTTATATTTATTAATAAATGCAGCAAGCTTTTCTACGCCATCTCGGTTTGATTGTTGATTATCATTATTACTCATGAAAACCCTCCTTTACACTACACGTGGCTCATTTGAATTTTTTCGTTGATCACGCACATTAATTTCAAGTTTGCGTACCGGTATTTCAGAAAAATGTTCCACACTTTCTTTAATATCGTTACGAATTTTCTCATTTAGTGTTTGAATATTTGTAGCACTTGTTGGCACTAAATAATCAGCTTTTATATCGATATAGCTTTCGTTTTTCTTGTTATACAATTTTGATATTACGTTTGGTTGGCGAATATCATCATATTTTTTTAACGTATCGTAAACCGTATTTTCAATTGATTTGCGGGAAACGTAAATGTGTCCATCGCTATAATCTTTATACAATCCTGGTTTACGGTGCGTCGGCTTAAATGTACTGAAAAACAAGATTAAACCAATTAAAATCAGCAATCCTGATAATCCTATTAACAATGGTTGGAACCAATTAAATTGGTAGAAATAATCTTGATATTGTTTAATAGACTGATGGTCTATGTACATAAATAATAAAAAGCCTACAATAACTACAATTAGCAATCCTAAAATGAAATTTTTAAGTCTTTTCATTATTAAGCTCACCTCCTAATAATATTTAAGTCATTTTAGTTTACCCATATATTTATACTGAAAACCTCTACAGTTACATTTCATTCGATAAAAGATACTTTTTTAAGAAGACTTCATTTAAAATTTGTCCTTTCCTCACTCGCCAAAAGTAACTACTCCCCTCATGGATGTAAAAATCAGCATTTTATCATTTAAAGGCACCTCTCGTTAATTCCTTTAAAAGAGAATGCCTTTCACATGCCAATATAACTATAAATATATTATAATATAAAATATACGTATTATACGAATGTGTTAGACACAAAGGGACTTTATTTATACCAACATTTCTACTGTAATGGCCAGCGTACTAACATTGTCAGATGGCAAAGTGATAGTTCATTTTTTAATAGGGACTATTTCTCAGATTGAAAAAGATTCTATTTTTGTTAGTTGAATTTTTGAATCTAGAAAAATAAGGGGGAATATATGGGGATTAATTTTTATTGTTTTCTAAAACTTTTAAGCTATATACTAAATACCTATTTCGATCAACCACCATAAAAAATACAATAATAACTTAACGATTCATATTCATTAAAGGGCGTTTAAAATGGAGAAAGTGATTACTTGTATTTTATTGTTTTTAGCTATTTTATCTGGAAATACCATTCAGTCCGAAGCACTTGTGAGTAATCGTTTTTAACCTACTATAAAGGAAGCAAGATTATTATGAGGGAACTTTTAACGAACGCTTCCCCCTCACTTGTCATTTACTTTCAATTCTTGAAGCGCACGTGCTTAAACGATATCAAAATATAAATGTGTATGAATCAAATCAAGCATAATATGAGTTTGAACAAGCGTTCCAATTAACTTGTGTTTACATTAATATACCAATTCAGTCTTTTATTTTTTCATAAAACTATAATCATACGCACCAATAGTATTATGCTGGTTCGTTCGCTTATCTTATCGTTAAATACTGAATTGAAATGGGTTAGCGTATTAACATTTTACACTAGCACTGTTTTATGACTTTTGCGCTACATATTTAAAAATCACTTTTCATAATACATATTAAGATTTAAGTGATTTTTAAATGACAAGCTCATGTATTATTCCTATTCTAATGCTTAAAATCTATTTTCTTTAACATATAAAATACAATAAATATAAAATTTATGTTACTATGATTAATAATATAAAAGACACAATCCTATTTATCTTCCTTTGATGGCATATCTATATCGTCTTAATGACACTTACTAATATTTAGAGACTTCGGAGGTAATTTTATGAACAACAAGGATTTAATCAATGAAACAGGTTGGACTATGAACGAAATTATTAAACGAATCAATAGCTTCCCGCATGTGAGCAAGAAAATTACTGAACAAGACTTAAAGAAAATGAGTAAAAACGAATTTAAAAATCTATTATTAGGTATAGAAGATTAATGCGCCGATTTGTATATGGTTTTTCAATTTTTATTTCTTTTGTTACAATCATACTCTAGTAACAGCAATAATAAATTACTCGAAAAACTGTTAAAATCCACGTAAGCTTTGCAATCGGTGTTTAGCTTTTCTAATTTTCAAAGCTTTAAATGAATATTTAAAAAGTGTTAAAAGGAGGAATGACGTGATGCAATTTAATGGATGGGAAATCATCGTTAACTGCAAGGATAATTATGAAATCACAACAAATGAAACAACACTCGTCGTGATAGATCGCGATAATGATGTTGCGTTAGCTGTTAAATATGTAGATGGTGATTTGAAAATCAACCACATTAACTACAGCACAGATTTTTATATTAATGCCGACAATAAAGAACTTAAATTAGTGATTCATGATTTTAGTGAGTAATCAAAGACAATGGAATTTAGCATGATATGACGCTTTACTACCTATGAAAAAAGGAGCTGGACATCGAAACGTCCAACTCCTTAAATTGTTTATTGAGATATCTGAAACTCATATTGAGTTGCTAATGAACACAACTCAAAGCAATCTTATTGAAATACGCGTTCATTATTTATTTTTAAAGTACCTGATCACCCTCACTAACATAGAAAGTGTAGGGAAAATCATTAAAAATTGAACTATAAGACTAATATTTACTATTAAATTTTCCATCTGAAATGGCACGAGAAAACCCGATAAATTTATCAAAATGACAATAACCACATTGATTAATATATTAAATGCAAAATGAGATGGCTTAGATACGCCTGTGTAATTAAAAGTGTTCTTCCAATAATTGATATACATAGATGTCTCCTTAAAATGATGTCATATGTAAATTGTAGCACAATCAAAACAATTTGTATCCCAATACTTTATTTCACCTTTTATCTTATTTCAGAATCCTCTCTTTACCTTCAGCCAAATTAAACTTCCCGTATTCCCTCTCTACTGTTAGTCACTTTATATTCCAAATGACTCCCAAACCTTGACATCTTAGATAGGTTCTCACTTTCCGAGACATTAATTTCTCATCTTATTATTCACCGAACATCAAATATACACTCAAAATTACATTTTACCCTCTATTGATTCGTTCTATTAATAAACAAGTACAGTTAAGTATTCCTAACTGTATTATGTGTACATTTTATGTCAAATTAGTGGTAAATTTTTTGTATTTGTTCACACTTAAGAACGAATAACATGGACTTAGGCACTCTTTCACATTATTAGAAATTGATACCTTATACTGTACTTAACTACTAATTGGAGGTGAAAACAATGTTTATCATCGAATTAATCAAAAAAGCTATCGAATTCTTCAAAGGCTTATTCAAAAAATAATTAGCTAGGTGTGTGTTTGGCGGTTAGTGAGACTCTCTCACTAACCGTTTTTTATTTGTCTTCTAATCGTGTATTATTTAAGTGTAAATATCTTACTTGCTAGTAATATTAGAAAATTGGATTAGTAATATAAAGTAAATATCGTATTAGCTGTTATTTTGACACTTAAGCATTCGGATATAGCGTTGAAACACACTTTATCTCAAATAAGGAGCAGGTGATTTTATGGCAATGTTCATAATGATATTCCTTTTTGTATATGCCATTATCATTACTTTAATGTATTTTAAAAAGAACAAGTAATACTTTTAAGGGGAAAATATAGAGTTATCTTTCCCCTATTTCATTTGATCGCATAGCAATAAATATTTTAAGGGGACTAACAAAATTGAGTTCTTTCATTTCTAACCACGTTTCACACAGATTGATAAAGCTTAAAACTGGCATTTGCATTCCCTTTTCTTTCATTAATTTGACTAAAATACTATTTACCTTTGCCATTATAATGCCTTTTATCGAATCGCGTCATAAAAAGTCTTTTTTCGTAAACCTCCACAAAATGTTGTAAAATATTGTGATAAGTTAATATTAACTTTCTAAAACAATAACGCACATCACGACGTATGCTAAATCATAAAAAACAAACTGATTTTAAAATATATGAAAAAATACTTTATCTACTTCTTCGCAGTACTTTAAATCAATAGTGGATTTGATAATAAAGCTGGCAATAGTTTAAGCGTTCTAGATAATAATTATTTAAGGAGGGTTTGTTATGAGTAATAGATTTATCATTGATATGGGATACTGGTACGATGGCGAAACACTTGCTTATCCTCTCATCTTTGCCGATTCAACATTTACTTATTTTATTATGTGGATTGAAAGAGGTTTAGAATGGTATAAAAATCCATGGTAATGCTTTATATAAAAACCACCCATACATGTGCTACGCCTCTAAAATTGTATTTCGTTACAACTTCGGGAGAGCAATGCATACATGGGTGGTTATTTTGATATAGCCAAAAATTTTATAATGTCATATATTTAACTAAGTTAGCTTGATTTAACGCTTAAGTGGCATAACTTTCAAGTAAGTCGCTGTTCTCCAAATGTATTCTAAAGGACCATATTTGAAATGCTTCAGCCATAGCATACTGAAAATAATTTGAATGCCATAGATTACTAAGCACATAAACAGTGAATTTAACATTGTAATATTACCGTTAAAAATCAATTTCACAAATCCTAAAATGAAAAGCGTTTGGCATATATAATTTGTTAAAGCCATACGTCCGTAATATTTTAATGGCGCTAATACTTTACGTCCAAATTCGTTTTGTACTAGCAATATAATCGTTAATATATAAAAACTAGCGATAAATGGAGAAGTCATGGTTATTACATGATCAAATAATATGCGTTTTTGAACGTATTCTTCATAAATACCCGCATGTTCAGCAATAACGTAGTTTGGATGTGCGAAAAACACAATTAATAAAACCAAGCTTACGATTGTCAAAATCAAAGAAATCATCCAAGCTATTTTCCACTTTTTTAAATTAGTGTTTAATTTATAGATGAGTCCATATTGAGCTATCGTGAGTCCTAGAATAAAGTATGGTATAACGAACAAAACTTTTGCATCTAGTCCTATAACAGCAATTAATAGGCCCATACCAATCAATAAATTGATTTCTTTTTTTAGATGTATAAAAATTAATAACAGCAGACCAACAACCGCGTATATCGTTAAGGCTTCACCAGGTTGTAGTAAAGCATGTAATATACCAAAAACAAATAACACTAGTAATCTACGTAAATATAAAACATATTTATTTTGGGCTTTTAATTTTGCCCTTTCCATAAAGATGTAAAAACCTATCCCAAACAAAGTAGAGAAGATAGCAAAAAATTTACTTTCCACAAATATTGATAAAAAGCTAGCATAAAGCCCTTCTATACCAATATTAGCTGGCTCTACACTAATAAATCTTATTCCTATTACATTAACGAGAATAATACCTAATAATGCAAAACCTCGCAAATAGTCTAGCGTGTCAATACGCCTATTTATGTCTTCCATTCCTTCACGTCCTTTTTTATAATTCCTAAAACAGTTTATTCAATAAACATTATTATGTCTATCAGACTTATGTAGGAAATATTTAAATACAAAAGTGAGATATACAACATTTAGAATCAAACCAAGTAACTCTAATATTATGGAAATAATAGTAAAACATCCCTTTATTATTTTTACTTTTTGAGAAAAAATGAGAAGATGGTAGCAGATCAATTAAGTATATTTGTATTGAGTGAAAATTTATGGACAACCCAATTGCTTTTGTCCAAGTATAAAAGAGTTAAAGGCGACGAAATCACTTGTTTTACTAATTTTAAATCGTAAAAAAATCAAGTGGCATTGACATTCCAAAGTTTAAGCAAAGTTCTGCTTCTACAAATAACGAATTAGCGTCTCTTAAAATTATCAAATACTGACGCAATAATTCAAGAAGAATTTGATGATAGAAAGAAGAAATGACTCGACTATAATTTTTCGTTTTTTAAGCCCTCGTGGTGCTTAAATATAAATTTATTCAAAGGAGAGATCTAAAATGAAATTTAAAGATTGGAAAATTACTATTAATGGAAAAGGTACTCATAATGTTGTAGCTAGCGACGATACTTTATTAATTTTACATGGATACCAACACGTTGAAATAGCATTAAAATTTGAAAATGATACCATCCAAGTCAAATCTCTAGGTTATGACCAAGATGCTACTATTAACCCTACTACAAAAGAGATTATTGTTAATGTAACCGACTTATTAGAAGACGATGAATAGTTTAATATATGTCAATAACGGTGTCTATCGTACCCAATAAGAACAGAAGGCTCATGAAATTTGGTAAATGACCAATATGAATTCAAATAATCATGATAATTATGAATAGAAACTACCGCTTCCTCCACCTCTACAGAAATGAATGTATGGGTTAATTGTAAGATATTGGAGGTTTCGGAATAAAAAAAGAGCGTTCACGTTCGCTCTTTTTTCTTGTTTACAAAACCGAACATACGTTCTATAATTGTGTAGAGGTGTTTTTGATGAAGAAAATAATTAACCCTGATATGCCTGAAATTTTTGCGTATGAAGCAGATTATAGAAAAATACCTAGAAAGTACTTAAACTCAAGTATTCCTAAAGGAAGAGGAAGTATAAAGTGGCAGCCTTTTATGTCTATTCCTGAACAATTTGAGAATATTTCTGAATATATTAAAGCTCAAAATAAAATTGCTATGCCATCGCTAGACAACGATCACTTAGAATTTCTTAATGACCAACTATCTCTTAAATTGAACGGAAATAAGCGTGCAGAAATCACTTATTGGAAAAATGGACATATCTTTTCTATTAAATGCTATATGAAAAGTGTTAATAAGTTAGAGGGAATTTTAGAAGTGACTAATTATAGTAAAAATGAATTCTTGGCGATTGATTTGAAAAGCATTATAGAAATCAATTAATAGATTATTCAAGGTTGTGAGACATATGTACGATTATCATTATTGTGAAGATAGAGATATAATATGTGTTGATTTACAGAGCTTTTTTGCGAGTATATCATGTAAACTTAATAATTTAGATCCTCTAAAAGTTAAACTAGCTGTGGTAGCAGATACAAAAAGACAAGGATCTGTTGTACTTGCAGCCACTCCTGAACTAAAAAAATTAGGAATAAAAACAGGGTCCCGATTGTATGAAATACCTCATAGAAGCGACATTTATATCACAAACCCTAAAATGATGACCTATATAAAAGTTTCTAACGAAATAACCAAAATCGCTTTACAGTATTTGCCACACGTAGATTTTCTTCAGTACAGCATCGATGAGTTTTTTATGGATATAACTGAATCCTATCATCTATTTGCAAAAACACCTTTTGAATTTGCGGAATTATTGCAGAACCAAATATTTAATCACACTGGTATTAAAAGTACAATTGGCATAGGGTCTAACATGCTCCTCGCTAAAGTATCTATGGATATTGAAGCCAAAAAAACGAAAACTGCTATAGCAGAATGGCGCTATGAGGATGTACCTAATACCTTATGGGCTATTGATAACCTTACTGATATGTGGGGGATCAATAAACGGACAGCCCAAAAGTTAAATAAGCGCGGCATTTTTAATATCAATCAACTGGCTCATTATCCATACGAATACTTAAAAAGAGATTTTGGAATTATTGGACTTGATTTACATTTGCATGCCAATGGTATAGATGAGAGCTTGATAAGAAAACCGCATAAAACTAAAAATAAAGGACTAGGTAAAAGTCAAATTTTGATAAGAGACTATAAATTAACTGAATTAAAAACAGTATTGATAGAACAAGTTGATGATGTATATTATAGGACAAGGAAAAAAGGCCTCTTCCCCACTACAGTATCTGTTAATGTAGGTTATGCAGATTCTGGAGGTATTAGAAAGCAATTCACTAACAAAAATGGATTTAAATCTACCACTGCTGTTATTGACATATTGTGGGGTTATTTAAAAGAAAGATTAGAATTTGATAGGTTGTATAGAACTATAGGTATTCATTTTACTAATTTTAAAAGCAACTCTATCAAACAATTGGAGCTTTTTAAAGACGAAAGAGAACAAAAAACAGAAATGATTGATTTCGCTTTAGATGCAGTTAAAACGAAATACGGTAAAGATATAGTAATGAAGGCTTCTAGCCTGACACAATCAGGTACAATAAAAGAAAGGAAGGACCTCATTGCAGGTCATAAATCCTAGTCTTTAACTTGATCTAGACATACATGTATATAAGTTCAATTAATAAATATAATCCAACTGACCAAATGCCCATTAATATAAATAGCGATATGTTCCATGTAGGCACAACTTTAATCACATAACCCAATAACAAAATTATTACAAGAATTTTGTTTAGAACACAAACTTGGAAAATCACACTCTACGCCATTCGCCATAAGCATTACTCCCATTTACTACACAACGGCGTGTCGATACATTACATTTCAAACGATTAGGCCATAAAAATATCAGAACAGCATTGAGAGATGTTTATTACTTTCTATCTATGGCCAACGAAACCAAACTATTTTGACATGCCCAATAAGAAAGCGACCATTTTTGAGCTGACCCCAAATATTGGGAATAGTATAATTTTTCTATAGTGCGAAATCTTGCATCTCTAATGTTTGTATTACCATTTTTTAAATCTGTCACAGTTTGCCTTGGCAACCCTGAATTTTTGGATATATTGTAAGGCGTATTATTTTTTAATAAACGTTCAATAGATTCTATTATGTTACTTATTTCGTTCATTTTTATCGCCCTTGTAAATTTTTATTAACACCAATGTAGTAAGTAAAGTTACAACACTATTACTTATGTTATTTCCGAAAAACAGATTAAGCCAAATGAGCAAAATTAAAATAATGTAAATTGTTTTCATATAATTTTAGTGTTAGAGTTGCGGTAGACAATCCCTTTTAGGCTTTGTTTCACTACTTATCGTCTTTTATTAGTGTTTTTACAATTGCCAGTGTGGACACTACATAAAAGACGATTTTTGCTATTGTCTTAAGCGTTTCTAACACCTTCCCCCCCTCTCAACTAGTATACCTTATTACAGAACGATTAGCCGTACGAAACAACTCATTTCCTCATTCTTTTTATTTTTTTCATAGAAAAAGAGCCAACCGTCGCAACAGTTAACCCCGAGTACACTCGTTATTTCTATTTTTATTGTAACCTAAAAAGAGTACAAACCGTTGTGCATCCGAGGAAGATTAAACGCCTTTATGCTTGTAGAAATTGAATCCAGCATACACAAGTCTACGTGTTCACTAAAAATGATTAGGATAAGAGTAACTAGTATGTGTAATTATCGCTACTAAAGCCCTTTTCTTTTTATTTGTCTAACTAAAAATATAGTAATTAATATACCATTAATTATACTTACTCCTTTATATATAGGAGAGCTAAAAGTAACGAAAAAAACAGTCAGTAAAACTTCTAATATGAATAAAACGATAATAATAGCTAGTAAAACCTGTTGAGATTTAGGCATGTTATGTTTTTGTTTTTCCATAAAAATCTCCTTTATAAAACGATAAGTACAAAAGTATAGGCTACCGCATTAGCCACATTTTGATTGAACCCAAACTTATTAACTAAAATTTTGCTAATAGCGGTTTGTGCTTTTTCTTGAGAATTAGCGAGTAAATTTATAATCTGAGTCACTTTAGCATAATGAAACATGACTAATTCCGTTCCAGTCGAGTTTTCCACTTTTTTACAACAGCATCCCATGCAGCTCTAGCCATTTTTTCATAAGCGCTTGCATAGCTTTAGCAGCAGCTTTTGCTGTTAAAGTAATTTTCCTCATTCTTCTGTTTTTCTTATATTTTTCTTTAACAGGCGGGTCTATAAATTCACTAGAAGGTGTGGTTTCAATTGCTTTAATCTATGCTTCTTTGAATTTTATATACTCTTGTTGTTCATTTTCAAATTGTTTTTGAGAAATCGTAGCCGCATTAACCTGACCTCCATACACTAACACTACTTCTGATACAATTACAGATGATAATAATGCTATAATTTTAGAAAATTTCTTCATGCGCATCTATTCTCTCTCAAACATATACCCTATTATTTAATTTAACATACTAATAAATAATTTTAAATTTATCTTTAAATTGGATTATAGAACGCTTAATGAAACTTCGTAAATATAATAGTTCTCCCCCCTAATCTTTACTATATCCATTTGCTACTTCTCGTTCTTAATTTTTCAGCTTTATCTTCAGTATTACAAACAATGAAATAAACGCACGTTTTCATTAAACCTAGTACTTATTATTTAAAACTAATCCACCAAAAGTGTCTAGATAATCCTATTTAACTGTACTAATAATTTGTTCACCTATTGTTTTTAAAGCACCAAACAAATTATTCTTCACATCATATTTAACTGCCTCATCGTACAAATTAAAAATTTCGACAATCTTAACTTCACACTAGAATTCACTAGGTGTTACTGCGATTCTTTCAATATCATTAGACGCGAATACATAACTATTAGCCACCATCCCAACCTTGTAGATTTTACTTTGAATAAATTTATTAATTACTAAATCAACTGCATTATTATTAATCGTTATATCGGACTTATAAAGAAGAGTTAGTTTAGATAAGTATATTTCCTCCAAAAAAGGTTTCTACTCATATATTGTACTATTGCAAAAACATCGTTATAATCTAATTGTTCACAATTAAGAATAATTATTGAGTTCTGAGATACTAGAGCGTGAAAAATCATCACAATAATTGAGACAACATTGAGAGAATGAAATATGTCACTTAGTGATTTAGCTCGTCATGTAGGAGTTGCTATATCTGCTGGATAACGTTATTTAAACTCAACTAGAGAGTTCCCTTTAAACCGTGCGAAGATTTTGCAAAAGCTCTTGGTATCAGTACGGAATATTTACTTGATTTTGAAAAAAGTGAACAATACGCACAACCACAGCATCGTGTAGCTCATCTTGAAGGTGAATTAACTGACGAAGAGTGGCCACGTGTTTTAGATAAAGCAGATTTTATTAGAAGCAAACGCAAATAAAGGGTGTTTGGAATGGGATTATATGAAGAAACTTTAGCACAACATGATTATATCGAAGTGAGAGAGTCGGACATACTCCCAGAGGATTTACAAGGAGTTTGGTTAGGTGATTTAATTTTAATAAAACGTGATTTACCAGAAAGACAAAAAACTTAAAGTCTTTTCGAAGAACTTGCACATCACAAATTGATTCAAGGCAATATAGTTGACCTCTCTCAATTTAATAATGGGAAATTCAAAAACTACGCAAGACGGCATTCTTATGAAACTTCAATACCTTTAGAGGGTATAATTGATGCTTTTATGAATGGTATACATAATTTGTATGAGCTTGCTAATTTTTTGAAGTTACAGAAGGTCACGTACTAGATTGTATTGAACTTTATAAACGTAAATACGGTTTAAGTACTTTTAGTGGTGACTATTTAATACAATTTGAACTACTGAGAGTTTTTAAATATAAAAATATTAATTAAGGGGATGAAAAAAGTGAATTTTAAAAAAATAATTACAGTTTTATTATCATCGGCTTTATTACTATCAGCGTGTGGAGATGATGATAAAAAAGAAGAAACTAAAAAAGAAACTAAATCAAAAGGAAAGAAAGTCGAAAAAAATAAGCTAAAACAAAATGCAAAAGAAAACGAAGTCGAACAAAAAGTTACAAATGAAGAGCCATCAAGTGTACAAACAGAACAGCAACAATCACCTCAACAAGAGATCACTTACGAAGAACAAATGCGTGCTAACGCAGAAGTTGCAAAGAAAGAAGGTTATACAGGTATTCCTAATGGTGATGTAGGAATGATTGATTATGATGAAGTCGAAAGAATATTAGAGGAAAACAGAAACATTAATGAAAGCGAAGTCGGTGAAGCGCTTCCCCCTGAAGAAGAAGCAGCTATAATAGAACAACAGTAAAGATCATCAGAATCTGAAGGGTTAAAATTAGCATCAATTATATGAGGCGTTCCTCCCCCCCCTTTTATAAAATTATAAAGGAGTTTTTATTATGAAAAAAGTTTTATTTACCTTAATTGCATGTTTGTTTATTTTGAGCGCATGTGGAAATGACGAAAACAAGAAAGACGATAAAAAAAGTGAACCAAAACAAGAACAAAAAGATAAAAATAAGAAACGATCAAATGAAAATAATGAACAAAATGAGAAGTCTAATGAAGTAAATAATGAGAATACGCAAGAATATAATACACAAAATAATCAACAGCAAAATTTACAAAATCAACCTGTTCAACAACCAAATGATAATCAAGCAAATACTAATCTAAATGATGATCATGTTGTATCGCCAGGTTGGACTGAACAAGAACAACAAGCTGAATACGAAAAATATAAACAAGGCCAAAAAGAACAGATTGAAAATGGAATAGAACCCGGCGCCGAAGTGACAAATTAAAAAGCAATCACAAAAGTGTAAGCATTCTCACAAATTTTCCACCACTATTAATAAATACATTTTAATGGGTACCTCACCGTACCCTTATTATTTTTTACTTTTTTTGAGAAGGAATGGATAGGACATGCAGACAATACTACCACCCTATCGACGTATAGTCATTTATTAGAAGAAAGAAAAAGTGAAGAAGAAAACAAAACATTGAAAGCCTTGCGTAGCATGTGATTCAAAGAAACTTGGTCACAGCTTGTGACCAGAAATCTATTTGAGATAAAAAATCACTTTTCGTGACCATGATGTGGCCAAAATAAAAAGAAACGAATATTTACAGTTATTTACAAAAATAAAAAGAAACGCCGTAATATCAACGTTTCTTAGCAATTTAACTTATCAAATATTAACAGATACTTTCAAAAAAACGGAGAGTGAGGGATTCGAACCCTCGAGACGCTTGTGGCGCCTACACACTTTCCAGGCGTGCTCCTTCGGCCAACTCGGACAACTCTCCAAAATATAAAATAAAAAATCAGAAGCGATGTTTCACTTCTGATTTGATGACCCCTACGGGACTCGAACCCGTGTTACCGCCGTGAAAGGGCGGTGTCTTAACCGCTTGACCAAGGGGCCGTGGCTCCACAGGTAGGACTCGAACCTACGACCGATCGGTTAACAGCCGATAGCTCTACCACTGAGCTACTGTGGATTAATAAAAATGGAGCGGGTGATGGGAATCGAACCCACAACATCAGCTTGGAAGGCTGAGGTTTTGCCATTAAACTACACCCGCATTTCACGATAAGGGCGGCTGATGGGAATCGAACCCACGAATGTCGGAACCACAATCCGATGCGTTAACCACTTCGCCACAACCGCCGTGATTGAAAGTGGTTCAGGACGGAATCGAACCGCCGACACAAGGATTTTCAGTCCTTTGCTCTACCGACTGAGCTACTGAACCATATTATAATGGCGGTCCCGACGGGAATCGAACCCGCGATCTCCTGCGTGACAGGCAGGCGTGTTAAACCGCTCCACTACGGGACCTAAAACTATTGCGGGAGGCGGATTTGAACCACCGACCTTCGGGTTATGAGCCCGACGAGCTACCGAACTGCTCCATCCCGCGGTAATATTATTAAAATCGGCTACCTTTTAATAGTACCAATTTTCGTAATGAATGTCAACGTTTTTTTAAATTTATTTTAAAATTGTTAAGGAAAATAAATGGTGTCTTTTGCAATTTTTCAATTCGTACCATTGCTTCAAACCCTTACCTTAATCGGTTGACCTAAGCCTTACTGCGTTTGAACGCTTAAGACTTTCTTAGTATATATTTAGTTCTTTAAAAGGTCAACGCTTTTTCACAAAGAAAATGTGTAATTTCATCCCCTATGTAGTAAAAACTTCTCAATTCGTTTCGAATCATATCATTTTCATCTCTCAATGCCCTATCAGTCTAATTTTAAAATGATTTTCTGTTTAAGATAATTAAAGGTGTCATAGCCATCTACCTCACAAAAATGGCCACCTTTTTCAATCGTATACAATTTGGCATCTAAAACATTACTTAAATGTTGTGTATAAGCATACGGAACAATATAGTCATCTTTAGCTGCAATACAAAAACAATAATTCAGCTTTACTTTAAGTGTGTCATAATCAATCGTTTGATTTACAAATTCATCTAATTCTGGAAGTTGTTCTAATTCATCTTTAAAACCTGAAATAATTGCAATTCCTCCAATTAAAGGGATATCTAAATCATTAATAAATTTCAAAGTCGTGATTGCACCTAAACTATGCGCGACAAAAAGTGTATCACTGTTAACATGTGTCACTTGTTGTTGCATAGCCTCTAACCATTCTTCTACTCTCGGTGTATCTGGATTAGGAAACTTAACAATTGTGACATCATGCCCTTCAAGTTCTAAAGCATTTTTTAACCATTGAAACCAATGTTGATTTTCATCTGCTTGGTAACCATGTGCAATATAGACGTGTGTCATTCAAGTCATCTCCTTTTTAATACTTAATCAAATTTAAACCACAAGCGTTTGGGATTTAATCCAAAACGAGCGATAAAAAATTCTTAATACTCTGTTTGAAGTAATCACTTTAAAAAATAGCGCTTAGTTTATTAACCGATGCATACGTTTTAGTACTACTTTATGAAAATATAAATAAGCAAGACTTTAAACAAGCGTATCAAGCCTTGCTCATTACACAACGCGCTTAAATTTAAATTCTAGGGATAAGTCTTTCTACCGCATCTTGTGCTTGTTGAATACAGTCCGGTAATCCCACCGCTTCAAATGGCGCGCCCGTAATTTGAAGGTGCGGATATTCTTTATATATATGTTCTTGAATTTTCTTGATTTGGTTTATGTGACCTACATGGTATTGCGGACTTGCATGCGGCATTTTATTGACTATTGTAAAATCTGGTTCACCGTAAAATGTCATCATTTGAGATAAGTCTTTACGCGCAATATCAATCAATTCTTGATCCGTATGTGTTTCGACAATATCATCGCCTGGTTTACCGATGTATGCACGAATAAGCACCTTACCTTTCGGTGTCGTATGCGGCCATTTTTTTGTTGTCCATGTACATGCTGTTATAGCCGTATCGCTTGTTCTGGCAATTACGAACCCCGTTCCATTATGTGTGTTTTCGATGTTTTTTTCATCAAACGCAAAAACAATTGTTGCTACGGAAGAGGCTTCGAGTTGTTTAAAGTAATCAAAGCCTGGATCTGTATCAAACCATTGATGGAATACTTGATGCGGTGTTGCTACAATCACACCATTATAAAAGGTATTGCTTTCTGTATTTGTTTCTACATAGTAACCTTTTTGTTCAGCAATTAAATCCGTAACAGATGTTTTATATTTAAATTGAACATCATGACGCTTTAACCATAATTCTAGTTGTTTAATAAAATGAAAAAGACCATGTCGAAATTGTTTAAATTGGCCTTGTGGACCTTCAGAATTATGGTTTTCTTTTTTTTCACGTTCTAATCGCACTTTCTGCATGCCTTTGATAATACTTCCGTGTGTCTCTTCTAACGTTTTAAAGTTTGGAAAAGTGCTCATTAAACTTAATTCATCAATATTTGTGCCATAAATACCACTTAGTAAAGGTTCTATTAAGTTTTCTAAAATTTCATCTCCTAAGCGATATCTAAAAAAAGCACCTACCGACATATCTTCATCCATAGCCATTGGTTTGCGCTTCAAATCTTTTAATGCGCGTAATTTCCCTTTAAAAGAAATTAATTTTGTTGTCATAAACGGCTTTAAGTCTGTAGGTATGCCTAGTATTGAGCCGCCAGGAATTGGAAAAAGTTGATTGCGTGCATAAATATAGGATTGTCCTGTTTTATTCGTAATAATGTCTTCATCCGGTATACCAATATCTTTGGCAAGTTCTGTCATAATTGTTTTACGACCAAGATAAGATTCTGGCCCTAATTCAATCGTGTAACCGTCACGCTCTATGGTTTTTATTTTTCCCCCTGGTTGATCAGTCGATTCGTAAACCGTTACGTCTATGTGAGGATAATGCTTTTTGATAAAATATGCACTCGATAAGCCCGTAATTCCTGCGCCTATAATCGCAACTTTAGTCATATGGTTCACACTTTCTAATACAAATTTGTAATTTCATCCACAATCGCACCGATAAAAAGTGGATGTGTATCAGGCATCGGTGGTCGGTGATAAATAGCGCCTACTTCATCGCATACCCGTTTACATTCGTAATCGTTATCATAAAGGACTTCTAAATGCTCGGCAACAAACCCTACAGGTGCATAAATAAAATGTTGATATTTACCCTTTTGATAAAGTTCGCGTGTTAAATCTTGAACATCTGGCCCTAACCATGGTGTCCCTGTATTCCCTTCTGATTGCCAACCTGTCGCAACGTGATGAATTGCTGATTGCGTCTGTAAAGCTTTTGCTGTTTCCGCTAATTCAGACGGATACGGATCATTACTTTCTTTAATCATTCTTTCAGGTAAACTATGTGCTGAAACGACTAACATCGTTTTATCGTGTTCACTTTGTGGAATATTCGCCAATATTTCATTAACACGCATCGTCCAATACTCTGTAAACTTTGGTTGATTGTAATAGCGTTGAACATGATGAAGTTGAATGCCAAATTCGGCTGCTTTTTCATCTGCTCGTTTATTATATGCGCCTATAGAAAAGTTGGAATAATGCGGCGCCAATACAACCGTCACCGCTTCAGTAATACCGTCTTGATTCATTTTTGTCACTGCATCTTCGATAAAAGGATGAATATGTTTAAGACCAATATATAATTTGAATGTAACTGCTTCATAATGCTCGTTTAGAGTATCTCTTATCACTTCAGCTTGACGCTCTGTAATTTTCGCAAGTGGTGAAAGCCCCCCGATAGCTTCATAACGAGAAATGAGATCGTTCAACTCTTCCTCGCTAGGCTTGCGACCGCGACGTATGTCTGTATAATACGGCTCGATATCACTTTTTTGATACGGTGTTCCATACGCCATCACTAGTAAACCGACTTCTTTTTTCATCCAAATCCGTCCTTTTTCAACTCTATTTTAATTTTTCCCCTGTATAATCATGTACAAATTTTGATACACGTTGTAATGTTTCTGGTTTAACTTCAGGAAATACACCGTGACCTAAATTAAAAATATACTTACCATGGTTTAATCCTTGGTCTAAGATTGGCTTCAATCGTGCTTCAATAACCTCCCAAGGTGCAAGTAAAATACTTGGATCAAGATTACCTTGTACCGCCTTTGATACGCCCAATTGACCTGCTTGTTGAATAGATGTTCTCCAATCTAAACCTAAAACATCAATTGGCAGTTGATTCCACGACGTAATT
Source organism: Staphylococcus ratti (assembly GCF_020883535.1). Classification (NCBI taxonomy): domain Bacteria; kingdom Bacillati; phylum Bacillota; class Bacilli; order Caryophanales; family Staphylococcaceae; genus Staphylococcus; species Staphylococcus ratti. The sequence goes on along the minus strand of NZ_CP086654.1, from coordinate 914,633 downwards.
AAATGGCTTGCCCCTACGCCAAATAATATGACTGGTACATTATAAGATTTGATCCCAGAAATTAATTTATCCATGCAAGGCTGAATATAGTAGTCATAATCAGCTTTATTCAAAATACCTACCCATGAATCGAACACTTGAATTAATTGCGCTCCCGCTTCTACTTGAGCACCAACGTAAGTCACTGACATTTCAGCAAGTGTATCCATCAACTTAAACCACGTTGCTTCATCACTGTACATAAGCGCTTTAGTTTTATTGTAATTTTTTGAAGGTCCTCCTTCAATCATGTAACTCGCCAATGTAAATGGTGCCCCTGTAAATCCGATAAGCGGCACATTTAATTTTTCCTGAGTTAATAATTTAATCGTATCTAATACATACGGTACATCTCGCTTAGGATCAATGTGTCCTAAACTTTCGACATCTGACATTTGTTTAATAGGATTTGAAATAACAGGTCCTATACCAGATTGAATCTCTACATCTACACCAATCGCTTTAAGTGGTGTCATAATATCTTTATATAAAACAGCAGCGTCTGTGTCATATTGTTCTACAGGTAAAGATGTAACATAGGCACACAGTTCAGGCTGATGCGTAATTTCAAATAATGAATATTTTTCTTTTAATTTTCGATATTCAGGTTGTGAACGCCCTGCTTGACGCATAAACCACACCGGCGTATGTGTGACTTGTTCCCCTTTTATCGCTTTTAATATCGTGTCATTAAACGGTATAACCATGAGAACCTCCTTCAAAAATTCATTCTTATCAACTATAGCACATTTGTGCATCATAACGCTTACATGGAACTCAAATGTCATAAAAGTTTAAAATCTCAAATAACACTTTTACAAACGATTCAAATGGGTAATATAAATTGTGGTCTTTTACATTTAAAAAAAGTATAATAAGTTCAATATTAAGGAGGGGAACACCATGAAACTCTATATCACTTATGGTACCTATGGTTATATACATCAAATTCAACTCAACAACAAAGACAGAAATTTACTCATTTTTGCTTCAGAAGACCGCTCTGTTTTGATGGAAGAGACAGAAAAAGAAAGTGTTTTCCAACAACCTAGAGCCTTCCGTTCATTATCTCGAGTTGGTGAAATTTCTGAAGATGATTTTCAAGCAGTTATTTCTATCCCAACTTCCGAAGATCATAAATATCAATTAGAAAAAAGACTCAACAGTTATTATCCAAATCTTGCCGATTTTGAAGGCTATAAAAGTTTCAGATTACTCAAACCTTTAAAAGACAATGTATATAAAGTGATGTTTGGATTTGAATCAAGAACAGCTTATGAAGATTTCAAAAAATCGTCAGTCTTTCGTAATCATTTTTCTAAAGATGCTGTACATTCTCTTGCTGGTGTTACAAGTACACATAGCTCTTATTTAGAACGTTATTTCTATCCAATTTCTGAAGAAGACATTTTACAACAGCAAGAATCAAATAATTAAAATATAAAGAGGCACGGATGAAAAATAATCCGTGCCTCTTTATGTTTAATCTCTAAGAAGCGTTTCTTGATATTTTAATTTTTTAATTGTAGATTTAACTGTTAAAATCCCCACAATAAAAAATAATGCAATGAAGTAAAAGCTTTGAGGATTTACCACTATATAAATCAAGCTTAATAACAGACCGACAATCACTACAGTATGATACAGAAATTTTTCATATCCTTTTATAACTAATAAATCAGAGACAGGCCAAACTTGTGGCCATAACCCATACGCCTCTTGTGTATAAAACTGTGACATTTGTAAAATAATAATGTACATGCCTAAAGCGCCAATCACAGCACTTACAATAGGCTGATGCAGCCACACCATTAATAAGGCAATAATCACAAATAACCGAATCGTTAAATGAAAGGCGTCTTTACCTCGCATAAAATTACGCTTAAAAAGATACAGGTACATCGCATTTTGATTGAACTGCTTCGGCTTTCTAAGAAAAACATCTAAATATTTGCGTCTTGCAGCTGGCGCTTCCAATCCTTTCACGTCCGTAAACATATTTACAAACTTATAATAATTAGAACGATGTTGTTTAGCCTGTTCAATCATAAAATGCCATGGAAAATGCCTTTTTTTATTATAACTTTTCAACAAATAAATAAGCACTAATATAGACACTATACTACCAAAAGCCATGTATGAATGGGCATCTAACCATACATAATAAGCAGAAAGCGAAAAGATGAATAGTACTAAATTAATTGTGACATTTTCTAAGCCACATAAAAACCATTGCCATCTTAAAACTAATCCCATATACGGCAAAATAATAGCAAGTATCGCTAGCACGATATATGTCACTAATTCGTTAGGGTGCAGTGCGTTCATCAACGGATAAGCCACTATCAAAACAATCATTTGTAATGGTATTCGCATAATATAACTTACATAAATACTTTGTTGAATATAGTGTCTCATCTGCTTTTCATAAGGAAGCAAAAAGAGTTGATCAGCATCTTGAAGTAGCGTTTTTAAAGGAAAAAGTGAAGTGACCGCTAAAACGACCGAGACAATAAGTGTGTAATTAATGCCCTTAGGAATCGAACGCAGCCACTCGCCATAACCTAAAATAAACGCGCCTAACAAAATAACGAGAAATACTGAAAAATGACCGTTAAAAATAAACTTATTGTAGTACCGCTTTTCTTTTAAATCATTTTGTCGTCGTGTTTGATACAACTTTTTGGCACTATTCATGATGAAGCTCCTCGTTGCGTCACTTCAATATAAATATCATCAAGCGTGCGATTCGGCATATTCGTTTGTGCTCGGAGTGCATCTAAGTCCCCCATTGCGACAATTTCACCTTGATCTAAAATAATAAACCGATCACAATATCTCTCAGCAGTTGCTAAAATATGCGTACTCATCAGCACAGTACGCCCTTCTTTTTTCTTTGTTTCCATTAAATCCAACATAGATTGTATGCCTAGTGGGTCTAGGCCTAAAAACGGCTCATCAATGATGTATAAATCAGGTTCAACAATAAAAGCACAAATAATCATGACTTTTTGTTTCATCCCTTTAGAAAAATGACTCGGGAATACATCCAATTGATCTTCTAATCGAAAAGTGTTTAACAACGGATGCGCACGACGCATTGCGGTTTCCGAATCAATACCATATGCCATTGCTGTCATTTCTATATGCTCTTTTAATGTCAACGTATCATAAATCACCGGAGATTCCGGAATATAAGATAAATGTTGACGGTACGCCTCTATATCTTCTTTAATATCAATATTTGAAATCGACATTTCTCCTTCCATTGGTGTTAATAAGCCAAGTAGATGTTTAATTGTTGTGCTCTTGCCAGCACCGTTAAGACCGATAAGCCCAACAATTTCTCCAGGTTGGAGTGAAAAATTAATGTTTTTTATAATGGGAGTTCTACCATAACCTCCCGTTAAATCAGTTACTTGTACAGTCATTATCCTGCACCTCCGTGAAACTTATTGTACAAAAAAACAGCTCATTTTACCATTTTTAAACGTCTTTCTCACATTACATGAATGTTAAACTAATGCTATAATAATTAAAAAATGATGGGAGCGAATACTATGTCAGAAACTATTTTTTCTAAAATCATCGATGGAGAAATCCCAAGTTATAAAGTTTATGAGAATGAATACGTATATGCCTTTTTAGATATTTCTCAACTTTCTAAAGGACATACTTTATTAATTCCAAAAAAGCCTTCCCCTAATATTTATGAAACAGATGCCGAAACGATGAAACATATTGGCGAGGCGTTACCTATTGTTGCGAACGCAATTAAAAAAGCTTTTAATCCAGACGGGTTAAATATCGTTCAAAATAATGGTGAATACGCGTCACAATCTGTATTCCATATTCATTTCCATCTCATTCCACGCTATGAAAATGACATGGACGGCTTTGATTATCAATGGGAAACGCATGAAGATGCTTTCGATGATAATGAAAAATCATCCATTGCTAAAGCAATTGCAGATCAGCTTTAAAACGAACCATACACTTCAACATACTTATGAATAAATATAGGTTATAATGGGTATGAAATATTAAAAGTGCTTCAGAGGAGGAAAAGTATGAGAGCCTTACAAATTACTTTAGGCCTTGCTGCAGGAGTAGCAACAGGACTCGGTATAGCATTAATGAAACGTGACAATCAAACACGTATTCAACATGCTACTGTTGAGCGTCCTAAATCAGAATTAGAAGTTGAAAATATTAAACGTAATTTCAACGATATTTTGAACTATGTCAATGATATTAAAACAGAAAGTAAAAGCGTAGCCGGCTCTATCGGTGATGAAGTTAAAACAATGATTGGTGAATTTCAATCGGATATCGACCCGAATATTAAACGATTACAATCGCACATTGAAAATTTACAGAATCGTGGCGAAGAAATTACAAATTTCCCGTCTAAAAAGTAAATTTGTAGTGTGTAACTACCAATAATTCGATATAATAGTATTAAAACATGATACCTAGGTATCATGTTTTTTTATAGTTTGAGAAAGGAGCGGTGACCTTGACTGAAAAACAAAAACAAATAGAGAGTATCCTTTTCACTCATAAGGCAGCTATGCTATCAAAAGTGATTTGGAAGAATGTTGAACGCGACTGGCAAAATTGGTTACGTCAATCAGGTATTACAATGAACGAACATCTGATTTTAATGACGATTTATGCATTCGGCCGCGTCACAATTTCTGATATTTCACGTTATGGTGTAATGCATGTTTCAACAGCTTACAACTTTGCTAAACGTCTTGAGCAACAAGGGCTTTTAACACTTGAAAAAGATACCAATGATAAGCGTAACACTTTTATACATTTAACCGATGAGGGTACAAAGCGCATCGAAGAAATATTTGAACAATATAACATCGAAAATAATACTGTATATCAAGCTTCTGAACAATTTAGTGCTGAAATGTTCCATAAACCTAATTTCAGTGACGCCCATTATTTAGTAGCCAAAATGTACGGCAAAGACTTTATCGACGATGTTAATGCATGTCATAACCACTTAAGAAAACATTTGCTTGACGCAGAGTAATTGAACGTAGATAATACAAGTTATCTATTACATGTTTAAAGGAGTATGTACGATGTTAAATTGCTCGCGCTCGATAGATATACATTCGCGATTTGGGTTACCACGTATTGCTTTTATTAGTTTTGTCACAATGGTCATTACATTTTTTATCAGCTTTGAAATTTTTCATTTTAGACATGATGTCCCATTAACAGACAAACATTTTTTATTTTTTCTGGTCTTATTATTTTTCTTATATCCAATTCATAAAGCTATACATTTATTAACGGTATTCCCTTACTTCAAGCATTTCCGAATGCACAAGTTAATCCGACACAGTTGGCTACCTTTTTATAATATCTACGTAGATAAGCCGATTAACAAAATATACTTTTGCATCTGTTTACTCATGCCTTTATTGACGATTACCTTAGCAATGGTTTTTCTCGCTCGTCAGTTTCCTGAGCACGGGCATTATGCAATGTTTTTACTCGCTTTAAACGCAGGATATTCTGTTATGGACGTACTTTATTTAAAAATCATTTTGTTTTCACGACAAGGAGATTACATAGAAGAGCATATCAATGGGTTTATGATACTCGAGAAAAAATAACAATGATGAAAAGCTTTATCTATTTCGAAAACGAAATTTAATATTTTTTGAACTCATTCAAAGTAGTGTAGAAAACTTTTAATATAAAGTTTCTATGCTACTTTTTCTGTTTTATGTAAAATTTCCTCGTAAAATAGTCGTAGATTTACCTTTCTTCTTTGGTATGATAACGACATTGTGGTAAGATAATTTGTGATAATTCAAAAATAAAGGAGCTAACACAATGAAGAAAGGTTTACAAAAAATGATTATCCCTATCACGGCAAGTGCAGTACTTTTAGGTGCCTGTGGTAACGATACACCCTCATCAAAAGATCAAACGCTCATTTCTTCAAAAGCTGGCGATGTTAAAGTAGAAGATGTGATGAAAGAAATTGGTAAAGATCAAATTGCGAGTAATTCATTCAAGGTACTATTAAGTAAGATTTTAAAAGATAAATACGAAGATAAAGTGAACGATGACGATATTGATAAACAAGTTGATCGTGAAGTTAAAAAATACGGTGGCAAAGATCAATTTGAAAGCTTGTTAAAACAACAAGGCATGACAATGGATAAATATAAAGAGCAACGTAAAATGGTGGAATATCAAAAAGCAATGTTAAATGAGAAAGTAGATATTTCAGACAAAGAAATTAAAGAAAACACTAAAAAAGCTTCACATATTTTAATTAAAGTGAAGCAAGACAAGCAAGATAAAGAAGGACTTTCTGACAAAGAAGCTAAAAAGAAAATTGATGACATTAAAAAACAATTGGACAAAAATCCAAAAGACTTTGATAGCATCGCTAAAAAAGAATCTATGGATTCAACTAAAGACAAAAACGGAAGCTTAGGTTATGTCATCAAAGGCCAAATGGTCAAACCATTTGAAGAAGCTTTATTCAAATTAAAAGATGGTGAAATTTCTGATGTAGTTAAAACTGACTACGGTTACCACATTATCCGAGCTGATAAAGCAACTGATTTTGATAAAGAAAAATCAAAACTCAAAGAAAAGTTCATCCAAAATAAGCTTCAAGACAAACCAGAAATTTTAACAGATGCTTATAAAAAATTATTAGACGAATATAAAGTCGACTACAAAGATAGCGACATTGAAAAAGCGATAGACGATAAAATCTTAAATCCAAAAGCCTTGAAAGAACAAGCTTCAAAAAGCGCGATGCAAGGTGGACAACAAAATATGGGCATGTAATACGCCTCAAAAAAGAAGGCTCGAACAATTTAGTGTTCGAGCCTTCTTTTAATGAATAGCGACTGATTCGTCGTTTAATCTAATTTTTCTGGTTTATAAAATTGTCTATTTTCAAGTCCAAAGATGCGTTCCGTAAATTGTCCTTTGTCAATCTTTTTAAATGCTTTATCGAACATATTCATACGTGCATCAATGTTATCAATCAAATTTAAAATTTCCGCTTCTTTAACATGCGGCAATTTAGGTGAACCATATTCTAATTTGCCATGATGTGAAAGGATTAAGTGACGCAATAATAAAACTTCTTCCCCATCAATGCCAAGCTCACGTGCTGCCTCTGCTACTTCGTCACTCGCAATTGAAATATGTCCTAGAAGATTCCCTTCTAGCGTATAACTCGTTGCGATTGGTCCAGAAAGTTCTCTCACTTTCCCCATATCATGCAAAATAACCCCACTGTATAATAAACTCTTATTTAAGTTTGGATAAATTTCGCATAAAGCTCTGGCAATTTGTAGCATCGTTAACACATGATAGCTTAAACCACTTACAAAATTGTGATGGTGTGAACTCGCAGCCGGAAACGTAAAGAACGCTTCTTCATGTTTGTGTAACAAATGACGTATAATACGTTGTAAATTCGCATTTTCAATCTCAAAAATAAATGATTGTAGTTCAGATTTAATTTCATTCGGTGGCATCGGCGCCCCATCTATAAAATCTTGAGTCTTCAAACCATCTGCTTCCGTCGCAACTCGAAATTGATTCACTTTCATTTGTTTACGCCCGCGGTAATTGATAACATCCCCTTTGACGTGAATAATCAATTCAGGTTTCAATGTAGCGATATCTTCTTTCGTTACTGTCCACACTTTCGCCTCAATTTCTCCACTTTTATCTTGAAGGTGCAAAGTCATATAATCCTTCCCTTGAGCTGTAACACCTTGCGTTGCCTTATGAACGAGGAAAAACTGGTTTACCGCATCCCCAGGTTGTAGTTTTTCTACATTTCTCATATAAAAACGCCTTTCTCACTAATGTTTCTCTATTTTTTCTAATGTTACCAATTGCTTAGCCGGTATATGGTTGTCTTTAGAACATGTAAAATATAACACTTGATAAGCCTCAGGCAGTGCTCTTAAATACTTCATCATTCGTGTACGACGTGTAGCATCGAAATGAGCGAAAGCATCGTCAATAATAATCGGTAAAGAATAATACGGTTTTAAAACTTTAATTAAGCTTAATCTCAATGAAATATACAATAATTCTTTTGTAGATTGACTTAATTCAATAGGCTGATACATTTGGCCATCTTTATGTTTAACCATCACTTGCTCATTTTGATATGTGACTTGTACATATTGACCTGCTGTGAGTTCGCTATAAATTTGTGTCGCTTCATTCACGACTTGAGGTAAGCGTTTGTCTTTAATTTGTTTAATATGTTCATCTACGAGTGCTTCTAAATAACTTAGAGCCGCCCAATCCTCAGCAGATTCATTTAATCGATTGCGCAATAATTGGTAACGATGACGAAGATGTCTTAACGTATCATCTGTTTCCATATGATTAATTTGCGCATTCAAATCACTTACTTCACTTTGTAACGTTAAAAATCTTTCGTTATAATCATCGATTTGAGAAGAAAGCTTTTCATATTCTTCTTCTAATTGAGCTGTCGTTTTCTCACTAAGTTTCGAACTTTCTTCATAACCATAATTTTGGTTTTCTAGATATTGTGTTAAATCATTAAAGCGAGATAAACGTTGATGATACGTTTGATAATTATCATGATGACGATAATAACTTTCCTCATCAATTGCGCCTATAAAGCTAAATAATTTTTGAATGATCGCTTTGTTTTCATTTAAACGATGATTTAAATGTTTCAATTCTTTTTCAAGCAACTGGATTTGCTCGTCATTACGTTGATATTGCGAACGATCATTGTGCGTACGTCCTACCCACTCTCTCACATCGTGGAAAAGCGTCTCATTATCTGAATTCGGTAAAACATCTGCAGTTTGTGCGTGTGCTTGATCATAAAATTGACTCAGTGTTGCTTTATGTTGTTGTTTCGTCACTTCTAACGATTGTAAATGTGCATGTTGTGATTTAATGTTATGAATCGTCATCATCGCATCTACTAATAAATCATCTGATAATTTATCCGAAACATGCATATCTACTTTCGCTTGAGTAATTTTTTGCGATACATGTTGTAAATCCGCTTCTGCTTCTTCTAGTTGCTGTGATAAATGCTGTTGTTTCGTTTTAAGAACGAGTAAATTTTGACGACGTTGTTGGATTTGATCACGTAACTGATATTGATCTGTTAAATCGAAATTCAAATCATATTCTTTCTCTAAGCGTCCGACTTCATTTTCAAGTTGTGCAATGTCTTCTGAAAAACGGCCGGCATAGTCTTCAGTTTTAGTTTTAACTACAAAACAACCTATCACAAATATAAGTGCTAAAATGGCAAAAACAGCAGCGAATACTATCGTTTGTGATACGAAAGAAAAGACGGCTAAACCTACTGAAATAATAGCTAATATTATCATTGCAATACGTAACGTGTTTTGCTGTTTTTCTTTTCGCTTTTGTTCTATGTCAAATGCTTCTTTCATTTTTGTAAAAAGCTGTTTCTTTTCACGTAATTCTAATGCACGTTTATCATATTCTTTTTTCTTCGCAAAATTTTCTTCAGAAACCAATTGGCTTTCCAATTCATTTATTTCTGATTCAGAAGATTGATAATCTACAGTTAAACTATCATAACTTTGTTGAAGTTGTTGTACAGAATGTGAGAGATCTCGTTTTTCTTTCAAAGCTTCACTTAAATGGCTTTTTTGTACTTCAGACGTATCCACATCAGCATGAATTGCTGTCCAACCAATGTTGGACATTAAACCATCTATTTGACGCTCCGTATTCTCAATTTCACGTTCAGTTTGTCTTAAATCTAACGTTTTTTGTTTGATCGTTTCTTCTTTTTTGGCAATCGCTTCAAGCGTTTGTGTTAAGTCCTCTGAAGGTAAGTACAATCCTTCATTTTCCCGAACTAATTGTTGGTATTTCTCATCTCTTAATCCAATATCTCGTTTTAATTGTTCCGTTTGAAATTTCGCATTTTCATAACGGTCAATACCTTGTTCTGGAAACTCTAATGGCTCTACATTTAAATCAGATTCTAAGCCTTTCCATTCTTGTACTTGATCATGTAAAGCAAGCTCTTTTTGTTTGGCTTCAAAAAAGCCAGTAAGTTGGCTTAAATTTGCTTTGACATGATCTAAACGGCGAGATGACTTGTCACGATCATCTGTTAAACGTTGATACGTTTCCAATTTCGCAGATTCTTCACGAATTTGAGCTTCGAGTTGTTTTAATTCTTCCACTTGTCTATTAATTTGTGGATTTTGCCCTGACTTTTTAAACAATGCTTGTTTCTTTTCATTAATTAAGTCACGCATTCCAATAAATTCAGTTGAGCCTAATGCACCTGCTTGCATTAAATAATTCTGAAGTTGTTGTTCATTCATATTTTGATGAATGTCTTGTAAGCCCATGACACTAAAAGAAAAAATATCTTGATATGTTCGCTTATTCATATAGTTAAGATGATGTTGAATCCAACTTTCATCTTTAATGGCACCATTTGGTAAAAAGACTTTTACGTCCCCTTGAGCACGCCCTTTAACACGTTCAACAACGACTTCTGAATTGTCATCCATTATAAGGGTCACACGTCCTCCATAATGGTTCCCCATGCGTGGTTCGAGTCGTGGTTCACTCTCACGTTTTGTAGGAAATCCAAATAAAACAGAATGAATAAATGCTTGAAGTGTGGATTTACCCGCTTCATTCTCACCATAGATTTCAGTGAAGTTAGCATTGAAGTCAACTTTACGTTGGACAAATTGACCATAGCCATAAATTTCAACTGATTTGATTTTCATGGTTTAGTTGCCCCCCTTTAATTCTGCGTCAATAATTTCTTCTGCACGCGCGATAAGTGCTTTACGATCTAAATCCGTAAATTTGTTAAGATAGCGAGAGGTCTTAGGATTCATATATAAATCGCTTAAAGCACGTTCAAACAACGCATCTTGGGATAACATTTCTTGAGAAAATTCTTTCATAATAGATGTTTTCTCAATATCTACATAGTTAACCGTTAACTCATCAATGAGTACAAAATGTTGTTCATTTTCTTCATATTCCGTAATCATTTCATTCAATTGTACTAATGTTTGTGGATCTATACGTTCATCCCCATGGACATCAAGACGCAAACGATAAAATGCTCTACCTTGTGGTCTAACACTATCTTTAAATGCTTGTATCATTTCATAGAGATGATGCTGATCGATTTGATCTGTTTCAATATTTGCTGATTCAAAGCGAATAAACTGCGTAGGTACAAAGCGTGTATGTAGTTCAACATGATCCCCTTCAGCAATTAAACATCCTTTTTCGCCTTGTTCATTAAAATGACGTCCCTGTATGTTGCCAGCATAATGGATTTGAGGTAAATCATTTAACTGTTGGCGTTTATGAATATGACCTAATGCCCAATAATGATACAACTTGGCATTTAAATCCTCTAAACGAAACTCTGTATAGCGCTCAGAAACACCAGATTTACTGTAAGTGCCGTGGAGTAAGCCAATATTAACAATCGAATGACTTTCACTTGTTGGATACTCATCAATTTTATTTTCATAACTTTCATTATGTTGATAACTAAAACCATGCAAATGAACATTTTCTCCATTTTTAGTAATGGTTTGATACGTTTCTACTTGATTAGAAAAAACAGTGACATTTTGAGGCCATTCCGACACTAAACTGTCTGAAAGTGGGTCGTGATTGCCATGAACAATATAAACAAAAATTTGTTCTTTGTTCAGTCTCTCGAATTGTTGCTTTAAAAATACTTCTGACTTTAGTGTACGGTTTTCAGAATCAAATAAATCACCAATAATAATCATGAAATCTACTTCTTCACGTAAAGCTAAATCAACAATCTTTTTAAAACTTTCATATGCACTATTTTCAACATCTTTAAGAATATTAGGACTTAAATATTGCTTGGAGGCAAATGGACTATCTAAATGTAAATCTGCGCAATGCAAAAATTTAACCATGAATGCATTCTCCTTTATAAAAATCTTAATCAAGTATTTTTAAATGTTATGTATTCATTTATTTTATCACATATATGAAGGTTTTTGCGATGACTTTCAAGCGTAAATCATCGCTATCACAATATTGACTCAATACATACTACTTCTTCTTTTTCGTGCTCCATATTCGTGACATAAAAAAACAGAGAGAATACATAAAGCATTCTCCCTGTTTTAACGAAACAATATACCTTTAGTCAGCGTAAATTTCGTCTAAAGGTTTTACGATGATTTGGTTGATTTCTTGGAATACTTGGCTCATTTTTTGTTCTGCAGCCATTAATTCAGAAATATTTTCGTCTTGTTCAATTTGTTGCGCTTGTTCTTGCGCTTTTTGTAAATCTTCTTCAGAGATTTCTTCACCTTGCATTTGTTTTTGTTGGAAACTTAATTGTGTTTCACGGAACTCATCAAATAATTTTTTAGAGTTTTCATTTTCGTTTACTTTAGCATATGCGTTTTGAATTGCTTTGTATTCATCACTTTCACGTAATGCTTGTTCTAATTTGTTTGCGTGATCATATAAATTTACAGCCATTGGAATCTCTCCTTAAGTTGTTTTGTTAGAAGATTGGATTAAACCTACCAATCTCACTCCTTGCTAACAATACCATATTTTGATGTGTTATACAAAAATTGCAATCAAACCTTGGAAAAATCCAATGATTCCTCCCAAAATAAACCCTAAAAGCATAATAAGTTTTAGTTCTTTGTTAGCAATTTCGAAAATTAATCTTTCAATGTAATCAAGATCAAAACGATCAATCTGTTCTTTAACTAAATTGGCAATATTGATTTTCTTTAAAATCAACGATAAACGTTGTGCTAACAGGTCAATAATTGTATTTGTAATTTTAGTTGCACCTTCATTTGAAAGATAGTCTAGCAACTGTGGTACTAGACGATTTAACGGTTGATGCACGTGCTTTTGAATATCAACTTGTCGCACTAACCCCTCTACAAATTGAGGCTTACTTTTAGCAAATTGCTCAGCAGACATAACTTCATTTATAGGTAATGATTTAAAACGTTCATATTCTGCTTCAATTTGTGCTTTTAAAATGCGTTGTGCTTTAGGATGATCTGCTAAGCGCAACAATTCAACTTGAATACGCTCAACAATCGCATCTTTCGTCATAAACATTTGTAATGCTGAAAAGATGCGACTTTTTTCAGTGAAAAAGGATTCAATCATTTCATACATATCTTGATAACCTTTATCTGAGGCGATATAAACTTTAGCTCTTTCTAACAAAAGCGAATCAACGTCACTAACTTTTTTATCCATCGCTTCAATGAGCGCTTGAGGCAGTACCTTTGCTACTTTTTCTGTTTGTACTTCATTATATTTTTGTTCGAGCCGTTCATCTAGAAAGCCGCTTAACCAAGGCGCTCCTCGCTTCGCTAAATCTATGTCAAAAGGTTCAACTAACGTTTGAAGTGTGACATGGTCACCTTTTAACGCATCAATTTGATGTTGAACAGTATGATAAATAGATGTGTGCACTTCATGACTTGCTAATTTTTCTCTAATTAAAGCTTCTGTTAATAAATGTTCTTCAACCACTTGCCCTATTTTCGTAGCAATTTCAGCTCTACGTTTAGGGACTAATCCAGGTGTAAAAGGGACACGTTTACCAAAGATATAATAAGGTTTAAACGGATGGAATAACATCTTTACAGCAATCATATTTGTGACGCCGCCAATCACTGCTCCGATTATCGTCATAAAAATGACTACAAGCAAGATTTTCATTTACATATCTCCTCTATCAATTTCTCATTAAGTACAATAAACAAGAACAGGACCTAAATTCAACTGTTTTGTTTACCTTTATACCGTCTTTAGTCTAGATTGTCACCCTATATAGCTGTATTTTTTTAAGTTCCATTCACTAAATAAGGGGATCGGTACACTACGTTGTCCGTCCCCTTTTAAATATATATGATATTTATGCGCGAATAAGATTCTCTTTCACATTACGTTGGAAATATGTCTCTGCTTCTCTTAATTTTGGTGTCCCGAAAACAGGTTGTTTTTCAGTATCTAATATACGGTACAGTTCACTGACTTTGTTACTTTGAAGGATAAATCCACCTTTTGTATCGATCGTATCCCAATAAATGTCACTAATTGTTGAATAATTAGGGTAAGCAGATTGTCCACGAGAAATCGTTTGAACCATTTCTAACGGATCACACCCAAATGTACTATTTAGTACTTCTGAGTCTCTGAATAATGAACAAATTGACACACATGTTGTCCAATTCGGTAAAACACGTTCTTTTTCAATTTGTACTAATGTTTTCTTTGATAAACCTATTGTTTGCGCCATTGTATCTTGCGTATATCCCGCTTCAATACGAACCATTTTGAACTTCATTTGAATTAAATCAGTAAAACTTTGTCTATCCATTACTATAACTACCTTTCTAGTTTAAAATTATCCGCACACAAGTAATTGCAATTCTACACAATTCTTGAAACACAAATTACATATTAATACAAAACACGACAAATGAAAAGAGCGTTTTTGTAGAAATATTATAATTTATAAATAGCCAAAATTGTCGCAAAAATCAAAAAGATAATTCATGTTGCACTTTATATAAAATCCCTTTATGACTTGTATTCACGCAATAATTATGCCTTTATAATCATTTTTACATAATCAAAAGCGTTGACTTCACATAAATATTATTATTCAATAAAATAGAAGTAACCAAAAAAATTGTAAATATTCTTATTTATTCATGTACATTTTATGAATTTAAAATGAATAGATATACATATTGAGGTGAATTATGTTTCTTATAATTATTTTATCTTTAATATTAGCGTGTCTTATAGTTATTGGTATTTTTCAAAGCACACATTGGCTATTTAACCTAAGCGCAGCAGCCATCACAATCGTTATATTCCTAACAGATTTATGGCTTAATAACTGGCATAACGAATCATTTAAAATCATTTTGCTCTGTTTAGTCATTATTATATTTGAATTTTATCATTTACAAGTTAAAATGCGACGTCAACGTAAATAACGTCACCTGTCTTGTGATTAACGCTTAGACTTTCTCTCTTTATATTTTTGAATGCACCAGTGTACTGTCGTGATTAAACCAATGCTCCAAAATATGACTATCAATAAATTGATTACAATAGCCCCGGGGAAATCATCCGGTAAATATGCTACGAGCAAAGCTGACGGGATTAATAAAATTAAATCGTACCAACCTATTTCCTTGAACACTTTGTCAAAGTCATCATGTTGAGGGCTTGTCATTAAAATCTCTCCTCATCCAAATATAAAAGCTTTTTAACGCTATTGATTGTATCGTTATTAAAAAGTTAGAGGTTAAGCAATGTCACATTGTTTAACCTCTTTTTGTTGTCAAAGTATCATCTTAGTATCTAATGCTTCCTTTGTCTTAGAAACTCATCTTATTACTTTTATTATAAGCAAGATTGCTTACTAATTACAGTGAATTCATTATGAACAATTTATTCAAGTGTTCTATTTAAACTTTGCCTACCACTTCTGAATAGCTAGAACCATTGATATTCTCAACTGCTATATCACTATTTGAATCGTTCAACTGACTGAAGTACTTCATAAAAATGTCGATAAAGCTTTTTTGCCTTATCGACATTTAAAAAATATAGTATATACACTTATTTTATTTATAAAAGTAATTGCTCTACGTATCTGGAAGCGCAGAATTCCTATTCATTGATTGGTTCTAGTTTAGCTTGGAAATGTCTCAATACTTTTGGTTCCCACGTAATACGGTAACCACGCTCTATTTTATTAGCGCGCTTGTTTATATTAATAAGCGCTTGAACAACAACATCAAGATGGGCTTTCGTATATACCATACGTGGGATAGCAAGACGCGTAAATTCAAATTCTGATTCGATTTGTTCTCCTGTGTCAGGATCGTTACCTAGCATATAAGAGCCTATATCACAAGTTCTGATTCCCGCTTCTTTATACAATTCAATCGCTAGCACTTGAGCTGGAAATTCATGATATGGAATATGTGGAAACATCGCTTTAGCATCTATGAAAATGCCATGACCCCCAACAGGACTTTGGTAAGCAATGCCAGCTTCGTCTAGTAGTTTAGCTACATATTCTAATTGTCCGACACGATAAGTTAAGTAATTAATATCTAAAGAAGACTCTATACCTACGCTGAGCGCTTCTAAATCACGACCAGACAATCCACCATAAGAAATAAAACCTTCATAGCTTATCGTTTGAGACTTTATTTGTTCTATTAATTCTGCATTATTTTCAGCGGTTCTAACTCCTAAGAGTCCCCCTATATTCACAATGCCATCTTTCTTCGCAGACATAATAAACATATCTGCATAACTAAACATTTCTTTAACAATTTCAGGAATAGAAAAATCTTTATATTTGGGTTCATCACGTTTGATAAAGTAAGCGTTTTCAGCGTAACGCGCAGCATCTAACACGAATGGGATATTATACTTTTTACATATATTAGACGTTTCTTGGATATTGCTAATAGAAACCGGTTGACCTCCCGCAGAGTTATTCGTGATTGTCATAACGACACATCCTACATTAGAAGCTTGATAATGTTTAATCATATTTTCTAACTCTTCGGTATTCATGTTACCTTTAAACTTTGTATTTTCTTGGATTTTCTTTGTTGAAGGGTGAATACAATCAATGGCGCGTGCATCCGTTAATTCTACATGAGCACGTGTCGTATCAAAGAAAGTATTCGAAATGGCTACTTTTCCTTTTTTTAGCAAAACCGGAAAGAGTACTTTTTCGGCAGCACGCCCTTGGTGCACCGGTTGTATGTAATCATAACCAAAGATTTCTTGCGCTTTATCAATTAAGCGATTATAACTTTTAGATCCAGCATAGGATTCATCGGCTTGCATGATATGTGCCCATTGGAGTTGACTCATTGCGCCTGTGCCAGAATCAGTCAGTAAGTCTATGTAGCAATCTTCGGAATTCAAATTAAATAAATTGTAGTTCGCTTCTTTTATCAGTTTTTCACGTTCTTCTAAAGTTGTTATTTTGATTGGTTCTACTACTTTAATCTTGAATGGTTCCGCAATGTATTTATCCATTTGAATAGCCCCTTTCTGTTAACGTAATAGTATCTAATTTTATTTGAAAATTCAAAAATAAAACGCTTATTTTAAAATATTTAATTTTTAATAATCATCCAAAATCTTTATTTTCAAGATCTCTACCCCTTTATTAATATTTAAGCCATCTCAAATTAATTCTACTCTTTATTAAGACTTATTACCCGTTAATAACTTGAAATAGATTCGGTCTCCTCTCCCTTATCCTAGTCATACAATCAACTCTTTTTTTCACTCTGCATAAATAATCAAATATCACCAATTTCCACTTCCATCAATCAAAATTAAAAACCTTAAAAACCTATATACTATTGCAGCTCAACCACCCATTACTAAAATTTTAATAAGCATTTTCCGCCCTTGAACAATCAATATTCTCTTAAAAATCTATTCGTTATTAATCAAAATTAAAAACCATTCGAAAATCTTTTATCATGTTTTAGACAGTTAGGAATTCTTTTTTCGTCCTAAATGTTTTTATCTCAAACCCTTAGGAATTGCGTCGCATTATTATACTTAAAATGTTATAGTGCCATAGTAATCAAAATTAAAGGAGCATTTATTTTCTTATGAAAAAAGGAATTCTTAAATGTGTAACAGCTCTAATTTTGACTACAGGAGTTGTGTCACATGCAACACCAATAACACATGCTGCTACTCAAGCAGATCACACTGGTAAGGTAAAGATTGCAAAAATTAATGATGCTCAATTCAAAGTAGCAATTAATAAGTATGCAACAGGTAAAGTAGTAGATGGAAAGGCTACTGTTACAGACAAAGCTACCAAAAAGTCAGAACAATTACCTACAACTGTTAAGACTAAAAATGGTGTTACAGCTAATATTGCTTACAAAATACATAATGGATACATCGTTGGTGATGTTATTCTTCCAGAGAATAAACAAATCACAACTTATAGCACTAATTGGAAAAAATGTGTCCTAGGAACAGGTGGAGGCGGAGGTGCCTTATCTGGAGCAACATACGTTGGAATGACTGCAACACCTATAGGAGTAGGAGCTGGTACAGCCATTGGCGCAACTATTGGGGCAGTTGGCGGTGGCTTAACTGGTGCTGCTACTTTCTGTTTCTAGTCTATGAGTTACGTTAAATTTATGTCGATTCTTGCCATTGGAATCGTGCTTATATCAATTGCAGCTCCATTTTTATTTGGAGTAATGGCTATCTTTTTTATAGCTCCACCTATTATGATGTTTTTCCTATATTTATTTAAAGACACCTTAGGTATCAGCACAGTCTTTGATAAAGATAAGGATAATAAAAAATAATTTGTTTTTAGGCAAGTTAACCTTCAAGGTGGCTTGCCTTTTAATATAAAAAGCCGACAAAGAATTAACGGCAGTGAACCCTATATACGACAATGGTATATAGGGTTCACTAGTTTAATTATTATTTAATTTTTGTAAAGTTTAGCGAATGTCTGTCTATTAATCAATTTATTCTGCATGTATATTACCTTTTAATTTTCTACCTTCATGTTCAGATAAAATTACTGCACATGCAGCATCGCCAGTAATGTTAACGGCTGTGCGTGTCATATCTAATAAACGGTCGATACCTAAAATGATACCAATCGCAGCTGGATTTAAACCAACAGCTGTTAATACCATTGCTAACATAATTAAACCGACACCTGGAACCCCTGCAGTACCTACAGAAGCTATTACCGCTATTGCAACAACGGTCACTAATTGAAGTAATGTTAAATCTGCTCCCATTAATTGTGCAATAAAAATCGTTGCTACACCTTGCATAATCGCTGTACCGTCCATATTAATGGTCGCTCCAAGCGGTTGCACGAAGGAAGCAATTTCTGGACGGACGCCCATACGCTTCGTACATTCCATCGAAACTGGTAATGCAGCATTTGAGCTTGATCCACCAAAACCAACTGTAATAGCTGGAATAAAGCCTTTAAAAAATTCAATTGGACTTTTCCTTGCTAATAATTTGATTGCGCCGCCATAAACTACAAAGAAATGAATGAATAACGCGGCTAATACAACGATAAAGTAAAGCCCTAATTGTCTCATCGCACCGAATCCTGCACCTGTAAATGCATGTGCAACTAAACCAAATGTTCCAATGGGTGCGAACACATTCATAATCATTGAGATAATGTACATGAGCACTTCATTAAACTGCTCGAAGAATTTATGTACAATTTTCCCTTTTTCACCTACCATCATAATACCGATACCGATGAAAATCGCAAACGTAATAATTTGCAACATGTTGCCTTCAGTCATTGCTTGAACGGCATTTTTAGGAAAGAAATTAATTAACGTTTGATCAAATGTTTGATTCATTGGCGAATCTTCGCCAGCTTTTTGGCTATCTAATTGTTTTTGATAAGAAGTCACTTCTTCACTTTTTAATAAATCAGAATGGCCAGCACCCGGTTTCACAATTAATGCTAAACACATTGCTAAAGTAATTGCGAGTGCTGTCGTCGTTAAAAAGAAGGCAAGTGTTTTCAGCCCAATACCACCTAATAACTTAGGATCCCCGACCCCAATAACACCTAAAACAATAGATACAAATACGACAGGCACTACTAGCATAAAAATGAGATTTAAGAATATTTGACCAATCACATTTAATATATATTTATCGATAAAAGTGACCCACTGTGAGCCTTCAAAAAAGTTAAATAATGACCCAATAGAAATCCCCAGAATCAAGGCAATGACAATCTTCATTGTTAGTCCTTTAAACTTCATAAATACATCCCCCTTTACTTAATAAACATATTATAATCTGAAAATTAGTAAAAGAGCAATACAAACTTTTTCCAAGGACAACAATAAATCGGACAACTATATTTAAAGTTAAACACATCCGACTCGGATTATTAGACTCTGTTTTAAATACTTAATTTAAAGTGAAAACAACTTATGTCATAAACGATTACTATCACCTTTATTTAAGGAGTAATTAAAGTTAATTAATCTCCACTTAATCATAAATATTCATTTTATAATATATATTATTTATAGGGAATGAAGTTTATCTTTTTGTATTACATTATTCTATGCGCCTTAGCGAAGTTATCTATACTCAAAACAACAATTTTCTCAATAAGAAATCGTAAAATTGTGTCATTAAAGTTAAATATATTATTAAGTAGGTGACGTAGTATGAAAATGAAATTTTTATTAATAGGCTTAATGTTTTTGTGTACTATTTTAAGTTTTACAAGTTCAATACATGCACAAGCAGCTTTTGAAGATGGCAAACTGACGCCTGTAGATACTTCAAAAGATGAAAAAAGTAAGCAGACTGCAAAATATGCTCCAGACAATTCCAATTACTGTTCGGCTATAATGATTACACCTAATGTAGGATTAACCGCAAAACACTGCGTTGGCAATATGAGTAAAGAAGGCTACGTAGGCGCTGTATACCCAGGCCAATCTGGCACAAGCACACCCTTTGGTTATATGAATATCAGTTCTTACATTCCTGATAGTGCTGAAGATATTGCCATTATCAAGGGAAAAGACAGTGATAAAAGTGGAGATTATAAACATTACATTCAAGGGTTCAAAACGAATCTTAAAGCTTTTAGTCTTGAAGAAAGGAAAAAATTAATAGGTAAAAAAGTATACTCTTACGGATACCCTTCTGATTTAACAGGGTCTCCTCAAGTTAAAGCTGAAGGTGTAATAACAAATTACAATCCCGTAACACGTGACATTGATACGACTATGCCCGTATCAAATGGGCAGTCTGGTGCAGGTGTTTTCCTAGAAGATGGTAATCAATTTATCGGTATTTTAACGAGCGGATACAAAAAGAACGATAAAGATTATGCTAGAGTCACTGTAATAGACAACCGATTATTGAATTGGTTTAACCAAAATATTTTAGAAACGGAATAATTTTACATCTTATTCTTAAGTAAACATTGTGGAGGTAAAGAAATGAAACAAAAAATATTTTACATCATGAGCATTATTCTCTTTACATACGCATTTATTATGCCAAATGCAAACGCTACAGAAGATAATCGAAAACTAGTAACTGATGTGTTTAATGAAAAAGGAAGTCTAGCGACTGCAAAATATGAAAGTGGCAAAGGACATCATTGTACAGCAGTCATGTTAACACCAACTGTAGGATTAACTGCAGCACATTGTAATGATCGTCAATTTGAAGAAGGTAATATAGGAACACTTTATCCAGGAGAATCAGGGCTAGCTACCGAAGCTGGTCATATCACCGTAAGTACATTTAATCCGTATAGCACACAAGATATTGCACTAATTAAAGGCACAAATCCAACTACTGCATACGCTCATTATATGCAGAATGTAAACACTAAAGTCGGCACTGTAAACGACAGTTTAAACGGCAAAGAAGTTTACTCAATAGGCTATCCGTATGAAAAAAGTGGTTATAAGCAATACAAAACCGAAGGCACTATCACTAATGTTGCGGGCAATGTCATACATTCAACTCTACAGTCTTCCCCTGGCCAATCGGGCTCTGGCGTATTTTTGAAAGAGACAGATGAACTAGTAGGAATCATCGTTCAAGGCAATCTTGACGGATCTATCATAGTAGGCATAACTCCTGAAATCCGTGATTGGATTAATACTAAAATGACTAGTTAGTTGTTTTCATAAATTTTTTGAGTTCCTATGAAAAATCTTTTTCTACCCAAATAGTACATGATACTTAGTCAAATTGGCCTAGTACATAATATTCATATATTGCTTGACTAGGCCAATTTATTATCCAACTCGATTCTACATAAACTTTAAGACGATCATTTTTAATAAACTCCTGTTTTAAATATGCAAGTCATTTATTAAATATATCAATTCCACTAAACGCATACTCACTCTTACTAACATAAGATCTTCAATTAGTACTCTACTATTCAAAAAGCACTACCGCTTTGTCATTCTAGGTTAGATCGCTACTATCTTATATATAATGATATTGTAGAAATATTTTGGAACGAAAAGGAAACATTAAAAATATATTAATTAGTGTACTCATTTTGTTGTTAAACGGGGTATAGAGAAACATCTTACTTTATTAATATTAAAATTTTTATTCATCAAAATTTACGATATACTTCGCTTTACATTCCATGGACTCTTTTTATGATAAATTCTAAAATAAAAATAGTGGCTGAATTTTTATATGGATTTACTAGCAATTCCATTGTTTTAATTGCATAATGAAAGAATGATACTTTTTGAGGTGTTTTAACGTGCAAATAGAGTATAAACTTTCACAAGCTAAAAAAGGCGCATATTTAAGTATAGCGACCTACACAGCTTTAACAATTTTAAAAATTCTATACGGTTGGATGGCGAACAGTCATGGTCTCACAGCAGATGGTATTAACAATGCAACGGATGTCGTGAGTTCTGTAGCAATTTTAATCGCGTTATACATTTCACAAAAACCCGTTGATAAAAATCATCCGTATGGTCATTATCGTGCTGAATTTATCGCCTCTCTCATCGCCTCGTTTATTATGTTTGCGGCAAGCATTCAAGTAATCACGACTGGCGTACGACACTTTTATGAAGGCTCCTTTAATGAGCCAAGTCAATCGGCAATTATCGTTGGGCTACTTTCTGCCGTTATTATGTTGAGTGTATTCCTTTATAACAGAAATTTATCTATAAAAGTAAATAGTAGCGCATTAAAAGCAGCAAGTTATGATAACTTGTCCGATGCTTTAGTTTCAATTGGTACTGTTATCGGAGTTTTAGGTGTTTATGCGGGGATTCCTATGTTAGATACGATTGCAGCGATTATCATTGGTTTACTTATTATGAAAACTAGTATCGATATTTTCAAAGAAACAGCTATTACGCTTACAGATGGTTATGATGAAGATGAACTTGACCAAATCCATGATATTATTGCTAAAATTGATGGCATTTATGAAATTAGAGATATTAAAGCTCGGAGTCACGGCGTGATGTCATTTATAGATGTAACCATTTCTGTTAATCCGATGCTTAGTGTCGTTGAGAGTCATAAAATCTCTGACTGCATTGAAACAGAATTACAACAACGATTAGGTGAAGTTGAAACTATTGTTCACATTGAACCCCACCATGAATAACATAAAATGCGAACACTAAATGATATAAAAAAGAGATTGCGATAATGCGTAGACATAAATTGTCCACATTCTATCGCAATCTTTTATTATATGCATCAATGATGATACATTATTCTATTATTTATCTTCTTTTTTACGTCTTCTGAATGCTAAAATTGCGCCTACCAAAGCCATCATTAAAGCAATAATGCCTGATGCGGTTTGGGTAGTTCCAGTTTCTGGTAATGCTTTCTCTTGTTTTGTTGCGTCTTTCTTGTCACTCTTACCTTGATTCTCATTAGAAATCGTGTTCTTGTCCTCATCAGTTTCCTGTATTACTTCAACGTTACCTTTCGTATGGTTCGATAGTTCCTGTTTGAATATTTTATCAGTGAATTGATTTACCTTTTGATGTGACTGACTTGTTTCTTTTGAAGTTGATTGGTTATTCACATTCGCTTCTGTCGACGCCTGAGGTGAATTGTTTAATACTTCAACAGTTTTATCTGTTTTTGATGTGCTATTGTTAGTTTCCGAATTATCATTATTCGCAGTTTGTACCTTCGTTTCTTGCACACCTTTATTGCTATTATGTTCTGTTGGGTTTTGTACCTTCGTTTCATTTGATGTGGATTCGTTATTTTCATGATCTACTTCATGAGATACTTCATTTTTTGGAGTGTTTGTATTTTCAACCTTTGTTAAAGGTGTTTTTTCAAATTTATCATCAGTAGTTGGTGATTTAGTTTGTTGTTCATACGTAAACCTTGGTGTATCAAACTTATTTACGTTATTAATCACCTTGTCATCCTCATATGTGCCATCTTCTTGGGTTGGTTGATTAGTATCTTCCTCTTCAACTGTGCCACTATTTGATCCACTCATTCCTTCTGGCGTTGTCTTTTCTTCGTACTCTACTAAGTTATTTTCATCGATCTCTTCAACAGCGCCACTATTTGATCTACTCATTCCTTCTGGCGTTGTTTCTTCTTCGTACTCTACTAAGTTACTTTCATCTACTTCTTCAACTGTGCCACTATTTGATCCGCTCATACCTTCTGGCGTTGTTTCTTCTTCGTACTCTACTAAGTTACTTTCATCTACTTCTTCAACTGTGCCACTATTTGATCCGCTCATACCTTCTGGCGTTGTCTTTTCTTCAAAGTCTACTGGCATGCTGTCTTCATACTCTTCAATTGTGGTTGTTTGGTTAGAACCACTTATGTCTTTCGTCATTGAATCGTATGTTTCTACGTATTCATTTTCTTCAGTTTCTACCATTGTGCCATTGTTTTGTCCGCTCATTCCGCCATTGCCAGTATCTTCAATGAACTCAAAATCATTTGATTCAATTATAGGCTGGTCTACACCATTACCTGTTCCGTTATTTTTATAAAATACCACGCCATTGTCCCATTTTACTGAAGTGTAATAATACGGGTATCTCTCTGGGTAACCTGCTAATTCTGTTCTAAAGTTAAGTTCATCCGCGTCATTCACATATTCGTCTTCATATGTGACGACATACGTTTTCGATAAATGATCCACTGTTAAATAATAACCTGTCTGATGAACCTTTAACTGTTCCGCAAATTCAGAACTCACATCTTTGAATTGTTGCGTATCCGTCGTATCAGCATAAACACTTTGATTTAAAGTGCCTGTACCAATGTATTCAAAGATTTTTACTGAAGGTTGGCTTGTTTGCGCACCACCGTTTGTAACGTTACCGATAAGTGTAGCGTCATTAACTGTTAGATAGGCTGGATTAACGTAAGCAATATGCTTAAAAGTATGATTATCTTTATTTATATATTCGATAGACCCATTAATACTTACACCTCTAAGATTCACACCTTCAAGGTAGTCAATTTTAACGTTTTTCGTTGTTGTTTGACCATTTAATGTACTCGTAATTGTTTGTGGCCCTTCATGTGTAACTGTTTTTGGATCAATAAATAAATTTAAGCTTAAATTACCTGTGACATTCACTTTATTTTCAATGTAATCCGTAAACGTATAACGAATTAAATGCTCGTTGATAAGTTGACCTGTTGCCATAATTAATGAGCCATTTTGAATGTTAGGCAAATAACGTGACGTTGAAATCCCATGTGTATTCACGTTATTTGAAATCTCAAAATCAAAATAATCTCCAGTATTAATGCCATCTGGAAATGCCCAGTTGTATTTTAATGTGACACGTTCTGCATTATGCGGATTGACAATTTCTTTTCCTTCAATAGAGGCATTGACGACTTTAACATTCGAAGTAATATTTGAACCTGTGCTTTTACTTGAAGTTGTGTTTTCTGTTGATTCAGTCACTGTAGTATCCTGCGAAGTAGTATAAGATGGTGTTGTTCCTTTTGTTGTGGCGATAGATGATGTCACATGAGGCGTTGTGTCTGTGGAAGTAGTTGTGTCCGTAGTTGACGCATTATCTGATGTACTTTCAAGGGAGCTTTTATCTGAAGTAGGTGGTGCGTCGGGTGGGGTTGTTGTCGATGATGTTTCATCTCTCTCGGTCGTTTTAGCGTTCTCAGTATGGGCTGTTGATGTGTCTTGTATTGTTTCAGCTGTCGGTATTGTCTGTGTCATTGTTGTTGCTTCAGTTGATGCGGGTGCTCCTTTGACACTTTCATTATTTGATGCAAGGTTCGTCTCAGTTTGGTCATTTGAGCTCCCTGTGCTTTTTTTCTTACTTGTTTCGCTTTGGCCAGGCAATATTTCAGCAGCGCTCACTTTTTCTTCAGTAATTAAACCAAAAAAGACGAAAAGTCCTAATAAGACGGATGATGCGCCCGCTTTATATTTACGTATACCATGCTTTTGTTTTATCTCTTTTTTCAAATTATATTCCTCCAATATTTCCCTTAATGTCCCTATCCATAAGCAACAGTATCAAATGTACCATCTTTAATTCAAAATAGATATCCTTAACTGCACGATTTAAAGTAGAATTAAAGTTACACTTTACACTCATATCCCTTATAATATTGTCATATTACACTACAAAAACAAAATCATCAATGTAATTGCTCAAAAAATTATCAAATATTGATATGTTATTTTCGTTACTTTAAAGGATTCATTTATCTAATATTCAACGATATGAAGATACACGTTATGACTTTCTTTTTAGACATAAAAAAGAAGACATCAACATCGTTTGTGTTGTCTTCTTAACGGTTAAATCAAATGATTTTCCATCGCATATATCGCAGCTTGTGTTCGATCTGAAACTTCAAGTTTATTAAAAATATGACTCACATGTGTTTTTATCGTTTTCTCAGAAACAAATAACTGTGCTGCGATTTCTTTGTTCGTTTTACCTTTAGCCATTTCTTTAAGTACTTCCGTTTCGCGTTTAGAAAGTTTATTTAGATGATGAGGTTTTGTCACAATATTATTCATAACCGCTTCCACTTCTTTATGCACGACACGTTCACCTTGAATAACACGATCAATCGCATTAATTAGTTGTTCTGCTTCTACATCTTTCATTTGATAACCATCTGCCCCTTCTTCTAAAGCAGACATCACATGTTCATCATCTACATAGCTCGTCAGTACCAAAACTTTAATATGCGCATAGTGTTGTTTTAATTCATGGATTAATTCGATGCCATTCATTTCTGGCATTACTAAATCAACAAGAATGAGATGGGGTTCGATATGCTTGTTGTTAAGTGCTTCTAGCACATCGTACCCTCTTCCATAGCTTCCAACTACATCAATATCTTCTTGAGTAGAAAGTAAAAATTCTAATCCTTGTCTTACAATAAAATGATCATCTACAAGTGCAATTCGTTTCATTTACTCACTTCCTTTATACTGTAATGGAACTTCTAAATCAATTTGGACATGAGGTAAAGATAAAATTGAAATATGGGCATTCAATAATGCTGCACGTTGCTTCATATGCGAAAGACCATGATGTCCCCCTTTATCCTCAAATTCATGTGGACTAAAGCCTTGTCCTTTATCATAAATTTGTACTTTTAAGCAATCTTGAACTTGAGTTAGATTAACGTAAACGACAGAAACATTTGCATGTTTTTTACTATTATTCATCGCTTCTTGAATAATACGATACGTATGCATCTCTACTTTTCGATCTAAATCGATTAAGCCGTGGACTTTTATTTCAACATGAATGTGAATTAATTTCGCATATTGCTTAATGGCATGTACGAGTCCTTGCTCTAATCCTACTGGCTTGAGTTGCCATATTAATGCGCGCATTTCATTTACGGCATTTTGACTCGTTTGTTCAATTTGTGAAAATGCCTTTTGAGAGGTCGGTTCATTAGAGATTTGACCTGCCGCATGTGCGGTCAATTTTAAAGAGAATAGCATCTGATTTACAGAGTCATGTAAATCACGCGCGAGACGATTACGCTCATTGATTAAAGCTGCTTCTTTTTCTTGATTTGTTAAATCAATACGTTTAATCGCTGAACCAATTTGAAAAGCTACAGACTCCAATAATTCTAAATCTTCATCTGAATAATGTGTCGTATGCGGCGTAGCTACATTAAGTAAACCGAACTGTTCATTACCTGAACGTAAAGGTACCGTCGCATGATGTGTAATGTCATCTGTTTCTTCAGTAAACTCTTGACTCGCCAAATTAATTCTCGAGCAATTAATAATGTTAGACGCTTTCGTTAATTTTTTATTATGGTATGACTGAACACACCAACACGCCCCTTCTGTCATATACTTACATTCATGATTTGTCAATGCACGTGGCAATTCGTATTCAGCTTCAAGGGTATGTGCGCCATTTTCGTCGATAAAAAAGACCCAGCCTGTCGTAAACTCACTCCCTTTAATTAACGACTCTAACGCCCCATGCAACATCGATTCAAGTTCTGTTTCCTCATTTAAAAATTCCGCAATTTCTTTTAACAATGCAAGACGTGTCGGTTTTTCCATACGTTTCACTCCAACATTTTACTTATCTATTAGTATACACATGAACGCATTATCCGCAAAACGCTTATACTTGATCTTTCACTATAATATGCCTATATCTCTTTCGCAAAATAACCTGCTTATCTGTTGAATAATAAAATTTTCTCACACTTTAAAGATATAAATATGGTATGATGATTGAGATAAGGAGGCTATTATGAAATTTACAGTAGCAGAACCGTTCAATCAAATGACTTTAAGAGAGATGTTCAAGTCATTAAATTTACCAAAAAAAGAACTACACTTACTTAACATGTCCAAAGAGATCCAAATCAATGGTGCGCCCGCTTCATTGAACGAAGTTATCCATACGGGTGATGAGGTGATACTTCCATCTTCTTCTGACAAAAGTCAATATGTCCCTAGCTATCGTCATGCTCAAATTGTTTATGAAGATGACTATCTCGCTATCGTATTAAAACCTAAAGGTGTTAAAACACACCCTAATGATTTAAAAGAAAGCAATACGCTAATGAATCATATTATCTACACGTTAGATACAGATTATGTTGAGCCGATTCATCGACTTGACCAAGAAACGGTTGGTTTGCTTATCGTTGCTAAAAATGCGCTTGTCAAAAAGGTTTTAGATCGCATGTTAGAAGATAACCATATTCACCGTATCTACCGTGCACAAGTGAAAAGTCTTTTACCGCTCAAAGCTCAAACAATTGATCAACCGATTGGTAAAGATAAATTTCATCCAAATAAACGCCGTATTTCGCCAACGGGCCAACGTGCTGTCACACATATTTTAAAATCTAAAATGATTAAAGAAGGTGTATGTGAAGTACATCTAAAATTAGATACGGGTCGTACACATCAAATTCGAGTGCATTTAGCATCTATCGGTTACCCTGTTATTGGTGACCCATTGTATAGTCAATCGACTTTGCGCCAATTGAAACTTGAAAGTTACCAAGTCCAATTTACGCACCCTATTTTACAACAAGAAATCAATGTCACTTTAGATGACGCCAATGCATAATAAAGCATCTGCCGTGTACGCATACACGACAGATGCTTTAAGTTTATTTTCGGTTGAATTTTTTTCTGAAACGATTGACCCAATTCGATTTAGGTCGCACAGGTTGTCCGGTTTCAACAATATTTTCTTTTTTCAAATTCAAACCAAATTCCACCGCTTCTTCCATTAACTTTTCTTGAGAATTGTTCGGCGGTAAATCATTTTGAATATAATGATAAACACCGTAACGATCTTGATAACGGCCTTTTTGGTTATCCGATAACTGTAATTCCAAATAGGAAACAAGGCGACGTGCAATTTTTTGATTTAACACTGGAAATAAAATTTCCACACGTTTAATCATATTTCGTGTCATCATATCCGCTGAAGATAAATAAACTTTTTCGTCTCCATTATTATAGAAATAATAAATTCGAGAATGTTCTAATAAACGACCTACAATACTCACGACTTCAATATTGTCACTCACACCCGGTATCCCCGGCTTCAAACAACAAATACCACGGATAATCAATTTAATTTGTACACCTGCTTGAGAAGCTTCAAATAATTTCTTAATCAATGCTTTATCTGTGAGTGAATTCATTTTCATTATCATTTTACCGTTACCATGTTTTAAATGACTTTGTACTTCTTCTTCAATACGTTCGATAAATAAATCACGTATTTCATAAGGCGAGACATTTAACTGTTGATAATCTGGCTTAATTGAATAGCCGCTTAAATAGTTAAAGAAACTCATCGCGTCTTTACCAATATCACTATTCGTCGTAATAATGCCCATATCTGTATACAATTTAGCAGTCTTATCGTTATAATTGCCAGTTCCAAGATGAACGAATGGAACGAGTTGGCCATTGATACGTTTTACAATAAGTGTAATCTTACTGTGTGTTTTTAGATGAGTCATCCCGTACATCACATGACATCCTGCATCTTCTAACATGCGTGCCCAATGGACGTTATTCTCTTCATCAAAACGAGCTTTCAATTCTACCAATACCGTAACTTGTTTACCATTTTCAGCCGCATTTTTTAACGCTTCAATAATTGGTGAATCACTACTTACTCGATATAACGTTTGCTTAATCGCAATCGTATTCGGATCTTCAGAAGCTTCTTGAATAAAGTCTACGATAGGATCAAATGACTCGTATGGATGATGGAAAAATATATCTCGTTTCATTGCTAAATCAAAAATATTATTATTTCCTAGAGACTGTGGTACTTGTGGTGTATAACGTTGATATTTTAGATGTTTTAATTTATGAGATAAATGGTCTACTAGTTCGAATACCATCGTTAAATCTAACGGACCATCCGTAAGGTAGACATCTTCTTTTTCTAATTCAAGAATACTTGCCAACCAATCCAAATTGTTTTCTGGATGATAACGGTTGTCTATTTCAAGCCTTACTGCTGCACCACTTTTACGTTCTTTTAAAAAGCGTTCAATTTCAATGAGTAAGTCTTCAGCACCGTCTTCATGTATCGTTAAGTCAGCGTTACGCGTAATACGGAAAGTATACGTGTGAAGAATTTCGTATCCTTGAAATAAATGACTCATAAAATAACTGATTAAATCTTCAATTAAAACGATATAATGCTTGTTCCCCTCGTTAATTGATATAAAGCGTTTTAACAGAGCAGGAATTTGAACAATCGCGGAGTTAATTTCATTTCCAGTATCTATATCCACAAAGATATTGAGTGTTTTATTGTTTAACTTTGGAAATGGTCTATATGCATCGATACCTAATGGTGTTAACGTAGGTAAAATTTCAGTTAAAAAGATGGCTTCTAATCGCTCAATCAGTTCATCGCTTAACGCTTCTGGTCGACTTAAGAAAACATCATAAGTCTTTAATTCTTCTACCAACTCATTAAACCTTTGGTATTGAAATGCAACATTTTTACGATTTTTCTTCTCTATTTCAGCGAGTTGTTCTAAAGGTGTCATTTGTGTTTTGTTCTCAGGCTTGTCAAATCCCATTTTGACTTGGTCTTTTAAACCCGCAACGCGCACCATAAAAAATTCATCTAAATTTGAA
The DNA here is from genome assembly GCF_020883535.1 of Staphylococcus ratti. Lineage (NCBI taxonomy): Bacteria > Bacillati > Bacillota > Bacilli > Caryophanales > Staphylococcaceae > Staphylococcus > Staphylococcus ratti. The sequence continues at coordinate 883,300 of NZ_CP086654.1, read as the reverse complement.
CTTCCTATAGCAATAAAATTAAGCTGTTCCAATAAAGGATTGGATGTATCGCATGCTTCTTGTAGCACACGATAATTAAAATCTAACCAACTGACTTCCCGGTTATTATAATAACTTGGGTGATTAATGTCTAAATTATTATTCGTATTCGTCACTTGTTAATTTCACCTCATTAATATATCCCCAAAGGTCTTTTCATACTTAATTTTAGAATAACATACCATGCTTTTCTTTAAACATAGAGCCACGATTAAGATTTTGTAAAATTAATTTTAACATTCTCCTTGAGTACTTTTTCTAGGTGCTTTTTTTGCCGAAGTGTTTGGTATTCTTCAGCGATAGGTTCGCCTTGATAATATACATCAAGTTGGTATCCCTCTTTATCTTTAGATAATGCCAATTGATTCACTGTATTGGTATTCGAAATATTCATTGCATTTACAAACTTCACTATGCCCCCTAAAGTTTGTATATCACTTAATTCGTTTGAATCAAACCAACCTGTTTCATCACTATAAAATTTCAATAGTGTCTTATTTTTAAAGCTTGCTAGTAAAGCTAACGTGACCCGTTCCTTATGGGATAACCCATTGATACTTGAATTTGCGATAAGGTAATAAGTATGCTGTGAACTTGAGTCTGAATCTACAAATTTTCCAAGATAATACAAATAGGCAGCTTCTAAAAAAAGTTGCTTCAGCGTATCATCCATATCTACTTTTTTCAGTTTTACAATTTGATCAAACAACGAAGAAGCTAGTTTCACTCTTTGCTTCGCACCACTTTGCTCAATGTGATACTCATTTGCTAAATGTTTTAACGCATCTTGTCGTACATGATTTTTTGAAAATTCTCCCGGATAAGCATTCGCAATTTGATTCATAATAAATCCTTCACGAATACCTTTTCTTGAAAACGTAAAAGCTTTAGCATCAATCATTTCATACAATACATTAAAAACGGCAACTGCCGGTAAAATGATATCTGCGCGATCACGGCTTAACCCATCTAAATGCGTTAAATCTTCACGAGACGTCTTCTTTAACAATTGATATACTTCTTTTAAACCATCAAAAGCCATCGTATAGCCATGCACACCTGCAATAGGATATTGATGATAAGATTGATGGATACGTGCACAATTTCGAGCAGATCCTCCAATACCTACAAGCGTGATTGCTTTGTTGGCAATCCAATTTAATTTGTTAAATTCGCCTTTTAAAAACTTTTCCATTTTTTTAATAGCATCTTTGTCATTATGCGCTTTATCTTCAAAAAACATGCGCGATAAAGTCACGACACCAAAAGGAAAGCTTGTAGCTTGTTTAATTTTACGTTTTTCAAAATATGTTACTTCGGTAGACCCTCCACCAATGTCTACTGTAATACCATTGTCAATCCCAGTCGTATGTGTCACGGCATATGAGCCATAAAACGCCTCATCTTCTTCTGGGATAATGATGATGTCAATGCCAACTTTCTTTTTTACATGCTTAATAATTTCTTTTTGATTTGTTGACTGTCGAATGGCAGCAGTAGCGATCGGAAACAAATTTTCAACTTTGAATTTATCAGAAACTTTCTTAAAGCTGTGTAAAGCTTCTGTTAAAACTTCAATTCCTTCATCCGACATACGATGATCATCGTCTAAATATTGGCTTAGTCTTGCCGGTGTTTTAATATTTTGTATCTCATTAAGCCCTGTATCAGGATGAAATTGAAAAATAACTAAACGAATCGTATTGGATCCGATATCAATTAAACCGTTCCTTTCCATTGATGAAAAGCCTCCTTAATTATTTCGGATGAACCATATCTTCCGGCTTAATCCACTCATTAAACTGTTCTTCCGTAAGATGACCAGATTGAATGGCTGCTTCTTTTAATGTCAAACTTTCTTTGTGAGCTTTTTTCGCAATAGAAGCTGCTTTTTCATAGCCAATATGTGGGTTTAAAGCAGTAACAAGCATTAAAGAACGGTTTAAGTAATTATCAATATTTTCTTCGATAGGTTCAATTCCAACAGCACAATTATCATTGAATGTATTCATTCCATCCGCTAATAGATAAATAGATTGCAACGTGTTGTGTAAAATAACTGGTTTAAATACGTTTAATTCAAAGTTACCTTGAGAACTTGAAATACCTACTACTGTATCGTTACCCATAACTTGAGTTGCCACCATTGTTAACATTTCACATTGTGTTGGATTCACTTTACCTGGCATAATTGAAGAACCTGGTTCATTTTCTGGAATCGAAATTTCTGCTAAACCAGCACGAGGGCCTGAAGCTAACCAGCGGATATCGTTCGCAATTTTCATTAAGTCTCCTGCTAGTGCTTTTAATGAACCGTGTAATTGCACTACTTCATCATGCGCTGTTAAGGCATGGAATTTATTTTCAGATGAAACAAACGGATAACCAGTATTTTCTGAAATAAAATGCGCTACTTTATTGCCAAACTCTGGGTGTGCATTAATGCCTGTTCCTACAGCTGTACCACCAATTGCTAAATTAAGAATATGCTTTTTAGATTCTGTTAGTAATCGCTCACAAACATCCAGCATATAACGCCATCCGCTAATTTCTTGTCCTAACGTGATCGGTGTCGCGTCTTGTAGATGTGTGCGTCCAATTTTAATAATGTCTTTAAAATCTTGCTCTTTTTTGTAGAACGTATCACGTAATCCTTTTAATGCAGGTTCTAATTTTGATTCAATTTCATGATACAAAGCAACGTGCATTGCTGTTGGGAAAGTATCGTTAGAACTTTGTGATTTATTCACATCATCGTTTGGATGGATATGTTCCTCACTGCCATGTTCTTTTAAATATTCGTTCGCTACATAGCTTACCACTTCGTTAACGTTCATATTACTTTGCGTACCGCTTCCCGTTTGCCATACAACAAGTGGAAAATGTTCGTCTAACTCACCTTTTAATATACGGTCACATGCGTGGACAATAGCGTCTTTTTTAATATCACTTAACTTGCCTAACTCGTTATTCGCTAAAGCTGCACCACGTTTTAACTGTGCAAAACCATATACCACTTCAATAGGCATTTTTTCTTTACCTACAGGAAAATTTTGTTTACTTCTTTGCGTTTGAGCACCCCAATATTTATCTGCAGGTACTTCAATTTCACCAAAAGTATCGTGTTCAATTCTTACTGACATTTAGATTCGCTCCCCTTTAAAAAATATATCTATCTTCATTTAAATTATAGCATTAAATAAAAACAAGGTTCAATCGCCCTTCGCCTAAGAACACAAAAAAGATGAAAGCGTTTTTGTACTTTCATCTTTTTTGATATGCTTATTTATTTTTTATTGGTCCTGTTGCAAATTTATATTTTACAGCTTGGACAACAGCAATGGCTGTTAAAATATACAGCACTACTCCTAATGTGAGTGTCAATGGACTAAGCGTAATGAAGAACCCTAATACACCCGTAAGTGACAAGTAAAAATCCTTTAAATAGATGAACAGCGCAGCAGTAATCGCCAAACAACATAACACGCTAATCACAATACCTTTTTGATTATTATGTATAAATACGTTCGCATTTACCTTTTCATCCAATAAGCCTTTTGATAAATTCATTTGCATTTGAACAACTTTGAATAGTACAGGTAAATATAACGTACCTAATGCGAGTGGAAAGCCTTTTATAGATATTAAATTAATAATTGTAGACGCAATAAGTAACGGCACCCATAAACGTTGTAATTTCATAAATAAACACCTTTCATCATGTTAACAGTTTGTTTTATTATAATTTATCTTGTTTCATAAGACAATGACAGGTCAAAAGTAAAAAAAGCCAAGACATCACCATGCCTCAGCTCAATATTAACAATATGAATGATTTTTACTTATCTGAACGTACGTTAGGGTCGTGTGATTGATCAAACTTTTCTTGATCATTCGCTTCAGAAATTTGTTCCATTTCTTTTCCTAAATCAACAAGATCGTCAAAATCGTCAACCATTTCGTTCTCATGATCGATGTGCTTGTCCTCTGTCATGCTGTCCCCCCTATTCTCATTATGCATATAGAGAAGTGAAATATTCTCGAACATCATCCGGTAATCCTTGTGCCGCTGCTTCATCAAGCACAATATTTACCATACGATGTGTTTTTAAACTTGAAGGAATAAAACTTGTATTGCCATTATCCTCATATAATTTTTTAACGATATCTGCTTTGTCGCTACCCGTAACGACTACAAAAATTTCTCGTGCTGGTTTTAAACCATTATTCACAGGTACACCAAATTCACCTTTTTTGTCGATAGAAACGACTTGTAATGTCAATTTCCCTTTATTATCTTTCGTTTTCGCTTTATGCTCAATGAATTTTTCAACATCGTCATCTTCAGGAATCTCATGAATTTGTTTTTCAGGTACACCAAGCGCTTTGAAATAAGACGCATTTTTATCATAGTCTAAAATATGAATTTGACTAAAATCTACGGCATGGTCATCAACATTTCGTTTTAAGTAATCTAAAACTGGTGCATCTTCATTACTCAAATGAAATCCAGCAATTGTAGTTGGATTATTGTTGAATTGTTTTCTAATGATATCTGCTGTATAAATTGCTGCAGTATCTTTGTTTTTGAATACTTTAAAGTTCATTGCCATATTCGTACACTCCTCTATTTATGCATTCTTGTCATTAACATTATTAAATACATACCCCATCTTGATTGTTTTTAAAACATTGATATCATTATCTAAAATGACAATATCGGCATGTTTACCTTCTTGTAAACTTCCTTTTTGATGTAGTATGTTTAATGCCTTAGCTTGATTATAACTTGTTACTCTCCATAAATCTTCTAATGACTGTTTAGTAAAATGAATTAAATTTTTGAGACCTACATTCATTTTTAAAATACTACCCGCAAGCGCACCGCTTTCTAGTCTCGCTGTTTCATTTGTAACAACGACATTTTGTCCACCTAAATCATACTTACCAGGACCTAAGCCTTTTGCACGCATAGCATCAGTAATCAAAAACATGTTGGAAATACCATTCATTTTAAAAGCAATATTTACAGAATCCGGATGTGAGTGAATACCATCCCCAATCAATTCACAATGTAAGAAAGGATTGGTCCATGCTGCACCAAACACGCCAGGATCGCGGTGCGTAAATGGCGTAGCCGCATTATACAAATGCGTCACATGTTTCGCTCCATATTTAACCGCTTCATTCGCTTCATCAAATGTCGCCACCGTATGACCGATAGAAAAAATAATATCTTTACTAAAATGACGAATCACTTCGTGCGCACCTTCTACTTCAGGTGCAATGGTCACCACTTTAATTAAATGGTCCGCTTCTTTTTGAAACGTATCTAATTGTTGAATTGTAGGACGCTGTACAAATTTTGGGTTTTGTGCGCCTACTTTATTTTCAGAAATAAATGGTCCTTCTAAATGTACACCTAAAATTTCTGCCTCTTTGATAGATTGTTGTTGTTTATATGCAGCAATGCTATTTAAGGCTTTTGTAATGGCTTCATTAGATTGTGTCATCGTTGTAGCTAAGTAACTCGTCGTTCCTTCAGAAAGCAAATGCTCAGACAGGTGTTTTAACCCATCCATGCTGGCATCCATCGCATCATGTCCATATCCACCATGAATATGAAGATCTATAAATCCAGGAAGAATATGGCTATTAGGTACATGTATGACTTCTAAATCACCATTATAAAGTGAATGACCAATATATTCGATGATGCCATCTTTAATTTTAATATGGCCTTCTTCAATTGTGCCATCTTCTGTATAAATTGTGCCACCTTGAATCACATATTCTGACATGATTTATCTCCTCAACCTTTTATTGTAAATTTGGATATCCTTGTTGTCTCAAAGCTTCATATATTAAAATGGCTGCTGTATTAGATAAATTTAATGCACGTACTTTATCATTCATTGGAATACGTAATGCAGTGTTTTGATACGTATCTTTTACCCAATCTGGCAAACCTGTCGTTTCTTTACCAAAAATAAAAAAGTGGTTCGTTTGCGTATCCGAAAAATCTTGGGATGTATGATTTTTTGAGCCAAATTTTGTTAATAAATAATAGTTACCTTCTGTCGCTTCAAAAAATGCTTCTATACTATCATGATACGTAATATTTACATATTGCCAATAATCTAATCCTGCACGACGTAACATTTTATCATCTGTGCTAAAACCTAACGGGCGAATCAAATGTAAATGTGTTTCAGTAGCTGCGCAAGTACGCGCAATATTTCCAGTGTTTGCTGGAATTTCAGGTTGATATAATACAACGTGAATCGTCATCTTTTTTGTCTCCTCATTTCTAAACCTTTTACCATTTCTTTTTGAACTTCTTCAAGTTCATTATCATAATGTGACATCACATAATCTTTTGCTTCATCTCCTAATATCTGTCCAATTGCCCAAAAGGCTGTCCCTCTAATCATTGGCCTTGGGTCTTCTTCAGCAACGGCTTTTAATTCTGGAATTGCTGAAACTTCCTCAAAATGCGCAAGTGCGATAATCGCATTTCTTTGAATCGGCTTTTTCCCACGCCATGCACCTGCTAAATGCCCATAGGTTGCTTTAAATTCTTTATTCGACATTTGTAATAAAGGTACAAGTCGCGGCTTTAAAATATCAGGTTCAAGTATGATATCATCTTGTTCAGTATTAATTCCTCTATTTTTAGGACAAACTTGCTGACATGTATCGCATCCATAAAGTCTATTACCTATTTTATAACGATATTCATCTTTTAAATAGCCTTTTGTTTGCGTTAAAAAGCTAATACATTTTTGACTATTGAGTTGACCGTCACCAACTAATGCACTTGTTGGACATCGATCTACACAAATCGTACAATCTCCACAGCTGTCAATAATTTGTTCATCTGGAGGGAAAGGCAAGTTAACCAACATTTCTCCCAAATATGACCATGTTCCTAGCTTAGGATTAATCACAAAACCATTTCTTCCCGTAAAGCCTAATCCTGCACGTTCTGCTACTGCTCGGTCAGATAAAACGCCTGTATCTACCATTGACATCGTTTCAACGTCTGGCACTTTAGATTGAATAAATGCGGCCAAATCATCAAGGCGTCGTCGCATAATTGAATGATAATCTTGTCCCCAAGAAGCACGTGCAAACATACCTCGTCGGTCTCCTCTGACACTTTTCGGAGCGTTTTGGAGCTTGTTCGGATAACCTACAGCAATCGCAATAATCGATTGAGCAGAAGGAAGAGATAATTTAGGCTCTGTCCTTAAATTGATATCAGATTCTTCAAATCCAGATGCGTAACCTTTCGCATGGTATTCAATTAACTTGTTTTTCAGTTCATCAAATGGATCAGCTGTAGTAAAACCTATGTCATCTATTCCAATTTGATGCGCGTAATCAATGACTTCTTGTTTTAACGTCAGTATATCCATTTTTTCACCTCACAAAGTCACTCTATCATTTTAACATAATTTTAAATCGGCTCTTCATAAAATTGTTACGATTTATAAGTCCTTTCAGATGTAAATTAGCGTAAACATACCAACTAGTATGTTATTGGCTTACATGTAAAACGCTCGTTCAGACAAAGCCATTTAGTATGTAGAAAAAGGGAGTGGGACAGAAATCTATTTGATTTCGTTGTCCCACCCCCACAAGGCTGACTAGGGTTGAAAGGAGCTGCTAAGCGAAGTTTCAATCCAGACAGCTACTGTGACTTTTTAACTGTTATTCTCTCATTAAATGCGGGACAGAAATCTATTTGATTTCGTTGTCCCACCCCCTTCAACATCTTTCTATATCGAAGCTCGGAAACTATAAATAATACTTATCTTGATCATTTAACTATTGTTTAGGAATTTCGAAACGATAAATGTCATCAGAATAACCTGGTAACCATTTTTTACACAATTGATGCACAATAAACCCAAACGTAAACGGAATAATGAGATAACCAAATGTTAATAATACAATATTCATAATTGGTTCACCATTCATTCGTGCAAATGCATTCAGAGGTCCAACTAAGCCTGTATAGCCAAAACCAGCAGACATCGGTGTACCTTTAATCCCAATTAAGTAAGTCAGTGTCCCTGCAATCGCACCATTTATAGCGAGCGGAACCATAATAATTGGATGCTTCAAATAAACCGGAATCATCATTTTAGCTGCTCCAATAATAAGCACAATATTAACGCCGAGTTTATTGACACCTAATGAGCCAAAAATAAACGTAACACATGCAGCAACAATACCCATATTACCTGCACCACTGCCAAGACCTTCTAAAGAAATCGCCGTCGCAATCGCAACTAAAGATATCGGTGTTACCATTAACAACGCAAACGTCATTGAAATCAGGATACTCATCATTAAAGGATTCAAATCGGTAAATGACTGAATCATTGCACCTAATGCCTGCGTTACTTTTCTTACATGAGGCAATATTAATAAACCGACTAAACCAGAGAAAACTGGGATGAGTACAGGCAAAATAATCATTTCTAATGAGCCGAATTTATCTTTTAAAATAATAAATAGACAACAAGCAAGCATCACAACAAGGATAACATTAATAATGTCGCCAATACCTTGAAGTACAATTGCATTCCCTTTAAATTGGACCGCTCCTGAACCAAGCATCGCTGATACCCCTGTAATGACAATGCCAGGTCCAGAGAATTTAAAGGCATGTGCAGCTAGCGCACCAATAATAAATGCCATGAAAGATTGAATAATTACAACCAGCTGATACATTAATTCTAGTGTAGGTTGGCCATCTTTAAAAAATTTCAGTAATTCCCCTAATAATGCATTTGGCAACAATGCAATAACTACACCTGCACCTACCGCATTAAGTATGTTTGTAAAAAATTGCTTTCGGGATTGTTTCACTTTTGGCAATTTTTGCTCCTCCTCAACAAAACTAATATGTATATCATAATACATTCAAAGACATGCCACAATCGGATATCTATGATTTCTTTTATTTTTTAAATATGCAAAAATCAGTAAATACATAAGCATCAGTAAGCATAGTCATATACGCCTAACCTAAAAAGGGAGCGGGACAGAAATCTATTTGATTTCGTCGTCCCGCCCCCACAAAGCTGACTAGGATTGAATAAGCTGGCAAGCGCAGTTCAATCCAGACAGCTACTGTGCTTTTTAACAGCTATTTTCTCATTTTAAAGGCGGGACAGAAATCTATTTGATTTCGTCGTCCCACCCCGACAAGGCTGACTAGGATTGAATAAGCTGGCAAGCGCAGTTCAATCCAGACAGCTACTGTGCTTTTTAACAGCTATTTTCTCATTTTAAAAGCGGGACAGAAATCTATTTGATTTCGTCGTCCCGCCCTTACATCTCTAAGTCATTTTGGCCACAACAGATATGAAACATTGTTGTGTTAATATAGCTTTTAAAATTTTTGATAATTTTAGCTCATGTATACTACAATCGTGTCAGATTAGAAAAATAATACTTTTAACACTCTAAAAAATGATCCTATTAAATCTAATAAATCTCCAGACATAATTATTGCTCCTCTCCACTTTTAGATTTTTCAGCTTGTACTAAGCGTTCTGCTATATTTTTATACATATCTTCCAATTCTTCTTTTGTACGGTTAGTATCAACTTCATCCTGTCCAACTAAATCTGCATGATCCCAATCATGTAATGTTGGCATTACTTGCCAAATACCTTTCTCCTGTTTAGGTCCAGCTTTTTTAAAAGGCTGGTTATATGGATGTTGTGCTGACGTTATAGAAATTAATCCATCGTTTTCTCTCCAAGACGTATCGCTAACCTTGCCTATCACATTCGCTGTCAAAACAAGTGGGAAAAACATACTGTAATCTGCTTTGTATTTTCCCATTATATTTTTATGCGTAGCTTCTGCTGCATACGATGTATAGTATATTTTAGGGTTAATGTTCGTTTGTTGGTTGATTTTCCTTGCTCCTTCAGTTGTTAAATCATAGAAGCCATGATCTTTTGTTTTCCAAATCTTAGAATGCATCACTCTTTTAGCGTAGTCACTACTAGATTCACCTTTTTTCTGACGTAAACCCCATTGATCTAATCCAAAATTCACACGAGAATTAGCATTTCCTTTCAATACAACATAGAGGTAAAAACATTGTTTTACAAAAGCCTCATTCCCTAATTCATCAGAAGCATATGTGCCATTATGCGGGGCACTTAACGTTGTCATACTAAGTATTTGCGTGTCCGTTTTATTTCGGAATAAGTCAGACGCTTTTCCACCATGAACTTTATGATATTTTATTTCCTCCTGAGAACCATATCGCAATAAGTGTTCTAACATGCGAATTGTTTGTCCCCCCATACTATGTGAAACGAGATGAACGGGCTTTTCAGGACTCCATTCAGGATATACACCCTCATACGTTGCCCCATACCTTTTATGCCCATATTTTTTGGCATGAGCTGCTCCGTAGTCTACACGACCGCCTTTGATAAAATAGTATAATTCAACTGCCCTTTCGTAATTACTTGAGAGTGCTCCAATATCTGCTTCAAATGTACGATAACCTGATTTTTCTAAATTTTGAGGTATATCATATTTTGTTCCCCCCCAATATTTTGCCAAATATGAAGGTTTTTTATCATCAACATAAGAATTAAAACCAGGTACAAGAATGATAGGTGCCTTATTCTTGTAAAAGTTTTGATTATTCGAATTACTTTGATTCACACCGTACGTATTTCCACTAGATGTTGTCATTGCATTTCCTATAGGTGCAGTAATCAATGATGTTATTAATAATGCAATACTTAGATAAATAAATTTGTCTAAAAGCTTTAACTTCATATTATCTTCCCCTTTCTTTTCGGTTAAATGTGATGCTAATACATTAAGAATACTTTCAATGTGTCAGCATCTTTTATTCTAAAATGTTAGAATATTATAAATATTACCCAAACATTTTAAGAATAATCAAAATTTGTATTTTTTTACAAAATTTAAATAAAAATGTCTATATTTATCTATAGAATTTAGCAAGTAATACTTAATAAACTACTTAAATTACAAGCTGCTATCGTAGTAATAACGTGGGAAAGAAAGCAAATGAAGAAGTAAAAGTAGAGAAATATGCTGAAAATGAAAAGAGAATACGACATGTTAATTGTAAATTTAGCTTGGTGCCATTACAGTTTCAGATCAGAATTCTATTTTACAGCAAAAAAAGAAACCCTATTTATGTAGGGTTTCTAATACGCAACATTGCGCAAAAAAATATTTATACCGGTGGTCGGGGTCGAACCGACACGTCTGTAAAGACACGGGATTTTGAGTCCCGCGCGTCTGCCAATTCCGCCACACCGGCTAGTACAAAAAAACTCCCATTCAGGTTGGAAGCAACAATTGGAGCGGAAGATAGGATTCACACCTATACCTCTTTTCAGGAAGAAAAGTGTTCTAAAAGTTGAACTACTCCCGCAAATCTTAATAATAAATAAAATTGGAGCGGAAGATAGGATTTACACCTATATCACTTTCCGGGAAGGAAAGTATTCTAAGAGTTGAACTACTCCCGCATATTAATCATTGAATTAAATTGGAGCGGAAGATAGGACTTGCACCTATACCTCTTTTCAGGAAGAAAAGTGTTCTAAAATTGAACTACTCCCGCATATTTTAACTAAAATGGAGGCGGCAACCGGATTTGAACCGGTGAATAGAGGTTTTGCAGACCTCGGCCTTACCACTTGGCTATGCCGCCAAAAGGAACTGGGCTAGCTGGATTCGAACCAGCGAGTGACGGAGTCAAAGTCCGTTGCCTTACCGCTTGGCTATAGCCCATTAATTTTAAATAAAGGGCGGTTGATGGGAATCGAACCCACGAATGTCGGAACCACAATCCGATGCGTTAACCACTTCGCCACAACCGCCATGGCAGGGGCAGTAGGAATCGAACCCACATCAAAGGTTTTGGAGACCTCTATTCTACCGTTGAACTATGCCCCTATAAACATAATGGTGGAGGGGGGCAGATTCGAACTGCCGAACCCGAAGGAGCGGATTTACAGTCCGCCGCGTTTAGCCACTTCGCTACCCCTCCGATAATGGTGCCGGCCAGAGGACTTGAACCCCCAACCTACTGATTACAAGTCAGTTGCTCTACCAATTGAGCTAGGCCGGCAAAATGCAAAAAAATGGTGGTTCAGGACGGAATCGAACCGCCGACACAAGGATTTTCAGTCCTTTGCTCTACCGACTGAGCTACTGAACCATATCATATTATAATGGCGGTCCCGACGGGAATCGAACCCGCGATCTCCTGCGTGACAGGCAGGCGTGTTAAACCGCTCCACTACGGGACCAAATATTGCGGGAGGCGGATTTGAACCACCGATCTTCGGGTTATGAGCCCGACGAGCTACCGAACTGCTCCATCCCGCGTTAATAGAAATTTAAAATAATGGCGGAGGAAGAGGGATTCGAACCCCCGCGAGCCGTTAAGCCCCTGTCGGTTTTCAAGACCGATCCCTTCAGCCAGACTTGGGTATTCCTCCAAAATTATATGGACCTTGCAGGACTCGAACCTGCGACCGAACGGTTATGAGCCGTTAGCTCTAACCAACTGAGCTAAAGGTCCGAATAATCATTTCTATCAACTATAATTAGTGGCGGCGGAGGGGATCGAACCCCCGACCTCACGGGTATGAACCGTACGCTCTAGCCAGCTGAGCTACGCCGCCTTAAAAAAGTTGTATGATATTAATTTAAATGGTGGAGACTAGCGGGATCGAACCGCTGACCTCCTGCGTGCAAAGCAGGCGCTCTCCCAGCTGAGCTAAGCCCCCATACAATAATAGTGTTTTTAAGAAGTCGGGAAGACAGGATTTGAACCTGCGACCCCTTGGTCCCAAACCAAGTGCTCTACCAAGCTGAGCTACTTCCCGGAATGCTATGGTAGCGCGCCCGATAGGAGTCGAACCCATAACCTTTTGATCCGTAGTCAAACGCTCTATCCAATTGAGCTACGGGCGCATATTAAAATGGTGCCGAGGACCGGAATCGAACCGGTACGGTGATCTCTCACCGCAGGATTTTAAGTCCTGTGCGTCTGCCAGTTCCGCCACCCCGGCAAAATAAATGGAGCAGAAGACGGGATTCGAACCCGCGACCCCAACCTTGGCAAGGTTGTATTCTACCGCTGAACTACTTCTGCATAATGCGGGTGAAGGGAGTCGAACCCCCACGCCGTAAGGCGCTAGATCCTAAGTCTAGTGCGTCTGCCAATTCCGCCACACCCGCATAAATGGTGAGCCATAGAGGATTCGAACCTCTGACCCTCTGATTAAAAGTCAGATGCTCTACCAACTGAGCTAATGGCTCTCACATGGTGCCGGCCAGAGGACTTGAACCCCCAACCTACTGATTACAAGTCAGTTGCTCTACCAATTGAGCTAGGCCGGCTATTAAATTGGTGGAGAATGACGGGTTCGAACCGCCGACCCTCTGCTTGTAAGGCAGATGCTCTCCCAGCTGAGCTAATTCTCCAATATAATGCTTGGCAACGTCCTACTCTCGCGGAACGTAAGTCCGACTACCATCGGCGCTAAAGAGCTTAACTTCTGTGTTCGGCATGGGAACAGGTGTGACCTCTTTGCTATTGTCACCAAACAATGTTTTACTTTATGTCAAACGTTTTCACTTCGTAAAGTGACTTTGAATGTTATACATTCAAAACTAGATAGTAAGTAGATTTTCACAAGCATTACCTTATGAACTAATTTGATTAAGTCTTCGATCGATTAGTATTCGTCAGCTCCACGTATCGCTACGCTTCCACCTCGAACCTATTAACCTCATCATCTTTGAGGGATCTTATAACCGAAGTTGGGAAATCTCATCTTGAGGGGGGCTTCATGCTTAGATGCTTTCAGCACTTATCCCGTCCATACATAGCTACCCAGCTATGCCGTTGGCACGACAACTGGTACACCAGAGGTATGTCCATCCCGGTCCTCTCGTACTAAGGACAGCGCCTCTCAAATTTCCTACGCCCACGACGGATAGGGACCGAACTGTCTCACGACGTTCTGAACCCAGCTCGCGTACCGCTTTAATGGGCGAACAGCCCAACCCTTGGGACCGACTACAGCCCCAGGATGCGATGAGCCGACATCGAGGTGCCAAACCTCCCCGTCGATGTGAACTCTTGGGGGAGATAAGCCTGTTATCCCCGGGGTAGCTTTTATCCGTTGAGCGATGGCCCTTCCATGCGGAACCACCGGATCACTAAGTCCGTCTTTCGACCCTGCTCGACTTGTAGGTCTCGCAGTCAAGCTCCCTTATGCCTTTACACTCTATGAATGATTTCCAACCATTCTGAGGGAACCTTTGAGCGCCTCCGTTACACTTTAGGAGGCGACCGCCCCAGTCAAACTGCCCGCCTGACACTGTCTCCCAACTCGATAAGAGTTGCGGGTTAGAAATCCAATACAATTAGGGTAGTATCCCACCAATGCCTCCACGTAAGCTAGCGCTCACGCTTCTAAGGCTCCTACCTATCCTGTACAAACTGTACCGAATTTCAATATCAGGCTACAGTAAAGCTCCACGGGGTCTTTCCGTCCTGTCGCGGGTAACCGGCATCTTCACCGGTACTATGATTTCACCGAGTCTCTCGTTGAGACAGTGCCCAAATCGTTACGCCTTTCGTGCGGGTCGGAACTTACCCGACAAGGAATTTCGCTACCTTAGGACCGTTATAGTTACGGCCGCCGTTTACTGGGGCTTCGATTCGTAGCTTCGCTAATGCTAACCACTCCTCTTAACCTTCCAGCACCGGGCAGGCGTCAGCCCCTATACGTCACCTTACGGTTTAGCAGAGACCTGTGTTTTTGATAAACAGTCGCTTGGGCCTATTCACTGCGGCTCTTCGAAGCGTGAACCTCAAAGAGCACCCCTTCTCCCGAAGTTACGGGGTCATTTTGCCGAGTTCCTTAACGAGAGTTCGCTCGCTCACCTTAGAATTCTCATCTTGACTACCTGTGTCGGTTTGCGGTACGGGCACCAATCTTCTAGCTAGAGGCTTTTCTCGGCAGTGTGAAATCAACGACTCGAGGAAAACTTGTTTCCTCTCCCCATCACAGCTTGACCTTAATGAGTGCCGGATTTGCCTAACACTCAGTCTTACTGCTTAGACGTGCACTCCAACAGCACGCTTCGCCTATCCTACTGCGTCCCCCCATCGCTTAAAACGAATCATGGTGGTACAGGAATATCAACCTGTTATCCATCGCCTACGCCTGTCGGCCTCAGCTTAGGACCCGACTAACCCAGAGCGGACGAGCCTTCCTCTGGAAACCTTAGTCAATCGGTGGACGGGATTCTCACCCGTCTTTCGCTACTCACACCGGCATTCTCACTTCTAAGCGCTCCACATGTCCTTGCGGTCATGCTTCAACGCCCTTAGAACGCTCTCCTACCATTGTCCTGAAGGACAATCCACAGCTTCGGTAATATGTTTAGCCCCGGTACATTTTCGGCGCAGTGTCACTCGACTAGTGAGCTATTACGCACTCTTTAAATGATGGCTGCTTCTAAGCCAACATCCTAGTTGTCTGGGCAACGCCACATCCTTTTCCACTTAACATATATTTTGGGACCTTAGCTGGTGGTCTGGGCTGTTTCCCTTTCGAACACGGACCTTATCACCCATGTTCTGACTCCCAAGTTAAATTATTTGGCATTCGGAGTTTGTCTGAATTCGGTAACCCGAGAGGGGCCCCTCGTCCAAACAGTGCTCTACCTCCAATAATCATCACTTGAGGCTAGCCCTAAAGCTATTTCGGAGAGAACCAGCTATCTCCAAGTTCGATTGGAATTTCTCCGCTACCCTCAGTTCATCCGCTCACTTTTCAACGTAAGTCGGTTCGGTCCTCCATTCAGTGTTACCTGAACTTCAACCTGACCAAGGGTAGATCACCTGGTTTCGGGTCTACGACCAAATACTCATTCGCCCTATTCAGACTCGCTTTCGCTACGGCTCCACATTTTCTGCTTAACCTTGCATCAGATCGTAACTCGCCGGTTCATTCTACAAAAGGCACGCCATCACCCATTAACGGGCTCTGACTACTTGTAAGCACACGGTTTCAAGTTCTCTTTCACTCCCCTTCCGGGGTACTTTTCACCTTTCCCTCACGGTACTGGTTCACTATCGGTCACTAGAGAGTATTTAGCCTTGGGAGATGGTCCTCCCAGATTCCGACGGAATTTCACGTGCTCCGCCGTACTCAGGATCCACTCAAGAGGGAATATGTTTTCGACTACAGGATTTTTACCTTCTCTGATTAACCTTTCCAGGTTATTCGTCTAACATGTTCCTTTGTAACTCCATAAGAGTGTCCTACAACCCCAACAAGCAAGCTTGTTGGTTTGGGCTCTTCCCGTTTCGCTCGCCGCTACTCAGGGAATCGATTTTTCTTTCTCTTCCTCCGGGTACTAAGATGTTTCAGTTCTCCGGGTCTACCTTCTCACATGCTATGTATTCACATGCGGATAACACGACATAACTCGTGCTGGGTTCCCCCATTCGGAAATCTCTGGATCACAGCTTACTTACAGCTCCCCAAAGCATATCGTCGTTAGTAACGTCCTTCATCGGCTTCTAGTGCCAAGGCATCCACCGTGCGCCCTTAATAACTTAATCTAGACGTGTTGATAAGCGTTCGCATTCTTATTCATCACAGCACAAATCACTCAGTTACTTACGCAAGTAAGCGCCTTCGTTCTTGTTTGTGATTCATAGACTGATAAACGCTTTCAATCACGTCTATCCTATCTACGTTATAATGCTTAACTTATCTTCACCAGTTATTAATTATGTGAGTCGTCTGTCGACGACTAGCGATAATTTTTGTTTCAAGCTTTTCGCTTGTCACTCGGTTTTGCTTGGTAAAATCAATACTTACTTATCTAGTTTTCAATGTACAATTTAAATGGTGGAGACTAGCGGGATCGAACCGCTGACCTCCTGCGTGCAAAGCAGGCGCTCTCCCAGCTGAGCTAAGCCCCCAAAAAGAAATATTTAAATGGTGGGCCTAAGTGGACTCGAACCACCGACCTCACGCTTATCAGGCGTGCGCTCTAACCAGCTGAGCTATAGGCCCCTACTAAACAACCATTCAAAACTGAATACAATATGTCACGTTATTCCTTATCGCCTTAAGGCGATATTCCGTATATATCCTTAGAAAGGAGGTGATCCAGCCGCACCTTCCGATACGGCTACCTTGTTACGACTTCACCCCAATCATTTGTCCCACCTTCGACGGCTAGCTCCAAATGGTTACTCCACCGGCTTCGGGTGTTACAAACTCTCGTGGTGTGACGGGCGGTGTGTACAAGACCCGGGAACGTATTCACCGTAGCATGCTGATCTACGATTACTAGCGATTCCAGCTTCATGTAGTCGAGTTGCAGACTACAATCCGAACTGAGAACAACTTTATGGGATTTGCTTGACCTCGCGGTTTCGCTGCCCTTTGTATTGTCCATTGTAGCACGTGTGTAGCCCAAATCATAAGGGGCATGATGATTTGACGTCATCCCCACCTTCCTCCGGTTTGTCACCGGCAGTCAACTTAGAGTGCCCAACTTAATGATGGCAACTAAGCTTAAGGGTTGCGCTCGTTGCGGGACTTAACCCAACATCTCACGACACGAGCTGACGACAACCATGCACCACCTGTCATTTTGTCCTCCGAAGAGGAAAACTCTATCTCTAGAGCGGTCAAAAGATGTCAAGATTTGGTAAGGTTCTTCGCGTTGCTTCGAATTAAACCACATGCTCCACCGCTTGTGCGGGTCCCCGTCAATTCCTTTGAGTTTCAGTCTTGCGACCGTACTCCCCAGGCGGAGTGCTTAATGCGTTAGCTGCAGCACTAAGGGGCGGAAACCCCCTAACACTTAGCACTCATCGTTTACGGCGTGGACTACCAGGGTATCTAATCCTGTTTGATCCCCACGCTTTCGCACATCAGCGTCAGTTACAGACCAGAAAGCCGCCTTCGCCACTGGTGTTCCTCCATATCTCTGCGCATTTCACCGCTACACATGGAATTCCACTTTCCTCTTCTGCACTCAAGTTTTCCAGTTTCCAATGACCCTCCACGGTTGAGCCGTGGGCTTTCACATCAGACTTAAAAAACCGCCTACGCGCGCTTTACGCCCAATAATTCCGGATAACGCTTGCCACCTACGTATTACCGCGGCTGCTGGCACGTAGTTAGCCGTGGCTTTCTGGTTAGGTACCGTCAAGACGTGCACAGTTACTTACACGTTTGTTCTTCCCTAACAACAGAGCTTTACGATCCGAAGACCTTCATCACTCACGCGGCGTTGCTCCGTCAGGCTTTCGCCCATTGCGGAAGATTCCCTACTGCTGCCTCCCGTAGGAGTCTGGACCGTGTCTCAGTTCCAGTGTGGCCGATCACCCTCTCAGGTCGGCTACGTATCGTCGCCTTGGTAAGCCGTTACCTTACCAACTAGCTAATACGGCGCGGGTCCATCTATAAGTGACAGCAAGACCGTCTTTCACTATCGAACCATGCGGTTCGATATGTTATCCGGCATTAGCTCCGGTTTCCCGAAGTTATTCCAGTCTTATAGGTAGGTTACCCACGTGTTACTCACCCGTCCGCCGCTAACGTCAAAGGAGCAAGCTCCTCTTCAGTTCGCTCGACTTGCATGTATTAGGCACGCCGCCAGCGTTCATCCTGAGCCAGGATCAAACTCTCCATAAAAGAAGTAAGCTTGATATAGCTCGTTGATTGGTTGAGCCAATCACTCTGAAAGTACTTAACGTACTCAAATTATTGGAATTAACGTTGACATATTGTCATTCAGTTTTCAATGTTCGCTTTCTTTCTTTTTAAACCGTTACAAGAATCAATTATACTTTATTTCATTTTCTGTGTCAAGCGAAATTTAAAAGTTTTTTTAATTACTTTGTGTTCGGTTCGTTGTTTCAACACTGTATATTCTATAATGTTCTTTTCGAACTTACAAGCGTTAATTTTACACTTTTAACATTTTCTTCAAATCATTAAATTTAAATTAACGTTGTTGCGATGTCGTAATTTGACGACTTTTATATCTTACCAACCGTTGTCATTCTCGTCAATAAAAAACAAGAGAAAAATACGCTAAAAAACTCCCCTTACTTGAAATGTCACACCAAAAGTGTGAATCATAGTTTTTCTTATGCATTCTTATCTCTTCTAAAGCGCTAAAAATAAAAAAGCATAAAACCTCAAAACATTTTTGTTCAGGGTTTTATGCTTTTTATCGCTGATTATTTTTCATTATCTTGTACTTCTTTGCATTCTTGACAAACGCCATATATTTCCATTCGATGATGTGTAATATTGAAATCAGTCACATGTTGTGCGAGTTGTTCGATCTCATGTAAAGAAGGATAATGGAAATCTACAATCTTGCCACAGTTTTCACAAATGACGTGATAATGATTTCGGGTATCGAAATCGAATCGACTGGAAGCATCTCCATATGTTAATTCTTTAACAATGCCTGTATTTTTAAAAACTTTAAGGTTGTTGTATATTGTCGCTACACTAATATTAGGAAAATCAGGTGATAATGATTGATAGATTTCATCAGCAGTTGGATGCGTTTTAGAACGAATCAGAAAATTTAAGATTGCTTGTCGTTGAGGTGTGATACGAACGCCAGCCTCTCGTAGTGTCTTAATAGAGTCACTTAACTGATGTTCATAGGATTCCAATTCTGCAGCCATTTTATTCACCCGTCTTTCTAGTTAAGAATAATTATTACTTAATATTAATATAAAGGGTGTGCTTCAATTATGTCAATCATTTCGTTAATATCCCTTGTTTAAATCTACTACATTCTCATTTAGCGGTTCCTTATTGAGAAAATGGTGCAAATTGTTAATAAAAATGTCTGTTGCTAATTTTTTATTAAGGTCTCCATTACCTGTAATATGACTTGTCATGACTACATTGTTTAAGTTGTATAATTGAGATTCTGGCTTCAACGGTTCTTGCTCATAAACATCTAAATAGGCTTTTCGAATCAAATTTGATTTTAGTACATCTATTAATATTGACTCTTTAACTATCGTTCCACGTCCTAAATTAATAAATAAAGCTTGACCATTCATACATTCAAAATCATGACGTGTTAATAAATATTTTGTTTTTCCTGTTTCTGGCAAAAGGTTAACAATAACATTCGCTTTTTTAAGCACTTTTTCTCTTTCATCTATAGAATATGTTTCGTTGAATCCTTCCACTTGATGGCCAGATGTATTAAGTCCTACTGTATGCATACCAAACAACTGTGCAATTTTAGCAGCGCGTTGTGGTATCACACCTGTGCCTAAAAATAAAATCGTTTCTCCTGCAACAGAGGGCGTCGTTCTTTTATGGTTATAAATTTTAGATTGTTGTTCTCGGAACGTTTCCTTCATTTCCTTATAGTCATCTAAAATGAACGCAAATAAGAACTCAGCTAATTGTTGTGCATGCACGCCTTTCGCGTTTGTAACTTGAATGTGTTGTGCTTTTAAAGTTTCGAATGGTAAAGCATTGACACCTGTCGCATACCACATAATCCATTTTAAATTTGTTGCTTGTTTAATAAACGTTTCATTTACTTCTTGATGATATGACAAAAGAATATCCATCTTTTCTATTGATTCTTTTGGTACACAGGAAGGATGTTTGTAAAATTCAAAATGAAGCTCAGGAAATTGTTCCTGAAGACGCTCTTCTTGATCCCCTAAACGCATTAAACTTACAATCCGCATCATTATCACCCCTCTAAAATCGTTTTGAGTTGTGCCATTTGCTCTTTAACTTTAACTTTTTCAATGACATCGAGTACTTTACCTTCTTCATCAATAACAAATGTTGTTCTCACAATGCCCATTGTTTCTTTGCCAAAAGTCTTTTTTAATTGGTAAACCCCTACTGCTTTTGACAAACTGTAATCTTCATCAACTAACAAATCAAAATTCAATTGATGCTTATTAATGAAATTTTGGTGTTTGCGTTTTGAATCACCGCTTACACCAAAAACGTTAACATCTAAATCATTAAAATAAGCAAGATTGTCTCTAAAGTCACACGCTTCTGTCGTACATGTAGGCGTGTTATCTCTCGGATAAAAATACAAAATCGCTTTTTTACCTTTTAATGAAGCTTTTGTAATCACTTCACCATCTTGATTTTCTAATTCAAAGTCTGGAAATATATCGCCTTTTGCTAACATTGGTCTCCCTCTTTCTTAATCTGTTTTATTTTATGATACGATATGAGATGAAAATATTAAATAAAAGAGGCTGATATAATGATGAAGTTTTCTAAAAGCGAAGCGCTACAACAACAATCAAATGATTACATCCTAGGCGGTGTCAATTCTCCTTCTCGTTCATATAAAGCTGTAGGCGGCGGAGCACCGGTTGTAATGCAAAAAGGTGAAGGGGCCTATTTATATGATGTAGACGGTAATGAATATATCGACTACCTTCAAGCATATGGACCAATCATCACAGGACATGCGCATCCTCATATTACGCAAGCAATTCAAGAACAAGCTGCATTAGGTGTGTTATATGGAACACCAACTGAACTTGAAATCGAGTTTGCTCGTAAACTGCGTCACGCGATTCCTTCACTTGAAAAAATACGTTTTGTCAATTCAGGTACAGAAGCTGTTATGACTACGATTCGTGTTGCACGTGCTTTTACAAAACGAAATAAAATTATCAAATTTGCTGGTTGTTATCACGGGCATTCAGACTTAGTGCTTGTTGCCGCAGGAAGTGGTCCATCTCAACTTGGTTCTCCTGATTCTGCTGGTGTCCCTAAAAGTGTCGCTCAAGAAGTTATAACTGTGCCTTTTAATAATATCGATGCATTCAAAGAAGCAATGGCTCATTGGGGAGACCAAGTGGCTGGCGTTTTAGTGGAACCGATTGTAGGAAACTTTGGAATGGTGGAACCGCAACCTGGATTTTTAGAACAGGTAAATGAAATTACGCACCAACATGGAGGATTAGTCATTTACGATGAGGTTATTACAGCTTTCCGTTTCCATTACGGTGCTGCGCAAGATTTACTTGGGGTATACCCTGATCTCACTGCTTTTGGAAAAATTGTCGGTGGTGGTTTACCAATAGGTGGTTATGGCGGACGTCAAGATATCATGGAGCAAGTTGCACCATTAGGACCTGCCTATCAAGCGGGTACTATGGCAGGAAACCCACTTTCTATGAAAGCAGGTATCGCATTATTAGAGGTATTAGAGCAACCAGGTGTTTATGAGAAATTAAACGAGCTAGGCGAACAACTTGAAAAAGGATTGCAAGCTGCGATTGATAAATATCAAATTAAAGCGACTATCAACCGTGTACGTGGCGCTTTAACACTTTATTTTACTGATGAGAAAGTCACGCACTATGAACAAGCCGATCAATCTGACGGAGAACAATTTGCGAAATTTTTCAAAGCCATGTTACATCAAGGTATCAACCTTGCGCCATCTAAATACGAAGCGTGGTTCCTAACAACAGAACATACCGAAGCTGACATCGATCAAACAATTAAAGCAGCTGATTTCGCACTTCAGCAATTATCTCGCAAATAATGTTAAAATACTATATTATAAATATATAAGTACAGGTACGAGTTAAAGAAGTATTTTTCAAGGGGCTAGGACATCATGTTCTCGCCCCCTCATATTACATTGCGTTTAAAAATAACGGTAAATCTAGTATGGACATGTGCGGATTTCAAGCTTTTAACCTTAGTTAATGGTATATATGTGCACTTTCGTACAAATAAGACCGAATGTATCACTCATTCATTGTATACGTTCCATTTATCACGGGGATTGGAACACTATGCACTTAGCTTCTTAAAGTATAAACATGCGATTGCAACTTCTTATGAAAAATACGTTTCCTTCCAATCTTCCCTAATCATTGCCTTATAACGTCAATGCCATATTTTAAAATGCTTAATCACTTACCATACTTCGTAAAAAATAAAGGAGTGCTCTATTTGAAACTAGGTGCAAGAATACTTAAAACTGGTATTGCAATCATTCTGGCCGTCTCAATTGCATCACTGTTACCATCTAGTGCCGGTATGATTACTGTGGCAGGTATTTCTGCAGTAGTCGCCATGCAACCAAGTGTTTACCGCTCGTTTAAAACGATTATCGATCAATTCAAGGTAATGTCATAGGCGCCTTACTAGCTGTCGCAATGATTACCTTATTTGGAAATAATATTTTGATTATGGGCGCCACTGTGATTTTATTAATTGCGATACTATTTAAAATGAACATTGCGCACGTTGCTACGCTAGCAACAGTAACGGCATTGATTATTATGGGGCAACATGATGGATCATTTTATACTTCTGCTTTTTATCGCTTTGTTTTAGTAATGATTGGTGTATTAAGCTCATTCATCGTTAATATGACTTTTTTACCTCCAAAATTCGAAACTAAAATTTACTATAATTCGTTAAATATCACGACAGATATATTTAAATGGTTCAATTTAGTACTCAACGATGCAACTGAGTTTAACTATGTTAAGCAAGATTTAGAGCAACTGCGTCAACGTGTTGTTAAATTAGAGCAACTATTTGAATTTTATAAAGAAGAACGTGCGTTAACTAAAAAACATGCCCGTGCTCAAACTCGAAAGAAAATTTTGTTCAAAGAATTAGTGTTAGCTACAAGGGACGCTTATGATGTGCTTAGAAGAATGAATCGCTATCAAAATGACATGTTACATTTAAGTGAATCTCTATTTTTACAAATCAAATTAGAAGTTGACGAACTCAGTCAATTTCACGAACAAATACTGATTAGTATTACTAAAAAAGCTAAATTTGAAAATCCGGAATTCCAAAGTCATGTAGTCAATCCTTTAAAAAAGGATTTGCTTACAGCCTATCAAGAAGAGCTCAAATCCAATGCTTCTTCCGAAATTGATTTCAATCCTAACATTATCCATATTATTGCATCTTTAGAAGAATATCGTTATAACTTAGAACACCTCAACCGTTTGCGCATTAGTTATTTCAAATATCATTCAAATGATCCAGACATTGATATTATCAAAGAAGACTTTGACTTATAACAACACTAAGGAGGTTGGCGCTGTCGAATTGCTTCTAGACCACCGATTATCCGGTTCTAGAGCATTCCATCATAGCATGCCAACCTCCTTATTCGTATATTAAGTTTTAGCATTACAATCCTTAGACAATATGGCTATTCTATAGTTATATCATTGGATGAGTTTTAATTGGTAATCGTGAATCGTTTGAATCTCGCCACTTTTTTTCTTGATTGTCACATGTTCAGCCTTGATTTCTGTCGGACTCTTTACACCTACTGCAGCAGCTATATTAAACAGCCCTTCATGTAATGAAACGATATAATTTGCTACTCTATATTCTTTCTCTTCGACTACTAGCGCGCGTTCTTTTTTAGGATCGGTTGTTGCTACGCCTACTGGACACGTGTTTTTATGACATTGTCGACTCATGATACACCCTACACTTATCATCATTCCTCGCGCAATATTCACTAAATCTGCGCCTAAAGCTAAAGCAATTGCGATTTTATCTGGTGTTACGAGTTTACCGGAAGCGAATATTTTCACTTTGTTGCGCACACCTTTTGCCCTTAATAAACCATCTACTATCGGCAATGCTGTAAACAATGGCAAACCGACACCGTCTTGTAGTTCTTGGAAAGTTGAACCTGTTCCACCTTCACCACCATCAACAGTAATAAAATCAGGATAAATGTTGAGTGCTACCATGGTTTCTACTAATTCAACTACATCATTTTTATTTCCAATTACAATTTTAAATCCTACTGGTTTTTGACTGATTGTTCGTAAATAACTGACCCATTCCAACAATGCTTTAGGACTATCTATAAAATCAAAACGATTAGGTGAATTGATCGTTTCATAAGGTTTTACATTTCGAATCTTTGCGACTTCTTCTGTCACTTTATGCCCTTCAATATGGCCTCCTCGTGTTTTGGCACCTTGTGCTAGCTTAAGTTCAAACATTTTTATGCGTGGTTGCTCTGCTTTTTTCAAAAATTCTTTTTCACTAAATGTTCCATCTTCATTTCTTACTCCAAATAATCCAGGTCCAATTTGAAAAATAATATCCGCTTCTCCAGCTAGATGATAAGAAGATAGCCCGCCTTCTCCTGTATTCATCCATGTCCCTGCATGTCCTAGCCCTTTAGAAAGTGCTGTTATCGCTTTACTCCCTAATGCACCGAAACTCATGCCAGATTGCCCCACCAACCTTTTAGCTAAATATGGATGCTTCAAATCTTCACCAAATTTTATGTAATGCTGTTGTTCTAAATAATACGGTGTAATTTCTGTCGCTTTCACATTTTCTTTTCGATTAAATAAAGATTCTCGCTTAATTTCATAAATAAACGTTGAAATCAACTTTTGATTGTCCATCGCTAGTTCAGTTCGTTGTCTCGGAAACATTGCGTTATTAAGGTAAAAGCCCTCTTCATAATCTAATTCCGAGCCAAAGCTCGTGGCGCGTTCATTATATTTTCCGGCAAGCACAATGTGCTGATATTGATCTCGAGAAAATGGTTTATCTTCGTTATCATTTAAAAACAAGTATTGACGTAATTCTGGACCGATACTTTCTAAAAAATATCTTACCCTCGCAAGAACCGGATAGTTACGTAACACACTATGTTGTTTTTGTCTCCGGTCAAAAATTAAAAATGCAATGCAAGCAATAATACAAATTAAAAGTACACTGACGACAATAATATTGACGATAAGTTGTAAAATAGTTAAAAGCGTCATATGCTCGTCCCCCCTTTTTAATAACTATACCCTGAGTGATGTATAATATATAAGTTTTTTACCTGATTTAATGGATTTTTAAAGTAGAGGTTTTAAAAGTACGATATCAAAAACACGATACAATAGTAGTAGCATTTCGCCTCTATTGCATCGTGTTTTATGAATCAAAATTATAAATTTTGAATGTTATACAGTCTATGGTACGCGCCTTTTTGAGACATTAAAGTTTGATGTGAACCCATTTCAACAATTTGTCCGTTTTCAACGACTACAATCTTATCAGCATGAGTAATGGTAGAGAGTCGATGTGCGACAATCAATGTCGTTCGATCTTTACTCAATACATTAAGCGCTTCTTGAATAATCGCTTCACTTTCCAAATCAAGCGCACTTGTCGCCTCATCTAAAATTAAAATTGGAGGGTCGTTCAAAAATATCCGCGCAATAGCTAATCGCTGTTTTTGTCCGCCAGATAATTTGACACCACGTTCACCAACTTCAGTATCGTAACCTTGAGGTAAGTCCATAATGAAATCGTGTGCATTTGCTTTTTTAGCTGCTGCAATCACTTCTTCGTCTGTCGCTTCTGGTCGACCTAATAAAATATTTTCTTTAACTGTGTCAGAAAAAAGAATGTTATCTTGTTGAACCATTCCAATTTGTCGACGTAAACTTCCCATTTCGAAATCTTTAATATGATGTTGATCAATTAAAATTTCACCATCTGTAACGTCGTAAAATCGAGGAATTAAGCTGATTAAAGTTGATTTTCCTCCCCCACTCATTCCTACAAAAGCGACCGTCTCACCATGATGAATATTTAAATTGATTGCTTTTAAAATGTCTCTTTCATCATTATTGTATTTGAATGATACATTTCGAAATTCAATATTACCTTGTTTTATAGGAAGTGTTTGCGCATTTGGTGTATTTTTAATGTCATAAGGTTCATCAAATAATTGGAACACACGGTCCATTGATGCAAAACTTTGTGTCAATGTCGTAAATGAGGATACAAGTCGACGCAGTGGTCCATAAAGTTGCTCTAAATAACTTACAAATGCTGCTAACGTTCCGACAGTGATAGATCCTGAAATGGCAAGGTACGCCCCAAAACCGATGACAATTAATGGACCTATGTCCGTAACAGTATTGATTGCTGAAAAAGAGTAAGCATTCCAACGTGTATGTTTAAACGCTTTTTGTAAAAAATTCGTATTGCGTTTATCAAAATTTTTGGCTTCGTTTTCTTCAATCGCAAAACTTTTAATCACCGCCATCCCATTCACTCTTTCATGCAAAAAGCCTTGGGTTTCTGCGAGTTTCTGAGAACGTTGACGTGTTAAAGCACGTAAACGACCAAAAAAGAAATACACAGTTAAAATGTAAAACGGCAAAATTACGATTGCGGCTACTGTTAATTTCACATCTAAGAAAAACATCACTGATAGCGCAATTATGATTGTGATACAGTCAAGCCAAATATTCATTAACCCAGTCATAATGAAATCTTTCGTTTGTTCAACGTCGTTAATCACACGTGAAATAACTTCACCTGCTTTATTATTTGCATAAAAGCGCGAGCTCAATGCTTGTAAATGACTGTATAACTTTTTACGAATATCATATAGGATTTTATTACTTGTCCATTGCGCCATGTATTGCCTTAAAAATTCAATCGGCGGACGGACGATAACAAAGATAAATGCCGCAAGAAGCATCGCGTAAAACAAATGTGAATATTTATCTGCCATGCTCAATGCACCATTATTGATGACATCATCAATAACATATTTAATTAATAACGGGATAAGTAATGGAATACCAAATTTTAAAATCCCTACCAAAATCGTCCCAAAAATTAACCATTTATATGGTTTAACGAATTCTAAATAACGTTTTATCATTCACATTTCCCCTTTCTTAAAACACAAGACGAGTGAAACAGCAGAATGTTTTCATAACATTTCTCTATTTCACTCGTTTTTGATTAATGTTGCAGTCTAAGTTGTCTCAATACACGTTAAGATCGATTTCTTAATTTCTGGAATCGATTACGCCAAACTTTAATAAAATCTGGGGCAAATGGTCCTTTTTTATGCTCTATCCATTGTTGTAATATATCTACATTTCTTCTTAATATTACATCGATATCTTTAGGATATTTCATTTGATTCATATGTTGTTCATACTCATCTTCATCTAATAAATGGTATTTGCCATTAGGATATACTTTGATGTCTAAGTCATAATCTATATACTTCAGAGCCTCTTCATCACAAGCAAAAGGCGATGACAAGTTACAATAGTAGTAAACGCCATCTTCTCTAAACATACAAATCACATTAAACCAATATTCTGCATGAAAATACACAATCGCTGGTTCACGTGTAATCCATGTGCGCCCATCACTTTCAGTCACTAATGTATGATCATTCCCACCTATGATAACATGATCCGTCCCTTTTAATATTCTTGTTTCTGACCATACGCGGTGAATATTGCCATCATGTTTATAAGATTGAATTTTAATTGTGTCTCCCTCTTTAGGAATACGTGACTTAACCACTTGTCTCACCCCGCTTAACAAAATCTCACTCAGTTATTATATCACACTCGATAGCCTTTACTCATTCGTACGCTCACAAAAGGTATCGTAAATTTTTGACATTGACACAGGTAATGTCAATTGATGTCTATTTTCACGCGTTAACCACTTTCGATTCATAGTTACCGTGTCAAAATCTGCTGCATTGATTTTGGCACGATAAATGTTGAGCGTCCATGTCATATGTGTGAACTGATGTTTCACTGTGCCTAAACACGTCTCGTCAACATGAAGGGATTCACCAAATTCTTTTTTCAATTCTTGCTCCGTTGGCTTTGTGTCATACATCGGAAATTGCCACATGTTGTTAAGTAACTTTGAACTTCTTTGTTCAATCAAATATCCTCCTTGATGATTATCGATAAGATAGACATCATAAGTAAGTTGCTTTTTCTTTATTTTTTTCGTTTTTACTGGCAAGTCTAAAACTGTGCCTAGCGCATAACTCTCACAATGGGATTGCACAGGACAAAACATACATAGTGGTGTTTTAGGCGTACAAATTAACGCGCCTAATTCCATCATCGCTTGATTAAATGTGCCTGATTCAGAATCTACATAAGGTTGCAGTTCCGCTTCATAGGTTTTTCGAGTCGATTGTAGCGCTATATCTGATTCATCATTATTTAAGCGTGACCATACGCGAAAAACATTGCCATCCACCGTTGGCAAAGGATGATTAAATGCAATGCTCATCACAGCGGCTTGTGTATATGGGCCTACACCTTTTAAAGTTTTAAATACATCAGGTTGATAAGGAACTTGTCCTTCATGCTTTTCAACGACTTCTTTGGCAGCCGTATGAAAATTACGCGCACGACTATAATACCCTAGCCCTTCCCAATGCTTTAACACTTCCTCCTCAGATGCATTTGCTAAAGCTTCAATAGTTGGAAATCGCTTGATAAAACGTAAGTAATAACTTCTCACTGTATCCACTTGTGTTTGTTGGAGCATGACTTCACTCGTCCATATAAAATAAGGATCGTTCGTATCACGCCAAGGCATTTGTCGTTGATTTATTTTAAACCACTCGATTAAGTTCTTTTTAAATGTGGCCGGATAATGCATAAAATTCTCCTTCTAATTCTTGATTATTTTCGTTCTACCCAATTATAGATTATACTAATGAATAACATAGTTGGAAATGAGTGACGCTTATGGATACTGCAACACATATCGCAATAGGTGTTGGATTAACTGCTATCGCAACAACAGATCCTGGTTTAGGTCAAAATATTGCTGCTACTGCGACCGTTCTTATCGCAGGTTCGTTAATTCCAGACATAGATACCGTTTTAAAATTAAAAGACAATGCAACTTACATTTCAAATCATAGAGGGATTACGCATTCTGTGCCTTTTACTTTATTTTGGCCATTGCTTTTAACCTTGCTCGTTTACAGTGTATTCAGTGGAGTGAACCCACTACATATATGGTTATGGGCTCAGTTGGCAGTATTTTTACATGTTTTTGTAGACATTTTTAATTCATATGGAACACAAGCCCTCCGACCATTTTCTAATAAATGGATACAACTTAGCGTCATTAATACGTTTGATCCTGTCATATTTTTCATATTATTGCTAGGAATTATAATATGGGCTTTAGGCGTTCATCCTTATGTAGTATTTGGACCTATCCTCCTCGTACTCATTGGATATTACGCTTTACGCTTCGTGATGCAAAGTTGGCTCAAAAAACAAGCCTTAAATCAAGTAGAACATTTAGGTACACCAATCAAAGTTTTCGTTGCACCTACGATTCGTTTTTTTCAATGGCGTATTGCCATTCAAACTGAAAAACACGACTATGTTGGACGCAGTTTTGGTCGTAATATCGTTTTTAGCGACAAAGTAGAACGCCAACCTTATCCAAATGATATTATTATGAAACATGCACAATATGACCCAAATATACGCGCTTTTCTAGGTTTTTCTTCAATTTATCGTTGGCATATTGAACATATTGATAATGATACAACAGAATTGCGTTTTATAGACTTACGTTACTTAAAAAATGACCATTATCAATTCGTAGCCATTGTTCATCTAGATAAAGAAATGAAAGTTTTACATTCTTATACCGGTTGGGTTTTCACCGAAGAAAAATTAATGAAAAAATTATACGCTAATTAAAAAGACATAGTAAAAGGGAGTGAGACGTGGAAGTCATATTGATTTCCTCGTCCCACTCCTCTTCTATTTGTACGTAAAAATGACTGAATAATGTGGGGAGATGTAAGTCATTCTTTCTTTATTTAAGGTGGCATTTATGAGTTACCTAAAACATTGTATCTTCGTTTTTAGTGATTGATGTGTTCGTTCGGTCTTAATTGTGAAACATAATCATTTAAAGCAAAACCAAGCACAGCAATAAACCCTAACCAACACACAAAGTAAAAATGATATCCTAAATGATTGAGTGCATGTGAGCCAACAATAACAGATTGTTGAAATCCATTGATAATATAATACACCGGATTCAACATGAGCAAATGCGATAAGCCCCCATGGATGGTTTGACTCAAAAAGATAATAGGTAATAAACAAAATACGACAGCTACAACACAGTAAAAAATGAAATCCAATTTAGGATAAATAATTCGAATTAGCCCTAATAAATACGACATTAAAGCAATGAACACAAATGACACAAAAGTATAAAAGACTACACCTATTACTAAAGTACTTGCGTTTACAGGTTTTATTATTGCAATAACGCTAAGCATAAGCGCAAGTATAAAACTATATACCAAACTTGAAAATAAAATGTGTAACATTGGGCTACTATTAAAATGCCGCGTGACGTAATAATCTCTCGGGAAATTTCGATAATTCATCCAAATTGCCACAACGATAACCCCAAAAGCAAGTATTCCTACTAAACGATACATCATAGTAGCTTGCGTGATTTCTGTAACTGAAAAAAGTTTAAATGATAGCTTAAACATTACAATCAATGCCAAAGCAATCAAGACGGTGAGCATTAAAATGCTTTTCTGTTGAAAAATGCGGTAACGGCTATGTCTAATATGCCTTGGAATGTTTTTAAAAAATATGAGAAATTGTTCCAACATAGTTTCACCTACAATTTAATATAAATCCATTGTCCGTTTTGAAGATCAGCAACAAAATAACCTTCTTCTGTTTTGCCTATCCAATACGCGTCATCTGGATTAAATTTTTTCTTGAACTCATCTTGCTTAACCATTGGAAATGTGTAGCCAATTAATTTATTTTGATCGTTGAAAAGCATAGAAATCGGTTGTTGTGTAATTTGCTCAACAAAGCGGCCTTTAGACTGTGGTATGAGCGTATCATTGACTTTAGCGTGTGACTTATGTAGCTCACCGTTAAAGTAGTCGACGTAATTAATATAATTCGATTTCATAAAAGGTGCGATTTTTTCTCTATCTATCTGATTGTATAAAGCAGCTGGATTCAAATATTTAAATTGCGATTTTGAAGTAGTATACACGTCTCCATCAATATCAATGCGGTACTTCGTTTTATTTTCGCCAGTAATTGTCACAACGGCATATCTCGGTAATGTAACCGCTTTTTTCCCGTTAGAAGGATTAAGCTTAACTTCCTTTTCCTCCACAATACCATAAGCTAGTTTTTCAACATAAGGGTCTTTATTATTTTTAGCAATCGTATCTTCTGTTAATACTTTACGTGTTTCCAGTTCTCCAAAACCTGTAAAAATAAACATACTAGCTAAAAGAATACCTACAAAAAAAATAGCGAGCCATGCCCATATCCGAGCTAAAAAAGCAGGTGGCTGTGCATGATGATACCTTTCTATTCTTTTGAAATTGTAGGTCAACTCCGGCATACGTGAACGGTTGCGCTTCCAATCATCATCAAAATAAACCATTGCTTCTTCAGATTTTATCGAGGCACGATCTTTTTCATGTGCTTCGTAAGCAGAAATGACGCGCTTAACAGACCCTTCTTTTCTTAATTGTCCATGAGAAATCCATGCGATATAGTTGCTCACCGCCTGAACTTTTTGTATATCATTATCAATGGTTACCCAAGTTAGCCCCTCATCGATGTACTCACGAGACGTTTCCGCCGCTTTTTCCATATAATCATTATCTAAATACGATAAAATATGACTTAAAATGATGATTTCTGCTTTTGAAGCACGCGCAAGACTAAATAGTAATTGCGCATATTCAGGGTCAGATAAATTTTTAATTGCGTCGTTCGAGTGTGATTCTAAATGCGCGTACTTAATAATCTGGTCAACTTTATGATCGGGGACTTCATATTCATAAAGTTGAATCACGTCTTGAACATACGCTCTTACTGACATTGTTTCAACTGCTTTTTGATTCATATTGGCATAAAACATAGAAGCAATGCGTACCATACGCCCTTTATCAGGTTTTACAGTACCTGCAAGTATCTCACCTACAAGAGACTTCGAGGAATCAGCTTCACCAATAATGCCCAATGCTTCGCCTTGATAAATATGTAATGTAATATTATTTAATTCAATATCCTCAGGTTGATAACTAAAAGGCTTTAAGATATTTTGCTTTTTCTGATTACGATAATAATGCGTCACATTAATTATCTTAAGAACAATTGCACTCCCCATTTACTTAAACCCCTTTATAATTTTAATAATGACACTGGAATACCTTCTTCTAATTGTGGAGCGTTATTCCGATAGCCCCATGCAAAAACGCCTTTTAAACGTTTCACAGTAAAATGATCATTAGAGCCGTCTTGTATAGCATAACTTGTGCCTAACTTTATTAGCGTTGTATCAACTAAATAACTCTCTACAATAACAACTTTATTAGCATAAACATCATATTCATTCATAATGCCATTCATTTCAGCTTTACGCATTTGCTCTTTATAACGTTGTATTTCTTGATATATTTCATGGCGTTCCATATCACTTAAACGTTTATGATTCATCTACAATACCACTCTCTTCTAGTTTTAGCTTAATCGCATCATAGGCATAACCTTTTCTCATTAAAGCTTCTGTCGTTTTCATCTTCAACTGATAGCCGTCATATTTTTTGACATATTTATTATAGACTTTCTCTAAATCACGTTGCAATAAATTATCCATCATCTCTGGGTCTTCAGAAAAATCTAACGTTTCTAAAACATCTTTTATCGTTTCTAATGTATAGCCCTTTTGCATTAAACTTTGTTGCACATATTGTTGCCTTTTTTTTGAGGGTCCTTGCTTTTTCTCTTTTATTTTATTTCCCACTTTAACAATCTTATCAAAAGGCTGCTCCACTTCATATTGTGCTACTACTTGTTGAATTAAAGAATCTTCTATGCCAGCTTCCATGAGCTTTTGCCTAAATACTTCTGGTCCTTTGTCCGTCGTACGAATCATAGTATTTTTTAAACTTTCGACGTAGTCCTTATGATCAATTAAATTTTGCATTTTACAATATTCGATAGCGTGATTAATGACGTTTTCAGGGAAGTCTTGTTTCGCCAAATGATTATAAACTTCTCGCGTAGAACGTTTGCGATAAGACAGATGATTGAGTGCTTGTTGTATTGCTTGTTGTTGAAATTCTTGTTGTTTAATTTGCGTTAAAAATTCGGGAGTCACATCATCTCCTTTTTTTAAATTCAATTTGACGAGCGTATCGTCTGATATACCGAGTTCAAAGCTATCGTCTATATAAATATTAAAACGTGAAGCGTTATTTTTTTGGACCTCAATTTTAGTAATTTTACGCATAATTTCGCCTCGCTTAATAAAAAACTGGAAGGTCGTATCGACTTCTCCCAGTTCCCTTTTCATTCTATTATGCCATACTCTGGCCTACCCTCCAAGTTGTTGTAGTGCCTCAGTATATTGTGCTTCTGTGATTACATTTTCTTGCTTCATTTTTTCTAATGTCATTTTCGTACGATTAATAAATGAAGGTGACATATCATTCACATCATACATCGACGGTGCATTCACTTTACTTGCTAACATCGCACTTTGTAATACAGTAATTTGTGGAAGTGCGTGATTATTTTCATTTACCGTTGCACCAAAGTAATAATTAGCTGCAGATTCGATTGTATAATTGTTATCTCCGAAATAGATGTTGTTCATATAATAACTTAAAATCTTTTCTTTTTCATACTTCTTTTCTACGCGCTTTGCGACAAACATTTCTTTCAATTTACGCGTAATCGTTTGTTGATTATCGTAATAGTAATTTTTTACTAATTGTTGTGTGATGGTACTGCCGCCTTGAAGCCGATCACGATCTTTCAACGAAGCAAATATCGCTCTTACACTCCCTCTATAATCCACACCATTATGATTATAAAAACGTCTATCTTCCAAAGCAACAAACGCACCTTTAGTATAATCTGGCATCTGTGACGCATCAACATAAGTAGATTTTTGTTCGATACTTGATAAATCTGACACATCTGCTTTTTGAGATAATAAATACATAATTCCTATAAAAAGTGCTATAAGCAAACATGCGATAATAATCACTGTGCGAAAGATTTTACGAGGCCGTTGTTTACGTGGCGGCTGGCCAACCGGTTGATAATACGTATTATAATAAGGTTCATTAGGTGGCGAGTGCGCACCTTCTTTCTTAATTCGGTCAGTTCTTTTCATAAAATTGGACCTACTTTCTCAAAATTAAATCTCTTAATGTGAGTTTATCAATACATTTTAAATTAATCTATATGTTTTGAGCAAAATCAGTCCACAGCATGAGTGCATGAATCTGAAAAATACGGGTATAAGATTTAGAATGAAAGTTTAAGAAAGGAAGAGTAGTATGGTAAAAATGAAAGCAAACATGTCTTTAATTAAAGCTTTAGAAGCATGGGATATTGATCATGTTTATGGGATCCCAGGCGATTCTATAGATGCAGTTGTGGATGGTTTGAAAGCCGTAGAAGAACGTATTAAATTCATCCATGTTCGACATGAAGAAGTTGCTAGCCTCTCCGCAGCAGCTTACACTAAATTAACTGGAAAAATTGGTGTAGCCTTAAGTATTGGAGGACCAGGTGCGATTCACTTATTAAATGGGATGTATGATGCCAAATTAGATAATGTCCCTCAACTCATTTTAGCAGGTCAAGCGAATAGTGATGCATTGGGTACAAAAGCTTTCCAAGAAGTTAATTTACCTCACCTGTTTGAAGATGTAGCTGTGTACAACTATCAACTTAAAGAAAGCGATGCCTCTCGCGTTTTTGACATTGTAGATGAAGCCATTCGTACTGCGTATGCTAAAAAAGGTGTAGCTGTATTAACGCTCCCAAACAACATTTTGAATCAAAAAGTAAATGTTCACATTCCAGAAACTGTAGATAAAACAAAACCTGATCTTCCTGAAGCCCCTGAATCTGAAATTAAAAAAGCAGCAGAGTTAGTAAATCAAAGTAAAAAACCTGTCATTTTAGTAGGTGTAGGTGCACAGCACGCTAAAGATGAAGTTAAAACCTTTATTGAAAAAGCTAAAATTCCAACAATGATTACTTTGCCTGCTAAAACAGTTGTTCCAAATGATCATCCTTATCTGTTAGGAAATATAGGAAAAATTGGAACGAAACCTTCCTATTACGCCATGCAAAATGCCGATTTATTAATTTTAGTAGGTACCAACTATCCGTATACAGATTATTTACCGCATAAAGATATACCTGCAATTCAAATAGATGTAGCCAAAGAAGCCATTGGTCATCGTTTTAATATTGATGCTCCTATTGTCGGAGATAGCAAAAAAAGCTTACACACGTTGACTGAAATGATTCATCCTATTTCACAACGTGACTTTTTAGATGAAACGTTGAAACGTAAGCAAAAATGGGATGAGTGGATGACAGAAGATAAACATGATGAATCTGAACCTATACGCCCTGAACGTCTTATGGATGCTATTAATAAGGTCATTCATGAAGATACGGTTATTGCTGCAGATGTAGGAACATCTACAGTTTGGTCTACACGTTACCTCAATTTAGGCGTAAACAATAAATTCATCATCTCTAGTTGGCTGGGCACGATGGGCTGCGCACTGCCTACAGCGATTGCATCTCGAATCGCTTATCCTGGTCGACAAGTCATTGCAATCTCAGGTGATGGCGCTTTCGAAATGGTGATGCAAGATTTCGCAACAGCTGTTCAATACAATTTGCCAATGGTTATTTTTGTATTAAATAATCAAGAACTTTCATTTATCAAATACGAGCAACAAGCTGCGGGCGAATTAGAATATGGTATTGACTTCAGTGACATGGACTTTGCGAAATACGCTGAAATTTGCGGTGGCGTAGGTTACACGTTAAAAGATCCTAAAGATATCGACGCTATCGTGCAAACAGCTGTACAACAACATAAGCCTACGATCGTGAATGTCTATGTGGATGTCAACGCTGCACCACTACCTGGTCAAATCGTTCCAGAAGAAGCTCGAAATTATGCGAAATTTGCATACCGAAGCTTAACTGAAGAAGGAAAATTTGTTTTTAAAGAGATGCCTTCACTATCTACAGCTATAAAACGATTCTTATAAAATCATAAAAATAAAGAAGCGGGATAGAAACTTCATCGATTTCTATCCCGCTTCCTTTATTTTTAAAAATTATCACAATCAATACAAACGCTTTTCTTGCCTTATCTTAACAGATTACTGATTTAATAAATTTGTGATTTCTCTATTGAAATCATCTAAGTCGTCAGGAATACGGCTCGTTACAATATTTTTATCCACTACTACAGACTCGTCTTTTACTGTTGCTCCTGCATTACTTAAATCTTTACGAACATTTAAAACTGCAGTTAAAGTACGTCCATTGAGCTCGTCTGTATCGATTAAAATTTGTGGGCCGTGGCAGATTGCAAATGTTGGTAAATCTTCTTTTAAAAAGTATTTTGCAAATGTGCCGTAACGACCTTCTTTGTCACCACGTAAATGGTCTGGAGAAAAGCCACCCGGTAAAAGTAAGCCATCATAATCTTCTGGCTTAGCATCAGCAATCGCTACATCTACTGTAGCTTTCTCACCATGTTTACCAACAACTTCAGCATTTGCAGAATCGCCGATAATTACCACTTCGTGTCCTGCTGCTTCAATCGCTTCCTTAGGACTTGTTAATTCAATATCTTCAAATTCATCAGCTAATAACACTGCTATTTTTTTCGCCACAATTATCACCTTTCCTAATTCAGTTTCTATTCAATTAATAACCGGAAAAAGCGATATTTAAACAACGTTTTATTTACGCAGTTGGTTTACTTTCTTTTCCAATTGATCTAAAAGTGAAATCCATTCATCTACATCTTTAATATCCACTTCGTCTGGATTGACTTGGTCGATGTCCTCTAAAAATTGTGTTAATCGAACTTTTACTTGATTCATTGTATGAGGCTCTTCCATAGTTATTCATTCTCCTTTATAATTGCATTTATCAATGCTATCATAACATGATTTTGATATTCCTCAATGTTTAATATCAAATCAAACTTTAGTTTTAGAGGAGTCTTAAAATGCTATACACAAAAAAAGAACCCATCTCAATACTCAACGATCCATGGGAAGCCCACCGAGATGTTGATCAATTTGGGGAGCTGACATTGAGCAACATTGAATTTACGACAACCAACCTATGTAATATGCGTTGTAGCCACTGCGCTGTAGGTTATACCCTCCAAACAACAGATCCTACCCCTTTGCCTATGTCACTTATCACGCAACGATTGGATGAAATCCCGCATTTAAAAACCATTTCCATTACAGGCGGAGAACCTATGTTTTCTAAAAAATCCATTCGTGAAGTCGTTAAACCACTACTAGAGTATGCGTTTCATCGCGGTATTTATGTACAAATGAATTCGAATTTAACATTGCCATTAGACCGCTATTTAGAAATTGCTGAATATATCGATGTAATGCATATTTCTCATAACTGGGGTACTATCGATACATTTACTGAAGTGGGCTTTGGCGCTATGACAAAAAAACCGCCATTGAAAGCGCGAGAAAATTTATATCATCAAATGATTTCTAATGCACGCACGTTAAGTGAACAAGGGATGTTTGTTTCCGCTGAAACAATGTTAAACAAAAGTACACAACCTCACTTAGAACGCATTCATCACGAAGTTGTTCATGATATGAAATGTCAACGTCATGAAATACACCCCATGTACCCTTCAGATTTCGCGAGTCAACTTGAAGTTTTGTCACTAGCTGAAATTAAAGCTACGCTACATCATTTACTTGATATTCGCGATCCAAACGTATGGATGTTATTTGGTACATTGCCTATTTTTCCTTGCATTGAAAATGAAGATGATCAACGTCTTAGAAAGAGCTTATTAAATGCACCGAATGTATCACTACGCAATGATCCAGATGGGCGCAGTCGTTTAAATGTGAATGTTTTTACCGGAAATGTTATTGTCACTGACTTTGGTGATGAGACAGGAACCATTTCAAATATTCAAAGAGACAACCTCAATGATGTTTTTCAAAAATGGCTGAGTACACTTCTTGCTCAATCATTAAATTGTCATTGTCCTAAGTTTAAATGTTTAGGACCTAATGTACTTGTTAAAAATATGTATTATTCTAACCTCGACTTCAAAATAAATGAACAAAAAATGCATCAAAACCATTAAAAAATTAAAACGCTAAGAATCATGATAAACAAAGCATTACACATGTATGACATGCAATGCATCATTAATCATTTTTCTTAGCGTCTCTTTGTTATCTTTTACTTATTGGTGTTTGTTTTTTATTTCTTCTAAAAAGGCGAGTGTTTTTTTACTTTCATGACGACGCTCTTTACGTCGTTTCACACGCACTTGTGCATTTTCATGGAACCATTTTTCAGTCGCAGATTCCGGATAAACTTCTGGCACTTGCGTAGGTTTGCCTTTCTCATCTAATGCAACAAAGGTTAAAAAGCTCAATGCCGCTAAATGTTCCTCATTGTTGTATACATCCTCAATTAAAATTTGAACACAAACTTCCATTGACGACGTACCTGAATACGTTACCATTGCCACATAATTAACAATGTCACCCGTTTTGATTGGCCGAATAAAATCTACCGAGTCTGTGGACGCTGTGACTACTTGCGTATTCGCATGTTTACATGCGCAAATCGCAGCGACTTCATCAATATTTGCCATCATCGTCCCACCAAATAATGTCCCTAAATGGTTGGTATCTTGAGGGAACACTTGTCGTGATTTGTACGATTTAGCTTCTTTCATTGCTTTTCTTTTTATCGTCATATTTTCTCCCCCTCTATGATTCAACCCAATTGCCATTTTGGAATATCAGCTCTTCATCCCCATTTTCAGTGATACCAAATATGTCTAAATCCGCACTGCCAATCATAAAATCAACGTGTGTCAGCGAATCATTGAGTCCATGTGCTTTCAATGCTTCTTCTGACATTTCAGTACCTCCTTTTAAATTAAACGCATATGCAGAGCCTAAGGCAATGTGACACGATGCATTTTCATCAAATAAAGTATTATAAAAAATGGTTTTTCTATTTGAGATAGGTGAATCGTGTGGGACGAGGGCAACTTCTCCTAATCGTCTTGCGCCTTCATCCGTTTCTAATAAAGATTTCAATACATCTTCGCCTTTTTCTGCACTATAATCTACAACTTCGCCATCTTTAAATGTTAGTTTAAACCCATCAATAATCGTCCCATTATAGCTCAAAGGCAATTTATTTGTTACATAGCCATTAACACGTTGTGCATGCGGTGCAGTAAAGACTTCTTCAGTAGGGATATTCGCAACAAACGCTTGTCCGCGTGGTGTGTAACTTGTCGCATCTTCCCAAATATGCCCTTGAGGTAAACCAATATACAAATCGGTACCTTCTGACAAATAGTGTAATGTCGTGTATGCTTTTTCGTTCAACATATCTGCTTTTTCTTTTAATAACGCTGTATGTTGTTTCCAATTTTCGATTGGATCATTTCCATCTACACGTACAATTTCAAGAATATCTTCTAAAAAGCGATTAAATGCCGCTTCTGCATCTAAATTTGGATACACACGTTGTGCCCAAGCCTTTGATGGGTAACATGCGACAAGCCATGGAAATTCATTTTTTTGTGATGCAATCATATAAGGTTTGAAAGCCTTACTGCGTTGTATTTGGGCTGCTTTGAGCTTTTCTGACGCTATACCACTTAACAATTCTGGATCTTCAGTAATCAATGCTAATGAACATGCCCCGCGCTCCACGTAGTCCATACGTTCATCTATATCATATGCTTGAATTGCGCGATTAAAAAATTGAACATCTTCATATTCATAACTCAAGCGTGTTAACTCAGGATCCGTATATTTTACGCGGACATCTGACGCACCTAACTTATACGCTTCTTCAACAATGAGACGTGTAAAGTCAACCGCCTCAACTGTAGAACGAAGATACACAGGTTGACCTTTTTGTACATTCAAACCGACAGTTACTAATAATTTTGCATATTGTTGCAATTTCTCATTTAAAGTCATTCTAATTCTCCTCCCCTAAGATGTTTATTTTGATTGACGAAGTTCACCTAAAACTTCAGTAATACCATTCATTTCGCTAGGGGTGAAATCATTTTTAGACATTACAAATTCATGAATCTCTTTAATTTCATCGTAATGTGCTTCACTAAAATTTGCTGGATCAATCAAACCTCGATTGACTAAGTTTAATTGCTCTCTTATATCTGTAATCATTGTTTCAATATTTTTTGACATACTATTCATCCTTTCATTTCTTATATTCTAGCAAAATCGGTCATTTTTTTGAAAAATTTTTGTCAAATGCACTTTAGAGTTGTTTAAAAAAGGGATAAAATGGGCATATAAACTAAGACATGAAGACATGGAGGGAACAACATGACAACAGTTGCATTTGTATGTCTCGGTAATATTTGTCGTTCACCGATGGCAGAAGCCATTATGCGCCAACGTTTAAAAGAACGTCAAATTGACGGCATCGACGTCTTTTCAAGAGGAACAGGCCGATGGAATCTTGGCGAACCCCCTCATAAAGGGACACAAAAAATCTTAAATGAACACCATATTCCATTTGATAATATGATTAGTGAATTGTTTACGGAAAATGACGATTTTGATTATATTATTGCAATGGATCAAAGTAATGTGGATAATATAAGACAAATCAATCCACAACTTAAAGGTAAGTTATTTAAGCTACTTGATTTTAGTGATATGGAAGATACAGATGTACCAGACCCATATTACACAAATAATTTTGAAGGTGTCTATGACATGATACAATCGTCTTGCGATAACCTTATTGATTATATTTTAGAGGATCTTAGGAAGGAGTAACAGTTATGCAAAACAAATTAATTCCAGGTATTTTAATTGGCGCAGCAGTCGGAGGTGCTATTGCACTTATCGATAAAAACACACGTTCATCAGTGAAAAATCAAGTTCAAAACATCAAATCTGGTGAAGCTACTGGAGAAGGTTCAAAAGTAGCACAACTTACTGATGAGTTTAAATATTGGAAAAATACAATCGAAGAAATTCGTCGTAATAATCCAGAATTAGAACGTTCATTACGTGACGCGAAAGAAACTTTCCAACAACGTAAAAACAATAGATAATACGTATCAATAAGCTTTTAGAAATTGAACGGCAAAGGCAATTTCGACGGGAGTGAACGATGAAATCTATTTCAACTACTGATTTCTGGTTTTCTTCCCTATAGAGGTTGCTTTTTTTATACTAACTATTAGAGGAGTTACACTATGGCAAATAAACATCATAAATCATCCGGTTTTGTTGAAGAAGCTAAAGACAAATTCCAAAAAAAAGCATCACATGAAAAAGAAAACAGTCCAAACCCTAATCGCCAAGGGGATGCGAAAGGAGATGTTCATGAAGACCATAATTTTGTGAAACCTCAGCCTTTCCAATCTAAAGAGGCCAAAAAGGATAACCAAACTTTCTTTGTTTCTCGTATTAATAAACCCGCAAAATATACTGATCGACCTAACTTTTTTTCTTATTTGATTTATCGTATAGGTAAAGATGATGCTTCAGGATTAGCCGCACAACTTGCGTATTATTTCATGTTATCGCTATTCCCAATGCTTATTTTTATCTTATCGTTAATTCCTTTATTCAAGATTGATCAACAATCTATTATTAGTCAAATAGAATCCAACGCACCGGATCAGGCCTCATCCATTATTACGAACATTTTGACGGATGTCATGAGTAATGCAAATGGCGGTATTTTATCATTTGGTTTGATTCTTGCCTTGTGGACGGCTTCAAATGGAATGACGGCATTAATGAATTCATTTAACGTGGCCTACGATGTTGAAGATAGCCGTAACTTTTTAGTCTCTAAAGCAATGGCTGTATTCTTTACTTTATTAATTGGTATCACAATGCCAATTACTTTAGTCCTCTTTACATTTGGTCAACAAATCGGCAACATTTTATTTGGACCGTTAGGCCTTGATGAAGCAGTAAGATGGGTATTTGGTTTATTGCGCACAGTTTTACCGGTTCTTGCAATTTTCATCGTCTTCACATTACTTTATACGATGGCACCTAACGTCAAAATCAAATTAAAATCAGTGTTACCTGGCGCACTTTTTGCGACAGTCGCATGGATTTTAGGTACGCTTGCATTCGGATATTATGTATCTAACTTTGGAAATTACTCTAAAACTTATGGCAGTATCGGTGGTGTCATCGTGCTCATGTTGTGGTTATACATCACAGGCTTTATTCTTATTATAGGTGCTGAAGTCAACGCTATTTTCCACC
Source organism: Staphylococcus ratti (assembly GCF_020883535.1). Lineage (NCBI taxonomy): Bacteria > Bacillati > Bacillota > Bacilli > Caryophanales > Staphylococcaceae > Staphylococcus > Staphylococcus ratti. Next base: position 839,932 of record NZ_CP086654.1, on the reverse strand, counting down.
ACCGTAAAGTGGCTAAAGGTAAAACACCTGAAGAAATCACGTATGATGAGATGGATGAACGTGGCGAAGAAGATTTAGCGGAAGCTTATAACAATATGGGAGATGAAACACACCCTTCCCAAGAAAATGAAAACCGATCTAAATCTCAAAAGCATACACAATATGAGGCACCTGATGCAGTTGAACGTACAAATGACGGACACTCAAATCATATCAAAACAAAAGATAATTAATAACTTGAAACTTTTCAGACACACTCATGGAGGAACTGTATCATGACTTTACTAGAAAATATTCTAGAGTTTAATAAATCGTTTGTGGAAAATAAAGAATATGAAGCTTATAAAACAAGTAAAAAACCTTCTAAAAAAGCTGTTTTGCTTACTTGTATGGATACACGTTTACAAGACTTGTCCACTAAAGCTTTAGGATTTAATAATGGGGATTTAAAAGTCGTTAAAAATGCAGGAGCGACAATTTCTCATCCTTATGGTTCTACAATGCGTAGTTTAATTGTAGGTATTTATGCACTAGGCGCAGAAGAAATTATCATTATGGGACATAAAGACTGTGGCATGGGTAATCTTAACGTAGACGACGTGATTGAGACGATGAAATCACGTGGCGTTAATCCTCAAGTCTTCGATATATTAGGTCATTCTGGTATCAATGTCCCTAACTTTTTAAAAGGATTTGATGACGTTTATGAGAATGTCCGTCAAAATATTCAAATGATATACGATCATCCCCTATTTGACCGCACAGTTCCTGTACATGGGCTTGTGATTGACCCTCACACTGGTGAGTTAGAACTTGTTCAAGACGGTTATAAACATATATGATCAACAATAAAAAACTATCCAGTTTATGAATAGTTAAATCTAGGCTAGAACGTTACAACGTTCTAGCCCTTTATACTTAAAAAGCAGGATGCGCTTAACGCTCCCTGCTTAAAATAAAATATCTTATTCAATAAGACCATGTTGAAACGCATAAATTACTGCTTGCGTACGGTCTTGTACTTCTAACTTACTTAATATATTACTCACGTGTGTTTTAACAGTTTTAATCGTAATATGTGACGCACTGGCAATTTCTTGGTTTGAGTAGCCTTTAGAAATGAGTAAAAGAATTTCCATTTCTCTTTCTGTTAAAAGCTCATAAAGCTCTGCCCGTTGTCGCATACGATTTCTCATTTTAACGAGTACTTCTGCTTCAAATACCGATTCACCTTTAGCAGTTTTACGGATCGCTTCTGCAATATCACTTGCGCTTGTTGTTTTTAATATATAACTGTCTACACCAGCATCAAGTGCGCGATAAACCTCTTTATCTTCAATATAACTTGTGAGCATGACAACTTTTATACGCGGCAAATCTTTTTTAATTTGCATTGTAGCTTCTACACCGTCCATATCTGTCATCACTAAATCCATTAATATTAAATCCGGTTGCAGTTCGTGTGCTTTTTCAATCGCTTCTTTACCAGAAGCGCCTTCTCCAACAACTTCAATATCTGTTTGTGTAGATAAATAACTCGAAATGCCGATTCTTACCATCTCATGGTCATCTACAAATAGTACTTTAATCGTCATTATGTCCCTCCTTATCTAGTGGTGCTTTTACTTCAATCCTTGTCCCTGAATCAGGTAATGATACAATATGAAATGTTGCCCCAATTTCCATCGCACGTTCGCGCATATTTTTTAATCCATAACTTTGTTCCATCTTATCATCAACATTAAACCCAATACCATCATCTTGAATACGGAGTAAAATATAATCCTCACGTTGTAGCAATTCTACAGTCACTTCTGTGCCTTTAGAATGCCGCAACGTATTAGATATCGCCTCTTGCGTAATCCGAAAAAGATGATCTTCCATACCTTTTGGGACATCAAATTCTCCAATGTCTTGAACGACATTCAATGGGATTTTACGTTGTAAATCAGATACCAATGATTGAATACCTTCGCCCAAGGATTTGTCTTTTAATCCTATTGGTCGTAAATGGAGCAATAACGCTCGCATTTCCAGTTGAGAATCTTGAACCATTTTTTCTAAAGTTGGAATTTGTTGGCTTAGGGGTGGCTCCAGTGGCGTTTCTTTAATCGCAGACAGCATCATACTCGCCGCAAATAATTGCTGCGACACACTGTCGTGTAACTCTCGCGCCAATCGATGACGTTCATCTTCAATAATTTTTTGAACTTTGGAATCGTTAATATTGTAGGATTCATTCGTTAAATTCTGTGTTTTAATGCGCATTTTATGTAATTCTTGGTTTAACGGTACTAATGATTCGTACAATTCTAGCGTCTCTTGATAAAGCTCTATTTGATGATCGTTCACACCGACCGTTTCTCCTTCAATCGCACGCTCAATTTGAGCTTTTAACCAATCATTTTGTTGATTATTTTTATAAGCAAGTACACTTCCAACGATGATACATAAAAAAATCGCAATAAGGTTCAAAAACAAAAACACAGGTACTCCGAAAATTTGTGTATAAAACATACCTTGAAAGAAAATAATATTCGTAAAAATATTATCGATAAAGAAAAAAGCAGTGAATAAACTGTATACCAAAATAAGCATAGAGCCTATCGAGCGTACATATTGATTCATCGATAGATCACCTCTACATCACCTATGAAGGTTGAAACAAAAATATTCACGGTATAGCGATCTGATTTTTGCGTAGATTCTAATTTTATATTATTATTTTCAAGTTTCAAACGTTGATCTTCAAAACCGATGCTTCCATAAAAAGCAGCCACGTTAAGGTTTACATTATAATTTAAAGGCACAATAACCTGTACTTTTCCTACAATATGCCTAATTACAATATTATTTTGCGATTTTAAGTTAGCCGCTTTGGTCATATCAATATAAACGTCACCAATGCCGTGTTGCACTTGCAAATCTTCCCATTTGTAAACAAAAACAGGCGTTTTCTGTTCTCCAAACCATTTCTGTTTAATAAAAGATGTGGAAAATGCGGCATCATTCGATGCCATAATTTGCAACGGTTTACGTTTATAAACAATATAACGAATCGCAACGATAATCATAAATATAAACAATATTACAAGGGTGTATTTATTAGATAATAAAGTAAATAAAACCATTAAAACCCCTATCCAAAAACATAAGAGCCCTCTCACTTTATGGAAGTAAATGTACCCTACATACATAAGAATACTTCCTAATAGCAGCACAAAAAGAAAACCAATTTTTTCGAAGAAGATATAGTAAAAATTGGCTATAATCATTAATGCCGTAAAAATAATTAAGAGCTCAGTCGAAATATATTTTTGTGTCATATTTCCACCTTTCTAGTATGCTAATTTTAACGATAATAACAAATCACACGCTTGTTGTTTTTGCTTTCTTTCGTCGCTAAGGTGATTTAAGTATTGTTCTAAATGAGCATACTCGTATTCAATTTCATTTAAATCATGTTTCATTTTAGCAATGTTTTCATCATGAATTTTTTCGGGACATTGCATATGTTGCTCATCTAATAAGTCGATATATTTATTTTCTAATGCAACGGTCTGTCTGTCAATTAACAACTGCAGGTGTGTTTTCTTTCGTTGTGTGTAAAATATCGTATAATCTATTTCACGAATTTTATTGTAAAGTGAAGCTAAACAGTCACTCAATTCATGGTCATATAATTGTTTAAAAAATCGTTCAATATATTCTTTAAATTGTCTCATCATAGAATCACCTCATATAACGATTCTATTATAAAATGGCTCCATTCCCTTTGTAATAGGCCATGGAACCATCTTTTGTTAAGACTAAAGTCCGAATATTATTCTGTTTCGATTAATGTCGTTAATAATGGACCATCTTTTGTAACGACGATCGTATGTTCTACTTGAGCGACATAACTTTTATCTTTCGTCTCAAACGCCCATTCGTTTTTGCCCTCTGTTACAAAAGAAGCATTCGAAGAGATGAATGGTTCTACTGCTAACACCATTCCTTCCTTGAGTAATGTTTTATCTTGAGGTTCATAGTAATTCATAATGTGAGATGGCGCCTCGTGAAGCGATTGCCCCACACCATGTCCAGTTAAATTTTTAATAACTTTCAAATCATTTTTTCGTGCCGTAGCATGTACTGCTTTTCCAATTTGGCTTAATTTTCCACCTGGTTTGATTTTAGTCATTGCTGCATCAAAAGCCTCTTGCGCTACGTCGCATACCTTTTGTTTCATTGGCTCATCCGTTTCACCAACTACAAAGGAAATGCCTGTATCTGCATAAAAGCCATTTTTTAAAGCAGAGACGTCAATATTAACTAAGTCTCCTTCTTTTATAACACGTTTACTTGGAATACCATGCGCCACTTCCTCATTCACACTGATACAAGTTTGACCAGGAAAGTTTTCATCATGAATAGGCGCCGAAATGGCTCCTTTCTCCGCGAACATTTCTTTAGCTATGTTATCTAATTCTTTAGTAGTGACACCTGGTACTGTTGCTTTAACCATTGTATTTCTAATTTCAGCACAAATCGCGCCGATTTCTTTAAGTCCTTGAAGTTCTTCTTCTGTTTTAACAATCATTAATAATCCCGTTCCTTTTTAAATTTCTTATTCTTCTTTACTATATCATTATTTTTCAGAAATGCCATTCTGATAACTTTATTAATTTAAGAAACTATACTATAACTTCTGTGAAAAGACATAATTGTGAAAGCGATACACGAGAGATATGAAAGTCTGTTGCCATTTCTCATATTTCTGATCTCTAAGGTTCTTCACAGACTTAAAATTTGTTATACTTGGTTTAATATTATTACAGGAGCAAAAAAGATGAACGGAACACGCATCAAAAACGTTATTGGCGCTAGAACAATTAAGACAGGCCTCGCTGCATTTTTAACTGCTTTGTTTTGTTTATGGCTCAACCTCAACCCAATCTTTGCCATACTATCTGCAGTCGTTACGATTGAGCCAACAGTTAAAGCCTCTATCACAAAAGGTTACAAACGTTTACCTGCCACAGTTATGGGCGCTTTCATTGCGGTCGTATGTACCTATATTTTTGGTGATAACTCTGCTTTTGCCTATGGGATTACTGCAACATTAACGATTTTATTATGTATTAAGTTTAATTTGCACGTCGGTATTACAGTAGCAACTTTGACGGCACTCGCCATGATTCCTGATATTCATGAAGATTACATTTTTAATTTTCTTTCTCGCTTACTTACAGCGATTATTGGATTGGTCACTGCCGGTTTAGTGAACTTTATTGTATTGCCTCCAAAATACTACACTCAAATCGATACATTAATTGATGAAACTGAAATACAAATCTATGCGTTATTCAAACAAAGAATTAAAGAACTCCTCATCGGTCAATTTCACTCAGACAAAAGCGATCAAGCTGTTGAAAAGTTACATATTAATAATGCACGTATTGAAGAATTATTAGGATTTCAAAGAGATGAATTAAAATACCATAAATCTAAAAACCGTTCAGATGAATGGTTAAGAATACGAAAACTCACAAACCGTGCGCACGAAAATAGATTGTTAATTACACATCTATCTAATATTATTTACCTTCCAGAAGATGGTCTCATTTTATTTAATGACGCTGAGAAAAGAGCGATTATTGCGATCACAAATAGAATTGCTCAAATTAAAGAAAAAGGCACATTTGAACCTGAGCGTAAAGCCGCGACGACACTTAAAAACTCTGTTAAAGGGCTAAATGAATTTGATATTAACCAAGTTAAAAGTCATACGATCTATGAAATTTTGCTTATTTATCGTATTTTACTTTTACGTTTCAAAAAATAAGGAGCGCGAGACGAAATCATAATGATTTCTGTCTCACACTCCTTATTTTTTACTTTTTTGATTATTTTTACGTGCACGATCAATGAGCACTTGTTTGGCTTGTTCTTCAGCTGTATTATCAATTTGTTTCGGTTCAAAAGGAATGCCTTTACGTTTAGCTGCTGCTTCTAATAGATAATCTGTCATCTCATGATTTTTAGGTAATACAGGACCGTGTAAGTACGTTCCTAGTAAGTTTTTGTAATGAATACCTTCTTTTTGATCTGTTGCATTATTTCCATATCCATAAGTAACGTGACCTAACGTATCGAATTGGTGATACGTACGCCCACCATGATTCTCAAAACCAACAATCGTACCAAATGTCTCACTTTCAATAACGACATCCCCAGTTAAACGTTCTGGTTGTGATTCTGTATAAAAGTTTAAAATGTTTAAACCTTCTAATGTTTGACCATCTGGAGTAATATATTTTTCACCTAAAAATTGATATCCTCCACATACCGTCAAACCAGGTAAACCGTCTTCAATCGCAGTTTTAAGTTGTGTTTTAATTTTAGCTAATTCTTTAGTGGCTAAAGCTTGTTCTCGGTCACTTCCTCCACCAATAAAGAAAATATCGGCTTCTGATAAATCAATGCCTTCTGTTTCATTGATATCGACAACTTTCAGTTTAATATTGCGTTGTTTGGCACGATATTTTAAAGCCATAATATTACCGATATCGCTATACAAATTTAATTTATCTGGCATAAAATGAAAAACCGTTAACTCATACATTTATTTCTCCTCCTTAAACGAGCGCACTAACTGATCTAGCATAGGCGTTAAAGAGGTATAATTCGGAATCGCAACTGTAAATCCTTCAAACTCCATAGAACGCGCTGCAGCTTTATAGATGTCTTTTTCCAAAATAATAGGCGCATTAATTTCAGCCAACTTCAATCTTAACTGTAATTCTTCTGCACGTGATCCCGTAACAATAATGGCTTCGATATCTTGAGAAGACAATTTTTCAAAATCCGCGTCGTATATCCACGATGTATCACGACCATCAGCTGCAAAATCGTTTAAACTCATTAAATAAACTTTGCGTTCAGGTAATTTTTCGCCCATAGAAATCGATGCATTCATTCCAGCTGGATTTTTAGCTAAATTAATTAATGCTTTTTTCTGTCCTTGTTCAAAATACTGCATACGACCATTATCTGATGTATACGTTTCAAATCCTTTACGAATGCGCTCGTCGTTTAACCCTAGTTCTTTTAAAACTGCATACGCTGCTAAAGCGTTATATGCATTAAAATCACCTGCTATTTTCATATCAAATACAGTGTCATTAATATGAAGTTTAAGAAATGGATTAATCTCAAAACGCTCGATTTCATATTTAGGCTGTTTACGCTCAAAGCCGCAAACACAAGAATAATGCCCTAACTGATTGTAATGAACATATTCATAATTCAACATTTTGCCGCAGTTCGGACAGTAACGACTTTCGTTCATCGTAGACTGTTCAAAATCATATGCCTGTTTCGCCATACCGTAATAGGTCACATGTTGGCTTGCTTTTTTTAAACGGCTTACAAAAGGATCGTCCGTATTTAAAATGAGCGCAATACCTTTGTTTTCAATTGCTGAAATAATATTGTTAACCATGATATCTATTTCACCGAAACGGTCCATCTGATCGCGGAAAAAGTTGGTGAACACCATTTTAGTAGGTGTCATTTCTCTTAAAACACGTGGAATTGACCCTTCATCTATTTCAATAATAGCTATTTTAGTCTCAGGTTTGGATTGCACAATAAAAGCTGACGTAATTCCTGCAGCCATATTTGCACCTTCATTATTATGAATAATCGGAATTTGATTGACTTTTAACGTATGGCCGATAAGGTTAGATGTTGTCGTCTTCCCATTTGTTCCACTAATAAACACAACTTCATCTACTTTTTCGGCTAATTTACGCAATATATTTTGATCAATTTTACGGGCTACTTGACCTGGTAAGTCAGTCCCTTTTTTACCAGCAGCACGACTTGCTTTTCGCGCTAACTTGGCCATCTGAATCGCAGTCCATTGTCTCATAAACAATTCTCCTTCAATTTTCGCTTAGCATATTATACCATGCTCAACACTAATACAAAATCAAAAGCACAAAATGAGATTTTATTCTTTGCATACATTCTATTCCATTGGGTAAAATGGGAATGAAGGATGCATTTTTGGAGGGATATTATGATAGATAAACAATTATTAGAGAAATTAAATGACCAGATGAACCATGAATTTTTTGCTGCACATGCCTATATGGCGATGGCTGCATATTGTGATCATAACGCTTATGAAGGCTTTGCAAACTTTTTTATTCAACAAGCAAAAGAAGAACGTTTTCACGGTAAAAAGATTTATGATTATATTAACGACCGTGGAGAAAAAGCGGTATTTTCTTCACTCAATGCACCAAAAGTTGATTTCAAATCCATTTTAGAAACATTTGAAGATGGCTTAAAACAAGAACAAGAAGTAACAAAGCGTTTTTATAACTTATCTGAAATTGCCAATGAGAAAAAAGATTACGCGACAATATCATTTTTAAATTGGTTCTTAGATGAACAAGTTGAAGAAGAATCAATGTTTGAAACACACATCGACTACTTAAAACGTATCGGTGATGATTGTAATACGTTGTACTTGTATGAAAAAGAACTCGCAAACCGTTCTTTTACAGAAAGTGAATAAAAACGATTTGCTATAAATAAAAGTGCCACGATGTTGTAGTGAACTTAAAAGTCGAATTTCTGTTCAACATTTAAGTGCAAAACGTTCATTCGTTGGCACTTTTTTAGTTTTTATGATAAGATTTGTCTCTATTTTAAGAATAAGGAAGAGGTGTTTCAATGGCACATCCTAGTTATGTCGCTTTAGATTTTGAAACTGCCAATTATAAACGAACGAGTATCTGCTCTGTTGGTATGGTTAAAGTTGTCAATCATGAACTTACTGAAACCTTTTATACATTGGTCAATCCGAAAGACTTTTTTGCCACTAAAAACATAGCCATTCATGGTATTCATTCTGAGGATGTGCAAAATGCCCCAGATTTCAGTTATGTTTACCCTTATATGCTCCAATTCATCGAATCATTACCTGTCGTAGCACATAATGCTGCGTTTGACATGTCTGTTTTACATGCAAGTATAAAAGCCCATCAATTCGAGACACCGGACTTAACTTATTTTTGTTCTTATCAACTTTCCAAAAAAACAGTGGCGACGCAACGAAATGGCCTTAAACATATGATGCAATATTATAATTTGGATTTTCACGGACATCATGACGCTTTAAATGATGCCAAAGCATGTGCGATGATTACATATCGCTTACTCCAACATTATCCAAGTTTAGAAAGCGTATTGCGTGTTTATGGCAAGAATTTACAAGATAAAGATGTTCTATAAATAATCGTAAATCGTCATATTACGATAAAATGCATCTTCTAATCCTCCTACCGTAACACCTATAAGACGAATTGGCACATCCGCTTCTTTGACTTCATAATATAAGTCATAAGCGATTTGATAAATCTCCTCCGATTCTTTAATAGGAGCTATTAGGCTTTTTTGCTTAGACATATTTTTGAAATCTTTCGTTTTAATTTTTACTGTGACAGTCCGTCCTGATTGATTCAATTGTCCTAATCGCCGCTCAATCATTTTGCTAAGCTCTTCTACCTTGCCTAAAATTTGCTCGTCGTCATTCGTATCTAAAGAAAATGTGCGTTCTGCACCCACGCTTTTACGTATACGTTCAGATTTTACTTCGCGGTGATCGATGCCTCTTGCACGTTCATACAAATGATGACCTCTCTTACCAAAAAGAAAAATTAAATCACGCTCACTTTTATGATATAAATCTTCGCCTGTAAAAATACCGTGTTCATGCATCTTTTCTTTGGAGACCTTGCCTACTCCAGGAAAATCTCCAATGTCTAATTGCATCAAAGTCTCATGTACATTGTTATAATCAATTACTGTTAGCCCATTAGGTTTATTCATACCACTCGCTAATTTAGCTAAAAATTTATTGTACGAAACGCCAGCACTCGCAGTGAGTTTCGTTTTTTCGAAAATGTCTCGCCGGATGAATTGGGCAATTTGAGAAGCTGGTAAATCAGGTCGAACCAATTCTGTAATATCTAAATACGCTTCATCTAAAGATAACGGTTCAACGCTATCAGTATAGCTTTTAAATATATCCATAATCTCTTTAGACACTGTTCTGTATACTTCAAAACGCGGCGTTACATAATAACCATTTGGACATAGTTGATGGGCACGTGCCATGGGCATTGCGGAATGTACACCGTAGGCTCTTGCTTCATAGGAGGCAGTTGAGACAACGCCACGTCCACTTGCTTTCCCTCCTACAATAACTGGCTTCCCTTTAAGATGAGGTTGGTCACGTACCTCAACTTGCGCAAAGAAGAAATCCATGTCAATATGAATAATTCTCCGTTCTGTCATCAATGCCACCTCCTTAAAAATGCATCCTCTCCTCGTGTATTCACCTTGATGTTAACAATCATAAAAATTTATCGCTACTTTTATACATCTATACATTAAAAATGAAATAAATGATGTCAATACAAAGTATGGTCGTTAGTTAGGCTCATAAGCTTTGAAGTATATGATATAAATAAGGGGACTAGGACATTTTGGATATCCTAATCCCCTGTTGCACACATACTATTATGGACAACATGCTAAGCATTTCAATGATTGATACAACTTAACTTTTTAAACATTGCTTTCCTTAGTATCAACTTGCGTATTTGGCTTCGCTTCATTAACATATAATATTAAACCAAACTCTGCCAATTCTACCGTCTGAATTTGTTTATTACTCAACGCTAAAATGACAAGATAAATTGCCAAACATGAATACCCCATATGAAATGAAAATACAAAAATGACATATGTATTTGGCACGTTAATGAATAAAATAAGTAATAACATATTGATGACAATCATCGGCAACAACATGACGATCATAAACGAGATACGGTTCATTTTTACATTTGGTAAATAACTCATAATCATGCCAGAAATCACTTTATATTTAGGGCGTGTTTCTTTGTATAATCTTCTAAATAATACATAACGCAACAGTTCATGAAAAGCAATCAACACACATAACCCTATCGCACCAACAATCAAATTGGCGATAATATTTTTTTCATCTAATCCTGTAATGGCCATAGACCATTTATAGCTTAAAACAATAAACACAAGTGCAACGATAAATTGGGACAATAATAAACGTTTCAACACTTTAGGATTTGCAAATAAATCTAACGTATACAAGTTATCACCCTCTTACGGATAAGCTTATTTACAGTATACATGATTCATTTGCGTTATTGTAGCACATTCCTATCATCATTTAGTCTTAGAAGGTCACTTACTTAATATTTCTATAATCTCCCCATATTGTTGCTGCTCGATATGTCCACTTCTTGCAAAACTTCCCCAAATCTTTTTCATCGTTCGACCTGCAGTTTCGATAGTTTCTTCTGATAATAAGGTAAATAAAGGTGATTTCATATAAGGTTCTGTGTTAAATAACAATGCAAGTTCGGAACTATGTCCCGCGGAGAAGAAATGTTCTTTTTTTAACCAATTAAATTGATAATAATACGCGTGTCCTGATTGATTCATATATTCTCGATAAAAAGTATAAGCAGGTTTGGCATAAATGCTTCTTGTTAATAATTTAATTATTCCGCTTACACCCCATTTAAGCACCGGTAACGCGCTTACTTGACGTTGAAAAGTATTCATATAAATAAAAACATTTACTTCTCTTGACGTATGACCAATTAATAAATCAATATGTGGTGCACGTTGCGCTATAACGGATGGTAAATCTGCTTCTTTCGGTAAAGGATAGACGCCGTAATGAGGGCCAAACGGCATCAATTTTGTAAATCCCTTACCTTCATTGTTAGAAGCTAAAAAAGTTTGCATCTTTTTAAAGTCACTTAGATCTGCATGACGGTCAAGAGATTTAAGTGCTTCTAACATTTTAAGCGTCATCTGGTGACGCCCTTTCATCAGTCCTATAGGCGCACTTTGAATGATGGCTCTTTGAAACAAAAATTCCGTCCCATCTGCTACCATTAAGGCGCGCACCGATTCTCCACCCGATGATTGCCCAAAAATGGTAATGTTTTCTGGATTTCCCCCAAAATCTTTAATATTACGCTTCACCCATTTCAACCCTTCAATTTGGTCTAAAATCCCTAAATTAGCCAATTCGCCTTGTTGATTTCTTAAAAATCCTAGAACGCCTAATCGGTAACTAAGGTTAACAACAATGACATTCTCTTGTTCTACTAAAGGTGAAGGATCATATTCTGGATTTTCACCACTCCCATTAACAAATGAACCGCCATGTATCCAAATCATGACAGGAAGCGGTGTTCGCATCTCCTGGCTAGGCCTTGTTATAGATAGATATTGAGGGAATTCTGTTTGTTCCAGGGCTTCATAATCCGTGCCAATGTAAAAAGATTCAAAAGGTGAGTGAGATTGCAGAGCGATCGGTGCATGCGTGGTAGCTTGAATCGTTTCTGTCTTATATTGATAAGGTTCAGGGTTCCCAAAACGTGTTGCATAGGCGTAACGAATACCTAAAAATTGTTGAATTGCACCATGCTCAATTCCAATGATTTTGCCTATACGTGTCGGGATTTGGATTTCTTTACCTATCATGCATTCACCCCTTTTTTAATGTTTTTTACGTGTCATAAGTGCTACCGTCTCTACATGCGTCGTATGAGGAAACATATCAACAGGTGTCACTTCTTTTAAGTCATATTTATCTAATAATAACTGAATATCTCGCAATTGCGTGCTTGGGTTACATGAAATATAGACGATTTTTTCGGGCTCTAATTGATTTAATGTTTCAATAAAAGTAACATCACAGCCTTTTCTTGGTGGATCTACTGTCACAACATCTGGCCGAATACCTTGTTTTTGCCAGTCTAAAATGACTGTTTCAGCCGGTCCAGATACAAAAGTCGTATTATGAAATTCATTTAATTCTGCATTTCGTTTCGCATCTTGTATCGCTTCTGGAACTACTTCAACACCATATACATGTCGAGCTTTATTAGCCATTGATAAAGCAATGGTACCTATGCCACAGTATGCATCTATTACTGTTTCTTGTCCTGTCAAACCTGCGTACTTAACCGCAATATCGTATAGTTTTTGTGTTTGCAAAACATTGATTTGATAAAAGGATTTGTCATTAATTTTAAATTTCAAGTCGCCTAAAGTATCTTCTATCGTCGCTTCTCCAAATATCGTTTGACTTCGCTCTCCCATAATCACATTGGATTTTTCTTTATTACTATTAATTTTAATACTTTTAATTTGAGGGAAAGCTCCAGTCAATGCATGTGAAATTTCTTCTTGATAAGGGAGTGTGTCACCGTTAAGCACAAAAATAATCATAATTTCATCGGAATAGTACCCTTTTCTTATAACAACATGTCTCACTAATCCTGTATGTTTTAATTCGTGATACGGTGGGATGTCATACTGATTTAACAAATCTCGAATGGTCGTCATAATGTCATTTTGAGCTTGGTATTGGATCATGCATTTATCCATATTAATAATGGCGTGACTACGTTGACGATAATAGCCCATTTCTATTGCTCCCCGTTTGCCTCCAACTGGAATTTGAGATTTATTTCTGTAAAACCATGGCTGTACCATACCTACAGTTGGGTGAACAGGAACATGCGACATTTTCCCTTTTCTATGAAACAAATTCATCACTTGATTACGTTTCATTTCTAGTTGTGCTTCATAGCTTAAATGCTGCAGTTGACATCCGCCACATTTTTCATAATACACACAAGGCGGAAGTTCACGATCTGCACTTTCTTTTTGTATTTCAATCAATTTGCCAATTGCAAAATTTTTCTTCACTTTGATGACTTTATACTGTATTTGTTCACCAATTAAAGTTTGAGGGATAAAAATGGGATAGGCATCAATTTTAACTACCCCATGCCCTTCATGGGTGAAATCAATGACTTCTCCATCTAACATTTGATTTTTGTACACTACTGACATTTTATTTTCCCCGTTTCCTAACTTTGAAATTTGTCATAATTGAAGGGAGGAGACCAGCAATGATGACGTTCTTTTGCTGATCTACTCCCTGTTATTCAGATTGCTTTGGTTTATCAATTAATAAATCATTATCTTTTTTCGTTTGAGAGAATATTTCAATATGACGCACTAAATTCAAGAAATTTGCTGGTAATTGTCCGCCGTACTCCCCATCTACATTAAGAGACATATTGCTGTAAGATGAGATATTTACAGATTGGGCTTTGTAATAATGCACTTTAGGGTGATTAATATGTTCACCACGAGAAGCCAGTGTCATAATGTGACCCATCTCAGCAAGATTACATTTTTCCACAATTAACAAAGTAAAATTACCGTCATCTAGTTTAGCATCTGGCACAAGCTTTTCAAAGCCTGCCATTGAATTGGTTAACCCTAATAAAAACAACATAATCTCGCCTTCGAATACATTTTCATCGTATTCGATACGCACATCGACCGCATGCATTTGAGGTAGCATTTCAAAACCTTTAACATAATATGCAAAAGAACCAATAATGGATTTAAGCTTACTAGGTGCTTCGTAGGACACTTCGGTAGGTTTGCCTCCACCAGCTAAATTGATAAAATAGCGGCTGTTCATTTTTCCAATATCAACTTGAACTGACTTCCCCTGTATAATGACATCGACAGCTTCAAAAATATCATTAGGCAAGTGTAAAGCACGACCAAAATCATTTACCGTTCCCATCGGTATCAATCCTAGCTTAGGTCGATTAGGCTTTTCTGCAATTCCATTGACGACTTCATTTAAAGTGCCGTCTCCACCAGCCACAATGAGCAAATCGTAATCACGGTCAATGGCACGAGCAGCTTCTTCCGTAGCATCTCCAACTTTTTGGGTTGCATAAGCACTTGTTTCGTAACCAGCTTGTTCTAATTTAATTAAAACATCCGGTAAAGCTTTTTTGAATAATTCTTTCCCAGACGTCGGATTATAAATAATTCTCGCACGTTTTCTCATTTAGATCCCTCAATTTTTCTGTACTCAACATTTATATTATAGTAACTTGCCTTCTATTAAAAGTCATTTACACCAATAATTTTGAGGAAGCGCGCGTAGACAATAAATATCATGCTTGAACTTTACTTCTAATAGATTTTAAATCATTAAATCAAATGCACTTTGGATGTATGTTTCATATCATTGATTCGCCTTTGTAAGGGTGTTTTAACGTGAGCAATGATAGCGCGTGCCATCATAGGTAAAACTAATTAAGGGATGAGCGTTATGCCCATCCCTTCGTTCCATATAAAACTTAACACTCGTAATAAATAAAATATTATCTATTCTATGTGGTACGTTAAGTTTTACGCTTTATCTAATTCTTCTTTTAATAATTTATTCGCAAGTTGCGGATTAGCTTGGCCTTTAGATAATTTCATAATTTGACCTACTAAGAAGCCCATCGCCTTGCCTTTACCATTTTTATAGTCTTCAACAGATTGTGGATTTTGTTCGATTGCTTGTTGTACAAATTCTAATACTGCGCCCTCATCAGAAATTTGAACTAGTCCTTTATCTTTCATAATTTGTTTCGCATCGCCACCATTTTGGGCTAGTTCTGGGAAGACTTTTTTCGCGATTTTACTACTCATTGTGCCATCTTCAATGAGTTTAATCATGCCAGCTAAATTTTGAGGTGTTAAACCTGTATCTTGAAGTTCAATTTGATTTTTATTGAGATATTCATTTACGCCACCCATTAACCAGTTAGATGTCATTTTAATGTCTGCACCTTCTGCCACAGCACTTTCAAAGAAGTCCGACATTTCTTTAGTTAACGTTAACACATGTGCATCATATTCAGGAAGTCCATATGATTTAACATATTTTTCTTTACGTGCGTCTGGTAATTCAGGAATCGTTTCACGTACACGTTCTTTCCACGCTTCATCGATATATAAAGGTACGATGTCTGGCTCTGGGAAATAACGGTAATCATCAGAAGCTTCTTTGACACGCATTAAAATCGTTTTACCTGTAGACTCATCAAAACGACGCGTCTCTTGTAAAATTTGCCCGCCATTCAATAATTCTTCTTCTTGACGTTTTACTTCGTACTCTAAACCTTTTCTAACGTTATTAAATGAGTTTAAGTTCTTTAATTCTGCTTTAGTACCAAATTCTTTTTGGCCATAAGGACGTAATGAAATGTTTGCATCACAACGTAAAGAACCTTCTTCCATTTTACCGTCAGAAACGCCTGTATATTGGATAATCGCACGTAATTTTTCTAAATAGGCATAAGCTTCTTCTGGAGAACGCATATCTGGTTCAGATACAATTTCCACTAATGGTGTTCCTTGACGGTTTAAGTCTACAAGAGAATAACCATCTTTATGTGTTGATTTACCTGCGTCTTCTTCCATATGAAGACGTGTAATACCGATACGCTTTGTTTCTCCATTTACTTCGATGTCGATGTATCCTTTTTCACCAATCGGCTGATCTAATTGTGAAATTTGATATGCTTTCGGATTATCTGGATAAAAATAGTTTTTACGGTCAAATTTAGATTCTGTTGCAATTTCCATATTCAATGCCATTGCTGCACGCATTGACCAATCTACCGCACGACGGTTTACTGTTGGCAACACACCAGGATAACCTAAGTCTATAACAGATGTATTAGTATTCGGCTCAGCACCATATGCAACAGGCGCATTAGAAAACATTTTTGAATCTGTTTTCAATTCTACGTGGACTTCAAGTCCGATTACGGTTTCAAAATGCATTTACTGCCACTCCTTATAATTTTTGATAATGATCATGTAAATTGAATTGCGTTTCAAATTGGTATGCCACACGGTACAATGTTTTTTCATCAAATGGTTTACCAATTAATTGTAATCCTATTGGGCGTCCGTTTTCTGCTAATCCACATGGAATTGAAATACCTGGTAATCCGGCTAAATTCACAGGTGTCGTTAACAGGTCGTTCGCATACATTGTCAATGGATCATCAATCTCACTGCCTAAATCAAAAGCAACAGTCGGTGTTGTTGGCCCAATTACGACATCATAATTTTCAAATACATTTTCAAAATCGTTTTTAATTAATGTTCTTACTTTTTGTGCTTTTTTGTAATATGCATCATAATAGCCCGAACTTAATACATAAGTTCCTAAAAAGATACGTCGTTTAACTTCCTCACCAAAGCCTTCACTACGAGACAATTTGTAAAGTTCTTCCAAGTTCGTCGCTTCTTTAGAATGGTAACCATAGCGAATACCATCAAAACGCGCCAAGTTAGAAGATGCTTCTGCAGATGCAATAACATAATATGAAGGAATACCATAAGCCGTACGTGGTAGCGATACTTCTTCAACGATAGCACCTAAAGATTTAAATGTTTCTACAGCTTTAAGCACGGATGCTTTAACTTCTTCATCTACGCCATCACCAATGTATTCT
Source organism: Staphylococcus ratti (assembly GCF_020883535.1). NCBI lineage: Bacteria > Bacillati > Bacillota > Bacilli > Caryophanales > Staphylococcaceae > Staphylococcus > Staphylococcus ratti. The sequence goes on along the minus strand of NZ_CP086654.1, from coordinate 822,467 downwards.
TTTGGTAATGCTATTTTCATACCTTTTACATCTTTGCCGATGTCAGACGTAAAATCAGTAGAAACATCCGGTGCACTTGTAGAATCAAGCTCATCTTCACCTGTAATCGCTTCTAAAACAAGAGCGTTATCTTTAACGTTTCGTGTTAATGGTCCAATTTGGTCTAAAGATGAAGCGAAAGCAACAAGACCAAAACGAGATACACGACCGTAAGTTGGTTTCAATCCAACTACACCACAATAAGCAGCAGGTTGTCTAATAGAACCACCTGTATCCGTACCTAATGTGAATGGCACTAAACCAGCAGCAACAGCCGCAGCTGAGCCACCCGAAGAACCTCCAGGCACTGCTTTATGATCAAATGGGTTAACCGTTTGTTTGAAGTAAGACGTTTCAGTTGAACCGCCCATTGCAAATTCATCTAAATTCACTTTCCCAATTAAAACACCATTTTCTGAGTGCAACTTTTTCATTACTGTAGATTCGTAAATTGGTACAAATCCTTCTAACATCTTACTTGCACAAGTTGTTTCTAGACCTTCCGTAATGATATTGTCTTTAATGCCCATAGGAATCCCGAAAAGCTTACCTTCAATTTCTCCAGCTGCTTGCTTCGCATCGAGTTCCTCGGCTTTTTTTAGCGCATTTTCTTTATCTAAACCTAAAAATGATTTGATTTGTGGATCAGTCTCTTCAATCGCATCATAAATATCTTTTACAATTTCTGAAGGCTTAATTTTATTTTCTTTAATCATTGTTTGTAAATTTTCAATTGATTCGTAACGGATGCTCATAATTACGCGTCCTCCCCATTCATCACTGCAGGGACTTTAAACTGTCCTGCCTCTACCTCTTTGGCATTTGCTAATGCTTTTTCTTGTGGTAATCCTTTATGCGCCACATCGTCTCGCAAAACATTTTGCAAATCTAAAACGTGATTCGTTGGTCTTACATTTTCTGTATCTACTGAATCAATTTGATGACAAAAATCCAACACACCTGCTAACGTTTCTTGAATTTCTTTAGATTCTTCATCTGTCACATTTAAACGCGCAAGGTTAGCAATATGCGTTACTTGTTCATGTGTTATTTCAGTCATGACTGTATTATCCTCCTTAAAAATTCTCTTTTATCTTAAAATTGTACCAAACTTCATAGTAAAAATCTAAGTATTTTCTATGTCAATACACGCAAATAGACGCAAAAAAGAAAATATCACTTTACCCTCGTTCCTTTTAGTGTATAAGTACGCCTAGCCATCGTTTTAAGATGGTTATAACATCTTTTATTCAACAGAAACGTGCAAGGCGAATTTACGCTACTTCTCCCCTCCAACTACTGTCACTTAAATGAACGCTTTTATGTTACTCAAATATAAATAATACCCATAAAGTAATATGTCCAAGTTATATTTTTGCAAAAATGTCTATATGACGCATAAAAATTCAAAGTCTGTTGGTTGCAAATTTGAGTATTAATTAGTAAAAATACGCTTTTGCAACTGAATTTAATTGTGTTTTTGACGTTTTAGAATAAAAATACACTTTCCTTCCTAAGATATTTCTGTATAATTAACTTATGTAACAAAAAGGGGGATAAAATGAATATGTTCACATTGGGGTCAACATTATCTAGCCAAGTCAACCCAGATTGGCAAACGTACATTATGATAGCATTATATTTTATTATTTTACTTGGTATTGGTTATTACGGTTATAAGCAAGCTACGAGTAACCTAAGTGAGTACATGTTAGGTGGCCGTAATATCGGTCCTTGGGTGACAGCGCTTTCAGCCGGTGCATCTGACATGAGCGGTTGGATGATTATGGGGTTGCCGGGTGAAGTTTATTCAACTGGTCTTTCCGCAGCATGGTTATCTATCGGTTTAACACTTGGTGCATGGATTAACTACTTACTTGTGGCACCACGATTGCGTTTACATACTGAAATCGCAGGTGATGCGATTACATTACCTGACTTTTTCAAAAATCGCTTAGATGATAAATCTAACCTTATTAAAATTATTTCTGGTGGGATTATTGTCGTCTTTTTCACATTGTATACACACGCAGGATTCGTATCCGGCGGAAAGTTGTTTGATAGCGCCTTCGGTTTAGACTATCGCTTTGGATTATTACTTGTCGCTGTTATCGTCATTGCCTATACATTTTTTGGCGGTTACCTTGCGGTATCTATTACAGACTTTTTCCAAGGTGTTATTATGTTAATCGCCATGATTATGGTACCTCTCGTTGTGCTTTTAAAACTCAACGGCTTAGATACGTTCCATACCGTTGCTGAACTAAAGCCAACAAACTTAGATTTATTTCGAGGAACAACTGTAATTGGCATTATTTCATTTTTCGCATGGGGCTTAGGATATTTCGGGCAACCTCATATTTTAGTGCGTTTTATGTCTATCCGTTCGATAAAACTACTCCCTTTCACAAGACGCATTGGTATTACTTGGATGGCAGTCGGATTGATTGGCGCTGTTTTAGTAGGTTTATTAGGCATCGCCTTTGTTCCTGCTCAAGGTGTAGAAATTCAAGATCCTGAAACACTCTTTATTTTGATGGGGCAAGTACTCTTCCATCCGCTCGTTGGTGGATTTCTACTGGCAGCCATTTTAGCAGCAATTATGAGCACAATTTCTTCACAGTTGCTCGTCACTTCTAGTTCATTAACTGAAGACTTTTATAAGTTAATCCGTGGCGATAAAGCAGATACTAAAAAACATGAAAAAGAATTTGTTTTAGTAGGCCGCTTATCCGTTATTTTAGTAGCAATTGTAGCCATTGCAATCGCTTGGTCGCCAAATAATACAATTCTTAACTTGGTAGGTAACGCGTGGGCAGGATTTGGTGCTGCCTTTGGACCACTTGTTATTTTGTCACTTTACTGGAAAAATTTAACAAGAACTGGTGCGATTAGCGGTATGATGGCCGGAGCCATTACTGTGCTTTTATGGATTGTGTTCGCTCATCCACTTGGTGAAAAGTATGAAATTTTCACTTTATATGAAATTGTACCAGGATTTATTATGAGTTTACTCGTTACTGTCATCGTATCTAAATTTACGAAAAAACCAGATGCTTTTGTTATTGACGAAATGAACGAAGTGAAAAGACGTTTAGAATTAAACGAATAATCTTGATGCGTAAAGCATAGTGTCTGAACGATGTTAAAGCGATGGGATAAGACAGAAATCAGCTTGATTTCATTGTCTTGTCCCATCGTTTTTTCTTTGTTTTACTATGTTTTAACTGTATCCGCCTTTTCTAGCAATGATATGATACTATCGTAACTATTTCTCCACATAAAAAATAACGGTTAGCGCATTTTTCACCAACCGTTAAAAACAAATTTGTTAGAAAGTCGTCATCTTTCTTTGAAATCTTATTTTTTCTTATAACGTCATTTAATTAATTGTTATAAATATGAACTTGCGGTTCTTTATCGTCTTTTGTTTTGGTAATCAATGCACGTGAAGCATTGCCATCTTTAATGTGAATTTCATATTCTTCAACTTTACCAAAATCTTTTTCAGCAAGCTGTGTCACATATTGCGTTATTCCGATTAATTCAGCTTTACCATAATAATCAATCGGTAAATCTATTGACAGTGATTGAAGCTTTTTATCTTTAAATTTCGCTTTTCCTACTGCTTGTGTGAAATTTGTGAAATACGCTTGTAAATTATCATTGAAATCACGGAAGTTCGCATTAATTTGTTCATTCAAATCTGACGCTTCACTAGAAGGAACAAGCACCGTTTGTTCGTTGACTTTATTCCATTCTTTGAGCTTCGCCCCATTTTCTTCAGAGGTTGCATAACTCACGAATGAACCTGGTATAATTTGATCTTTTCCTGATTGCATATAAATAGCAAATGTAATCGGAATATCTTTCAACTTATCATTTTCACGTAGTCTTGATAGCATTTCTTCAGCCATCTCTTGACCTTGTTGCTCTACTTTTTTCTTATCTAAATTAACGCTAAACGTCTCTCCATATTTTTCTTTTTGATAATAATACACTTGATTCATCGCAAGACCAATTGTGAGACCTTTTATATCTTTGCCTTCCGTATCGCCATTATCATAAAAATTTTGTTCTAAAATGTTAGATAGCACTTGTGGCGTATTTTTAGCAATTTTTTCTTCTTTCTTTTCTCCATTCACTGAAGGATTTAATCCTAAGTTTTCTGAAGCCTGATGCGTATCTTTCTCTTTGTCACTCATCTTATCCAATTCAGTTTTACTTAGTTTTGGTTTTAAATAAGCTTGAATGGTCTTTTTATCTAAAAATTGCCCATCTTGATATAAAAATTCATCAGTAGGATAAACTTCTTTACTTATTTCCAATAAACCAGATTCGAAATCTTCACCGTTAAAATTGTTGGACATGTTTTCTTGCGTTAAGCCACGGGCTTGACTTTCTTTAAATGGCAAAATCGTACGATAGTTTTCCCCTTGAACATTTTTATCTGTCACAATTCTTTTTACATCATTTGTCTTTTCAGAAGATGTATCTTGAGAGGACTGACTATCATCATTATTGGGACCACATGAAGCTAACGCAAGCGAAAGTCCCACCACGATCAAAATCCTTTTTTTCATAGGCTATCTCCTCTTTAATTGATTTCTTTTTGCTTATCAATAAAGTCTTGCTCATTCCAAATCGGTGTACCTAAAGTCTCTGCTTTGGTTAATTTTGAACCTGCATCTTTTCCAGCAATGACAAGATCAGTCGATTTCGTCACACTGCTTGTCACTTTGGCGCCTTGAAGCTTTAGCCAATTAGATGCTTCAGTGCGTGTCATTTGTTCTAATTTACCAGTCAGTACAATGGTTTTCCCTTGGAAATCTGGATGTCCTGTAATTTCTGTTGTTTTTTGTCCGGTAAACGTCATATTCACATGTTGTGCTTTTAATTTTTCAATGAGTTTACGGATATCTTCGTTACCCATATACGTAACAAAAGATTGAGCTACTTTTTCACCTACGTCATAAATTTCAATGAGCTCCGCTTCAGTAACCGTCATTAAGCGTTCTATCGTTTCGTATTTTTCAGCAAGTACATGACTTGCTTTTACTCCTAAGTGACGAATTCCAAGGCCAAATAACAAGTGTTCTAAAGATTGAGATTTAGATTTTTCTATAGCTCGGATTAAATTATCAGCCTTTTTTTCACCCATGCGTTCAAGTGGTAACAAATCATCTTTAGCAAGGTAAAATATATCGGCGACATCTTTAATAAGATGATTATAATAAAGCTGTTCAATAATCTTAGTTCCTAATCCATCAATGTTCATTGCCTGTCTTGAAACAAAATGTTTCAAACCTTCCACAAGTTGTGCCTGACATTTTGGATTAATACAACGCAATGCGACTTCACCTTCTATGCGAACTAGTTCATGATCACAACTTGGACAATGTGTTGGCATATGATATGTTTCTGTATGCTCTGGTCGACGATCAAGAATGACCCGTACAACTTCTGGTATAATGTCTCCAGCTTTTTTCACTACAACTTGATCTCCGATACGGATATCTCGCTCATGAATTAAATCTTCATTATGAAGGGACGCTCTAGAAACCGTAGTTCCAGCTACATGTACAGGCTCTAGAATCGCAGTAGGTGTAACAACGCCTGTACGCCCTATACTTAATTCAATATCTTGCAATGTTGTCACGACTTCTTCTGCCGGGAATTTATAAGCAATTGCCCATCTTGGTGATTTTTGGGTAAATCCCATTGTTTCTTGATGCTCAATTGCATTGACTTTAATGACAATACCATCAATATCATAGCTCAAATGCTCTCGTTTTGCTGTCCAAGCTTCAATATACGCTAAAATATCTTCAATTGATTTTGCTACGATACGTTCTGGGTTTGTTTTAAATCCAAGTTGGTCTAATTCTGTTAAAGCTTCACTTTGAGACGTCGCATCAAGTTCAGTAAAATCATTAATGCTGTATAGAAAAATATCTAATTTACGTGCAGCTGCGAGTTTCGAATCAAGTTGGCGCAATGACCCTGCGGCAGCATTTCTTGGATTCGCAAAAGGTTGCTCTCCCTTTTTTTCTTTCGTCTCATTTAATTTTAAAAATGATTTTCGGGGCATATAAGCTTCGCCACGAACTTCAAATGAAATAGGTTTTTGTAACACTAATGGTATCGCATGAATCGTCTTTAAATTTTCCGTGATGTCCTCCCCCGTTGTACCATCTCCTCGTGTAAGCCCTTGGACAAAACGGCCATTTTCATATTTCAGTGATACTGCTAATCCGTCAATTTTCAATTCGCACATGTATTCGACTTCACCTACACTGTCTCTCACACGTTCATCAAAACGACGTAAATCCATTTCGTTAAAAGCGTTCCCTAGACTTAACATTGGTGTATCATGACGCACTTTTTCAAAAGTAGATTGTGCTTCTCCACCTACTCGAACAGTCGGTGAATCTGAAGTTTTGAGTTGCGGATGTTCCGTTTCAATCTCTATTAATTCGTGTAAAAGTTTGTCATATTCACTATCCGGAACACTAGGATTATCCATGACATAATATTCATAGTTGTATTGATGTAAACGCTCATGTAATAGTTGAACACGCGCTTTTAATTGTGTCATTTAGTCCTCCCCCTTCTTCTCAATTGGAGCAAATTGTGCAAGTAAACGCTTAGGTCCTTGAGATTTGAAAATAATATCCAATTCGACAGAGCCATTTTTTTCACTCACATTAGATACCATACCCTCTCCCCAACTTTTATGCGTCACTTTATCTCCAACTTTCCACTCTGATGTAGAAGGTTGCTTCTGATTCACAACTGTACGTTGACTGAATCCACGTTTTGGCGCTTGGCGTTGACGACCTATTGACGTTGGTTTCTGACGTTCTGGCAGTTCAAGTAAGTCGTCTGGTATTTCATTTAAGAAACGAGAACGCGGGTTAGATTGACTACGACCGTATAAGGTACGAGAAGAAGCGTGTGTTAAATACAATTCTTCTTCTGCTCGTGTTATAGCAACGTAACTGATGCGACGCTCTTCTTCCATTTCATGGTCCCCATCACTTTTGATTGCACGAATATGCGGGAAAATGGATTCTTCTAGGCCAATGATGAAAACAACTGGATACTCGAGCCCTTTTGCAGAATGCATCGTCATTAGCGTTACACCATCTTCTAAATTTGCTTCATCTACATCAGCCACTAAAGATAAATCTGTTAAGAAATTAATTAGCGATTGTTCTTCAATCGGCGTATTTTTTTCATAGTCTTTAGGTACCGACATAAATTCATCGATATTTTCTAAACGGCTACGTGCTTCTAAAGTTTGTTCACGCTCAAGCATTTCACGATATCCTGTTTTAACAAGCACCTCTTCAACAATATCACTGATTTCTAAAAACTCTTGTTCTTTCATCAAATGATTCATGAGTTGATAAAATTCAGATGCTGCTTGTGTCACTTTTTTGGATAAGCCAATAAAATCAACTTCAGCAAGTGCTTCAAACATACTAATATTGTTCGAAGCTGCATAAGATGCAATCTTATCAACAGAAGAAGGGCCAATGCCGCGCTTTGGCACATTAATGACACGTTGTAGACTAATATCATCTGAACTGTTAGCAATTAAACGTAAATAACTCAAAACATCTTTAATTTCTTTGCGATCATAGAACTTTTGGCCCCCTACCATCACATAAGGTAAATTTGATTTTAAAAATGTTTCTTCAAGCACACGAGATTGGGCATTTGTACGGTATAATACCGCGATATCTTTTAACTTTCTTCCTTTCTTTTGTTGTTTAAAAATCTCCCTTACAACATACTCACATTCATCTCGTTCACTAAAAGCTTCATAGTATTTGATTTTTTCACCCTGATCATTTGCCGTCCATAAGCCTTTAGGTTTACGCTCAGTATTATTTCTAATTACTTCATTGGCTGCATTTAAAATCGTCTTTGTAGAACGATAATTTTGCTCTAAAAAGATAGTTTTTGCATTTGGATAATCTTCTTCAAATGATAAAATGTTCTGAATGTCAGCACCACGCCAACCATAAATAGACTGATCTGAATCTCCCACTACACATAGGTTTTTGAATTTTTGAGCCATTAGGTTAACAAGCGTGTATTGCGCTTTGTTCGTATCTTGGTACTCGTCTACATGTATGTATTGAAATTTATTTTGATAATAATCTAACACCTCTGGCACGCGTTCAAATAATTTAATTGTCGTCATAATTAAATCATCAAAGTCTAAAGCTTGATTTCGAACGAGTTGCATTTGGTAGCCTTCATACACTTTTGCTACCATTTGCGTAAAATAATCATTAGCTGATGCTAAAGCATCTTGTGGTGTTTTTAATTCATTTTTCAAATTGCTTATCGCACCAATAAACATACGTGGTTCATAGCGTTTAGGATCAATGTTTTCACGTTTTAAAACGTCTTTAATTACAGATTTTTGGTCTGTTGGATCTATAATCGTAAAGTTACGTTCGATACCAATACGATCTGCATCACGACGAAGAATACGTACACACATAGAGTGAAATGTAGACATCCAAATGACTTCCGCCTCTTCTCCTACTAATGCTTGCACACGCATTTTCATTTCTTTAGCAGCCTTATTAGTAAATGTTATTGCTAAAATGTTGTAAGGAGATACATCTTTTTCATCTAATAAATACGCAATTCGGTGCGTTAATACACGTGTTTTACCTGACCCTGCACCTGCCATAATTAAAAGCGGTCCCTCCGTTGTACGCACCGCTTCACTTTGCTCCGTATTCATATTTTTTACAAGTGGATTCATTATGTTCTCTCCTTTATTTTAGTCGTCTTAATCGCTTTTTTAATATCTTCATACACCAAATCCCCTACAACGAGTGTATCTGCAATATCAGCAATTTTTTTAGCGGTTTCAAAACTGTCTATATCACCGCCATAAAATAACTGTGTCGTTGAAAGTAAAGCCTGAGCAGCACGCAACTCCTCAATTTGACCTTGTGTTCCGCGATAATCTAAATAAAATACAGGGAATCGATACATTTCATTTGCCATTTGCGCATAAGCCTCTATATCTTCTATCGAAAGTTGCGTTTTTGCTTTCGTATATTGTGCCACTTTACTTTCTGGATTTCGTACGACATAGCCTTCAAAAATCATCTCTTCAAAATGAATCATATGGCCATAAGTTTTTAATATTTCATGCAGCTGACCGTTATGATATTTCACATCTTTACTGTTGAGTATCGATGGCACAAAATAAAAGTCAAATCCTGGTACAGTGCTTTCTATATTTGAAATCTCTAAAGCAAGGGGTAATGGATAACGCCTCACTCGGCTCATAAGATGTAACACATTGTCTTCTGTCATATTGTCTTCTCCGCCAATAACAATTGCATCTGTGTCAGACATACAAAGTGTTTCTAAATCTGTATCAGAAATTGGTTTTGCTGGATCTAATTTAAAGACATGACGCCACTGTTTAATATCATACATGACCTTTTACTCCTTTAAATATCATAGCATATATTATAGCATTTTTAGGGGCGATATTCTAAGATTGGGCTACGAGATTTCGTTGAAAAAACATAAAAAAAGCAAGTGTGAAATAAGTATCTAATACTCATATCATCTCCTTGCTTTAAATCCCTTTGTTATTGTTTCGTTTCAATATCCATTCGTTCTAAAATCATCGTATATGCATCATTTCCCCATTGTAAAGAGCGTTTAACTCGAGAAATCGTAGCAGTTGATGCGCCAGACTCCGCTTCTATTGTTGCGTATGTGTAGCCTTGTTTAATCATCTTTGCAACTTGTAAACGTTGTGATAACGATTGAAGCTCGTTAACAGTACATAAATCATCGAAAAATTGATAACATTCCTCGCGCGTTTCTAATGTCAAGATTGCATCAAACAATTCATTTAATGCGGTTCCACGTAATTTTTCAATTTGCATGATATACAACCCCTATATTTTTATGTTTAAGGATATTTTAACGAATTAATACATTAAAGTGTAGTATTTTTATGCTAGACCTACTCTTTTAAATATTGTATCAACTTGATTCAAGTGATGTCTAGGGTCAAAACATGCATTCAATTCCTCTTCTGAAAGTTTATCAGTAATTTTGGAATCTGCTTCAACCAATTCTCTAAATGGCGTTTTAGATGCCCATGATTCCATCGCTTTAGGTTGAACCGTATCATACGCTTCTTCACGTACCATTCCTTTATCAATTAAGGCAAGCAGTACACGTTGAGAATAAATTAATCCGAATGTTTTTTCCATATTCTCAGTCATATTTTCTTCATAAACCGTTAAACGATCAACAATATTTGTGAAGCGATTCAGCGCATAGTCTAGTGCAATCGTCACATCTGGTAACATAATGCGCTCTGCAGACGAATGTGAAATATCACGTTCATGCCATAATGCCACATTTTCATAAGCTGTTGTAATATATCCACGAATGACACGTGCAATACCTGTAATATTTTCAGAACCGATAGGATTACGTTTATGCGGCATTGCAGATGAACCTTTTTGTCCTTTAGCGAATGCTTCTTCTACTTCACGCGTTTCAGTTTTTTGTAGATTTCTAATTTCTACTGCAAATTTTTCAAGTGATGTTGCAATCAAACTTAACGTCGCAATGTAATACGCATGACGATCACGCTGTAACGTTTGTGTTGATATTGGTGCTGCCCCAATACCTAAATGTTTACATACATATGCTTCTATTTCAGGTGGAATGTTCGCAAAAGTACCTACAGCCCCACTCATTTTTCCGACTTCAATTTCTTCACGTACACGCTTAAAACGTTCTAGATTACGTTGCATTTCGGCATACCAAAGTGCCATTTTCAATCCAAATGTAGTTGGTTCAGCATGAACACCATGCGTGCGTCCCATCATTAATGTGTTTTTATACTTTTTAGCTTTATTTGCTAGGACTTCAATAAAACGTTCTAAATCTTTTTCGATAATGTCATTTGCTTGTTTCACTTGATAACTTAACGCTGTATCTACAACATCTGTTGACGTTAAGCCATAATGTACCCATTTACGTTCCTCTCCTAAAGTTTCAGATACTTGACGAGTAAACGCAACGACATCATGACGTGTTTCTAATTCAATTTCTTTGGCACGCTCCACATCTACGCGAGCATTTTCACGTATTTTTTGAACATCTTCTTTTGGGATGTAACCTAATTCACTCCATGCTTCACAAGCTAAAATTTCAACTTCTAACCATGCTTCGTATCGGTTTTGGTCTGTCCAAATCGTTGACATTTCTTCTCTTGAATAACGTTCGATCATTATAAAATCTCCTAACTTATTTTTGGTATGCTAATTTTCAAAATATCCTTTGCGTTAATCACATTATAGCAAATGGACATTATATGTACATTATCTATATAAACAGATATATCGTTCGGAATCAATCCATTTATTCATTTTCTATCATTATTTTTTGTTTTTTAAACCTCTATTCACGAACATAATAAATCATACTGACTTAAAAGTTCGCATTTAAAAAGACGCTTGTCCATAATAAAATGATACAAAACGTCTTTTGTGGCTTCTATTAATTTGTGTTTCATTTATGATAAAGATGACAACCTGACATGTCCACATTTTAAATAAATAAGTTCAACTATAGCAAGCTTTCTACCACACCTTTCTATTTATTCTGTACTTATTTTCTTACCTGTGAAGATAATATCTTGTTTTAATACTTCTATGCTGCCATCTTTATTTTCCTTAAATACAGGTTTTTCAAATCTTTTAATAGGCATATATCCCGCTTCTCGCATACGTGTCAAACAGTCTTGAATTGTTTCTCCATCTTCAACTTTGAATTTCATCAGTATCATACGCCTTTACTTTTTTACTACGAACACCTTTAACCCAAAACCCACCATGAATGTTACGTGGTTCATAGGCAATTACAAACGCTTTAGGGTCTAGCGCTTTAATCGTGTCCATTAATTTTAACTCATATCGTTTAGGCGTTAGTATTTGCATAACGAGACGATCGCCATCTCGTCCATGTGCTGCAAAGTGCGTAACGCCATAACCTAAATCTCTAAGCTGTCTAGGTAAATCCAATTCATAATCCGCTGTCGTCACATTTACTACTGAATAGCCTAACGCTAATTTTTCTTCAATTTTCATACCTACAATGATACCAACAGAAAAACCTAAAGCGTATGCGATAACATTTTGAAATTGATCTAAACCTGACATTACCATTCCGAGCCCGATCACATAGACTAACACTTCCACAAAGCTCAGTGCAGCCGCAAAATATCTGTAACCTTTTAACGTCAAGATAAGTCGCATTGTTAACGCTGTGACGTAAGCAACATTGATTAAAAATATCGCCAATAACATTAACATAGGGTTATCATTTATTACATTCATAACTTACCTCACTTCTAAAAATTTAGCTCATTGTATCAAGGATACATTGAATTGTCATCAAAATTTTTTATTTGGGCCAAGTAAATCTCGTGTATGCGAGTTCTCTTTTGTGCGCATTTTTAACATAAAGCGCCTCGATTTTTTGGGCAGAAGCCTCCGAAATGGTTTTTCCTTCTAAGTAATCATCAATCTCGTTATACGTCACACCTAACGCTTCTTCATCCGGTAATTGCGGTTTATCGTCTTCTAAATCAGCTGTTGGTGTTTTTTCATATAAGCGTGGGGGTGCAGCCAAATGTTGTAAAAGTTGTCGCCCTTGTCTTTTATTCAATCCGAATATCGGTGCTATATCTGCCGCACCATCACCATATTTTGTGAAAAATCCAGTTACATTTTCTGCTGAATGGTCCGTACCAAGCACAATACCACTAGTATTTGCAGCAATAGAAAATTGCACTTTCATTCTTTCACGCGCTTTTTCGTTACCTTTTTGAAAGTCCGTTAATGTGATACCTGCATCTTTTAATGCAGCGACACTTTGATCTACTGCAGGTTTAATATTAACCGTGACGATTTGATCAGGTTGAATAAATTTAAGCGCTTGTTCCACTTCATCTGCATCTTTTTGTACGCCATATGGTAATTTTACAGCGATGAATTTGTACTGTTTATCCCCGCTTGCATTTAATTCATTTACTGCAAGTTGCGTCAATTTCCCTACTAAAGTAGAGTCTTGTCCACCAGAAATTCCTAACACTAATGTATGAATAAATGTATGGGAGCTTACATATTCTTTAATAAAATGTTTAATAGCTTCTATCGTTTGTTGTACATCAATCTCAGGTTGTACTTTCATTTCATTTACTATGATGGCTTGCATTTTATTCATGTTCTTCCTCCATTTCTTTAACATGTTCTGCTACTTCAAAAATACGACGCTGTTTATTTTCCCAACATGCTGTGCTTAAATCAACAGGATATTCTTCTGGGTTAAGGTAGCGCTTATTTTCATCCCACAGCAATTCTAAATTGCTTTGTAAAAAGCGTTGTGCTTCTTTTTCACTCGGCAATTCATAAACACATTTACCATTAATAAAGATGTCTTGGTGTAAATCAACTGCTTTAAAATGTTTAATGTATTTCATTTTATAAGTATGAATAGGATGAAACATTTTAAGTTTCTTCTCTTCATTAGGGTTTTCTTGTTCTAAAGTAATATAGTCTCCTTCAGATTTATTTGTTCTCGTATTGATAATACGATAGACGCGTTTTTTTCCAGGTGTCGTCACTTTTTCAGCATTATTAGAAAGTTTAATGCGATCTACAAGTTGTCCGTGATCATCTTCTACTGCCACCATTTTATAAACTGCACCTAGCGCTGGTTGTTGGTAGGCTGTAATTAATTTAGTTCCTACGCCCCAACTGTCGACTTCTGCACCTTGTGCTTTCAAATTCGAAATCGTTTCTTCATCAAGATCATTAGATGCGATGATTTTAGCATCTTTAAAGCCTGTTTCATCCAACATTTTACGCGCTTCTTTAGAAAGATACGCAATGTCTCCAGAATCTAGCCTAATACCAATAAAATTAATTTTATCTCCCAATTCTTTTGCTACACGAATTGCATTCGGTACACCTGATTTAAGCGTATGGAACGTATCAACTAAAAATACGCAATTTTTATGACGCTCTGCATATTTTTTGAATGCGATATATTCATCACCATACGTTTGAACGAACGCATGCGCATGTGTACCTGAAACTGGAATATTAAATAATTTTCCAGCTCTTACATTACTCGTTGAATCGAAACCTCCTATAATCGCTGCTCTTGCTCCCCAAACTGCGGCATCAAGCTCATGTGCACGTCGTGTCCCAAATTCCATTAAAGTATCGTGCGGCGCCACTTGCTTTATTCTGCTTGCTTTAGTCGTAATTAGTGTTTGAAAGTTAATAATGTTTAATAAAGTCGTTTCGATAAGTTGCGCTTGTATTAAAGGTGCTTCTACACGTAGCAGTGGTTCATTGCCAAAGCATAATTCTCCTTCTTCCATGGCACGAATATTGCCTGTAAATTTAAGTTTTTTCAAATAATGAAGAAAATCATCTGCATAGCCAATATCTTTTAAATAAGCTAAGTCTGATTCAGAAAAATGTAAATGCTCAATAAAATCAATCACTCTTTTTAATCCGTTAAATACTGCATAGCCACTTTCAAATGGCATCTTTCTAAAATACAAATCAAAAACGGCATTGCGTTCATGAATCCCATCATTCCAATAAGATTCAGCCATATTTATTTGATACAAATCATTGTGTAGCATTAAACTGTCGTCCTTGTATTGATACATAGTATTTCTCCTCGTCCTTTTATTTATACCTCTATGATATAACACGTTTAGCCTTTGTTTTCCACTTTTAATAAGAACATCGACAAAAATATGACAATTCATGCTTAATTTCAATAAATTTTCATTTTTACATTATAATCTATAATGAGGTGGTATGATGATAGAAGAAGCGATATCTTTTATAACGCAATTTTACGAAGAAACAAACCAATCGAGCACGAAACGGAACGAACGTTTAAAAGCCATTAAACAAGAAATAATCGAAAAAGGGTATTATCGTCATACAAAAGAAGAGCTCACTTTCGGTGCAAGACTGGCGTGGAGAAATTCAAATCGCTGTATCGGAAGATTATTTTGGGAAAGTTTAAAAGTGCAAGATGCACGAGACATACAAAATGAAGCAGAATTTCTTAACGCGATTACTTCACATGTTGAAAATGCAACAAATGGCGGGAGAATTATACCTTACATTACAATCTTTGCACCTTCCTTTGAAGCGCCACCTAAGATTTATAACAACCAACTTATTCGATATGCCGGCTATGAAAAGATCGGCGACCCTTCTGAAAAAAGTGTCACACACCTCGCAGAACATTTAGGTTGGCGCGGAGATCATACAAATTTTGACGTTCTACCATTAATATACCAATTTCCTAATCATCCTATTCGATATTATGAATATCCAAAATCTTTAATTTTAGAAGTGCCTATCCGACATTCTGAGTTCCCTAAAATTGAGCAACTCAACTTAAAGTGGTATGCCGTTCCTATCATTTCAAATATGGATTTAAAGATTGGTGGTATCACATATCCTACCGCACCTTTTAACGGATGGTATATGGTGAATGAAATTGCTGTTCGAAATTATTTAGACAGCTTCCGTTATAACTTGATGGAACCTTTAGCTCAAGCCATGAACTTTTCAAACTTAAAAAATAGTTCCTTCAATAAAGATCGGGTTTTAGTAGAGATTAATGATGCGGTTTATCAATCTTTTAAAAATACAGGCGTCTCTATGGTAGATCATTTAACTGCTGCCAAACAGTTTGAAAAATTTGAAGCTACAGAACATGCACATCATCGAAAAGTCACCGGAAAATGGTCATGGCTCGCACCGCCACTTTCGCCGACACTTACAGCGAATTATCATCACGGTTATGATAATACAATGCACGAAACGAACTTCTATTATAAGAAAAACGAATCGAGTGGGTGTCCTTTTCACTAGAATTGTGTAAAATGGGGACAAACGACCGATTCGAGGTGAGGCTATGTCTTTATATTATTTAGGACCAAAAGGAACTTTTTCTTACTTGGCTGCATTAAAATACCAAGCTCATCCTGATACTTTCATTCCAAAAGAAAATTTATACGAAGTAGTGACATCATTAAAAACGGATGCTTCGTCACAAGCTATCGTTCCAATTGAGAATTCAATAGAAGGTACTATAAATGTAGTCGCAGATAGTTTAGTTGAACATCCTTTAACTGTCATCAAAGAAATCCACTTAGATGTTGAATTTTCTCTTTACGGGCAAAGTGGAATGACTTTAGAAGACGTCAAACACGTCTATTCCATTGGCCCAGCCATTAGCCAAACGCAAAAATTTATACATCGTCACCAATTGAGCTATACGTACTCACAAAGTACGGTAGATGCTTTACAATTTATTAATTCATATACGGCTGCAATAGCCCCTAAAGGGAGTGGGGAAGCATATGACTACGTCCCACTCGTGAATAACATTGAGGACTATCCTCATAATGTCACTCGTTTCTTAGTACTCTCAAACCATCCAGTGATACATCAACAAGGCAACCAATGCTTATTGCTTATCACACCCTCACAAGATAAACCCGGGTTACTTGCAAGTATTTTAAACACATTTGCTTTATTCAATGTAAACTTAAGTTGGATTGAATCAAGGCCATTAAAAACGCAACTAGGTAGATATCGTTTCTTCGTTCAAGCGGATTATCCTAATGAAAACGTTATGAATAAAGTTACAACAATACTACAAACCCTTGACTTTGAAATTCGCAACTTAGGAAGATTTAATTAAAATAGAGCGGACAGGCAAAATCGATTTGATTTCGCTCGTCCGCTCTCCATTTTTAGCGTTCTCTTTTTCTTTAATCACACAATACGTCTTCTACATCTGTTTGTTTAATTGAAGGTATATTTTCGTTTTGTAATAAACATACATGTTGTACGCCTGTTAATTGAATCGGATGGTTTGCACCTATAAATGTATTTTTTAGAATCGAAATATGTTGATGCGGTGCTTGTTTGTGACTTCTAATATGCAAAGTGTCTAATGTTTGACAGCCTTGAATTGTATTGTTCATAAATGTGAGGCCTTTACCTCCCTCTTTCATTGCAATGCTTCCGTCAAATGAATACATATGCTTCCCTTTATATACGCCAAGATACCTTAATGCACCGGCACAATTTAAAAATATATTATTGGCGATAAACATATTTTTTGATTTTAAAGGTGTTAACGCGTAGTCTTTCGTACCTTCAAACGTATTATCTTGAATGACGATATTTTCGTAAAAATGGAATAAACGAGTTGCATGAGAACCTATTGCTCTATTCCAAGGTCCCATTTCTCCTTCATTTGAATTACCAAAATAGCATCGTTCTATAATAACATTTTTCGTAATAGTACCGTCATTAATGCCGAATTTGGGGAAAGCACCTTCTATAAATAAATCTAATTGAATCGCTTCCGAAAACGAACGGTCACCGACGTAATCAACAAACCCTAAAAAGCGACAGTCATGAATGTGCACACCATCAAGTCCACATGCATCGATACCATGTCCCCCTACTATATTTTTGAATGTAACGTGTGCGACTTCAATCTCACGTGCATGACCAAGACACATCGCCGTATTATTGAATGGATATTGATTGCCATTCATATCAAATGTGCCACCTTCAATTTTAATATGTCCGTTACCTTCATAACGATAATATTTTTTTCGACTAGAACCATTTTTCAATAAAGCATCTCGACCTTTTCTTAATAACACCGCTTTGTCATCTAATTTCAAAGTCGTATTTCCATAAATTTTCAAAGCTTTTGAAATATGGTAAACCCCTTCTGGAATATAAACAGTTCCTCCACCATTTCTAGCTACCACATTTAATGCACGTTGTATACCAAATGTATCTTTCCATTTATTTTTTGTTTTTGCACCAAAATCTCTAACATTTTTTAACATAGGTCTAGTATCCTTTCATATTTGCGTTATACTATAAACATCTCTTGTTACAGATAGTATACCCAATTTTTAGGAGGACATTATGTCAAAGAAAGCATTAATTATTGTTGACTATTCCAATGACTTTATTTCAGACACTGGAAAATTAACTTGCGGAAAATCTGGTCAAGCCATTGAAGGTTTTATTGTTGATCGTATTAAGCATTATCACGAGGCAAAAGAAAACATATTTTTTATGATGGATTTACACTTTGAAAATGATCCAACTCATCCAGAGTCTAAAAGTTTTCCTCCACACAACATTATCGGAACTGAAGGGAGAAATTTATATGGCCGCGTAGGCTCAATTTTTAACGACATCCAACATGATGAACATGTATTTTTTATAGATAAACGCCGTTACGATTCTTTCTTTGGAACACCTTTGGACACCCTATTACGAGAAAGAAAAGTAGATACTTTAGAAATCGTAGGCGTATGTACTGATATTTGTGTATTACACACGGCTTCAACTGCTTATAATTTAAATTATCAATTAATTATCCCTAAAAAAGGGGTTGCGACTTTTAATCCTCAAGGTCATGAATGGGCACTTACCCACTTCAAAAACACATTAGGCGCAACGGTGGAATAAAACCTGAGTACCATGCTAAAATATTTAATAAATCAATAGTTAAAAAATAAGGAGTTTGAAATATGACAACATATATTTTTGGACATCAAAATCCAGATACGGACGCAATAACATCAGCTATTATTATGGCAGACTTTGAACAATCACATGGAAACAAAGAAGCAAAAGCATATCGCCTAGGTGACGTAGCACCAGAAACACAATATGCTTTAAATTACTTTAATGTTGAAGCACCAGAGCTTTTATCAGACGACTTAACAGGCAAAGATGTTATTTTAGTTGACCACAACGAATTCCAACAAAGTGCAAAAACAATCGAAAATGCCAATGTAAAGCACGTCATTGACCATCATCGTATTGCTAACTTTGAAACAGCTGGGCCACTATACTACCGTGCTGAACCAGTAGGTTGTACAGCTACAATTCTTTACAAAATGTACAATGAACGCGGTTATGAAATTAAACCAGAAATCGCTGGACTCATGATTTCAGCAATTGTTTCTGATAGTCTTTTATTTAAATCACCTACATGTACAGAACAAGATGTAAATGCTGCGCGTGCATTAGCACGTATCGCAAATGTTGACGTTGATCAATATGGATTAGACATGTTAAAAGCAGGCGCATCTACTAAAGATAGCACTGAAAAAGAACTACTCAACAAAGACGCAAAATCATTCAATATTGGTGAAAATGTTGTGCGTATTGCTCAAGTTAATACGGTAGACATTGATGAAGTATTGGAACGTCAAGAAGCGTTTGAAAATGCAATGAACCAAGAAACTGCTGAACAAAATTATACGTCATTTATTTTAGTAGTCACTGACATTTTAAATAGTAACTCTAAAATTTTAGTGACAGGTGCTAATACAGATAAAATCGCAAGTGCATTTAATACGACATTAGAAAATAACACAGCCTTTTTACCTGGCGTAGTATCTCGTAAAAAACAAGTCGTTCCTCAAGTTACAGAAGCATTATCATAATACGAATTGAAGGTGAAAATATGCCAGTAACAGTAAACGAAGGTACAAATAAATTTTTTGTTGGTGAAAATGAACATGCTCCTAAAGCCGAAATAACGTATTATTTTGTAAGCAATGATACGATCGATGTCAATCATACGTTTGTAGAACCAAGTTTGAGAGGTAGTGGCGTCGCAAAGCAATTGTTTGATGCTGTCATTCAAAAAGCAAAAGATGAAAATTTGAAAATCATCCCTTCTTGTTCATATGCACGTGTACAATTCGAGCGAGATGATTCCCTATCGTATTTAAGAAAAAGATAAATAATTTGTTACATGTGGCAATGAGATTGGGACAGAAGCATTGAAGATTTAAACAGACTAAAATATGCTATCAGGACCAAAACTCATGATTCACCGTAATACACTCCTTACGAGGTTGAGACATATGTATGCTGGTTTGTCTCAACCTATTTTTTCAACCTAAAAATGAGGTGATAGTATTGGATTATCGATTGCTATTCGAAGCATCACAAAATTATTTTGATACTTTAGAGACACGCTCTATTGCCACTAGAAAACAAAAGCTTAAAACCTTAAAAAAGAGTATTAAAAAACATGAAAAAGCATTATTTGAAGCTTTAAAAGAAGATTTAGGAAAAAACTATGTAGAAGCTTTTGGTACCGAAATTGGTTATACCATTAATGTGATTAATCATTATCGTAAAAATTTAAAAAAATGGACTAAAAAACGTGCTGTTGAAACACCCTTTTTCTTATTTCCAGCAAAAAGTTTTATCGTAAAAGAGCCGTTAGGTACCGTACTCATTATCGGCCCTTTCAATTATCCTTTTCAGCTAGTTATGGAGCCATTGATTGGAGCAATTGCAGCTGGAAACACAGCCATTGTTAAACCTTCAGAACTGACACCTAATGTTTCTAATGTGATAGCAACGATTATCGAGGAAACATTTGAAAGTGACTATGTTTCTGTCGTTCAAGGTGGAAAAGCATGTCTCCAATCGTTATTACAATTACCTTTTAATCACATTTTTTTCACTGGAAGTACAAAAGTCGGGCAAATCGTCTATGAGTCTGCTGCTAAGCATTTGACCCCTGTCACATTGGAACTTGGTGGGAAATCGCCTACAATTATTGATAAAACGGCCAATTTAAAAGTTGCCAGTGAACGTATCTGTTTCGGCAAATTTATGAACTTAGGTCAAACATGTGTAGCGCCTGACTATGTGTTAATTGACGCAGCTATTAAAGAGGATTTTGTGCGTGCTATGAAGACTACAATTAAAGAATTTTATGGCGACAAACCAGCTGAAAGCGAAGACTTAGGTCGCATTGTGAGTCAGCAACATTTTGAACGGCTTTCTCGTTTATTAGATGTCCACCAATCAAACATCGTCATTGGTGGTTACCAAGACGCACAAACAAAATTAATTGAGCCTACAGTATTGGATGATATTCATCCTGATGACTTCATTATGCAAGAAGAAATCTTTGGCCCTATTTTGCCTATACTCACATATGAAACGCTAGATGAAGCACTAGCTTGGTTAAATACATTGCCGAAACCACTTGCATTGTATGTCTTTACAGAAGATGAAAATATATCTAATCGCGTCATAGAAATGTTGTCATTTGGAAGTGGCGCAATTAACGATACACTGCTCCAACTCGCTAATCCAAAGCTACCTTTTGGTGGTGTCGGTGCTTCAGGAATAGGGCGTTATCATGGGAAATACACTTTTGATACATTCTCACATGAGAAGCCATATATTTTCAAAACTACGAAACTCGAAACTGGCATTTTATTCCCTCCTTATAAGGGTAAGTTAAATGCGGTAAAACAATTTTTTACTAAAAGCAAATAACACAAATAAAGTCGAGAAGTTGAAAACACTTCTCGACTTTATTTTTAACTTTTAAATTTTTACTTTTTAAATTTAACACTAACGCCTTCTGCTGCGAAAGCATTATCATCACGTTTAATTAATGTGCCATGCTCCAAATCACGTTCAAATACTACGACGCGCGAATCATCTTCTTGATGTGCCACTACAAGATGTTGACCTGAAGGTGAAATATTGAAGTCGCGTGGAAATTCTCCACCTGTTGAAACGATGTCTACTAATTCTAGACGAGCACCTTCTTCTAAAATTTTAAAAATCGCAATGCTGTCATGTCCACGATTACTAATATATAAATATCTCTGATCTTCTGAAATACGAACCGCAGCCAATTTAGTAGGTTGTAAATAAGCTTCTGGAATTGTTAAATGACGTTCTATTTCTTTAAATTGTCCATCGTCATAAGCCATCACAACGACAGTATTCGACAACTCATTGACAATATAGGCATATTTACCAGTTATATGGTAAGCAATATGTCGAGGGCCGTCGCCTGGTTGCATAGTTGTACGATGTGCAACTTCCAAACCTTTTTGTCCGTAATGGTAAGAAACTAATAAATCTGCACCTAAATCAACTGCTACAACATACTTTTGTTCAGGTGTCACTTCTAAATAGTGTACATGCGATTGATCTTGACGACTTACATTAGGCCCCTTTGGATATTCATGATACACTTCTTCTATTAAGCGAACTACTTTTTGCGATTCAGCATCAAATTCATATATTCTTGCAATACCATCACCGTATACCGCTTCAAAAACAAACTGTCCATCTGGAGAGATTGAGACATAACATCCTGAACCCTTCAAAGACTCTAAACATTCTCCTGTTTTCTCCAATTGACCATCTTGCTTTATTTTAAATGATGCTACCCCACTATATTGGTCATTTTTAGTAATTGCTACAAGCGTATCTTCATAAATATCGAAATATGTGGATGCATTTAATTCATACGCTGTATCTATTTTAGAAATACAGCTTTTAGATTCATCTAATTCAAAACAATATAGTCCTGCACCCTCTTTTTTTGTATATGAGCCTATATAACCTTTTACAGTCATATGTATTCCTCCCTGTATATTTCAGTAACTTGGCTTTATTTTATCAAAGAATAACCACTTTAAGATACTAAGAAGATAAAATTTGTATTTCTCCCTGTTGTACTAACCATGGTTTTCCTGACGGCGTTAAGCCTTTCATGCCTTCAAAATACTTTCCTCCTAGCAACTCGAGTAAATGATTGGAACATAAATTACTAATACAGTACGTTCTTGAAGGATCAAAACGTTCATTGCGATACAAACGCTTCAATAATCTAGAAAAACCAAGTGCATTAGAAAATACAAACCATAAATCCGGGTCATTTTCTATAAAAGCACGTTCGAATTTCTTCATATTTTTACTTTCATCATTCCAAGTGACAATTTTAACAATATTTGTATAGCTACCACATGCATTAAGATATGTTTCTAACTGTGTTTTAAACTGTATTGCACTTGCCATCATTTGAGAATCTTGACTCACTCCTATCGTGATATTTCTAGCAAAAAGGTGTGCACCCAATATTTCTTTTATGAATGTTTGAGACACCACTTCATCTAAATGAGGATTCCCAAGTTGTCTATCTAATTGTTTAACTTGTTCAGCAGTTTGTTGATTTAACCGATACGATACTAATACGTTTTGATTTTGATACAAAATCATCACCCTATCTTTTATTTTGGTAACAACGTAACTCTGTTTGTGTAGACGAATAATTATGCAAGTGAACAATTTTTAAGACGAATAAAAAGACGAACACATCATAGTGTTCGTCTTTTCTTAACCTTGATTTGATTCAATATCAGAAATGATTTGTTTTGTTTTGTTTTCAATATCTTCAAAGTCTCTCTTAAACACAAATGCTAATACTGCAACACCAACACCTACAAGTACAGTCATTACAAGCATGATAGCAAAGAACGCTTTAAAGATTCCACCAATAAATTTACACATAAATGTTTCACCTCAAAATCCCAATGTTTATTCTATCTATGTAATATTATAACATAAATGTCATTCGTCAATAAACTTATACCCTTTTCTCATACGTTTATGCCTTAATATTCATATCGTCCAAGAAATATGTTACATTTAATACATCAACAGTATGAAAGAGGTTACGACAATGCCTTATATCTCATTTCTCAATTCTTGGAAGAATCATGACCTTAAACGCGTCACAGAAATGATTGATGATACGGTTGCCGCTTATTATATTAATGATTTGGGGGAGCCAATCGCTTTAAATAAAACCAGACTCATTCAATTATTAGCAACAAGAATGGCAGCTGTCGAAGCTGACCCTCACTCACAATGGAATTTCGAAATGATACATCGTGCGCATATACACGGTAATCAAATGATTATGTTTTATACGTACACGAATGAAAACCAAGATTATCAAAATACACCAAAAACACTCATCACACTAACATTTGGTGAATCTTCCAAGAATAATAATATTAATCAAATCAAATCCGTTTATATTACACCGAATGTAACTGATGTATGACAAAAAAGATTGTTACCCCTTGATACAATTGCCTCAAGTTTGTAACAATCTTTTTTTTCGTATGTGCCAGAGTTAACGATAAAAATTACGATATAACCATTGTTTTGCTATAATATATGGTTTCACCCACATGATTATCACTCCCTGAACAATGTTCTATAATTTTTAATTGAATATAATGTTATTATAAGCGTATAAAAAGTCAAATACAATTAACGATATATTACAACACCGTAACAAATTGTGTTAAATAGATTTCAGAAAGGACAGAAGTGTATGCAAGAGGTCAGTATAGATATTCAAACATTTGAAGGTAGCCATTATGATTACGGTGTACAAGTTGCTAAATGGATGCAACAAACGCAAATGTTAAAAAATAGAGAAAAAGAATGGAAAAAGCGTGTGCCTCGCTTTGACATTGATGTCCACGAAACCTATAAAGTATTCCAAGCTTTTGCTCCTGGTATTTGGGAAGAAATTAAAGGAATTCAAGATACTTTAAACCTCTCCACGAAACAAGCTATATTAAATTTTGCACATTATCGTTTCACTGATTTACCGGATAGCGGCTGTACGGTTTATATTGGTGACGACTATATGATTCGCAATTATGATTACCACCCCGCTACTTATGACGGACGCTATCAACTCTATCGTCCGACTGATGGTGGTTTTGCACAAATTGGACCAATGTCACGTACAACAGGACGCATGGACGGGATGAATGAACATGGGCTTGTTATGGCTTATAATTTTATGCATCGAAAAAAACCTGCCAACGGGTTTGTATGTTATATGGTTGGCCGTATTATATTAGAAACGTGTCGCAATGTAGCTGAAGGGGTTCAACTGCTAAAAACCATTCCTCATCGCAGTTCTTTTAGCTACATGTTACAAGAACAAACAGGTGCACATGCCATTGTTGAAGTTTCACCTCGAAGTGTGGATGTACGTTATGATCGCACGTGTACAAACCACTTCAAATTACTAACTCATGAAAATCGTAACTATATTAAAGAATCTGAAGAACGATTACAACGTTTAAATCTCAATTTGAATACTCCCTTAGAGCGTTTTGAAATTTTCAAGCGTTTTAACCAGCCTCACTATGGTGTTTATAGCAAATTATTTAAAAGTTGGAGTGGCACAATACATACGACAATGTATGACCCTAAAACATTGACTGCGTGGATAAGCTTAGGCGAAAATCAGTCTCCTACCGCTATTAATTTTCGCAGTTGGCTAGAAGGTCATCCTATCAAAACTACAAAACTGATCGGTAAGCTTGATACCGATATTCCTTTTGCATCAAAATAAAAGGTTAGGACGCTATAACCGCTTTGAAGCCCGGTAAACGGTATTTCAAAGCAGTTGTCCCAACCTCTTATAGAATATTAATATCTCCTTGATTCGTATAAAGTTCAATTAAATGTTGACCTGTTCCATTTTTCCCTTGATGCAAGTTAGGCACATTAACATGAATTTTGCCATTTTCTGGAACTAATTTTAACATCACATCTTTAGGTGATTTCAAGTAACGCATTGAAATATCACCATGATTCACTGACGCTTTTAAATCACACTCTGGCTGCATTTTATTCAATTCTATACTTCCTCGATCGACCTTGAAAACACTTTTTTTAACGAGCGCGTCATTAATTGCAATTTTACCTTTATTCACACTAATTTCTGAATTAGAAAGTGCGCTATTATTAACACTAATAAACGTCTCATTTGCCGTAATATTCGTATCATTAAATGTACAATTATTTACGTTAATCTGACCTGTGACTTCATTCCAAAATGTCGCATTACTACTTTGAATATCCTCCACATCTAAAATCCCGACTTGTGTTGTGACATTAATTTCATCAAGCTGTTTAGAAGGCACTGTAATAGTAAGTTGCGCTTTTGAACTATTAAAAGGATTAACATTTAACATTCTCTTTTTCACATTTTGATTATCCGAAACTTGCAATGTTTTATTTTGATTTGAAATATTCACTTTAGACTTTCCTTCGTAACTAACATGAAAAGTATCACCTTTTTTGATGTGAACATCCGCATTATCAGAGTGTACATTGATTCTTTTAATTTCATTAAGTTTAAATGATTTTTCTTTTGTTTCGATTCGATTATTTTTGTCCTCAACTGTAAACCATACGACTGTCCCAATTACAAAAAACACAAGAAACATAATTAAACCGGTCATAAATAATTTTTTCATCATTGAAATGTTCCTTTTTTAATAAAATTAATATTCCATTTTAGATAACGAATCAATCCATTACGCAATAGACATAGAAATTTTACAATTAATACAAATAACATTAGACCTAAACCAGAATAAGCAAAACTAAATAAGTAATTGGTCAGTGAGAATTGAGCCAAGCCTGCATAAATATTAGTTATAAATACAATTATTGGTGTTAAAATCATCCCTAATGCAATGAACGTACCTATAATAATAAATAAAAGAATGAAAATTAATGGCACAACGATAAAGAATAACGTAATAATACTCATTCCTATCGTTGCAAAAACCGCCCTTCTAATATGATTAAAATCCGGTTTGATTTCGGCATCTTTGACCGCATATTTAGCATACTTTTTCTTTGCAATTTGCTTCGGCTTATCTAAAGCTTGGATGATTTCTGAATCAGACTTCCCTTTTTCATTTTCTTTATAGAAATGCGTTTCATACTGATTCATCACATTATCTACAAGTTGATTCGGTAAGCGCTTTAACTGATGCTCAAGTTCATTTAAAAAAGTGATTTTATCCATTAATCTCCCCCCTTTTTTCGCTAAAATCATTTCAACACTTCAAATTATAATTTGAAACAATAAAAATTAAAACCTTGTACCATTATTTGTATTCTAAATGTCACATTCTTAATTTGTTGTAATCTTTTTAATTTTCTTTCAATAAGACGCTTGATATAATAAATATAATGAAGGAGGGTGTTATTTATGGCGAATTTAAAAACATATTATGCAGAAGCAAAACCTATTCACCAATATATTGATGATATGTCCGTAAACAAAGAAAACCTTTTAAGCATCTATAAAGAATTTGAACCGCCTACGAACAATCAACGGTTAGACAGTATCAACACGAAGGGTTATCACTATGTCTTAGTCATTACTGAAGACTGGTGTACAGATGCAATGATGAATAATGCTATCTTAAAGCATATTTCTGAACAATTGAATCTGGAAGTCCGTGCATTTTATCGTGATGCCAATACAGATTTAATCGATCAATATTTAACAAATGGTAAGGCACGTGCTATTCCTATTTATATATTCATGAATGAAAAGTTCGAACAACAAGCTGTATGGGGACCAAGAGCTCAGTCTGTTCAAAACTTTGTGAATAAACTTCGACAAACCTTACCAGATAAATCTAACCCTGACTTTGAAGATAAAGAAAAAACATTCCACCAAACTGTACGCAACCGCTACTTAACCGATCATACATTGTGGAATGATGTTTATGAATCCATTTTAAAAACATTACTATAAATTGAACCGAGAACATGCAAATAAGTATTCTGTGTTAGGAGATGATGTTGCGCTTATTTCAACATATCGTAACATTCTTGTTAGAAGTGGGACAGAAATCCGTTTGATTTCTGTCCCACGCTCTTTTTATTGTTATCCTAATCTCTTTTTAATCTGTCTTTGTGTGTTCAATTACTTTTGTATTTTTATTTTCAGCAATTTCTTTTGCTCGCGCAACCGCTTCTTTTTTATATTCAAAAGTATCAGAAGCTTGCTTTGCATGCGCTGTTTTAACTTTCCATACATCGTCTTCAAAGTAGACATGGATATCATTATCATTTAATTGTGGCGTAGCAGAATCATCTTTTTGATGTTGTGTAATTTTTTTGTTTTTGAGCTCATTCAATTCTGACTGCGTCGCATTGTTATACCATTTTTCTGCTTGCGATGTCGCAATCGGTATAATATCTGATTCTTTATAACCATCTTTCAACATTGCGTTACCAATATCAATCGCCTTTTTCCTCTCAAGTTCTTCTAAATTTTTCCAACTTGCTGGGTAATCTGACATTGTCCACGGCATTGTAAACACCTCTTTAATTTTTACTGTACCATACCCTCTAATAAACTTTTTACACAAATAAGCTTAAAATAAACACGAAAGTAAAGCCAGCAATTGAAATGATAGTCTCAACTAAAGACCACGTTAAAAAGGTTTCTTTTATAGTTAAGCCAAAGTATTCTTTAAACATCCAAAAACCCGCATCGTTCACATGTGAACAGAAAACACTTCCTGCTCCAATAGCGAGAACCACAAGTGCAAGGTTTACATCCGCCGTTTGTAATAAAGGTAAAATTATTCCTGTTGAAGATATCGCAGCAACAGTCGCAGAACCTAACGCTAATCGAAGGACTGCAGCTACTATCCACGCGAGCAATAGTGGCGAAATATGAGTATCCGTAAACCAATATTCAATACTTTTTCCAACGCCTCCATCGATAAGGATTTGTTTAAATGCGCCTCCTCCTCCAATAATCAACAACATCATACCGATTGGATTTATCGCTTGTGTTACTGAATCCATAATATGGCTCATTTTGCGTCGTTGCTTTAGTCCCATGCTATACATTGCAAATAGTACTGCAATGAGCATTGCTGTACCAGCTGTCCCAACAAAATAAAGGCCACTTTCAAAAACATTTGTAGCCTCGCCTTGATGACCTGAAATAAGTTGCCAAACTGTCGCCATTAACATTAAAATCACAGGAAGCAAAGCAGTAAACGTACTCAATTTAAAACTTGGCAATTCTGAAGCTTCAAATGATTTCGTCGCCCCAAGCGAAGCAATATTTCCTTCACGCCAAAATGCTTGTGACGTTAATTTCGGTGCGAGTTTTATGAATAATGGCCCTGCAATAATCGTGACCGGTATAGCCACTATAAAGCCATATAATAAGACTTCCCCAATATGAGCATTAAGTTCTTTTGCAATGACAACAGGTCCTGGGTGGGGCGGTAAAAACCCGTGTGTAACCGATAATGCTGTTACCATCGGCAGGCCAAGGGTCAGTTGTGAAATTTCCATTCTTTTCGCAATAGTAAAGACGAGGGGTATCAACAATACGAGTCCCACTTCAAAAAACAAAGCAATGCCAATAATAAAAGAAGCTAAAACCATAGCCCACATGACATAGTGTTGTCCCAAACGTGAAACTAACGTATCAGCAATTTGTGTGGCACCGCCTCCATCTGCAAGTAACTTACCTAACATCGCACCTAAACCAAAAATCAATGCAATATGGCCTAATGTATTTCCCATCCCTGTTTCAATGGTTGAAATAATCTTATCTAACGGCATCCCTAATAAAATCCCTGTTACCACTGCGGTGACAATTAATGCGATAAATGTATTCAATTTGATTTTCATTATTAATATTAATAAAACTAAAATACCTATCACTACGCTTATAATTGGCCAAATTTCTTGTATCATGATTTCCCCCTTTCATTACTTTTCGTTTTCGTAAGTAGCGATACTTTTGTAAGTACGCATGAGCTGTTGACGCGTCTCAACAAAAATAGAAGAAAGTTTTTGATATTGCAGGACAACCTCCTCATTCGGCTCATGGTAATAGGTCCTTCCGATCCACTCGGAAATGTGACAATAAGCTTTTGGATGCCCTAAAGCTTTGAATCCTAATGCAACTGCACCGAGACACGAACTTTCATAACTTTTTGGAATTTCAACGTGACAGTCAAAAATATCAGCCATCAATTGTCGCCAAAGCACACTTTTTGAAAACCCACCTGTCGCTTTAATTTTATGAGGTCGTCTACCTGTCATTTCTACTAAAACAAGCAAAACAGAATACAAATTAAATAGCACACCTTCAAGTACCGCTCTTATCATATGACCTTGATGGTGCGCTAACGTCAAACCAATAAATGAACCTCTTACTTCCGAAGACCAAATAGGCGCACGTTCCCCTGAAAGATAAGGATGAAACAACAAACCATTTGCACCTGGATTAACTTTTTGAGCTAATGCCATCATCTCATCAAAAGTCATCATACTATCATGATGGTTAGGCATTTGAAACACATGATCGCGCAACCACTGAAACGTTATCGCACCATTGTTCACAGGTCCTCCAATAACATAATGCGTATCATCTAATATGTAACAAAATGTGCGGCCTTTAGGATCTAATATAGGGTGTTTAACAACCGTTCTTATCGCGCCTGATGTACCTATTGTAACCGCAACTTCTCCTTGTTTATAACTATCTACACCTAAATTAGAAAGTACACCATCACTTGCCCCGATGATAACAGGAATATCGTGGGTTAGGTTAAAGCGTTGACATACTTCGTTTGTAAAAGATAATACATGTGTTGTAGGTACCACTTCTGGTAAGTGGCTATCATTTAAACCCACCAACTTTAGGGCTTCATCATCCCACTTTTTATCATGAATATTAAATAAACCTGTCGCCGAGGCAATAGACATATCCATCACACATTGTTGCGTTAATTGATAGATAATATATGTTTTAATGTCCATCACTTTATAAGCAGCAGCGTATAATGCTTGGCGTGCTTCTTTCATCCAAATCAATTTACATAGCGGGGACATCGCATGAATAGGTGTTCCCGTATTTTGATAAAGTCGCTTTCCTTTTTCATCGTTTTTTAAACGTAGTACCACTTCTTTCGCACGATTATCTGCCCATGTTATAGAATGTGTAATAGGACGCATAGCTTCATCTACCAACAATATGCTGTGCATTTGTGCGCTAAAAGCAATATGTGATAATGTACCGATTTTTTGAGATTTAGCTATAATTTCTTTGAGCGTTGCTTCAACCGCTTCCATCATCTCTGATGGATTTTGTTCGGCCGTATCAATATCTGGCGTCA
The DNA here is from genome assembly GCF_020883535.1 of Staphylococcus ratti. Classification (NCBI taxonomy): domain Bacteria; kingdom Bacillati; phylum Bacillota; class Bacilli; order Caryophanales; family Staphylococcaceae; genus Staphylococcus; species Staphylococcus ratti. The sequence goes on along the minus strand of NZ_CP086654.1, from coordinate 791,425 downwards.
TTAACGGATACGCTTTTTGAGCTTTAGCTCTAACTGTTCCGCTTTCATCAAATAAAACTGCTTTTGTACTCGTCGTTCCAATATCGATACCAATACTGAGCAATGACATAGTTACACCCTCCTCTAATCCTTTTTAACTATTAGACTTATCCTTTTTTTACGCTATTAAGCGCTATGTAAAAGCTCGCTACTTTGAGATGCATATGTATGGTAGTCCAGTCCTATTAATCATACACCATCATCTTTAAAACACGTATCATTTGAAAATGGTACATTTTCAAATGAATGTGTCATCAAGCATGACAATTGCATTAAGCAATTTCCACCCTCCTTCATTCTACACATAAAATAAAGAGCGAGAACAACACTATGTCCTCACTCTTTCTCTATTAAATATCTTTTTTACTAATCACAAACATATTAGCAATAAATAATACTACAATACATGCGATATTTATGAACCATTGCCAATTCGTAAAATCTAAACCACTTTCTAAAGCTTTATCACTCAAATAACTAATAGGAATATATTTAAGCGATTTATTGATGTCTTCCCCAATTTCAGGAATTAAAGGTATAAATGGTTTTACAACTGGTAAAAGGAGTAATAGTAAAATCCCTAAAGTGAATACTAATGCTGGCTTTTGCACAAACATATTAATTAAGAATAAAAGTAAACCATACACTAAAAATAAAATAAGGTAAAAAACGATAAGTTCCCAAATGTTTTTCGTTTCAAAATCTTTTCCATTCGTTATCCAAATAATAGCATAAGTGATTAAAATGACTACACCAGACATTAATAACGAAAGCAGTATGATTGAGAAAAACTTAGCAATAAAATAACTTATACGATTTCTTAAATTATTAACAAAAAGTTGAATTGTACCTTGGCCTGAATCTCTCGTTAACGTTTTAATAATAAACATTAAGCCAATGAGAGAAAAGAACCATTTTGCAACACTAAACATCGTGTTAGGATTTACGTCGTTATGGTTCCCCATCATAATCCCTACAATAAGTGCGATAGGTGCAATACCTAAAAATAAAGCAATATATGTTAACGGGCTTTTTAAAACGCTAATGATATCATATTTAATTAATTGTAAGATGTTCATTATTTGTCACCTCTCTGATTAATATTGAAGTACGTATCTCTTAACGAAGTACGATGCGTCTCGATATATTTTGGAAAAATATTCTGAGCCGCTAATCCTTTCAATACGGGTTGGTAACTGCTTTGAACATTTAAAACAATTTCACCTAATTCCTTTTGGCTTTGAATAACTTGGAAATGCGCTTTAAGGTACTCGATTGCTTTGTCAAAGTCCTCTTGCTCAACTTGAATCATCGTTTGACCCGTTGTTTGATCTTCAGATAAATTGACATCTTGTACGAAATGGCCGTCACGAAGGAATACTGCACGGTCACAAATTAATTCAATATCTTCTAATTTATGACTCGAAATTAAGATTTTCATATCTAATTCTTTTACAAGTTTTTCGATTGTTTTTAATACGTCTATTGAACCATCTGGATCCATGCCATTCGTAGGTTCATCAAGGATTAAATATTTAGGTTTATTCATTAATGAAACCGCAATCGCTAATTTTTGTTTCATTCCCATCGAATATTTTTTCACTTTTTTCTTTATATACGTTTCCATTCCAAAAGCACGTATAATAGATTCTGTATATGCTGAATCGTAGCCTTTGCCTAAAACATGTGCAAACAACTTTAAGTTATATAACCCAGATTTATTATCATACAATTTAGGGTGTTCAATAAGATAACCAATATTATCCTCTTTGGCTATTTGAACTTCACCTGAATAATTGACGATGTTGCCATTCATAATTTTCATAATTGTTGTTTTACCAACACCGTTTTTCCCTATCAACCCTACAATTTTACTATCATTAAATGCAAAATCTATAGCGTCAATAACGGTATTATTACCGTATTGTTTTGTAATTTGTTTTAACTGCATACCTAATGTCCTCCTATACTCTCTTTAGACGTATCACTTGATAAAAATACATGATTGTTGCAGATAATGCACTTACTATAAAATACCAAAAACCAAAATCAATGTAATCATAGCGCAATGGGTTATCATATCTTACCATTCCGTAGCCCGAAACACCCAATCCTATCACTAATGGGATTAAAAAGTGCATTGTAATAATATATAAATAAAGCGGTATGTGGTCATTCATTTTTTCACTACATTGAGGAAATCCAAATAAAAAGCTAAATAAATTAACTGCTATAAACATCCAAAAGAAGTTAAAATGGATATCATTTATACTAATAAATGCATGATCCACTTCGTATCCCCAAAGCACTATTGTTCCCATGACAGTCACCCCCAAAACTGTTAAATAGTGGCTATTTAATAATTGCATTCGGGATACGGGTAAACTGTGTTGAAAAACATATGCAACGGTCTTGCCAAATCGATTAAACAATCGATAAGCCGTCGCACTCTCAAGAAACATGATGATTGTTACTAAAAATATAAAAGTTTGCCAGAATAATGGGTAAATGGATTTTGTAATCATATACCAAGGTAACAATAACAAAATTATCAAATAAAGTGCAACTGTCCACTTTCTCAAAAGAATATTTCTTAATAAAAGTCGACGCATTCCTTCTCCTCCTTTCCAATATTTTCGTAGTGCACCATAATCTCTTCTATCGTCATCGGAGAAATAACGACTCGTTCCCCAAATAATTCTTTAAATACGTGCGCTTCTTTCGTCATGCCTACATACATTTCACCAATAATGTCATATTGCAACATAAGCGCTTTGATTTCATCATCCAAATCTTCTAAACTACCTTTAACACGTTTATGTGTCCCTAACAAAACGTCTTTCGATTCGTTTACTATAATTTCCCCATTTTTTAAATGTATAATATAATCCACAATTTCTTCTAAATCGGAAATGATATGTGTCGACATCAACACTGATTTATTTTCATCCAATAGTTCTTCTTGAATGATTCTCATTAAATCTTTTCTTACAACGGGATCTAACCCATTCATAGGTTCATCAAATATCAATAACTCTGCATGATGACTCAAAGCAATGGCTAATGACAATTTCATTTTCATCCCTAAGGATAACGTGTTTATACGTGAGTGATACTTAATGTTAAAACGCATTAAATAGTTCATAAACATTGCTTGATCCCACTGTTTATAGAAATAAGAAATCGTTTCAACTAATTTTTTAACCGTCCATTTTTCATTCACGTATAATTCTGAATATACAAAACCTATTTTTTCCTTTATGAATACTTCATTTTTTAGTAGAGACTGATTAAAAATTTTTATCTCACCTTGTTGTGGCTGCAAAACATTCATGATTAATCGAATCATCGTTGTCTTTCCAGAACCATTTGCACCAACTAAACCTGTAATATAGCCTCTAGGGACATTAAAATGAATATCTTCCAAATTCAAATTTTTGTTTTTATAATGAATATGACGCATTTCAATTGCATAATCAGGCATTAGTTCTCCTCCTTGTACAATAGGGCTATAATATCTTCAAGCTCTTTTAATGACATGTCTATTGTTTTTGCTTCTTTTACCAATGATTGTGCGAGCGATTCAATCACGATAAATTGTTTCTCTTTAAGTATCGATGCATTTTGTTCTTTAACATAAGTTCCTTTGCCTCTGACTGTTTGTAAGTAGCCTTCTTTTTCTAAATCTTCATAAGCACGCTTAGTTGTAATTACACTTACGCTGAGTTGTCTGGCAAGTTCTCTCATTGATGGAAGTGATACGCCTGGTAGAAGCTTACCTTGTAAAATTTGCGCTTTAATTTGTTGTTTAATTTGTTCATAAATAGGCGCCGTACTATGCCCTTCTATTAATATTTTCATCATCCACCTCCAGAGTGTATATAAATAGTATATACAGTATATACAATTGAATCAATACCGCTTCCTCATTTTCTGAAAATATGCACTTTTTATCATTATGAAAAAAGAGACTTTAGCATAAAATTGCCAAGTCTCTGATTGAACCTTCTTCAATTTAATTTTAGTCTATGACTTTTAATCTTCATCGAAATCATCACTCGTTACGTCTCTCTATCTTTTTCGTTTACGATAGTTATTTCGACTTATGAATGCACAAATCATAAACATAATTGACGCAATAAATAGTTTGATAGCAGCAGCTTCTTCGTCTTGAAATTGGAAGAACGCACCGATTAAAAATACACTTATTGCTATGATTAAAAATATTTTTGTTAGATGTTTAATCATTGTTTCACCTCATTTCTACTTAGTATAGCAAATAGTATTGCACCAAACAAAATTAGAATGACACAATCAAATATATTCTGTGAATGCGTTTTCCATCTCTTTAACTTTTAGTCAATTCACGTTATAGTAAGAATATCTAAAATAAGGAAAGGTTGACATTTATGAACCCTCTAGCCCTATCATTAAATGATGCATTAAACCGCTCAAACCCTATCGTATTAGATATGCTTTCTGATTTAGGAAAAAGCATGTACTATCCCAAAGGCATTTTGACACAATCTGCAGAAGCGAAAACTGCAGAATATAACGCAACAATTGGTATGGCGACAAATAAAAATGGAAAAATGTATGCTGATTCGTTATATGATATGTTTAATCATATGACAACGGATGAAGTATTTTCATATGCGCCCCCTCAAGGACTTGAACAATTGCGTATTTTGTGGAAGCAAAAAATGCTAAAAGAAAACCCCGACCTTTCGGAAAACCAAATTAGCACACCTATTGTAACAAATGCTTTAACACATGGTTTATCTTTGGTAGGTGACCTTTTAGTCAATGAAAATGATACATTACTACTCCCTCACCATAATTGGGGAAATTACAAACTCGTTTTCAATATTCGCCATAAAGCAAATATTGAAACATACCCAATTTTTGATAATGAAGGCCATTACACAACGGATGGCTTAATTAACAAATTGGAGCAAGTGAACCAAGAAAAAGTCATACTTCTCTTAAATTATCCGAATAACCCTACAGGCTATACGCCAACAACATCTGAAGTTCAAAGCATTGTTAATGCTATTGACAAATTGGCACAACGTGGTGTTAACGTCGTTGCTATCGTAGATGACGCATATTATGGTCTATTCTATGAAGAAGTTTATGAACAATCTATATTTACTGCATTAACACAATTACAAAACGAACGTGTATTACCAATTCGTCTTGATGGTGCTACTAAAGAATTTTTTGCATGGGGCTTTCGCGTTGGTTTCATGACATTTGGAATCACTGATGAAGAAACAAAATCGATTCTCGAAGCCAAATTAAAAGGCCTTATCCGAAGCAATATTTCTAGCGGCGCTACGCCATCTCAAGCAGCTGTACAATATGTATTAGAAAACAATGAAAAATTTGATGCTGAAATTCAACAAAACATCGAAACACTAAATGCGCGTTACCGTATTACAAAAGAAATCGTCTACAGAGAGGAATACAAATCATTATGGCAACCTTATGATTTTAATTCAGGCTATTTCATGGCGCTCCAAGTGTTTGGTGTTGATGCTGAATCTTTACGTCAATATCTCCTTGAAAAATATTCTATCGGTATCATTTCATTAAATGATCAAGATATTCGTATTGCATTTAGTTGCATTGAAAAAGATCAAATTGAGCACGTGTTTAGTACAATTGCTCAAGCTATCAAGGATTTACAAGCTTAAATTACGCAAAGTAACGAGACACCTATATAAGACGACGAAATCAATACCACTGATTTCGTCGTTTCCTTTTAGGAGGAATGAATATGGAAATTGAATATAGACAACCTAAACAATTTTTAACGAAAGCCAGTGGTTTTTTAGCATATTATACGCATACGTTAAATCCATATATGGGTTGTCAATTTGGATGTCAGTACTGTTATGTACGCAAGTCACCTATTTCTTTATTTTCAGGAAAAAATTGGGGAGAATGGGTTACAATAAAACAAGATGTGACCCATCAATTCGAAAAGGAGCTTCGACGCGCAAAACAAAAAGGGAATGTTACGATTTTCATGTCATCTTCAACAGATCCATACCAACCTCTTGAAAAAAAGCATGAAATTACACGCCACCTACTCGAGGTTATGGCACAAGCGCCTCCAGATTTTCTATTTATTCAAACGAGAAGCCCATTAATTCAACGTGATATAGATATTTTATCTAGGTATCCCGGAAAATTCATTGTAAGCATGACTATTGAAACTGATCGAGAAGAAATTATCCGCCACTTTACGCCTCATGCCCCTAGTATCAAATCACGTTTGTTAACGCTAGCTAAATTAAAAGCGGCCAATATTCCTGTTCAAGTTGCGATTGCTCCTGTTTTGCCTTGTACTGATGATTTTGCACATATATTAAAGCCTTATACACATCAAGTCACCGTCGACGATTATTTTATGGGAGACGGGTCGCAAGGTCGCCGCACGAAGGCACTTGGTATCGATTCAATTTATAAAGCTATTGACGAAATGTCTTGGTACCATCCAGAAGCCTATCAAAATGTCGCAAACATGATGAAAAAGACATTTGGTGATGGGAATGTTGCCATTAGTATCGAAGGGTTTAAACCTAAAAATTAAGAGGAGCATTTCAATGAAACTTTATTTTCAAGACTTTCAAACACCTTTAGGAGAAATGTGTGCTGTCGCTACGCAAGATACACTCGTTATGCTTAGCTTTAAAGATTCAAAAGATTATCCTACGACAATACAAAAATTAAAAAAACGCGGTTCACTCACACGTGTTTCACATCACCCTATTATTGCACAAATTGCTAGCGAGCTTACCGCATATTTTTATGGAGAATGTTCCATATTTAAAACACCTACTCGTTATCTTACTGGTACTTCCTTTCAACAAAGTGTGTGGGAAGCACTACAACAGTTAAAAATAGGAAGTACCGTTAATTATAGCCACATAGCCCATATGATTGAGCGCCCTCAAAGTACACGTGCAGTAGCTACGGCAATCGGACACAATCCATTATCCATCATAGTGCCTTGTCATCGTGTCATACGTAAAGATGGCCAACTAGGTGGGTTTAACAGTGGTCTTTACCGTAAAAAACAATTATTAAAACATGAAGCACGTATTAAAACAACTATTTCTTAGAAGTACAATTTAGCATTGCGTAATGTTACACCGTAAATGTACTAAAAAATTCACCTTTAAGCACCTTGTTATCATTTCTTTTGCATCCTCATACAAATAAGAGGGCATAACGCCCTCTTATTTTGTAAATGCAGTATTACAAGTTGGTACTATAAAATTTTTACATGCCATTTAACTTTTTCGTTAAATGTACTTCAATTTTTGTTTTTGCAGAATCAACAATTTTATTATCACTGTAAATCATTAAATATCTAAACTGCTCAAATGTATTAGCAAGTGCTGGCATCATATCATACCAAAATGTCTCTTTACCTGCTTCTATAAATTTGAAGTTCTGCTGCAAACTTGAATAATAGATAAACAGTTATCATTTTAATGGTGTAGGTTCTCTTAATCGCCTTCCACATTACAAGGGAGTGGGACAGAAATCTATTTAATTTCGTCGTCCCACCCCCACAAGGCTGACTAGGATTGAAAAAAGCTGTAAGCGTATTTTCAGTCCAGACAGCTACTGTGGCTTTTTAATTATTACTTTCTCATTTGATGTGGGACAGATTTCGTTGTCCTCCCTTTATAATAGTACCACTGATAATATAATTTATACTAATGCACACATCATAAATGAGGAAGGCTAGAATGAGTAAAAAGATAACAATCGGTTTTATAGTATTTTTAATCATAATCCTAGTTTTTAACCTTCTAGATAATAAATTTATACAAAACCCACAAATCTCAATGGTCACTAACATAACAATCGGTTTTATTATCTGATATATCCTTTCTTATAAAAAGAAAAAGTAAAAGCATATAAGTAGTTCGTCTCTCCTACAGTCAGTATTCAGCATAACTAAAAGGTTACATTCAACATTCTTGTTGCGCATTTGACCATACAAAAAGACGCTTTCCAAAAGTTAATCAACTTATGGAAAACGTCTCTAAATGTTTATTTTAAATGTCCTTTTAGTTCATCTGAATTAAAGGGCATTTTTATTTTTTCGGATTTTATGTCATTATTATGTCATTCTGATTTGTAAAATGCCTTTAAATCAACGTTTATAAGCTATTTTACATCATACCTGGCATGCCGCCCATTGGAGGTGCGTCATTTCCTTTGTCTTCTGGAATGCTAGCAACTACCGCTTCTGTTGTTAAGAACATTGCAGCTACGCTTGCTGCATGTTGTAATGCAGAACGTGTTACTTTTGTAGGGTCTACAATACCTGCTTCTAGCATGTTTACCCATTCGTTCGTAGCCGCATTGTAACCCACACCTGGGTCAGCATTTTTCATGCGTTCTACAATAACCGAACCTTCAAGGCCAGCATTTTCAGCAATTTGGCGCACAGGTGCTTGTAACGCTTTTAGTACAATATTAATACCTGTTGCTTCGTCACCTTCAGCTTCTATTTCACTTACATTTTGGTACACGTTCATTAATGCTGTACCACCACCAGCAACAATTCCTTCTTCAACTGCTGCACGTGTAGAGTTTAACGCATCTTCAATACGTAACTTACGCTCTTTAAGTTCAGTTTCTGAAGCTGCACCTACTTTAATTACTGCGACACCACCAGCGAGTTTAGCAAGGCGTTCTTGTAATTTTTCGCGATCGAAATCTGAATCTGTTTCATCAATTTGTGCTTTAAGTTGATTCACACGTGCATCAATATTTGTAGCATCTCCATCGCCATCTACTACTGTAGTATTGTCTTTTGTCACTTCTACTTTGCTTGCTGTACCTAACATATCAATCGTTGCTTCTTTTAATTCAAGCCCTAAATCATCAGTAATCACTTGAGCACCAGTTAGAATCGCTAAGTCCTCTAACATCGCTTTACGTCTATCACCGAATCCTGGCGCTTTTACAGCTACTGCAGTAAAGGTACCGCGCATACGGTTTAAAACAAGGTTCGTTAACGCATCGCCGTCAACTTCATCAGCTACGATAAGAATTGGACGACTAGACTGTACCACTTGTTCTAATAGCGGTAAAATGTCTTGGAATGATGAAATTTTCTTATCCGTAATTAATATATACGGTTTTTCTAATTCAGCAGTCATTTTATCTGAATCTGTTACCATATAAGGTGACTGATAACCACGGTCAAATTGCATACCTTCGACAACGTCTAATTCTGTATTAAAACCGTTAGACTCTTCTATAGATATGACACCATCATTACCTACTTTTTCCATTGCTTCAGAAATGAAACGACCTACTTCTTCATCTGCAGCTGAAATGGCACCTACTTGCGCAATTTCTTCTTTGTTTTCAACTTTTTGAGAAATCTCATGTAATGCTTCTATCGCTACTGCTACTGCTTTATCAATGCCTTGACGGATTCCTACAGGATTCGCACCGCTTGTTACGTTTTTCAGTCCTTCTTGAATCATTGCTTGAGCAAGCACTGTCGCAGTTGTTGTACCGTCCCCTGCAATTTCGTTTGTTTTGTTAGCAACTTCTTGTACAAGTTTAGCGCCCATATTTTCATACGGGTCTTCTAATTCAATTTCTTTTGCGATTGTCACGCCATCATTTGTAATTAAAGGTGCCGTAAATTCTTTGTCTAATACAACATTACGTCCTTTTGGCCCAATTGTTACTTTAACTGCATTCGCAAGTTGGTCTACACCACGTAACATAGCTTGGCGCGCATCTTCTGAGAATTTTAATTCTTTTGCCATAATATATTAACCTCCGTAGCTTGTTGAAATATATGATTTCTAAATGGTGAATCTATTTCTATTTATCTGATTTTAAATTATTCTTCAATAATAGCTAAAACGTCTTCTTCTGTTAGAATGAGGTAAGCTGTTTCGCCTCTTTTTACTTCAGTACCTGCATATTGTTGAAACACAACACGATCGCCAACGCTTACTTCTGGTTCAATACGTTGACCATTATCTAAAATTCGTCCCGTACCTACCGCAACGACTTCACCTTCATTTGATTTTTCCTTCGCAGAATCTGTTAAAACGATACCGCTTTTTGTAGTTTGTTCTCTTTCTTTCTTTTCAATAACAATGCGGTTTCCAATTGGTTTAAGCATGTGTTGTTACCTCCTTATGTTGTTGCATGATTTAGCACTCATAACACTTAAGTGCTAATCTATTTTTAATAATAATCAAAGTTAGTCAAAACTTCAAGTATTAAGACTTAGTTTGTTGAGTCGGTTATCTAGATGCGATATGATGAGATTAACACTTAAGGAGGTCCATTATGAATCGAATACTCGTTTCTATTCTAACTCTCATACTCTATCTTTTTGCCCAATTTGCACCTACTATTGCCAATCACTTTGGGCTACTACCTCAGCATCAGAATCAGTTTGCACTTATGAAACAACTTATACATATTCAATTAATCATTTTTATTGTCGTTGCGGTTATTATTCTAATCATGCAATGGCGTGTAAAAAATCCATTACAACTTGAATTAGGCCATAAAGAACCTAAACGATACATACTCCCTTGGGTTATTGCGGGGTTAGCTATCGTATTAATCTTACAAATTGTCGTTAATGTCATTAGTGTATTTGTACTAAATAGTAATCCGGCAAGCGAAAATACGCTGAAACTAATGAAAATTGCAAAGGAAATGCCGATATTTATTTTGCTCATTGCGATTATCGGGCCACTTCTAGAAGAATTTGTTTTTAGAAAAGTAATATTTGGAGAATTATATCAATTCATCAAAGGTACTAATACAATCCGATTTATCATTGCAAGCATTATTAGTTCGTCTATATTTGCAATCGCACATATGGATTTTTCACATTTTTTAGCTTATTTTGTAATGGGTATCGTGTTCTCTGCTTTTTATTTCTACACTAAACGTTTGAGTGTCGCTATCGGAATCCATATGGCACAAAATGCTCTCGTAGCACTTGTCCAACTTACGATTCCTGAAAAAGTGATGGAAGAATCTCTAAAACAAACGCAATTTATTCATACGATCTTTGCCTTCCTTTTCTAAACTCTTCTCACTCATTAACACGTGACAAAGTTACAAATTACTTCAAATAAAAAAAAGACTTCCTTGATTAATCAGGGAAGTCGCGCTTACTATTAATTAAATTTTTTTATTCTTCTCCATATTGCATAACTAAATCCCACTATAAATAAAAGACTACCTATGCCAATACCTATATATTTTAAAATATTTAAACCTTCATGTTTGCCATTATGATGATTTCCATTTTGACTCGCCTCTAAATTTTCACCATTTTGGTTAATCTCGTGTACTTTATCTTCATTTTGAGAAGAGGCATTTAATCTTCCCGATGCTTTTTTATTATCTGTAATCGATCCAATTTCTCCAGTCATTAAAGCAAGCATTTTTCGATCTAAATTTTGATAATATTGACGCGTTGCTAAAGGATTAAAAGATTGATTGAGCAACATTTCATCATTCTTCGCTTGTTGATGTCTTAACCCTGGATTTAAAATAAAATCTGTTCCTGGATTTAGCCCACCAGTATTGCGATGAGTAGGATCAATCACAATTGGGCCCTGACGATTGTCTGTATTTGTGCCATTTCCTTGATTAGGTGGAATAGGTTGCTCTGTTGACGGTTCTTCTGTCGATGGCTGTTCCGTTGATGGCTCCTCTGTCGACGGTTGTTCTGTTGATGGCTCTTCTGTCGATGGTTGTTCCGTTGACGGCTCTTCTGTCGACGGCTGTTCTGTTGATGGCTCCTCTGTCGACGGTTGTTCCGTTGATGGCTCTTCTGTCGACGGCTGTTCCGTTGATGGCTCCTCTGTCGACGGCTGTTCCGTTGATGGCTCCTCTGTCGACGGCTGTTCTGTTGATGGCTCTTCTGTCGACGATTCTTCTGTTGATAAAGCTTCGAACAATGCGCGCGTAGAATTAGAAAGATGCGAAACATTTGTATATGCTAAAGTATGTGTATCAGTGAGTCCTATAATGGACGCTGTTAATTTATCCGTCGTTGCATTTGCGGAAGTAACGACACTTGTAGGAACATAAAAAAGAGTGCCTATAGTTAACAGTGCTACACTAACCATTTTTAATCGACGCGTATTTTTCTTTTTAAACAAATGAAAAGCACCTCCTTTTACAAATTTTATCAAATCTAGTATAAACAAATGTGACTTTAAATACCACCTTGCCCTTTCAAGACCACTTGAATCCGCCCATTCCTACACCATGAGGCACTTTTGTGTCTTTTTTTAAATTCTAGTACAATAAACATAAAATATGATAAATGGAGGTCCTTTCATGAATGTGCAAGTTTATCAATTTTATGTTGAACCCCAGTCGCCTTCAAAAAACGAAACAAAAATTAAAAAATTAATCGCCGAAAATATCCAAGATGAGACTGAAGTTATTGTACTTCCAGAAATGTGGAATAACGGTTATGCCCTTCAAGCTTTAAAAGAAAATGCTGATAGCCATTTACAACGTTCTTTTCAATTCATAAAGTCTTTAGCTTTACACTATAATGTTGATATTATTGCTGGATCTGTGTCTAATCGTGAAAATGAAAGTATTTTTAATACCGCTTTTGCTGTTAATCGTCACGGCGAAAAAATATACAACTATCACAAAATACATCTTGTTCCAATGCTAAATGAGCCGAACTATTTAGATGCAGGTCATAACGTTCCTTATATGTTTGAATTAAGTGATGGTACACCCGTTTCACAAATCATTTGCTATGATTTACGTTTTCCTGAGCTTACGCGCTATCCAGCCGCAAGCGGAGCCAAAGTAATGTTTTATGTCGCACAATGGCCCGACGTTCGACTCAACCATTGGTGTAAATTATTACAAGCACGAGCAATAGAGAATAATATGTATGTCATCGCAGCAAACACATGTGGAAGTGATGGTAACACAATATTTGCCGGTCATTCTTTGGTTATTAACCCAAATGGAGATATTATAGCAGAAGCAAATCAAGTGGAAACAGTTTTAAACGTCAAACTTAATTTAAATGAAGTGGATGAACAACGTAAAAAAATCCCAGTATTTGATAATTTACGCCCAGAAGTTTATCAACATTTTACCAAATAGAAAAAGACGAGCTTGGGAGAGGCCCGTCTTTTTTATTTAATATTAAGGGAATGTTTATTTGTTTACAGTTATTCTATTTAATTAATTGGGGATGTTATTAATTATGAAAAAATTTAGTGAATTTACCGATTATTAAATGTTTACAATAGTCTCAATATAGAAACCTGACTTTTAAGCTTCAATTACTAATGGAAAAAGATTTTTAGCATTTGGGAGAATGATTACTTTTTCAAGAATTTTTTAATTGTTTCAGCGATTAATTTAATGAATTCAATTACTGTGTTAATGATATCACCTGTCATTGTAAAGCACCTCCTCACTAGTAAGTATTCCAAGACTTTAGAGTTTGCACATGTGAAGTAAGCTGAGCGAAGAATACAACACAACGTGCGTCAATAAACACTTTAGGTATCACAAGGGCGTAATACCGAACCACTTAATGTGATTATGGCTATATTAAACCATGTGTACATACGTTTGTGTACACAAATGCCTAAATTACGCTTTTATATGCTTAAATGTACAGTTTATATATTAAATTTATATAAATTTCTGATTTATCGAACAGTTAGGCATTGAAATTCTACAGTTGGGCAAAAAATAGAATTATGAATTAATTGCGCTTTATAATATTGAGCAAGGAGGAGTGCCATGAAAGTCGTTGATAAAACCATCGATATGCTCGCATTAAGACTTCAAAAGAGACAAAATTTAGATCATGTTGATTACCTAAAAATACGTTTAGGCATGCAAGTGTTTGTAATTAATCTCTTCAAAGGTCTTATTACTTACGGATTGGCAATCCTTCTCAACATCTTTTTATACACACTCACTGTACACATTACGTATCTCGTTTTAAGGCGTTTTTCGCATGGTGCCCATGCGAAAACATCACTATTGTGTCATGTTCAAAATATTATATTCTTTATATTTTTACCATGGCTAATAGTTAAATATGACATACCATTCTTGTTTATGTTATTCTTATATATATTAGGATGGTTTTTGGTTTTAAAATATGCTCCTGCTGCAACACGTAAACAACCTATTAAACAATCACGTGTGAAAGGACTTAAAATGAAATCATTACTAGTTATGACATTGTATCTTGTATTGATTTTACTTGTCCCAAGCCCGTACAATTTGTTAATTGCGTATGGAGCGATTTTGCAGTCTATGACTTTATTACCAATATTTTTCCCTAAGGAGGAGTAACAATGCCTATTCTCGAAGCTATTTTCAATTTATTTACTAGTTTTTTTAAATCTTTAGGTACTTTTGCCTCAATTAACCCATGCACAGGTTTTTTTGATGAGCCTGAAGTTCCTCAAGAGTTAAGCAAAGCAGAATAATTTTAGAGAGTGTGTATAAGAATTGGAAATAATAGATGTTATTTTAATTACATTCTTCCAAGCTTTTGTGTTTTTTGCTGTAATTAACATTATCATAATTGAAAAAATCAATTATAGCTTTTGGGATTGCTTCTCTCTTTTATTCGGGGTGGTAATCCCTTCTACTATTTTATTCATAATCTACGATAGAGAAAGTCTACTTTTTTTAGTTATTAGCTCCCTTGTATTCTTCTATTATAAAAAAAGAATAATTGGAGTAATTGCAGTACTATCAAGTGTATTAATTCTTGTTATTTGTGATTTTTTAGCCACCTGGTTTTATTACCTAATCAATGGATTAACAATTAACTCTACTGTTTTATTTGTTATTTATTCATTCGTGTTTGCATTAATAACGTTTATTACTGCTCTTGTAGTTAGACTTTTGATGATTAAACTAAAATACACATGGCTATACGGCAATAAAATCTATTTTATAGTATTAATCATTTGTCTTTTAGTTTTCTTTTTAACGATGTTCTTTTTTCTGCCAGATCAAGTAGCGAATGTCGCTGAATTTAAAATGATAGGTATTTTCTACTTCACTTTTGCGGCTATTTTTATTGCGATTTTATTATTAGTAACGATTACTACATCACGGGAAATCAAATATCGCAAAAGTAAGCAAGAAATTGACGATTACTACAATTACACTTTAAAAATCGAAGAAGTCAATAATCGCATTCGAAAGTTTAGACATGACTACATCAATATATTATCTACGATGTCAGAGTATTTGCGTGAAGATGATCTCGAAGGACTCAAAGCCTATTATGCTAAACATATTAGTCCACTTAAAGATCATTTTGAAGCAAATTCATTGAAATTAAACGGGGTAGAAAACCTGAAAGTTAAAGAAATTAAAGGTGTAATTACTACAAAAATATTACAAGCACAAGAACGCCAAATTGAAATAAGTGTGGAAGTCGCTGACGAAATTAATGAAATTAATATGGAAATGATTGATTTAAGTCGTATACTTGGAATTATAATGGACAATGCGATTGAAGCATCTATGGACATTGATTCGCCGATGATTCAAATTGCATTCATTAAAACAGATACTTCTGTGTTAATCATCATTATGAATAAAGCACCTGAAAATCTTCCTAAATTACACACCTTGTATCGAGAAGGCTTTTCTACAAAAGGTAAAGAACGTGGTTTAGGATTGTCTACTTTAAAAGAAATTACCGACAGCAAAAATAATGTATTTTTAGAAACAACGATTGAAAATCATTACTTTATTCAAAAATTAGAAATCATGAATAGCAATGGTTAAGGATGTGAGCCGATTTGAAAATATTAATCTGTGAAGATGACCCAAAACAAAGAGAGCGAATGGAATCAATCATTCAAAATTATATTATGATTGAAGAAAAGCCTATGGAAATTGAAATTTCTACAAGTGATCCTTACGCCCTGCTTGAAGCTTCTAAAAATATGACGGATATTGGTTGCTACTTTTTAGATATCCAACTCGAATCCGATATTAATGGTATTAAGCTTGGCAGTGAAATTAGAAAGCATGATCCCGTAGGTAATATTATTTTTGTAACAAGCCACAGTGAATTAACCTATCTCACATTTGTCTATAAGCTAGCTGCTATGGATTTTATTTTTAAAGACGATATGGATGAATTACGCACACGAATTATTGATTGTCTTGAAACGGCATTAAAACGCTTAGACCTACTTACTAAAGATAATACAGTCGAAACGATGGAATTAAAACAAGGCAGTAATTCTGTTTATGTTAATTATGATGATGTGATGTTCTTTGAATCCTCACCAAAATCACATCGCTTAATCGCGCATTTGGATAATCGACAAATTGAATTTTATGGTAACCTTAGAGAACTTGCCCAAATTGATAATCGTTTCTTTAGATGTCATAATAGTTTCGTTTTAAACAGACATAACATTTCTCATGTTGATGCTAAAGAACGTATCGTTTATTTTAAAAATGATGAATTCTGTTACGTTTCAGTACGAAACATTAAAAAAATCAAAAAGCCAGAGTAACCGTAAAACACAAACAATAGAGCCTTTTCAATTTGAATTTTTGAGATTCAAATTGAAAAGGCTCTATTTATATATCTACAATGGTGACCTCTTTAAACTTAGTGTGCCCCATTCTCATCAACGATAATATCGTATTTCGTCATTTTTAAATAAACTTGACCAGAATCTGTCACTACTTTAATTTTGTTCGATTGAGGGTTTGGAAAAATGCGTGATGTTAATACTTTTTCCCCATCATTACAAAAAATTTCAATACTTGATGTGTCTACAAAAATACGGAGTTGTTCTAAATCTGATGATAGCTCTGTAATGCGCACAGTATCTTCAACTGGATATGGCAATTGGCCACTGTCAAAACGGTCAAGAATCACTCGGCGTGTTGCTGTTTCATAACGGATTACTGTAGCTTCATTTTTAGAAGCTCTTAGATGAAACTCAATTGCAGATGCTTCGTTTTCCAAAATATCAATATTCAATTCATATCGTTCACCTTCATAAGGATGAAGTTGCTTAATAAATTTGTTTGCATAGCCTAATGCCGTCTCTTTATTGTGACGCAACTTTCTCAAATCCATATGTGGCTTTTGTTTTAATTTTCCTGACTCGTACGTCAAAATGCGTGGCAATGTTAAACAATGTGCCCATCCTTCATTGTCTGTCGGATATTGCGTATCCGGAAGTCCCATCCAACCAATTAAAACACGTCTTTTTGATTCATCTAAAAAAGTTTGGGGCGCATAAAAATCAAAACCGTTATCCAATTCAACAAAAGATTCATGCTCAAAATGCAATGTATCAAAATCTAACGTTCCGATAATATAGCCACTTTGATAAATATTTTGATATCGATTTTCTTCTGATTCGATACCTTGAGGACAAAATAGTAACACATCTTTACCATTCAATTGAAAATAATCCGGACATTCCCACATAAAGCCAAATGCGTTTAAATCTGTTTGAATTTCGCCTTTAAATGTCCATGTTGATTCAGGATGGTCGGCTTCATAAACAAGGACCGTTCCTGTTCGATTTTCTCTTTGTGCCCCAATTACAGCGTATAAACGGTCATTTTTTTGAAACACTTTAGGATCCCTAAAGTGTTGTGTATAGCCTTTAGGGGGCATGGCGATGACAGGTGTTGTAAGTTTTTCAAGATCACCT
The DNA here is from genome assembly GCF_020883535.1 of Staphylococcus ratti. Taxonomy (NCBI): domain Bacteria; kingdom Bacillati; phylum Bacillota; class Bacilli; order Caryophanales; family Staphylococcaceae; genus Staphylococcus; species Staphylococcus ratti. The sequence goes on along the minus strand of NZ_CP086654.1, from coordinate 773,636 downwards.
TGCTCATTTATTTTGGCAAGCATTTGTGTACTTTTTCGTTGCCATGATGCTGTTCGTTGATTCGCTGTATACATGTAATAAAGTTGCCCTTCAAATTCGAATGCACTCCCGCTATAGACCCCATGACTGTCATAAGGTGTATCTGGTTTAATAATTGGACCTTGAGGTTTTAAATGCACTAAATTTTCACCCTTATAGTGGAACCAATATTTCAATCCATGTACAGCACCGAAAGGAAACCATTGATGTGATAATAAATACTGACCATTAAAATAAATTAAACCATTCGGATCATTTAATAACCCCGTTTGAGGTTGGATATGATACGTTTGACGAAACGCCGATACATCAATTTGCTTTTTGAGTTCTGCCATCGTTTCTGGACTCACGTCTTCGAACTTTTGATAGCGTTTCTCACGACTCCATTGTTCCATTAAAATACGTGTCCTCCTTTAAAGCGTTTATTCTTCTACTCAATTAATATGTATTCCTTTATATGAAGCTATACGATATGCTCAATATTGTCATACGTTAACTCATACAATCTCTATGCTATTTTATCATATAAAGTGAGAGTTTCTTTAGAAATTTTCTACAAAAAAATCGACTAACTCCTATCACTTTTAGGAGTTAATCGATGTGCTTTTTAATGTTAAGCTTTCTGAACCGTAATGGTCCAAGAAGCATCGCCTACTTGCTCATAATTTGTTACAGGGTAACCCTTTTCAGCAGCCCAATTAGGAATTGCTTCAGTGGCTTGCGTGCAATCAAAATCTATTTTAAGTGCGTCCCCTACATTTAATTCTTCCATTTTCTTTTGTGCCTCAATAAGTGGAAATGGACAAACCATCCCAACTGTTCCTAGTTCATATATCATGTTAACATCTCCTTCAATTCATTATGAAGCGCTTGCTGCTTGTGCTTGAGCTGTACGATTCTGTTTAGCCAACTTCATCGGGCGAATAAAAATAAAGTAACTCATAAACCATGTCCCTAAAATCATAAATGCAAGAGCAATCCATCCTTGCCAAGACAGAGCAGCTGTAGCAACTAAGCCGTTGCCAATCGAACAGCCTCCAGCCACTGCAGCTCCAAATCCCATACATGCACCGCCAATAGTGCTATTGCGAAGCGTCTTTTTGTCTGGTAAACGCCACGCGAATTCTCTCGATCCTCGAGCAGCAATATAGGAACCGAAGAAAATACCAATAACAAGGAAGACACCCCAATCTACAACACTTACATCCCCTGTCGTTAAAAATACGACAATATTAGATGATGGTGTTGTAATACCAAGTCCCCCATCTCGACCAGTAGATACTGACATCGGCCACGCAAGCAATGCGATTAAGCCAACAGCAACTGCAGCTGCAAACGGATGGAAACGTTTTTCGAATAAAAAGTGACGTACACCTGTATAGCGTTGCTTTAATTTAGGAACTGCAATTTTCGGTTTAGGTTTGCGCAATGTTTTTATGACTAAAACTGTTGTTACAGTTAACAACACAATTAAGAACACCCAACTCGGAACTCCTGTAGATTGTGCCATGTCGGCATTTGCCACAGTTTTGCTGTTTAGTCCTTCCATTAAAGGCGCTAAAACTCCCTTTTTTGTAATGGCAGCAAAAAGCCCATACATAATAAGGGCAATCCAGCTCCCAATCAACCCTTCACCTGCTCTATAGTATGTGCCAGTGGCGCAACCACCAGCTAATATAATTCCTATGCCAAATATAAATGAACCTATCATTGTGCCAATGATAGGAAAAGTCCCATTATCAATGGTAATAAGCCCCATCATATTTAAAACGAAAATCCCAATAGCTTGGATTGCTATTGCGATAAGCAAAGCATAAAACATTTTATTATTTTTTTGTACATACATATCACGGAAACCGCCCGTCAAACAAAAACGTGTCCGTTGCATGACAAATCCTAGTAAAAGCCCTACGATAAGACCACTAAATATCGTCCATACCATAACATTCTCTCCTATTCCGATTATTATGATAAGAATTATAGCAAAAACAGCTGAATTATCAAGAGCAAATGTTATTTAATTTTGTATCATCCTACTTTTCGATAGTGAAATTTGAAAGAAACTAGAAAAAAACTTACATTCATCATACATAAAAGCTCTGAGATACCAGTCATGGCATTCAGAGCTTTCTTATCCAAACCTATTTTAAATTTTAATCTCTTAATTTATGTGTTTGATTTACCGTAGTTTTTCATAAAGAATAATAACGATTGAAGTTCGACACCTAAATCAATTTGGTGTACTTGAACATCATTAGGAACGTGTACAGGTGAAGCTGTGAAGTTTAAAATTCCTTTGACCCCCGCTTCTACAAGTTGATCCGTAACATTTTGTGCGACTTTGACTGGCGTCGCAATAATAATCACTTCTAGCGCTTGTTCTTGAATGACTTGACGCATTTCATCTATTGATTTTACCGTAACTTCTCCAATTTGCTGACCAATCACTTCTGGATCGATGTCAAATGCTTCTGTAATCGTCATATCCTCATGAATCGAAAAGTTATACGAAATTAAAGCTTTTCCTAAGTGTCCGACCCCTACTAAACCTATTTTTATAATATCAGCATCACTAAGTTCAGATTTAAAAAACTCTAATAAGCTATCGATATTGTAACCATAACCTTTTTTACCTAATTCGCCAAAGTAAGAAAAATCTCGACGAATCGTCGCAGAATCAATACTTAAACCTTCACTGATTTCTTTTGAGTTCACTCGTGACGCCCCTTTAGCTTTAAGGCCATTCACAAATCGATAGTAAAGTGGTAATCGTTTTAGTGTTGCGCGCGGTATTTTATTTATTTCTCTAGTCATTTCCAATCCTCCATATTCTAGACACCTAATAAAGTGTATCACTTCAAGTCAATTAGGTCATGGAAACCTATTTTCATATTACAATTAGGTCATGGATGCTAGGCTACTTAATGAAGTTATGCTAATTATAATACCATTTTGACTTAATCTATTGTTTTGTTATAAATTTCACCAACTTTTATTCCATAATAATTATACCTGAATTCGTCATTTAAAGGAACTTAATCTATTTGATGCCCCTCTACTTTATTGTACAATAAAATAGAATGAAAGGAGTCTGAACATGATATTAATGCAACTAAGTCAAATCTCAAAATCATTTGATGGTGAGGAGATTTTTGATCATGTCAATTTCGAAATACAAACGGGAGAACGTATTGGCATTGTAGGTCGAAATGGAGCTGGAAAATCAACCTTAATGAAGATTATTGCGGGGGTTGAGGGCTATGATAGCGGTCATATTTCAAAAGTTAAAGGTCTAAAATTAGGCTATTTAACGCAACAAATGACACTAGATACAGATAACACAGTTTTTGAAGAAATGGCTAAACCTTTCAAAGAAGTTGAGGCAATTGCACAAAGGATGCAACAAGAAACAGATTGGTTAAGTCAACATGCTGACCACTATGAGACTTTAGAATATCAAAAGCATTTAAATAACTATGAATCGTTATCTAATCAGTTTGAACAAATGGAAGGCTATCAATATGAAAGTAAAATAAAAACAGTACTTAACGGCTTGAATTTTACTGAAGCAGACTATGATAGAGCCATTAATGATTTCAGTGGTGGCCAAAAAACACGCTTATCACTTGCACAAATGCTATTAAGCGAGCCTGATTTACTTCTCTTAGATGAACCTACAAACCACCTTGATATGGAAACGACAGAATGGCTTGAAGATTATTTGAAGTTTTTTAGTGGCGCAATTATTATTATTTCTCACGATCGCTACTTCCTAGATAAAATTGTTACTCAAGTGTATGATGTTGCGCTAGGTGAAGTAAAACATTATAAAGGGAACTATGCCAAATATGTTCAACTTCGTGATCAATATTATGAAAAACGTATGGCTGAATATGAACGTCAACAAAGTGAAATGAAACGCCTTGAAACTTTTGTAGAAAAAAATATTACTCGTGCATCAACGAGTGGTATGGCTAAAAGCCGACGTAAAATATTAGAAAAAATGGAACGTATTGAAAAGCCAATGTTAGATGCTAAAAGTGCTAATATTCAATTTGATTTCGAGCGTAATACTGGTAATGATGTCATGCATGTTCAAAATTTAGAAATTGGTTATACTACACCAATTACGCAACCGATTTCATTAGAAATTTCAAAAGGTGACCGCATCGGCGTTATCGGACCGAACGGTATCGGGAAGTCTACATTTATAAAAACGTTAGCTATGCAACTACCTGCCTTATCAGGCCATATTAGCCATGGTTCTAATTTAAAAGTAGGTTATTATGATCAAAAACAAGCTGAATTTACATCAAACAACTCCATTTTAGACTTTGTTTGGAATCAGTATCGTCATATGCAAGAAAAAGATATTCGAGCTGTTTTAGGCCGCTTTCTATTTACACAAGAAGAGGTCAAAAAGATGATTAGCGATTTATCTGGGGGAGAAAAAGCAAGACTACAACTTGCGCTACTCATGTTAGAAAAAAATAACGTCCTTATTCTAGATGAACCTACAAATCATTTAGACATTGACTCAAAAGAAATGCTAGAACATGCTTTACAACAGTTCAAAGGGACATTAATTTTCGTCTCTCATGATCGCTATTTTATCGATGCTTTAGCTAATAAAATTTTTGATTTAGATGTGGACGGCGGTCAGTTTATTCAAGGTGATTATACGTATTACCTTGAAAAAACAGCGCAGCAACGTGCTTTGACTGAACACGACGCTCAAAATCAAAGCCACTCAGAATCTTCCACCCTATCTACGACCAATGATTATCAAGATCAAAAAGCTTTAAGAAATGAAAAACGAAAAATCGAACGACAAATTGAAGAATACGAAGCATTAATCGAAACTTATGAAAGTGAAATCGAACATATCGACAATGAAATGGCTTCCGAAAATACGCTTAATGACTATGAAGAAACGGCACGTTTGGCAAATGTAAGACTTACGACCGAACAAAATCTAGAACAAACGATGCAGAAATGGGAAGAATTACAACTTATGTTAAGCGCATATGAAAATTAACACATCATCCAGAGTGTATTTTGTCACTCTGGATGGTTTTATTTTCACAAATTATAGACAATTGTCCCTTCCTACATAGCTTTAAATTTCAACTGTCCACACACCTATCCACAATATCCACATTTTTTAGTAATGATGCGCACTCTTTTATACACAAGTTACACACAAAACCATCGTAAAAATCCTCCTACTTATACACATGTTGTTAACAAACTGTGTATAAGCACGCATGTTCCCTATTGACTTTTCCAAATTTGTTATACTTAACCATTATGATATAATCTATTCGTAATATATATATAATTTATTCATTTTAATTATTTGAAGGAGTGTGAACATGTCTCCAGATTTTTATTTCTTTATTTTATTAATTATCGCTATATTGACGGTGATGCTTATAACTGAAATTCGTCAACGTTATCAATTTCGTAAATCTATCAAACAACATTTAAAACATAAAGATATCTACGATGATATTGAACGACCGTATGCATTTTATGATACTTATTTTAAAGTGTTTGAAGTTTTGACTACTAAAAAGCAAAATACCTCGCGTTGGATAGATGATAAAACTTGGTCTGACTTAAATATGAACCATGTTTTTCATTCCTTGAACTATACATATACTTCAATTGGAGAAAATCACTTATATCATGTATTAAGATTACAATCTTCCTTAACGCATTTTTCATTATGGGAAGAAATCAAGCACGATGAGACTTTACATCATAGATTGGTGACATTACTTGCGAAACTTGGCAAACAAATCTATCCTAAGTACGATTGGTCGCACTATCAACACCGCTTCCATTCCATTTATTACTTATTTTCTTTGTTGCCTTTATTAAGTATTGGCATAATGTTTTTTCATGTCCCAATCGGTATTTTTGCGTTCCTTTTTTCTTTACTGCTTAATTATGTAGTAAGTCTAAGGTTTAAACATTATGTTGAGAGAGATATAGACAGTCTATTTTTTACTGGACGTGTCATCTATACTTTAAAAGAATTAAAAAAACTACCTTTATCTTTCTCTTTTAAATCTGATTTAAGCGCGCTCAATCACGTTAATCGTTGGCGTTTTTTACTTTTAAAAGTAACTACATTGCCAGGTTATTTCGTGTTAATGGTTAAATATACTTTCTTGATAGATATTCATCTTTATCATTTACTTATCAAACGATTTAAAGAGAACCAAGAGACGATACACGCATGTTATCGCTATATAGGAGAGCTTGATAGTTTGCTTGCTATAGAACAATGGCGTTATCATCATGGTGGTTGCACAACTCCTACGCATCACGATAATTTCAAATTTAGCCGTTTAACACATCCATTAATTGAAGACGCTGTTCCGAATGACTTTGTTTTTAAACAGAATGTCCTTTTAACGGGATCTAATGCTTCAGGTAAATCTACTTTTATGAAAGCAATCGCTGTCAATTTGATTTTAGCGCAAGCAGCCAATACTGTAACAGCTGAACACTTTCAGTATCAACCTGGTATTATTAAAACGACGATGGCCAATGCAGATGATGTTCTTTCTGGAGACAGTTATTTTATGGCTGAAATCAAATCTCTTAAACGATTATTAGCAATTGATAGTCAATTGACACATTATTACTTTATTGATGAAATTTTTAAAGGTACGAACACAGCTGAACGCGTTGCCGCTTCAACTTCAGCGCTTACTTACTTGGCTCAATATCCGCAATTAAAAGTATTCGCAGCGACACATGACATTGAGTTAACGTATCAATTGAACAGTATTTATCATAACTGTCACTTTAATGAAACGATTGAGAAAGACCGTATTCATTTTGATTACACACTTAAAGAAGGACCTGCCAATACGCGAAACGCGCTAGAACTCATTCGACTTATGAAATTCCCAAATGAAATCTATACTGATGCTAAAAAGCGCGTTCAACGTTTTGAAGCCGCTAAAAAAACATCGCCGGACAGTTAAAACAACTGTTCGGCGATGTTATTGTTACGATACATTTCGATATCCATTTGGTTCTTACCATTTAAATCTAAATCCGCTAAAATTCCTTTTTGATAAATGTAATAGGCCGCTGCTCCTATCATTGCAGCATTATCTGTACAAAGTGAAGGGTTCGGTATTGTTAAAGTAATTCCACGTTCTGCCGTTGCTGATTTTAATGCTGTTCTCAAACCTTTATTACTTGCTACGCCTCCAGCAACAATCAGTTGCTTGACTTGGTAGGCTTCACAAGCGCGCATCGCTTTACCTACAAGCACTTCAACGACACTATTTTGAAAACTCGCAGCAACATTTTCTGGTATCGGCATTTCACCTTTTTGTTTGAGGTTGTGTATTTTGTTAATGACAGCACTTTTTAAACCACTAAAACTAAAATCATAACTGTCAGGTTCTAACCAAACACGTGGGAAATGATACGTATCTTCTCCGATCTGTGCTAAACGATCGACATGTGGCCCGCCGGGATAAGGAAGATTAATCGTACGTGCAACTTTATCATAAGCTTCACCTACAGCATCATCTCTTGTTTCACCGATAATTTTAAAATCAAGATGATCTTTCATATAAACAAGTTCTGTATGTCCACCAGATACGATTAAAGCAATGAGCGGAAACTTTAACCCTTCTTCCAATTGATTAGCATACACATGTCCAGCAATATGATGTACCGGAATGAGTGGTTTTTGATGCGCAAATGCCAGTGCTTTTGCAGCATTCACCCCTACAAGTAAAGCCCCTATAAGACCTGGGCCTTGCGTCACAGCAACAGCGTCAATTTCCTCCATCGTACACGACGCGTTTTGAAGTGCATCTTCAATCATTAATGTCATGTTTTCAACATGATGTCTACTCGCTACTTCTGGGACAACGCCTCCAAAACGTTTATGACTATCAATCTGACTTAACACACTGTTGCTCATTAAATGTGTACCATTATCAATAACACTAACACTTGTTTCATCACAGCTCGTTTCTATCGCTAAAATTCTTACATTTTGTGTCATTTTAAATTCACCCACATCACTAAAGCATCTTCTCCTTCTCCATAATAATTAGCGCGACGGCCCCCAAATTCAAAGCCCATTTTTTGATAAATGTGCTGAGCGACTAAATTTTCTGTTCTAACTTCTAAACTCATCATATTTGCTACTTGCGAACTGTAAGTCATCACATATTCTAACAATAACTGTCCTAGGCCATAGCCTCGATATTCTGGTTTTACGGCGACTGTCGTGATCTGTGCTTGGTCTACGACAATCCAAGAGCCTAAATATGCAATAATCTCATCATGATATTCAATCACAAAATAATGTGCAAAATTATTCTCTTCAATTTCATGATAAAATGCATCTTTTGTCCATGAACTGTCATTAAAACTAACGCGTTCAATTTCAAAAACAGATGGCACATCATCTGTTGTCATGCGTCGAATGTTCAATTCTCGCTTGATTGTTGCTTCATCCAATTTTGTTCCGCCTCCGATAGTTTTAAATAAGATGGGACAAACTTATGAACATTTACAGCTTCGCCTCGTAATTGAAACATTTTTTCAGCTTGTGGTACGTTGTTTTGCGTTTCAAAAGACGCAAGCTTTGTTTCAAATACTTGGACATCTTCACCAACAAATACAATATTGTCATATGCCGCTACTTGTGTAATCAGTTGATCCATTTCTATATATTGATCGGCGATTAGAGGCGTTAATATTTGATTATGCCATTGGTAAACACCTGCAAAAACAAATCCTCTACGTGCATTAAATATTGGAACAATCGTTTTTGTCTCATCACTAATCGTTGCAGCTAGTGCTTGCAAAGAAGAGACACCATATAATGGGATATTCAACGTATATGCTAAAGTTTTTGCTGTTGTGACCCCGATTCGTAAACCTGTGTATGATCCTGGGCCTTTTGCTACGATAATAGCCTCTAAATTTTGCGGTGTTAAGTTAAGTTTTTCTAATAACTTTTTCACTTTAGGCATGAGTTGGACAGAATGATTTCTTTTTTCAACTGTTGTTTCTGAAGCAAGCACGTTATCATTTTCCATTATCGCTACCGATAAAGATTGATTAGAACTGTCAATAAGTAAACTAATCATGTTCAAGCGCCTCCTTTATTTGTACATAATGGGCACCGGATGCATCAATTTGAATCGTTCTTGCATGATTATCTTCAACATGAATCGTCAATTTCAAAAATACCTCAGGTAAAAAGTCTTGAATAAATTGACTCCACTCTATCATCGTCACTGCTTCATCTTCGAAATATTCATCAAAACCTAAATCTTCATCCGAGTCTTCTAACCGATAACAATCCATATGATGAAATGCTAGATGTGTTCCTTGATAGGATTTAATAATGTTAAAAGTCGGTGAATTAATCGTACGTGTCACGCCTAGAGCACGTCCAACCATTTGACTCAGTGTCGTTTTGCCTGCGCCAAGATCGCCTTCTAATAATATGACGTCGCCTGCGCTTAATTGAGATGTCAATTTTTCTGAGAATATTTGTAAGTCATCTAAATTATTTATCTTAATCATTGATTTACTCCTGATTCGATTTTCTTATCTATTGTAACAAATTTTTTAATTCTTGACTGTATAGAGTTTTTAGCCTGCTTCGAAATTAATTTTTCAGAAATTTCAAATTTAATGTTGACATCCCATTTTGAATAAGGTAAATTAAAAACATAAATTTTTAGACAATTCTTTCAATTCTAACTATTGATATTGATATACCATTCAGGAGAGGAGCGTAATTCATATGACTTTCACAAATGTAAACGTCCAACAACAAAATATTGTCATTTTATTATTGCGCTCAGGACTAGAGTATTAGTAGCTTGATTACTAATCACTTAAGTCCTATTTCTACTTGAATGGGACTTAGCGGATGCGTCCCAATTTAAAATTGGGACGCATTTTTTATTTTCTAAACTGATAAGGGAGGTCATTCCATGAGAAGTGACATGATTAAAAAAGGCGATCATCAAGCGCCAGCGAGAAGTCTTTTACACGCAACGGGACAAATTAAATCCCCTACTGATATGAATAAACCATTTATCGCGATATGTAATTCCTATATCGATATTGTCCCTGGACATGTCCATCTTAGAGAATTAGGCGATATTGCTAAAAAAGCTATTCGAGAAGCTGGAGGCATTCCTTTTGAATTTAATACTATCGGCGTCGATGATGGCATTGCAATGGGTCACATTGGAATGCGTTACTCCTTACCTAGTCGTGAAATTATCGCAGATGCTGCTGAAACGGTCATTAATGCCCATTGGTTTGATGGTGTATTCTACATTCCAAACTGCGACAAAATCACACCTGGTATGTTGCTTGCAGCGATGAGAACCAATGTTCCAGCAGTCTTTTGTTCAGGTGGTCCAATGAAAGCTGGTTTGTCCTCGCAAGGTAAAGCGTTAACTTTATCATCAATGTTTGAAGCAGTCGGTGCTTTTAAAGAAGGTAACTTATCTAAAGAAGCCTTTTTAGAAATGGAACAAAATGCATGTCCTACATGCGGTTCTTGCTCAGGAATGTTTACAGCCAATTCTATGAACTGTCTTATGGAAGTACTCGGTCTTGCGCTCCCTTACAATGGTACAGCACTCGCTGTTGGTGATGAACGTAAACGTCTGATTGAACAAGCAGCGAAACAACTTGTTGAAAATGTAAAAAATGATTTAAAACCAAGAGACATTGTCACAAAAGAAGCGATAGACGATGCTTTTGCGTTAGATATGGCCATGGGCGGTTCTACTAATACGGTTCTACATACATTAGCAATCGCAAATGAAGCAGGTATTGATTATGACTTGCATCGTATTAATGAAATTGCCAAAAAGACACCTTATTTATCAAAAATTGCGCCAAGCTCTTCATATTCTATGGAAGATGTACATCTAGCTGGCGGTGTACCTGCCATTATCAATGAATTAATGAAAAAAGATGACGTTTTAAATGCGGATCGTATCACAGTCACAGGTAAGACACTTCGAGAAAATAATGAAGGAAAAGAAATTAAAAATGCGGAGGTCATTCACCGACTGGACAATCCTTATGATAAAGAAGGTGGATTATCTATTCTCTATGGCAATATTGCTCCAGATGGTGCAGTCATTAAAGTTGGCGGCGTAGACCCAAGTATTAAAACTTTTAAAGGAACAGCGATTTGTTTTAATAGCCATGATGAAGCTGTGAAAGCGATTGATAATCATACTGTACGCGCTGGTCATGTCGTTGTTATTCGCTATGAAGGACCTAAAGGGGGACCAGGTATGCCTGAAATGTTAGCACCTACCTCTTCCATCGTAGGACGTGGATTAGGAAAAGATGTCGCTTTAATTACAGATGGTCGTTTTTCAGGGGCAACACGCGGAATTGCTGTAGGTCATATTTCTCCGGAAGCCGCTTCAGGTGGACCGATTGGACTGATTGAAGATGGTGATGAAATCACGATTGATTTACTCAATAGAACACTTGATTTACATGTAGATTCGCAACTTTTAGCAGAGCGTCGTGAACACATTGCACCATTTAAAGCTAAAGTCAAAACTGGTTACCTTGCACGGTACACAGCATTAGTGACAAGCGCTAATACCGGTGGCATCATGCAAGTCCCAGAACACTTACTTTAAAAAATGGAGGGAAATTTCATGTCAAAACAAGAAAAAATAATAGACGCAATTGAATTTGAACCCTATACGCCAGAGGCCGAGTTAGAAACACCATTGTTAAAGTCTGGTTCAGAATTACTCATCGATGCATTTTTAGAAGAAAACGTTGAATATATTTTTGGTTATCCTGGTGGTGCTGTTCTGCCATTGTACGATTCCTTTTACGAAGGGCGCATACCACATATTCTCTATCGTCACGAACAAGGAGCAGTACATGCAGCTGAAGGCTATGCACGAGTTAGTGGAAAACCCGGTGTAGTTGTTGTCACCAGTGGCCCTGGCGCTACCAATACGCTTACCGGTATTGCTGATGCCTATAGTGATTCCTTGCCCTTAGTCGTTATTACTGGACAAGTCGCTACACCAGGTATCGGTAAAGACGCTTTTCAAGAAGCGGATTTACTCTCTATGACTACACCAATCACTAAACACAATTATCAAATTAATGATGTTAAAGAAATTCCTAGAATTGTTAAAGAAGCCTTTTACGTTGCCAATTCTGGTCGCAAAGGACCTGTTGTTATTGACTTTCCAAAAGATATGGGAATCCTTGCGACAGACACAACGCATGATGCTACTGTTCATACGCCTGGATATCAAGTTAATGAAGAACCTACTATCGATGAAATTCAAAAATTACGTGACTATTTAAAGTCTTCACATAAACCTTTAATTTTAGCAGGTGCTGGCGTCAACTTTTCGCGTGCCAATGATGCTTTATTAAAATTTGTCGATCGACATCAAATCCCGGTAGCCACCACACTTCACGGCTTGGGCGCCCTCCCTTACGAACATCCTTTATTTTTAGGCATGGGCGGGATGCATGGTTCTTATGCTAGCAATATGGCCATTACTGAATGTGATTTACTCATTAACTTTGGCTCACGTTTTGATGATCGTCTTGCAAGTAAACCAGATGAGTTTGCAAAAAATGCAAAAATTATTCATGTAGATATTGACCCATCTGAAATTAATAAAATCATCGAAACTGATTTAGGCATTGTCGCAGATGTAAAACTCGTATTAGAACAACTTTTAAAGTTTGAAGGTTTTTCATTTAAACATCAGTCATGGTTAGAAGAAGTGGCAAGCTTTAAACGTAAGCATCCTTTTAAATATTCAAACGACAATGACGAAACATTTAGTAAACCGCAACGTGCGATTGAATATATTGGTGAACTGACAAACGGTGAAGCACTCGTTAGTACTGATGTAGGACAACATCAAATGTGGGTTGCGCAATTTTATCCTTTCCGTTCTCACGGCCAGTTAATCACTAGTGGCGGCTTAGGCACAATGGGATTTGGTATCCCCTCTGCCATCGGCGCACAATTTGCCGAACCAGATTCAACAGTAGTGACGTTTGTCGGTGATGGTGGGTTTCAAATGACAAATCAAGAATTAGCACTTCTAAAAGAATATCAACTCAACATTAAAGTCGTGCTTATCAATAACGGTACACTCGGAATGGTAAAACAGTGGCAAGATAAATTTTTTAGTCAGCGCTTCTCTCACTCAGTGTTTAATGATCAACCAGATTTTATAAAACTCGTTGAAGCATATGGCGTTAAGACCTATTTGGTCGATACACCTTCCGTGCTAGAGTCAAAACTGGAAGAAGCGTTTAATTACGAGGGCCCTGCATTTATTGAAGTAAGAATTTCGCCTACCGAACCTGTTTTACCAATGGTACCAAGTGGCAAAGCCAACCATGAAATGGAGGGGCTATTATGAGACGCACATTCAAATTAAAAGTTTTTGATAAAGCTGGTACGCTCAATCGACTCACAAGCCTTTTTGTACGTCGTCAATTCAATATTGTGAATATCGCGGCCAGTCCAACACGTGAAGAAGGTTTAACTGAAATTACATTCGTAGCTGATGTGCCGAACGAACAAGTGACACGTACGATTATTCAACAACTCAAAAAACAAGTTAATACGCTCATTGTTGAAGATATTACAGATACTAATACATTCAATCGTGAATTGTTATTAATCAAACTTAAAACACCATCCGACTTTTCGCATTTTGAAAAAATCATTCATCCCTATGATGCGCTAGTGACCATTTTAAAGGAAGACCAAGGCTACATTTATTTACAAGCTGCAGGTCCACAATACACATTAGACAACCTTTTAGATGATCTATCATCATTGGATATTGACCAAGTCTCACGCTCAGGAACAGCAGGTATTATTTAAATTTACACAAGCAAACCATTTCAGGAGGAATTTATTATGACAAAAGTATATTACGATCAAACTGTAGAAAAAGATGCGTTACAAGGTAAAAAAATTGCAATTATTGGTTATGGATCTCAAGGTCATGCCCATGCCCAAAACTTAAAAGATAACGGTTATGACGTCATTATTGGTATCCGTCCTGGTCGCTCTTTTGATCAAGCCAAAAAAGATGGCTTTGATGTCTATCCCGTAAATGAAGCGACTGAACAAGCAGATGTCGTAATGGTGTTATTACCTGATGAAATTCAAGGCGAGGTTTATGAACAAGAAATCAAACCGCATTTACACGCTCACAATGCACTTGCCTTTGCTCATGGTTTCAATATTCATTTCAATGTTATTCAGCCACCAGAAGATGTTGACGTATTTTTAGTTGCACCAAAAGGTCCAGGACATTTAGTAAGACGGACATTTACGGAAGGTTCAGCTGTTCCGGCTTTATTTGCGGTACATCAAGATGCCTCAGGCCAAGCTCGAGATATCGCTTTAAGTTATGCAAAAGGCATTGGGGCAACACGTGCAGGTGTGTTGGAGACATCGTACAAAGAAGAAACAGAAACAGATTTATTTGGTGAGCAAGCCGTTTTATGTGGCGGGGTTACACGATTGATTCAAAGTGGTTTTGAAGTGTTAGTTGAAGAAGGTTATCAACCTGAAATTGCCTATTTCGAAGTCTTACATGAAATGAAACTTATCGTAGACTTGCTCTATGAAGGCGGCCTAGAAAATATGCGCTACTCCATTTCTAACACAGCAGAATTCGGCGATTATGTTTCAGGTCCAAGAGTGATTACAGAAGATACAAAAGCCAATATGAAAGCGGTCTTGAAAGATATTCAATCTGGCGCTTTTAGTGATCGTTTTATTCAGGACAATCAAAATGGATTTAAAGAATTTAAATCTATGAGACAACAGCAAGAAGACCATCAAATTACTCAAGTTGGCAAAGATTTACGTGAAATGATGCCATTTATTAAGTCCAAGCAAATACAAAAGTAAATCATTTATAAAAGGAGTTGTTCATTATGAAAAGTCATATTCAAATTTTTGATACCACATTAAGAGATGGAGAACAAACCCCTGGCGTAAGTTTTTCATTTGATGAACGCTTAGCTATCGCTAAACAACTTGAGCTTTGGGGCGTAGATGTTATTGAAGCTGGATTCCCCGCTTCAAGTCAAGGCAGTTTTGACTCAGTTAAAGCCATCGCACAAACTTTAAAAAAAGCAACTGTAACAGGCTTAGCACGCTGCAAGCAATCTGATATTGATGCCGTTTATGAAGCGACTAAAGAAGCCGTCAATCCGTCAATTCATGTCTTTATCGCTACAAGTCCAATTCATTTGGAGTCAAAACTGAATATGACAGAAAGTGAAGTCCTCTCCTCTATTACACAACATGTGACGTACGCTAAAACATTATTCGACGTTGTACAGTTTTCACCTGAAGATGCGACACGCACCCCATTACCTTTTCTTATTGAAAGCGTTCAAGCTGCGGTAGATGCAGGTGCAACAGTAATTAATATACCGGACACTGTAGGATATAGTTATCCTACAGAATACGGACATATTTTCAAAACACTCATTGAAACAAACCAATCTGAAAATGAAATTATCTTTAGTGCGCATTGTCATGATGATCTTGGACTTGCGGTTGCAAATAGTATGGCTGCAATTGAAAATGGCGCCAAACGCATTGAAGGTGCAGTTAATGGGATTGGAGAACGTGCAGGCAATACTGCTCTTGAAGAGATAGCTTTAGCACTCTATGTACGTCAAGACCATTATAAAATCGAATCTAACATTCAGCTCAATCAAACAAAAGCCACTTCAGATTTAGTCGCACGCTATGCAGGACTAGCCGTTCCACGCAACAAAGCAATTGTAGGTAGAAATGCCTTTAGTCACGAATCAGGCATTCATCAAGACGGTTTCCTTAAAAATCCGGAAACATATGAAATTATGACCCCTCAATTAGTGGGTATCAAACAAACTGAGCTTCCACTTGGTAAATTATCCGGAAAACATGCTTTCCAAGAAAAATTAAAACAACTTGGTTATGACATTGACGCCGAAAAACAAAAAGTATTATTTAAAGCATTTAAAAATATTGCAGATAAGAAAAAACAAGTGACTGATCACGATATTCACGCGTTAATTCAAGGTACGTCACATGAATTACATGCGCATTATCAATTGGATGCTTTACAATTACAATTTGTTTCTAATGGGCTTCAAAGTGCTGTTGTCGTCTTAAAAGATAAAGACGGTCAAACCTATCAAGATTCAAGTATTGGTACAGGGTCAATAGTTTCTATCTATAATGCTGTAGATCGTATATTTAATATTCAACCTGAACTTATAGATTATCGTATCGAGGCGATTACTGAAGGCTCTGATGCACAAGCTGAAGTACGCGTAGCCATTAAGTTTGAAAATGAAATATTCAACGGTGTCGGTTTTGACCATGATATTATTTATGCTTCTTGTAAAGCTTACGTCGAAGCATCATCAAAAGCTGTCACAACTAGAAAGGAAATAGAGGTGTAGCCTTATGACAAAGCGTCTTGTCGCACTAGCAGGTGATGGTATCGGTCCTGAAATCATGTCTGGGACACTAGAAGTATTACAACAATTATCTCAAAAATTTCAATTTGAATACGAACTTGAGGAACATCTTTTAGGTGGTTGCGCTATAGACCAACTTGGGATACCGCTTCCAGAATCTACACTAACTGCTTGTAAAAATGCGCATGCGATTCTTTTAGGAGCAATTGGTGGACCTAAATGGCAAATGGCACCCGTTCGTCCTGAACAAGGTTTATTGAAATTACGACATTCTTTAAAACTTTTTGCTAATATCCGTCCAACAAAGGTTTTGCCAGAAATGGTTAAACTTTCTCCACTAAAACCAGCGATTATAGAAAATACTGATTTCATTATCGTTCGTGAATTAACAGGAGGTATTTACTTTGGTGAACCCCGAATTTTAGATACGGACAGTGCTACGGATACACTAGTGTATACACAATCAGAAATTGAAAATATTGCACATGTTGCATTTCAACTTGCAAAGACACGGCGATATAAAGTCACATCTGTCGATAAAGAAAATGTCCTTGCAAGTAGTAAATTATGGCGCCGCACTATTGAAGCAGTCGCAAAACAGTATCCTGAAGTTGAACTTGAACATCTTTTAGTCGATGCCTGTAGTATGAAACTCATACAAAACCCACAACAATTTGATGTTATCGTCACTGAAAATTTATTTGGAGATATATTAAGTGATGAAGCCTCTATGTTGCCAGGTTCTTTAGGACTATCCCCTTCTGCTAGTTTGGGACAACACGGTCTTAGATTATATGAACCTATTCACGGTTCTGCGCCGGACATCGCCGGTCAAAATAAAGCTAATCCCTTTGGCATGCTTTTATCGTTATCGATGTGTTTAAGAGAAACATTTGAACTCAGTCATGTTGCGGATATGCTTGAAACTTGCATTCAACAACTCATCGCTCAAAATCATACAACCGAAGACCTTAACGGTCAACACACCACGCACGATATTTTTAAACTAGTAAAACAGTACATCAAGGAGGCGTAAATATGGGACAAACGCTATTTGACAAAATTTGGCAAAATCATGTCATTACCGGAGTAGAAGGTGAACCTCAACTGTTATATATTGATTTACACCTTATTCATGAGGTCACCTCTCCTCAAGCTTTTGAAGGTTTGAGATTGCAAAATAGAACCTTACGCCGACCTGATTTAACATTTGCAACTTTAGATCATAACGTGCCTACTGTCGATATTTTTAATATTCAAGATGAGATTGCAAACAATCAAATTCGTGCGCTACAGCAAAATTGTAAAGATTTTGATGTGAAATTGTTCGATATGGGTTCTGACGAGCAAGGAATTGTTCATATGGTTGGACCTGAAATGGGATTAACACAGCCCGGAAAAACAATCGTATGTGGAGACTCTCATACTGCCACACACGGCGCATTTGGAGCTATTGCTTTCGGAATTGGAACAAGTGAAGTGGAACACGTTTTCGCTACACAAACGCTCTGGCAAATTAAACCTAAAAATTTAAAAATTGAAGTTACAGGTGACTTGCCTCAAGGTGTATACGCAAAAGATATTATCTTGTACTTAATCAGCCAATACGGTGTCGACTTTGGAACAGGCTATGCGCTAGAGTTTGCCGGTGAAACGATAGAAGCACTTTCTATGGAAAGTCGAATGACACTATGTAATATGGCAATTGAAGCTGGCGCTAAATACGGCCTTGTACGCCCGGATGACACGACCTACACGTACCTTGAAGGACGACCTTATATTCATAACTTAGAGCATCAACGCACTCATTGGCAAAAATTGTATAGTGATAAAGACGCGCACTTCGATAAAGTCATTTCACTTGATGTATCACACCTAGAACCTCAAGTCACTTGGGGAACAAGTCCTGAAATGGGCGGTAACTTTTCCTCACCATTTCCTGAAATTAAAAATGGCAATGATGCGCGTGCGTATCAATATATGTCGTTACAACCCGGACAAACTGCTAAAGATATACCTTTAGGCTATGTATTTTTAGGCTCATGTACTAACGCGCGCTTGTCTGACCTTATTGAAGCCAGTCATTTTATTAAAGGACGTAAAGTCCATCCAAACATTACCGCTATCGTCGTTCCTGGTTCAAGACAAGTAAAAAAACAAGCCGAATCATTAGGTATTGATACCCTTTTCAAAGAAGCAGGATTTGAATGGCGTGAACCAGGATGTAGTATGTGCTTAGGTATGAATCCAGATCAAGTTCCAGACGGCGTCCATTGTGCGTCCACAAGTAACCGCAATTTTGAAGGTCGCCAAGGTAAAGGTGCACGTACGCATTTAGTTTCACCTGCCATGGCTGCAGCTGCAGCGATTCATGGGCACTTTGTAGATGTAAGAAAGGTGGCAAAATCACTATGATGGAAATTAAACCCTTTACACGATATTCTGGGAAAGTTGTTCCTTTATTTCACGACAATATTGATACTGACCAAATCATACCTAAAGTACACCTCAAACGCATAACAAAAACAGGCTTTGGACCCTTTCTGTTTGATGAATGGCGCTATTTAAAAAATGGTGAACCCAATCCAGCGTTCATTTTAAATCAAGCGCCTTATGAAGATGCCACAATATTAGTAACTGGAGATAACTTTGGCTGTGGCTCAAGTCGTGAACATGCTGCGTGGGCGCTTAAAGACTATGGCTTCCAAGTTGTAATTGCCAAAAGTTTTAGTGATATTTTTTATATGAATTGCACAAAAAATGCCTTGTTACCTATACGATTAGATGATGAAGCAAGGCAAAAAATCGTAGAAGCCGAAGTAATTACAATTGATTTGCCCAAACAAGTCGTTCATGCAAATGGACATCAATTCCATTTCGAAATTGAAGAACGATGGAAACATAAATTTATCAATGGCTTAGATGATATTGCCATCACACTAGCTTATGAAAAGGACATAGAAGCTTATGAATTAAACCATTAAAGGAGAGATACTATGACAGTGACAACCCCGACATTAAGTACAAATGAGATAGATGAAGCTTTTTTACGTATTAAAGATACCGTTAAAACTACGCCTCTAGAACGAGATCATTATTTGTCATTAAAATATCAATGTAATGTCTATTTAAAACGTGAAGATTTACAATGGGTACGCTCATTTAAACTACGTGGTGCTTATAATGCTATTTCTGTACTTACAACAGAGCAACAAGCTCAAGGCATTACTTGTGCAAGTGCAGGTAATCATGCACAAGGTGTGGCATTTACAGCACGCCAACTCAATTTAAATGCTGTGATATTCATGCCTGTCACTACACCTAACCAAAAAATTAATCAAGTGAAATTTTTTGGAGATACGAACGTTGAAATTAAACTCATTGGTGATACATTTGATGATTGTTTAAAAGAAGCATTGCACTACACTGAAAAGCATCAAATGACATTTATCGATCCTTTTGACAATCTCTATACCATCGCAGGCCAAGGTACAATTGCAAAAGAAATTATTAACCAAGCACATGACAATCAAATTGAATTTGATTATGTCTTCGGAGCAATTGGTGGTGGTGGCTTAATGTCAGGTGTGTCCACATATTTTAAAGCCTACTCTCCTTCTACACAATGTATTGGTGTGGAGCCATTAGGCGCAAGCAGTATGTTTCAATCTGTTTCACAAAATCGCATTGTGCGGTTAGAAAATATTGATAAATTTGTTGATGGTGCCTCTGTAGCTAAAGTAGGCGCACTGACTTTCAACATTTGTAAAAATTTCATAGATGATTACGTACTAGTTGATGAAGGCGCCGTTTGTTCTACAATTTTAGATATGTATTCTAAACAAGCCATTGTTGCTGAACCTGCAGGCGCACTGAGTGTAAGCGCACTTGAACATTATAAAGAACAAATAAAAGGCAAAACAGTAGTCTGTGTAATCAGTGGCGGGAACAATGACATTAATCGAATGAAAGAAATCGAAGAACGTTCATTGCTATTTGAAGAAATGAAGCATTACTTTATTTTAAACTTCCCTCAACGACCTGGTGCACTTAAACAGTTTGTAAATGATGTGTTAGGTCCTGATGATGATATTACTAAGTTTGAATATCTCAAAAAAGCGTCGCAAAATACAGGTACTGTCATTATTGGTATTCAGCTTAAATATCATCATGATTTAGAACAACTCAAAGCAAACATTAACCAATTTGATACTAAAAACATCTATATTAACGAAAATAAAATGCTTTATTCCTTATTAATTTAATAAAATGACCGGTGGGATACGATTGATAAAGCACGTCATCCCATCTCCTATATCACAAAAAACCCCAAGTACTTAAAGTACTTGGGGCAAGTTTGCTTGGCAACGTCCTACTCTCGCGGAACGTAAGTCCGACTACCATCGGCGCTAAAGAGCTTAACTTCTGTGTTCGGCATGGGAACAGGTGTGACCTCTTTGCTATTGTCACCAAACAATGTTTTACTTTATGTCAAACGTTTTCACTTCGTAAAGTGACTTTGAATGTTATACATTCAAAACTAGATAGTAAGTAGATTTTCACAAGCATTACCTTATGAACTAATTTGATTAAGTCTTCGATCGATTAGTATTCGTCAGCTCCACGTATCGCTACGCTTCCACCTCGAACCTATTAACCTCATCATCTTTGAGGGATCTTATAACCGAAGTTGGGAAATCTCATCTTGAGGGGGGCTTCATGCTTAGATGCTTTCAGCACTTATCCCGTCCATACATAGCTACCCAGCTATGCCGTTGGCACGACAACTGGTACACCAGAGGTATGTCCATCCCGGTCCTCTCGTACTAAGGACAGCGCCTCTCAAATTTCCTACGCCCACGACGGATAGGGACCGAACTGTCTCACGACGTTCTGAACCCAGCTCGCGTACCGCTTTAATGGGCGAACAGCCCAACCCTTGGGACCGACTACAGCCCCAGGATGCGATGAGCCGACATCGAGGTGCCAAACCTCCCCGTCGATGTGAACTCTTGGGGGAGATAAGCCTGTTATCCCCGGGGTAGCTTTTATCCGTTGAGCGATGGCCCTTCCATGCGGAACCACCGGATCACTAAGTCCGTCTTTCGACCCTGCTCGACTTGTAGGTCTCGCAGTCAAGCTCCCTTATGCCTTTACACTCTATGAATGATTTCCAACCATTCTGAGGGAACCTTTGAGCGCCTCCGTTACACTTTAGGAGGCGACCGCCCCAGTCAAACTGCCCGCCTGACACTGTCTCCCAACTCGATAAGAGTTGCGGGTTAGAAATCCAATACAATTAGGGTAGTATCCCACCAATGCCTCCACGTAAGCTAGCGCTCACGCTTCTAAGGCTCCTACCTATCCTGTACAAACTGTACCGAATTTCAATATCAGGCTACAGTAAAGCTCCACGGGGTCTTTCCGTCCTGTCGCGGGTAACCGGCATCTTCACCGGTACTATGATTTCACCGAGTCTCTCGTTGAGACAGTGCCCAAATCGTTACGCCTTTCGTGCGGGTCGGAACTTACCCGACAAGGAATTTCGCTACCTTAGGACCGTTATAGTTACGGCCGCCGTTTACTGGGGCTTCGATTCGTAGCTTCGCTAATGCTAACCACTCCTCTTAACCTTCCAGCACCGGGCAGGCGTCAGCCCCTATACGTCACCTTACGGTTTAGCAGAGACCTGTGTTTTTGATAAACAGTCGCTTGGGCCTATTCACTGCGGCTCTTCGAAGCGTGAACCTCAAAGAGCACCCCTTCTCCCGAAGTTACGGGGTCATTTTGCCGAGTTCCTTAACGAGAGTTCGCTCGCTCACCTTAGAATTCTCATCTTGACTACCTGTGTCGGTTTGCGGTACGGGCACCAATCTTCTAGCTAGAGGCTTTTCTCGGCAGTGTGAAATCAACGACTCGAGGAAAACTTGTTTCCTCTCCCCATCACAGCTTGACCTTAATGAGTGCCGGATTTGCCTAACACTCAGTCTTACTGCTTAGACGTGCACTCCAACAGCACGCTTCGCCTATCCTACTGCGTCCCCCCATCGCTTAAAACGAATCATGGTGGTACAGGAATATCAACCTGTTATCCATCGCCTACGCCTGTCGGCCTCAGCTTAGGACCCGACTAACCCAGAGCGGACGAGCCTTCCTCTGGAAACCTTAGTCAATCGGTGGACGGGATTCTCACCCGTCTTTCGCTACTCACACCGGCATTCTCACTTCTAAGCGCTCCACATGTCCTTGCGGTCATGCTTCAACGCCCTTAGAACGCTCTCCTACCATTGTCCTGAAGGACAATCCACAGCTTCGGTAATATGTTTAGCCCCGGTACATTTTCGGCGCAGTGTCACTCGACTAGTGAGCTATTACGCACTCTTTAAATGATGGCTGCTTCTAAGCCAACATCCTAGTTGTCTGGGCAACGCCACATCCTTTTCCACTTAACATATATTTTGGGACCTTAGCTGGTGGTCTGGGCTGTTTCCCTTTCGAACACGGACCTTATCACCCATGTTCTGACTCCCAAGTTAAATTATTTGGCATTCGGAGTTTGTCTGAATTCGGTAACCCGAGAGGGGCCCCTCGTCCAAACAGTGCTCTACCTCCAATAATCATCACTTGAGGCTAGCCCTAAAGCTATTTCGGAGAGAACCAGCTATCTCCAAGTTCGATTGGAATTTCTCCGCTACCCTCAGTTCATCCGCTCACTTTTCAACGTAAGTCGGTTCGGTCCTCCATTCAGTGTTACCTGAACTTCAACCTGACCAAGGGTAGATCACCTGGTTTCGGGTCTACGACCAAATACTCATTCGCCCTATTCAGACTCGCTTTCGCTACGGCTCCACATTTTCTGCTTAACCTTGCATCAGATCGTAACTCGCCGGTTCATTCTACAAAAGGCACGCCATCACCCATTAACGGGCTCTGACTACTTGTAAGCACACGGTTTCAAGTTCTCTTTCACTCCCCTTCCGGGGTACTTTTCACCTTTCCCTCACGGTACTGGTTCACTATCGGTCACTAGAGAGTATTTAGCCTTGGGAGATGGTCCTCCCAGATTCCGACGGAATTTCACGTGCTCCGCCGTACTCAGGATCCACTCAAGAGGGAATATGTTTTCGACTACAGGATTTTTACCTTCTCTGATTAACCTTTCCAGGTTATTCGTCTAACATGTTCCTTTGTAACTCCATAAGAGTGTCCTACAACCCCAACAAGCAAGCTTGTTGGTTTGGGCTCTTCCCGTTTCGCTCGCCGCTACTCAGGGAATCGATTTTTCTTTCTCTTCCTCCGGGTACTAAGATGTTTCAGTTCTCCGGGTCTACCTTCTCACATGCTATGTATTCACATGCGGATAACACGACATAACTCGTGCTGGGTTCCCCCATTCGGAAATCTCTGGATCACAGCTTACTTACAGCTCCCCAAAGCATATCGTCGTTAGTAACGTCCTTCATCGGCTTCTAGTGCCAAGGCATCCACCGTGCGCCCTTAATAACTTAATCTAGACGTGTTGATAAGCGTTCGCATTCTTATTCATCACGGCACAAATCACTCAGTTACTTACGCAAGTAAGCGCCTTCGTTCTTGTTTGTGATTCATAGACTGACAAACGCTTTCAATCACGTCTATCCTATCTACGTTATAATGCTTAACTTATCTTCACCAGTTATTAATTATGTGAGTCGTCTGTCGACGACTAGCGATAATTTTTTGTTTCAAGCTTTTCGCTTGTCACTCGGTTTTGCTTGGTAAAATCAATACTTACTTATCTAGTTTTCAATGTACAATGTTGAATCCTCAATCTATATGAGCATTCAAAACTGAATACAATATGTCACGTTATTCCTTATCGCCTAAGGCGATATTCCGTATATTATCCTTAGAAAGGAGGTGATCCAGCCGCACCTTCCGATACGGCTACCTTGTTACGACTTCACCCCAATCATTTGTCCCACCTTCGACGGCTAGCTCCAAATGGTTACTCCACCGGCTTCGGGTGTTACAAACTCTCGTGGTGTGACGGGCGGTGTGTACAAGACCCGGGAACGTATTCACCGTAGCATGCTGATCTACGATTACTAGCGATTCCAGCTTCATGTAGTCGAGTTGCAGACTACAATCCGAACTGAGAACAACTTTATGGGATTTGCTTGACCTCGCGGTTTCGCTGCCCTTTGTATTGTCCATTGTAGCACGTGTGTAGCCCAAATCATAAGGGGCATGATGATTTGACGTCATCCCCACCTTCCTCCGGTTTGTCACCGGCAGTCAACTTAGAGTGCCCAACTTAATGATGGCAACTAAGCTTAAGGGTTGCGCTCGTTGCGGGACTTAACCCAACATCTCACGACACGAGCTGACGACAACCATGCACCACCTGTCATTTTGTCCTCCGAAGAGGAAAACTCTATCTCTAGAGCGGTCAAAAGATGTCAAGATTTGGTAAGGTTCTTCGCGTTGCTTCGAATTAAACCACATGCTCCACCGCTTGTGCGGGTCCCCGTCAATTCCTTTGAGTTTCAGTCTTGCGACCGTACTCCCCAGGCGGAGTGCTTAATGCGTTAGCTGCAGCACTAAGGGGCGGAAACCCCCTAACACTTAGCACTCATCGTTTACGGCGTGGACTACCAGGGTATCTAATCCTGTTTGATCCCCACGCTTTCGCACATCAGCGTCAGTTACAGACCAGAAAGCCGCCTTCGCCACTGGTGTTCCTCCATATCTCTGCGCATTTCACCGCTACACATGGAATTCCACTTTCCTCTTCTGCACTCAAGTTTTCCAGTTTCCAATGACCCTCCACGGTTGAGCCGTGGGCTTTCACATCAGACTTAAAAAACCGCCTACGCGCGCTTTACGCCCAATAATTCCGGATAACGCTTGCCACCTACGTATTACCGCGGCTGCTGGCACGTAGTTAGCCGTGGCTTTCTGGTTAGGTACCGTCAAGACGTGCACAGTTACTTACACGTTTGTTCTTCCCTAACAACAGAGCTTTACGATCCGAAGACCTTCATCACTCACGCGGCGTTGCTCCGTCAGGCTTTCGCCCATTGCGGAAGATTCCCTACTGCTGCCTCCCGTAGGAGTCTGGACCGTGTCTCAGTTCCAGTGTGGCCGATCACCCTCTCAGGTCGGCTACGTATCGTCGCCTTGGTAAGCCGTTACCTTACCAACTAGCTAATACGGCGCGGGTCCATCTATAAGTGACAGCAAGACCGTCTTTCACTATCGAACCATGCGGTTCGATATGTTATCCGGCATTAGCTCCGGTTTCCCGAAGTTATTCCAGTCTTATAGGTAGGTTACCCACGTGTTACTCACCCGTCCGCCGCTAACGTCAAAGGAGCAAGCTCCTCTTCAGTTCGCTCGACTTGCATGTATTAGGCACGCCGCCAGCGTTCATCCTGAGCCAGGATCAAACTCTCCATAAAAGAAGTAAGCTTGATATAGCTCGTTGATTGGTTAAGCCAATCACTCTGAAAGTACTTAACGTACTCAAATTATTGGAATTAACGTTGACATATTGTCATTCAGTTTTCAATGTTCATTATAATAAAAATTAATGGAGCGGGTGATGGGAATCGAACCCACAACATCAGCTTGGAAGGCTGAGGTTTTGCCATTAAACTACACCCGCATAAATAAAAATGTATTTTGGGTTGATGCGGCCGAGAGGATTTGAACCTCCACGGGAATACTCCCACTAGGCCCTCAACCTAGCGCGTCTGCCGTTCCGCCACGACCGCTCGGTAAAAATCATTGATTTTTTCGACAAGATTTATTGTACTATCTTCTATATTCAAAGTCAACACTTTTTTAACTTAAAGTTAATATTTGTAATACTTTGTTAATCTTATTTTCGCAACGTATTTAATCATAAAACATTTCGGAAACTAAGTCAACAATAAACTTTAAATTTTACGTGAACTATTTTTTCGCTGCGTCATAACAACTAGCGACCTTTGTAATTATACTGACACATTACCTCCATGTCAACGGCTTATTTCAAAAAAGAAAGAATAAAAGGGACGTCTGTGTCTACCTTCTATTCTTTCTAAATTGGATTAATGATACTACACGAATTTTCAAAAGCTACTTTTATAAATGTTTAACTAATTTGATTTTCCCGCCACACTGTCCACATCTCATTTTATGTGTGTTCACACTTCGAATACGCATAAACGTTTTTTGGCATTTTTCACAAATATAGACATAGTTCGCCCGACTTTCATAACTGCTAAGCGACGCACAGTGTCTCGGTGCCCCTACTTTTTGGCTTAACGCTCGAAAATCGTTATCTCGATGTTGATAACCTTTGCCTTCTAGATGTAAAAAATAATGACAAAGTTCGTGCTTAATAATTGCTTGAATTGCACTTTTCCCAAAGTGCTCATACTGTTTTGGATTAATTTCAATATTATGTGACTTCAACAAATAACGTCCACCCGTTGTACGTAAACGTGAATTAAAATAAATTTGATGTCGAAAAGGCTTACCAAAATACCTCTTTGCAATATGTTCTGCTTGTTTTTGCAAGATTTCATTATCCATTTGGATTGATCATCGTTAATGCGACTTTTCCCTTTTCAGTATCTATGTCTTCTATCCATACTTCGACGATGTCTCCAACACTAACGATGTCCATCGGATGTTTTACAAATCGTTTGGCCAATTTCGAAATGTGCACTAAGCCATCTTGTTTGACTCCAATATCCACAAAAGCACCAAAATCAACTACATTGCGTACCGTTCCATTTAGCTTCATACCTTTATTTAAATCTTCAATAGATAACACATCTGATTTTAGTTGTGGTGTTTCATATTCATCACGTGGATCCCGGTGTGGGGCGATTAAAGATTTGACGATATCTTGTAACGTGGGTACGCCTATATTAAGTTTTTGGGCGTAAGCTTCAATATTTAAATTTTCAAGTGTTGCTTTATGTTTTTCGTCACCCAGTTCAGAAACTGCAATATTCAACTCACTTAATAATTGGTATGTTGCCTTATAACTTTCAGGATGAATCGCTGTATTATCTAAAGGTTCTTCGCCGTCTACAATTCTTAAAAATCCAATGCTTTGCTCAAATGTTTTAGCGCCTAAACGTTTGACTTTGTTTATTTCTTTATGATGGGTAATCATACCATTTTCATCTCGATACTGGATAATATTATCAGCAATAGGTTTAGAAAGACCTGCAACATGTTGTAATAATGTGCTTGATGCTGTATTTACATTTACTCCTACCTGGTTTACCGCTGTTTCAACGACGAAATCCAGTGCTTCTCCTAATTGCTTCTGATTTACATCGTGCTGATACTGCCCTACACCTATAGATTTTGGATCGATTTTTACAAGTTCACTTAACGGATCTTGTACACGGCGTCCGATAGAAACGGCACTGCGTTCTTCAACTTGAAAATCTGGAAACTCTTGGCGTGCAATTTCTGACGCTGAATACACTGAAGCCCCTGCTTCATTTACGATAATGTATTGTATGTTCAGTTCATGTTCTTTAATCATTTTCGCAACAAACTGCTCTGTTTCACGACTAGCCGTTCCGTTTCCAATTGCTACAAGTGCGATATCATGCTTTTGTATCATATCCACAAAAATACGTTCTGCCTCTTTTATTTTCGCAACTGGGGGATGCGGGTACATTACTCCTTTAGCAACAAACGCCCCAAAAGGATTAATTACTGCAAGTTTACAACCTGTTCGGTATGCTGGATCGACCCCTAAAATTTGTTTTTGTTTCAATGGAGGTTGCAATAACAAATGTTTTAAGTTTTCACTAAATACATCAATCGCTTTACTTTCTGCACGTTGTGTTAAATCACCCCGTATTTCTCTTTCTATAGATGGGAAAATAAGGCGTTTCATAGCATCTTCTATTGCATTTTCAACTACTTGCGCTAATGCGTTATCAACTTTTATTTCTTGTTGCTTTATTTGATTTATTAAAATCATTTTATCTGTATCAATTTTTACAGATAATACCTTTTCCTTTTCACCGCGGTTCATCGCTAAAATACGGTGGTTTGCTACACGTTTTAATGGTTCGCAATAATCGTAATACATCGCGTATGTTTCTTTTTCATCTTCCGCATTTTTCTTTTTTGACGTAACAACTGAACCATTTTTGTACGTTTCTTTAAGAATAAGTTGTCGATATTTAGGATGATCTGCAATTTGTTCAGCTATAATATCTTGCGCACCTGAAATTGCTTCTGATTCATTTGTGATTTCATCATTGAGGTACTTTTGAGCTTCCTCATTAAGCGGAGTGGTATTTTTTTGTGTATAAATCCATGTCGCAAATGGCTCTAAACCTTTTCGTTTGGCCTCTGTTGCGCGGGTCTTTTTCTTTTGTTTGTAAGGTCGATATAAATCTTCCACACGTTGTAGCTTGGTTTGTTTCAAAATATCTTTTTTTAGGTCTTCCGTCAGCAATCCTTGTTGCTCAATGTTATGAATCACTTCGTCTTTACGTTTTTGAAGATTTTGCATATAAGTATACTCATCTTCAATCTTTTTAATTTCGACCTCATCCAAACCGCCCGTCATTTCTTTACGATAACGCGCAATGAAGGGCACTGTGTTTTTTTCTTCAAGTAATTGTAAAACCGCTTCAATTTGTTTGATTGAAAATTGATATTCATTATGTATCGCTTGGACTAGTGCATTTGCCAAGGTGTTCACCACTTTCTTAATAGATTACTTTCTTATTTTATCATTGATACGCCTTAAAATATAACGATCTACCGTATCAAAAGTTTGAAATAAAAAAGACTAGAACGTCGATTGTTCTAGCCATAAATCACTTGTCATCTGAAAGTGGCACAAGATGAATGTAACACGATATCTCTCCATCTTGAACATTTCAATATTTTATTTTTTAGCTGCTTCTTGGAGTTTTTTAATAGCCGTACGCTGCAAACGAGACACGTGCATTTGACTTAATCCAATACGCTCTCCAGTCTCTTTTTGACTCAATCCATCAATGAAAGTGCATTGAATAATTTCACGCTCTCTATCTGTTAAAATTGGAATGATACGTTCTAAAATCATTCGCTTTTCCGTCAAATCATAGTTATCGTCTTGGTTCCCCATAATATCTAATAAGGTCACAGTTGAACCATCTTTATCCGCTTCAATGGAATGGTCTACACTCAATGCATTATAACTTTGACCCATTTCCATCGCTTCTAAAACATCTTCTTCTGTCACTTCTAAACGCGCAGCAATTTCTGATATAGAAGGCGAGCGTTCCAGTTCATTGGTCAATTCATCGCTTACTTTTTTAATTCGAGGTCCAATTTCTTTGATTCGTCTCGGTACATGTACACTCCATGTTTTATCACGCAAATACCTTTTGATTTCACCAATAACAGTTGGGACTAAAAATGCTTCAAATTTACGATCGAATGACAAATCGAAACGGTTAATCGCACCGATAAGCCCCACCATACCGACTTGTACCAAATCCTCATGATGAGATTGCCCTTTTGAATATTTATATGCCAATGATTCAATGAGCTTTTCATAATGTATGACAAGTTTTTCTTGTGCAGCTTCATCATGATGTTCTTGATGTCGCTTTATCCAGTCGTTGATTTGTTCAGGTGAAACCGAATTAACTGATTTCGACTCTTTCGTCATTATTTCGCACCTGCTCTTTTTTGATATACTTAATCATACTAATTGTTACACCAGTCTCTTTGTCTACTGTAACTTCATCCATTAACGACTCAATTAAGAATAAACCTAAACCTCCTTCACGTAAGAAGTCGATATTTTCATTCTCTTGATAAGGTCCGAGTTGCTGCTTTGTTTCTTGATAATTAAAGCTCTCACCTTGGTCAGAAACAATAATTTTAATATGTGTTTCAAATTTTTCAAAACCAATGTTGATATAGCCTTTTTCTTTTTTATCTTTATATGCGTGTTTCACTGCATTCGTTACCGCTTCACTAACCGCAATTTTCGCATCTTCAATATCATCGTACGATGCGCCTGCTTGTGTAAACACACCAGATAGTGTTAAACGAATTAAACTGACATATTCAGCAGATGCAGGAAGTCTCATTTCAATAAAATCATTTTTATGTGACATGTTTATTCGACCTCCGTCCCTTCATTCACGTGCATTAAATCACTCAGTCCTGTGATTTCAAATAATCTTTTAATACGATCATTTACCCCTAAAATATACAATTCTTTATTGTTTTGATTTAAAGATTTTAGAGTACCTACAAATAGGCCAAGTCCCGTTGAATCCATATACGTTAAATTTTCTAAGTTAACATGAATATCGTGTGTGCCTTCTTGTCTAATCGGAACTAAGACCTTTTCTAATTCTGGAACTGTAGCAACGTCTAACTCTCCACTTACCGTAACGTCATAATGTTTGTCATATTCTTGTGATTCTATATTAAGGTTCATTATTGTTTACACTCCTACAATTATACTCTACTAAGGGTTTTTACCCATTTCTATATTGCATTAATCTAAATTTATAGAATTTAATTGACTCTCTTAATAATTAATATCGTTAAATCGTCACGTTTACCACCGTTATGTATGCGTAATAGTTTCTCATACAACAATTGCACGATATCTTGGGGATGCAGCTCTTTATACCCTTTAATAAACTCTAATAACTTGTCTTTATTAATAAAATCGCCATCTTCTCGACGGATTTCCGTTACACCATCTGTAAAAATAATAATTAAATCATCAATGTTAATTTTGATTTCTTTTTGGTCATATCGAATATGGGTGCTTACACCTAAAATTCGACCACGTACATCAATTTCTTCGAATTCATCCTTTTCTGAACGGAAAATATATCCTGGTTCATGCCCTGCAGAACTACAATATAATATGTGATTCATTTCTTCATATAGTCCGTAAAACATAGTGATGAACATATTTTGGTTTACATTTTTTTCAACAACACGATTTAAACGTTTCAAGCCGTCATTTGGGAGTTGCGAGTGGCCATAAGAGTCCATGCCAAATTTAATCATACTCATCGCGAGCGCAGCTGGAATCCCTTTACCTATGACGTCAGCAACAGCAAAACTCATCGTACCGTCTTTATGATCAATCAGGTTAAAATAGTCGCCACTCACACGTTGTGCGGCAACAGATATCACGCCAATTTGAATGCTATCAAATTGAGGAATTTCTGTTTTGAGCATCGTCTGTTGTAACCGCGATGCCACATCTAATTCTTTATCATGTACTTCCATGCGGTCTATCAAATCTTTGTAGTCTGTATAGTTAAAGCCAAAACTTGAAATGACTTTTTCTAAAACATCCATGCTGTCAATAAGCTGTGCATGGGTTAACTGATTGAGTTCCGCATATTTTTTATGCATACGAACGATATCTTCTGGCGTTACCCCTTTTCCAGTAATATGATCTGCATATGTGGAAGCAGTTTCGATAACTTCTTTCTTATCGGTATGATTTGTAAATTTTTCTACTAAATCGAAGTAGCGTATTTCATTTTGACGCGTCAAATGGTCATCCCCCTTTTTTACAAGGTAAAAGGCTTTAGGAAAAATCAATCCTAAAGCCTATTTGTGTTGATTCATGTGCAATCCTAGACTAATTCCAAGTGCAGCGTTGACTTCTTTCATTTTTTCATCTGAAAGATAAGTGAGCTTTTCTTTAAGCCTCTTTTTATCGACTGTTCTTATTTGTTCTAACAAGATGACTGAATCTTTGTCGAGTTTGTATTTATTTTTTTCAATTTCAACGTGTGTTGGAATTTTTGCTTTGTTAATACGTCCAGTAATCGCCGCTACAATAACAGTTGGACTGTATTTGTTCCCAGTATCATTTTGAATGATTACGACAGGTCTGACTCCCCCTTGCTCTGACCCTTGGACTGGTGATAAATCTGCTAAATAAACGTCTCCACGCTTCATTTAGTCATCCTTGTGAATAGAAAGTAAGTGCGATTCATTACAATCACACGCTTCACATTCGACTGAGTATGCTTCTGTTGCTAGGGAGAGATTTAAATCTGCCATCTGAACATACCCTTCTTTTAATGATTGCTCTAAACTTTTTACTCTTGTTTGATTGAATGTTGACATACGTAAGACCTCCATCATCAATACAACAGATATCATTTTTTGCTTAATTCCACTTTATGATAACAAAAATCTTACATAATAACCATACTATTTTAACAATTCGTTGGATATTTCACTCAATTGTTGAGATTTGTACACTCTTGCGACACGTCTTCCTAAGTTACATAGTACTTCATAATTAATTGAATTTTGCTTTTCTGCTAATGCTTCAACCGCTTGTGGGGTATGTGCTTTAGCCGTTATAAGTGTCGCTACATCTCCTGGATGCGTGTGTTCAGGAACATGTATGGCTGTTTGATCCATACTTACACGGCCAACAACTTCACATTGCGTCCCGTTCACCTCTACATAACTTCCTTGCATACTTCTTAAGTAGCCATCTGCATAACCCACAGGTAGTAGCGCTATCGTCATCGGTTGTTCTGCTGTAAACGTCTCTCCATAACCTATCGATTCGCCTGCATCTAAGCTTTTTACTTGCGTAATACTTGATGTCCATTCCACTGATGGCGTTAGTTTTGCAGTTGCTTTCTCTTCGATAAATGGAGACGGATAGTATCCATACAGAGCAATACCTGGTCGAAAAGCGTTACAAATCGATGGATCAAAACGTAAAGCGCCTGCTGAATTTTGAATATGTACAATAGGTGGTCTCTCTGTACTTTCCACTAATGATTTAAAGTGCTCATATTGTCTATTAGATGTTTCGTTATCAACATCTGCTGAAGCAAAATGTGAGAAAACACCTTCAAATTTTAAATTTGGATGTTGTTCAATCAAATGAATGACTTCTTGATACGTATCTTTATTTTTAATACCTAAACGATTCATACCTGTATCAAGTTTCACGTGCATCCAAACGGTTTTCTTGGCTTCATCATCAATAAGTGAAATAGCCTCCTCAAGCCATGCTTTAGAAGGAACACCTATTGCCACACGATGTTGAATTGCTTTATTAATCGCATGCGGTGGAACACTTGATAAAATAAGAATTTTTTCCTTAATACCGTGCATGCGCAATTCAATGGCTTCATCTAATGTGGCAACGCAAAAAAATTCAGCGCCTAATGCTCTCAAATGTTGTGCAATCGGAACACTCCCCAATCCATAAGCATTTGCTTTTACAACAGGCATTATCATTTTATTGGGATGTAAGTTTGCTAACGCAAAATAGTTTTGCGTAATTGCTTCTAAATTAATCGTTAGTTCTGTTGAACGGTAATATTTTTCTGACATCACTGTCACCTTCCTAAAATAAATCGGTACTTAGAATGAGGCGTTAGTTATTCACTCACGCGCTTCTTGTCTAATATTCATCATAAATTCATAACAATGAAATTTGACATGCAATTCAAACGAAAACGATTGAAATCCAATGTATTTTTGTTAGCTCTTAAAACTAAGTGTTTTAATTTTCTATAATTACTTGGCTCATTGCATAGTGATCTGTATGTGTAATTGAAACATGTACTTTATAATCTTTAAAATGAATGTACGGTTTTCCATTTTCATCGTTATCACAATGAATATCTTTAAATGCAACCTGTTGTCCTAAACCACTGCCTAAAGCTTTGCTCATCGCTTCTTTACACGCAAATCGGCCTGCTAAAAATTCAACTTTTCGGCGTTCTAATTTAAAAGAGTGATATTTTTCGAGCTCTTTACTAGAAAGAATACGCTCTGGAAAACGCGCTTGGTGTTCCAACACTTTTTTGATGCGGTCAATCTCTACTAAATCGACACCAATACCATAAATCATAAATACTCCTCATTTTCTTATTAATGGGAGCAGGACAGAAATCTTTTGATTTCGTTGTCCTGCCCCAACAAGGCTGACTAGGGTTGAAATGAGCTGTTAAGCGAAATTTCAATCCAGACAGCTACTGTGCTCTCTTCTTTCTTTCACTTTTTTCAATGCAGGACAGAAATCTTTTGATTTCGTCGTCCTGCCCCAACAAGGCTGACTAGAATTGAATAAGCTGATAGGCGCCTTTCTATTCAGTCAGCTACTGTGCTTTCTTCTTTCATTTACTTTAAATCGTGTGAGGATTCATCTTCTACATCTCTATTTACGTAATCATCTCCATCGTATAATTCCATCATACCATGCTGTTTAATAAAGGCGTTTAATTTTTGCGCTTCCTCTTTATGAATAAGTTTGACTTGAATCACACCACCTGCGGTATATAACAAAATGTTAGCAAGGTTGAAACGGCGCATAATCCATCCTTCCTCAATCTCAACATTTTGTATACGGTAAAGGGGCGCCTTATACTGTTTGACAAAGAAAAGTCCTTTTTGAACAAATAGTTTATGTGTATCAAATTGATATCTAAAAATGGCATAACGATACTTAGGCGTAATGCAAATAAAAAAGATAATAGCGAGAACGACTAACACTGCACTGACTATCATAACAGGGTAAACAATTCCCCAATCAAAGAAATATGCACTTGCTGTGCTGCCTATTCCAAAAAGAGCAACAATTAATGAAAAGATGATACCTCTTAATCGCAGTACTTTTAATCCGTCTTTATGCATTCTTTTCATTATCTACTGCCCCCTTCAAATACCATTGTCGATAAGCTTTCACACGTTTAGCATCTTCAAATCGAATGCCTACTGATTGATGGGTAGCACCTTTAGCAAGCAGAAATTCAAAATGACTGAGGTTTGCTCGCGCCATTAAAGGATGTGCTGCTTGATGGTAACCAATGACTTTTTCAAGTTTGAAATGTGAAACTCTAAAACCAAAGAGCGTCACTTGTTTAACTGATATCTGATTGCCATTCATCGTTGTGCCAGACTTTTTAACGGCAATATAGCTATGAATAATTAAATAAGTAACAATCACAAGCGCAGGTAACCATAGCCAAGCACTAAAATAATAATGACCTATCCCTGCACCAATTAATAAAATAAGACTTACTATCCAAAAGCGACGATGAAAGCCTTGCCAAGGCAAACCTTCTGGGATAGCGTTAAAATTAAGGTGTGGCACAATATCAGAAATAATATTTCTCGCCTCTTTTTGTTTAATAAATGGTAAAATCATCACTTTGCCATCCGCATTGTCATCCTCTTTCACCACTTGCTCGCTCGTAATAATAAAAGCATAAGCTGTGTAGCCAAATAGACTTCTCACGAAAGACCTTTCTTCGACGGCAGCTTGTATACGCGTAATCGGCACTGTGAGACGACGTATATTAAACAATCCATAACGAATATGTAAATACGCGCCTTCTCGATGTAACGTATAGCCATAATATTTAATCATCGTAATCAAAATTCCTATAAAGTAGCTGATTAATATGATGACACTTATAGTTAATAATATCGAATAGATTTGATTTTGTAATATATGATTAACACTGCCAAACAACCAAGACCAATCGATGACATCTTGAAGTGTACTAATGATAGGCGCAACAGCAACAAACGTGACCAAAATTGCCCCACTTGTCATTGCCATTAATAGTAAATTTTTGTTCGATAACTTGTATAACATCTCATTAAAAACTTGCGTCTTATGCCTTTGAGGCGTATCACATGTTTCATCATGAGTGGCAGATGATTTACTTTCAATTTGAGCTTTTACTTTTTCAATTTCTTGACGAATCCAGTCACTTTGTTGTTTCGTGACGGTATCAAGTTCAATCCCGTCACTCGGTGTTTTAATTTGCAAACTGACGCCGCCAAAAATTCGATTTACGACAGATTGTGTCGTATCCATTGATTGAATCCGCTTAATATGTAACTCTTTGCGCTCGAGGTTAAATACTCCAGATGTGAGAATCAAATAATTATTTTCAATCCAATAACGTGTTTTATACACTCTCATTGCGTTAAGTATAAAACTTATAACAAATATAGTCGCTACAATAGCAGGTGTGATATAACTCCACGGATTCGACCACTCAAAACGATTCATCTGAAAGAACACAAAAATAATGATAAATAAAAAATTGCTTTTTATCGCTTCAATCACGCTTGTAACATACGATATCGGATGTAATTTTTGAGGATTATACATCATCTTCACCTCTCACCAAATGGGACATACAATGTTGCTCAATCCTTTCTATTTCCGTTACTTTTAAATAAGGCAACGCAATTTCATGACCTGCCGTAATCACTCTCAATTGTTTTAACGCGTGTCGTTTTGATAATGGATTGCTAACACTTTCCAAATATTGAATTCGTTCAATTTTAACAGCGTCATACTGCTTAAACCAAATATTGTGACGAATTTCAATCATAGATTCGCTCACGCGATACGTATAAAAGTGATAAGCGATTAATGGATATACTGTACGAATAGCAATGTCAAGTAACGCTAAACCACCAATGACATATAACCAAACGATTGGCCAATGAAAATAAATAGCTAAAAATAGAAACCCTACTACAAACCATACATCTATTAAAAGGTGTAGACATTGGCTTTGAATCATATATTTCTTCGTCGTTATCGGCCCTTTTTTCATCGAATCATCCACGCTCTATCGACTCCCCCTTTTTTAACTTTTATATTGATTATAACATAGAGCATAAAATATATAGTATCGAATTAAATATGTAATATTTAATAAATAGGTCCATTGGAATTGCCTTTAACATTGTGTATCTCATCTTATGCTTTTTCAAATCATCTTAAATAGTTAACATAAAAACATTGAACATTTATGGTCAATGATGTAAAACCGTATTCATTGCTATAGTGATGATATACATATAAAAACGCTCTCTTCACTATTATCTTTAGAAGAGAGCGTTTTTAATTTATTTGTTCGCTTTATTATAGAACATATTATTTTTGATGATCTGCAAATGTTCGGCCTTTTTTCACTTTAGAATCACGTTTTTCTTTATGTGTGTTGCCTTTTTTATTGAAGTTTGATTTGTTACCACGACGCGACTTAGAATAACGCTTTGCACCGCCACCTTTACGGTTGTTTTTCGGTTGACGACTTTTACGTGCAAGCGGCTTTTCAAATGTAAGTTGCACTTCGACTTCATCGTTTGATTCTACTAATTCTTGTAAAAGTGCAGTGACTAATTCAGTATGGTCGTATACTTCTAATAATTGTTGCGCGATGTTTTCAACACGCGGCTCTTTCGTCGCTGCCATCCAATTTTCTACTTTAGATTTAATTTCTTCTTCACGTGCACGCAGTACTTCTTTACGGTGCGGCGGACGTAATGCACGCATTTGGCGACGGTTCGCTTGTTCAATTTGACGGATATAGTCCATTTCAATTGGGTTAACAAATGTTACTGCCATACCTTGTTTACCCGCACGGCCCGTACGTCCAATACGGTGCGTATAGCTTTCAGTATCTTGAGGAATGTCAAAATTATAAACGTGGCTTACACCAGAAATATCTAAACCACGTGCAGCGACGTCTGTTGCTACTAAAATGTCAATTTGATCATTTTTGAATTTTTTAAGTACTTCTAGACGTTTAGCTTGTGTAATGTCACCGTGCAACCCTTCTGCTTTATAACCTTTTGAAAGTAATGCACCTGTAAGTTCATCCACACGACGTTTCGTACGTCCAAATACAATTGCAAGTTCAGGTTGGTGAACGTCTAAGAAGTTTGTAAACGTATCAAACTTTTCAAGTTCTTTAACAATTGTATAAAATTCATCAATTTGAGGGTCAGAAAGTTCATTATTCATCGTTTTAATAATTTGTGGTGATTTCATAAATTTTTGAACTAACTCTTGAATTGCTTTTGGCATCGTTGCCGAAAAAAGCATTGTTTGACGATTGTCAGATGGCAATTTATCCATAATGTAACGCATATCATCAATGAATCCCATATTCATCATTTCATCTGCTTCGTCTAATATTAACGTTTCAATATGTTGTGTTTTTAAAGTACGACGATTCAAATGATCAATCACACGTCCAGGTGTCCCTACTACAATTTGCGGTCCACGCTTTAAAGATTTAATTTGGCGGTCAATCGGCATACCCCCAAATACAGTCACGACTTGAACTTTTTGTCCACGGCTAAATTCACGTAATTGTTCTGCGACTTGCATTGCAAGTTCACGTGTCGGTGCTAAGATAAGTGCGCGGACACCTTCTTGGCCTACTACTTTTTCAATTAATGGGATACCAAATGCACCCGTTTTTCCTGTGCCCGTTTGTGCTTGGCCCAAAATATCTAAATTTTTAAGAGCAGATGGAATGCTATCCTTTTGTATCGGTGTAGGTTCCGTAAATCCCATC
Source organism: Staphylococcus ratti (assembly GCF_020883535.1). NCBI lineage: Bacteria > Bacillati > Bacillota > Bacilli > Caryophanales > Staphylococcaceae > Staphylococcus > Staphylococcus ratti. The sequence continues at coordinate 734,685 of NZ_CP086654.1, read as the reverse complement.
GACTCTAATGTTTCAGCTGTTTTTTCTGAAACACCTAAGCTTGTAAAATTTTGCAAAGTCATTCTCCTTTTTTTGGAATCTTTTTTCTCATAATTTATCTCAATAATGATTTTTCCAACTTCTCCATATTACCACCTGAAACCTAATTGCGCAATAAACCAAATCCGTCGCCACCTATGTTCTTATTAAAATACTTCAATTTTAGAAGTACGCTGAAACATATAAACAAAGCGTCATACTACCTTCTCGGTAATATGACGCTTTAATATTACAATATGAATTTCATGCGATTTATAGATGAAAAATTACTTATTTTCAGGTGCAATTAACGTATCGACAACCTCTTCTAATTTCATGCCTCGAGAACCTTTTACTAGTACGTTATCTTGTGGTTCAAGTATAGACTTTACGTAACGGATCATTTGAGATTTATCTTGAAAATGAATCGCTTCTTTTACAAAATGTTTCCCTTTTTCATGAATATCTCGTGCCGCTTCTCCATACGTATACAAAGTATCAATATTTTTATGTTCGAGATAAAGTCCTACACTCATGTGAAGTGCTTTAGATTGCTCACCTAGTTCTAGAACATCACCAAAAATCAGCACTTTGCGTCCTTCCAATTGACTTAATGTGTCAACAGCAGCTTTCATACTCGTTGGACTCGCATTATATGCATCATTGATCACTGTAGCCCCATTAGGCGCTTTAAATTTTTGCATACGCATACCTGTAAGTTTAAGGTGATTGAGTTGAGATTGAATTGTAGTATCATCTACCTCTAATAATTTGGCAATTGTGATTGCAATTGCCGCATTGCGCATATTATGTTCACCTAAAACAGGGATATGATATTGGATTTTACCATTGATGTTGAACGTTATGCCTGCATCATCATGTGAAAGTATTTTACAATGAATATCATTTTTTGTGTTCAAACCAATACTCACACATTGAGAGGACGTTAATGTTTCAACATGAGGCGTTAAGAGTGGTTCATCTCCATCAAAAAGCAGTTTTCCATGCGCTTTCAATCCTGCAACAACTTCGAATTTTGCTTGTGCAATCCCTTCTCTTGAGCCTAAGTCTTGCATATGTGACTCACCGATATTTGTAATCACTGCGTAATCGGGTCTCGCGATATTTGAAAGCAATTCTATTTCATGGAACCCTGACATTCCCATTTCTAAAATGGAAACTTCCGTATCATGATTTAATTCTAAAATTGTCAACGGTAGTCCGATTTCATTGTTGTAATTGCCAAGTGTCTTTTTCACACGATAATTCGCTGCCAATGTATTTTCAATCATATCTTTCGTTGTCGTTTTTCCGTTAGAACCTGTCACAGCAATTACTGTTGGGTTCACGTCACGGATATACGCTTGTGCCAATTGTTGAAGTGCGTGTAATGTATCTTTCACAAAAATGACTGGCCCATTTTTAGGCACATCACTGTCACTATCTGTTTGAAAAAAAGTAGCTCCTGCCCCATCTTGGATGGCTTGTTCGCAAAATCGATGTCCATCTACATTTTCACCAATAAACGGAATAAACAATTGCCCTTTTTCAATATGACGGGAATCTATAGAAACACCTTTAATCGAATGGTCTAAAAAGGTTGGATCAACTTCACAATCCACCCAGTCTTTTAATTGTCGTAATGTAATTTCAATCATATCGTCACCTACTAATCGATTTTATGCTTATTTTTCTGTTTTTCTTGGTGACGTGCTTTAGCAAGTGTGATTAATTTTGTAATTAATTCCGCATAGGATACGCCCATATTTTCCCACAACTTAGGATACATGCTGTATTGCGTAAAACCAGGCATTGCATTCGTTTCATTAATGTAAATCTGATCCTCTTCAGTTACAAAGAAGTCTGCACGTAGTAATCCTGAACAGTCTGTTGCTTTAAAAGCTTCTACCGCCATGTTTCTTAACGTCATTTGGACTTCTTCATCTAAATCTGCTGGAATAGACAACTGGACCTTACCATCTTTATATTTAGACTTATAGTCATAAAAAGCGACATCTTTAATCACTTCACCTGGCCATGTCGTCTCTGGATAATCATTACCTAGCACTGCAACTTCAATCTCTCTCGCATTCACACCCTGCTCAATCACGAGTTTACGGTCGAATAAAAATGCTTCTTCAATACCTTGAATCAACTGTGCTTCATTTTCACACTTACTAATCCCTACACTTGAACCTAGGTTAGCTGGTTTTACAAATACAGGAAATTCAAGTTTATCTTGAACGAGTTTTAAGATATTATGTTCATATTTTTCGTACTCGCTACGTAAAAAGCTAACATACGGTAATTGTGGTAAGCCACGTTGCGCGAACAACTGCTTCATCACTAATTTATCCATTGAACTTGATGCCGATAGTACACCATTACCTACATAAGGTAAGTCCAACACTTCGAATAAACCTTGAATTGTGCCATCTTCACCATTTGGACCATGTAATAATGGGAACACTGCATCATAGCGGCCACCCTGGCTACTTTGTGTTAACATTGATGAAATTTCACCTTCTCGGCTTTCGTCTAAATGTAACGTATTAATGTCGGTAATTTCATCGGTAATATTTTCTTTTTTTCTCCAAACACCTTCGTTTGTAATGTAAATAATATCGACATGATACTGCGCTTTATCTATTGCGTTGAGTACGTTTTGCGCAGTTAAGATGGATACATCATGTTCGGCACTTTTACCGCCATAAATAATACATAAAGCTTCTTTTGACATAAGTCCGCCTCCAAATCGTATTCTAAACTCCATATTACCACGAGAGCGCGTAGTAATGCATGTATTTTCAAAGGTGCATCAACTCATATTAGCAAAATGATGCGAAGTTCTGTACAATCATTATATAATTGATATATCATAATCTTTTCGTAAAGGAGATACTTATGGCTTCCTCACGTCAACAAACTCATAAATCCTTACGACATCGCTTAGACTGGAAACTGATTACATTAATTTTGATCTTATGTATGATTAGTGTTCTAACAATACAATCCGCTATGGGCGGCGGTCAATATAGTATGGACTTTGGAATTAGGCAAATATTTTATTACATACTTGGCGGCATTCTTGCATTTTTAATCATGCTTGTATCCCCAAAAAGAATTCGAAAATATACGTTTATGATTTATTCCATTTTTATTTTACTGCTAGTTGGATTGATTGTTCTTCCTGAAACTGCCATTACCCCAATTATCAACGGCGCTAAAAGTTGGTACCGATTTGGGCCTATCAGTATTCAGCCATCAGAATTTATGAAGATTGTCTTAATATTAGCGATTTCAAAGGTGGTTGCTCAACACAATCGCTTTACCTTTAATAAGTCTATTGAGACAGATTTGATGCTTATACTTAAAATCATTGGGGTAACGTTGATTCCTTTAGTCCTTATCTTACTACAAAATGACCTCGGTACAACACTCGTTGTCATGGCGATTATCGCTGGTATTGTCATAGTAAGTGGCATTTCATGGAAGATTTTGGCCCCCCTTTTCGGAGCTGTCATCGTTTTTGGTGGAAGTATCATTCTTTCAATTCTGTACAAACCGAGTTTGCTTGAAAATTTATCTGGTATCAAAACCTATCAACTTGGACGTATCAATTCATGGCTAGATCCATATACTTATAGTTCAGGAGACGGGTTTCATTTAACAGAATCTATGAAAGCCATCGGTTCAGGGCAACTCATCGGAAAAGGCTTTAACCAAGGCGAAGTGTATATTCCTGAAAACCATACCGATTTTATTTTTTCTGTTATCGGAGAAGAATTTGGTTTCATTGGGGCAGTCGTGCTCATCGTTATATATTTATTATTATTAATGCATTTATTAAAAAGCGCTTCACAAACAACCGATTTATTTAATAAATCATTCATTATCGGTTACACAAGTTTGTTACTCTTTCATATCGTTCAAAATATTGGGATGACCATACAACTTTTACCAATTACAGGGATTCCTTTACCTTTCATAAGCTATGGCGGAAGTGCCTTATGGAGTTTAATGGCAGGTATCGGTGTACTGTTGAGCATGCGTTACTATGCGCCAAAGAAATACGACGCATCTTCACCTCAACACAATGATACAACGACACAACATTAAATAAGGGACCAAGACTTGAACTGTCTTGGTCCCTTATTATCGCATCAAATCAAATGTGCCGTTCATTTAGTTCCACTAGCTAATATGTATATGCTAGTGACCGTTTCCTTGATGTTTTTCATGAAATCAACATCAAACAATGCTATGCGCTGTTATTTAAGTTTCTCTGTTGCAGGTTTTGCATTGGGTAATGATCGCATAATATCCAATCGTGATTTTGTTTTTTTAACTTTAACCCCAATTGATGATAACATATGGACCACATTTTGAATTCGTTCATTCTGTTTTGCCATAATATCACCCCGCATATGTCTAACTTCTACTTAATCATACCCTACTTTATTACTTGTGACTACATTAAATTGAAATTTTTTATTTTATTTTTGGACATGTTTTAATCGTAGCGCATTTAATACGACAGAAACAGAGCTGAACGCCATTGCAGTACCAGCTAACCACGGCGCTAAAAAGCCTAAAGCTGCAATAGGTATGCCAATCATATTGTAACAAAATGCAAAAAATAAATTTTGTTTAATATTTTTCATCGTTAATTCGCTCATTTTTAATACTTCTGGTATTTGTGAAACATGATTGTGTACGAGTGCGACATCCGCAGATTCTATAGCAATATCCGTTCCAGAACCCATTGCTACCCCAATGTCACTTTGTGTTAAAGAAGGTGCGTCATTGATACCATCGCCTACCATCATTACTTTTTTTCCTTCGTCCTGTAACTTTTCAATGACTTCAGCTTTTTGGTTTGGTTTAACACCAGCATAAATTGTCTCAATACCTAAGTCATTTGCGATAGCATTTACCGTCGTTTCACTATCTCCACTTAACATCACAATATTATAGTGTTGACGCAATTGCAGAATACTTTCTTTTACCTTATCTTTCGGCTCATCACGTAAGGCAATCATCATCACGATGTGCTGGTTGATTCGTACACCTATTACTGTAGCCCCTTTGGATTCAAGTTCATATTGCTGTGCTTTCATCGATTGCGTCACGGGTGCATGAGTAGCTAAAAATGACATAGAACCAATCTGAATACTTAATCCATTGACTTCCCCCGATATACCATTACCGATATGCGTTTCGTAATTTTGGACTCCAACTGTCTTAGCATCATTAAAATAACGTACAAGCGCCTTAGATAATGGATGTTCAGATTGCACTTCTAAACTTTTAATATAGCTTGCAATTCCCGGGCTTTTTTCAAGTTCAATAACCTCTATCACTTCTGGTATTCCAGTTGTAAGCGTTCCCGTTTTATCGAAGACAATCGTGTCAATTTGGCGCGTTTGTTCTAAACTTTCCGCAGATTTAAATAAAATTCCTGCTTCTGCTGCACGTCCAGAGCCTACCATAATCGATGTTGGCGTTGCTAGTCCTAACGCACATGGACACGCAATCACAATAACTGCAATAAAAATTTCAAGTGCCCGTGTAAAATCAAAAGGAATTAATACGAAATACCATAATAAAAACGAAAATAGCGCGGTACCTACGACGACTGGAACAAATATATTTGAAATTTGATCAGCTAAACGTTGTATATGTGGTTTTTTAGTTTGTGCTTCTTCAACGACTTTAATAATTTGGTTTAAAACAAGATCTTCTCCTACGTTTGTTACTTTTGCTTTTATAAAGTTCGTTTCGTTCAAAGTACTACCGATAACTGAGTCGCCAATATGTTTATCGACAGGAAGGCTTTCACCCGTAATCATTGCTTCATTCACTGTCGTTGCCCCTTCAATAATCTCTGCATCTAAAGGTATATATGAACCACTTTTAACACAAATGATCTCCCCTACTTGTACTTGGTCAACGGCGACATGCACCATCTTTCCATTTCTTTCGACTGTAGCTTCTTTAACCTGTAACGCCGCAAGTTTTTTTATTGCCTCGCTCGCATGCCCTTTCGCACGCTTTTCAAAATATTTACCAAGTAAAATAAATGTGATTAGTACTGCACTTGTTTCAAAATAAAGCGGAATATGCCCCTCATGACCTTCATGCCCTAGGTGAACAATCATTAAATAAATACTATAAAAATAAGCCGCTGACGTTCCCATCGCAACTAAAACATCCATATTAGCACTTTTATTTTTTAATGCACGCCAAGCACCTACGTAAAATTGCGCACCTAAAACAAATTGAACTGGCGTTGCTAATATTAATTGAAACCATGGACTCATCATAAATTGGGGAACAGGAACAAAGCTTAAGAAAGAAAAATGCGCAAACATCGTATAAAGCAATGGTAAAGCAAAAATAGCAGATATAATAAACTTAAATTTTTGTTTTTTTAATGCTTTATCGTCACTTAGCGTGTCAGTGTCATTATCTTCAATTTGGTGTGCTTCAAAGCCGATATGAGCTATTTTTTGAAAAATTGTATCTCTACTTATTTGTTTCGGATTGTATTTTACGGTCGCTTTTTCCATAACTAAATTAACCGTTGCTTCTTCTATCGCTTCATCTCTATTCAGAACCCGCTCAATCCGAGTTGCACAAGCGGCACAATGCATGCCTGAAATTTTATATGTTTCTTCTTTCATTATGACTACCTCCTATACCTAAGCGGGGTATATAAAGAAATAAAATGATAGGGCGTAAGAAGCCTGACCTGTCAGATTTTCTCTTCTCAGCCCTAATATTGTTCATCAATTATTTTACTTCATATCCTGCATCATAAATACGTTGTTTAACATCATGAAGTGCGCCATCGTCCGTTAATTCAACTTCTACTTCATCACGTTCAGGTGTTGCTATTACAGATAATACTTCTTTATTCTCTTTTACTGCTGTTTCAACAGCTGCTTTACAATGATTACAAGTCATGCCTTCAACATCAATCTTATGTTTACCCATATTAAATCGCTCCTTTTTCTGTACGAATCACTTTGTATCCAGTATCGTATATTTCTTTTTCTAATGTATTCAAATTCACAGGTGTATTATAAAGCAATGTAATAGATTGGCGTTCAATATCTATCGTTACTTCTTTAACACCTATCATTTGATTCAAACGTTGTGCTAAATTTTCTTTTTGTAAATCGGACTGAATACCTTCTACAAAAACAATATCTTTATACATGCGCTCTTCTCCAATCAATCTTTTAATAATTTTTGAAAAGTAACGAGTAGCTCCTCCATGGCTTCTGTCTCATGGCCCTCTTCAATTTTTTGAGTAATACAGCCTTTCATGTGATAATCCAATAATTTAGTCGCTACACTATTTAAGGCAGAGCGTGTAGCTCGAATCTGAGTTAATACATCATCACAATAGACATCTTCATCAATCATACGATTAATCGCACGAACTTGTCCTTCTATTCTATTCAAACGTGAGGTTAAGTTCTTTTTAATTTCCACTGAATGATGTGCACGTTCTTCCATGCTCGCACCTCCATCTTTAACTTCACACCCATTATATACCCCCACGTGGTATAGGTCAAGAAAAGAAATTTCTCCCAAAAATCACAGTAATACATGATATAATAACGAAAAGTTCAACATTCAGGGGGGCACAAAATGACTGATTTAAGCAATGTATTTATTCTTGAAGGTCTGATTAGAAACAATTACTTATTTATTGTTTTATTTTTATTAAACCTTTCATTTGTGTTTACAATTATATTTATGGAAAGGCGTAGCGCTGGATCGATTTGGGCCTGGATTCTTGTATTATCGCTACTCCCTATTTTAGGCTTTATTTTATATTTATTATTCGGTCGACAAATCCAACGTAAAGCCATCTTTGAAATATCAGAAAAAGACAAAAAAGGATTAAATCAACTTGTCAGTCAACAACTCAACGCTTTAAAAGAAGATAATTTCGATCCAGAAAATCCACATATTAAACAATACAAAACGATGATACGCAGTCTGTTATATAACAATGCAGCATTCTACACCAATCAAAATGAAGTCGAAATTTTGTTAGACGGCGATACTAAATTCAATCGCTTGAAAGAAGATATTCAAAATGCCCAATCTTATATCCACATTCAATATTATATTTTTCGAAATGATGCACTTGGAAAAAGCATTATCGACCTACTCGAACAAAAGTTAGATGAAGGCATAGAAGTCAAAATGCTCTATGATGATATCGGTTCAAAAAGCTTATCTTTTCGTGATTTAAAAACTTTTAAAAAAAGGGGCGGACTTGTTGAAGCATTTTTCCCTTCAAAGCTACCTATTATCAATTTTCGTATGAATAACCGTAATCACCGTAAAATTGTAGTAATCGATGGCAAGATAGGTTATGTCGGTGGATTTAATGTTGGAAATGAGTACTTAGGCTTATCCAAAAAATTTGGCAATTGGCGTGATACACATTTAAGAATAAAGGGTGGCGCCGTTCATGCGCTACAACTCCGATTCATTTTAGACTGGAATTCCCAATCCTCTCGTTATGACATCGAGCACGACTCAAAATATTTTCCTAAAGTTCAACTAGAAAATACTGAAAATATGGGAATCCAAATTGCATCAAGTGGACCAGACGAGTTTTGGGAACAAATTAAATATGGTTACTTAAAAATGATAAATATGGCTAAAAAGGACATTTATATTCAAACCCCTTATTTTGTTCCAGACGAATCTTTCATGGATGCGTTAAAAATTGCAGCGCTTGGTGGTGTTAATGTCCATTTAATGATTCCAAACAAACCCGACCATCCTTTTGTGTATTGGGCTACATATAAAAACGCAGCCGCACTTTTAGAAGTCGGCGCAAACGTGTATTTATACGAAGATGGCTTTTTACATGCTAAAACATTAACGATTGATGATGAGATTACAAGCGTCGGAACAACAAATATGGATAATCGTAGCTTTGCACTAAATTTTGAAGTAAACGCCTTTGTTTATAACGAAACAATAGCAAAACAATTACGCGAAAGTTTTGAAGAAGATTTAAAAGTATGCTCAAAATTAACTACTGAACGTTACGAGCAACGAAGTCTGTGGATTAAATTCAAAGAGTCTATCAGTCAACTACTCTCACCCATTTTATAAGGAGTGCACGCAATGAAAGAAAAACAATGTCAATTGGCGCACCACTACATGGAAAATGTGCACGCAAAAGATTCAAGCGGACATGATTGCGCACACGTTAGGCGTGTCGTTGCATTAGCTAAAACCATCGCCAAAGATTATGCTGAAGCAAATCTGTTTGTGATTGAGATGGCTGCACTACTGCATGATACGGTGGACGACAAAATTGTTCACGCTACCCATCAAGAAGCATTAACTCAATTTCTTACTGATATTCACGTTTCTGAACAAGATCAACAACATATTCTATACATTATAACCCATATGAGTTTTCGTAAATCAAAAGATGGTACGCGTCTTAAAAGTATCGAAGCACAAATCGTTCAAGATGCTGACCGCTTAGATGCCATAGGTGCAATAGGCATTGCACGTACCTTTCAGTTTGCTGGTCATTTTCATGAACCGATGTGGACAGGAGAAAAAACAATGTCAGAAATGGAAGGGATAGATTTAAACACGCTTCCCCCTTCAGCTATTAAACATTTTTACGAAAAATTAATTAAATTAAAAGACTTGATGAATACCCCAAAAGCTTTAGCATTAGCCGAGGAACGACATGCCTTTTTAAAATTATTTTTACAACAATTTTTCGATGAATGGGTCTAAGTTTTAGTATAAAAATAGCGCAAATGCCTCTATAATTTTAAGTGACCAAACCCAAAATAAAGGAGACATATTGCGCCTATGTGTAATGATATATTAAAGTTACTAAAAATTAAAGATAATCATAAATGATCTTAGAGAAGCATTGATAGCGTGTAATCAACTTCGTTTCATATCATTGCTTATACGATTGGAACTCCTCAATTCAACAATGGTTCGATTGAAGGAATTAATCAAAAAGTTAAACTGATTAAAAGAGTTTCATATAGCTATCGCAACTTTTATAACTTCAAATATCGCATTTTTATTATTTTTAGACTGTATAAAAGACCAAAGAAAAAAGCAATGCCACTTTTCAATAGTGAAATTGCTTAAATAGATTGCGTACCGAGTCGAGACTCCCGAGGCATATAGCCGAAACCGAAAATCCGGGAGAGATACAGAAATCACATAACATTGATTTCGTAGTATCTCCCCCGCAACTATGACTAGGTTTCTAATAACAGTTAGAAACCAGTCATAGACTGCGTTGAAAAGGAACACCTGCTCACTTACGTTCACATGTGTACTGAACACGTATATCATTACATTCAAACGTGTTCATGCAGAGGTAAGGCGCCTGGGAAAGCGAGACTCGAAGAAGCAATCGGAAGTTTGCTACTTAATTATTATAGATACATAACCACCATATAAAGTGTACAGCCTAAAAATAACCGTCCTTCCAACTTAATGGAAGGACGGTTTATTTTATGCTTATTTTTTCTTTTTCTTTGAAACGACTTTTGTGTTTTTACCTGATTTAGCGTTTGATTTCTTTTCTTCTTCAAACTTTCTAATCATAGGTTCCACTTCAGCTTTAGCTTTTTTACCATAAATAATATTGGCTACATAAGTTTGTACAACTAAGAATGCAGCAGATACTGACCAGTATAAACCTAATGCCGCTGCAGAACTGAATGAAATCCACACAATCATAATTGGTGAAATAATCATCATCATTACTGCCATTTGACGTTGTTCTTGTGGCATATGCATACTCGAAACATAAGCTTGAATGAAGTATAAAATACCTGCAATAATAGTAATCCAAATGTCAGGTTTATCTAATTGGAACCATAAGAAATCAGAGAACTTCGTAATGCCTCCACCTGATGGATATTTCAGTACGAAGAATAAGGCCATGATAATCGGCATTTGCAAGATAAGCGGTAAACACCCTAACATGCTTGCAACTGGATTCATATCATATTTTTTATAAACATTCATCATTTCTTGATTGGCAGCCATTTTATCTTCTTGTGTTCGAGCACGTTTAACTTTTTCTTGTGCTTCTGTAATTTCTGGCTTGGCAATTTTCATTTTTTCACGCATCATATGCATGTTCTTGTAGTTTGACAACATGAATGGTAATAATACGATACGTACTACTAACACGATAATGATAATTGCGAGACCATAGTTATTATTTAAATGATCACCTAACCAATGGATTAAGTGATCCATTGGTGAAACAAACGTGTTGTAAAAGAAGCCAGTACGGTTTTCAGGCTTACTATAGTCACATCCAGCTAATAACAGGACGACGCCTAGTAGTGTCGCCAATAACGCTTTGTTCTTCATTTTTCCACCTCTAAAGATATATTCACATAAGTGATATTTTATCATACATCCTAATTGTGTGGAAACATAAACGAAAAGATTTACGAATTTAATTGAAATACTGTAAATATTGCGTCACTGTTTTTTCAATATTTGCGCTATGCGTAATTGAAGAAATCGTCGCAATCCCATCAGCACCATTCTTTTTCAAAGACGCCACATTTTCTTCAGTAATGCCTCCAATGGCCACAATTGGAATGTTTTCATCATAATTCCTCATACGGCGAATCATTTCTACGCCACCTGATGGTTTAGCATCTGATTTAGAGAACGTTTGATAAACAGGACCTACGCCAATGTAATCGACATACGTTAAATCAGACTGATCATATTCTTTAAAATTACTGATACTTAATCCAATAATCTTATTTTTACATTGATGAATAAATGAATCTATTTTAGCGTCATCCTGTCCAACATGAATCCCGTCGGCATCAATTTTTAGAGCTAATTCCACATCGTCGTTCACAATAAACGGGACACCATATGAATGGCAAAGTTGCATTAATGTTCGAGCTTGTCGTTCTTTTGCTTCCCCTGTCAAAGCATGTGGGCCTTTTTCACGGAACTGAAACATAGTAATACCTGCTTCAAGTGCCTCTTTTAAAATCGCTTCTAAATTCCCCTTTTTAATATCTTGCGTGCCAGCAATAAAATACACGCGTAACTGGTCTCGTTGAAATCTCATGATTATTGCACTTCTCTCTTTTTAATTTCTTGGTGATAAGCTGCCGTATCCACTTGGCTTAAAGCATCTATAAATGAGACTAAAAATGTTCCTGGCGCATCCGCCCCCTCACTTAATTCGGCATGTTCTGCGGCAATGTTATAAATGGACACCGCTTCTACTAATGCTTCTAATTCTGGTTTTGGTTGTCGTAATAAAAATGAAGCAATGACCGCACCTAATAAACAACCTGCACCTGTAATTTTAGTAAGTAGCGGAACACCATTGTCCAATTCAATCACTTTGTTATCTTGAACAATCACATCTTTTTCACCTGAGACTACAATAGCTGTTTGAAATTGTTCATAAGCGCGTTTGGCAATAGTTATTGTATCTATATCATCTGAACTATCTGTGCCTTTCATCGTTGTCGATTCGTCTACTAAAGTTAATATCTCTGAAGCGTTTCCTTTTATAACAGCAACATCCACTTGAGCTAAAAATTGACGACAATAGTCTTTTCGAAATTGTGACGCACCTACTGCAACAGGATCAAAAACAATTGGAACACCTTGATCATTAGCTTGTTTCGCAATTTCGAGCATATCTTCTCCAGTTTTTCGAGTTAAAGTTCCTATATTAATGAGCAAACCTTGTGTGATTTTAAAAAAGTCTTTCGCCTCTTCTGGCGCTTCGCTCATCGCTGGACTCGCGCCTAATGCTAATAATCCATTCGCAGTAAAATTTTTGACGACATCATTGGTGTAACAAACTACAAGCGGTTGTGTTGCTCTCATTTTTTCTAAGTAACTCTTCATTCTAATCCCAACCCTTCAACTGTTGATAAGCGAAATGATTGACCGGGCCTCGCCCTTGCCCAATCTCAGGCGTATGCTCAATTGCTAATGAAATATAGGCTTTCGCTTTCGCTACCGCGTCATAAACAGACTTTCCTTTCGCAAGCTCAGCAGTAATGACTGCTGAAAAAGTACATCCTGTACCGTGTGTATGCAATGTATCAAAACGGGGTGCTGTAAATGTAAATTCTCCTTCTTTAGTAAACAAATAATCACGTGCATCCCCTTCCAAATGCCCGCCTTTTAAAACAACCCCTTTGGAGCCAATTTCATTGATAAAAAAGCGTCCAGCTTTTTTTATCTCTGCTTCTGTTTGCAGTTTCATTTGGGTAATTTCTTCAGCTTCTGGAATATTAGGTGTGGCAACATCTGCAAGTGGCAGCAACGTATTTTTTAAAGCTTGTCTCCCTTGTGGCGCCATTAACGAATCGCCACTTTTCGCAATCATAACTGGATCGATCACATAAGGAATAGACTTACTTTTAATCTGGTTTGCTATCATAGTCATCATATCTATAGTTGGTATCATACCTGTTTTTAAAGCATGTGGTGGTTCGTCAGAAAATACACTTTCAAGTTGCTCTTCCACCCACGTTTGCTCTAAATTATGAATGTGTTGTACACCCAAAGAGTTTTGAGCTACGATACTCGTTATTGCCGCCATTCCATAAACACCACAGGAATGAAATGACTTTAAATCTGCCATGACGCCGGCACCGCCAGAAGGATCTGTACCTGCAATCGTTAATGCGATTTTTAATTTATTCATTGTTTTATCCCCCAAAATTCCATGTTTCTTGGTGATACGACATATTGAAAAAGTTTCGCTCATGCATTGTACTTTCTAAAAAGTTTCGTTTTAGTTGTTCTCGCTCTGCATCAGACGCATGCTCTGCACATGCATTCAACCACGTATCAATGTGTTCCATTAATTCATCCATTCCCTCAGCATAAAATTCAAACCATGCTTTTAATGGGTGGTTAGCGTCAAAGTCTACTTCACGTAACGCGCGTTGCGCAATTTGTTGATAGACGTATGGACAAGGTGCCATTGCAGCAATCGTATAGGCCACATCATCATAATGATAGGCATTAAAGTACATGTGCTTAATATAATGATCCGCAGAAGGATACCATTCTCCTTCTTTAATAATTTCATTATACGGTACTTTGACATAATCTGCGAGAATATGATGCGCTTCAACTTCCCCAGAAGCTGCAAATGCGATCTGTTCCGTCAAAAATTCAATTTCTTCTTTAGAATCCACTTTAGGAATTAACAATGCATAAATTTTGGCAAATTCAAATAAGTAGCGTGCATCCGCTCTTAAATAATGTTTGATTGCCTCTTCAGGAATATCCCCTTGAATCATACCTTGAATAAATTCATCACCATAAATACCATCAATAATTGTTGACGCCTCACGTTTAACAATTTCAGAAAATAACATAAAAAAACTCCTTTCAAATGAAAAAAGACTACATGATAAAGTAGCCTAGTCATCATAAAAAGGATTTAATGTCTACGCTACTTCCCTACGCTAGTGTTAACTATATCAGGTTCAAAGGGTCTGAATATCATTCATCTCAACCATACGGTTCCCCTAGTAGTCTTTTATTTAATTAAATTAAACGTAACAAAACCATTACAGAATATCAATAAAAAAAAGCACCGACTCAAAAATAAGTCAGTGCTTCAGACGATTTCTACAATCGCCTACCACCATCCGTTAGCTAAACGGAATTGAACTGCACGCTCTACAGAACCGTAACGTGAGTTTGCATAATTAATCATACCTTGAGTTTGAGTAGCTACACTACCTGTTCCCCAAGCTTCTTTTGTTTGACCAAGCCCTCTGTAACCTGTTGGGCTAACGATATTAGGATTACCACCTGATTCAGGTAAAACGATAGAATTCCACATTGCAGGTGTACCACCAGCATTAATAAATTGTTGATATACAGAACCAGAACCAGCAGCTGTTGATGGTGCTTGGTAATGAGATGTTGGTTGAGTTTGAACATGTGAATATGACGGCGTTACATATTGAGTTGCTGGTGCTGTATAAGTTTCATATGAACCAGACGTCGTGTAATTTACAGGTGCTGAATAGCTTGTAGATTGGTTGTAAGTAGCTGTTTCGAATGAACCAAAGCTAGATGACGTTGGTAAAACAAAGTTTTGCGTTGAAGTAGCACTGTGTGCTGCTGCCGCTGCCTCTGTTACATATAATTTTTCACCAGCGATGATAAGGTCAGATTTTAAATTATTCCAGTCTTTTAATTGTTGTACAGTAACATCGTATTTCTTTGAAATTTTATTTAAAGTATCACCCCATTGAATGAAGTGAACACCTTCTTGAACTTGTGTATGCTCTTGATGCGCTGCTTCAGCATTAGTAGCAAATTGTGCCGCTGCTAATAAACCTACTGTTGATGTTGCTAAAAGTAATTTTTTCATTTAGTAATCCTCCAGTAATTGGTATGAAAATCTGTTATGTTCACAAATAATATAGCACCAGTCTTTTTCAAAAAGATGACATTGACATTAAATAAAGTACCATTTTCATTACAAATATATTACAAAGTAAAACGAGGACATATCGCGCCCTCGCTCAACTACGTATATAAAGCTTAAAAATAAGCGGAGATATCTACATATTTAATGTCAATACACGTAGATAAATCTCCGCTTTAAGTGAATAAATGAAACTATTTTTGAGCGACGGGCGCATAGGCTAACGAAATCAAAAGGATTTCTATCCCCTATTGTTTCACTCAATATAATAGGCATTAATACACATGTGAGAAAAAAGATTAAAGTGAAAATAAAATTGAGTAGAAATATACGATATCATTGTTCAATGGTTCGTGTTTCATGTCATTGGAAAGATCGGGAGTAGGAAAGTAAATGGTTATAAGGTTTAGTATAAATGGATGATATTATCGTTTAATAAGCTTGGATTATTGGAATAGTGCTTTTTCACAGAGCTATGAGGATAGATGTTCTAATTGGAAAATAACCAATTCAGTTGCATAGCGTCGCTCTCCTTGATACTCATATCTTCGGCTTTGTATTTGGCCACTGATTGCAACGCGTGTCTCTTCTTGACATGTTTCATGAATATAGGTTGCAACGGTTCCAAAAGCTTTACAATTTAAATAATCAAAAATAGGTTTATCATGTTTGCTTTTATAATCCCGTTTTACCTTTAATGAAAAAGTGACAAATGGGGTTTCACCAGTATCAAAATAGTTAGGGGCTTTAGTAATGATACCTGTCGCTTGAAACTGATTTATCAATGTCACCTCCTTTCTGTATGACACTATCATACGCATTTCATGCCGTTAATGGCAAGCTTTGAAAAATGGTATATTGCGTATCAAACTGATACTATTCATCATACATTTCAGGAATTTTTTCAAAATTTACGTTATAATTGAAAATAAATATTCTTATTTCGTAAAATTGAGAAAGTTTTAAGGGGGTACGAATCAATGAAGACATTTAAAGCCTTGCGTTTTCAAATTGTATCTGAAAATGGTGCAGTGACTGAATATGAATTAAAAGATGGCGTCATTATAAACAAAGAAAATAGTGGGACTGGTTGGTTATTGGAAATCGTAATATCCGATATCCATTTAGAAGAAATGCAAGCATATATGGACGCTGAAGCGTTGTTAGATATTCGCGTCGTCATTACACGACCATCGAACGATCCCGCTTTGTTTGATGCAACGATCAAACATATTACACCACTCAAAGAAACGATATCTGTCGTCTTTGAATGTCACATTTATACATTGCGTCAAGTTTATGCAGAAAATTTACTAGAACAATTAGTTAGTGAGGGCCTTGAAGGCGAAGCACTTATAAAAACATTTAATCGCATGATGCAATCTAAGCCTCGACTTAAAGATGAAAGACAAGAAGAATAAGTAAACAATAAGGCTAACAGATAGCACATACATTATCTAATGAGAAACCACTGTTTAATCATGCACCGTTTCATATACGCACGATGAGATTAGGATTACAATTTGTGTTAAGTATGTCATTTCCTTAAGCGCCCTAACACAATAATACGTGATACCCTAGCCTCATCGTTTTATTTTCTCAAAATATAAATGCTTTATCTGAGCCTCTAGCAATTATTGAGGATCTTGTAAGGCAAAAGTTAATTCGCATTGGCAAGCTACTTGTCCATCCACAGTAGCTTTTGCAGTACCTTTACCAATTGGACCTTTAATTTTAGTGATTTCAACTTCTAATCTTAACGTATCTCCAGGGACAACTTGCTTTTTAAAACGACATTTATCAATTCCTGCAAACAAAGCAAGCTTACCTTTATTTTCTTCACTATTTAACATCGCAACAGCACCCGTTTGTGCTAATGCTTCTGTAATCAGTACACCTGGCATTACAGCATATTCTGGAAAATGTCCTTGGAAAAAGGGTTCATTTCCAGACACTTGTTTAATACCTACACAACGTTGACCAGGTTCATATTCAACCACTTTATCAATAAGTAAAAAAGGTTGACGATGTGGAATGATTTGTTTAATTTCGTTGTAGTTAAAAATTGTTTCCATTATGAACTAACCTCCAATGATTTCTTTAAAATGTTCCCAAAATTTGGGATTCAGCGCATCCAAAATATTATCTTGGTTAATTAAAAAGCCCATCATTAACCCTATAAAGAATAAAGCAACGGCGACGATTATAAATAACGTGAGTTGCACACTAACTAATCGTTGTAACCACGACCAGAGTGCCCATGAATTATTTTTTAGCATTGATACGTTCAATATTTGCGCCTAAATCTTTTAATTTTTCATGGAAGTTCACATATCCACGGTCAAGATGCTTTAATTCTGTTACTGTTGTTTCACCTTTAGCAACTAATCCAGCTAAAATCAATGCAGCTGCTGCACGTAAATCAGTGGCTTTAACTTGCGCACCTTGCAGTTCACTTCTGCCTTCAATTTTAGCGCTACGGCCTTCGACAGAAATTTGAGCGTTCATTCGCTTAAATTCACCTACGTGCATAAAACGATTTTCAAAAACCGTTTCTGTAATGACTTTGTGCCCTTCAGCAGTTAATAATAACGCCATCATTTGTGACTGCATATCGGTTGGAAAACCTGGGTGTGGTAATGTTTTAATATCTACAGGATTTAACTTTTCAGGCGCCGTAACACGAATCCCTTCTTCTGTTGTTTCAAGATGAACGCCCATTTCTTCAAGTTTATAAACAAGGCTTGTCATATGTTCTTGAATGGCACTTTTAACTAAAACATCACCGCGTGTAATCGCTGCAGCAATCATAAACGTACCCGCTTCAATACGATCTGGAATGATGGAATGCTGTACGCCGGACAATGTTTCTACACCATTGATGATAATTGTATCTGTTCCAGCACCTTTAACGTCTCCGCCCATTTCATTGATATAGTTCGCTAAATCAACAATTTCAGGCTCTCTCGCTACATTTTCAATCACTGTACGGCCCTTAGCTAATGACGCCGCCATAATAATATTTTGTGTAGCACCTACACTTGGAAAATCTAAATGGATATCATTACCTATTAAACCTTGTGGGCTTTCTGCATAAATGTAGCCTGCTTCTTGATGAATTTCAGCACCTAAAGCTTCAAAGCCTTTTAAATGCTGTTCAATAGGTCTTGAACCGATAGCGCATCCACCCGGCAATGCTACTTTAGCTTTCCCAAGTCGCGCTAAAAGTGGTCCCATAACTAAAATGCTTGCACGCATTTTACTTACATATTCATAAGGTGCTTCCTCTTTTAACTCTTTCGAAGCATCTACAGTAACAGATTGTTTTTTCTCATTATATTTCACTTTAGCGTTTAAGACACTGATGACGTTATTGATTGTTTCAACATCGCTTAAAGCAGGTACATTGATAAGCTCACTTTTACCTTCACTCGCTAGCAATGAAGCTGTAATAATCGGTAATACAGCATTTTTAGCTCCTTCAACTTGAACTTCCCCTTTGAGGGTATTGCCGCCTTTTACAATAATTTTATCCATGTTATTTACATCCTCCACTATTTACACACTTACATAATTAATTATAAACTTCTTGCAATACGCTTAAACTTATCTTACAAATTTATTTGAATAAGTATTGAATTTGAGTTGAAAATTGTAATAAATCAATAATAAAATCACTCACGCTCGTTCCAAGCAAAATCGCAACAAATATCATTGCAACCTGAACTTGCAGTGGGTAACCTTTTTTAAAAAATTGATCTAATCGGATCGCATTTAAAAACCAATACGCAACACAAATACAGAGCACATGCATGATAAGATGTACAACCGCAAATTGTCCTAAATATTCCATTGCATTATGTTGCCCCTTTTAAGTTAATCTTATTCAATTTTACATGATTTACACGTTAATTCCCAATGTAATCGTCTATGTCTATACCTGTAGTGAATTTCTATCTTTTTATTAAAGAATCACATAAATAACATCATACGTCTTTTTGATTAATTTGTATATACAATTGTTCAAATTTTAATGTATAAATCGCCATCTTTCTTAATCCCCGTTACATGTTAAAACCCACTGATTTTCATCAGTGGGTTTTAATGTTAGATTATTTAAATTTTGCTACTTCAATACGGTTTTCAGCACGTTTTAATGCGCGTTCAGCACGTTTAAAATCCGTATCTTCTTTATCTCCATCTAGATAAAAAGTAGCGCGTTGTTTCGCAGATTTCGCTCGCTCTAAGTCGATATCATCAGCAGATTCAGCTGACTGAACAAGGATATTGACTTTTTCTTGACGAATTTCTGCAAAACCTTCAGTTACAGCTATATAATCGGATTGACCATTGCAGTTTACTTTAATATGTCCTATACGTAATGGTGCAACCGTCGGAATGTGACCATGCATCACACCCATTTCGCCTGCTGTTGTTTGTAAGACAACAATTTCAACATTGTCTTGTTTATAAACAGAACCATTAGGAGTGACGATATCTAAGGTTAATGTATTCATTATCCATGCCTCCTAATTTGTATTAAACTTCAACACCCATATCTTTTGCTTTAGCAAGAACATCATCAATACCACCAACAAGACGGAAAGCATCTTCAGGAATATGGTCATATTTACCATCTAAAATTGCTTTAAAGTCTTGTACTGTGTTCTTAACTGGTACGTAAGAACCTTTTTGACCAGTAAACTGTTCAGCAACGTGGAAGTTTTGTGATAAGAAGAACTGAATACGACGTGCGCGTTCAACAGTTTTCTTATCTTCGTCTGAAAGTTCGTCCATACCTAATATCGCGATAATGTCTTGTAACTCACGATATTTTTGTAATGTAGATTGAACTTGACGTGCCACTTCGTAGTGTTCTTGTCCAACGACTGTTGGCTCTAAAGCACGTGAAGTAGATGCTAACGGGTCTACCGCTGGATAAATACCCATTTCACTTAATTTACGTTCTAAGTTTGTTGTCGCATCTAAGTGTGCGAACGCTGTTGCTGGTGCTGGGTCCGTATAGTCATCGGCAGGTACGAAAACGGCTTGGATAGATGTTACAGAACCTTTATTCGTAGACGTGATACGTTCTTGTAATTGACCCATTTCTGTCGCTAGCGTTGGTTGGTAACCTACTGCTGAAGGCATACGTCCAAGTAACGCTGATACTTCTGAACCAGCTTGAGTAAAGCGGAAAATGTTGTCAATGAACAATAATACATCTTGACCTTGTTCATCACGGAAATATTCAGCCATTGTTAAACCAGAAAGTGCAACACGCATACGTGCACCAGGTGGCTCATTCATTTGTCCAAATACCATTGCTGTTTTCGCAATTACGCCACTGTCTTTCATTTCATAGTATAAGTCGTTACCTTCACGCGTACGTTCACCTACACCGGCGAATACAGAAATACCACCGTGCTCTTGTGCGATATTGTTAATTAACTCTTGGATTAATACAGTTTTACCTACACCGGCACCACCAAATAATCCAATTTTTCCACCTTTAATATATGGTGCTAATAAGTCAACAACTTTAATACCTGTTTCTAAAATTTCAACCTCAGTAGATAATTCATCAAATTGAGGTGCTTGACGATGAATTGGATCACGACGTACAGAAGCGTCGATTTCTGGATCAAGGTCAATTTTATCTCCTAATACATTAAACACACGTCCTAATGTCGCATCTCCAACTGGAACACTGATTGGTGCACCAGTGTCTTTAACTTCTGCGCCACGTTGAACACCATCTGTTGAGTCCATTGCGATAGAACGAACGACATCGTCACCTAAATGCAAGGCTACTTCTAATGTGAGTTGTTCCGTTTTACCATCTCTAGGCACATCGATTACAAGTGCGTTATTAATGTTTGGAATTTCATTATGGTCAAAACGCACGTCAATGACTGGCCCCATGACCTGAGTTACACGGCCTAATCCCATGTTAGTTCCTCCTTATTTTTAAACTTATTCTAATGCTGCTGCGCCACCAACGATTTCAGTAATTTGTTGAGTAATCGCTGCTTGTCGTGCACGGTTATATTGTAATGATAAATCGTCAATTAAATCAGTTGCATTATCAGAGGCATTCTTCATCGCATTCATACGTGAAGCGTGTTCACTTGCCTTAGCATCTAGAATTGTTCCATAAATTAAACTTTCAATATATTGTGGTAGTAATACCTTTAAAATTGATTCTTTATCTGGTTCAAATTCATATGATGACATGGCACCGTGACCTAAAGATGAATCCTCAGGTGATAATGGCAAAAGTTTTTTACTTTTTGGTGTGTTTTCAATCACACTGACATAATGGCTATAGTAGATATTGAGTTCATCAATTTTTTCTTCACTGTATAAATCGACCGCACGTGTCGCAATAGACTGAATCGCTTTGAACGATGGTTGGTCTGGAATATCAGTTAATGTATTCTCAATCGTATAGCCACGATTTTCTAAAAATGAGATACCGATTTTACCTAAAACAATAAGACGATATTCATCTTTACTTTTATGACGTTTTTCAATGTCACGAATCATTTTCTTAAGAACGTTAGCACTATAAGCACCTGCCAATCCACTATCACTCGTGATAATCATGTATCCTACACGCTTTACTTCACGCTCATTTAACATTGGATGATTGGTAGCAGTATTTGAACCCGCAATAGCTGTGATGGCATCTTCCATCTTTTCCATGTAAGGTCGAAATTGCTTCGTATTTCTTTCAGCTTTACGAAGCTTAGAATTCGAAACCATGTTCATTGCACTTGTGATTTGTTTCATCTTTTTCGTTGATTTTATACGTGAATCTATTTCTTTTAAAGAAGCCACTATCTCACCACCTTATCTCATCGTATATTTGACATTATTCAGATTTTTTAAAGCTTTGTTTGAATGCATTGATTGCATTTTCAAATTTTTCATCTGCAGGTAAGCCACCTGTTTCACGAATTTCAGTGAAAATTTCGTTTGCATTACCTTTCGTCCACTCGATGATTTCAGCTTCAAAACGTGTAATATCTTCCACTGGAATATCATCTAAGTAGCCACGTGTTAAGGCATAAATGATTAATACTTGATGCTCAACTGGTAATGGCTTGTTTTGGTCTTGTTTTAATACCTCAACTGTACGCTTACCTCTTTCAAGCTTTTTAGCCGTTGCTTCATCTAAATCTGAACCAAACTGAGCGAATGATTCAAGCTCACGATATGATGCAAGGTCTAAACGTAATGTACCTGCTACTTTTTTCATCGCTTTAATTTGAGCCGATCCTCCTACACGAGATACCGAAAGACCTGCGTTAATGGCAGGGCGTACACCTGAGAAGAATAAGTCAGATTGTAAGAAGATTTGTCCGTCTGTAATAGAGATAACGTTTGTTGGTACATATGCTGAAATGTCACCAGCTTGTGTTTCTACGAATGGTAATGCAGTAATTGAACCGCCACCTAAATCATCATTTAATTTTGCTGCGCGCTCTAATAAACGACTATGTAGGTAGAATACATCACCTGGATATGCTTCACGGCCTGGTGGACGACGTAATAATAATGATAATTCACGGTATGCTGCTGCTTGCTTCGTTAAGTCGTCATAAACAACTAAAACGTGCTTGCCGTTAAACATAAACTCTTCTGCCATTGATACCCCTGCATATGGTGCAATGTATAACATTGGAGAAGGTTGAGCCGCTGATGCAGACACAACAATTGTATAATCTAATGCGCCAGCTTGACGTAATTTTTCAACTGATGCACGTACTGTAGATTCTTTTTGACCGATTGCAACATAAACACAAATCATGTCTTGGTCTTTTTGGTTTAAGATTGTATCGATAGCAACTGTCGTTTTACCTGTTTGACGGTCACCGATAATTAACTCACGTTGACCACGGCCAATAGGAACTAATGCGTCAATCGCTTTAATACCCGTTTGTAATGGCTCATCTACTGATTTACGTGCCATAACGCCTGTTGCTTTTTTCTCGATTGGGCGTGTTTTTGTTGTATTAAGTGGGCCTTGACCATCAATAGGTTGTCCTAATGGGTTAACGACACGTCCGATTAATTCTTCACCTACAGGCACTTCCATAATACGTCCTGTACGCTTAACTTCAGCACCTTCTGTAATTTCATCGTAAGGTCCTAAAATAACGACACCTACGTTTGTTTCTTCTAAGTTTTGTGCTAATCCTAGAACGCCGTTGTGGAATTCTAATAATTCGCCAGCCATAACATCGTTCAGTCCGTGTACTAATGCAATACCGTCACCAATTTGGATAACTGTCCCTACATCAGTTACAGACATTTCAGACTCATAATTCTCAATTTGAGAGCGAAGTAATGCACTAATTTCCTCAGCTTTTATGGCCATCTATGTCACTCCTCTTTCATCTCGTATTTAATGTGCTCTACTGAATTTTCTAGCTAATTGCTCTAAATCATTTTGTACGCTTCCATCGTATACTTTTGTACCGATTTTGACTTTCATTCCACCGATGAGTGAAGTATCAACTGAAGTATGTAGGTTAAGATCTTTTAACCCTGTACGTTGAACTAAAGCATGTTTTAAATGTGCTAATTCTGGTTCGGATAACGCGCGTGCTGATACAACATATGCATCATCAAACCCATGAAATTCATTATAAAAACCTTCAAATGCATCATATACATCACTTAGTAAAGCTAAGTTGCGATGTCCAGCCATTATTTTTAACGTATTCATTAAATATGGGTGAACGCCATGGAATACATTTGAAACTAATGTTTGTCTTTCATTTAATGTGATTTTAGGTTCAAGGTCAATCGATTGAAGGCGTGAACCTTCACTTTGAATACCAGTGTTAATTTCAGTGAAATCTTGATAAATATCTGATAAAACTTCAGCTTTAGTAGCAACATCAAAAAGTGCTTGGGCATATTTTTGTGCAACTTGTGCCATTACTTATCCCCTACCTCTTTAATATACTTATCAATAAGGTCTTTTTGATCTTGTTCAGAAATTTCTTTACGTAAAACTTTTGATGCAATCAATACTGAAAGTTCAGATACTTGGTTGTTAATTTCAGCTAATGCACGTTCTTTTTCACTCTTGATTTCACTTTGTGCCGTTTCAATCATGCCATTTGCACGTTGGTTCGCCTCATGAATGATTTCTTCTTGTTGGCGTTGTGCTTGTACTTTGGCTTCTTCAAGCATTTTGTGCACTTGATTTTGTGTTTCTTTTAATGTTTTTCTATTTTCTTCTTCTAGACGTTGTGCGTTCATTTTTGCACGTTCTGCATCATCAATATCTTGATTAATAGCATGCTCACGATCGTCCATAACCTTTTTAAGTGGTCCCCATGCAAACTTTTTAAGCAAGAAAAGTAAGATGACAAAAGTAAAAATTGTAACAAGAATGTCACCGATATTTACGCCACCCGCACTAGCTGCAAGGGTAAACATGTTGGTTGTCAATTTGCTGTACACTCCTTTCAATCATTTCATCGTAAAACTGAAAAATGATGGAAGTAGGATGTTATATGAAATTCAAATTCCTACTCCGGTACGGATGATATCTTTTATGGCATTTACCTATTACACCATTTTTCAACCATCTGTAACCCATTTGTAAATTTTTGGGCTGAAACATATAGATGCCTCAGCCACTCAGGACAAAAATCCACTATTAAATAGCTTAAACTATAAATATTTTAAAAAACGGATAACGCGTGATTAATATTAGCTAGCACTAGAAAATAATACGATGAATGTGATAACTACACCGATGATTGGAAGCGCCTCAACTAAACCGATACCGATGAACATAATTGACATTAATTGTGTACGTGCTTCTGGTTGACGTGCTACACCTTCTACTGTTCTTGAAACGATTAAACCGTTACCAATACCTGCACCAAGTGCTGATAAACCAATTGCGATTGCTGCTGCGATTAAATTCATTATATAAATCCTCCTAATTTTAAGTTGTTATTTTTTATTTTAATGGTCGTCTGCCACTTTGTGTGACATGTACACCATTGATAACATAATAAAGATATATGCTTGGATAGAACCAACAAAGATTGAGAATCCTTGCCAAATAATTAAACCTGGAATTGCAATAATAAAACCTGCAACTACGCCAAATGCAACTTTTGCTAATAAACCTAATAAAATTTCACCCGCAAAAATGTTACCGTAAAGACGCAAGCCTAATGTTAATGTTGAAGCAAATTCCTCAAACACATTGATGACAACAAGCGCCGGATACGGTTGCGTGTAACTTTTTAAATAGGCTTTAGGTCCACGCATTTTAACACCATAGTAATGTGTAAGGATTACCATCATTGTTGCAAGTGTTAATGTAACGTGTGGATCTGCTGTTGGCGATTTCCACCATAAATAGTGGTTAACCAACAATTGCATAGGTAGACCTAACATATTTGCTACAAAAATAAATAAAATTAATGTAACTGCTAAGAAGTGAAAGTGCCCTCCCTTAGACCAAGCCATGTTACTTTCAATGATGCCGCGTACAAAATCAAATATCCATTCAATGAAGTTTTGAGCACCTTTGGGTCTTTTCTGAAGATTTCGTGTACATAAGACTGCAATCGTAAGCACGATAATTGCTGTGATGATTAACATCATTACCGTTGATAAGTTAAAGTTAATATCCAATCCTAGAAAATGCCAAGTTACTATTGGACTTTTATGATCCATTTAAATTTTCACCTCTTTTCAATTAGCATTATTTTCATCCTTCTTTATTAATGGACGAAAAATCATTAAAACATATGAAACCATTAGCCCTATACATACACCTAAAATATGTATCTGCTCTTGAAAAAGAACCCATGCCAAACAAGCAAGCACGGCAGTAAGAAAACGCCAACCACCGCCTGTTGATAGCGCACCAACATGCGTGACTTTAGCTCGATGAAGATAATATTCAAATATGATAGTATTCAACGTTGAAGCTGCTAATCCTACTATTAATCCAAGAACAAAAGCGTGGTGTATGCAAAAATAAAGCGTAATAAGGCCCACCCAGAGACAACTATAATATGTCAAAAACGGCTGAGTACAATTTAAAAAGCGCACCATAATGAACCTCTTTTCTACTTTTAGGAACAATTATGAAAGCCGTTCCATGCATACAACTTTCATAATAATATAGGGGCAAATGCGTGTCAATTATGCTTTTAATAGGACTGAACTTAAAGTCTTATAATGTCACAAATTCGACACATTTGACCCTATCTCTATTATTTTGTTCTAAATGGTTCCGGTTTCACATCTGTCAAACCAAAATAATGCTGAATGTGGTCACAAATTCTTTTTGAAGCATGGCCATCACCATATGGATTTTGTGCGACACTCATCTTTTGATATAGCGCCTCATCTGTGAGTAATTCTTTCGTATAGTGATAAACCTCTTCCTCATTTGTGCCCGCAAGTTTTAAAGTCCCCGCTTTTACACCTTCAGGTCGCTCTGTCGTATCACGTAACACAAGTACGGGTTTACCTAATGAAGGTGCTTCTTCTTGAACACCACCAGAATCCGTTAATATCAGATGTGACTGATGGGCGAAGTTGTGAAAATCAACGACTTTAAGCGGTTCAATTAATTCGATACGTTCATGATGACTTAAATGTTTATATGCAATTTCTCGTACTTTAGGATTTTTATGCATCGGATAAACGATGACTGCATCTTCTATTTCCTCAACAATTCGTCTAGCCGCTTTAAAAATATTTTCCATTGGCTGTCCGATATTTTCACGACGGTGCGAAGTTAACAGAATGATGCGCTTATCTTGATGGCGTTGAATAATTTCTGAATGATAGTCATTCGTTATCGTTGTATGCATTGCATCTATGGCTGTATTACCGGTCACTACGACTGTTTTAGGGTCTTTATTTTCATTTAATAAGTTTGCTTCCGCTTGTTCCGTCGGTGCAAAATGTAAATCTGCCATTACGCCTGTCATTTGACGATTCATTTCTTCTGGAAACGGCGAATACTTATGCCAAGTCCTTAGTCCTGCCTCGACGTGCCCTATACTGATTTCATTATAAAATGCAGCTAAACTTCCGGCGAACGTTGTCGTTGTATCGCCATGTACTAAAATCATATCTGGCTTAACTTCTTTAATGACACTTTCAAGTCCGGTCAAAACGCGTGAAGTTACTTCAGATAACGTTTGACCAGGCTTCATTACATTCAAATCATAATCTGGTTGAATATCAAATGTTTCCAAAACAGAATCTAACATTTCACGGTGTTGTGCCGTTACCACTACAATAGGTTCTAAATTTCTCTCTTTTTTTAATTGAAGTACTAATGGTGCCATTTTAATGGCTTCTGGACGTGTACCAAATATCGTCATAATCCTTTTCATTGATTAAGCGCTCCTTAATTAAAAAAATTATTTTGTACCGAATAAGCGGTCTCCTGCATCTCCTAAGCCTGGAATGATATAGGCATTTTCGTCTAATTTTTCATCAAGTGCTGCAATAAAGATATCTACATCTTCATGTGCTTCTTGTAACTTTGCAACCCCTTCAGGCGCTGCGATTAAACACATGAAACGAATATGCTTTGCACCACGCTTTTTCAATGATGTAATGGCTTCAATTGCTGATGCACCTGTTGCAAGCATTGGATCCACTACAATAATTTCACGTTCTTCAATATCTTGTGGTAATTTAACAAAATATTCTACCGCTTCTAATGTTTCAGGGTCTCTATAAAGTCCAACATGACCGATACGTGCAGCAGGAACTAAATTTAAAATACCTTGAGTCATACCTAAGCCTGCACGAAGAATCGGTACAAACGCTAATTTTTTACCTGATAAACGCTTCGCTTTAGCTGTTGTGACTGGTGTTTCAATTTCTACTTCTTGCAATTCTAAGTTACGTGTCACTTCATAAGCCATCAACATTCCAACTTCGTCTACAAGTTCACGAAATGCTTTCGTTCCGGTATTAACGTCACGAATGAAACTCAACTTATGTTGGATTAATGGATGATCAAATACATGTACTTTACCCATCGTTTTTAAGCCTCCAATATTTTATTTATTGTATAATGGGAATTTTTCAGTTAATGTTTTAACGCGTTTTTTCGCATGTTCTAAAACCTTGCTATCTTGGTGATTTTTAAGCACATCACTCATAATGTGAGCAACTTCTTTAAATGCTGCTTCGTCGAAACCACGTGTTGTTGCAGCAGGTGTTCCTAAACGGATACCGCTCGTTACGAATGGCTTTTCTTGATCGAATGGAATTGTATTTTTATTACATGTAATACCAATGCTATCAAGCGCTTCTTCTGCATCTTTACCTGTAATGCCTACTGAACCTTTTACATCGACAGATACAAGATGATTGTCTGTGCCACCAGAAACTATACGGAAACCATTTTCTTGTAATGTTGTCGCTAGCATTTTAGCATTTTTAATGACTTGAGCTTGGTAAGTTTTAAATTCTGGTTGTAATGCTTCACCAAACGCAACTGCTTTTGCTGCAATAACATGCTCTAATGGGCCGCCTTGAATACCAGGGAAAATTGTTTTATCTATTTCTTTTTTATATTTTTCTTTACATAAAATCATTCCACCGCGTGGGCCACGTAATGTTTTATGCGTTGTTGTCGTTACAAAATCAGCCACTTCAACGGGGTTTTGATGTAAGCCTGCAGCTACTAAGCCTGCGATATGTGCCATATCTACCATTAATTTTGCGCCAACTTCATCAGCGATTTCTTTGAATTTTTTGAAATCAATTTCACGAGAATACGCTGAAGCACCCGCTACAATTAATTTAGGCTTATTTTCTTTAGCTAAGCGACGAATTTCTTCATAATCAATGCGCTCTTCATCTTTTGTCACTTGATATTCCACAAAATTGTAAAACTTACCACTGAAGTTCACCGGTGAACCGTGCGTTAAATGACCGCCATGACTTAAATTCATACCTAGCACTGTATCACCATGATCTAAAGCTACGAGGTATACTGCCATATTTGCTTGCGAGCCAGAATGTGGTTGAACATTAACGTGTTCTGCTTTAAACAATTCTTTTGCACGATCGATTGCAAGTTGTTCAGTAACGTCTACAAATTCACATCCACCGTAATAACGACGACTTGGATAGCCTTCAGCATATTTGTTCGTCATCACTGAACCTTGTACTTCCATTACTGCTTCAGATACAAAATTTTCTGACGCAATTAATTCGATATTATTATTTTGACGATTAAATTCTTTCTCAATTGCATCAGCAACGGCTTTGTCTTGCTTTGAAATAAATGACATAAAACGGATTCCCTCTTTTCCTTTTTTAAAGTTGATACTTTGCACGTTCCCCACCTATTTTTTTAGGTCTTGTCGTTGCCACTGTTACAATCGCCTCGCCTATTTTATCCGCCGACGTACGTACAGGTACAGCGACATGTTTGAGGTGCATGCCAATTAATGTTTGCCCAATATCAATCCCTTTATTTGCTCTGATATGCTCCACTACAAGCGGTTCCTCAAGATGACGATAAGCGTATGTTGCCAGCGCACCCCCTGCATGCACATCTGGTACAACATCCACTTGTTCCATCAAGTATAGATTAAAGGCTTTGCGCTCAATCGTAAGTGCACGATTGATATGTTCACAACCTTGATATGCAAATGAAACACCCGTTTCTTTTGAAATATCTACGAGTGCTTCAAAAATTTCTTTCGCTATATCTAAGGAGCCAGTTGTACCAATTTTGTCGCCTAACACTTCTGATGTGGAGCAACCAATAACACAGATTTCTTCATCCACAAAAAACGATTGAGACTTGAGCTCTTCCAATAATTGTTTTAAACCTTCCATTCACAAAACCTCCTAGGACTATGTATGAATACAAAAGCAATTATCCAAAGAACATAGAAACGTGCTATATGCCTTATATTATAACGTATTTTCTTGTGAACTTATACTGATTATATAACTGATTTTCAATCAATTTGTTCTTTAAGTTTAAAAATATCCTTTTCAAGTTGATGAAAAAGCGTGAGATACATGTCATATGTGCCTCCAAATGGATCAGGAATATCTGTATCCTGATTTAAAAATTCTTTTAAAGTGAACACATTACCATTACATTTATAAATTTGTTCTATTACATGCTTATGTTCTCTAGTCATCGTTAAAATTAAATCCGCACTAGCATCTTCTTCTTGAAACCTTTTGGCATTCGTAGGTGTGGGATATTGATGCGCCGTTAAAACTGCTAATGTGTGAGACGATACATCATCACCATCGTGTGCCATAAGCCCTCTCGATTCAATTTGATGGTGTGGTAGTAATGCCAAAGCGATGCTTTCTGCCATAGGACTTCGACAGGTATTTCCGGTACATACAAAAATGATTCTCATAGCAATTCGTCCTTTACCACTTGATGATTAGCTGCTTTCGTCATTCGATTGCGTAATGCTTCTGTATCCCCATTCACAGGATAGCTGTACATATAAGCACGCTTAATTTCAGCCAATTCGTCTAATTGATGTAATGCAGCATATAAGTTTTTATTGGCATTTGGAATATCAAATTCATCCCGGCTCAAAATTATCGTTTTGGCTGCTTTCGGAATATATTTTGAAAGGCTTTCAGGTATGATAAAAGCAACTTCGTTCCAATTGTCATGAGCATCCTCACGAATGTCGTTTCCTATATGTTCAATCAGCACTAGAGGCGTATCGGGTGCATAGTGTTTATATTTCATTCCGGGTGCGATTGGTTTTTCTGTCATATCAATCACGGTATCATCTATCGAATTCGGTAATATTTCATTTAACATTTGACGTGTAATTGTCCCGGGACGCGCAATACGATATGGGAAAGAGGTACAATCAATCACCGTACTTTCTAAACCTGCATCACTTGGCGTTGAGTGAATAATGCCGTCCACTCGCCCATTTAAATCTTCATACGTATGTTCAAATGTAGTTGGTGATGGTCGACCACTTAAATTTGCACTCGGTGCAGCAATTGGGATTTTTGCTGTTTTTAAAATATAACGCGCTACTGGATGACTTGGCATCCGTACTGCAACAGAATTCAATCCGCCCGTCACTCGTTCACAAAGGTATCCCTTTTTTAAAGGTAAAATAAATGTAATTGGTCCTGGCCAAAAAGCTTCCATTAATTTTAACGTTGTTTCTGAAATAGACGTCACAAAATTATCCAACTGTTGCGTATCGTAAATGTGGATAATTAATGGATTATCCGACGGTCTACCTTTAGCTTCATATATTCCTTTTACAGTTTGTTCATTTAACGCACTCCCACCCAAACCGTATACAGTTTCTGTAGGCAAAACGATTCGTTTTCCTTCTTGGTACATTTGAATAATTTCTTCAAAGTGAGGATAATCTTTTAGGCGATAAGTATAATCACGAACATCCCATATTTTTGTGTTTAACACGAGATAACACCTCTTTCTTCATTTTATTTTACTTCATAACAAAAAGTTATGCACCCTAATAAAATGCATAACTTTTAGCGACATGTTATTTAGTTTCCCATTTAAAAGTGACGATTCTATCATGCCCATTAATATCAGCGTAAACCACCGGATCGAGATGTGCATACATTGCTGTAATGAGCGTTTTCAATTTTTCACCTTGTTGATAGCCGGTTTCAAACACAATTGGCGCATGCTCATTCATCACTTTCGGCAGTTGTTCGAGTATTGCACGGTAAATTTTCAGTCCATTTTCATCAGCAAACAAAGCCATATGTGGCTCATAAGTTAATGTACTATAACTCATGAGCGTAGCTTCAGACACATCGATGTAAGGCGGATTTGAAATTAAGCCATCTAATTTAACCCCACGTTCTATATAAGGATGCAATGTATCTCCTTTTAAGAAGTCAACATTAACATGATTGCGCACTGCGTTAGATTTCGCCACACTTAAAGCTTCTTCAGAAATATCAGATGCGATAACATTTAATTGTGGATATTCAGATTTTATCGTGATCGCAATCACACCGCTTCCCGTCCCAATATCAGCGATGTACCCTTCATTAGGGAGTTGCTTCATCAAGCACATCACTACTTCTTCTGTTTCAGGTCTAGGAATCAGTACATGCTCGTTCACAGTAAATGGTCTACCTAGAAAAGTTGCAGAACCAACTACATATTGCACTGGCTCTCCTTCGAGCAAACGCGTCAATCCTTGATTCAACCGCATTTCCATGTCTTCTGTCATCTCATCTTGTTGATGAACAAAATAAGCTGTGCGTGACCACCCTAGTATATCCGTAACAAGCCATTCAACTTGAGAAGCATCATACGCTTTCTCGCGAAGTTTGTCTTGCGCGTTTCGAATCCATTGATTAAATTTCACCATTGTTAAGCTCTTTGAGTTTTTCAGTTTGCTCGTGCATCGTTAGCGCATCAATAACTTCTTCTAATTTACCTTCCATAATTTGATCTAATTTTTGTAATGTTAAACCAATACGATGATCTGTAACTCGACTTTGTGGATAATTGTACGTGCGAATACGCTCTGAACGATCTCCAGTACCTACAGCCGATTTACGTTGCGCTGCATATTTTTGTTGTTCTTCTTGAACTTTCATATCATAAAGACGTGCTTTTAACACTTTCATTGCTTTTTCACGGTTTTGAATTTGAGACTTTTCAGAAGATGTCGCAATAACACCTGTTGGTAAGTGTGTAATACGTACAGCAGAGTCCGTTGTATTAACGTGTTGTCCGCCGGCACCACTTGAACGGTACGTGTCGATTTTTAAATCTTCATTGCGAATTTCAATTTCAACATCTTCTACTTCAGGTAAAACTGCTACTGTTGCTGTTGATGTATGGATACGCCCACCTGACTCTGTTTCTGGAACACGTTGAACACGGTGCGCGCCATTTTCAAATTTCAGCTTACTATATGCGCCTTCACCAGAAACTGAAAAGCTTATCTCTTTATATCCACCATGGTCACTTTCTGTCGCTTCTACAATTTCTGTTTTAAAACGATTTGCTTCTGCATATTTAGAATACATTCTAAATAAATCACCCGCAAAAATAGCCGCTTCATCTCCACCTGCTGCAGCACGAACTTCTACAATAACGTCTTTGTCATCATTTGGATCTTTAGGAATTAATAATAATTTCAACTCATCTTCAAATTCAGGTATTTGTGATTTGAGTTCTGACGCTTCTTCTTTCAACATCTCAATTTCATCAGCATCTGTTGTTTCGTTAAGCATTAAATCAATATCGTTCAAATCTTCTTTTACTTGTTTATATCGACGATAAACTTCTACAGTTTTTTGAAGTTCTGATTGTTCTTTAGAATACTTTCTTAATTTGTCTGAATCGCTAACGACTTCTGGATCGCTTAACAATTCATTAAGTTGCTCATATCTTTCTTCAACGATATCTAATTGATCAAACATTATTCTTTCTCCTCCTCAGTGTTATCACTTGGTAATATCACATGGTGTGCACGACAACGGGGTTCATAACTTTCGTTAGCGCCTACCATAATAATAGGATCATCTATTTTGGCAGGTTTGCCATTTATTAATCGTTGTGTACGGCTTGACGAGGCACCACATACTGCACAAACCGCTTGTAATTTTGTAATATGTTCACTAATCGCTAACATTTCCGGAACAGGTTCGAAGGGTTCTCCTTTAAAGTCCATATCAAGACCAGCGGTAATGACACGATAACCTTTTCTAGCTAGTTCCTGAACAATATCGACAATTGTGCGATCAAAAAATTGGATTTCATCTATACCAATAATATCCACACCTTTTAAATCATGTTGCCAAATTTCGCTTGCTTTAGAAATATTAATGGCTTCTATCGCATTGCCATTATGAGAAACGATTTTTTCTTTATGATATCGGTCGTCTATTGTTGGTTTAAATACGACAACCTTTTGTTTCGCATAAACACCGCGACGTAAGCGACGAATCAATTCTTCTGATTTACCGCTAAACATACTACCGGTGATGCATTCAATCCAACCTGAATGATACGCTTCGTACATTTTATTGCCACCTTTTTCAAAACATAATCGCTTCATTATATCATATTATGAAAGTAGTTTTGTTGATTTCATTAAAAAAGCACCCTCTATTTAAGAGGATGCCAGCAATAAAGTTCGTCCATAGTTCGAACTGTAACTCGTTAATACGATGATTAGTTGTTTGATTTGAGACCGAATTTCTTGTTGAAACGTTCCACACGACCATCTGCAGCAGCAAATTTTTGACGTCCTGTGTAGAATGGGTGTGAATCAGAAGAAATATCTAAACGAATAACTGGATATTCGTTACCATCTTCCCACTCCATTGTTTCACTTGAATACTTCGTAGAACCACTTAAGAATTTAAAATCTGTTGTAGTGTCTAAGAAGATTACTTTACGGTATTCTGGATGAATGCCTTGTTTCATTATTTTCAGCTCCTTTGCCCTGAACCATCTGGAACAGAGTTATTTGTGAGTTTTACCCAATACTTGTACATTATAAGGGCTGTATTTTTAAAAAGCAACCCCACTTCACAATTTCTTTTATTAAATAATCGGCTTGCCTGTTTTAGTACTTTCAATAGCACTTTTTTTCAATTCTTCAAAAAAGGCTTCATTGGTTTTCGTTTTCTTTAATCTACGGATAAAGCGCTCTGCGAAATCCGGCGTATTTGAAAACATATTGCGTAATTGCCATAAACTTTCAAGCTCATTTTTAGGAATGAGCAATTCTTCTTTTCGCGTTGAACTACGTGTAATGTCAATTGCTGGAAAAATACGGCGTTCTGATAAACGTCTATCTAAATGCAGCTCCATATTTCCAGTACCTTTAAATTCTTCGTAAATCATATCGTCCATACGCGAACCTGTATCTACAAGTGCTGTAGCTAAAATTGTAAGACTGCCACCAGCTTCTATATTACGTGCAGCACCAAAAAAAGTTTTAGGACCGTGTAAAGAGGCAGGATCTAAACCACCAGATAATGTTCTGCCACTAGGTGGCACTACTAAGTTATATGCACGTGCAAGACGTGTAATGGAATCCATCAGTACTATTACGTCTTCCCCAATTTCAACTAAGCGCTTCGCACGTTCTAACAACAGTTCTGCTACTTTAACGTGATGTCTTGGGTGTTCATCAAAAGTAGAGTGGACGACTTCCGCTTCTTCTACTGAACGTTCTATATCCGTTACTTCTTCGGGTCTTTCCCCAACGAGAAGGATAAATAATTTAGCATTCGGCTTGTTTTTTACAATCGCATTCGCAATTTCTTTGAGTAAAGAGGTTTTACCCGCTTTAGGCGGAGCAACGATTAAGCCACGCTGTCCTAATCCGATTGGCGTCACTAAATCCATGACACGTGTGGAGTATTTTTCGGGGTCTGTTTCTAATTTGATACGTTCTTCGGGATAAAGAGGTGTTAACGCTTGGAAATGTGGTCGTTTTTTGACTTCTTCAGCATTGTGGTCATTGACAAAGTCAACTTGTAATAATCCATAATATTTTTCGTTTTCTTTGGGTTGCCTTACTTTTCCAGTTACTTTATCACCCAATTTAATTTCAAAACGCCTAATTTGAGAAGCAGATATATAAATATCTTTTTCACCTTTAGAATAGTTAACCGTTCTTAAAAAGCCGTAGCCATCTTGTTGGATATCATCTAAAATACCCTCCATATAGTAGTTCCCGTCTTTTTCCATTTGTGCTTCCATTATGGCAAGAACGAGTTCTTTCTTATTCAACTTACTATAATTTGTTAACTTTAAAGACTTCGCTTTTTCAGTCAAAGCTTTTGTAGTGTGATTTTTATACAATTCATGAAAAGACTCATATTGCGGTGACGTTCTTTCCCTAGTCGCCATATTTAACACTCATTTCATAATAAATTCTTGAATCGCAGTATATTTGATACGATAACATCAATACTATAGCAAATTTTATGTTTAAACACAAAATTTGCTATAAATCACAACATAAATAAACCACGTTGTTAAATATTGTTCACAAATATTGCAACAACATTTAACACGTGGTTAGACAAAACAATTATTTAAAATAACCTGCGATTGATTTCACTTCTAAAAATTCTTCAATTCCGTAATCGCCCCATTCGCGACCGATACCAGATTGTTTATAGCCACCGAATGGTAAATCAGGTGTGCGACCTGCTTCGTTGATTTCTACTGTTCCAGCTTCAATTGAACGTGCAACTTTTTTGAGCGTTTCTTTGTCGCGACCGTATACGTAACCTGCTAAGCCGTATTTTGTATCATTCGCAATGCGAATCGCATCTTCTAAATCTCGATACGTAATTACTGACATGACTGGCCCAAAGATTTCTTCTTGTGCAATCGTCATTTTATTATCCACATTAGCAAAGATAGTAGGTTTTGCAAAATACCCTTTTTCTAAACCTTCAGGATGTCCTTTACCTCCATAGTAAAGTTCAGCTCCCTCATCTAAACCTTTTTGAATATAATCTTGCACTTGGTTATATTGTTTTTCATTAATAATTGGACCCATCTCTGTATCTTTTTGTTGTGGATCTCCAACTTTTACTTGTTCCATGTGCGCTTTTGCTTTTTGTAAAAATTCATCTTTCATCGATTCCGGAATTAACGTACGCGTACCTGCCGTACAAACTTGTCCCGTATTGTTTACGACTTTACCTACTGCAGCTTTTGCAGCTTCATCTACGTCAGCATCATCTAAAATGATATATGGTGATTTGCCGCCTAATTCTAAAGAGACTTTTTTAAAGTCTTTACTTGCTTTTTCCATAATTTTGGAACCTGTGCGTCCTGAACCAGTAAATGACATCATGCGCACATCTGGATGTTCACTAAGCGGATTACCAATACCTTCGCCATCACCGTTAACTAAATTGAATACACCTTTAGGTACGCCCGCAGCTTCGAATATTTCAGCTAAAATAATTGCAGCAAATGGCGTTTCTTCAGAAGGTTTTAAAACCACCGGTGCCCCTGCAGCAAAAGCAGCCGCTAATTTAAGCGACGTTTGGTTTGTTGGAAAATTCCATGGCGTAATTAAACCGGCAACACCAATCGCTTCTTTAACAACTAAACTATCGCCACGTTGCTCTTCAAATTCAAAGTTTTCTAATGCATCATGCGCTTCTTGGAAATGGTTAAGGCCCATTTGATAATGAATTTCTTCAGACTTCGTTACAGGTGTTCCAAGTTCAAGTGTCATCGCTTCAATTAAATCATCTTTACGATTTTTATATTCATCGACAATGCGACCAAGCATAGCTTGGCGTTCTTTTACAGGCGTATTTCTAAATTCTATATAGACGTCGTGCGCAGCTTGTACTGCTTGATCTACATCTTCTTTATTACCTTTAGCAATATGACCGAAAACTTCCTCAGTTGCAGGATTAATTACTTCAAGCGTTTCTCCGCTAGCACTTTCAACCCACTCACCATTAATATATTGCTTAATTTGGTCTCTCATTCATAAACACTCCTTTATCGAACTTTGGCTTTCTATATAAAGTATTGCCTAAAAAGGACATACTTAAACTATACGCCCAACCTATCTCCGTTGCATTGATTTTGCTTGTCATTGTATGAGAAATCACGTGCAATACACTTCATGAAGAACGCATTAGTAACTTAACTTTTGAAATGCTACTATTTTTAAACTCATTAGCGAAACCCTAAAACAAATAAGAGGTTTGGCTATGACGTACATACTTGAAACCACCGGTTAATGGTAGCTAGAAGCAGTAGTGTAACCGAACCTCTTATCTAACTTTATTTATTTTCATTTTGCACTAAAACCGTTTTAAGATGCGATTATTTCGTCTCCATGTCTTTTTTTAACGTCACATGATGATGCGCCCAATCTTCTAAAGGCTTTAATGCACGCGCTAAATCTATGCCTTTTTGCGTCAAATGATAACATACTGAAGGCGGATTTTCAGAAATGACATGTTTAGTAATCAATCCCCAATCAACAAGTTCTGTGACCTTTAAAGATAACGCACGATTCGTTATCGGTTTTAAATCTCTTTTCAACTGAGAAAAGTGTGCTTTATGTTCTGGGCAATTTGACAGATAATGTAAAATCAATCCATTCCAACTGCGCCCTAAAATTTTAAATGTTTCTTCTAAATATGGACAAACTTCCATGGCTTTCACCTCTTAAACGATATTTGTATGTCCAATATTTTATAGATTAAGCATTAACGGATTCTGTCCAAATGTTTGCACCTAAACTTTTCAATGTACTTACAATATCTGTGTAGCCTCTATAAATATGTTTGACATTATATATTGTTGTTTCACCTTCCGCAATTAAACCTGCAATAATCAAACATGCCCCTGCACGTAAATCACTTGCGTACACTTCGGCCCCTGTAAGACGAGAAGGTTTAACTGTAGCTGTACCAAGATCTGCATCAATGGCACCATTCATTTTTTGTAATTCCGGGATATGTTTAAAACGCTCTGGGTAAATGGTTTCTTTTACGAAACTAGGCCCTTCAGCTAAAAATAGTAATGGCGTCATCGGTTGTTGTAAGTCCGTCGCAAAACCAGGATATACTAATGTTTTAACGTCTACGCTTTGGTAAGGGTGATTACTTTGAACGACCATGTAATCGTCGCCCACATCAATATGAACGCCTAGTTCTTTTAACTTCACAGTAAGCGGCTCTACATGTTTAGGTATAATATTGTCAATCACTATACGTTCTCCGCTTGCTGCTGCAATACACATATACGTTCCTGCCTCAATACGGTCAGGAATAATGGTATGGCGACTTCCATGTAAATGAGGCACACCTACAATTTTAATGGAACTTGTACCAGCACCACTTACTTTAGCGCCCATACTATTTAAAAAGTTTGCGACATCTACAACCTCTGGCTCTTTTGCTGCATTTTCAATAATCGTTTGGCCTTCTGCACGCGTTGCAGCTAACATAATATTAATCGTTGCGCCTACACTTACAATATCTAAATAAATGTTTGCCCCAATTAAACGCTCTGCTTCAATTTTCATAGAAGTTGAGCTAGATTCATCGATTTTAGCTCCTAAAGCTTTAAATCCTTTAATATGTTGATCAATTGGTCTCGGTCCTAATGGACATCCCCCGGGAAGTCCAATAACACACTTTTTAAAACGGCTGAGCATTGCGCCCATCATATAATAAGAAGCTCTTAAAGATTCTACTTTATTATTAGGTAAAGCAGCATTTTGAATCTCAGTAGGATCTACATGTAACGTTGTTTCATCTAACTTAGTTTTGATGTTAAGATCTTCAAGTAAGCTCACTAACGTTTCCACATCAGAGATTTTAGGTAGACCATCTAAAGATACAGGTTCTTCAGCCATTAAAGTTGCCGGAATGATGGCAACTGCACTATTTTTAGCACCACTAATTTCTACCTTTCCCTTCAGTGTTTGACCGCCTTTAATTTTAATTACTTCTTGCGCCATGTGATTGAACTCCTTTTCCCTTGCTCAATTTCTCCATAAAATATCATAATATAGGCATTATAATGTAAAAATTTTCAAAATGCAAAACACTCAATCCATTTCATACCGCTTATGCTCTGCTTCTCAAGCCTTGCTTTTCCTGTATCAATAACTACCATATTAGGCTTATTTTTTTCACTATCTGTTTCGTATTGATTTTAAAAAGAGCCAAGACATCATCATGTCTTAGCCCATTAACGCACACTTTCAAATTTAACAATTAGCCTTTAATGTTGTCCGCTTTGTTAGAAGTTCCAAACTCTCTAATTTTACCAACAACTGTTTCTTTAATTACTTCACGTGCAGGTCCTAAATATTTACGTGGATCGTATACTTCTTTATCTGCATCTAATATTTCTCTTACACGTTTAGCAGAAGCAATTTGGTTTTCAGTATTTACATTGATTTTTGCAGTACCGAATGAAATTGCTTTTTTAATGTCCTCAGTTGGGATACCTGTACCACCATGTAATACTAATGGTAAACCTGTAGAAGCACCGATTTCTTCCATTTCTTTAAAACCTAAATTAGGTAAGCCTTTGTATGGTCCGTGAACTGAACCTAAAGCAGGCGCTAACGTATCGATACCTGTATCTTTCACTAAGTTTTGGCATTCGATTGGGTCTGCATAGATAACACCTTCAGCAACAACGTCATCTTCTTGTCCACCCACTGTACCTAATTCAGCTTCAACAGATACACCACGTGCGTGTGCATATTCAACCACTTTTGAAGTTACTTTTACGTTGTCTTCGTATGGCTCATGTGAAGCGTCGATCATTACTGATGTAAAGCCAGCATCAATTGCTTCTTTACATTTTTCGAAGCTGGAACCGTGGTCTAAGTGAATCGCTACAGGAATTGTGATTTCATAGTCATGCATTAAACCTTCTACCATTTTAACAATTGTGTAGAAACCACCCATGTAACGTGCAGCTCCTTCAGAAACACCTAAAATTACCGGTGCATTTTCTTCTTGAGATGCTTGTAAAATTGCTTGAGTGAACTCTAAGTTATTAAGATTATATTGTCCTACCGCATAACCATTCTCTTTTGCATCGATTAACATTTCTTTCATTGAAACTAAAGGCATGAAAGTTCCTCCTTGAGTGCATATTGCACATAAATTTTGTATTTACATTATAGCAAAATTGTACACGAAATGCATAAGTAATCCCGATAAAATACGTTTATTTCACCATTTAGACAATGTAAGCGCAATCATATTTCTGTATTGATATTTGCATTTATATTCATTAAAATATAACACAATGCTTTAAAAATTGGAGGCGCACTTTATGTCTAAAATGTTAGCAACACAATTAACAGGTCTATTTCATCGTTTAGATCAACAGGAACTAGAGATTCAAATGGCTGCTCAGTGTTTAATCCAAGCTATCGGCGGCGAAGGCCATGTATACGTAAAAGGTTATGACGATTTGAAATGGTTTGAATCCTATATTTTAAATAGTGAAGAACATCTTACCTCGAGTCGCGCATTAGATACCTTGAGTTCAATTGAAGCGTTAGATAGTACAGACCGTGTCTTACTATTTGGTCCCCATATGACATCTACTTTAAATGAAGATTTACAGCGTTTGATTGAAGCAGATCAAGAAGTTGTATTGATTACTAATCCTTCCAAAGCGTATGATATTCCAGACCATTTGATACATTTTATTAATCTTTCTACACCTAGAGCTATCGTGATGACTGAAGATTACGACAAAGTCGTCACGCCACATAATATCGCAATGAATTACATTTATTATGATATTTATACGCAAATGGTTGAGATGACCCGTGACTTAAATTTATAAGTAAATACTTATAATCCATTTACTGTTTAATATACGATGCACATTAGCGCAATATGTCTTCTTTATTTTTGTTTGACCACTTAAAATTATAGGGACATTTGCGCTATTTTTGTATAAAAAACAGCGAGGAATCACGGCCGTTTATCGCCTTGCTTCCTCGCTTATCTCAAAGATTTATAATTGCTTTTGTTGTTTTACTGCTGCTTCAATAAATGATTTAAAAATCGGTTGTGGACGATTTGGACGTGATAAAAATTCTGGGTGGAATTGACACGCTAAGAAGAATGGATGATCTTCAATTTCGACCATTTCTACTAATCGTCCATCAGGACTTGTTCCTGAGAATATCATACCAGCCGCTTCTAATTTTTCACGGTATTCATTATTAAATTCATAACGATGACGGTGACGCTCTTGAATCTCTTTTTTATCGTAGATACGCTCCGCTAACGTATTAGGCTGAATCGTACATGGATATAGGCCTAATCGTAATGTTCCTCCCAAATCCTCGATATCTTTTTGTTCTGGAAGTAAATCAATAACAGGATATGGCGTGTCTGGATCCAATTCTGCAGAATGCGCACCTTTTAATCCAACAACATGACGTGCATATTCTACTGTTGCGAGTTGCATACCTAAACAAATACCAAAGAAAGGTACTTTATTTTCACGTGCATATTTAATCGCCGAGATTTTACCTTCACTTGCACGGAAACCAAATCCACCAGGAACTAAAATACCATCTACATCATTGAAAAAGCTTTCTGCATTTTCATCTGTAACTTCACTTGAATCAATCCAACGAATTTCAATATCTTTCATGAATTGATAACCAGCATGTTTTAACGCTTCAGCAACAGATAAATAAGCATCTTTTAATGAGACATATTTACCTACTAAAGCAATTGTTACTTTGCCCTCTAAATTATTCACAACATTAATCAAATGATTCCATTCATCAAGTTGTGTTTCGTATTGCGCTTTTAGACCTAGACGATTAATCACGATATCATCCATATCTTGACGACTTAATTGTAAGGGGATTTCATAAAGTGACTCTGCATCACGACATTCAATAACACTCTTCTTATCAATGTCACAGAACAAGGCTATTTTATCTTTTAATTCTTCGCCCATTTCATATTCTGTACGAACCACAATTAA
The DNA here is from genome assembly GCF_020883535.1 of Staphylococcus ratti. Taxonomy (NCBI): domain Bacteria; kingdom Bacillati; phylum Bacillota; class Bacilli; order Caryophanales; family Staphylococcaceae; genus Staphylococcus; species Staphylococcus ratti. The sequence goes on along the minus strand of NZ_CP086654.1, from coordinate 691,636 downwards.
ATCTGGTTGAATACCAAGCCCGCGTAATTCTTTAACACTATGTTGTGTTGGCTTTGTTTTCATTTCACCCGCCGCTTTTATGTAAGGTAATAACGTACAGTGCACATACATTACATTTTCTCGACCTAAATCACTTCGAATCTGGCGAATTGCTTCGATAAATGGTAAAGACTCAATATCACCTGTTGTCCCACCAATTTCAGTAATAACTACATCAGCATTTGTGCTTTCACCAGCAAGTAAAAGTCTTGACTTAATTTCATTCGTAATATGCGGAATGACTTGAACTGTGCCCCCGAGGTAATCCCCACGACGTTCTTTTTTCAGAACATGCGAATAAACTTTACCGGCAGTGACATTAGAATATTTGTTTAAGTTAATATCAATAAAACGCTCATAATGTCCCAAGTCTAAATCTGTTTCCGCCCCATCATCAGTGACGAAAACTTCACCGTGTTGATAAGGACTCATTGTTCCTGGGTCAACATTTAAATATGGATCGAATTTTTGAATTGTTACAGATAAACCACGGTCTTTTAAAAGACGGCCAAGTGACGCTGCCGTAATCCCTTTGCCTAGTGATGACACAACACCACCAGTCACGAAAATAAATTTGGTCATGTGTTATTCCTCCTCATTTCATATCAGAAGCATTTACTAAGGGGTGAATCCAATTCAAACAGTAAAAATGTTCTATACATTTATTTATAAAATAAAAAAGTCCCCCACTCACAATTATTTCATGTAAGGGGGGAACGAGTTTACGTCTCTATTTCTTAACGCAAACGCAATTTTGGTTGCGTGCTTTTTTCTACTGACGTATGCGTTTTTCCATTGTCCTATTTAAAGGAGCCCGAATAAAATTCTATCACGTTGTCGTAAAAAGTCAACAAACTTTATATCAAATTTACATTTAACATAAAAGATGCTAAAAATGGTTTAACGCTAAAGTTAACTGCGGAATCACATGCGTGAAGTTTATTCTTCCTCTTCTAAAATATCTTCATCGTCTTCATATTCTTCATCTAAATCCTCGTCGTCTTCTTCAACAACTAAATCAGACTCTTCGATTTCGTCTTCAACATGTTCATCTTCTGGATCATTTAATCCTTCTTGATCATCAGTGGCGTTTGGAATGTTGTCGTCACCATCATTGTCGTCTTCACCAAGTAATTTTAAGTTTTTATCTTCTTCATCATCTTCATCAAGAATTTCAAACTTTTGGATAGTCGGTGCGATTTTTTCTTCGATATCATCTACAGAGTACCAATCGCGTAATCCCCAAACATTATCTCCAACACTTAAAAATCTACCATCTGTATTTAAATCTGTGTAAAATTGAACAACGCGATTTTCAATTTGATTATCTTCATAATGCCCAATTTGTTTAAATTCATCGATAATATCATAAAGATTCATCGTTTCATTTTTTTCTGTTAATAGCGTATAAGCCATATCAATAAACGCTTTTTCGTCAACCATTTCTTGTGTGTAATCTTGTAATTTCATCGGCACATCTTCCTTTCAAAGATTCACGTTATGCTCGCAAATCAAGCCACATCTTTTTATTGCGAGTCAACATACTATAACAACCATTGATTATAAATGACTCTAGTTAATTACGCAATGTTTAGCAGTAGGTTTTTTGAAATGAAAGTCATTTATTCTAATAATTAATATATTTCTCAAACATCGTATAATCATCAGTGACGATGGTCTCAACAAAATTACTTTTTTGAAATAGTGGTTTCAGTTCATTTCTCGCCCCAAACAACATCACTTCAATTACATCTATATTCTCATAATTTTGACGGACATATGTTGAAAGTTGACGCAATGCATTTTGAGCAATTCCTACCTCACGATGTGCATCCTCAACTAATAACGCTCGAATAATTAGGCGTTCTTGGAATTGTTCAATCGCTAGAAAACCTACTTTTTCCTGATTAACTTTTAGATCGATAATATCAACTGGTCCTTGTTCTGATTGCTTACTGCTACTCAATTTTAAAGAGGAAACATATTTCGAACTTAAATCTAAATAATATAAACGCTCCTTACCAATCGGCCCCTCTTCTTTAGTAGCAGCATGCATAAAACCAGCGCGTTCATAAACATTCCAAGCTGCTTCATTTTCTGCATCAACTACGAGAAACAGATGGCCAAAATCTGGAAAAACACTTTGTACATATTCAGGTAAGTTCATCATTATTTTAGTCCCATAGCCATTCCCTTGATAACGTTCATTAATAGATAGCGAACGGATATATACGACTTCTTCAGGTGTATCATACCCTTCATGTTGGTAATGTTGATGTAGCACAAAAAAACCAACGACATCTCCATCGTCATTTAAAGCGACATTCGCTACACGGTTCGGATCATTTAAAGCATCGTCTAGTACTTCTTTCGGCAATGAAGAATAAATACGTTGACGTTCATTCAGTTGAAATTGAGAAAGTGCCTCTCGGTATTGCTCTTCATACAAATGTATAGTAATATCATCGAAGCGTTTACTTTTTATCATTTTGAAAATTCATCCTTTATTATGTTTTCTCGCACTTCTAACTATACACTATTTTCAGATTTTTCAAACTTGAATTCGAAAGGGGATATTATGAAAAAATCAAAACAATCATTAACTAAGAAGAAGAAAAATCGGAATTTTGTCTATATTGTTTCTTTTTCTATTATTTTGTTATTCACCCTACTTGCTGCTCTTTTTCCAAAAAGCTTTGGATTTTATGCACAAAATACATATAATGCTATAGCGTTAAATTTTGGATGGCTATTTTTAATTATCGTCTTCGTACTCGATTTATTCCTTATCTTCCTTGCCCTTTCTCGTTATGGTCGTTTTAAATTAGGACGTGATAACGAAGAACCTGAATTTTCCTTCATCTCTTGGATAGGCATGCTCTTCTCAGCTGGGTTAGGTGTCGGCATTGTATTTTGGGGTGTGGCTGAGCCGTTAACACATTACCTTCATTCACCTTTTCCTTCAGAAGCAAAGGGGCAAACTGTCTCTTCTGCACGGTTAGCTATGGGATATACTTTTTTCCATTGGGGCATCTCACAATGGTCTATTTTTGCAATGAGCGGTCTCATTGTCGCGTATTTCCAATTTCGAAAACAACGAGACGGTCTCATTTCAACTGCGATGGAACCCGTATTCGGCGAAACTTATAAGCGACCATACAGAAATATTATTGATATTTTAGCAATCATCGCAACAGTTATGGGAATCGCCACTTCTATCGGCCTTGGCATTATGCAGATTGCAGGTGGATTAAATCATGTCTTTAAAGTGCCGAATACGCACATTACATTAATTGTTATTACTGTAGTTATGACACTTATCTTTTTAGGTTCAGCCCTTTCTGGTTTAAACCGTGGTGTAAAATGGCTAAGCAATTTGAACATTTTAATAGGCACTGTGTTGCTTATTTTCATTTTTATCGTTGGTGATTTACGTTTTATCGTAGAGACATTCACGGTTTCAATTGGAGATTATATTTCTCACTTTGTGCAATACAGTTTACGCATGGATCCTTATACTGGAGATAATTCTTGGATTCAGAAATGGACTGTGTTCTATTGGGCGTGGGTCATTTCATGGTCTCCTTTTATAGGTGGTTTTGTGGCACGTGTTTCACGCGGCCGCACAATCCGAGAATTTATTATCGGTGTACTTATTATTCCTCCGATGATTTCTTTCACTTGGATTGCAGGCTTTGGTGGAACAGCAATTCATTATGCATTACACAAAAAAGATGGCATTGAAAAAGTAGTAGATCAAGATTACACTATCGCACTGTTTGAACTGCTGAGTAAATTCCCGTTATATGAGGTGACGAGTGCACTTGCTATCATTTTAATTTTTACTTTTATCGTTACAAGTGCCGACTCTACCACTCATATTGTTTCAGGAATGGCAACCGGCGGCGTTGAAAATCCAAGACGTAAACATAAAATGGTTTGGGGTATACTCATTGGGGCAATCTCGGTTGCCCTGACTGTAGCAGGTGGCTTAACAAGCTTGCAAACTGCTTCCGTCGTAACAGGTCTCCCGTTTTCAATTATTCTATTATTAATGATTTTTGCATTGATGAATGCATTGAGACGCGAACATACCAAACATTTCCAAATGACGCACATTGACGATGAAAAAGATTTTTCACGTACTATCGAAGAACGTGAAAGAGATAACGAAATGTAACAAAATAAAGGTTGAGACAAAACTTTAGCGACCGATAAACGGTGAACCTAAAATAACGTCTCAACCTTTTTGATATGACAATGCTATTATCCCTCTTTAATAAAACAGTTCAATAACCAATTGACACCATAGCGATCTGTCACTTGACCATGGAGCGCATTAAAAAATGTTTGGTTCAGTGGCATATGAGGGTTTCCTTGATCACTAAGCGCATCATAAATACGCTGTTGTGTCTCAGGATTATCAAAAGTTAATAAAATTTGTGTTCCCTCATTTCGAGCGGGTTTTCCATATGAATCTGAAAAGTGTAGTACAACATCTTCTTGAATTTTCAATTCAGCATGTAGTAACTTTCCTTGATGTTCATTTAAAGGAATCACTTCCCCTCCAAACGTTTCGCGATAAAAATCAATCGCCTCCTGCACATGATTGACTACAATGTACGGACTTAACTTCATGACATGACCTCCTATTCTATCATTACATTAAGAATTTTAACTTGTATTTTTGTGATTATCATATAGTATATATGATTGATAAACAATTATTTTGAGGTGACACGCGAATGCGAATCGGAATTGACGCTGGAGGTACTTTAATTAAAATCGTAACCGAAGATAACGGTCAACGTGAGTACCAAACATATCTTACAACAGAAATTCAAAACGTAGCACAATGGTTAAATGAACAAAACTGTTCAGACATTTGTGTTACAGGTGGAAATGCTAAAGATCTCAATGCTTATTTAAGATGTGAGCCTAAACATTTCATTGAATTTGATGCTGCTGATAAAGGTGTAGAAATTTTGTTGAAAGAACAAGGTATCGCGCTTGAACGCTATATCTTCACGAACGTCGGAACAGGAACTTCTCTTCACTTAGCCGATCAAAATGGTCAGCAACGTGTTGGAGGTATTGGTACAGGTGGTGGCATGATTCGTGGTTTAGGCTATTTGTTAACTGAAATCAAGGATTATACTCATTTAACAGATTTAGCCCAACTAGGTAACCGGGATATTATTGACTTAAAAGTGAAACATATTTACAAAAATGATACGCCTCCAATACCTGGAGAATTAACTGCGTCTAACTTTGGTCACGTACTGCTAAACTTAGATAAAACGTTTACTGACGCAGATAAATTAGCTTCAGTTATTGGCGTTGTAGGAGAAAGTGTAACGACGGTTTCTATTCACGTCGCTCGAGAACACGGTGTGAAAGACGTCGTATATATTGGCTCTTCATTCCATAACAATCCATTGCTTCAAAAAGTCGTAACAGATTATACTATTTTACGTGGTTTCACGCCTCATTATCTAAATAATGGCGCATTCTCCGGCGCTTTAGGAACATTGTATCTATAATAAAGTGGACAACAAGGCGAACTAAGTTTGAATAAAGTTGTTCAACGCGAGTTTAATCCGCTTGCCGACTATACTGTTTAACTTTAATACACATTGATTATAATGAAGCGGGACAGAAAACAGTTTGGTTTCCGTCCCGCTTATTTTTGTGCTATGCTGTTAACATTTTACAATAAACATTGTCATCAAGTATACACTAACACCAAATGACTCGAAATTCCGCTATTAGTAACGCGATAGTCTACACAAGTTAAAAAGTCAATTCATTTGCAAGTTTTTGCGCACTTACAATTGTGCCTACGACGCCTGGCTTTAAATCAATTGCGACGTAGCGATTATCATCGCGGAGTTCATCTAACCACTCTGCAAATACTTCCCCTTCCACATCAATTAATTCAAATGATTCGAAGTCTTCGTTCGCTACACGATTCGCTCGTTGACTTAAACTCCATACAGGCATAAAATGTGACTGCTCAAAATTGTCATTTTCATCACTAACAACCATAAACTGCTTCGTTCCCTTTTGCGTCAAACCATAAACAGTATCTGAATTTGAAACATCTTCAACAAATTCACGAATACGCAAACGATCCATATCTGTCATGATGTCGTTAAAAGCAGACAAAATACGAATTTCATGCCCTTCAGCATCCATTGTGACATTGACAACCGCTTCATCTTCATCATCAAACATATCGTCAAGTTCATAAGTCGTAAAACGGTCGATATCCATCACTTTAATCTTATCAAATTCAACATTTAGATTTTCAAGATATTCTTTAGCAAATGCTTCTCTTGTCCAGAAACAAAATAATTGCTTTCCATTATGCGAATGCTTCACAATTTTTTTATCTTTAACAGCGATAAAAAATTGCTCATTTGTCAAAATATCTTTGTAAAAACGTTCATTTTTATATGACATGCTTTTCTCCCTCTCTAAATGAGCTCTTTATGTTGAATATAAACTACAGTAATTATTTCGTCAATCCTCGCCTTGGCATTCACCTTTCTAATCCATAACTAGGCTAGCCCTACTTCTTGCATAAACGCTTTTTCTATCGTTTCTATAGCTTCAGCACTTTCTGCATGCCAAATACCCGCAAAGCGCGACGCTACATGCTCATCTTGATAATACGTTCCATCGTAATATGCAAGAGGATAGAGTACCCCTTGTTGTACATATTTGGCGATGACGTCAAAAAATGTTTGTTGATCTCCACGAGAGACATAGCTGTAAAACTTATGATATCGCCCTGATAAAATTGGATCTAATAGCAACAAACTTGTTGAACCATTATGTCTAAAATTTAAATCAATCGCATAAATGTTCTTATTTTTATCGACAAGAAAATCAAAGCCAGCAATGCCAACAAAGCCTTTATCCACACCTGTTTTCATGATGTCATAACCCGCTTTAATCACTGATTCAGGAATATCGAGCGCATTAATATTACCGCTATAAAACACATCGTCATTCGTAAGTTGCTTAGAAGCGCCAAGATATACGATGCCTTTTTCTGGATGTAAGGCATACTGCACGCAATAGTTATCAACTGTTTCGATGTATTGTTCAATTATTAATGTTTGCGTCGCAGATTTGGCTTTTTCAATGCGTGCCATCGCTTTGTCTAAATCTTCTTGGTTATGACAAATCATCACGCCATAGCCTCCTGCAGTTGGCAACTCATCTCCAGGTTTAATAACAAGTGGCAGTTCCCAATTTTGCAACGCCTCTTTATATACGTCGATTGCGACGATTTCTCTCCTAGGTAAATATTTACCGTCTGTCCATTCGGGGATGCGAGATTTAGCATTTAAATCAATGAAAACTTGCTTATTCATTGCGTAATCTTCAAATGCAATCAAGTCTTCTCCGTGCACATATTGCGTATAAATACGTTTATGTTCTTTTTGTGTTAAATCAAGCAACAACTGTTCATAACTTTCTTTATCTTTAAATGTATGAATGCTTGTAGGAAGGCTTTGATTAATATAAGAAAATAGTGTGCGTATTTTTTCAGTCAGACATGCCTCATGTACAATGATGGGCATATCGGCAATTAATATCTCTCTCCCACTCAAAAAATTAGATTAATGTTCCTCCGGTTCTAGCCATGTATTTGAAACATAGGATGGCCGTGCAGTATAAACGACGTCCTTATCATATAACTCTCCCAGTTTTAAAATTGAATGTCCCCTCATTTATAATTTCTCCCTTAATAGTTGATGTTCCTTGCGTATTGAACAAAGCAATGCATCATCTTGTATTAAAGACACCCCCATCAATGCGATAATTTTGGCACCTTTAATCAATGCTTTATCTCCCATAGGACTAGCTGCAGCTTCTCTGAAACGATGTGTGTGTCCTACTAAACTCCGCGGCCCAATTTTTATATGCGGATGAATCGTCGGAACAACATGACTCACATTCCCTGTATCTGTTGAGCCGTATCCAAAACCATCATGGCTCACTTCCTCGCCTAATTCCGTCGCATACGCTTCAAATAAAGCATCTAACGTCGAGGTTCTGACAAATTCGTTTACCCCGTTTTGTATAGGACCAAACTCATAATCACAACCTGTTTGAATCGCAGCACCTTTCGCAATTTGATGCACACGTTCAGTAAGTACGTCCAAAGATTTTCTTGTTGTGGCACGTGTATAAAAACGTGCATGTGTAAAATCAGGAATAATATTAGCTGCTTTACCACCATCTAAAATAACACCATGAACGCGTTCTGATTTAAGAATATGTTGTCTTAATTGTGCCACACCGTTAAAAAAGCTCAGCATTGCATCTAAAGCATTTCTCGCTTCTTCAGCATTTTCCGAAGCATGCGCACTGCGCCCGTAAAATTTGATGTCTAATACATCCACTGCCAACGTCGGAATCGTTGGATACGTTTCATTTCCTGGATGAATCATAAGTGCTGCATCTACACCATTTAAAAGCCCTTCTTTAACATACGATGCTTTTGCACTTCCATTTTCGCCGCCCTCTTCAGCAGGACATCCAAATACAATGACGTTGCCTCCAATATCGTCAATAACTTGTTTAAGTGCGATGCCAGCAAGGACACTTGATGTCCCTATAATATTGTGGCCGCACGCATGTCCTAATCCTGGTAAAGCATCATACTCAGCTAAATAACTGATTGTCGGACCAGGTTTGTCAGATTCATAGCGTGCAATAAACCCTGTAGAATGACCTGCAATATCTTTCTCTACCTCAAATCCGTGCTCAATTAAATGATCGATAAGCAACCTTGAAGCAAATAATTCTTCATTTCCAATTTCAGGCCTTTCATGTATTTGATGACTCATATCTAAATAATGCAATCGATGATTATCTATATAATCTAAAATGCGTTGTTTTATTTCTACCAAAATTAAATTCCCCCTTCAAAACAAAAAGCATCGTACCTTTGATACACTTCCACTTATTAATAGCAGTGCGTCAACTGTAAATACCTTTTGCATCGTCATTTATCTTTCAATAGGGTTAGTCTATTGTCGAAGCGCATCTTACTGATACGTTTACAAGGCTTCATAAGGCAATTCCCTCCACCACTCATAATAAACTACTATTAAATTATTACTTATTTTATCGGAAATATGGTACGTTGTCATGCTATTTTCTTTATATTCGCTATTTTTAGAATTTATGAAGTACAGTTTTAAAGTCTGTATAATCACCGTGCTCAAAAGTAGTTATCGCTCTCCTACAGCGCTTTTCTTCTCTTTAATCCCTCAAAAGATATGTTAAAATGAAATCAATGAATGAAGGAGGATGATAGTGATGCCAAAAATGAATGTTGAAAGTTTTAATTTAGACCATACGAAAGTCGTTGCACCGTATATTCGACTCGCAGGAAAAATGCAAGGTGAAAACGGAGATGATATTTACAAATATGATATTCGTTTTAAGCAACCTAACAAAGAACATATGGATATGCCTGGTTTGCATAGCCTCGAGCACCTTATGGCTGAAAATATTCGAAATCACTCTGACAAAGTCGTTGATTTAAGTCCAATGGGCTGTCAAACAGGCTTTTATGTTTCATTTATTAACCATAAAGATTATGATAATGTCCTTGAAATCATTGAAAAAACGATACATGACGTCTTAAATGCCAATGAAGTTCCCGCTTGTAATGAAGTACAATGCGGCTGGGCTGCAAGCCATTCTTTAGAAGGCGCTAAAGAAATTGCCCAAGCGTTTTTAGACAAACGCGCACAGTGGCATGATGTATTTGGAGAAGGACAACAATAAACAAATAAACCTGTTACACAGTTGATATACTGGCGTAACAGGTTTTTACAATATCTGCTTCAATTATTCTGTAATAACTTTATAAATCAGTTGTGGTGATGTTGCTGAATCAGAAATCGTAATGTTTTCATATAATTTTTCTTTAACTGACGCAACATCTTCTTGATTCGCATAAATTGTAAGTAGAGATTCTCCCTCTTCAACTCGGTCTCCTATTTTTTTATGCAAAACAAGTCCTACTGCTAAATCAATTGCATCTTCTTTAGTTTGACGTCCAGCACCTAACATCATAGAGGCTATCCCAATTTCATTTGCTACCATTTCTGAAACAACACCAGATTGTTTTGCAGGCAATTCAAATGTGTATTTTGCCGCTGTAAGCTTCGATGGGTCATCTACTACCGAAGCATCGCCGCCTTGGTTACTTAAAAATGTTTTGAATTTTTCAATTGCTGCCCCATTGTCGATGACTGCTTGTAATTTTTCACGTGCTTCTTCTAATGTTGTCGCTTTTTGAGCTAAAACGACCATTTGCGCACCTAATGTTAAGACCAATTCAGTTAAATCTTCTGGCCCTTCACCTTTAAGCGTATCAATCGCTTCTTTTAATTCTAATGCGTTACCAATTGCACGACCTAAAGGCTGATTCATGTCTGAAATAATAGCCATAGTTTGGCGTCCGACTTGATTACCAATTTTAACCATGGCATGTGCTAATGCTTCCGCTTCTTCAACCGTTTGCATGAACGCACCTTTACCCGTTTTCACATCTAAAACGATGGCATCTGCACCAGCAGCAATTTTTTTACTCATAATTGAAGATGCAATTAACGGAATAGAGTTCACCGTTCCTGTAACATCTCGCAATGCGTAAATTTTCTTGTCTGCTGGTGTTAAGTTGCCAGTTTGACCTATGACCGCAATTTTCGCTTCATTTACAAGTTTAATAAATTCGTCCTCTGAAATTTCAACATGGAAGCCTTCTACAGATTCTAATTTATCAATCGTACCGCCTGTATGTCCTAGACCGCGCCCGCTCATCTTCGCAACTGGAATATCTAAGGCTGCAACGAGTGGTGCCAAAACAAGTGTTGTCGTATCACCTACGCCACCTGTAGAATGTTTATCAACTTTAATCCCCTCAATATTGGATAAATCAATTTGATCTCCAGATTCTACCATTGCCATAGTTAAAGCTGCACGTTCTTCATCTGTCATATCTTGAAAATAAATTGCCATGGCTAAGCTCGACATTTGATAATCAGGAATATCACCTTTTGTGTAACCATCGATAATAAATTTAATTTCTTCTGCTGTTAACGCTCCGCCATCACGTTTTTTCGAAATCATATCCACCATTCTCATGGCAAATCCCCTCTTCTCTTTTGATTATTATTTATCGTACATCACATATCTATTATACACGATATATTCATTACAAGAAATTAAATCCCCCACGTAATATCACTTAAAAAGGCAAAGGACACAGCTTTGACATACATTGTATACATCGACAATTACCTAGCAATCTGTTATCTTTAAATGGATAAAACAATATATTAAAAGGAGTTACTTTCAATGACACAAGGTACACCACATATTCAACCAAATGGTAAAAAAATTGCAAAAACAGTGTTAATGCCAGGTGATCCTCTACGTGCAAAATTTATTGCTGAAAATTTCTTAGAAAATGTAGAGCAATTTAATGACGTGCGTAACATGTTTGGTTACACAGGTACTTATAAAGGTAAAGAAGTTTCGGTTATGGGTTCAGGTATGGGTATTCCAAGTATCGGTATCTATTCTTACGAGCTCTATAACTTCTTTGATGTAGATACAATCATTCGCATCGGCTCTTGTGGTGCAATGCAAGAAGATGTGAACTTATACGACATTATTATTGGTCAAGGTGCTTCCACAAACTCTAATTACGCCGATCAGTTCCAAATTCCAGGCAATTTTGCCCCACTTGCTGATTTTGACTTAGTCGTTAAAGCAAAAGAAGCTGCAGATAAAATTGGCGCACGTACGCACGTAGGAAATATCCTATCTTCAGATACATTTTACAATGCTAACGAAAACTTTAATCAAAAGTGGATTGAAATGGGCATTCTAGGTGTTGAAATGGAATCTGCCGGTCTATATTTAAACGCTTTGAAAGCGGGTAAAAAAGCACTTGGCATTTTCACTGTAAGTGATCATTTATTAAGAGATGAAGCAACGACAGCAGAAGAGCGTCAAAATTCATTTACCCAAATGATGGAAGTCGCATTAGAAATCGCTGAATAACATATTTAAAGCGTCCAACGATTACTTTTCAGTAAAAGTTGGGCGCTTTTTAATGGTTAATTCGACTTCTGAGCCAATCCTTTAATATCAACATACTGTTCCCCTATAAAATAGGCTTTTTCAGATTCTGTCGCTTGTGCCCATCTTGTTTGCCACATCCGATCTCGATTTTCCGCAAAAAAGCGATATCCTAGATTACGCAACGGTTTAGGCACTAGCCATATAAGCGCAGCAAGCCATTTGTATCCATGTAGTTGATAAATTAATTTAATAATCGCTGTAGATTGATAAGTCAGTTGGGAACCTTCTTGTAAAATAACGCTGTTATAATTTAAAACCTCAGGATTTGTTTGTTGAAGTTGTCTACCCGCGTCACTTTTTAAAGGGACAAATTGATAGTTTTTAGGCAAGCCATGACGAATTAACCAAATCACATAATTGTAGCAATAAATACAACGATCATCATAGTAAACGATTGGCATGCGAATCACCTCTTAATTTGAATGGATTTATTTATAATTTTAAAGACATTCTATAAATATTCAAATTTAATGCCCATAGAAGTGGCATCATTAAGCTGAAATTAAGATTGTGACTATGCCAATTTTTCTTGTTCTTTAAAATACGTTTGTTCTGATTTTGTAAGCTTTATAATTTTAAATCCAATAAATCCATAAATGATAGAAATGATTGGTACGACGAAATTCAGTATCGCATACGGTGCATATTCAGCTACACTCACACTTAAAGTAGACGCAATAAATACACCACATGTGTTCCAAGGTACAAAGACTGAAGTTAATGTCCCACCATCTTCTAATGCTCGAGACAAATTTTTCGGATGCAAGCCTTTATCTATAAACGTCGATACATACATGCGTGACGGTACAATAATTGAAATATATTGTTCAGAGCATGTTAAGTTTGTCCCAAAACAAGAAACAATAACTGAAGCAATGAGCGTGCCTGTACTTTTAGCAAACTTTAATACGACTTCTATTAAAGCTTTAAGCATTCCAGAGTATTCAAGTAAACCTCCAAATGTCATAGCTACTAATGTTAAAGAAATCGTATAGAACATGGATTCTAAGCCGCCACGGTTAAATAATTCATCAATCGTTTTATTTCCAGAATCTATTACATAGCCTGTTTGTAAAGACTTGACTGCGGTTACAAGCGAATCGCCTTGAAACCCAATTTGCACAAAAAATCCTAACACGATACCTACAACGATGGCTGGTAACGCAGGCACTTTAAGCGCTACAATCACAATGACAATTAACGGCACAAGCAATAGCCATGGTGAAATAATAAAAGATTGATCAATCGCATTCATGATTTTATCAATACGACCTTGATTTAAATGATCATTTCCATGCATTTGTCCCAGAATGAAAAACACAATTAAACTTATAATAAGCCCAGGTATTGTCGTATAAAACATATGGCGAATATGTTCAAACAAATCCACTTTCGTTAAACCTGATGCAAGGTTTGTTGTATCGGAAAGGGGGCTCATTTTATCTCCGAAATAAGCGCCTGAAATAACCGCACCTGCAACCATCCCAGGTGGTAATCCCATACTAACACCAATACCCATAGAAGCTACCCCCACTGTAGCCATCGTCGACCAACTACTGCCAATCGCTAATGCTACAATGCCACAAATAATACAAACCACAGATAAAAAGTATGTAGGTGAAATTAACTTCAATCCATAATAAATCATTGCTGCTACAATGCCGCTACCAATCCACGCTCCAATAATAAGACCGACAAGCATAATAATTACAACGGCTGGAAGTGCATGGCGTATCCCCTTATACATCATCTCTTCCACTTCTTCCCATTTGTAGCCATGACACATTGTAATAATAATTGCGACGCTTGTCCCAATTAATAAAGGAATATGCGGTGCTTGATCCAATTTCACAACAGTATACAACATAGCTCCAATCATCGCTGCAAGTGTCAATAGGGCATACAAAACCCCTATTGGCTTCTTTTGTCTTTCCTTATTCATTTGTTACCCTCTCCCTTTGTATTGTCTGAAAATTGAAAACGATTAGGAATATCATACTATGTAATATAATTTGCTTCAAGCAGTATATGGATAAAAACATAAAATCATTGGCTATTACTATTTCTTATTTTTCTTGAATTATAGCAACAATCTTAATTATATATATTATTATTACACTGTTAAAAAACATGATATGCATAGGTTTCTCATTTATATTTCAATATACACTAACGTCGTATATTTAGAAGATATAAAAAAACAGAGAAAGCTTTTTCCAATGGTAAATACTTTCTCTGCTCATATTTTATGAAATGAATAGACATCAAGTCTAAATATTAATGTTTTTACAAACCTTTAAACATATTCTAACGTGTATACGCTTTACTGCTTAACTTGTATGATACGTGCGTATTTAAGAAACTGTGAAGGATAGCGTTCTTTCACTTCTTGAGGCGTTAAATAAGTTACGCCTACAAGATGCCAGTTAGGATTCACATAGTAATAGGAATCTTTATTTAAACTCCATTTAACCATACTACCATCTCGATGATACCTTGGTAACGTCATTTCATAACCTTCCAAAACGTTAATAAACATTTGGAATATATCCGGGTCAATGCGTTCAAATTGGTCTATAATGAGAAAATGTCGATCCGATTTAGGCATAAGCTCGGTAATGAATCCTTCACGATAGTACAATGCTCCTGCTTCATTTGGCAAATAGCGCCCATATAACATTTCTTCAGAAAAATCAGGATGTCCTGTGGTAATAACCGGTGTGGCGTTGGCTTTTTCCACTAATGATTCAGCTGACTTCAAACCTTCTTCCTTATTATTTGAAAGTAAAAGGATAAAAGGTTTAATGTCTTCATTGGCAGTTTCCGACGTTGCTTGACCAATTGCTTCAAATCGACCTTTAACACCGCCATTTTCACTCATTTCCATAATAGCTTCAAATTGTGTTGGTGTTAAACTAGCAATCGCTTGTTTCGCATTTTCTTGAAGAAAATATAAGTTTTTCAATTTGGGATGTTTATTAAGTGTCATTAGACTCACAGGATGAATATCTTCAAGATAACGAATTTCAATCGCAGTACTATTGGTACGCCCCGCTTCTGGTGGTCGAGTATGAATGTGATGCGAAACTTCCGCGCGCCCTATCACTGACTGGTTACTATAGCGATTGTAAATAACAATTTGGTCCCCTACTTCAAGCTGTGTGTAATGATGATAACCATTACGTTTAATACCATTAATCGTATGTGTGTAAATCACATACGTTTCACCAGGTTCAAACGCAGTCGTTTCTGCCATATAAAAATAACGTGGTACAGTAACGTCACCAGTCCCTAAACCTTTAATTAATTCAAATTCATCATAAGAAATTTTGTTGAATAAAGATTCTTTCATATGGTTCATTCTGAATTCTAATGTTTCACTACGCTTTAAATATTCAGTCGTTAATGATTTAAATGTTTCTTTAAATTCAAATTGCACATGAATTTTATTTTGTGCGCCAGTCACTACGTTTACAATCTCGCCCCAACCGAGTAAACCTGCATCTGTTTGTACTTGATAAAAAACCACTTTGTCACCGATTTTCGCTTGTTTAAAAGCACGATAACCTTGCGATGGGTTAAATTGTGCACCAGATTCAAATACAGCGGTTTGCCCCACTAGAGGCTCATTGTGATTCCAACGATTGTAACCACAGTTAAGCCAAAAATAATTCGTTTCTGCTGTCATGGTGATTAAGTTCTCCTTCATAAATTTATATTAATACGTTCATCTTTAATTAAATATAGAAATAACTCTTTGAAGTCTACACTCAAAAATTAGGACTGTGTTAATGTCACAATCCCTACAATTACAGGAAATAAGTTAACCATAATACCACCGAATTTAAGCATATTGCTAATGTCCCGATTTGGAAATGTCCAAATCGTCGCAATCATGCCGATTAAACCAATGATGACTGGATATACTACGGATGGAAATAAAGGAACGTGAAAGAAAATAACCGCTCCTGAAATCATGCCGCAAATTAAAGCAATGTATAAGCCCACTTTCATTAATATGTCACCACCTTAAACGTAGCTGATCATGAGCGTAAGTTGACCTTCAAACACATTGTCTAAATCTTCTGCTGTTAAAACGAAATGGTTTCCTTTTTCGATAGGATAAATTTCACCATCCGCAATAAGTTCCCCTTTACCATCTAGGACAGATACTAAAACAAACTCTCTAGGTTTCATATAATTCAAAGTTCCATCAATATCCCATTTGACGACAGTGAAAAATTGATTTTGAACATACGTTGTTCTTTTATGTGTTTCAATCACTTCTGTCGTTGGTATGAGGTTAGGACTTTCGTCACCATAATTAATGACTGCCTTACTTTTTTCAATATGAAGCGGACGCAATTGTCCATTTTGATCACGACGATCATAATCATAAATTCGATACGTTGTGTCAGAAGATTGTTGTGTCTCTAAAATCATAATCCCTTCGCCTATGCCGTGAACTGTACCTGCTGGAACGAAAAAGAAATCTCCAGACTGTACCGGCACGCGTTTAAAAAGAGCATCAAATCGACGGTCATCGAGTAACTTTTCTAATTCGTCTTTCGTTTTGGCATGTGTACCATATATAATTTCAGCTCCAGGTTGAGCATCTAAAATGTACCAACATTCTGTTTTGCCGTATTCCCCATTTTCATATTCATATGCAAAAGTGTCGTCAGGATGAACTTGTACAGACAATTTTTGCGTTGCATCTAAAATTTTTGTCAATAAAGGAAACTTTTTAGTAGGAAACTCACCGAATAGTTTCGGATATGCGGCCCAGACTTCATCTAAAGTCATTCCCTTATAAGGACCATTCAAAATTTCATTTGCACCATTTGGATGAGCAGAAATACCCCATACTTCCCCTATGTGGTCGCTAGGCAAATCATAACCGTATTGTGATAAGTTCGTTCCTCCCCAAAGACGTTGCTGAAAAACAGGTTTTAACATTAAAGGCATGGGGGTACCACCTCGCATTCTTATACGTAGTTTTGTATATGTATTTCCATTGATTTTAAGCTCAGTTATACAGTGATTGTATCACAATTAAAAACAGCGTGCCTAGGTAACATGACAGAAATTAAGTAAAGCTACTTCATTCCTCCCCCTATACACGCTAATGTTTCCTTTTCTATTCAACAATATAATTTTCGACCAACGTTTGACGCACTTCTTGCAAGTGTTCCGACATTTTTTGAGCAGCTAATAGCGCATTTTGTGTAGTAATGGCATCATAAATGGCTGTATGTTCATTAAAAAGCTTTTCCATCCGCTTTTGACGGCTATACAAATAAATATGCCGTGTACCTCTCATTGTTTGCTGTATTTTATCAGCTATGTTATTTAAAAGTTCATATAAAAGTTGATTATCGGAAGCTTGTGCAATTACTAAATGAAACTTCAAATCTGCTTCTTCTCCTGAAGTATTATTTTGAATCGCACGCGCCATTTCATTGAGCGCCTCATACATTGCAGCCAAATGTCCCTCTGTACGACGCTGTGATGCTAAACTTGCTGTTTTAACCTCTACCGCTTCCCGAAGTTCTAAAATATCTTTCACCCGTTTTTGCGTTAAAGTATGATTACTAAAATCAAACAACTGAGGGTGTTTTTGTTTAACAAATGTGCCATAGCCATGTTTAATTTCAATTAAGCCTATCATTCTTAATGCATTTAATGCCTCTCTCATTGAAGCATTACTTACACCATATGTTTTAGCGAGCGCTTGTATAGAAGGTAAGCGTTCTCCTTCTTTCAACTTTCCTTCATCGATTTGTTCGATTAAATCATTTGCAATTTGCTCGTAAATCTTTTGATTTGAAATCTTCATCCCCCGTCTCACCTCGTTTTTATTTTAACAAATTCCAACATGTCTCGCTCGCGAAATTACATTTATTAATGAACAATCTATACTTTAAAATCAATTGATACATAAAATTATTACTCAAATTTCATCAATTTATGCTATTCTATCAGAAGCCCTGATTATACATAGTTATTTATGGGTTTCCTAAGTTATGTTGCGTAGTACGATCATGCGTGTGCTGCACGTCATATTATAAGAAATAGTTATTCAGCACTTTCTTATAACTAAAATAGTGCAACCTTATAATATTGATTTTCAAAAGCAATTTATTTTGATAAAGTTTAAAGTATTGAAAGGAGTGCTCACTAGTGTTTAAATTCACAAAATTATTCTGGCACAATTCTAAATCTCAAAGAAAAACCTTATTTTTAGCAAACCTTGTTAATTTCTTATTAATGTCATCAATTCTGATGCTCCTTACGTTTTCGAATCAAATCGTTATGCAAAAAGTATATTTATCCGTTTTGTATGGCAGTGAAAACACGCCACCGATTCTCTTAGTATTTGTTAGTTTCATCGTTCTAGCCATTTTATTATTTATATTCGTCATCTTTCCTTTATTTACAGGTACAATCCGTACATTTTACAATGCTATACAACCGGATGAAAGATTAAAATTCACGGATATCTTCAAAACTTTTACAGGTGCTAGATGGCTAAATGCTGTTAAATTAGGTGCGATGGTGACGATTTTGATTATTTTAACAGCCATTTTAAATTTTTTAATTAATAGGGGATTTTCATCACTCATCGAAAGTGTTCTATTTCCAATGCTAGGTTCTGATATCGACGAAAAACTTTTCAGGATAGTGGCTACCATTTTATTGTTAATTATTTCATTTCTCTCAAGTATCGTAGCATGGTTTGTTACAATCTTAGTTACAAATATGGCAGTAATATTTGTAGAAAATTCGCAACATAAATTTAAAGAAATCATTAAATCAAGTTGGCGTGGTATTTTTAACAAACAGAAAACATTTTTACTTTTCTTTATCACGCTTTTAATTTTAAACTTTATATTACTTTTAACTTCATTTGCAGTATCAGAAGTAATCCAAAATTATATCAGTGCGTTTTCATCATCAGAACTAAAAATTATCCAAGCTATTTCTGCTATTCTTTTCTTCTTTATGCGTTTCTTCATTTATTTCTTTATGATAGGTACAATCGTACAGTACATGGTAAAACGTGGTAAAAAAGAAGCTACTAATTAAGCCTATTTCATTGGCTCGAAAAAAGAATCACAGTAAAAAGGACAGGTCATTATGATCTGTCCTTTTTCATAATAATAAATGGCTTTCTAAAAATTTTGTTGCATCATTTTTTGAGGTCCTTATATATTGTAGTTAAAAGCCCCTATGTACAACACTTTCCCGCTGTTTTTAGATAGTTATTTGTTGATTTCCGGAGCTATGCTATGGAAGCCTATCTTGCTTATTCTTCACATCATATTATATACAACTGTTTCTCCTCCTTTCAGTCATAATAAAAATAGTATAATTTTACAACAAAGATTTCCAAAACCTATTTATTTTGGTAAAGTTTAAAGTATTGAAAGGAGTGCTCACAAGTGTTTAAATTTACAAAATTATTCTGGCACAATTCTAAATCTCAAAGGAAGACGTTATTTTTTGCAAACCTTGTTAATTGCTTATTAATGCTCTCAATTTTTATGTTATTTGTATTTTTATGCTATCAATCTATATTTAATGGTCTAATTATGTCATATAATCAAGATATTGTATTATTTTTCTTTTTTGCCTTGCTATATTTTATTCTCTTAATTTTATTATTTATATTCGTCATCTTTCCGTTATTTACAGGGACAGTTCGTACATTTTTTAATGCTGTCCATCCAGATGAAAAATTAAAGTTTACAGATATATTCAAAACTTTTACGAGAGGTAGATGGTTAAAAGCTGTTAAATTAGGTGCGATTATTACAGCCTTAATTATCTTACTACAGTTTCTATACGGTTTGGTTAAAGCAATATATTTTAGCTTTATAGATTACATCAGTCCATTGAAGAGTTATCATTATCAACCTACTTTAGTTTCAGTCACTATTTATTTACTTTTCTTTGGTTCAATCATGTTGTTTATTTTAATCTTAGTTACGAATATATGGGTCGCTTTTTCAGAAAATACTCAACGTAAATTAAAAGAAATAATTAAATTAGGTTGGTGTGGCATTTTTAACAAACAAAAAACATTTTTACTTTTCTTTATAGGTCTTTATATATTACATCTTCCACTTATTCTAATTGATATTGTGACAGAACCATTCAAAGCGTACATTGCAGGTTCAGACAGAAACGC
Organism: Staphylococcus ratti; assembly: GCF_020883535.1. Lineage (NCBI taxonomy): Bacteria > Bacillati > Bacillota > Bacilli > Caryophanales > Staphylococcaceae > Staphylococcus > Staphylococcus ratti. The sequence goes on along the minus strand of NZ_CP086654.1, from coordinate 671,217 downwards.
CGTATCCATCATTATAGATATTATTTTCTACTTTGTGAGTTTCTTATTTTATTTCTTTATAATGGGTACTATCGTACAGTACATGGTAAAACGTGGTAATAAAGAAACTGCCCATTAAGCCTATTTCATTGGCTCGAAAACAGAATCACAGTAAAAAGGACAGATCGTTATGATGATCTGTCCTTTTTCACTATAATAAATGACTTTCTAAAAATTTTGCTGCGCCGTCTTCATTATTATCAAAATCTGTTTCATACATTGTGCGCGTTTTAATATGTTGTTTTGCATTTTTCATTGCTACTGTAACCTTACCTACCTCAAACATTGACCGATCATTATCACTGTCCCCTATAACCAATGTTTCAGAGATATCGATGTTGAAATACGCACACATTTCTTTAATAGCTGTCCCTTTATTAATTCCATATTTCATTGTTTCGATGTTATTTTGTGTAGAGTTGGAAACTTCAATTTTAAGTGTTTCCACCTGAGCTAACATTTGATTTCGAAATGCCTCAATTTTGTTTAATTCAGGATGAAACAAATAAATTTTGGAATATCCCATTCCTGTAGGCACATGTTGCCTCCACGTTAATTTCCCTTTAATTGCTTCATGTCGAGATAACCACTCACTTTCTGCAACTTGTTGAGGTTTTTCACCTTGTACTAAGGCTAACATCCATGCTTGATCTTCAGTTAACGCAAAACGGGGCGCTTTAAATGGAAATACTTCATAGTAAATCCCCTCTTTTTGAGCGCTTTGAACGATAGTATTTACTGCTGATTCACTTAAATCATGTTCAAATAAAACTCGATTACCGATATGCCCTAATGTACCATTTGAAGAAATAATACCGTCAAATTCAAGGTCTTTTGGAATTAATAAATATATCTCTTCATATGCACGACCTGTAGCTAAAAATACACGATAGCCTGATGCCCTAAGCTTACGAATCACACATGCTGTTTCTGCTGACGTACGGTTATTTTCGTGAAGTATTGTTCCATCCATGTCTAAAAATATTGCCTTTACCTCTTTCATCAACTCTATCCTTTCCACATAAGCTTACTTTCAATTATTTCATGTTTCACACTACCAATCAAACCTTCCACACCAACCAAATGTACCCATCTCTTTACTTCAAAATATACCATGCCCATATTCTAATCAAATAACACCCTACTTTAATATAAAGGGAGCGAGACTTTGTCTCGCTCCCTCAAGGATACCATAGCTTCTTAAGAACTATATGTTTTAGTTTATTCTACTGTTACTGATTTCGCTAAGTTACGAGGCTTGTCAACATCTAAATCACGATGTAAAGCAGCATAGTACGAAATAAGTTGTAACGACACAACAGAAACAAGTGGTGTCAATAAATCATATACGTGAGGAATAACGTAAGTATCTCCTTCTTTTTCAAGACCTTCCATAGAAATGATACATGGATTTGCACCACGTGCCACAACTTCTTTCACATTACCTCGAATAGATAAGTTAACACCTTCTTGTGTTGCTAACGCAATCACTGGTGTACCGTCTTCAATTAATGCAATTGTTCCGTGTTTTAACTCTCCACCAGCAAAACCTTCAGCTTGAATGTAAGAAATCTCTTTTAACTTTAATGCCCCTTCAAGGCTGACATTGTAATCCATTGTACGACCAATAAAGAAAGCATTGCGTGTTGTTTTTAAGAAATCTGTTGCAATTTGTTCCATTTTTGGTGCATCATCTACGATTGTTTCAATTGCCGTAGTTACTTTCGCCAATTCACGCAATAAGTCAATATCCGCTTCACGACCATGCTCTTTTGCTACAACTTGTGAAAGGATTGATAACACCGCGATTTGTGCTGTGTATGCTTTCGTAGATGCCACGGCAATTTCTGGGCCGGCATGTAATAACAATGTGTGGTCCGCCTCACGAGATAACGTTGAACCTGCAACGTTCGTAATCGTTAACGATTTATGTCCTAATTTCGTTGTTTCAACGAGTACTGCACGACTATCTGCTGTTTCACCTGATTGAGAAATATAGATGAACAATGGTTTTTCAGAAAGTAATGGCGTATTGTACACAAATTCAGATGAAACATGTACTTCTGTTGGTACGCCTGCCCACTTTTCTAAAAATTCTTTACCAACAAGCCCTGCATGGTAACTTGTACCTGCCGCAATGATGTAAATGCGATCTGCTTCATGTACATCTTTGATGATTTCTGGATCAATTTTTAGGTTACCTTCTTCATCCTGATATTCTTGAATAATACGTCTCATTACAGCGGGTTGCTCATGAATTTCTTTTAGCATGTAGTGACTGTATACACCTTTTTCAGCATCTGAAGCATCGATTTCAGCAGTGTAACTTTCACGGTCAATGTGATTGCCTTCTAAATCTTTAATAACCACGCTATCACGTTGAACTAATACAATTTCTTGATCTTTTAATTCTTTATATTCACTTGTCACTTGAATCATTGCTAAGGCATCTGAAGCGATAACATTAAAACCATTCCCAATGCCTACTAATAAAGGTGACTTATTTTTAGCAACATAAATTGTTTCTGAATCTTCACTATCTAATAAGCCAAGTGCATAAGAACCATGTAATAAACTGATTACTTTTGTAAATGCATCTTCTGTAGATAAACCTTCATTTGAGAAATGTTCTACTAATTGAACAATAACTTCTGTGTCTGTATCTGATTTTAATTCAACATTTGGAATATACGCTTGTTGTAATTCTTCATAATTTTCAATAACTCCATTGTGAACTATTGTAAAACGTTTACTTGATGATTGGTGTGGGTGAGAGTTGTCATAATTTGGTACACCATGAGTTGCCCAACGTGTGTGTCCAATCCCCGTAGAACCATCGCCTGCTTTTTCAGTTTCTTTACGTAATTCTGCAATTCTACCTTGCGCTTTCGTAACTGTCACACCTTGTTCGTCACGTGTTGCAATACCAGCTGAATCGTAGCCACGATATTCTAATTTTTCAAGACCACGTAATAAAATTTCTTTCGCATTTTGCGTTCCAATATAACCTACAATTCCACACATAATTTAAATTCCTCCACATTGAAATAACGGTGCTTAATTTTAAAATTTACAAAGGTCACCATTCTGATTTAATGATGAGACTCTTTTCTAAATTTAAGCATCGTTTTCCTCTTATTATTTTTCTAGTTGGCGATCTTACTAACTTTGTCCGACAAGTCACCTTATCGATTTAATTAATAAGCTAACGAATGAGCCACATCCGGGATAGCATCCGCCGAATCAGTTCGATCACTATCCTCCTCGTCTACAAGTCAATAAAATTAACCTCACATACCTTCTGCTATTAAGGTATTGAGTTATGTTAAATAACTAACTTGTGCTGGCGCTTTTATTGTTATACCTCTATCCTCCCTTCCTAAACAATATAATTTATTTTACACTTTCCGCTTTATGTATTGCAAATAATTCCTCATACATTCGCAGAAAAACGAACTTAATTAACTTTAGTAGTGCTTGAAAAAATTGACTTCGTAAAATCATGCTTTTAAATTAAAGCTATCATAGCCTCAGATGCATATCTTCACAGCTAAACTCATAAACATCATATTACAACAATATATATAATAAAACACGAGAGCATCCACTCTCGTGTTTTATTCGCCATTATAATCCCATTTTTGCTTCTACAACATCGGCAATCGTTTGTGCAAAACGATGTGCATCTTCATCCGTTTTCGCTTCAACCATAACACGTACTAAAGGTTCTGTTCCAGAAGGACGAACGAGTATACGACCTTCTCCGTTCATTTCTCTCTCAACGTCTTGCATCACAGCTTGCACATCTTCATTTTGTTCCACGCCATGTTTATCAGTAACGCGCACATTTACTAAAGATTGTGGATATTTTTTCATTTGTGCAGCAAGCTCACTTAACGGTTTACCAGAGCGTTTCACCACTGCGGCAAGTTGAATACCTGTTAATAAACCATCGCCTGTTGTGTTATAATCCATCATTACAATATGGCCAGATTGTTCTCCTCCTAAATTGTAATTTCCTCGACGCATTTCTTCAACAACGTAGCGATCGCCTACTTTCGTTTTGTTAGAAGAAATATTTTCTGCTTCTAACGCTTTGTAAAAGCCAAGATTACTCATGACAGTAGAAACGATCATATTATCATTTAATTCATGATTTTTTGCCATTTCTTGGCCGATAATGAACATGATTTGATCACCATCAACAATATGGCCATATTCATCCACAGCAATTAAACGGTCCCCATCGCCATCAAAAGCCAATCCGAAATCCGCTTCTGCTTCAACCACCTTTTCAGCTAAAGCTTCTGGGTGTGTCGAACCAACACCATCATTAATGTTGTAACCGTCTGGGCTACATCCCATCGTTACAGTGTCTGCTTCTAAATCACCAAATAAGAATGGTGCAAGTGAAGCTGTAGAACCGTGGGCGCCGTCTAAAGCGATTTTTAATCCTTCTAGATTGACATCTACCGTTGATTTTAAATAACTTAAATATTTTTGAGCACCTTCAAAATAGTCTGAAGTATGCACAATTTGTTGACCAGTTGGTCGTGGTAGGTCAGGTGATGCTTGATCTAATAGTTGTTCGATTTCGTTTTCTTGATCATCTGAAAGTTTAAAACCGTCCGAACCAAAGAATTTAATTCCATTATCCGCTACAGGATTATGGGAAGCAGAAATCATAACGCCTAGCTCTGCTTCCATTTCTCTCGTTAAATAGGCTACACCTGGCGTTGAAATAACGCCTAAACGCATCACTTCAGCGCCTATGGATACAAGACCTGCAATTAATGCGTTTTCAAGCATTTCACCTGAAACCCGTGTATCCTTACCAACAAGGACACGTGGATGATCTTTATCTTGATGATGCGCTAAGACATAGCCACCATAGCGACCAAGTTTAAACGCAAGTTCTGGAGTTAATTCTTGGTTAGCAACGCCTCTTACACCGTCTGTACCAAAGTATTTACCCATATTTCATTTCTCCTTTATTTCACATCATTAATTTACTTTAATTTTAGCTTTTGCCTCTGATGGTTTAGCATGAATCACACCACTTGGTAAGTCAAATTTAACATCCCTACTTGTGGTTGTCGAAACGCCATTTACATCAACTTCAGCTGATATTTCATCAATGTCTTCTAAATCTTTTCGATTGCCATAAATATCTATCGTATCTTCATCAAGACTAACATCTTCAATAGACGTCCCTTGTTGAGGTTCACCTTTACGGACCACTTTAACCTTCACTTTTTTATGATACGGTTCAACGTCTACTGTTAAATCTACAGATGATGGTACAATTTGAACGTCTAGCTTGTTCATATTTTTATCAAATACAGCAACTTTTGCTTGAGCTGTCGTCTTTTCAGATATACCTACATCGTTCGTATAACTTGCTTTAGCAAACGCTATGCGGTCCAATTGCTCTTTGCCGCCAACTACTTTTACAGTTTTAGGAGCTACAGATTCATCTTTGACCATATAATTCGGGTCTATCGCATAAGGACTCGTATTCGGTTCGACTGCAATCGTTCGACTTTCTTTCTTTTCAATAGATAGTGTCGCTTCTTTAGGATAAACACGATAATTAATATCTCTGTCTAATCCTCTTACTTCGAATTCTACTGTTTGCTCTCCAGGACTCGCATTAGATACATCTAATGTTACTTTATAATCTTCAATTTTTTGAGCTTGTAAAATTTTAGATTGAGGCCCGCTGAGCTCAACATCTACACTATCCGGTGCACCTGAAACATATAAATTTTTGTTGTTATTAATTACTTCAACAGGTACATTTTTAATTGTTTTATTGCCATCATTTGAAATGCTGTCTGTACTAAAAGACTCACCAAAGACATTCTTGACTGACAAAAAGAGCAATAGCGCTAATATAAATGCAAAAAATCGTAGTCCCCATTTTGACTCAAACATTTAATTCACGCCTTTCTTTGAAAAATGTGTTCCGAACCAATGTTCAGTTAAAAGTTCTTCAAATGCTTCAACAGAAATATCTTTACGTAATTTACCGTCAAATGTCACTGAAATAGAACCCGTTTCTTCAGAGACGACAACCGTAAATGCATCAGAAACTTCTGATATTCCTACAGCTGCACGATGTCTTGTCCCTAAACTTTTTGCAATTTTAGGACTATCTGACAGTGGCAAATAACTTGCGGCTGTTGCAATTTTATCCCCTTGAATAATCATTGCACCATCATGTAAAGGAGTATTAGGAATGAACACATTTGTTAACAGTTCTTGTGAAATATCAGAGTGCATCGGAATACCTGTTTCTATGTAATCTTGTAGTCCCGTCTCTTTTTCAAACACAATGAGTGCACCAATACGTCGTTTTGCCATATATTGAACTGCTTTAGATACGGATTCCACGAGTTTTGGTACTTCAACTGAAGATGTCATCGCATAACGTTTGAACAAACTCCCTCTTCCAAGTTGTTCTAACGCACGTCTAATCTCAGGTTGGAAAATCACAATAATTGCAAGGAACCCCCATTGCATTACTAAATCAAATAATCTTGAAGTCGTCGTTAAATGTAAATACTCACTAATCCCTTTACCTACCAGTATAAATAAAATACCCTTTAACAATTGAATTGCCTTAGTTCCTTTAAATACGGTAATAAGGAGATAAATGACATACCATACAATTAATAAATCTAGAATACCAGTGATGACCTCAAGTGTACTCAAATTTTGAAAGAGGTTAGAAATTTGCATAGCATCTCCTCCGGTAATCTATTCCCATAACCCATATTATACCAAGCATTAGAGTCACTGTCATATATCAAAATAGCCTTGATTTATTTTTATCTTCAAATAAAAAACTGTTATCGTATTTTCGTTACCATAACAGTTTTTTTAATGATTCATTTATAAAACAATTACAATAAGCTTTCGCCAAAGAAAGAACCTAATAATGCCACTGCTTGTTCAGCAGTTTTGTTGCCTTCGTCTAGTAATGGGTTAACTTCAACTAAATCCATTGAAGTAATTAGTCCTGATTTTTGAAGCTGTTCTAACGCAAAATGACTTTCTCTATATGTTAAACCACCTGGCACTTTCGTTCCTGTCCCTGGAATTTCTTCTGGGTCTAAAGCATCAACATCAAGAGATAAGTGTACGCCGTCTGTACGATCTTGTAGGTACGCTATACTTTCTTGAATAACAGTTTTAATTCCCATTTCATCAATTTCTGCCATTGTATACGTTTTAACATTGTGTTCTTTAATGTACGAACGTTCTCCAAAGTCTAAATCGCGCATACCAATTAAAACAACATTTTCTGGCTTCACTTTGGGCGCAAAGCCACCAAGTTGAACAAGCGCTTCTTCTCCCTCTCCCGCAAGCACACGTAATGGCATACCATGCACGTTACCTGATGGAGATTCTTCAGGTAAATTAAGGTCACCGTGAGCGTCATACCAGATAACTCCTAACTCTTTGTAATGCTCACTTACACCAGAAATAGAACCAATAGCTAAAGAGTGATCTCCACCTAAAATAACAGGGAAGTGATTGTTTTTTATACTTTCTGAAACTTTCTCTTTTAAATTATTTGAAAATGTTAAAATTTCGTCGTAATTTTGTAAACCTTGTTGTTGAGAATGGAACTTTTCCAAATCTATCGCAGGTGTATCGACATTACCGCTATCAATCACATCATGTCCAATACGTTTTAAACGTGCAACTGCACCTGCATAACGAATCGCATCTGGTCCAAAATTAACACCTAATTTCTTTTGACCAAAAGTTGTAGGTGCTCCTATGATTTCAATCGTTTTATTCATATGTATAAAACCCCTTTTTTTATTTTGGTTGTACCTAGAAATCTCCCCAAACCTTCTAAGTACAATCCTAAAAATATCATAAGTCTTTATATTCCCAATATCAAGCCTTCTTTCAATGCATATAAGCTATATAAATTCATTGTTATGTCATATTATGAATCTTTATTTAACTTATATAGCAAATAACTTCAAATTATGTATGCTACAGGTCCTTTTTATACATACAAAATTTTTGGAAAATTGAGATTAAAGAGCGTAAAAAAAGACCTTATCCTAAGATAAGGTCGATAAGTGAGCCATAGAGGATTCGAACCTCTGACCCTCTGATTAAAAGTCAGATGCTCTACCAACTGAGCTAATGGCTCTTATGGCTGGGCTAGCTGGATTCGAACCAGCGAGTGACGGAGTCAAAGTCCGTTGCCTTACCGCTTGGCTATAGCCCAATAAATGGTGGAGGGGGGCAGATTCGAACTGCCGAACCCGAAGGAGCGGATTTACAGTCCGCCGCGTTTAGCCACTTCGCTACCCCTCCGCGTATAAAATTTAATAAAATGGTGGAGAATGACGGGTTCGAACCGCCGACCCTCTGCTTGTAAGGCAGATGCTCTCCCAGCTGAGCTAATTCTCCATTAAATTAGTGACCCCTACGGGACTCGAACCCGTGTTACCGCCGTGAAAGGGCGGTGTCTTAACCGCTTGACCAAGGGGCCATGGCTCCACAGGTAGGACTCGAACCTACGACCGATCGGTTAACAGCCGATAGCTCTACCACTGAGCTACTGTGGATTAATCAAAATGCTTGGCAACGTCCTACTCTCGCGGAACGTAAGTCCGACTACCATCGGCGCTAAAGAGCTTAACTTCTGTGTTCGGCATGGGAACAGGTGTGACCTCTTTGCTATTGTCACCAAACAATGTTTTACTTTGTGTCAAACGTTTTCACTTCGTAAAGTGACTTTGAATGTTATACATTCAAAACTAGATAGTAAGTAGATTTTCACAAGCATTACCTTATGAACTAATTTGATTAAGTCTTCGATCGATTAGTATTCGTCAGCTCCACGTATCGCTACGCTTCCACCTCGAACCTATTAACCTCATCATCTTTGAGGGATCTTATAACCGAAGTTGGGAAATCTCATCTTGAGGGGGGCTTCATGCTTAGATGCTTTCAGCACTTATCCCGTCCATACATAGCTACCCAGCTATGCCGTTGGCACGACAACTGGTACACCAGAGGTATGTCCATCCCGGTCCTCTCGTACTAAGGACAGCGCCTCTCAAATTTCCTACGCCCACGACGGATAGGGACCGAACTGTCTCACGACGTTCTGAACCCAGCTCGCGTACCGCTTTAATGGGCGAACAGCCCAACCCTTGGGACCGACTACAGCCCCAGGATGCGATGAGCCGACATCGAGGTGCCAAACCTCCCCGTCGATGTGAACTCTTGGGGGAGATAAGCCTGTTATCCCCGGGGTAGCTTTTATCCGTTGAGCGATGGCCCTTCCATGCGGAACCACCGGATCACTAAGTCCGTCTTTCGACCCTGCTCGACTTGTAGGTCTCGCAGTCAAGCTCCCTTATGCCTTTACACTCTATGAATGATTTCCAACCATTCTGAGGGAACCTTTGAGCGCCTCCGTTACACTTTAGGAGGCGACCGCCCCAGTCAAACTGCCCGCCTGACACTGTCTCCCAACTCGATAAGAGTTGCGGGTTAGAAATCCAATACAATTAGGGTAGTATCCCACCAATGCCTCCACGTAAGCTAGCGCTCACGCTTCTAAGGCTCCTACCTATCCTGTACAAACTGTACCGAATTTCAATATCAGGCTACAGTAAAGCTCCACGGGGTCTTTCCGTCCTGTCGCGGGTAACCGGCATCTTCACCGGTACTATGATTTCACCGAGTCTCTCGTTGAGACAGTGCCCAAATCGTTACGCCTTTCGTGCGGGTCGGAACTTACCCGACAAGGAATTTCGCTACCTTAGGACCGTTATAGTTACGGCCGCCGTTTACTGGGGCTTCGATTCGTAGCTTCGCTAATGCTAACCACTCCTCTTAACCTTCCAGCACCGGGCAGGCGTCAGCCCCTATACGTCACCTTACGGTTTAGCAGAGACCTGTGTTTTTGATAAACAGTCGCTTGGGCCTATTCACTGCGGCTCTTCGAAGCGTGAACCTCAAAGAGCACCCCTTCTCCCGAAGTTACGGGGTCATTTTGCCGAGTTCCTTAACGAGAGTTCGCTCGCTCACCTTAGAATTCTCATCTTGACTACCTGTGTCGGTTTGCGGTACGGGCACCAATCTTCTAGCTAGAGGCTTTTCTCGGCAGTGTGAAATCAACGACTCGAGGAAAACTTGTTTCCTCTCCCCATCACAGCTTGACCTTAATGAGTGCCGGATTTGCCTAACACTCAGTCTTACTGCTTAGACGTGCACTCCAACAGCACGCTTCGCCTATCCTACTGCGTCCCCCCATCGCTTAAAACGAATCATGGTGGTACAGGAATATCAACCTGTTATCCATCGCCTACGCCTGTCGGCCTCAGCTTAGGACCCGACTAACCCAGAGCGGACGAGCCTTCCTCTGGAAACCTTAGTCAATCGGTGGACGGGATTCTCACCCGTCTTTCGCTACTCACACCGGCATTCTCACTTCTAAGCGCTCCACATGTCCTTGCGGTCATGCTTCAACGCCCTTAGAACGCTCTCCTACCATTGTCCTGAAGGACAATCCACAGCTTCGGTAATATGTTTAGCCCCGGTACATTTTCGGCGCAGTGTCACTCGACTAGTGAGCTATTACGCACTCTTTAAATGATGGCTGCTTCTAAGCCAACATCCTAGTTGTCTGGGCAACGCCACATCCTTTTCCACTTAACATATATTTTGGGACCTTAGCTGGTGGTCTGGGCTGTTTCCCTTTCGAACACGGACCTTATCACCCATGTTCTGACTCCCAAGTTAAATTATTTGGCATTCGGAGTTTGTCTGAATTCGGTAACCCGAGAGGGGCCCCTCGTCCAAACAGTGCTCTACCTCCAATAATCATCACTTGAGGCTAGCCCTAAAGCTATTTCGGAGAGAACCAGCTATCTCCAAGTTCGATTGGAATTTCTCCGCTACCCTCAGTTCATCCGCTCACTTTTCAACGTAAGTCGGTTCGGTCCTCCATTCAGTGTTACCTGAACTTCAACCTGACCAAGGGTAGATCACCTGGTTTCGGGTCTACGACCAAATACTCATTCGCCCTATTCAGACTCGCTTTCGCTACGGCTCCACATTTTCTGCTTAACCTTGCATCAGATCGTAACTCGCCGGTTCATTCTACAAAAGGCACGCCATCACCCATTAACGGGCTCTGACTACTTGTAAGCACACGGTTTCAAGTTCTCTTTCACTCCCCTTCCGGGGTACTTTTCACCTTTCCCTCACGGTACTGGTTCACTATCGGTCACTAGAGAGTATTTAGCCTTGGGAGATGGTCCTCCCAGATTCCGACGGAATTTCACGTGCTCCGCCGTACTCAGGATCCACTCAAGAGGGAATATGTTTTCGACTACAGGATTTTTACCTTCTCTGATTAACCTTTCCAGGTTATTCGTCTAACATGTTCCTTTGTAACTCCATAAGAGTGTCCTACAACCCCAACAAGCAAGCTTGTTGGTTTGGGCTCTTCCCGTTTCGCTCGCCGCTACTCAGGGAATCGATTTTTCTTTCTCTTCCTCCGGGTACTAAGATGTTTCAGTTCTCCGGGTCTACCTTCTCACATGCTATGTATTCACATGCGGATAACACGACATAACTCGTGCTGGGTTCCCCCATTCGGAAATCTCTGGATCACAGCTTACTTACAGCTCCCCAAAGCATATCGTCGTTAGTAACGTCCTTCATCGGCTTCTAGTGCCAAGGCATCCACCGTGCGCCCTTAATAACTTAATCTAGACGTGTTGATAAGCGTTCGCATTCTTATTCATCACGGCACAAATCACTCAGTTACTTACGCAAGTAAGCGCCTTCGTTCTTGTTTGTGATTCATAGACTGACAAACGCTTTCAATCACGTCTATCCTATCTATGTTATAATGCTTAACTTATCTTCACCAGTTATTAATTATGTGAGTCGTCTGTCGACGACTAGCGATAATTTTTTGTTTCAAGCTTTTCGCTTGTCACTCGGTTTTGCTTGGTAAAATCAATACTTACTTATCTAGTTTTCAATGTACAATGTTGAATCCTCAACCTATATGAGCATTCAAAACTGAATACAATATGTCACGTTATTCCTTATCGCCTTAAGGCGATATTCCGTATATTATCCTTAGAAAGGAGGTGATCCAGCCGCACCTTCCGATACGGCTACCTTGTTACGACTTCACCCCAATCATTTGTCCCACCTTCGACGGCTAGCTCCAAATGGTTACTCCACCGGCTTCGGGTGTTACAAACTCTCGTGGTGTGACGGGCGGTGTGTACAAGACCCGGGAACGTATTCACCGTAGCATGCTGATCTACGATTACTAGCGATTCCAGCTTCATGTAGTCGAGTTGCAGACTACAATCCGAACTGAGAACAACTTTATGGGATTTGCTTGACCTCGCGGTTTCGCTGCCCTTTGTATTGTCCATTGTAGCACGTGTGTAGCCCAAATCATAAGGGGCATGATGATTTGACGTCATCCCCACCTTCCTCCGGTTTGTCACCGGCAGTCAACTTAGAGTGCCCAACTTAATGATGGCAACTAAGCTTAAGGGTTGCGCTCGTTGCGGGACTTAACCCAACATCTCACGACACGAGCTGACGACAACCATGCACCACCTGTCATTTTGTCCTCCGAAGAGGAAAACTCTATCTCTAGAGCGGTCAAAAGATGTCAAGATTTGGTAAGGTTCTTCGCGTTGCTTCGAATTAAACCACATGCTCCACCGCTTGTGCGGGTCCCCGTCAATTCCTTTGAGTTTCAGTCTTGCGACCGTACTCCCCAGGCGGAGTGCTTAATGCGTTAGCTGCAGCACTAAGGGGCGGAAACCCCCTAACACTTAGCACTCATCGTTTACGGCGTGGACTACCAGGGTATCTAATCCTGTTTGATCCCCACGCTTTCGCACATCAGCGTCAGTTACAGACCAGAAAGCCGCCTTCGCCACTGGTGTTCCTCCATATCTCTGCGCATTTCACCGCTACACATGGAATTCCACTTTCCTCTTCTGCACTCAAGTTTTCCAGTTTCCAATGACCCTCCACGGTTGAGCCGTGGGCTTTCACATCAGACTTAAAAAACCGCCTACGCGCGCTTTACGCCCAATAATTCCGGATAACGCTTGCCACCTACGTATTACCGCGGCTGCTGGCACGTAGTTAGCCGTGGCTTTCTGGTTAGGTACCGTCAAGACGTGCACAGTTACTTACACGTTTGTTCTTCCCTAACAACAGAGCTTTACGATCCGAAGACCTTCATCACTCACGCGGCGTTGCTCCGTCAGGCTTTCGCCCATTGCGGAAGATTCCCTACTGCTGCCTCCCGTAGGAGTCTGGACCGTGTCTCAGTTCCAGTGTGGCCGATCACCCTCTCAGGTCGGCTACGTATCGTCGCCTTGGTAAGCCGTTACCTTACCAACTAGCTAATACGGCGCGGGTCCATCTATAAGTGACAGCAAGACCGTCTTTCACTATCGAACCATGCGGTTCGATATGTTATCCGGCATTAGCTCCGGTTTCCCGAAGTTATTCCAGTCTTATAGGTAGGTTACCCACGTGTTACTCACCCGTCCGCCGCTAACGTCAAAGGAGCAAGCTCCTCTTCAGTTCGCTCGACTTGCATGTATTAGGCACGCCGCCAGCGTTCATCCTGAGCCAGGATCAAACTCTCCATAAAAGAAGTAAGCTTGATATAGCTCGTTGATTGGTTGAGCCAATCACTCTGAAAGTACTTAACGTACTCAAATTATTGGAATTAACGTTGACATATTGTCATTCGGTTTTCAATGTTCATTTACATCTCGAATACTTTAACACAACTTAACGTTCTTTACAAGTTATTTACGAGACCTTTATAATTCTAAAACATTTTTCATTCACATTCAATAGTAACTTTTACACTATTTGAAGTTTTTTAGAAAATGTTTCTTTGTCGTTTTCAGCGACTTTTATATCTTAGCAACTTTGAATGTTAAAGTCAACAATTTTTTCAACTTTATTTTTCTAAGTTGTTGCAAGTTGTTTTCCAACACTCACAAGAAATTATTCTATCAGGTTATAATAGAAATTCAAGGTTTTTGTTTACACTATTTCATCTTTATTTACACTTGTTTTCACTTCTTTATATATTGAATTAAAAAAAGTCTCCCATTTCACAAAAAAATACGCGGTGGGGATAGTAATGATACAATATTGTAAAGGTACTATTCCCACCACGTATATAAAAATGTATAGTGGCAACAGAGTATCAAATACTCCATGTGATGTTATTTATTAGTCTTATCTATAATTTGATGTGCCATATCTAAATAAATTTGACCTAATTCATCTTCTGGTTGATATACAGATGGTGAAAAGTCTGTTGGTTTCCAAGATGGTTGCGCTAGCGGAAGTTGACCTAGCAATTCAGTTTGTAGCTCTTCTGCCAATTTTTGTCCTCCACCTTGTCCAAAAATGTATTCTTTATTACCTGTTTCTTTACTTTGGAAATAGGACATATTCTCTATTACACCTAAAATACTATGGTCAGTATGTTTAGCCATAGCACCTGCTCGAGCAGCGACAAATGCTGCAGTTGGATGAGGTGTCGTTACGATAATTTCCTTACTAGAAGGTAACATCGTATGCACATCAAGTGCTACATCCCCTGTACCAGGAGGTAAGTCAAGAATTAAATAATCAAGCTCTCCCCATTTCACATCAGTAAAGAAATTGGTAAGCATTTTCCCTAACATAGGACCACGCCAAATGACTGGCGCATTTTCTTCAACAAAGAAGGCCATTGAAATCACTTTAACGCCGTGGCGCTCAACTGGTATAACAGATTTGCCTTCAATGCCTGGTTTCACATCGATGCCCATCATGTCTGGGACACTAAAGCCATAGATATCTGCATCTATAAGCCCAACACGCTTGCCTGCACGTGCTAAAGCCACCGCTAAGTTTACAGATACCGTAGACTTGCCGACGCCTCCTTTTCCTGAAGCAATCGCTATAAATTCTAAGTCATTGCCTTTTGCCAGAAATTCTTCAATGGTTTGTTGTGGTTCGTCATTAGTATTTTGAAATTGTCGTGCTTTCTCTTCTGATAAAGATTCAAAACGAATTCCAACCGTTTTGGCACCATTTTCTTTTAATTTTTCAACAATAGCCATTTGTAAGTCGAGTTGCTGTTGTCCCCCTAATTTAGCCATCGCAACTTTGACACTTACATGTTCTTTTTCATCCTTAATAGAAACTTCTTGTATCCCTTCTGTCTCTTTTAACGGGACATTGACTGAGGGATCAATGATTTCACCTATTATAGATACCGCTTGCTCTTGAGTTAACACATTCTCCATCTCCTTTAGTGCACATTTTAAGTCTATTTTAACAGAGTTGCCGACGCAAAATAAGATGTATGCTTGAAATTATGTCTCTTATTAATGTGCGGTGTTTCCTCTGCGCTTGTTAGTTTTTTTACGATCTCGAATAAATAAACTTAAAATCAAACCAATCAAAACAAATACCGACGTCGCATAAAATGCAATTTCAACACCATAAGCTATTGCTTCTCTACCAATCATAGACTTTGCAACTGAAGCTTTCGGCTGATAAAGCGTTGAACCAATCGCCATGATGGTAACCATGATTGCCGTTCCCATTGAACCCGCTATCGTACGTAGTGTATTCATAATTGCCGTACCATGTGAAATCATCTCGTTTTCTAACGCATTGATTCCAGCTGTGTTTAGCGGCATCATAATAAACGAAATAGAGAACAATCGAATCGTAAAAACAATAATGACATACATATACGATGTATGTGCAGTGACTTGACTGAGCATTAATGTGGTAATCAGTAATAGTGTGAACCCCGGAATGATTAAAACACGTGCACCGACTTTATCATAAATTTTACCAGTAAATACAGACATCATACCGTTAAGGATGGCGCCTGGTAATACAACCAATCCAGAAAGAAACGCAGATAAATTCAAAACATTTTGGATGTAAATGGGAATTAATAACGCGGGTGCTACCATTGATGTGAAAGCAATCATTGATGCAATAGAAGTTAAAGTAAATGTTCGATTTTTAAATGCTTCTAAACGCAAAATTGGATTTGAAATAGAAAGCTGACGTTTAATAAATAGCGCAATGACAATGACACTTATTGCCAAACTGATTAAAACGATAGGACTATGAAAACCTGAAATACCAGCACTACTAAAGGCATAAAGCATGAGACCAAACCCAATTGTTGATAGAACAACAGACACTTTGTCGAGTTTTACATCTTTTATTTCACTGAAATTGCGCATATATTTAAAACCAAATAAATATCCAATGATGGCTACGCCTACGACAACAAATAGCGGCACGCGCCATGAAAAATGATCGACTAAAACGCCTGATAGTGTAGGGCCAATTGCTGGTGCAAACTGAATGACTAAGCCGGAAAGCCCCATTGCGAAGCCGCGTTGATTTTTAGGAAATAACGTAAACATCGTAAATTGGCTTAATGGCATAATAATCCCTGCTCCCATCGCCTGGATGACCCTAGCAGTCATTAAAACCATAAAATTAGGTGCTACGGCAGCGATAATAGAACCTAATACAAAAATACCCATCGCTATAATATATAGCGTTCTTGTTTTGATGCGATCCATAAAATACGCTGTTAACGGAATCATGATACCGTTAACTAACATAAAACCGGTTACTAGCCATTGCGATGTGCTTTCATCAATGTTCAATCCTTTCATAATATCAGGCAAGGCTGTATTTAATAATGTTTGATTCAAAATTGCTGTGAATGCACTAATTAACATTACGGCAACAATAATATTTCGTTCTTCTTTTTTTATTTGTAAACTCGACATCGATCGTCTCCACTTTTCTACATTTATAAAAACTGTATCTTCGTTTGTTTTTGGGGTTTCTATTTCCTCAAAAATGAATACATGCTATTTAAAAGATTAATGAAACATGAGATAACGATATCGTTTCTATTTTTGTCTCGTATGAAAAAATTCAGCTAAGATGACGATCTGAATTGAAAAAGACCTTCTTAAAACAAATGACTATCTATACGCTATCGTTCACATGTGTATGGTGTATCATTCCCATATCAAGAAAATGTAAAAATTACAATTACACGTTTTAGTTTACGCTTCTTATAAGAAATCAACAAAATTTTTGTTTATATGATTTCTAAAAAAGCTATAAATCCCCTTTCCTAAAAACGCTCTTGGCGAAAGGTCCATTTATAGCTTTTAAAGTTATTTTCGATTTTGATATAAATCCTTTGAATCTGGGTAAAAAATTTCTTTGCACAAATATAAGAATGCAAAAATAATCATCAATATCCAATAATCTATATGAATATGAGCAAAATGAATATGAACTATAAAGTAAAACATAAATACAATAATCGTGTACGTGATGAGGTGGAAAGTCATCCCTTGTAAATAAGGATTAGGGTGCAATTTCTTTTTTAACATATCCATCACATATTCAATGCAATAGATAAGAAAATAACCTAATAAAATATAACTACCGTAATAAATGAGGTTATCGTAAAAGCCCTCATTAAATGTAAATTCAGCGAGGTGAAAATAAATTAATATACGGCTTAGACCAAATAATCCAAATGCAAGCAATGTTAAAAAGATGCCACCTGATATCACAAATATTGTGATTACAACAAGTAACGTAAGGATATTGAATAAATTAAATTTTCCTTTCAACGTAAAGCCTCCTCACATTACAAATTAAACATTTTCGAATACTTACCTTATTCACATTTAAAACTGTCGTTTAGGCTGACACCACAAAAAGAATAAAACACCGATTAAAAGGATGATACATAACATCACATGTTGAATTGGCATGTGTAAAAAGGACCACGATAAACTATAGACGCTTCCCATAATAGTTGAACCTATCGCGTTTCCTAAATTTCGAGTTAATGTAAATAAGGACATCATCTTTTTCATTTGCGCACTGGCAACACTTTCTTGTACTAATACGCTATCTTTCGTATAAACACTACCAAAACTCATACCTGCCAAAAAGACAGTAATAGCAATAATAATAGGGTGATACACATTGATGATTACACTTAAACTTGCTAATGCAAGTATACTAAAGGCAATAATATAGAGCATTTTAATGGATAAACGCGCTTCAATTTTTTCTAAAGTAAAATTAATTACGAGCCATCCGACTGATAATGGAAAGATAATCAATCCACTTTGCAATGGAGAAAAATTTAACGCATCTTGAAGATAGGACGGGATAAATACATTAAAACCAATTAAAATCGCTGCAATAAACAAATCAGTTATAAAAACCAACCGCACTACAGGGCTAAACTCTCGGATTGGGATAAATGGGCGCGTTTTTTTCTTGAAGTAGTTTGTTATTCCCCAAATCCCAAGTAGAAGTAACATCAAACCGATGGCATAAAACCAGTTCATTTGAAAAGTTGTAATTATCCACATTAAGAGTCCGGTTAAAAAATAAAAACTACAAATCCCTAAGAAATCAATCGCAGGATTATCAATCGTTTCATTATGAAACTTGTAACTCATCAATACAAGCAAAATTGCTCCAACACCAATAGGTACATTGATAAAAAATAACCAATGCCATGTGGTCCATTCAAGAATAACACCTCCAATAAAAGGACCTATAATGCTCGAAATCCCCCAGACACTTCCGACGATACCCATCACTTTATATCGAAAAGGGATTTCAAAAGCGAGCTTCGGCACTATTTGTGCTAGCGACATATTCACACCTGCGCCAATCCCTTGAATAAAACGCGAAAATAACAATAATTCAAATGAGTTACTTAATCCCGCAAGTAAACTGCCTCCTATAAAAAAACCTAATCCAATCAATGTAATAACACGTACTTTAATACGTGCCATCATTTCACTAATCAAAGGTATAGCAAACACAATACCTATAAAATAAATCGTAAAAACCAGTGCAATGGATGACTCCGGTTGTAAATCTTTTCTCATCGTAGGTAAGGCAATCGAGACAATTGTTGTTTCAATTGCCGACATAAACATAATCAGAACTAAAGACACAATAATGTTAAATTGTTTGAGTTTCATCTGTTTGCCCACCTTTAATAATCCCTTCTTTTATTACTATATGACAAAATTAATCTCAATAAAAACGAATCACCCTGACACTATCAGAGAGATTCGTTTCGAAGTCATTTATGCTTTTGAAAATAATGACGTACTGCAAGCATGATTACTATAATAATCACCGCTAAAATAAGCGAGATCACACCAAGTATTGGTGAAGAAGTAACCGCCCCTTCACCTATTAAATAATAATATCCAAAATAAAATTGAAACAATAACAACACAATCAAACCGAACATGATGTAATGATAATTTGATAACATCGATACTCCCACCTACATAAAATAGACAATACCAATAAAATGAAAGATTGAAGCAATAAAAATGAAAATATGCCAAATCATATGGAAATAAGGGCGATCTTTTTGAGCGTAAAACCATGCGCCTATCGTATACGAAACACCACCAAGAACAATAAACAATAAAAAGAGCCAAGCTTGTTCTTTAACAATAATTGGAAAATAAATGACACCTACCCATCCCATAAATAAGTAAATAAATAAGCTCAATTTAGGATTAACATGTGTCGCAATCGCTTTGTATAAAATACCACCGATTGTAATTACCCATAACAAAATCATTACAATCCATCCGAGCCATCCACCAACAAGTACTAATGAAACGGGTGTATAGCTTCCTGAAATCGCAATATATATCATACTATGATCAATAATTCTTAAAACGTATTTATGTGGTGAAGCTTGTTGCATAGTGTGATAAATAGTTGATGATAGAAACATTAAAAACAAACTAATTACAAACACAGAGACACTGACTGCCATCGTCACCCCGCTCGTTGCATAACTATATACTGCTGCATAAGGGAGTGCGATGAGCATCAATAGCGCTGCAAAGCCATGTGAAACTGCATTTCCTATTTCTTCCCCAAACGATAATGGATTCATTTCTTTAAACGCACTTAATTTACGGTTTTTAATTTTTGTAACGCTCGTTTGTGACATCTCTCCACCTCTTATCCAATCATCTTCATTCGCTTCAAATCGTTTGTTGCAGTCTCTACACTATCTTTACCTTCTTTATTTTTTAAAGGACTAAACTCTTCTTCACGCAATACTTGTAAAGTAATAAATGAGGTAGCGTATTGGAATATATCAAAATAGAATAATTCAAATTTCAACGTCGGTCGTTTAACCGCTCCGAAGTCTTCATCTAGTTGTTCTAATTGCTTAATCGCCAAATGATATGGAAGTGGTAGATCAACCACTTTTTGAATAAAGTCTGTTTTAAAAGCGTGAATACCAATGTTCGCATTTTCAAATTGATCAGCAATTTCTGCATCAAGCTCAGAATATTCTAGAACTGTATCTTTGCCCTCTTTGCTTACTAATCGTCCTACACTTTCACCCGCTTTAGGTTGAATAGATTTCGATGTAACATCTTTATCAAAATGTACAGTAAAGCCCGCAAAAATTGGATCAAGTACACGGACAAGTACGTTATCGATATTATTTACGAATATAAAACGATTGCCTCGCGCAATCATCTGTTCTAATAAACCAGCTTTTTCCAATGATTTGAAGACACCACCATTACCATTAGGCGTCTCCATAATCTGGGCTTGTTTATCGAAAATAAGTTGTCCATCTTCATTTAAAGCAACAATGGTATCTTGTTTGTAGAAGTGAATATGCGCCTCATTATAGCCAAAATATTGTTGTGCCTCAAAAAACTCACGTGTTTCTTCATCATTGATATCACTTGTCATAATATACCAATCGATGTAAGTTCCAGTTTGTTCGTATAAATGAATTAATTGACGCGCTTGAAGTTCAAATAAACTCACACCTTCAATTTTAAAAGATCCTTTTGGTCCTTTATACCCTAAACGCGTCCCTTGTCCTCCTGCCATTAATAATACGGCAAATTGGTTTTGACGAATCGCTTCTAACCCTTTTTTTGTATACATGTCAATTTCAGACGTACTCAAGTCAGTTTTTCGCGCATAATTTACTTCTTCGATTGATGAGACGTCACTAATTATTTGACGGTTCACATAGACATCTTCATATAATTTTTGAATCTCTTCTAAATCTAATGACTTTAAACTGTTATCTAGTCGATCCTTTTCGTTTTGGCTCATCAATTTTTCATATTCTAATAAATGTTGTTGATTGTATTTTTCTAGCTTATTTTTTTCAAGCATAGCTATACGCTCCTTTATTCCAATGTTTTAGATAGTTGTCCTATTAATCTAAATCCACGTCGAAAGCACACGTTTAATAGGGGCTTCAAATAATATGTATAATGTTAAAAGACTAAATGTTGAAGCTAAAGATAAATCAACTAATCCCCCTGTTTTAAACTGAATCGGGAAACGGACACGTAGTGGAATCGGAAATAACAATCGGACACCTCTAGGCGTTAACATATCTAATAGTACATGTGAAAGCATACCACAAATTATGCTAATCATGTAGTAAAGCGGTGTTTGAATGAGCGTCAAAAGGTAATAAATAATTAGAACAAATAAAAAAGAATGTGTAAATGTACGATGGCCAAACAAATGTTTGATAATAAAACTTGTCAGTTTGAAACGTTGTCCCATCTTACTGCGTGTATGGCAAATGTCTGGGAACAGACTCGCAATACCTGCTAAGACAATTGCTGTCACAGACTCAAATACGTCAAGTTCAAAATGTGTTGCGACCATTGCACCTATTAGCAAACCTGCTGAGGAATGCGTTTTTCCGGTCATTTGTTTCTCCTTTCAACCTTTGTTTATATAGCCCTAGTATAGCACATTCCTTTATACAACACGAACATATTTTCGCTTATATTAGTATAACACATTACAACAATCGTATAACACATTAATCTTGCATTAACGTAAGAAATCGGTTACACTATAACCATCAATTAGGAAAAGGATGTGTCAGTCAAATGGCTATGACAGTTAAGAAAAATGACAAAGAAGTACAAATCCAATGGAGAGTTGCAGATATCCGTATTCCAAATGACGAAATTAAAACCGTCACAGAAGATCAAAATATTCATGCATTTCCTTGTACAGAAGAAAAATCAATTTCTCGTATTGGCTCAACATTTGGCAAAACGAACCGTGTAATTATTGATACGGATGACCATCAATACATTATTTATACACATAACGATAAAAAAGTTTATAACGAAATTACTAAATAATATAACAGTTAACCTTTCGTTAACACTAAAAAATCCTCCTTTCAAAAGGAGGATTTTTTAGGTAATGAAGTGCCCAAGATTTAGACTTTGTATGACTTGGTACTTTTGAAATTTCCAACTATCAATTCTATACCTTTATCACATTTATATTTTTTCTCAAGATGCTTAGAATGCATACTTTGTGCAATCGCAGCATATCCTAATTTAAAAGTGATGGCATCACCTATTTGATAACCATCAGCATCACCTAAATCAATGAGCAACAAATCACTGCTACTACCCAATATTTTTAACTTTTTATCATCAGGTGTTAATTCAGCTACCACAGTATCTAAATGTCCGATATCTACCAATGCTTGCATGTATGGTTGGTGTGTCGACATGTTTAATCTCGGCTTAATTTCTGTAATATGACCGACAAGTTCGATAGTATCCTCATACAAAATAGGTAAACGGTGTCCATGCGCCGTTTCATACCCTCTAAATAACGCTTCTCCCACACGTAATTCATTAATCATGCCTAAGTCATGATACATTGCTAACGTTAACATACTCGAATTTCCACCCGATACTGTCGTAAAACTCAAGCCCGTTTCTTGCTTTATACTATTTAAAAACTGTTCTATATAACTGATATCTTCTTCCGTAGGGGGCAAAGGTCGATGGCACATAAAATTAAACGCAATGCCTTTTAAATATATATTTTCTAATTGTATGATCTCATTTAAATAATGAACCGTTTCATAGGTTAAAATGCCTTCACGACCATCTTTCCAATCCACCATCAACAAAATATGGTGTCGTTTATTTTGTTTTTTCGCTTCATCATTAATCGCACGAATAACATTTAAATCCGTTTGAATACTCATCGTTGCGTTATTCACAAGTGTTGGTACTTCATTAGGTGTCGTACCCTTAATAATCATATAATTTAATTGCGAAGGCTTTGATTCAATGAGATTAAGCCTAGATTCTGCCACAACTTCAAATCCCATTTCTGCAAAGAGTTGTGCAATCTGACTATCGCCACCGGCACATTTTAAAACTGGTACCATTTGAATACCACGTTCGTTTAAAATTTGTTTTAAAACAAAGGCATTATATTTTATTTTACTGAGATGAATATTAATGTATGCCACAATTCACACCTCTTTTTGAATAGGGTTTTCTAATTCAATTTGCATATACGTTTTAACTTTTTGGTGCATGCGCATATTTAATAATGCTTTAACCGTTACGGTTTCACCAAATAATAGATTTTTCAATGCTTTCGCATGTGCAAGTTCGTCTTGAATTGCATCTTGAACACACACGCTCACAATATTATAAAGTTGTTGCTCATCTATATCATGACGGTAATGGAAATGATCAATTAGCGTTCCAAATTGATTTTGAATCACTGCATGTTGAAATTTTGAAATGACCGCTTCAATATTTTCAGCAATTAAGCTTTCATTTGTAATTGTCAAATTCGGTAGCGCCGCGGTCAATGTGTCAATATCAATGCGAGAACCTCCTAAATCTCTCACTACAAATGAAAATTCACGTGTTTGTTGATTGATTTGAAGAATCGTATTCTGTTGATGTGCTTCTAACGCAATACCATAAACCTGAATATAGGCGATAAGTGGCGGAATTAATGCTTCTGCATAATTTTTAATAAATCTTTTTATCCCCGCTTCATCCACCGTATCGTATAAAAACGCTATTAAACTATCCACAGTGATTTGTTCATCCACTGGATTTTGTTGCGTTAAAGCTGCTGTGACCATTTGCAA
The DNA here is from genome assembly GCF_020883535.1 of Staphylococcus ratti. NCBI lineage: Bacteria > Bacillati > Bacillota > Bacilli > Caryophanales > Staphylococcaceae > Staphylococcus > Staphylococcus ratti. Next base: position 647,069 of record NZ_CP086654.1, on the reverse strand, counting down.
CATATTTGAGTCTGTTGAGTCAGGCGATTGTCTCACTATCATTGCAAACTGTCTAGCAAGCGCATTCTCTTCTTTAACATAAGCGCCATAAGGTTCTAATGCAACGCGCAATGTCGGATAATTGTTCAACAATTGTTGCAGCTGCGCACTGAGTTGTGGCCCGTCAATTGTCGTTACGGGAGATACCATACGTACAGCACTTGTAGCTTGTACATTAACTGGCAATTTTATATGGTACGGTTTGTCTTCTAAAGCCATTGTTCTAAAAGATAATGTTGGCTTTGATGGTATCGTATATGGTGTAGCAATGATTTGTAACGACTGCATATGTTGTGCAAAATTTGCAGTAATATGATGCTCATATTGCCAAGGATGTACAAACATAATACGGTAATCGCTCAATTGGCAACCTAAGGGTTCTAAAAATTGCTTGAGTCGCCCATTATATTCAGGAATAATATGTTCGCCTACAAAACGCACATTGCCATCCATCGTTGTAATGGATACAATATCACGATGGACAAGCACAATACGAAGAAAAACCGTTTTCATAAATTCCGGCGCAAATTGTCTTACTTCCACGTCACTAAGTGGTAATTTAGTTTTTGTAAGCGGATGTGAAGGATGGCCTTCCCAAACCATCCCTTCTGTATATCCTAAAGCTGTCCAATTATCATTACCTTGCATATGACTTAACCATGACACAAAGTTAATCTTTTCTGGTAGACATGACATTTTTAACGAATGCTGAATTGCAGTTTTTCGCTGTTCTAATTGTCGGTAAGTTAAGTCTAGGCCTAGTCGACTATGTTGAAGCTCTTCTATAAGTTGCGCATGAAATGGAATATTAAATTGATTTTCCAATCGGTCAAGTAATGTTTCTAAGTCTGCAATGGTTTCCGTCATTTGTCCGACTTGATACGTAATGGCACCTTCAAGATGCAGTTGAAAAAACGCACTTTGAGCCTTGCATTGTACTCGTAACACATGTTGATGATGTTGAATTTCTAAAATATTATCATCTATATGAACATGTGTTTCATTTGGAAATAAAGACTCTTTGATACATGCAATTAGAACGCGATATTGTATGTTGCGATCCGCCAGTTGATTATTAATGCCTTTCATTTCTTAATTGACCTCCGTCATACTTTTAATTCGTTACTTCCCCCGAAATGATGCTACAAACTGCACGTTCCCCATTGTTCAAACTGTTTCACAGCTTTTGCTCTAAATTAAACTCAGTCGTATCATTATTAAAGGTTTACTCCTGAGCTATTACCATGCTACGTATGCCTTTTCTCACTTTTGGGCAACACTACCATTTGTAGAACAACGTTGCGTAATCCTAGTCAGTGACATTTAGATGTAGCGTTTAATTTACAATTTATCGAACTTATAAAATACATATGTTTGTTTTTAGTATAATCGATGATGTGTAGAAGCACCAATGTTGTAATTATCCAATGCTTATCGTTTGTAAATATGATGTTGACGTATCTTTTAAATCATGCGCTTTTCTAGTTAGTGACGCTATCTTTAATAGTAGTAAACTGTTCCAAGCTATAAAAATAGAAAAATCGCGTACTTCCTTCACTATGTATATTGAAAAAGTTTTTCTTTAATGCAAATAAACAGTGTGTAATTCTTTTTTGTTGTGTTGGTTGGAAATAACACGGTAAACTTAATAGCAGTGAAGTAAGATACAATAAGGCTTGTACTCTCAGATGCATAGACATTTCATATCCAATCTAAGCCAGTGTATCTATCAATCTATTAAGTCTATTTCTTGCATACTCAAATCAAGGACGAGAGATTGATCAAAGCCAGGTTACCCACCTCACGATTACATTGAAGTACGTTACAATTCAATGTAATCACTAAAATGGTGAGAAGAAACTAACAAGTATCATTTCATTCGAATTTCTATCATTTTATCTTAATTGATAACGATTCTCAATACTAATATTAAGGATTATACGAAGCTTCTATGCATTTGTAAAATAAAAAGAACGAGGTGCACGCATGAATTCAAAAAGTAATGTTAATCGTGATAAATTTGTTTTAACGCACGAAGAACAGAAAAGCTATGATACTTTAAAACATCGCTCCCCCGAGTGGGCAAATATGTTTTTACATATGCTTTTCAGCGGCCGTGATAAGATTACTGCACGACTTATGGGATCACTCTATAGAGAAAATTTAGTAGGGAGTTATCAACATAGCCAAATCATTCCCTCACATCATTTAAAACATTCACCTTTCAAAGATAGTGAGGTCTTATGCACCCGCTTCCCATCTCAAAACTTAACAATATTAGCTTCAATCACAGGAAAACATGCGTTTAACCGAATCGATGTTCAAGGCCCTTTTTATTGGTTAAAAGAGAATGTATATATTCGTGTTCAACATCCTAATGAATTATTAACTGCTATATTAACTGAAGACCCTTCATTAAAAGGACCGCACTGCCGTCAGTTTGAAGATGACTTAGAGAATAGCGCGACTCATATGACACTCACATTAAGTTATCAAGCTTTACGGCATCAACAAAATTCAATGTCTCTTTTACATTATTTGGAGGGGCAAACAGATGCCTATTTAACTTCCGAGCAATCAGTCGTTGAAGGCCATCCGGTTCATCCAGGGGCTAAACTCAGAAAAGGGATGACAACTGAACAAACCATCGCATATGCTTCTGAATATGGAAATGAAATCAATTTGCAGTTTGTACTCGTGCACCATTCATTAACGCGTAAACAAAGTCTCGGTAATTCCTACAATGCTATCGTCTTTCAAATGTTTACTGGTTTAAAAGAAGCCATTATTGAGCAGTTGCCTTCATCTATTAGTTTATCGGATTATGATGTGATGATTATCCATCCATGGCAATATTCAGAAGTTTTAACAAAAGCGTATTCAGATGAATTATCAACCCAACACATCATTCCAATTAGTTATTCAGCTCCATATTTTGCTGGATTATCATTTAGAACATTAATGCCAAAATTTCCAGATATGTCCCCACATATTAAGCTATCTACGAACGTACATATTACAGGGGAAATTCGAACATTATCCGAACAAACAACGCATAATGGGCCATTAATGACTGAAATACTCCAATCTATTGAGATGAATGATTCGTGGTTCAAAGCGCTTAATACGAAGAGTGTTCCAGAATGGGCAGGGATACACTTTTACAATGAAGCGGATGACGCAGCCATTCAAGAACAGCGTAGCGAACAATTGGGGACGCTTTATCGAGAAAACATTTATCATTATGTTACTGAAAAAGAATTACCCCTTATTCCTTCGAGTCTTGTCGTCACTTCAACCCAATCCGAGATACCTTTACTCGTTGAACTTATACAACGTTATCAACATCACCAATCACAAGCAGAACGCACAAGCATTTTAGATTGGTTTGAACACTATGCAACGTCGCTTATAGATTATGTCATTCCACTTCTGGTCAAATATGGTATCGCCTTAGAAGCACACCTACAAAATACAATTGCAATTATTGATTCAGACACAGGCGCACTATCTAAAATGTTAATTCGAGATTTTGAAGGCTTGCGTATCGATGAAAAGCAGTTAAATCTTTCAGGATACGATACACACCATTTCCACGAAAAATCACGTATTTTAACAGATAGTGAGACAACTGTATTTAACAAAGCTTTTTACTCCACAATTCAAAATCATTTAGGAGAACTTGTCGCTTGTATAGCAAAGTATTATCAAGATACTACATTAGAAAATGATTTATGGCATATCGTACGTCATCATATACATGATTTAATGACTCAATTCAAAACAAGCCATCTCGATGCATCACGTATTCAAAAAATTGAAGCGCTGTTTTTTAATCCACAAATTGATTATAAATGTGTGACCACAATGCGCTTATTAGATGAAGCCCATGCCTATACGTATGTCAAAGTAGACAATCCATTGAAAAAGTAATTTTGAAAGTCATTTATTCATTTATAAGGAGATTACGAAATTAAACAGATTTTTATCCCACATCATATGAATGTATGTTAATTTTAATAAGCACAGAGATTAAAAAAGGAGTTTTGAAATATGACAGTCATGCGTACAATCACATTTATGTTAAGTATTTTTATTGTAGGTATGGTTGAACTCGTAGTTGCAGGTATTTTGAGCTTAATGAGTCAAGATCTAAACATTTCTGAAGCATGGATTGGGCAACTTGTAACCATATATGCTTTTACTTTTGCAATTACAGGGCCCATTCTCGTAAAATTGACCGAACGTTTTTCTCCAAAAACCGTTTTACTCACTACAATACTTGCATTTATATTAGGAAATTTAATTATTGCTCTATCCCCGAACTTTACAATGATTGTCATTGGGCGCATCATTTCATCCGCTGCGGCTGCATTAATTGTTGTTAAAATTTTAGCCATTACTGTCATGCTTGCAAAACCACAACATCGCGGACGTATGTTAGGTTTAGTTTACACAGGGTTTAGTGGGGCTAACGTTTTTGGCCTCCCAATTGGAACTTTAATTGGAGATTGGATTGGTTGGCGATTCACTTTCGGACTCATCATCGTTGTTGCGATTATCGCAGGTCTAATGTTAATGATTTATTTGCCGCATCAATTTAATCCTCAATACGAAACGGTAAAAGACTACAGCATGCGTATCATTAATAAATCCGAAGTAATCAAGTTGCTTTCAATCACATTTATCTTCTTGACCGCCAATTCAGTAGCCTATATTTATATTAATCCGCTTATTCTTTCTGGTGGTCATACGATACAGTTTGTTTCTTTAGCGCTTCTCATTATTGGTATTGCAGGCGTTGTAGGCACCTCTTTAGGAGGCTATTTTACAGACATACTGTCTTTTAAAAAGTGGTTACTTATTAGTGGTTCGATTTTTTCAGTGATGATGCTTCTCTTAAATCAACTTTGGGCTTTTACCATTTTGTTATTACTTGCACTATTCATTTGGCACATTATTCAGTGGAGCACCAATCCAGCAATTCAAACTGGTTTGATTGAACAAATTGAAGGAGATCACAGTCAAATTATGAGTTGGAATATGTCCGCGCTCAATGCAGGTATCGGCTTCGGTGCTTTACTAGGTGGTATTGTTGTCGCTAATATTAACCTGTATGCCACAATCTATGTTGCTTTAGGTATTGGCCTTCTTGGCTTAATGGTCATTATTTCACTCAAAAAACCTGTCGGAAAAAAAGCGGATCATACCAAATAATAGCGAAACTCGTGCTATATACTCGTTCGAAAAGCAGATTTTTTAAAACTGGAACTATCCTAAAAATAGCGGCAAAGCAGTCTATCTTCATAGCATTGCTTTGCCGCTGTTTTAATGTATTTTATTTTGTACGCCGATGCGCGTTTACATTTTCCTCACATTGGGTTGTGTTGATACGGGGAGGCTGTTCTAAAGATAAAGCTTTAAATAGTGAACATATCATAAAAATGATAACAAAAGAAAATGGCAATGCTGCAATGATCAACATATTTTGTATCGCTTGTGTGCCTCCTGTCATAATCATGATGATTGCAAATAATGCAAGCATGATTCCCCAAGCTACTTTTACAAAAGAGGCGGGATTGTTGTCCCCTTTTGTACTTAGCATGCCTAAAACATAGTTGGCTGAATCTGCGGAAGTAATAAAGAATATGAAAATAACTACAAGCGTTAACAAGCTCAAAATAAAGCCCATTGGAAAATGTTGATACATCGCAAATGTAGCTGTTTCAGTCGCTTCTTTTGCCAAATTGGCCACACCGTGTTGTTGTTGATACATAGCCGATGCGCCAAATACAGCAAAGAAAATAAAACAAACGAATGATGGTACAAGCAATACACCTACAATAAACTCTTTAATTGTTCGTCCTCGGGATACACGTGCAATGAAAATACCAACAAATGGTGCCCATGAAATCCACCAAGCCCAATAAAAAATCGTCCAATTGTTCAACCACATTTTTTGATTTTCATTGTTGAGTGGAATCCGTAAACTCATATCAAAAAAATGTGCAATGTAATTGCCTAAACCGTTAGAAAACGTATTTAAAATGTAGAGCGTCGGACCTAGCACAAACACTAACATTAAAACGATAAACGCCAGCGCCATATTAAAATTACTCAAATATTTTATTCCCTTACTAATACCTGTCCAACTCGACCATGTGAAAACGAGCGCCGATACGAGAATAATGAGTAATTGTGCTATAAACGTAGGCTGAATTCCAAACATGAAATGCAAGCCTTGATTGATTTGTAATGCCCCAAATCCTAGCGTTGCTGCTACACCCGTTACGGTTGCAATTACAGCAAGTATATCGAGGACACTTCCAAGTGGTCCAGACATTAATTTTTCTCCAAACAGTGGTCTCAACGTTGCGCTTACAAGCCCAGGGTAACCTTTGTGGAAATTAAAATATGCAATAACTAACGCTACCATACCATAAACGCCCCACGCATGAATGCCCCAATGAAAAAATGAAAATTGAATCGCATCATCGATCGCTTGTTGTGAACCCGGCTGTGCTAGAGGCGCATTTGTAAAGGCATGACTTAATGGCTCGGCAGTTGTCCAAAATACAAGCCCCATTCCCATGCCAGCACTGAATAACATCGCAAACCATGATTTCAGAGAAAATTCTGGTGCTTCTCCTTCTTTACCTAATGTAATCGTACTATGCCTTGAAAAGAGCAAATAAACACAAATCAATAAAATTGCTAATACAAGCAATAAATAATACCATGCAAAATGGGTCGCAATTACTTTTGTCACATGCTGTGTTGCTGTTTCAACATATTTCGGAAAGCACGCACCTAATATAACGAAAAGTGCACATAACAGAAGTGATACCCAAAAAACGATACTCACTTTAACTTTTTTCATTATGCTAATTCCACCTTATATGCTTTTTTATGCCCTTTCCCTCTTGAATGTGTTTTAATCTGCTTTTAAAGCTTTAAATGATTTTGACTACTAACTTACCGATAAATTGTTGCTTTTCCATTTCTTGATGCGCATTATAAATTGTCTCTGTAGAAAGCGGCGTTAACGTTTGCGTACGCGTAGAGGTATAGATACCCTCATCTACTTTTTTAGCTACGTCTTTTAAATAGTATTGATATTGGTCAATTTCTGTTTGATATAACGCTCGAGAAAACATAAATTCATGTGAGAACGTAATACTTTTACTTTTTAACAAATTTAAATCTTGTTTCTCTTTAAATGCGACAATTGTTGCAATATGTCCACGCGGTTTGACTAATTCAATCATCTGTTCATAGTAATGATCAGTGTCGTATGTACAAAAGATATAATCTGGCGCGGGTAACTCGAATTGCTCCAATTCAGAAACAAGTGTATTATGATGATTAATCACCTTATCGGCTCCTTGTTTTAATGACCATTCCTTCGTCTCCGTTCGACCTACCGTTGTCACTACTTTTAAACCATACGCTTTGGCAATTTGCGTTGCAATACTTCCTACGCCTCCAGCGCCATTAATAATCAGTACCGTTTTCCCTTTGTTTTCCTCAGGGTTTGTAGAAATACGAAAAATATCAAAAAATGTTTCATAAGCTGTTATTGACGTAAGTGGTAATGCAGCCGCGTCTTCATATGATAAGCTTTCAGGCGCATGTGCTATATAATGTGCAGACACTACTTGATGGGTTTGGTTCGAACCACTCTGTTGATTGGACCCTGAATAAAAAACACGATCCCCTACTTTGAAATCTGTCACTTGTGACCCTACTTCAACGATTTCACCAGCTGCATCAAATCCTAAAATACGCGCATTCCCATTCAATGGCGTCTGTCTAATTTTAGTATCTACAGGATTGACCCCTGATGCGTGTACTTTTACAAGCACTTCATCTTCTTTTAATTGTGGAGAATCAATATTAATTTCTTGAAACAAATTTCCTTCTGCTAATTGGAACACTTGTCGACTCACGATGGCTTTCATAAAAAAACCTCCTTTAACTATTATACTATCGGCATGCAACAGTTGATTTGACAACAATGATAGCATTTACATTTTCCCGCTTCAAATGACAAATCGAAATCGTCACGTTATTTCATACATAAAAATAACAGAGAAGCACTCTGTTCCTACAGAATGTCTTCCCTGTTCATATTAAAATAAGTTATTCAATAATTTGTGTTTCAGCGAGTTTTTTGTACCAATAGGCACTTTTTTTCGGATAACGTTGTTGTGTTTCAAAATCAACATAAAATAAGCCGTAACGCTTTTCATAACCATTCGACCACGAGAATACATCCATTAATGACCATATAAAATAGCCTTTTACATTGGCGCCATCTTCAATCGCATCTGAAATCACTTCTAAATGTTGCTTCACATAATCGATACGTGCATCATCATAAACTGTATTATCCTCGAATTTATCTTTATATCCAAGTCCGTTTTCAGTAACATAGATTTTTTTATAATTAGGATAATCATTTTTCACACGCATAATTTGATCATATAAACCTTTCGGATAAATCATCCAATCCCAATCTGTTCTTGGCACGTCAATATCAAACTCACGTTGGCCTACACCTTTAAGCTGATACTTCGAAGCCCCTTTCTCTCCTTTGCCATTATGTGTAATTTCGCTTTCGCCCTCAAAACCACGCATCCAATCACTCATATAGTAATTAATGCCTAAAAAGTCATTGAGTGTTTTTGCTGCATCCAATATTTCAAAATCTTCATCACGTAAATCCAGTTTGCCACCATTGACTTTCAAAATATGCTGAACGCCTTCCATCGTCGCTTCTGAATATTTGCCAAGATAAGTCGCATCAAGAATGAACTTATTATGAATAATATCTTCTAACTCTGCCGCGCGTACATCTTCAGCATTATTTTTATCAAACGGATATTTTGTTGGCAACGCATGTACGATACCAATTTCACCTTCAAACCCTTGGTCTTTGTATAACTTAACTGCTTTTGCATGTGCCACCATCATATTATGATGCGATTGGAACACTTTTTCAAAATCATATTGAATGCCTGGTGGGAATTTACCTACAAGATATTGCCCATCACCAATTGGACCAATTTCATTGAAAGTTGTCCAATAGTTTACTTCATCGAACTCTTTAAAGCAAAATGCAGCATAATTTACAAAATGGTCGATATTTTGTCTATTTAAAAAATCACCATCTGAATGAAGTGTTTCAGGTGTATCAAAATGGTGTAACGTTACAAAAGGTTCCACTCCACACTTTAAACATTCTTTAAAGAGCTTGTGATAATATTCAACGCCTTTTAAATTAACCTCTCCATACCCTGTTGGAAATATGCGAGACCAAGCAATTGAAATACGAATGCCATTAATACCAAATTTTTCACTTAATTCTAAATCTACAGGATAACGGTTGTAAAAATCACTTGCAGGTTCAGCTGTATACCAATAATGCTTTTCTAAATAAGTATCCCATGCTACACGACCTTTACCCTCTGATTGTGTTGTACCTTCAGCTTGATAAGCTGCAGTAGCGCCACCGAAAATAAAGTCTTTTGGTAATTTTTTCATCGTTTAAAGCTCCTTTTTATTTGAATTGATCTTTTACGAATTGCAATGCACCTTCACCATCACGTGTTAATTTAATATATTCTGCACCTTGTGTTTTAGCTAATTTTATACCTAACCGTTCGGTATCTTGTTTAATATCCTCATAGTTAGATGCAACTTGTGGTGCCAAAATAATCAAATCATATTCTTTCATAATGTCCATATGCACACCGTAACTTCCCGCTGCAGCAGTAACAGGTTGTTGATGCTCAGTAGCAGCTTGATTTAAAGCGTTTGCAAGCAAACCACTTGTGCCTCCACCTGCACATAAGACGAGCACATGCGTTTGTTTTGTATTCTGTTGAGTTGACATATCTTCTTTTTCATGGATAGCAGCACCTGTCGTACCTCCGACGATGTCACCTTGTACTTCTGCTTCTTGTGTAACTGTTGTTCCTACTGATGCCGCGATTACTTTGTCCGCTTTCTTTGTATCAAAATGGTCAGATACTTTTGAACGTAATGCGTCAGAACTATCGACGCCTTTGAGCTCATCTTCCAAAATTTGTTTATCATATACTTTGAAGAATGGATAATAAATAAGTACATCCACAACAATTAACGTAACCGCTAAGACAAAAGCCCATAATTCAAATCCTGTTCCCATGATGATGCCTAACGGTCCAGGTGTTGTCCAAGGTAACACTACGCTAAAGCTATTCATCCCTAAAACATCTACGAAAAATTTAAAAATCCATACATTGGCTATCGGTGCTGTAATAAATGGAATAAAAAAGACAGGATTTAAAACAATAGGTGCACCAAATAAAATAGGTTCATTCACACCAAAAAATGTCGGTACAGCAGAGGCACGTCCAATCGCTTTGTTTCGCTTAGATTTAGAAAGCCACATGAATATAAATGGGACTACCAATGTCGCACCTGTTCCTCCCATCGTAACAATAAACATTTGTGTACCAGGTGTTAAAATTTTATCTGCATGTTCTCCTGATTGTAACAACTTAAAGTTTGTTTCGATATTGGCATACGTAATTGCCGCAATAGCCGGCTCAACAATTGAAGGCCCGTGAATACCAACAAACCAAAATAATGCAAAAGCACCGAAAATAATTGTAATGCCTACATAACCATCTGCCGCTGTGAATAGTGGCTCAAATAATTTCACAATGGCTTCAGCAACATTTGTATTAACGACTGCTCGCGTTACTAAATCAAAACTATATAATACGAGAATAACTAACGTAAAAGGAATTAAATCTTTAAATACTTGCGAAATATTAGGGGGTACTTCTTTTGGCATTTTGATTGTTACATTATTTTTTACACAAACGTTATAAATCATTACAGTAACAAAAGCAGCTAAAAATGCTGTTAAAAGCCCTTTAGTTCCCATAAATGCATTCGCAAATCCACCTTCTTCAAGTGGATTAGCTGCTAAAAATAGAAAACCACAAATAGATGCCAACATCGTAGACATAAAGTTGATTTGATTCGTACTTGCAAGACGTCTATTGTACGCATCTGTTAACGCTTTAGCGGTTGTTCCTGCTACAAGTAAACCGACAATACCCATCGTGTAGCCATAAGGTTTCATAATCGCTGTTTCAATATGTTTAGGCCATGTATACCCGAAAATATTTGGGACATAGGCAATTAATAAGAAAATACTTGAAAATAAAATGACTGGCATTGCTGAAATAAAGCCATCACGAATGGCTCTTAAGTAAATATTACGAGAGAGCTTTTCAAAAAATGGCTTTCCTTTTTCAATGAAACCAATTAATTTGTTCATCATACGCTTTAACGCTCCCTTTTGTATAATTCAATGATGTGCTTTAACATGTCTTTAAGTAACAATGTCGTCATTAAATGATCTTGACCATGCATCATCGTTACACTATATGCAATATCGTCTCCTGTTGCTTCTTTTTGTAATAAAGATGTTTGCGCTTTATGTGCATCAACAATACATTGATTGCCTTCTTCAATTAATTGTTCTGCTTTATCATAATTACCTGCTTGTGCTTCGTTCAATGCTTCTAAATATTTAGAACGTGCATCTCCCGCATAAGCAACAATTTCAAAACCTAACATTGTAACTTCTTCTCTATTCATGGAAATCCCCTCCAGTAAGTTAAGTAATTAATGGCAATTAGCGTTTATTTTTGTATGATACTGCTGTCTCTTTTAAAACTTTGTTCAATTCAGTAATGTTATGTGCACCTTCAGAACGCAACCATACACGTGCAGCTGTTGCACCTTCTTCGATATAGGCTTTCACGGAACCCGCCCAAGTTGCACGACCACATAATACGCCGTTGAATTGCGCGCCTGATTGATGCGCAAAACGTAAAGTATCTTGGAATAATTGGGCACTGACACCTGCACTTAAATAAATATAGGGTAAGTGCGTTGCTTCATTCTGTTGTTTAAAGTAAGCCGCAGCTTCGTCTTGCGAATACACATGCGTACCTTCACCAAATCCTTCTACATAATTCATATCTACTGGTACTTCTACTTTTAAGACGTCTACACCAAAGCGTTCTTTTGAAAATACACGCATGGCTTCAATGACTTTTCTAGGCTTAACTCTGGCATATTCTGGTCCTTTATTATCAGCAATTGTGTCATCATAAGCTAAAATTTCTAAGAAAAATGGAATATCTTCTGCTTTACATTCAGACCCAATGCGCTCAATATAAGCTTCTTTTTGCTGATTAATCGCTGCTTCATCGTCAACATCATAGTAAAGCAAAAACTTCACTGCATGGGCACCCGCTTCTTTAATGCGTTTCACTGACCAATCCACTAAACAATCTGGAAGACGACCTTTCGCATTCACGTCATAACCTGTTTTTTCATAAGCAAGTAACAGTCCTGAGTCAGGATGACGTACTTGTGTTGCTGGCAAACCGTATTCTGGATCTAACAATATGGATGATGCATACTGTGTTAATTCTTCAGAAACAAGTTTTTTAAGCGTTTCGATATCCTGAGTGCTAGGTGCTTCAGTTTGATATTTGGCCATCATACGCTTCAAAGCCCCGCGTTGATCAAAAGCGAGTGCTGAAATGATGCCTTCTTCATTACTAACTTGTTCTAAAAATGTTTGCTTTGTGCTCATCTCTTACACCTCTTAAATTAATGTTCATTTTTACGTTGAATCATTACGACTGTAATTGGTATCACTTTTATTTATCTGAATTTTCAAATAATAAAATTTAAAATTAATCCGTATATTCACCCTTATCCCATCGCTCTAAAAATTCATCAAAGAAATGTTCATCACTTTGTGCATGATTAATAGATTCGACTTTAGCGATTTTTTCAATTAACTTTTTATTCTCTTCTGTTGGCTGATATTCAGCATTTATAAATGCTTCTACAATGTCACACAATAATAGTTCGCCGATAATCTTTCCTCCAAAGCCAATAACGTTGGCATTCAATTGTTCTTTAGCATAAAGTGCAGAAGACATGTCTCTCACAAGCGCTGAACGTATCCCAGGCACTTTATTTACCGCATTGTTAATGCCTACACCTGTGCCACAAATGCAAACACCTAAATCTGCTTTACCGCTCGTAACCGCTTCGCCTACTTTTTTTCCATAAATTGGATAATGTGTACGTGTAAAATCATACGTTCCACAATCAATAACTTCATGTCCAAGAGATTTAATAAATTGTGAAACTGCCATTTTTGTATCTGTTACAATATGATCGCAACCGATTGCAATTTTCATCTTTAACGCCTCCTATTAGCACATTTTGTTTAACATATCTACACGGATTTGATGACGACCACCATCATAATGTCCCTCTATAAAACCCTTCACAATATTAATAGCTAACTTTTCTCCTACAAGCGCCGAACCTATCGTAATCATCTTTGAATTGTTATGACTTCGTGTCATGTAAGCTGAGCGTTCATCTGAAACTTCTGCAGCAATCATCCCTTTAATTTTCGTTGCAACCATAAAACTGCCTGCACCAAATTCATCAATCACAATTCCTAAGTTTTTTTCGTCTTTTTGGACTTCTTTGGCAACTGCAACGGTCACATCCACAAAATCAGATGTTTTATTTTCGGTTACATCTAACACTTCATATTGGTTATCTTTAAGGTATTTTTTAATGTGAGCTTTTAAAGACAAACCGTATTGATCCGCACCGATAATTACTTTCACCTTTATCATCCTTTCTTAGATGTAAATACTGTTGATTTAAACATCACAAAAAGCGCTTACATCTCTTTATGTTTAAATTATAAACTCAAACAAACATTTTTACAACATTATTTGTTCTTTTTTGTTTGAAAGTGTTTAGTCACTTCTATTTAAATAAAAAATACGGCCAAAATAGAAATTCTTAAGTCATCTCCGTTTTTCATTCCAAGTTTTTTAACATATATAAAGCGCTAGAACACGTTCATGTTCTAGCGCTTTATATATGTTTTTACTTTTAATTTAAAAATAACGAAACGCGTCTAAATCACTTCAATTTGATGTTGAACCATACGTTGTTGTTCCTCTGATAAATCATTTGTCACCATTGCTGTTAAATCCATCAAATTACAAAATGATACAAAATCCTCTTTGCCTAATTTTGAATCATCAACAAGTAAATATTTCTCATTTGAATGTGCAATTGCTAATTTTTGTGTATAAGCTTCTTCATAAGAAGAGGTCATTACGTCTTTGCCTTTTATACCATTCGCACTGAAAAAAATCTTAGAAAAACGCATTTTTTCAAGTAACGTGTTAGCCATCTCACCTACAAAAGATTCTGTAATTTCTCGTTGTGCCCCTCCAATTAAATACACTTTAAAGTGCTCAGAACGTTTGCGTAAAAGAATATGGAATACCGGCAAACAGTTTGTGACAACAGATAAATGTTTATTTTGTATTTCTTGCGCTAACATTTCAACCGTTGTGCCAGGACCTAAAAAGATATTGTTCCCCTCTTCAATCAATTTGGCTGCTTTTTTAGCAATTTCTTTTTTTTCTTCTATTTGTTGCGTATGTTTTTCATTATGAGACATCTCTTTATATTGAAATGCAGCATTACTTCGGGCGCCCCCGTGAATTTTAGTAAGTACACCTTGTTCTTCTAATTCAATTAAATCTCGACGCACTGTCATATCAGATACATTTAAATCATCAACGATGTCTTGAATGCGTATCGTCCCTTTTTCATGAACACGTCTTGCGATTTCATCTAAACGTTCATATTTATTCAAACTGTTCACAACCTTTTTATTTTTCATGACTTCAATTGAAATTTCATATTGATTATTCATTGGGATTACGTACAATTTACTACAAATCTTCACGAAAATAAATGATAGCGCATTTCTAAACCGTTTAATTCAACATAAATAAACACCTCCTTATTAGAAGGTGTTTATATTCTTATAAGTTTTCAATTGTTTTCATTGATTGTTCTGGTGTTTGAACAACCTCAGTTTGCATACCATAACGATGATGAAATGTTTCCATTAACTGCAATAACTCTTCTGTATTAATGCCTTTAGCCAGTTTTGTATCAATAAGGATACCTTCATAGCCTAATTTCTCATTTCCTTTAGAAAACATATTCCCCATAGATGTACGTGCTTCTTTAGCAATTTCAGGATGATGTAGTAAAACTTGCACGTAACGTTTCCCTAAAAAGCTTTTTAAGTTGATTGCTTTAACTTCATTCCAAGGAATTAATGTATCGTTCGTTGCTATAGCAGAAGAATAATCATAAAAACCATGTTCATCTAAGCGCACCAAACCTTTTTTATTAGTTAAAGACTTTATGAAAAACCACACAGCTATACTAAAAAAGCTCGCGCCAAGTAACCCTATGATAATAGGCAATAATTCACCTGAAATTAATAGAAGTAAACACCAAAGTACTAAAAGTATTGATAGACATAAAAGGACGATTTGCTGCCCCTTGCCTTTTTCAATTCGAACGACTGATAATTCATTATTATTCATCTAAATTTCTCCTTATATATCATATTTACGTATCACCATTCTTTAAAGTTACCTTCATCTCTCAAAATGTTTAAACGCTTCGTCACCTCATCCATAAAATCTTTGCGGTTCTGATCACATTTAAAAGTTTCTCCAATGAATATATCTACAAAAAATGGGACTAAGATAAAACTGTCTTTTGGTAATGCTTTCCCAAGTCCATGCATAAAGATAGGTTGGATTGGCACTTCTGGACGTTCACGCATTAAATAATAAATGCCAGATTTATACTTAGACAACTTTTCAGGTTCTCCTCTTGAACCTTCTGGATAAAGTATAATAATGCCATTTTTATCTAATTCATCTAATATAGGTTGAAACATACCTGTGAAATCTCTCGTCATTTTACGTTCGATAGGTATAATATTCATCACTTTTGTTGAAAACCATTTTAAAAATTTATTTTTCATAAAATAGTCGCCCGCTGCAACGGGTCTCACATGGTTAAAACTTTTGCCTCTGAATAAACTCATTAACACTAACGTATCTAAATGACTGTTATGATTTGCGATAACGACAAGAGGACCTTGACTTTTAAGTCTCTCATAATTTCTAATGTTAAGTCCAAGCACGATAAACACAATGGGACGTACAATAAGTGAAAATAATAAATTTCGCATCTCCTATTACCGCCCTTCTAAAAATAAAAGAATCTCGTAAAATGGAAGAATAAAGGCGCTGTATATGTTAACGAATCTACACGATCTAAAACGCCTCCATGTCCAGGTATGGCTTGTGAAGTATCTTTTATATTTAAATCTCGTTTCAATGCGGAAATGTTCACATCGCCGACAAAGCCACTTATACTAATGTACACTCCAGATGCAATCATCCCTAACAATGAAAATGGTGTAAGTAGTGGCCCTAAAACTAATGCCAACACTGTTGATAAAATAACGCCACCAATAAAGCCTGCCCACGTTTTATTCGGACTTACCTTTGGAATGATTTTGCGTTTACCAAACAGTTTTCCTGAAATATATTGAAAGACATCATTCGCCTGCGTAAGGATGACTAAGAATAAAACTAAACTTGCTCCAGAAACAGTACTATCTATCCCTGGCAATACAATTAAATAAGCCAAATGACTTAAACCAAAAACAAAAAACATAATTCCCCATTGAATCGTAGCCATCGAATGTAAAAATCCTTTCGTTTCACCTACAATTAAAGCTTGAATAGGGATAAGAAGGAAAATATAGACTGGAATAAATACGATAAAAAATCCATAAAAACCGTTGTAAATAAGAATAAATTGAACCGGTATCGTTAAATAAGCCCATAAGTAGACAAGTCTATGACTTCTATTCGTTGGAATTAAAGAAAAATATTCTTTTAAAGCAATAAAACATAAAAATGCCATAAAAATGAGGGAGACGGTTTGATGTATAATGAGCGCTAAAGAGAAGATAATACACATCACCCACCACGACTTCACCCGCATCCATATATTCTCTGTCACTTCACTTGGCTTTTTCCTAAGGAGAATTTGACTAATGAGTGTTGAAATTACAAGTACAACAAATACCCCTATTAATACGATAATCATTTCATAAGATAGTTTATTTAGGTTCATGCGTAGCTCCTTTCAAACCATTAGTCACACGCTTATATGTATTCCATACAATCAATAATGTCGCAATATATAAAATGATGTGAATCCATGGTGTCACGTTAATATTCAATGCACTTAAAAATGCAACTAATCCAATTAAAAAGGCGCGATCGCTTTTCCCCATCGGACCATCGTATCTTCTTTTTGAACCAATAACTTGTACTAAACTTCCCGCCATCTCACTAACGATAGCTAATCCAATAAATAACAGTACAGATATGCCTTTATCTTGAACAATTAATACAAACGGTAAAAATAAAGCTAAATCACTTACGACATCACCTAGTTCATTTAGTAACATTCCGAGATGAGACTTCATACGATATTTAGAAGCCATCACGCCATCAATCGCATTTAATGCCATCCGTACAAACATAACAATAGGCACTAACAAATAGACCCAATGATTCTCATAAAATAAACCAATACATCCACCTGTTGCGATAGATAAAATTAATGCACTCACCGTCACTTGATTCGGTGTTACACCCATATGCCGTAATTGATCGACAATAGGCATGAGTAATTTTTGAAATTTTGGTTTCAACTCATAAATACTAATCATAATAAGCACCTCATAAAAAAGCTATTTTATTCAATACAATTATACATGGTATTATTTACATTGACAAAAACATTTTGTGTTAAAATGATATTATTAAAATTATTAGAGGTGAATAGAGTGGGATTTTTTGCTTTTTTATGGGGATTTGCTGAGGCAACCGTATTCTTCATTATTCCTGATGTTTTACTTACATATATTGCAATAACTCAAAAAAATAAAGTAGTTGTAATTAGACTATTACTGCTTACCTTGCTTGGTGCCTTAGCAGGAGGCACAGTCGTTTATATGACTGCACAAAACCACCCGGATTATGTCGAAGAAATCCTTATGCGTGTACCCTCTGTACAAACTTACATGCTTGAACACGTTATTAACGCTATGAATAGTCATCCATTTATAGGCTTGATATCAGGTCCTTTATTTGGAGTACCTTATAAGTTATTTGCATATGCAGCACCACACTACATGACAATTTGGATGTTTATCATTTGTTCTATACCAGCAAGACTTTTTAGGTTTATCATTGTAACTACACTTGCTTATTACTTATCACATCACATATTTAAACAACTCAAACACGCTACTAAAATCATAATATGGCTCATCGTTTGGATCATTGTATACATCATTTACTTTGGCATACATGGGTTATAAAGCAGCAAAGTTAAAGAAGCGATTAAGAAAAATACAATTCTTAATCGCTTCTTATATGTATAAAATGTACGATCTTTATTACTGGATATCGCTAAAATAAATTTGTAAATATGTGCGCTTTCAAACTCTACTAGCCTTTATTAGTATACTTCGTCTTTAATTGTGCATAAGTTAATAATCCTAGGCCAAGTCCCATAAAAAGCCCTACGCCTGTTTTATCTACCAATATACCTAACGCCAAACCTATACATAAAAATGCAGGAATAATCAATTGTAATTGGTTCAAATCATAACCCCCTTATTCGTAGTAAATACGCTATTAATGATTATTATAATTATTAATTTAAAAATTACAGCCCCACTTCTACATGTCTAATGGCTACTTTACAAATTACAGACGTCACAACTAACATCACGGATAAAGTTAAAATGAATTCTCCATAAAACTAGGCCGTAAAATCTTAAGGTGCCGTATGGTTCTATAGACTGTCCAATATTCAACACAAAAAAGCACCTTCCAAAGTAAATTGGAAAGTGCTGTAAACGTTGATATAACTTGCGATTAACGTTTTGAGAATTGTGGTGAACGACGTGCTTTTTTAAGACCTGGTTTTTTTACGTTCAAAAAACTTTAGGGTTTCGTACGGTTGTATGTACTGGGGGTAACTAAAGGGTAACTAAATAAACTGCTGGCCGGTGGTAAAAATTAAGTAAATTAATTATTCATTGTTAAAAGATTATGTAAATTTTTGGCCCGTTCTAATAAATCGTCATAAGTCAGTATTAACAATGAATTTTTTAAAATGATGTTACGTCTTCTTAACCTTCTTCTATCTTTTTCTGAAAGATCTTTACTTCGACCAATTATAATGTAACCAGTGGGTGTATAAAATTCTTTTAATGTTTCTCTTGCATATGAATTATTATGTTCTATCCATTCTAACCAATCATATATTTGTTGCTCTGCATGGGTTAGTTTGCTCGAAGGATTACCATCTTTTGTATACAACTTATGTGTACTGGCTTCTAATTCTATAACATCATATAAACCATTATTTCTTTTTAAAACATAATCGGTTTCATACTCACCACCGAGTTTATGTTTCGGCATCACTTCCACATATTCTGTTCCAAATAAAATAGGATATTCACTAATACATTTTTGTATATCATTTTCATTTCTCACATCTTGCTTCAAAATATTTTCTAACTTTTGAATAGCTTCATATAAGTTGTTCAATAATAAATAAGCTCTATCATAGCGTTTGATTTTGTCTTGTAAAATATCTTTCAACAACTGTGTCTCTCCATATGATAGAGCTCTATTAGGCATTTTGAGTTCTAAGGAAGTTTGATCATTTAACAGAAACGTATCTGTAAATCTGTATTTAATATTATCTTCAGGAAATATAATATCATTATTATATATTTTTCGATAATAGTTTATTAATATAGGTTCTAAATCTTGGGTATTTGGATAGACAGGTATGTCATGCGCAATATACATTAGTAACTCTGCTAGGAAATCATCCTCATTAATATATATTCCTTTTAATGTATTTACTAACGCTAATCTATTGTATGTATCATTTATAGTGTAAGTTATTAAATAAGTAACTGGTTCATCATCATCAATATCAAAAATAACTTCTTTTATTATGTCGTATAGTGAACTAAGATCCTCATACTTTTCTAAATTAACTTCTAATTTTCCATCTGCATCACTTATAGGATTCTCATCACTAGTAATAAAAGTTCTTAATAATTTTGATTTATTATAAATATCTATTCTTTTAATAATTATCTTCCTTTCTAAATCAAATTATCAATATACTTTGAATATTATTTTGAAATATTATAAAAAAAGAGCTGAATTTTAATTTCACCCACTTTTAAATTATTATAAAGTGGGTGTTGAATTTGCATGTATTCTATTACTTTTTATTATTTCTATTTGGATATCTCTAATTAGATTTATACTTGTAAGTATAGCTTCACCTTGATTGAGTTTTTTTATTTGTCTAATTGATTGATCTGACAAATGGTTCTTTATAACTTCTATTTCGTTTTTATGAGTAAGTCTGTGAACTAAAAGCGTTCCGATTTGACCTAATAGTTCTTTTGGAACATCATGGGGATTTTGAGTGGTTAAAAATAAAAAAATACCTTTTTTTCTTCCTTCACGTGCAATATTTGTTAAACCAAATTGAAAATTATTCTCATCATTAACTTTGGAATAGCGATGAACTTCATCAATGTACATGACAAATGCTATATTATTTTTTGGCTTTTTGTCAATTATATATGTACTAATTAAATCTATTATCGTTCCCCCAATACTATCACTTACACCAATAGTAGAAGCATTAATATATAAACTATGATTATCTGTATTATTTAAAAATTTATCAATTTCTTCAATCAAATCGAATTTTCCATCAGTTTTTTGAGAGAAAAATTTCAATAAATTAGTGTTAGTTAATTTATAATCAATTTTCTGAACTAGCCATTGTTTTTGATTAAATTGAAATGATCCAGTAATATATTTTTTCATTAACTTATCAAGTTCAACTGCCTCTTCAGTAATCTGACTAGAAAGTAATGACAACTCAAAAGATGTATCTTCCACGCTTAACTTTGAAAGGTCATTTTCTACATCAATAGGAGTTTTCCCAACCTTTATATATGTTTCGTTAATACCCCTTTTTTTCTGATAACGCAGACTTTTTATTGCATCAGCTAAAACAGCAGGTTGACTTGAATCATTTGTTTCAAATAGTGTAGCCCATTGACTAAATGTTAATCTACCTGCATCTACAACTGTATCTATACCTAAGCTTAGATTTTTTATATTTTGATTTTCATCAAATGAATCAGAGTATTCCCCGGTAGGATCTATTATTAATAATTTTTTATTGTTATTAATTAGTTTATCTAGAATAGATAATGATGAGGTAGACTTACCACTATTTGTAGTGCCAATTGACATAAGATGTCTATCAAATAAAGTACTTGAATAAAGAGAAACTTCTTCAGATGGTGCGTTTGAAAATTTTGCGAACGATTTCAACTTACTATCGGTACTATCTGCATATTTTGATCTAAGTTCTATGGATTGTAAATAAATTTCTATTATTCTTTTATTTGCAAAGTAAACTCTATCTGTCAATCCTACATTAGAAAAACCCGGCAGTTTAAATTTATTACTATCACTAGACAACACACCTATTAAATCTATACTTAACTCAGGATAAATTTTTTCCGATATATTATTTAATAATGCATTATGAACACTATCTGAATTTGGGATTTTTGATTGATAAACTTCTCCTAAAAATAAATTTGACACTGATTCAACTATAACTAAATAATTTATTGTATTTGGTATAATTAACTCTTTCCGAAGTTTTTTAAATTTTAACCATGAAAGGTTTTCAATTTGAACGACACTGGTATCTTTATAAACCTGTGAAATCATTCCTAAATAATAATTATTTTTATCATTATCTGTATATAGCATATCAATCACTATTTTCACCCCTTGAGAAGAATAGTGTTAAATCACCATTCATTGTAGCTTGAAGAAATGAGATATTGTAGTCACTGTTCATTAATTTTAATAGTTCTTCCCAGTTTTCATTAGGATGTTCTGGTTCAATAATATAGTCTGTAACTAATAATATTAAACTTGGATTTGTCTTTATTGCTTGAATAATCATTTGAGAAATATGATTGTCTGCAAAACTAAATCCTGAGGTGATAAGAACAGTATTTGATTTACGAAGTAAAGATTGGAATTTTGTAAATAAATCAAAATAAGGTTTCTCATAGCTCTGCATGTATTTATTTGAACTAGGAAAAATCATTATTGGATTATTAACTTCTCCCTTATTTTTTCTAATAATATTATTATTTTGTCTTTCCCAAGTTAATGATCCGTGAATTTTCAATAAATTCATTACGTTTTTTTTATAAGATTCTTTTTGTGATTTTACTTCCGTTATTGGCTTAGATAAATACCATTCAAACATATCTACATCAAAAATAGGTTTATGCGCAAAAGAAAATCCATCAAATACTGTATAGTTTAAACTATATGCGCTTTCTTCAACTACAATATCATAGTTCGTAGTTACCACTGACAGACGATTTGGAGATTTATGTAAGTTTGTTAGCTGATTAATTAAAATTCCATGCTTAAACTTACTTTCATCATAGTCATAAGATGTTTTTTCTTTGATAATTTCTATTATTTTATTAAACGAAGCATCAAACTTTAATTTGTCTTTTTCTGATACAAATGGAAAAAATGATTGTAATTGAGATAGAAAATCTTCTAAATTAAAATCATCTTCTGAATTTTGATTGTATTTGCACATCAAAATTAGATCATCTAAGGTGAAATGATTAGGATCTTTTAATTGACGCTTGATCTCTTTACCTAACATATCAACAGTATATCCATAATTTTCATCTTTGTTCCCTACTACTGAAGCTCCAGCTCCAACTAAAAGTACTATATTATCAAAAGGACCCATAAAAGTAAAAATTTCATTAGCAATAAGTCTATTGAATATGTCCTCATTTATGAGTTTATCATTGTCTAGAAGTTCTTTTTTATCTTTATAATATTTATTACTATCATCTCTTGAAAATATTACCCTTTTACTTATAAATTTATTGTTCATCGTCATCCCTCTTATATCATCTCATTTTATGAACTTACTAAATAAACTCCTTTTCAAATATTATGGCAGCATTTGAAAATGATTAAGACAAAAATGCTTAATACATGATTATATTAGCTATTATTTATTGTTGAAATTAGAATTTTCAATAATATTCTTTATTTTCACCACTAATAATGAAGTGATTGTGAATATTATTGTTACTTAAATAAGGTGCAAGATTCTCTTGTTCCTTTGAAAAACCGGCTTTTTCTAATTCTATTACGATAGTTTCCATGGCAGAAGATACTGGATTATTATTTACGAAACTATACTCACTGAACAACGCTTCAAAAATAGGTTTTGTAATTAAATGTTGTGATAACATTTCAGTAGCTTGGCTTTCATCTATACTTTCATTGATATTATGTTGCAGAGAAGATACAAACTTTTTAAATTCAATTGAAATTGGATCTTTCTTATCTTCTAGCTTAGTTTTTATCCAACTAATCTGTCTTTGAGCTATCTTTGCTACATCAGCAGACCAGTTCTCTAAATATTTACGATTCCCTACTTTTTCTACGATTTTTCCGAATATCGCTTGCTCGTACTTATCCCATTGAAATTCTAATTGAGTTTCTTCAAACTCTTTAGGGTTTGGGATATCTGTATTCCCAATATTATCTTCCAAATCGTTTTCTTTATTAGGTGCACCTCCAACCCCAATAACTTTCAACTGTTTCGGCTTAGCTATATTAATTTTATCAACCATTGCTTCGAAACGTTCATCAACAGAGCGTAAGGCATTTATTATTTGCCATACTGCTTCATAGTTTTTATTATTATCTAGTATCGTCTCAGGTTTTTCACCTGCTCGGATAACTATAGGTAATATGATATAGCCATAATCTTTACTTTCAGATTTACGCATAATACGCCCAACTGCTTATACAATATCAACTTGAGATTTTTTAGGTGCTAAGAAGATAACAGCATCTAATGTCGGTACATCTATACCTTCTGTTAAGAATCGTACGTTTGAAACTATTCGTGCTTCATCAGATGATTTATTTGGATCTGCTAACCAAACCAATAATTCACCTTTTTGTAATGCATTCATTGTTCCATCTGCGTGTCTCATTGATAGCTTTTTAGATTGTTCTTCAATATCCGCACCAATATATTCATTAACAACTTCTTCAAACTGATGTGATACTTTTTTAGAATCTTCAATTGTTCTGGTAAATGCAATGGTGCTCTCTAATGGCGCACCATCATAAGGGCTATTTTTAATTGGATTTTTATATCCATTTCTACGCATCATACCCTTCCAAATACCTACGATTCTACCAACATCATCTATATTTAAACCATTTTCAGGATCAGCTAATGTTCGTTGCATATCTCTTTGAATTGCTGTTTCATCTATTGCCAAAACCATCACTTTATAATCCGTTAATATGCCACGTGATACTGCTTGTCCAAATCCCATGCGATAAATAACTTCACCATATTTTGATTCATCATCCATTGAAGAAAGTAAGATACTTTTATCTTTTGCATTCTTCTTAGCATTATCACCATAAATCTTAGGTGTTGCTGTTTGATACATGCGTAGGTTTCCTTTTACATTTTCATTATCATGAACTTTTGTAAATACACTAGCATCTTTATTCATTTCATGTGCCCCCGTAGTTCGATGTGCTTCATCCGAAATAATTAAATCAAACTCTGTAAAACCTTCTTTTTGAGCTTTGCCGATAACTTCAATACTTAGATAAGTACTAAATACTACAAATAATTCAGTATTTGATTCTTTTTCTTGAACGTCATTCCAGTTTTTAAGCAACTGATCTTTTGAAGTCGTTGCTGGATATCCTATATCTGTTGCTTTAATATCTTCAGTACCATCATCATTTCTAGAAGCATCTCTATCTGAAGTAACTGCCATACTCGTCATCGTGTATTCAGTATCGTTATTCCATCCTCTTAATGTTTGTGTAAGGAGTTGAATACTTGGTACTAAGTAAAGTACTTTAAATTGTTTATCTGTTTGTTTAGATAAGGCTTCAGCTATTTTTAAACTTGTGAATGTTTTACCTGTTCCTGGAGCCATGATTAATTGTCCACGATTTTTAGTTTTAAAGTAACTAACAGCACACTCAAGAGCATCAAGTTGATACGGACGTAATGATTTAGGTTGTTTAACCGTCGTTTGTTCAGGTCTCTCAAAACTGAAATCAGCCCAATTAATTTGTGAATTTCTCAAATCTGATAAACCAATTATCTCTATTCCTTTTGCATTCTTATCTATTGTCTCTCTCGCATTGCTATTCCACTCATCAACAGTTGAAATGATTAAACCTCTTGCATAATATGTTAAACCAAGTTCTGCGACGAAAGAATTAATTTCACTTTTACCTATTTTTCCTTTATTAAATTTCGCTTGTATAGCCACTAAGTCACCATTTTGTTGCTCTGCAACTAAATCCGCACCTAAATCTTTTTTAGAAATATTATATTCTGACGGGACATCTTTTAGTAACCATACATTTTTATACAAACTTCTATATGTAGGTTCATTTTTCAAATATGCTAATACTAATCTTTAAAAAAGTGTTCCACGTTCTCTTTGTACATCTTGTGCTGTTTCATTAATTTGTCTAATTAAATCATCAAAACTAGATGCATTGTAATTTTCTTATTTTTCCATGTCATACCTCCGTAAACATCTTTATTTAATTATCACATAGAAAGACATCAATAAAAATAAAAAACTGACTATTGAAAGTCAGTTTTTTTAATCATTATCTGTTTTTCAGAAAGTATTGTTCAAACTTATAATTCTTAACACTTCTATATGTCACATATTTTCATTTTATTCTTTTTCATACTATGACAAACTAAGATCAATTATTTCATCTCTACTTTTCCCCTCTGCTTTCTCTGGCCACCATCCGTACCTTTGATACTCTGTACCACCATCTAAAAAATTGCACCACATTTACACATAACATAATCATGTGTGTGCTTTGATTCAATTACATCATCGCAAATTTTACACTTTGCTATATTTCTTATTATTTTCTTCATTAAAATCCCTCACTTTATTATTACATTAATCATACAGTAATTCATTTTCATGACTAAACCTAAATATTAAAATACTCATTTTCTGCTTTCAGTCTCATTTTATCTTCTATTGCATTTTCTACTAATTGTTAAGCAGCATTATAAGAAGTGGACAAATTTTCTGTGTATGAAAAGTTAGGAACTAATCCATGAGTATCTAATTGCATCGTCATCATTTCAATTAAGATACAAATATTTTTATCCATAATATTTAATTTTTTTATAGAGCTTTCTAGTTCATTTCCATTCTTTTTTTCAAAAACTAAATATCTAAACACTTCGTTCATACTTCTAAAATTATGTTCAGTTTTTATTCTGTGTAACTCTTTATCAAGAATATCATCAACATACCACGTTCTTTTTCTTCCCATACTTATACCTCCAACAATTTCTTAATTTCATTTGTATAATCGTTAATTGCTTCCGTCTGTCTTTCAATTACTTCAATTAATTTATTATTACTTGTTGCAACATTTCTCAAAAGATCTTCAACTTCTTGTTCTTTCGTATCAAATCTTTGATGTATTAATGCCCTCTCTAATATGATATTGATTAATTTATTCTCAGAAATATTTTTATCATCACTGATTTCTTTGATTAAGTATTCAATTAATGGGTCACTAATTCTAATTATTTTTCTATTCATGACTACATCTCCTATCTATTTATACAGATAATAAGCGTATACTGCTTTATTCGGTATATTTATTTATGCTGTATACTCTTTAGCACCGTACATATATTCTAATTATATTTTCTTCACATGCTTGCTGTGTCTTAGGTATTTAGAAAAACAACTCGGCACTACCGAGTTCATCACATTTTGACACTGTCAAAATAATAAGTGATGTCGTTTTTCCTTATGCTCATGTTTTTAAAAAATAAGTTTTCAATTTTTTGTCCCGTTTGTCCCAAATTTCGGGACAACTGGGACAATAATTTTAGAAAGTTAAATTTTATATTCTCTTTCCAATCTTAAAATGTCTTCTTCAGTAATATAGAAACCTCTCTGCTGTCCATAATATTTTTTATAATGAACTTTTTCTGTAGTCGTTCTATTTAACAGTTTTTTTAGTCTTAGGTTGACCTTTTGAGTATAAGTTTTATTTTTAAATCGATCATCTTTCAACATTACTTCTCTAATTTCTTTAGCAGAAACTTTTTCTCTTCTTACTAAATATTTCAGTTCATGTGTCACTTCATCATAATCTTTTATATGCTTTCTTTTTTCTTCAAGCGATAAATAATCCCAATTTAATGGAACTCTCATTATTAAATATCTTGCTATCTCATTTTCAAGTTCATCAATTTCTTTAAAATCTTTTTGGTACTCTTCTAAATACTTTTTTCTTCTTCTGATAAATGATTTGTCTCTCCTTCAAAAAATATTCTTTAGCTTCTGCCCAAACCTGATCCACAATTTCCTGAGTTAAGTCGTGGATATTAAATTTTTTATTTTTATTTACACCTACTCTAATTGGAATAAATCTTCTATTTCCTGTTTCATCTTTTAAAAAAGTTTCTTCATTTGTTGTTCCGAAAAAATACAATCTCTAATATGTCCTTTGCTTTCTCCTGCATATTTGTCACGATAAGTATCAGTAGTTGATGTTAATACTTGTTTAATTCTTTCAATATTTGAATTGTTATAAGCTGTTAGTTCTGATAGTTCTATAATCCATGACTTCGACATTTTAATATAAGCTTCGTCACCTTTGAATGAATCAAAACAATCATTAAACCATTGAGCTGACCCCAAATATTGGGAATAATATAAAAACACTTTCGTTGAATTCATATTAAAATGAATCCTACGGAGGTGTTTTTTCTATGAAAAGAGTGGCTTATTCAGTAGAAACAAAATATAAAGTAGTTGAAATGAAAGTAGCTGGGTTTACGACAAAAGAAATTATGAACGCATTAAATATTAGAAATAAAACACAAGTGGATACTTAGTGGCGATGGTATCGAAAAGGTGAAGTGCTTGCCTTACATTGGTCTGATATAAACTTTGTTAATAAAGATTTATACGTTAAAAAGACTCTAGCAAAAGTAAACAATAAACATGTATTACAACCACCTAAAACACGTGAGTCACAAAGATGGATAGATATTGATAATCAAACCATCAGTAAACTTTTACAGTGGAAAGAAGAACAAAAACTTCAATATGAGGAATACGGTTTTTCAGTCGCTAGCGATAAAGAGCAACCTATTTTTTCAACTTACCATACTAGACTAAATGAAATGAAGTACATGCGTGTATCGACACCTAATGACAAATTAGAGGCATTCTTTAAACGTCATTCAGATCTTCGTAAGATACACGTACATGGCTTCAGGCATACACATGCTTCATTATTGTTTGAATCAGGTGCAACACTTAAAGAAGTACAAACTAGATTAGGTCATAGTGATATAAATACGACAATGGACATTTATACGCACATTACTCAATCATCAACAGAAAAGTTAGCTGAAAAATTACAAAATCACATAAATTTTTAATATATAATATGAACTTATTAAGTCCAGGGGTACTAGCGGGGTATTATTCATGCAAAAACCATATAAAAAAGCACCTCTCGAATAATTTCGAGAAGT
This sequence comes from Staphylococcus ratti, assembly GCF_020883535.1. NCBI lineage: Bacteria > Bacillati > Bacillota > Bacilli > Caryophanales > Staphylococcaceae > Staphylococcus > Staphylococcus ratti. Next base: position 618,221 of record NZ_CP086654.1, on the reverse strand, counting down.
GCTGTAAACGTTGATATAACAATGATATTAACGTTTTGAGAATTGTGGTGAACGACGTGCTTTTTTAAGACCTGGTTTTTTACGTTCTTTCATACGTGGGTCACGCGTAAGTAATCCAGCGCGTTTTAAAGAACCTCTGTATTCAGGATCTGCTTCTAATAACGCACGTGCAATACCGTGACGGATAGCTTGAGCTTGTCCAGTGAAACCGCCACCGTGAACGTTAACTAATACGTCATAGTTACCTTTTGTTTCAGTAACGTCAAATGGTTGGTTTAAGTCTAAGATTAATGATTCGAATGGTAAGTAGTCACGTACGTCACGATCGTTAACTTTAATGTTACCTTCACCTGGTACTAAACGTACACGTGCTACTGAGTTTTTACGACGGCCTGTGCCTCTATATTCAACTTGTGCCAATGTCATTTCCTCCTTCTAATTAACCACGTAACTCGTAGTTTTCTGGTTGTTGTGCAGCGTGTGGATGTTCAGCGCCACGATAAACGAATAATTTTTTACCTTGTTTTTCACCTAAACGTGAACTTGGTAACATACCTTTGATTGAGTTCTCTAATAAACGTTCTGGGTTTGTACGTTTTAACTCACCAGCAGTGATTGATTTTAAACCACCTGGGTGATTTGAGTGTCTGTAGTAAATTTTATCTTGTTCTTTATTACCAGTGAATTGGATTTTTTCAGCGTTGATAATGATTACATAATCACCTGTATCAACGTGTGGTGTATAAGTTACTTTATTTTTACCGCGTAAGATAGATGCTACTTCTGATGATAAACGACCTAATGTTTGGCCTTCCGCATCAACAACATACCATTTGCGCTCAATGTTTGATTCATTTGCCATAAATGTTTGACGCATATTAATTGTCCTCCTAGTGAATAAATGTTCTAAGCGTGATTTCAACCAGTTTTCGTACACAACTGTGAACGACTTGATTTATTCCGTTAACTGTTGACCTGTCCTGCTTCTATATCTTGTAACACAATAAGTTTCCGGGGCTTATCGTGGGGTGATATAAAACAATACCGTTAACTATGATATAATTTTTGCCTGTTATTGTCAATGTGTTTCATTGAATTTTATAATGATTTTTTCTGATGAATTGTAATGTTCTCGCCAAATTTTTTGACCAATTCATCTGCTGATAAATAGATTTTTTCTAAATACAATCCTTCAGCTGGTGCTGTATGAGGAACAAGATTACGATCTTTTGCTTCTAACAATTGTATGACATCACTAGCCGAGCGTTTGCCTCTTCCGACTTCGATTAAAAATGCCATGATGACACGCACCATATTATATAAAAAACCCGAGCCAGAAATGATAAAATCTAAACCTTCTTCTGTCCGAATGACACGACTTTCATAAATTGTACGCTCTTTGCTTTCAACTTCAGTTTTTTGAGAACAAAAACTCGTAAAATCATGTGTACCCAAAAACTGCTCTGCTGCTTGATTCATTTTCTCAATATCAAGGTCATCCGCAAGGTACGTTTTCAATTGTGCTTGAAAAGGGTTTCTATGAGGTGCTTGATAAATGGCATAGCGATAGGATTTTCCTACACAATCATAGCGACAATGAAAATCTTCATCGATAAATGTAACCTCGTGAACGTAAATATCTTGAGGTAACGCACGATTCATCGCATACTGCCACTGTGATGGCGAAATATTCAACTTTGTATCAAAATGAAAATACTGTTCTAAAGCGTGTACACCTCGATCTGTTCGACTTGAAGGATGTATACGCACGTCATGCTTATGCATACGTTTTAAAATTTTTTCGAAATATCCTTGCACAGTGCGCCCTTGATTTTGAATTTGAAAACCAAGAAATTGGCCACCATGATAACTTATTTTTACAAGTACACGTTGCATCACTGACAACCTTTCTCTGCTATAAATATGTTCGAATAAAATAAACACCTATACCAATTGGAATTAACAATATTAGTGTTATCGTATCTCGCCAATGCCATTCTAAACGTCGAAAGCTTGTACGCTCAAGGTGTGTATCATATCCTCTTACTTCCATTGCAATCGCTAAATCTTCAGCACGTTTAAACGCCGAAATAAATAGCGGAATAAATAATGGAATAAACGCTTTTATACGATGAAATAGTGACCCTGAATTAAAATCAGAACCTCGCGACTTTTGTGACATCATAATTTTATCTAATTCTTCCATTAAAGTTGGGATAAACCGCAATGCAATAGACATCATCATACTTAAAACTGCTACTGGAACCTTAATGTATTTCAACGGTTTAAACAGTCTTTCAAAAGCGGCTGTTAATTCTAAAGGACTTGTCGTTAATGTAAGAATCGTTGATGTGACCATAATAAATGTCAGACGTAGAACAATAAGTGCACCTTCATTTAATCCATGGCTATCAATAGATACAATGCCCCCCTCAAATAACCGTACGCCACCTTTAGTGATAAACATATGCATCACAAAAGTAAAAGCGAGAAATAGAAAAATAGGGGTTAGCCCTTTTAATAAGAAAAACAACGGTAGACGTGCCAGCTTTATAAAGCTGTATAAAATAATACCAAGCCATAAATATGCAAACCAATGATGGCTAAAAAAGATAATGATAATAAACAAAAATACAAATAAAAATTTAGCCCGTGGATCGATGCGGTGGACGATTGAATTCAAAGGTAAATATCGCCCGATAATCATCTTATCTTTCACGGCGTCCACCCCACTTTTTATACAATGACACAAAGCTTTCTTCAGTTAATGCAATACCTTCAAATGGTACACCTGAGCGCTGTTCTAAATCACGTTGTAATCGTACTGTGTCCGGTAAATCTAAATGTAAGGATTTAACTAGCGCCTCTTGCTCAAAAAAATGTTCCGGTGCGTATGAAGCGACAATACGACCTTTCTTCATTACTTTGATTTCGTCAGCATATTGTGCCACATCGTTCATTTCATGTGTAACTAAAATGACGGTCTTTCCTTCTTTTTTATTTAAATGTTGAATAAGTGCCATCACTTGTTGTTTACTTCTTGGATCAAGTCCTGCTGTAGGTTCGTCCAATACTAAAATGTCTGGATCACTTGCTAAAATAGCTGTAATGGCTACTTTGCGCATTTGCCCCCCAGATAATAGGAATGGCGATGCAGGAAGTAACGTATCGGGATTAACCCCCATCATGTTTAAATACGTTTTTGCTTTTTCTAATGCTTTTGTCCTATCTTGATTGAAATTTTTAGGGCCAAATAAGATTTCTTTTTCTACCGTTTCTTCAAATAATTGTGATTCTGGAAATTGAAAAACCATACCAATACGTTGGCGTATCTCTTTTAATGCACGATCTTTCGTTTTACGATTGATTTTCACATCTACGATTTGCATAGTGCCCCGCGAAGGTTTTAACAACCCATTTAAATGTTGAAGTAATGTTGATTTACCAGAACCCGTTTTACCAATAACTGCGTAGTAGCGTCCTTCTTCAAAAGAAGTCGTCACAAGGTTCAATGCTTGATAAGCATAAGGTGTATGTTGTTGATAAGTATAAGACACCTCGTTAAAATGAATCATAATAATCGCTCCACTAATGCGTCATAAGTTAATAGATGCGTTTCAAGTTGTAATTTTTGAGCTATTCGCATTTCAAAAGGTAAATCTAAGCCGATTGCTTTTAAAGTGTTGACTTCTTTAAATATCGTCCCAACTTCCCCTTGTAATGCAACAGCTCCTTCATTCATTACAATCACGCGATTGGAATCCACGACTTCACTTAAATCATGTGTAATAGAAAGTACAGTAACTCCCCATTCGTGGTTCAATTTCTTAATCATCTTCAATATCTCTGCTTTGCCTTCAGGGTCTAGCATAGATGTGGCTTCATCTAAAATAATCAATTTAGGATTAAGTGCTAACACGCCTGCTATGGCTACACGTTGTTTTTGTCCACCTGATAAAGCTGTAGGTTCATGATTTTGTTTGTCAAACATGTCTACATCTTTAAGCACTTTCGGAACAATTTCATGCATTTCCTCATAAGATAAACGTTTATTTTCTAAGCCGAATGCGACATCGTATTTTACAATAGAACCGACAAATTGATTTTCAGGATTTTGAAACACGACACCGATTCGTTGGCGAAAAGCCGAATGTTCTTCTGTTTTCACAGATGCTCCGTTAATCATTAATTGACCATCAAATTCAGTTTCAATACCGGCTATTAATTTTGTTAAAGTAGACTTACCAGAGCCATTGTGACCTACAATCGATACCCACTCTCCAGGGAAAACCGAAAAACAAATCTCTTTTAATGTAGGCTGTTCGGCAGTATCGTATTTAAATGAAACATTTTTAAATTCAATGATCGGTTGCATGATAATTCCTCACTTTTTTGACTTCTATCCTATTTTACCGAATAAAATATGTATTGTATACCGACTATGTTTCAGTGTTGACATACATTCATGATGATGCTCACTATTATTTTCAAATTATAAAATATGGCTTTCTCATCATTAGATTGTGGAAGACACCAGTATTTAGCCTACATAGCAACAAATTAAAAAGGGCGTCTCCACAGTGTGGATGCGCCCGTTATGACATTTTTTAGCCTTTCGCATCAAATGCGACTTCCAATAAAAAAGCGCGCACCCCATCTAAATTGAGTTCACGCTTTGTCGTCAATATTTAGTTAGATGGGGTACTTTGAGCTAGACAATATTTGTATGTGGCAAACATTATCGTTGCACTCATATGCTTTAAATGTAGTAGTGTGTATTTATTAAACTAATTCGATAATTACTGTTAACGCACCGTCACCTTTACGTGGTGCAACTTTAAGAATACGAGTGTAACCACCTTGACGTTCTTGGTAACGTTCAGCGATTTCACCGAATAATTTTTGTAATGCTGTTTGTGTCGTTTCATCTTCGTTTAAGATTTCTACATTACGTAATGTTTTAGCAGCGTTACGACGAGAAGCTAAGTCACCTTTTTTACCTAAAGTGATCAATTTTTCAACTACGCTACGAAGTTCTTTCGCACGTGCTTCTGTTGTTTCAATACGCTCATTAACGATAAGTGAAGTTGCTAAGTCACGTAACATTGCTTTACGTTGATCTGAAGTACGACCTAATTTTCTGTAACCCATGAGTTAACCTCCTTTATCAATCTTCTTTTCTTAGACCTAAACCTAAGTCTTCTAATTTGTATTTAACTTCTTCAAGAGACTTGCGACCTAAGTTACGCACTTTCATCATATCAGCCTCTGATTTGTCAGCGAGTTCTTGTACTGAGTTAATACCAGCACGTTTTAGACAGTTATAAGAACGTACAGATAAGTCTAATTCTTCGATAGACATTTCTAATACTTTTTCTTTTTGATCTTCTTCTTTTACAATCATGATTTCAGCATTTTGAGCTTGGTCAGTTAAACCGACAAAGATATTTAAATGCTCAGTCATAATTTTAGCAGCTAATGATACGGCCTCTTGTGGTGTGATTGAACCATCAGTCCATACGTCTAACGTCAACTTGTCGAAGTCAGAACTTTGACCTACACGTGTGTTCTCAACAGTATAATTCACACGTTCAACTGGTGAATATAATGAATCTACTGGGATAACACCGATTGGTAAATCACTAGAGTTATTTTGATCAGCTAATGCATATCCACGTCCCTTATTAGCGACTAAACGCATTTTGAAATGTCCACCTTCAGATACAGTGGCAATTTTAAGGTCAGGATTTAAGATTTCAACGTCACTGTCGTGTGTGATATCTTTCGCAGTTACTTCGCCTTCTTCTTTAATATCGATTTCTAATGTTTTTTCTTCTTCAGAGTAAATATTAAGCGCAAGCTTTTTAATATTCATGATAATCGTAGAAACATCTTCTACAACATTATCAATCGCTGAGAATTCGTGTAAAACACCTTCGATTTCGATATATTTCACAGCCGCACCTGGTAATGATGATAGTAGGATACGACGTAAGGAGTTTCCTAGTGTAGTACCGTAACCACGCTCAAGTGGTTCAACAACAAACTTACCGAATTTAGCATCATCACTAACTTCAATTGTTTCAATTCTAGGTTTCTCGATTTCTATCATTTACATATCCTCCTTAAGTACGTCGACTTGCATAAACTATAAATTTTCAGTGTTAAGTGAGTTGTGACAAAACAAAAATTTAATTATACGCGACGACGTTTTGGTGGACGGCAACCATTATGTGGAACTGGAGTAACGTCTTTAATCGCTGTTACTTCTAAACCTGCTGATTGTAATGCACGGATCGCTGATTCACGACCTGGACCAGGGCCTTTTACAGTTACTTCAACTGATTTTAAACCGTGTTCCATTGCAGCTTTTGAAGCTGTTTCTGAAGCCATTTGTGCTGCGAATGGTGTAGATTTCTTAGAACCTTTGAAACCTAATGCACCTGCAGATGACCATGATAAAGCATTTCCGAATTCATCTGTAATAGTTACGATTGTATTATTGAAAGTAGAACGGATGTGAGCAACACCGTTTTCAATATTCTTTTTCACTCTACGTTTACGTGATACTTGTTTACGTGCCATAGATTAATTTGCCTCCTTTACCTATTATTTTTTCTTGTTAGCTACAGTTTTAACTGGGCCTTTACGCGTACGCGCATTGTTTTTAGTTTTTTGACCATTTACTGGTAAACCACGACGGTGACGGATACCACGGTATGATGAAATTTCCATTAAACGTTTGATGTTTAAGTTCGTTTCACGACGTAAGTCACCTTCAACTTTGTAGCCATCTACAACTTCACGGATGCGGCCTAACTCGTCGTCAGTTAAATCTTTTACACGAGTGTCTTCTGAAACGTTTGCTTCAGATAAGATTTCTTTTGCTGATGTTTTACCGATACCGTAGATATATGTTAATGAGATTACTACGCGTTTATCACGTGGGATATCAATTCCTGCAATACGTGCCATATTATTTACACCTCTCTTTTAATTAACCTTGTTTTTGTTTGTGTTTAGGGTTTTCACAAATTACCATAACTTTACCTTTACGTTTAATGACTTTACATTTTTCGCAAATCGGTTTAACTGATGGTCTTACTTTCATTTTTTATACCTCCTTCAATGATGGAGTGACAATTATTTATAACGATATGTGATTCTTCCGCGTGTTAAATCATACGGAGACATTTCTACTGTTACTTTATCGCCAGGTAGAATACGAATATAGTTCATACGAATCTTGCCACTTACATGAGCCAGGATTTCGTGACCATTTTCTAATTCTACTTTAAACATTGCGTTGGGTAAAGTATCTAATACTGTACCTTCAAGTTCGATAACATCTTGTTTTGCCATGAATTAACGCCTCCTTTTCAGTTGTAAGGATCTTAGTATATCAACGAGATAATAGTTGGCTTGGTTTACATTGTCAAAGCGTATCGTTATAAGACTTGTCACGGAATTTTGATTACAGTTTCAAAGTTAACGACGTGTAAAGTCAAACACTTTAAACCAAGTCGTTATTATTTTAAAGATTCTAAAATAGAAATGACGTCTTCTGTAACTTCATTAATATTTTTGGAACCGTCAATATTTTTAAGAACGCCTTTTTGGCTATAGAAATCTAAAATTGGTTTAGATTGTTTAATATTCACATCTAAACGGTTAGCAACTGTTTCAGGGTTGTCGTCTTCACGCTGATAAAGTTTGCCACCTTCAAGATCACATGTACCTTCAACCTTAGGAGGATTGAAAACAAGATGATACGTTGTGCCGCAAATTTCGCAAATGCGACGGCCTGTTAGACGATTCATCAATTCCTCTTCCGGCACATCAATGTTCACAACCGCATCGATTTCTCTTCCAAGGTCTTCTAAAATCGTATTTAAAGCTTCAGCTTGTTCGATTGTACGAGGAAAGCCGTCTAGCAAGAAACCTTTTTTAGCATCGTCTTCAGAGATACGTTCCTTTACAATGCCTACTGTAACTTCGTCTGGTACTAATTCCCCACGGTCCATATACGATTTAGCTTCTTTACCAAGTTCGGTTTCATCTTTAATCGCTTTTCTAAACATATCCCCCGTAGAAATATGTGGAATTGGGTACTTTTTAATAATTTCACTCGCTTGAGTTCCTTTACCAGCACCAGGTAATCCCATTAAGATAATATTCATAAATGCCCTCCTATGAATTATCGTCTACCAAAGCCTTTATATTCTTTTTCATTCACTTGTGCTTCTAAACTTTTCATCGTTTCGATAGCAACACCAATAACGATGAGTAAGCTTGTACCACCCAGTTGAATCGCTTGAGGCAAGTTCATAAATTTCGTTGCAATTATTGGAAGAATCGCAATCACTGCTAAGAAAATAGAACCTACAAAAGTTAATCGATATAAGACCTTAGTAATATATTTTTTCGTCTGTTCACCAGGACGAATCCCAGGAACATAGCTACCTTGCTTTTTCAGGTTGTCTGACATTTTTTCTGGGTTAACTTGTACAAACGCATAGAAATATGTGAATGCAATAATAAGTATTACATACACAACCATTCCCATGTTATTTGATGGGTCAGCATAGTTACCGATTTTTTGCGCCCAATCTGCTTTAGGGAAGAACAATGTTAATGTTCTAGGTAATAAGAAGAATGCCATTGCGAAAATGACAGGAATTACCCCTGCAGAATTCACTTTTAATGGTAAATATGTTGCCTGTGAACCAAGACGCATATTAGATTGTTTTTTTGCATATTGAATCGGTATTTTACGGATAGCTTGTAATACGAAAACCGCACCTACTGTCAGTAAAATCATACCGATAATTAAGCCGATTACTTTTAACCAAGCTAACGTTACATCATCTTGTCCAACGAATTCTTGTTGATAGAATTGCATTAAAGCTGATGGTAACGTTGATAAGATACCTGCAAAAATGATAATGGAAATACCATTACCTACACCATATTGCGTAATTTGCTCACCTAACCACATTAAGAATGCCGTACCTGTTGTTAGTACAACTGCAATTAATAGATATGACCAAACGTTTTGTGTCTGAATCAAAGAACCACCTAAATATGAATTAAATTGATAAGACATACCGATGGATTGAATGAAAGCAAGTACAATCGTGAAATAACGTGTGATGTTATTTAACTTCTTGCGTCCGACTTCACCTTGTTTCGCCCATTCTGTAAACTTTGGAACAATATCCATTTGTAATAATTGCATCACAATGGAAGCAGTAATGTAAGGCATAATCCCCATTGCGAAAATGGAAAAGTTCTTCAAGGCCCCGCCACCAAATGTATTTAACAAATCAGTGACGCCTTGAGAACCTTGTTGATTATCAAATGCTGCTGGATTAACTCCAGGTGCTGGAATATACGTACCAATTTTGAAAATCACTAACATTGCAAGTGTAAAGAAAATCTTGTTACGAACTTCTTTTGTTTTAAAGAAATTCACAAGCGTGTGAAACATTAGATCACCTCGTGAGCTCCGCCTTTCGCTTCAATAGCATCTTTAGCAGAAGCTGAGAATTTGTGTGCTTTAACAGTCAATTTCTTTTCTAATGAACCATTACCTAATACTTTAATGCCAGATTTTTCACTTTTAACTACGCCTGATTCAATTAATAATTCAGGTGTAACCTCAGTACCATCTTCGAATTTGTTAAGTTGGTCTAAGTTAACAATAGCATATTCTTTACGGTTAATGTTAGTGAAACCACGTTTAGGAATACGACGGAATAAAGGTAATTGTCCACCTTCGAAACCTGGTCTTACGCCACCACCTGAACGTGCTTTTTGACCTTTTTGACCACGACCACTTGTTTTACCGTTACCAGTAGCCGCACCACGACCTACACGGTTACGTACTTTACGTGAACCTTCTGATGGTTTTAACTCATGTAATTTCATTCGAGCACCTCCTTGATTATTTTTCTTCTACTGTTACTAAGTGACTTACTTTGTTAATTTGTCCACGAATCGCATCGTTATCTTCAACAATTACAGAAGAGTTTAATTTTTTCAAACCTAAAGCTTCAACTGTTTTACGTTGTGTTTCTGGACGTCCAATAACGCTTCGAGTGAGGGTAATTTGAATTTTAGCCATTTTAAATGTTTCCCTCCTTAATTATATAATTCTTCTACTGATTTACCACGTAAACGGGCAACGTCTTCAGCATTTTTTAAGTTTTGTAAACCGTCAATTGTTGCGCGTACCATGTTAATAGGCGTGTTTGAACCTAAAGACTTACTTAAGATATCAGTGATACCTGCAAGTTCTAATACGGCACGAACTGGTCCACCTGCGATAACCCCTGTACCAGGAGCAGCTGGTTTCATGAATACACTTCCTGAACCGTAACGTCCAGTGATTGTGTGAGGTGTTGTACCTTCAACACGTGGAACTGTGATAAGATCTTTCTTCGCAGCTTCAACAGCTTTTTTAATTGCTTCAGGTACCTCTTGAGCTTTACCAGTACCGAAACCAACGCGACCATTTTTGTCTCCTACAACTACAAGTGCTGTGAAACGGAAACGACGTCCACCTTTAACAACTTTTGCAACACGGTTAATCGTAACAACGCGTTCTTCAAATTCTTTAACTTCTTCTTCTCTACGAGCCATTTATATTGTCCCTCCTTTAAATTAAAATTGAAGTCCATTTTCGCGAGCTGCATCTGCTAACGCTTTAACACGTCCGTGGAATAAGTATCCTCCACGATCAAATACAACTGCTTCGATTCCTTTTTCGCTTGCTTTTTTAGCAATCGCTTCACCAACTTTAGTTGCCATTTCAACTTTAGTTGCTGATGTATCAATATCGCTATCTTTAGTAGAAGCTTGAACTAATGTTACACCTTTAACATCATCAATAATTTGTGCATAAATGTGCTTGTTTGAACGATATACGTTTAGACGTGGCTTTTCGCTAGTACCTGACAATTTCGTACGAACACGTGCATGTCTTTTTAAACGTACTTTGTTTTTATCAATTTTGCTGATCATGTCAATACTCCTTTCTCTAGAGTTTATTTATTATTTACCAGTTTTACCTTCTTTACGACGTATATATTCACCTTGGTAACGGATACCTTTACCTTTATAAGGTTCTGGTGGACGTACATCACGAATTTTCGATGCTGTAGCACCTACTAATTCTTTGTCGATACCTTCAACTTTTACAGTTGTATTTTTTTCTACTGAGAAAGTGATACCTTCAGCAGCTTCGATTTCAACTGGGTGAGAATAACCTACGTTTAGTACAAGTTTAGAACCTTGTACTTGTGCACGGTAACCAACACCGATAAGTTCAAGTCCTTTAACGTATCCTTGTGATACACCTTGTACCATATTATTAATTAACGCACGAGTTGTACCATGAATAGTTCTATGTTCTTTAGAATCTGATGGTCTAACAACTTCAAGTGTGTTTTCTTCTTGTTTGTAAGTCATTTCTTCGTTAAGTGTTTGTGATAATTCACCTTTAGGTCCTTTAACTTTTACTGTATTACCTTCGATAGTTACAGTAACGTCACTTGGGATCTCGATAATTTTTTTACCAACACGGCTCATGCTATGGCACCTCCTTATTTAATTAATTATTACCAAATGTAAGCTAATACTTCGCCACCAACATTACGTTTTCTAGCTTCTTTGTCAGTGATAACACCTTCTGAAGTAGAAACTAATGCGATACCTAAACCGTTTAATACTTTAGGTACTTCGTTCGCTTTAGCGTAAACACGTAAACCTGGCTTAGAAATACGTTTTAAACCTGTAATAACGCGTTCATTATTTGAACCGTATTTTAAGAATAAACGAATAACACCTTGTTTATCGTCTTCGATATATTCAACGTTTTTAATGAAACCTTCTTTTTTAAGGATTTCAGCGATTTCTTTTTTAATGTTTGATGCAGGTAATTCTAATTTTTCGTGACGCACCATGTTTGCGTTTCTTACACGAGTTAACATATCTGCAATTGGATCTGACAATGTCATAGTTTGTTGCCTCCTTTCAAGAGTTAAATTTTTACCAGCTAGCTTTACGTACGCCAGGAATTTGACCTTTATAAGCTAATTCACGGAAACAAATACGGCAAAGCTTGAATTTACGATATACAGAATGTGGACGACCACAACGTTCACAACGTGTATATTCACGGACTTGGAACTTTTGTTTCTTTTGTTGCTTAGCAACCATTGATTTTTTAGCCACTTAATTAGCCTCCTTTAGAGATTATTTTTGAAATGGCATACCGAATTGTGTTAACAATTCACGAGCTTCCTCGTCAGTGTTAGCAGTAGTTACGATAACGATATCCATTCCTCGAACTTTTGATACTTTATCATAATCGATCTCAGGGAAAATTAATTGTTCTTTAACACCTAAAGTGTAGTTACCGCGACCATCAAATGCATTTTTAGAAACACCACGGAAGTCACGTACACGTGGTAATGAAACAGAGATTAATTTATCTAAGAATTCATACATTCTTTCACCACGTAATGTTACTTTAGCACCAATTGGCATACCTTCACGTAAACGGAAAGTCGCAACTGATTTTTTAGCTTTAGTGATTAAAGGTTTTTGACCTGTGATTGCTGTTAACTCCTCAACTGCTGTATCTAATACTTTAGAGTTTTGAACTGCATCACCAACACCCATGTTGACTACGATTTTATCGATTTTTGGTACTTCCATTACTGAGCTATAGTTGAATTTTTTAACTAAGTTCTCACTAACTTCTGTGTTAAATTTTTCTTTTAAACGGTTCAAAGTGGATCCTCCTTTCAACTTTTATTATTTATTAGACTTGATTTCTTCGCCTGATTTTTTAGCGATTCTTACTTTTTTACCATCAACAAATTTGTAGCCTACACGTGTAGGTTTGTTTGTTTTAGGGTCTAATAATTGTACGTTAGAAACATGAATAGCTGCTTCAGTTTCTAAGATTCCACCTTCAGGATTGATTTGAGTTGGTTTTTGGTGCTTTTTAACTACGTTTACACCTTCCACAACGACACGGTCTTTTTTAGGTTCAGTTGCTACAACTTTACCAGTTTTACCTTTGTCTTTACCTGCGATAACGATTACGTTGTCACCTTTTTTGATATGCATGTGGGCACCTCCTTGAATTGTGATTTAGATTTTATAAATTAAAGTACTTCTGGTGCAAGGGAAACAATTTTCATAAAGTTTCCTTCACGTAATTCACGCGCTACTGGACCGAAGATACGTGTACCACGTGGTCCTTTGTCGTCACGAATGATAACACATGCATTTTCATCAAATTTGATGTAAGAACCGTCTTTACGACGTACGCCTGATTTTGTACGTACCACTACAGCTTTAACAACATCGCCTTTCTTAACAACGCCTCCTGGTGTAGCATTTTTAACAGTTGCTACGATAACGTCACCGATGTTAGCTGTTTTACGGCCAGATCCACCTAATACTTTGATTGTAAGTACTTCACGAGCACCAGAGTTGTCTGCTACTTTCAAACGTGTTTCTTGTTGGATCATGTTTAAACCTCCCTTATCTTTAAATAGTCATTAAATAATTACTGATTCTTCGACAATTTCTACTAAACGGAAACGCTTTGTCGCTGATAAAGGACGAGTTTCTTGAATTTTAACGATATCTCCTAGTTTAGCTGAATTGTTTTCGTCATGTGTTTTATATTTTTTAGAATATTTAACACGTTTACCATATAGTTTGTGTGTTTTGTATGTTTCAACTAAAACAGTTACTGTTTTATCCATTTTGTCTGAAACTACTTTACCAACGTAAACTTTACGATCATTTCTTTCGCTCACTTTAGTAACCTCCTCTTTCAACTATTATTGGTTTGCTTTTCCTTGTTCTAATTCTCTTTCACGTGCAACAGTTTTAAGACGTGCAATTGTTTTTCTGACTGTCTTGATACGTGCCGTCTCTTCTAATTGACCTGTAGCTAATTGAAAGCGTAGGTTAAAAAGCTCTTCTTTCGATGATTTGATTTGCTCTTCGATTTCTGAAGTGGTTAAGTCTCTAATTTCCTTAGCTTTCATTTGTTTCACCACCCAATTCTTCACGTTTTACAAACTTCGTTTTAACTGGAAGTTTGTGGCTCGCTAAACGTAATGCTTCACGCGCAACTTCTTCAGATACGCCTGCAACTTCAAATAAAATACGACCTGGTTTTACAACTGCGATCCAGCCTTCTACCGCACCTTTACCAGCACCCATACGTACTTCTAAAGGTTTTTTAGTATATGGTGTATGAGGGAAGATTTTAATCCAAACTTTCCCGCCACGTTTCATGTAACGTGTCATAGCGATACGAGCTGATTCGATTTGACGAGAAGTGATCCAAGATGTTGTTGTTGCTTGTAAACCAAATTCGCCAAATGTTACGTAGTTACCGCCTTTTGAACGACCTTTAGTGTCAGGACGATGTTGACGACGATATTTTACACGCTTTGGTAGTAACATAATTATTTTCCTCCTTCACTATTTTTCTTAGTAGGAAGAACTTCACCACGATAGATCCATACTTTAACACCTAACTTACCATAAGTTGTGTCAGCTTCAGCATGTGCATAGTCGATGTCTGCACGTAATGTATGAAGTGGTACAGTTCCTTCAGAATATTGTTCAGCACGCGCGATGTCAGCGCCACCTAAACGACCTGATACTTGAGTTTTGATACCTTTAGCACCAAGTTTCATAGCTCTTCCGATTGCTTGTTTTTGTACACGGCGGAATGATGCACGGTTTTCTAATTGACGTGCGATATTTTCAGCAACTAAACGTGCGTTTAAATCAACTTTCTTGATTTCAACAACGTTGATGTGTACTTTTTTATCAGTTAATTGGTTTAACTTGTTACGAAGTTTTTCGATCTCTGAACCGCCTTTACCGATTACCATACCTGGTTTACCAGTATGAATTGCGATGTTAATGCGGTTAGCAGCACGTTCGATATCTACGTGAGATACTGCTGCATCTTTTAATGCATTATCAATAAATTTACGAATTTTTAAGTCTTCGTGTAATAATGATGCGAAATCTTTTTCAGCGAACCATTTCGCTTCCCAGTCGCGAATTACACCAACACGAAGTCCGATTGGATTAATTTTTTGACCCACGGTATTCCCTCCTTAGTATTTATTAAGCTTCTTGTGCTTCTTCTTTACCATCACTTACTACGATAGTAATGTGGCTTGTTCTTTTGTTAATTGCGCTAGCGCGTCCTTGAGCACGTGGACGGAAACGTTTTAATGTTGGTCCTTCATTAGCGTAAGCTTCTTTTACAACTAATTCGTCAGTGTTCATACCATAGTTGTGCTCAGCATTAGCTAAAGCGGACATTAATAATTTTTCTACTACTGGAGAAGAAGCTTTGTTTGTTACTTTTAAAATAGCTACTGCTTCTCTTACGTCTTTTCCTCTAATTAGATCTAATACTAATCTAACTTTACGAGGTGCGATTCTGATTGTTCTAGCAACCGCTTTTGCTTCCATTCGTTTTTCCTCCTCTACTTACTAGTCAATATTATCTTCTTGTTTTCTTGTCGTCTGCAGCGTGTCCTTTGAAAGTACGTGTTGGAGCAAATTCACCTAATTTGTGACCAACCATATCTTCAGTTACGTATACAGGTACGTGTTTGCGACCATCATATACTGCAAATGTGTGTCCAATGAAGTTTGGGAAAATTGTTGAACGACGTGACCATGTTTTGATTACTTGTTTCTTTTCGCTGTCGCCTTGAGCTTCAACTTTTTTCATTAAATGATCATCGACGAAAGGTCCCTTTTTAATACTACGAGCCATAGTGGCGCCTCCTTTCTTATTGTGTGCGTGCAGCTAAGAAGCCGCACACCCAAATAAGCTATTTTTATTTTTTCTTACGTCTACGTACGATAAGTTTGTCAGAATGTTTCTTACCACGACGTGTTTTCTTACCAAGCGTTGGTTTACCCCAAGGTGACATTGGAGATGGACGTCCGATTGGCGCACGGCCTTCACCACCACCGTGTGGGTGATCGTTAGGGTTCATTACAGAACCACGAACAGTAGGTCTTTTACCTAACCATCTAGATTTACCAGCTTTACCAACGTTTACAAGTTCGTGTTGAAGGTTACCAACTTGACCAACTGTAGCACGGCAAGTTGAAAGAATCATACGTACTTCACCAGAACGAAGTCTTACAAGAACGTATTTACCTTCTTTACCTAATACTTGAGCACTAGCACCAGCTGAACGTGCGATTTGACCGCCACGACCTGGTTTTAACTCGATATTGTGAATTACTGTACCTACAGGAATGTCTTTTAATTGAAGTGCGTTACCAACTTTGATGTCAGCTTCAGAACCACTTTCAATAATTTGACCTACTTGTAATCCTTTAGGTGCGATGATGTAACGTTTCTCACCATCTGCGTATACGATTAATGCAATGTTTGCTGATCTGTTTGGATCATATTGGATAGAATCAACTTTACCAGCAATTCCATCTTTATTACGTTTGAAATCAATCACACGGTATTGACGTTTGTGTCCGCCACCATGATGACGTACAGTCAATTTACCTTGGTTGTTACGACCCGCTTTTTTCGGTAGCGGTTGTAATAATGACTTTTCAGGTTTAGATTCTGTAATTTCAGCAAAATCTAAAGTAGTCATATTACGACGACCATTTGTAATTGGCTTATAATGTTTTAATGCCATTGTCGCTTACCTCCTTATTGGTATAATTTTTTAGTTGAATAAGTCGATTTGACCTTCTTTTAAAGTTACGATAGCTTTACGGCGTTTGTTTGTATAGCCTTGGTAACGGCCCATACGTTTCTTTTTAGGTTTGTAGTTAATGATGTTTACATTCGCTACTTTTACATCGAAGATTTCTTCAACAGCTGTTTTAACTTGTGTTTTGTTAGCACGTACATCTACATCGAATGTGTATTTGTCCTCAGCCATTGCTTCAGATGATTTTTCAGTGATTACGGGGCGCTTTAGAATGTCTCTAGCTTCCATTATCCGAGCACCTCCTCAACTTTTTTAACTGCTTCTTCAGTGATTAAAACACTGTCAGCGTGTGTTAAATCTAATACGTTTAATCCTTCAGGAGTAGTGATTTGAACACCAGGGATGTTACGTGCAGATAATTCAACGTTTACATCTTCACCAAGTGTTACAACTAAAACTTTCTTAGGTAATTCTAAGTTAGTTAATGTTGTTTTGAAGTCTTTTGTTTTTGGTGCGTCTAAGTTGAAGTTATCAACGATTTTAAGTCCATTTTCTTGAACTTTGTAAGATAATGCAGAACGTAATGCTAAACGACGCATTTTTTTAGGCATTTTGTAGCCGTAGCTTCTTGGTGTTGGACCAAATACTACGCCACCACCGCGCCATTGTGGAGCACGGATTGTACCTTGACGCGCACGTCCAGTACCTTTTTGTCTCCATGGTTTACGTCCACCACCACGAACAGCTGAACGATTTTTAACCGCGTGTGTTCCTTGGCGTAATGAAGCGCGTTGTAAGTTAATCGCTTCGAATAATACTTCATTGTTAGGTTCGATTGCGAATACTGCATCGCTAAGTTCAACTGAACCAGCTTTAGATCCGTCAACTTTTAATACATCATAATTTGCCATTATGCATTTCCTCCTTTCGCTACTTATTATTTGTTAGCTTTAACTGCTGTTTGGATTTGAACAAAACCTTTTTTAGGTCCAGGTACGTTACCTTTAACTAAAATCACGTTGTTTTCCGTGTCTACTTGAACAACTTCTAAGTTTTGAACAGTGACAGTATTACCGCCCATACGGCCTGGTAATTTTTGTCCTTTAAATACGCGTGACGCATCTGACGCCATACCGATTGAACCTGGTGCTCTGTGGAAATGAGAACCGTGTGACATTGGTCCGCGAGATTGGTTGTGACGCTTAATCGCACCTTGGAAGCCTTTACCTTTTGAAGTTCCTGTTACGTCAATAATGTCGCCTGCTTCGAATGTATCTACTGAGACTTCTTGACCTACTTCGTATGCTTCAGTATCAATGTTTCTGAATTCACGAATGAAGCGCTTAGGTGCAACGCCAGCTTTTTTAGCATGACCTTCAGCTGGTTTGTTTGCGTATTTGTTTGTTTTGCTATCTTTTTTGTAAGCTAATTTGTCATCAAAACCGATTTGTATAGCGTTGTAGCCATCGATTTCTTCAGTTTTCTTTTGTAATACTAAATTTCCTTTTGCTTCTACTACTGTTACTGGAATTAAGTCTCCGTTTTCACCGAATACTTGTGTCATTCCAATTTTTCTTCCTAAGATTCCTTTGGTCATCGAAAGTCCACCTCCTAAAATTTTCTATTATAATTTAATTTCGATGTCTACACCTGATGGTAAGTTTAAGCCCATTAAAGCATCTACTGTTTTTGGTGTAGGGTTAACAATGTCGATTAAACGTTTGTGTGTACGTTGTTCGAATTGCTCACGAGAATCTTTGTACTTATGCACCGCACGGATGATTGTGTACACTGATTTTTCTGTTGGTAATGGGATTGGTCCTGATACGTCTGCACCAGAACGTTTCGCAGTTTCAACAATTTTTTCAGCTGATTGATCGATTACACGGTGATCATAAGCTTTTAATCTGATTCTGATTTTTTGTTTTGCCATAATTTACCCTCCTTATTCGTCTTCATTAGTGATAAGACTTCTCCACGAAAACTATCTTACACAACGCCATGGCAAAGCGGCCGGGTGTGTCAGTAACCTTTCGCTTCATCGCATTAAAAGTCCAACATTAGACATTTTACACGAAAAGAATGGATAATTCAACCTTTTCTTGTAAAATCTTCTGTCTAATTCACATACCATATTATTTTACTTCATATAAGCCACTACATCAATACTTTTTTCCGAATTCCTTCAATATTTTTTAGATACGTTTTTCTTAACTTTTTTTAATCCCGCTATTTTTTTCCTATATAAATGAAAGAAAAGAGGCAATCCCGAAATCGTTTTGATTACGGGATTGCCTCCACAGAATTGTCTAGATTGAAAAAGCTTTGTAACTTAGACAACAACTATAAACTTTAAATGTCTAGTATGGCATAAGCGCTCACCTTCATGCGCTACCCTATCTTGTCTTAATTTTAACCGTGCACGAATATGAAATATAAAATGAATATTGCGAGTAAACCATACATGATTGGATGGACTTCTCTATGACGTTTCGTTAAAACCATTGTAATTGGGTAAAAAATGAACCCGCATGCGATACCTGTTGCAATAGAATAAGATAATGGCATCATAATAATGGTCACAAATGCCGGTACTGCTACTTCGAAATTCTTCCAACTAATAGATGCTAAACTTGATGCCATTAATACACCAACAACAACTAAAGCTGGTGTCGTTACAGCTGGTGTTACGACTGCCATTAGCGGGCTAAAAAATAACGCTAATAAAAAGCAGATACCTGTAATTATACTTGCGAAACCTGTGCGCGCACCTACCGCTACACCAGAAGTCGATTCAATATATGATGTCGTCGTTGTTGTGCCGAAAACAGCACCAACCATTGTCGCCAATGAATCTGAGAATAGTGCGCGTCCTGCTCTAGGCAATCGATTATTCTTCATAAATCCAGCCTGTGAGGCAACTGCCACAATCGTACCTGCTGTATCAAAGAAATCAATGAATAAAAATGTCAAAATAACAATCAAAAATTGTACTGTGAAAAGTTGTGCAGGATCTTGAAATGCTTCAAATGCGGCACCAAAAGTTGGCGCAATGCTAGGTACTTTACCAATAACACCTGACGGCGGTGCAATTTGATGTGTTACAAGTCCAGCTATTGCTGTTAAAACCATTCCAATAAATATCGCGCCCGGTACCTTTTTAGCATATAAAACAATCGTAATAATAATACCAAAGACTGCTAATAATACATGTGGTTCTGTTAATTTACCTAATGTGACGAGCGTCGCATCTTGTTTCGTAATAATACCTGAACTTTGCAAACCTACAAAAGTAATAAATAGTCCTATCCCTGAAGAAACGGCCATTTTCATTTCAAAAGGGATGGCATTAATTATCGTTTCTCGTAACCCTGTAGCTGTTAAGATAGCAAATATAAAGCCTGAAAAAAGTACGCCAGTCAAACCTGTTTGCCATGGGATTCCCATCGTTAATACAACTGTAAATGCAAAAAATGCATTCAGTCCCATTCCTGGCGCTAGTGCAATCGGATATCTCGCTATAATTCCCATAAATAAGCAACCTATAAAAGCGGCTAGTGCCGTTGCTACAAAGATAGCGCCTTGGTCCATTTTTTGATCTGCAGGCACCCCATCTACACCTGCTAAACTTAAAATTTGTGGGTTCACTGCTAAGATATACGCCATAGACAAAAACGTTGTTAATCCACCAAGGATTTCACGTTTATAATTCGTTTGATGTTCATCAAAACGGAAGTATCGCTTCACTTTAATTATCTCCTTTTATCAAAATACTTTCATATTTTAATATGTCAAAACGCAATTTTCAACAAAATTTCCGAACTTTATATACTAAATGATTATTTAAGTTCGATTTTCGTCATAATTTCAATCCTTTTAAAGCATCTTTAAATGGATTGTTGTCAATGTCATCTTCTTTCATATACTTCTTCATATCACGTTTCGATACTTTGTCCTTACCTTTTGATTTTAAGCGTAGATTCATTTGTGCTTGTGTTTCTGTATGACCACATACACAGCGATACGTTGCTTGAGGACCTGTTCCAAATTTAGTCAACCGCTTCTTACATTGCGGACATCTCGCTTTAGTCTGTGTTTTAACGTCTTTTTTTGTCTTACATGATGGATCTTGACATACAAGCATAGAACCATTCTTTGTTTTAACTTTAAGCATAAATTTACCACACGTTGGACATTCGGCTGATGTTAAATTATCGTGCTTATATTTTTGATCACTTTCTTTAATAGTATGAATCACGTTATTCGTAAACTGTTTCATTTCTTCAATAAATTGTTGACGTTTATATTGTCCTTTTTCAATTCGAAGCAACTTGTCCTCCCATTCAGCAGTAAGCATAGGAGAGGTCAACGCTTGAGGCGCCAATGATAAAATTTGAGCCCCTTTTGAAGTTACTTTCAATTTACCGTCATGACTTTCAATCGCATTCATATTAAATAATTTTTCTATGATGTCTGCGCGCGTTGCAACTGTCCCGATGCCCCCTGTCGCTTTGAGCGTTTCAGCGGACTGCTTATTATCCAGCTTGAAAAATTGCTCTGGGTGTTCCATAGCTTTCAGCAACGTCCCCTCATTAAAATAAGCAGGCGGTGTCGTTTGATGCGTAACAATCTGCACATTTGAAATTTGTTTTGTTTCATCTTTTGTAAATGTTACTCGCTGTTCATTATGTCGCTCCTCTTTATTCAACGCTTTATAACCTAACTGAACCGTTTCATCATTTTTATAGATGAAGTGATGTTTGCCGATTTGTCCTGTCACGCGACGTTCGATGTAACGATAAGGTTCAGATAACACTTCAAGAAAACGTTGTGCAACAAGGAGGTAAACCTTCTTTTCATTCGCTCCTAAATCATCCATATTCGGTCGTACTTCTGTAGGAATAATAGCATGGTGATCAGATACTTTTTGATTATTAATGCATGGATGTTTAGCAGTATATGATTTGTGCACAAGCGTTTGCGCGTGCGCTTTATACTCTGTGGCCATCGTCGCCTGAATTCGTTCTTTTATCGTCCCAACCATATCTGTTGTTAAATAATTTGAATCCGTTCTCGGATACGTTAACACTTTATGGCGCTCGTATAAACTTTGTAACGCATTTAAAGTCTGTTTTGCCCCTATTTTGTACCGTTGATATGCAGTTTGTTGTAAATCTGTTAAATTAAATAAACGTCCCGGATACGCTTTTTTCTCTTTTTCATGCACACTGACAATTTTCATCAATTGATGCTGCATGTTTGACACGATAGTTTCTAGCGGCTTTTTATCAAATTCACGTTGTTGTTGTTCTAACTTAAAACGCGCATCTCCAACGGTACATTCAAGCGTATAGTAGGCTTTAGGCGTAAAATTTTTGATTTCTTCTTGTCTTTGCTGAATGAGTTTAATTGTCGGCGTTTGCACACGTCCTAAAGAAAGTTGCGCATCATAACGTGTCGTCAATGCACGTGTGGCATTAATTCCGACAATCCAGTCAGCTTCACTTCGAGCTAAAGCTGCTTGATATAAAGGGTAATAATGCTTTGCATCTTTAAGCTGTCGAAACCCTTGCTGAATCGCTTTAGTCGTCACAGAACTAACCCATAAACGTTTAAGCGGTTTTTTAATACGAACTTTATCTAAGATGAGCCTTGCTACCAATTCACCTTCACGACCTGCATCTGTCGCTATAATCACTTCTTTAATATCATCTCTTTTCAAAAGATGTTGTACCGTATTAAATTGCTTTCTCGTCTTACCAATCACGACCGTCTTCATATATTTAGGAATGATAGGTAAATCTTCTAAACGCCATTGTTGGTACTTTTTATCGTATTGTTCTGGTGTAGCATTGGTCACTAAATGCCCTAAAGCCCACGTAATAATATAATGTTGATTTTCAATGTAACCATTTTTAGCATTGGTCACATTTAATGCTTTAGCAATATCCCTACCCACTGATGGTTTTTCTGCTAATACTAAAGATTTCATTGATATTCTCCTGTTCCGTCTTAATATTAACGTTATTGTAACATGCCATATGCGTGTATACTTCCATTTCCTAGTAAAACAACTTATAATTAGTTTAACGAAACCTTTAAGGAGGGACACTATGAAAGTTACACAAGTCACTTCCGTTGAACGTATTTCAGATTTTATTAGAGAAAATATAGCTACTTCTCAGTCCTATACTAATAAGCTCCCAATACATTATGAGAAAGCTTATCAAATGTATCTCGATGAAGCGATAAAAACAACAGGTATTTTTGTATTAGAAGATGAAGATAGCATTCAGATGGCGCTCATGTGCATTCCTTATATTGAAAAGCGTTATAAAGTTATTGGCCCAATTACTAAAAAAGGTTATGTCCCAACTGGAGAGGCTTTTGAGTATTTGTTTAACGCAGCCATCGCTAATAATGAGCAAGCAGCAACTTATTATTTTGCATATGCAGCTGAAAACGAACATATTAAAGCTTATATGAAAACGATAGGTGCATCTTATACGTTTACTGATTATCACCTTTCCACTCAGACAGACTTAGGCGAAACTGAAAATCTCCATCATATCATTGATTATAAGCCTGTTTATTTCAAATATTTTCAAAAATTACACGAAGAAACATTCTCTCATAATGCTATGAACGCTGAAGAAATAGTAACTTCACTAAATGAAAATCATCAACTTATGTTATATATGGCTGAAGGTTTACTTAAAGGCTATCTCTATTTAATTATCAATGAAAAAGAAGGCCACGCCGAAATCCGTTATTTTTCTTCCCATACACATTATCGTCTTAAAGGCATTGCTTTCGACCTTATTAAACATGCCATTCATGTGGCTTTGTCCCGTGATGGCATCGAAAATGTTCATTTCAAAATCCGTAGTAAAAACCATCGTCTTGTAGAACGTTTCCACGAGTTCGGGTTCGAAATGACTTCTGAATATCGCAAATTTAAACTCGTCCGCTAATTGAAATAAACTGATATCTTTTAATATTGTCCTTTATCCAACAAAATGGCTAGAAATGAAAAGAGCATATAACGCTCTTTTCATTTCTAGCCATCTTTTTATCGTCCATAAATTGCTTATGCTTTTATACGCCTTTCTATGCTTTCAAGACGTTAAAAAGAAATATTGATACATGTATAAAATACAAATGTTAATAACCACCGTAATATTACTTGCCATCGCAATCATCGGAAGTGTTTTATATTGAAATTGGACGGCATAGGATAATACGGCTACACCCACTGGCAGTAACCAAATTAATTGCAATGTTGTTTTGATCATATCGTCAGATACAGGTAGGAAAAAGTATACGAGCAGTCCGCATATGAGTCCTAAACCATAATGTAGGCTTAAATATTTTAACGTTAAAGGTAAAAAGCGGCGTTCGATTTTAAAATCGAGTAATACACCTAACAAAATCATAGACAATGGTAAGTTCGCTTTCCCCAGTATGTTAAAAAAATCTAACATAACCGTTGGCAGTTCGAAGTGTACTAAATTAAGTAAAAGCATAATCACATAAGTCATTAAAGGCACTGATTTCAAACAACTAATGATTATCGTACGCACAGTCACCATACTTTTAGCATTTTTATAATAGCCCGCTATAATATACGTTACACCAAACATGAGTAACGCTCCACCTAAATCTGCCATCCCAAAATATAAGAGCCCTTTCGTTGGCCACATTTCTTGAACTAAAGGATACGCAAAAATGCCAATGTTCAAAGAAGCTATTAACATGGCTACAGTCCCTTTCGTTTCGTTATCATATTTAAAAAATAGCCACAGTACGAAGCCTTTTGTAAGCAACCCATAAAGTATCATCATGAGCGGTAACACAGAAAGCGCGGGCGTTAACGTGACATTATTTAAATTAGCGATGACGACAGAAGGTAACGTGACGTTTAAAACCAATGTTGTTAATACTTTCGCTTCTGACCCTTTAACATATCCTAAACGCTTCAAAGCATAACCTAATACAATTAATACTATAATCATCACAAAGCGTTCTGTCATTCGTATTCGCCCTCCTTTTTAATTTGATTTCACAGAGGTTTCTTGATAAATTGAAATTCAATATATAAGCTTAAACATCAGTTTTCTTGTAATAATATGTTTTAAGCGTGTTATAATGATAACGATAAATAAGGAGGCTAACTTTTATGAATTTAGAATCCCAACTTCAAGAATTGAAAATGGATTACGTGCGTTTACAAGGTGATCTTGAAAAACGCGAATCTACTGGCCAACAAGTAGATCCTTTAATTCAACAACTGGAAGCCATTGAACATCAAATCGCAAACGTACGTCAACAACTTCAACAACAATCAAAATAATTAAGAATCTTTTGTGATAGGGATAGATTAGAAAGGACAAAGACATGCTTATTTATTTCCTTTTATTGCCATTATTGTATTTAATTGTAAGTTACCTCAGTATTTTTAAAATGAATTCGAAATTCGCAAGTGTATTACGCATAATTATGGCAGTTATACTCATTTTTGTTATTGCTACATCGCTAACATATCATCTTATGAATACATGGTGGTTATTCGTCGTTTTACTCTTGTTAATTGGTAACGTGGAAACAACCGCATTTAAGTTTTCAAAGAATGATGCTAAAGGTGTATCGATTTTAAATATGATGACGGTATTAATTTTTATAATTTACACTATCCTAACCATCGTACTCATTTAAATAGCGCATTAAAAACCGTGTTAAGGGAGCCTATATCGCACCTTAGCACGTTTTTACTTTAATTACGGTATAGCTCCGATAATCCAGAGAGTCGTTTTAAAGCTTCATTGAGTTGTACATCATCAATCGCAAAGGATATCCGAACGTAGCCTTCCCCTTCTTCCCCAAATGGGTGGCCTGGCGCAACCAAAATAGAGCACTCCTGAAGTAAATACGCTACAAATGCATCACTCGTATAACCTTTAGGACATGGCAACCATAAGAAAATACCGCCTTTAATAGGTGTAAATGGAATGTTCGCTTCAGATAGCTTTGCTTCAATTATTTTTCTCCTTAAATTAAAGCATTCTGCTTGAGCACGTAACACATCATCATATTCATTTAAAGCCACCGTACACGCATCTTGCAAGGCCCCATACATGCCCGCCTGTGTATGTGTATGATATTTTTTTAAATTGCGTATCATTGCTTCATTACCGACCGCAAAGCCCACACGATACCCCGACATGTTATAACCTTTTGAAAATGAAAACACTTCAATCGCACGAGACTTAGCGCCTTTTGCACTCAATATACTAGGGTTGGGGGCGTCAAAACCAAATGCTTGATAAGCAAAATCATGCACCAATAACGTCTCAGTACCTTTAAAATAATCGACAGTTTCTTGAAAAAATTTAGGTGTCGCTACAGAACCGGTTGGGTTATTCGGATAAGTTAAATAAACTAATTTCGTATTCGAGGTATCTAAATGAGACCACTTAGGCAAATAATCATTTTCAGGATATAACTTTAAAGGCTTCGGCTTACCACGTGCTAACAAAACACCTGCTTCATAATCTGTATACCCAGGATCAGGGAGTAATACTTCATCACCAGGTTCAATGACACATGTCGGCAATGCAACTAGACCGTTTTTCGTTCCATAAAATAAACAAACTTCTGTTTCTGGGTTGAGTGTCACATTAAAATGTCGATAATAAAAATCAACAATCGCCTGTTTAAAAGCTGTTTTACCATGAAACGCTAAATATTTTTGGTTTTCAGTTTTTCGTATTGCATGCGCTAACGCGTCTAATATTTTTTCTGGCGTATTCGCATCAAGAATACCTACTGCAAGATTAATTAACGGCAGTGGACCGTGTGTTACTGCTTTCCCCATCGTTTTACCAAAATAACTTTCCGGTATGCGTTTT
This sequence comes from Staphylococcus ratti, assembly GCF_020883535.1. Lineage (NCBI taxonomy): Bacteria > Bacillati > Bacillota > Bacilli > Caryophanales > Staphylococcaceae > Staphylococcus > Staphylococcus ratti. The sequence goes on along the minus strand of NZ_CP086654.1, from coordinate 591,556 downwards.
AAAATTGACGTCTCGTCCATGGGCACTCCTCCTTTAATAACAAACATACACATTGGTTTATCAATAGAGACTTAATGTCTGCACTTCAAATACATAAAGGGGAAAGCGTATAGACCCTTCCCCCTTTTAAGTGTGTACTTAATGCCTTATTCACAGTGTACTATTAAGTTATACCCTTAATTGTTACATTACGCATGCGATTTAATATGCATTGTTGAAAATCACTTATTTTTACGTCTTAATTTAGCTTTAAGGGTAAATAAAATTTCATAAATGACAGGTACGACGATGAGCGTCAGTAACGTCGATGATAATAATCCGCCAATTACCGTTGCAGCTAAGCCTTTTGAAATAAGTACGGAACTGTTTTGACCAAAGAGCAATGGAACTAAAGCGCCAATTGTTGCAATTGCCGTCATTAATATTGGTCGAATACGCGTGCTTCCTGCCTCAAGTAATGCTTCTTTCATAGGCATACCACTTTTCTCATTGTTAATGACACGGTCTATCAGTACGATTGCGTTGGTTACTACTATACCAATTAACATTAGCAAACCAATCATACTAGGTACTGATAATGTTTCGCCTGTGGCAATCAAAGCTAATACAACGCCGATGACGGTATAAGGTAAGGAGAATAAAATTGTAAATGGGGCTAAGCCGCCTTTGAACGTCAGCACAAGCACTAAATACACGATAATCACAGCTGCAAGCATGGCAACAAGTAATTGCGTGAATGCTTCATTAATGTCGTCATTCGTACCACCAACAGATGTTTTAACATTGTTTGGTTTGTCGATATTATTAAGAGTTTTCATTACGTTTTGCGTAATCGTTCCTACGTCTTTACCTGAAATCGTTGCCGAAACTGTACTTGTGTAGTCTCCGCCTTCTTTTACAAACGAATTCGGTGTTGTCGTCTTTTCTAACGTTGCGATATCACTCAATTTGAGATTTTCATTTACCGGTGAAGGAACCGGTGTATTTTCTAGTTTAGATTGTGTCCATTGTGTTTCCTTTTTGTTTTTCACCACAACATCGTACGTTTCCTTACCTTCTTTCACTTTTGAAATCGTACTGTCAGGAATATTTTGATTCAATAACATAGCCAGTTGTCCTGCTGTAATTCCGTTCTCTCCAGCACGTTTTTGATTCACTTTCACTTCATATTGTTCGTACGTTTCAGAGAGGTCAGATTTTACATTCGTTAACCCATCGATTTTGCCTATGCGCTTTTCTACCTCTTTTACAGTGCCTTGAATTGCATGCGTTGAAGGTCCTGTAACTTGGACATCCAATTGGTTAGATCCAGCGCCTGAACTCATATCAAGATTTTTCCAGTCTCCGGGATGTTTATATTTTGCAATGTGTTTGAGTACACGTTCGGGTTCTGTTTCAAAATTCGGCGTATCAGAAGCATATTGCACCATCAATGCCGTGCTATTCGTACTTCCTGTTGGATCTGCAGGCGAAGGTCCTCCTACTGAATACTGGACATTGCGCACTTTATCTTTACTATTTAAATACTTTTGTACTTGCTCAGCATTTTTTAAAACATTTTCTTTCGTCTCTCCTGGCTTTGGTTTATACGTTAACGCCATAAATTTATCTTCTCCAGCAGAAATAAAGCTCGTCCCAATTTTCATACTGCCTAGTACAATACTACTTATTAAAATCAGTGTACTTAAAATAATTACAATCCACTTATGATCAAGGCTCCATCCTAAAACTTTACGATAGCCACGGCTTATTCGCCCTAAATGATGTTTAGGTTGACGTTTCAAACCGTTTTTAAAGAATACAGAGCCAAGTACTGGCACAATCGTAATTGAAATGAGTAATGACGCAAGCAAGCTAAAGGTTACCGCATAAGCAAAAGGCCTAAACATTTCTCCTACAGATCCTGTAACGAAAGCGAGCGGCGCAAATACAACGATTGTGACGAGCGTTGAAGACATAATAGGAATAAATACTTCTTTCGTCGCGTCAATAATCAAACGCTCTCCACTTAAAGTTTCGTCTTTTTTAGCCAATCGACGATAAATATTTTCAATAACTACAATCGCATCATCGATAACACGTCCTACCGCAACAGTCAGTGCTCCTAAAGTTAAAATATTTAAAGAGACATCCGTTAGTTTGAGTGCAACCATAGCAATTAAAATAGATAATGGGATAGATACAACCGAAATCGCTGTCATTTTAATATTTCTTAGGAAAAGTAAAATAACAATAATGGCCACGATAGCACCAAGAAGTGCTTTTTCAATCATTGTAGATAAGGCATCTTTAATCGGTTTCGCCGTATCCATAATCTTGACTGTTTTCAAATCGGAATTTCCGTCTACAAAGTCTTTTATCGTTTGGTCGACTTTGTTTGCTACAGCTACTGTATTGGCATCTTGTGATTTCACAATTTGTACATCTACCGCATCTTTACCATTTGTTTTTGAAATGGAGTTGCGTTCGTCTGCAAGTTTCACGTCTGCCAATTCACTTAACCGAACGGTCTTAGCGTCTGGCACTGCAGAACCGCTTGGCGGTGTGCTCATTGCTGTATTTTCACTTTGCTGGCCATCCTCATTTGTGTCGCTACTTTGACTTTGGGATGAGCCAGAAGACTGACGTGCAATAGCTAAAGGAATTTCTAAATTTTTTAATGCGTCAACAGAAGTCAGTTGTCCGTCCACAACAACTGATTTTTCATTGTTTCCAAATTGAAAAAGGCCTAATGGCGTTTCTTTCGTAGCACCTTTAATGTAATCCGAAACTTGTTGCTGATTTAAGCCTACTTCATGTAATTTCTTCTCATCGAAAGTAATGGTCGCTTCACGGGCCGTTTGACCATTAGCCGTAGCACGTTGTACACCTTCAATTTCTTGTAAACGTGGTATGAGATTGTTTTCTATTTCTTTTGTCGTCGTCTTAACATCGTTATCTTTATGTAAGAAAGAATAGGCCACGACAGGAAAAGCATACATAGAATTACGCTTAATCTCAGGGTCTTGAACACCTTCAGGAAACTTCATTTTTTGCAGTGTTTTCTGTATTTGTTGTTCTGCTTTATCTAAATCTGTTTGATCATCAAAATTCACTGTGACCATTGAAGCGTTAGATAATGACTCTGTTTTGACGTCCGTCACATCTGCCATACCTCTAATCTCTTCATCAATAGGATCACTGACTTCTTTCATGACAGTTTCAGGGGTTGCCCCAGGCATCGTTGTCATAATCGTCATCATAGGTGGCTCTGTATCCGGTAAAAGTTCTAGTCTCATTTTAAAACTCGAATAAACGCCACCTAAAATCACTAACAATACGATTAACACAATTGCGAATTTGTTTGATAGCGAAAAATCTATCAGTTTTTTTATCACTTGTATCTCTCCCTTGTCATCCAACTTAATGCTAAGTTAACACATTTCAACAGTTGTGAATATCCTATTTTTGTAAAATATTACCAATCTCTAATTTCTTTTAAACTCTTCGATTAAAAAAGCGATAAAGTGCTGTTTTTAATAAATTCACTTCATCGCTCTTCAAAAATGTTTTATCCTCTTTTAAGTTTACGTACAATTTTAATTTTAAGTTTTGTTAGTTGAGGTTTAAATTGTTCGATCGCTTTGTATACGATTGGATTTAAAACAAAGTCAAACTCACCAATTTTTTCACTTAAATATGTCCCCCACGCTTTTTTAAACGTCCATAAACCATAATGGCTAGAACTTTTATCCGGGTTGTTGTCTGTACCGCCAAAATCATACGTTTGCGCCCCTTTTTCACGCGCATATTGCATCATTTTGAATTGCATATGATGATTTGGTAAGAAATCACGATAATCGTTAGAAGACGCGCCATATAAATAATACGACTTATGTCCAGAAAACATGAGTAACGCACCTGATAAATAGCGACCTTCAGGATGTGTTTGTGCTAGCGCTTCTAAATCGCGAATCAAATCATCCGTTTTTTGCTGTTTATTTTTTAAGTCATTAATTTTGTTTAGCGTTTTCTTGTCTTGTTTTTTTGCTTTGAGTTTTGTTTCTTCTTCGTCTAATGTTTCTCGTTCTTTGCGTAAATCTACAAGTACCGGCTTAGGCTCTAATTTCACAAGAAATAGTTCTGCATCACCGTCGGCGTGCAATGCATCGTAAATAGTTTCAAAATAAGAAACATCGCGTGTTAAAAATCCATCACGTTCACCAGTTTCTTTCATTAAATCCGCAAAAATCTTTAAGTCTTCACGTCCTTTACGCTCAACTTTCGTACCACGCTTAAGCGCCAAACGTACTTTTGAACGATTGCGGTTGTCAAAACTTTTTATCAATGCTTCATCCGTTTGATCTAAAGGCGTAATCATCGTCATTCGAGGTTGAATGTAGTCTTTTGACAATCCTTCTTTAAAGCCTTTATGTTTAAACCCAAGCGCCTTTAAATCCTTAACTACTGTCATTCCTTTGTCAACTTCAACATCCGGGTCAATTTTAATCGTATAGGCCTTTTCTTGTTTAGCAATTTTAATCGCTTCTGCGAGTAATGCTTTAACGACTTCTATTTGCGTATAATCAGCAACAAAACCTCTTGAAGCATAGCATAACGTGAACGGTGTGTACGGTATTTTCTTGAAAAGCAGTTGAGCGACACCTTTCACTTCTCCATTTTCTCCTACAGCGATACGTTTCGTATACCAACCTGTAAGTTTTTTAGTTTCACCCCATTTTGTTAATTGGAGCAAATCTCCATTGGCATGATTTTTAACAAACGTATCATGTTCTTGATCTGTAATATTCATTAATTTCATGTATACTGACTCCTTTAAATCCGCTAAGACGCTATTGTTTAATGTAATATATAAACCACTCACCCCAGATAAGTTTCGTATGTTATACTTGGGGGAAATTGGAGGACTTATTGATGCGAAACATCGTCTTAATTATTTTAACATTCATTCATCTGATTGTATTACTGATTTCAATGATTTATAACATAAAAATCGACTATCTCAGCTTACGTATCCTACTCGTCGCACTCACTACGGTGCTTTCGATTTACATGCTTTTACTACATCAATCAAAATCTCAGCGCTACGTTGCCATCGGTGCGTTGTTTTTGGCATTCATACACGTTGGTTGGCTCATACACAATGTGTATAATGTCGTTTATTCATAGCTCGGGATAAACTGATAGTTCGCGCCGCGTGTTCTAATTAACACAGGCGCATTGATTGTGCTATCAACTAGGTGTAATGTATCGATCATATCTTGACGCCCTTCTGATATTTTAAATTTAACTTTTTGGGCTGGGCTATGTAAAATCGTATGTTTCTCATTCTCCTCAATGATTTTCATATCAAACCATTTCTGCCAACGACATACCATCGTTTGGCGTTGATGCGTTTTGAATTCTACCATGTCAATATCCAGATGCGTGTGGCTCGTATCTCCTAAATCTGCGCTTCGTGTTTCATCATCTTTATTCCACTGAATAAAAAATGGCATCATGACATCATATTCATGATTGTTGACGTATAGCAGTTGCCATTCAACGACATTACCTTTTTGATTATACCGCGTCATCTTTATAGGCCCCACTGTTTCAAGCCCTCTTTCTTGGAACTGAGACTTGAGTAAATGAATATCATATGTGCGAAAACAAATCTTTTTGAAGCCTTGTTTATAACCGTTTTCCATAATAGATGTTGCAAATGAATATTTTCCTTCTTGCGTTTTCGATTGGTGCTTCATTTTCCCTTTATCAAAAATATCGATTAACTCAATATACTTTAAATCAATAGGCACTAAACGATTGAATGTTCCTAACTTTTCATGTGCTCCTCCTTTTTGAATCTTCAAATATTCCCCAGGAAATTCAAAATGGTTTAATGCTTTAACATAATGAATAATATGATCGAACTCAATCTCTACCACATGTGCCCCTCCTCACTTAATAGATTACGTCTTATTTTACCAAAATTTTTGAGTATTAGCTTCAGCTAAGCCATGTGGATTGTTTAACTTGACACTTTCCTTAAATTTCAATTAGTATTCGTAAGCCCTTAAAAAATGCATGATATAATAAACTCAAAGTTTATGATTCGAGAGGAAGACGCCTGTGGAACCATCTTTAATTTTTGATAGCTTTACGAAACTTTATCGCCCTTATATTAAAATGGTACAACCTTTACTGGACGAGTTTGATCTGTATCCTGCACAATGGTTAGTCATGAAAGATATCGCAGTAAATGCAGACACCACCCTCGTACAAATTTCAAAACGACGTTCTATTGAAAAACCAACGACGCGTAAAATTTTAAAAGCACTCGAAGCGCGTGGCTTGATTATTACAAGAGTTGGTGAAGATCGACGAGAAAAATTATTACAGCTCTCAACTGAAGGGCACACGGTGCACCAACAACTTAAAACTCAAATTCAAACCTTACAACAATTTCACATTAACAAATTGAATCTTTCAGAAGAAGAATATACACGTACAGTCGCAATTTTAGAGCAACTGTATGACGCAATGATTCATCATCACACTTTGACTTAACAACACTGATTAACTTCAATACTGCTTATTATTTTTCTATCTTGTATTAACACATACACAAAAATATAAAGATGCTAGTCATTTAAACGTGCCAATGTAGGTGGTTTATGCCATTCTATAAAGCACGTTTTCTCTTTCTTTTCTCACTTCATATTCAAACACTTTAAAAATTTTACGTATTTTTTACATCATTTTCATCAACTTAAAAAATTTATTCTGATATACTTAAATAAAATAATATCTATTTAAAGGAGTGTATTTAATGAAGCGATTTTTAGCCCCATGCTTTTCAATAGGCATCATTTTTTCGGCGGTTGTCACGCATCCTACCGATGTAGAAGCTACGACTTCCAAAGTACAAATTCATGATATTCAAGGTGATACATATCAGTCCAATTTTGCGAATCAACATGTTCATGCAGTTGGGGGCATTGTAACTTATCAATATAAAATTAATGGTCAACATTATTTCCATTTACAAACTCCAGATCATTTAGCTGATAAAAACCCTAAAACTTCTGAGGGGATTATCGTCTTTACAGGCAAAGAACAACCTCAAGTGAAGGTCGGCGATGCGATAGAAGTCTCTGGTTTAGTTTCTGAATATGCAATTGAAGGTTATCCAGAAAAACAAAAAACAGATCAACCCATTACTGAAATTGACGCACGACATGCTAAGCAAGGGAAGATTGATGTCATAAAGTCTAATCAACCTCTCCCTAAACCTATTAAAATCAACCGTATTCCATCAAAAATCGCCTCTACAGATGGCACATTTGATCCTAAACGTTATGCGTTAGATTTTTGGGAATCATTAGAAGGTATGCGCGTTCAAGTAGATAACGTAAGAAGTGTTGGACCTCAAGAGCATGGGGACATTTTCACGGTCAAAAATAATGTAACAAAAGAAACAGAAAATGGTGGTATTTTATTAAAAGCGCGTAATGCGAATGGCAATCGTATCCCTTTTAAATTATATGATGACCAGCATCGAGCACGTCAGTTTGATGTCGCTACTGGAGATCAATTTAAAGGCCCTCTCATTGGCTATGTTAACTACGGTTATCAAAATTACAAAATAAACATTGATTATGACACAATGAAAAAAGCCCATGTCAAAGGACATGCGCAACCTGTAGGCACAAAGTTTACACCGTCAAAAAATAAATTAACGATGGCGTCTTATAATCTTGAAAATTTTTCTAACAATACAAATTCAACGACAAACGATAAAGCAGACAAATTAGCTAAAGGCATCGTAAGTCATATGAAACAACCAGACATTATCGGTGTGACGGAAGTTCAAGACAACGATGGTGGCGGGGCTGGCGGACCAGAAGCAAATCAGTCTTACGAACGTTTAATTAAGGCAATTAAGGCTGCTGGTGGACCTGAATACAAATATCAAAGCATCGACCCTGAAATGAACAAAGACGGTGGACAGCCTAACGCCAATATTCGTGTCGGTTTCTTATATCGCGCAGACCGTGTTACATTTAATGACGAAATTAAGCCTGGTGATGCTACAACTGCCGTTTCTTACAAAAACGGCAAGCTTACACATAATCCCGGACGTATTGATCCGAGTAACCCTGCCTTCACCCATTCAAGAAAGCCGCTCGTAGCTCAATTTACATTTAACGGTAAACCGATTATTGCGATTGTGAACCACTGGAATTCTAAAAATGGTGATGATGCACTTTTTGGTAGCAAACAACCTGTAGAACTTCGCAGTGAAGTACAACGTGTACAAATGGCCAAAGCCGTCGGTGAATTTGTAAAGCAAGTACAAAACGAAAACCCTAATGCTAACATTATCTCCGTTGGTGATTACAATGATTTCCAATGGTCAAAACCATTAAAAACCTATGAACAATATGGCATGACTAACCTTGTTAATAAAGTCCCTCCAAAATCACGTTATTCCTATAATTATCATGGTAATGCACAAACACTTGATCATATCTTTGTTTCTAAAAATTTAGCTTCACGTGCGCAATTAGACATGATTCATGTGAATAGCGATTTCACAGATATGTCTGGACGTGCAAGTGACCATGATCCGCTATTAACTCAAATTGACTTTTCAAAATAATTTATAATAAACAAAACAGAGGTGACGTTCACCGCGTCATCTCTGTAAATTTATTTTGGTTCTTCATTTTTTATTGTGGGATGACATAAGTCATCCTGCTTTTTTGTACAAAAATTGCGCAAATGCCTCTATAATTTTAAGTGACCAAACCAAAATAGAGGTAAGAAATCCAACGTCATCTTTGGTACTCTTTCATACGAATCCAAACCGAATACACAAACAGTGTTAAAAATGTTTCGGGATCATTGAGCTTCATATCATCGTTATATTCAGTTTATAAAAACGAAGTTTGTCCTAACTTATGAATAGTGTTACGTTTCTACAGAAAGTATGAGAATATCATTACTTATACGATTGAACCCCTTCAATTTAACAATGGTGCGATTAAAGGAAGTAATCAAAAAGTTAAAATGATTAAAAGAATTCATATGGCTAGCGCAACTTTTATAACTTCAGAAATTGTATTTTCACTATTTTCAGACTGTATAAAAGACCAAAGAAAAAAGCAACCCCACTCTTCAATAGTGAAATTGCTTAAATAGATTGCGTACCGAGTCGAGACTCCCGAGGCATAGAGCCGAAGCCGAAAATCAATTTTGGCTTCTTATTGAACTACTATAAAAGCCAAAATTAGTTGAGGTAAGGCGCCTGGGAAAGCGAGACTCGAAGTAGCAATCGGAAGTTTGCGCCTTAATTATTATAGATACATAACAACCATATAAAGGGTACAGTCTTTATTTTATCCACCAATATAATTCATATTGATTTTCTTTTTCCTTCTATTTTCAACGGTTTGTGCTGTGCGTTCATCTGAATAGCGATCTTCACGTACTTCCCAAAGTTGCTTCACTTTCGCCTCAATTGCTGCATCATTCAAACCACTTCGCAATAATTTTCGAATATCATAACCTTCACTAGTGCTAAAAAGACATCCGTAAAACTTGCCATCTGAAGAAAGTCGTGCACGTGTACACGTAGAACAAAAAGAATCTGAAACACTCGTTATCAAACCAAATTTAGACGTAGCTCCACTATGACGATAGTACTGTGCGACTTCACCAAAATATTGTGGTTGAACTGGTACAATATCAAAATGTGCTTTTACTATCTCTAACATTTCTGCTTTAGTGACCACTTTTGAAAAATCCCATCCATTGTCATTGCCTACATCCATAAATTCAATAAAACGAATCGTAACATCTTTATTTTTAAAGTAATCTAGCATCGGAATAATTTGATTATCATTTAGGCCTTTTTGAATCACTACGTTGACTTTAACTTGAAAGCCTAACTCTATCGCATAATCAATTTGTTCTAATACCGTGGATGCTTTAATATTTCGATTATTAATAGATTGAAAAATGGTATTATCAATAGCATCTAAACTTACGTTAATACGTCTCAAACCTGCTTCATACAATTTTTGACCATGTTTTTTTAATAATAAACCATTCGTTGTCAGTCCGATATCTTCAATGCCTTCAATTTGTACAATTTGTGCAATAAGTTGATCTAAATCTCTACGTAGTAAAGGTTCTCCACCAGTAATACGCACTTTTTTAACACCAAGTTTGGCATAGATTGCCGTAATTCGAACCATTTCCTCAAATGTGAGCAACTGATTTTTCGGTAAAAAAGCATAGTCATCTCCAAAAATTTCTTTCGGCATACAGTAATCACATCTAAAGTTGCATCTATCAGTTACGGAAATGCGCAAATCTCTAATTGGCCGTCCTAATTTATCTAAAATTTGTTCAGTCACCTTTGCGCCCCCCCTTTGTTATTTTATTACTCTATTTCTGCTTCCAAAGATGTGAGTTCTTCCTGAAAATTAATATTCCGATGCCAATACGACGGTCCCTCGACGTCGTTCACATCTAGCCAATCTGTTGAAACGGACTGATAAACGTGACGCATACTATAATCATCACTATTGAGCGCTGACTCAATTTTAGGTAGCGCTGCTTTATGGTAAAACGCGATTGTCGGAATTGGTCGGTTATTGGCTTTATAACCTGCAATGATTAACTGTTCTTCAATCAAATTAGAAATCAGGAATTGATAAAGTTGGCTAATGGCTTTATCTGTAACCATTGGCGTATCCACAGATATTACAAAGTAAAAATCATTGTCGTCTTGTGACATAATCGAATACAAGCCACTCAAAGGTCCTTTGTTTTTATGCGCAGGGTGGTCAACCACTGTACGATAACCTTCAAACTGTGCAGCTAATGTTTCATTCGTACTAATAATGATGTCGCTAAACATATTAGTAGAAACAAGTGTCTGGTAAATCTTTTCAAAGAAGTATTCTCCTTGTATTTTTGCGAATGCTTTTGGGGTACCGAAGCGCCTTGATTCGCCTCCAGCTAAAATAATGGCTTTCATTTAGCCCCCACTTACAGGAGGAATGAGTGCAACGACATCATTCGGTTTAATCATCTCATCAGATGGAACAAACTCTTCATTCACAGCCACTTGAAATTTTTTACCTTGTATCATTGGATACGTTTGATATAAATGTGTTTTTAAATCATCCACAGAAATGTCATAATCAAAATGAAACTGGTCTTCATGCCGATCAACCAATTCTTTTATTTCAGCAAAATATAATATCTTCATGATTGACCTCCTCTATTCACTGCATCGTCGTAATATCCGCGTTGATGGCCTTGCCACTCAGCGCCATCTTCCCATATTTCTTTTTTCCAAATCGGTACGATTTCTTTAATGCGTTCAATCGCGTATTCATTCGCACGATAAGCATCTTTACGATGTGGTGATGAGACACTAATGACCACTGCGATATCCTTTATATTTAATGCTCCAATACGATGTGCAATGGCCGTTATCGTTCCTGGCCATTTTTGGTTAATCTCTTCACCAATTTGTGCTAACTTTTTTTCTGCCATAGGCACATAAGCCTCATATTCCAAATATTCGGTACGAATACCTTTCGTCCATTCACGTACATGTCCAGTAAAAACCACTACAGCCCCTTGTCTTTCATTTAGCGTCCATTCACGATACTGATCTGGATTAATCGGCTTCGTAGTCACTTCGAATTGTTTCAAGTTTATCCATCCTCTACTTCTGATAACCATGTAGCAAGCATTTGATCAACGACATTAAAATCTATAGCGCGTTCGTCACGCTTTACCTTATACTTCACATGTGATAGTTGGCTTAATGCATGCAATTCTTCTTTATTTCGATACAAAATCATCTTATCGTAGTGCGCATGCTTATATCCTTCAACTAAAATAATACTGTTTTCAATGGTAACACACTCTTTTATTAAAGTCTCTAAGGTGATTCCCTCATTTTTCTGTATTGTCTCAATAACTTCATGGCCTTGTACAATACTTTGTTCAGCACCTGCATAAAAGTGCTTCATATGATCCAAACGCGCATCTGGTAAAGTGATTTCTTCTCCTATGTGACCGTGATGTTTAATCGTAACAACGGGATAACCTCGTTCCTTAAAAAATTGTACAGCATGGGCAACAAGTGTCGTTTTACCACTATTTTTATATCCGACAATTTGTAAAATCATAAATACAAGTCCTGTTGGTAATATTCTGTTTCAGTTAACAATACGTCAACTTGATGTCCCATAGAATAGCCACGTGTGCCTCCAGGTAGTATCATCATTGCATTACTATGCGCAATAGCAACAACGGCACCTGATTTATTGAATCCTGAAGGTTTGACCGTAGTCGCTCGACCGTCGAAGGTAGCTATGGCACGTACAAAGCGCGTAAATGGATTGGCTTTCTTGAAATCTTCCATTAAAATCGCTCGAACTAGCGCTGGATAATATCTCAATGCCCCCATCATACGGTAAATAGAGGGTTTAACAAAGAGTTCAAAACCTGTATAACATGCAGAAGGATTACCCGACAAACCAAATAAAAAGGTTTGTTCCGATACAGCTACGGTTGTGACGCTACCTGGCCGCATCGCTACTTTATTAAACAATACTTTAGCATCTAACGCACGATAAATATCAGGCAAGTAATCAAAATCACCTACAGAGACACCACCGGTTGTAATAACAATGTCATGTTGTTCCATCGCGGTGCGCACAACAGCTAAACTACTTTCAAAGTCATCTTGCTGAATTTTATATATTTCTGAATCGATACCTTCTTTTTTAAGGAGTGCATGAATCATAGGACCATTAGAATTTCGTATTTTACCAGGTTCAAGCGGGTCTTCTACATCTAATAGTTCACTACCTGTTGCGATTACACCAACAGACGGCTTTTGAAAAACTGGAACATTGCGATAACCAAATGTTGCTAAAACTGCTATAGCCCCAGCATTCAAACGTTGTCCCTTTTTTAGTACAACGTCCTCTGTCTTTGTCTCTTCACCTTTTAATGAAACATTTTCATATTGTGAAAACGCTTTGCGCAATGTAAAACCTTCGTCAGTTTGAACTGTTTGCTCCAACATTACGACAGCATCAGCACCTTTAGGCAACTCTGCCCCCGTCATAATACGCACCGCTTCTCTTTCGCTTAAAACTTCTGATGAAACTGCCCCCGCACCGATATGATCAATGACTTTGAATGCAAGACGTTGCGCTCCACTTGCCCCTTCACTATCTTGACTGCGAATCGCAAATCCATCATAAGGTGATTTATTAAACCTAGGTATATCATAAGTAGCTACGATATCTTCAGCTAAAATAAATCCTTCCGCTTCATATAAATCCACCGTCGTTTGAGATAAACGTAACGCTTGATTGGTACAGCGCTGTATGGCTTCACTCACTGGAATCGGTTGTCTTTTTTCTAATGTCATGATGCACACTCCTAACATTTTTATAATTTCGTGCTATACTATCCTTGATTTCATAAAGGAGGTATAACATGTCAGAATTCACTCACCTTAATACCCAAGGTAACGCTAAAATGGTAGATGTTTCAGAAAAAAACATTACAAAACGTACCGCTATTGCCCACTCAAGCATTCAAGTTAACGCTACCATTTACAATCAAATTATTAATAACACAGCTAAAAAAGGCAATGTGTTAAATACCGCTCAAATTGCCGGTATTATGGCTGCCAAAAATACGTCGAACATTATTCCTATGTGTCATCCTCTGCCTTTAACTGGCATCGATATCCAATTTGAATGGACAGAAGAAAAGGAACAATTCATACTCCACATCTCTAGTACAGTATCTACTACTGGTCAAACTGGCGTTGAAATGGAAGCCTTAACCGCCGCTTCTGCAACCGCACTTACGATTTATGACATGTGTAAAGCAGTTGATAAAGGGATGGTCATCGGTGAAACATATTTAATTCAAAAAACAGGTGGAAAGTCTGACTTCCAACGTAATTAAACGCTGTACATATGAGATAACGAAATATGCGTTTTGCATTTGATTTCCAATCCTATCGTCATTGATTTATCAACACTCCACGCTACTTATTAAGCTCATGTACGAGATGATTTAACTCTGGCATAATAAGTTTTTTCATGCCTAATGTCACAGCACCCGTGGAACCTGGAAGGCAAAAAATCAATTGCTGTCCCACTGTTCCACCGACTGCTCGTGAAAGTAAGGCTCTACTTCCTACATCTTCTGTATAACTTAAATATCTAAACAGTTCCCCAAAGCCTTCAATTTCTTTTTGTAATAAAGGTTGAATAGCCTCAATAGTACAATCACGTTGAGCGATGCCTGTACCACCTGTTGTAATAATAACGTCGACGCCTTCTTCTAACCATGTTAAAACTTGTGTTTTAATGGCTTCTTCATCATCTTTAACAATCGTATAGTGATTTGAAGCAACTTCTGTATTCAATTCGCCTAATAACGTTAAAACCAATTGCCCTCCTTTATCCGTCTCTTTTGTTCTCGTATCAGATACTGTTAATACGGCACATCGAATCTCTCTACCTACATTTACATTTGTATGCATTGTTCGTCTCCTTTTACCCAAATAATTGATTGATTAACTTATGTGCTTTATCGATATCTTTTAAATTATGAATTAAAAGCCGTCCATTTTGAAAACCAATGATACGATGTTGTTCAAATTGAAATTGCACGATATAGCCATTACTCTTATAGTCAATGCCTCGACGCTTTAAAAATGATAAAAGCGCATCAAATTGTAATTCTGAATGCTGATATTGCACCGTATCCCGCCCACAAAGTGTAGCGAAATGAGATTGTTGTTGTGTTAAAGAGGGATAATTCGGATGGTCACCGCATGTAGGACATGTACATTTTTTCACTTTATTAAAACTAAAAGTATAATGCGTACCTTCCCATATATCTCCGTAAGTTAATTTAGGTGTTAATGGCGTCTCTGCGAGTATTTTCAATGCATCCCTTAACTGGAAACTTGTCGTCATCGTGACAGCTGGTTGTATAACCCCTACTGTATCGCACGTCAAGTTCATCGATGGAATTTGAGGCACTAAACATTGAAAACATGGCGTTTGCCCAGGGATAAAAGGCGCCTCGACATAAGTACTTCTCACGACGCCACCGTATATCCAAGGAATTCCTTTTTGATACGCCATATCATTGATTAACATTCTTGTTTCAAAATTATCTGTGGCATCCATAATCACATCAACATTTTCTATTAACTGAGCAAGGACGGGCACATCAGCATGATCAATCACCGCTTCAATTTCTACATCAGCACGAATACGTTTTAATGCACGTTCAGCAGCGATGACTTTAGGAACCGCTTTTTGAGCGTCTTGTTCATTAAATAGCGTTTGACGCTGTAAATTAGAGGTTTCGATATAATCACGATCGATGATACGTAACTTTTTAATGCCAGCTCTTACAAGACCTTCTGCGAGATGTGTCCCTAAAGCTCCCATCCCTACAATCAATACCGTCTTTTGATTTATGTTTCGTTGACCTTGTGCGCCTATTTCTTGAAATAAAATTTGTCTTGAATATCGATTTTGCATCATTGTTTACCTTTCTCACATCATCCTATAATGTCTATTATACGGTTATCTTACTTAGGTCTCAAAGAAATAACTTGTGTCCCATCAAGCACAAACGAACACCACGCTCATATACAGATATGCCTTCCTTATAAATAAGAGGTGAGAACGTATCGTTGTCCTCACCTCTTATTTCACATGCTGTGTTCCGATGAATATAAGCATTGCTCTTGTCTCTACTTACGAACTTATTCTAATTACTTCATCTGCTAATTGCGTTGCTTCATATTTCGAATGCGTGACAAAAATAATTGGAATTTGCCATAAATCATAAATAAATTTGATAAGTTGGATACTTTCTTCTTTGGTTTCATCGTCTAAACTCGAAAATGGCTCATCCAATAAAAGCAAGTCAGGTTTTTGGCTCAATGCACGTGCCAATGCAATACGTTGTTTTTCTCCGCCTGAACAACGTTCTGGATACATATGTTTTAAATGTTCTATTTTTAAAGCGCGACATAACGTCTCTACATGTGTCAGATCCGGATGCATAAAATTAATATTTTGAAGTACTGTCATATGTGGAAAGAGTTGATAATCTTGAAACAGATACCCGACATTTCTAGCTTGTGGCAACAGATTACAACGCTGCTTTGTATCTAAAAGCGTTCTTCCGCCTAGCTGAATGTATCCTTCTTCTGGCGTTCGTAATCCCGCTATCATATTGAGTAACGTTGTTTTGCCCATACCAGAAACACCTGCGATTGCATAAATTTTAGGATGCTCTGAATGCAAATGTAATTGGATTAAATGCCCGTTAATATGGTGCTTTAATTGTACATTTAACATCTAATCCCTCTCTCTATAACCGTCTTTATTAAGCATATTCATCGTACCAATCACTGTAATTGAAAATGCAACTAACACAAGTACCCAAAGCCAAGCTTGATGTTCTCGACCTTGTTGTACTAAAAAGTAAATTTCTAAAGGTAACGTGTTCGTACGACCTGGTATATAACCTGCCACCATTAACGTCGCTCCAAACTCTCCAATCGCACGCGCAAAAGACAACATTGCCCCTGAAATCAACGCACGTTTCGATAAAGGTAAAATGAGCTTTAAAAAGATTTTAGTTTCTGAAGCGCCCATCGTACGCGCAGCATTTAACATTTGTGTATCAATATTTCGAAAGCCTTGAACAGTATGTTGATACATTAACGGAAAGCTAACAATAACAGAAGCTAACGTTGCTCCTACTAAAGAAAAAACAACTTGAATACCTAAATCTTTCGTGATGAGATGGCCTAATGGACCTTCGACAGAAAAAGTAATGAGTAGTAAAAATCCTAACACTGTTGGAGGTAAAATGATAGGCAATAACACAAAGCTTTCGATCAGACGCGTACACGTATTTTGCCTATGATATAAGACTTTTGCCAATAACACACTTAAAACGACTACGATAAGCGTGCTTATTATAGCCACACGCAGAGAAATCCAAAGCGGCGTTAAATCAGCCATAGTATCACCTATACTTCAAAATGATAATCTTTTAAAATTGCTTTTGCTTTTTTACTTTTCATGAATTTTGTCCATGCTTTACTTTCTTGACTATCTGAAATACGTCCCATGCGATAAGTAATCGGTTTATCTAATTGAACCGATGTTACTTTTTCAACGTTTGATTTTTGAGTCTCTCCAGCAAACAAATCCGTCTCATAGACAAAGCCATAATTTGCATTTCCTTTGTCTACATAGTTTAACACTTCTCGTACATCTTTAGTATAGACGATGTGAGGTTGTACTTTTTCCCATAATCCTTGAGATTCTAAATACGTTTTGGCATATTTTCCTGCTGGAACAGATTTTACCTCACCGATAGCAACATGCGCATCTTGTGACAATTGCTTTAAATCTTCTGCCGGTTTACCCTTTTGCTTAATTAAAACCAATTTATTATGTGCATAATCATAAGTATCTTTTACTTTATTTTGAGATTTTAAAGCATCCACATCTTTTGTATTCGCAGACATCAATACATCTGCAGGTGCTCCTTTTTCAATCTGTTGTCTTAAAGCTCCAGATCCTCCATAGTTAAATTCAATTTTCGTATCAGGGTATGACTTTTTAAATTCTTTTTCTAACGCTTTCGTAACATCTGTAAGACTTGCCGCCGCTGAAATCGTCAGTTGATTGTTTTTAGATGAGTTTGAATCATCTTTTCCACAGCCGGCAATAACTACCATTAATAAAATTAAGCTCACGCCCACTAACCATAATCTTTTCATCTGATGTGTCCCCCATTCAAAAGTTAAATTAAAACGCTTTCTATTATTATCTATCAAAACTGCATTTTACGCACGTCCTATCACAACATTTCATTAAAAAGTTTATCTCTCCTTAAAAAAACGAATCTGTTTTATAAATTCAGTTTTAAGCGTAAAATAAATATAAAGCTATAAGGGGGGCTTGAAGTGAATCGAGATATACGTTACAACCAAAAAATCATACGTTATGAGAATAATACATTATTTACCACATTTGATGATTACGTAACTGAATTCCCATTAACGATAATGATTAATGGTGAGGAATTTGCGACGATCATTTGCAGTCCTACGAATTTAAAAGAATTGGTCTTAGGTTTTTTAGCGTCGGAAGACATTATTCTTAAGCGACAAGAATTAAAGCAACTGGATATAGATGATAGTAAAGGATTTGCATATGTTGAAATTACGTATCAGTTACATGAGCGTACTCAACTTTCTACGAAAAGGCTCGTTGCCTCATGTTGTGGGAAAAGCCGTGAATTTTACTTTCAAAATGATGCTGCGATGGCGAAAACTTCAATGTCAAACATACAACTTTATCCGGAACAAATTTTAATGATGATGCAACAACTTCAAGATGAAAGTGCTACATTCCAAGCGACTGGCGGCTTACATAATGCTGCTATTAGTGATGGGCAACATTTTTTTATTCATCGTCAGGACATTGGACGCCATAATGCTTTAGATAAATTATATGGTTACTGTATTGACAATGATATCGCTGTTAGAAATAAAATTTTAATTTTTAGTGGGAGAATTTCATCTGAAATTTTAATCAAAGCTGCTAAAATTGGTGTAGGGATGATTATTTCTAAATCTGCACCGACAACACTTGCGGTACAACTCGCAAATGATTTAAATATTACAGCGATTGGCTTTGTTAGAGAAGGCCACTTCAACATTTACAGTCATGCGCATCGAATTATAAATGTAAACGAAAAAAATGAAAAGGAAGATGCGGAATCATAGCGAAGGATTGCTCAAATCCTAAACGCTGCTATTCCAACATCTTCCTTATTTCAATTCAAGTAAGGCACTGTATCGATAATGTAAATACGTATAGCCTTGCTTAATATACATCTCTTTTGCCGTATCTTCTGAATCTGCAACTAAAACTACTGTACGCTTGCCAGCGAGCTTGCCTACTTGCGCTTGAATCCGTGTGCCATATCCTTTTCTTTGGTAGTCAGTATGTACCGCAAAACCATCTAATTCTAAAGTTTGTTCACCTTGGATTAAATTTAAAATCCCCACTGGACAATGGCCATCATACGCAACATAATATTCAAGTTGTCCTTGACCATGTGCAATCTCGTTTTGAATATGGTGGTTTGCTTCTTCTATATATGCTTGACCATACGATGCGCTCAGTTCATTAAAAATTTTAAAATAATCTTCTATTTGAGCTACAGAAATTTGCTTTAATACGACCTCTTTTTCAGTAAGCTGCGCAAGCTCAGTACCTTCAATGGCGTACATTTCTACACACCCTAATTCAAAGCCGTTCTCCCTCAACATACGCAACATATCCGATGATGGACGTACGTCTACCGGAAATTCAAAATTAAGGTGTTGCGAATTCTGATTGCGATGTTGTTGCTGTTGATGTAACATATCCCCTTTAAATGTTAAAACATCTGGCATGTAATGATAACGCCATTTATTCGCATCAAATTTAAGTGGTTGTTCAGGGGTAAGGTAACGCGTATAACGCTCAGTTGTTTCGACGTTATTTCCATCTGTATAAATCTCATTCATTGATACATGATGCACTTGTCTCATCCCCTTTTTGGATTTATTGAGTCTGTTTTAACGCCCGTCCTGTCACTGGGTTTTTAATTAATGCTATTGCAATAAATGATGCAATTATCGCTTTAATGAGATCACCTGGTACAAATGCTAAAGAAGAATAAAGTGCATTTTTCGTCGGAATCTCCGCAATAAAGCCCATCACAATGGCACCAACTGTATCTAATAAAAGCACCCCAAATATAGTAATAATCGTAAAAGCTTTAAAAACATTTAATGATTCAATTTGACGATCACGCGCCCAACCAATCAAAAATGCGACTACTGGGTACATAATAAGAAATCCTGCACTTGGCGACATCAGTACACCAATGCCTCCACGACCACCACTTAACAATGGGGCTCCGCATAAAACTAACAATAAAAAGATAACTACACTAAGTGCCCCGTATTTTCGCCCTAATATCATTCCCGCTAAAAAAACACCAATGTTTTGCAATACAATAGGTACCGGTAAAAAATTGAGCGGTATGGGTGGCACTAATCCTAATACGGCAATGATTGCAGCCATTAATGCTGTATAAACAAGTAAACGTAACTTCACTTTATTTCCTCCCTTTAAGCTTTTGACGTTCAAATACAAAGTGAGTAGGTCAAAAGCAATGAGTAATAGGAATGTATATACTTTACTATTCCCATTTTTCCTTTTCTCATGAACTGGTATAAAATCGCTCACTTTATCGCCATTACCGTATTATACACGAATGTAAACATTTTTTATATAGTGTTTACAATTTTGAAACCGCACCAACCAACGCGGCGTGATTTTGTAAACGTGCCGTTTCAATTTTGGCACCTCCATAATGAGGTGGTAAAAACACTTGAACATAGGGACAAATATAATCTAATAGCGCTTGTCCTTGTTGAGAAATACCTCCGCCAATAATGATGACTTTAGGATCATACATAATTTGAATTTCTGCAATACCTCGTGCCACTTCATATCCCCAAGTTTCAAGTAACTGACGCGCTTTCGTATTTTGTTTCGCTTCTTCAAAAAGTTGTACGACATTTTCATGTCCATGACCGCTTTTTCTCATTAGACTTTTTAATGCTTGCGTTGAAGCACGTTGTTCATAGTTGGTTTTTGAAATCGGATCGTACAGTAAATTGCCAATTTGATTCGCACGCCATCTTGCGCCTTGTGAAAGCCCTATATCTTTATGAAAATAACTTCCACCAATCCCTGTACCTAACGTTAAACAGAATGCACTCCAAATAGGTTCTTTTCGAGAAATCAGTTCCCCTAACATTGCGGCGTCCACATCATTATATACATGGACATTTGTTGTATACGGTTTTAAGGCACGTTTAAAATTTGTTCCTGAATAATTCAAAATGTTATCGTTTGCGTACACAATTTTACCTTCTTTGCGATTGACAGCACCCGCTGTTGAAATGCCAATACTTACTTTTTTTAAATCGTAAGTCTCTACATATCTTTTTACCCTTCTCAAAACTTCATCTACGATTGGAGATTGTGAATTTTCAGGTGTCGGTTGCTTTTCATAGCCTCTAAGCTTAAAAGTCCCATCAATAATTGCTGACTTTAAAAATGTCCCTCCGATATCAAATGCGATTTTCGTCATAAAAAGTTGCACCTCTCAATAAATGTTGCGTTAATAATTCTTTTGCTTTAGGAAAATTTTGCGCTTTTAATGCATTATAAATCGCATTATGGTCATGAATACTTAATTCATTATCTTCTATCGTTGATTGGATAGGCGATTGATAAAAGTAAGCTTGTACTACTGTACTCATCTGTTTAAAAAGCGGCGAATTTACCGCTTCTAATATACTTTGATGGAAAGCTTTATCGTCTTCTCTAGTAAAACTAGAAGCATCATTAACTAGCGCACGCTCTATTGTATCCAAAGCCGTTTGATTACGTTCCATTACATCAATCGCAGCTAGCTCAAAGGTTAAACGTAACATCATCAAATCTTTAAGGCTCCCTTGTGACACTTGAAAACTAAATAAAAACCCTTCAATTAAAGAGGTGATGTCCTGAGCCTTCACAAGCGTGCCCTTTCCTTGAACACTTTCTGTTACCCCTGTATTTTCTAGATAGCTTAAAGCCTCTCTCACTACTGAACGACTCACTTGATAGTCTTCGGCAAGCTTACGTTCAGTTGGGAGTTTATCCCCCACTTTTAAATGCTCTTCCAAAATATAGGCTTTTATATTTTCTACCATTTTTTCTTTTAAACTTTGACGTCCGGATGCAGTTTCCATTTCAACGATATCCCCTTTCGTAACGTCTTTAGTTTATCATATCAACTTTTTCGACAATAAAATTATATATTGACCATTCTTATGGCAGCGCTTACAATTAAAGTATAAATTGGTCAGACCAATATTTCAACATATTTAGGAGGTTCATTATGAAACATGAATTAAAAGGTTTATATGCCGCACTTTTAGTTCCTTTCGATAAAGATGGACAAATTATTGAAAGTGGCTTACGAGAAATTGTGCGAAACGCTATTGATGTGCAACAACTCGACGGGCTCTATGTAAACGGTAGTTCTGGAGAAAATTTTTTAATGAATACCGAACAGAAAAAAACCGTTTTTCGCATCGCAAAAGAAGAAGCACAAAATGAAATTAAGTTAATTGCTCAAGTTGGATCCCTTGATTTAAATGAAGCCATTGCTTTAGGACAATATGCTACTGAACTTGGGTACGATGCATTATCCGCAGTAACGCCATTTTACTATCCATTTACATTTGAAGAAATTCGTGATTACTATTTCAAAATTATTGAAGCAACACAAAACGATATGATTATTTACTCTATTCCTGGTTTAACTGGCGTTAATATCACAATAGATCAATTCAAAACATTGTTTGAAAATGAACACATTATCGGTGTGAAATACACGGCACCCGACTTTTTCTTGCTTGAGCGTTTACGTCACGCATTTCCGGATAAGCTTATTTTCTCTGGATTTGACGAAATGTTAGTACAAGCGGCCATTTCAGGTGTAGATGGGGCAATTGGTTCAACTTACAATATTAACGGTGTGCGTGCTCAAGCGATTTTTAAGGAAGCGCGTTTAGGTAATGTTGAGAAAGCCTATGCGTTACAAAAAGAGTCTAACGATATTATTGAAAGTGTCCTAAATATGGGATTATATCCGACACTCAAAGCTGCTTTAGGCGAAAAAGGAATCAATACTGGCTTACCTAAAGCACCATTCCATCCATTTGACGAGTCCTTACGCCCACAGTTAAAGTCACTCATTCAAAAGTACAACTTATAGTTTCTAACGTCACAGCGTCATAGATGATTTCAATTGTTTTTAAACGCAATAGAGAGGGGTTTTGATTATGAATACCATTGGTTTTGGATTGTGGAATTGGATTGCTTTAATCCTTTATTTATTATTGATGCTTGCGATTGGGGCATATTTTACGAAGCGCGCTGGTAAAGATACAGATAGTTTCTTTACAGCAAGCGGCCGTTTACCTGCTTGGGTAGTTGGATTTTCAATTTATGCTACTACATTAAGTGCCATTACATTTATGTCGACACCTGAAAAGTCTTTTCTGACGGATTGGTCGTATATTGCAGGAAATATTGCTATCGTAGCTATTATTCCTTTACTCATTTACTTTTATATTCCGTTTTTTAAAAAATTACATGTTACATCAGCATATGAATATTTAGAAGCGCGTTTCAATCCAACCGTTTGCGTCATCGGTTCTTTACTGTTCGTGTTGTTTCATCTCGGCCGTATTGCTATTGTTATTTATTTACCAACGCTTGCCATCACAGCAGTTTCAGATATTAATCCATATCTCGTAGCTTGCTTAGTAGGTATTTTATGTATTATTTACACATTTCTTGGTGGATTTGAAGGCGTTGTATGGAGCGATTTTATTCAAGGGGTTATTTTACTTGGAGGTGCGGTTGTTATCATTGTAATGGCTGTCGTCCAAGTCGATGGTGGTTTATCGACAGTCGCTCACGACGCCATTGCAAACAAAAAATTTATTAGTGCAGATAACTGGAAATTCAGCGCGGCAGCGGCAGCAATTCCAATCATCTTTTTAGGAAGTGTTTTTAATAACTTACAACAATACACAGCAAGCCAAGACGTTGTACAACGTTACCAAGCTTCCGAATCCATGAAAGAAACATCTCAATCGATCTGGACCAATGGGATTTTAGCCCTCATTTCGGCACCTATTTTCTTTGGTATGGGTACGGCGTTATATGCGTTTTATGAACATCAAACGTCATTACCTAAAGACTTTAATACATCATCTATTGTGCCATATTTCATTCTTACAGAAATGCCTCCATTTGTAGGGGGGCTATTAATCGCTGCTATTTTTGCGGCAGCACAATCGACGATTTCATCAAGTTTAAACTCTATTTCTGCATGTCTATCGATTGATATTAAACAACGCTTTTTTGGCAAACAAAGCGATAAAGCGGAAGTACGCTTCGCACGATTATCCACTATTGTTGTTGGATTGATCAGTTTATTAGCATCACTTTACTTAATCGCGTCTAATTCAAGCGATATGTGGGATTTATTCTTACTTATTACTGGTCTTTTCGGAGTACCACTTGCTGGTATTTTTGCAGTAGGTATTTTCACTAAACGTACGCATGGTGTAGGTGTTATTGTAGGTTTACTCATCGCTGTTGTAACGAGCTATTTCTTACAAGGCATCGGTGGCGCAGGTTCTCCGTTTTATATATCAATCATCGCATTTTTCGTTGCCTTTATCGCAGCGTACGTTGCAAGTTTAATTATTCCTGTTCGACGCAAAGACATTACAGGTTTAACGATTTATGAAAAACATAAAGTAAGTAACTATGTTAGAAAATAATCAAACATATTAAAAAGGATGGAACAACAACGTTTGCCACTCATCTAGCGCATGCGTCTCGTTCCATCCTTTTTTACCTTATTTCAAAAATTGTTCTTTTAAATCCTTGCGAATCACTTCTAATGAATACGGATCGTTATACCAATAAATATTGGCATCCACTTCAATAAGTTGATGATTTTTTACAGCTGGTAAATTCGACCACATCGCTGTTTTAGAAAATTCTGGTGATGCTGCATCTGGTGCTTTAGTCATAACAATGTAATCACCAGCAACTTTTCTAATCTCTTCCTTAGATATTTCTTTCCAGCCATCTTTTTTCGTTGCTTTTTCTAATTCTGAAGGCATTTTTAAACCAAAGGCTTGATATATCACTTCACCGCCATGACCCCAGTTTTTACCATACGTGTAAATCTTTTTATCAAAACCTTCAAAGATAGATACTGACGCGTCATCGCCTATTTTTTGCTTAATGACTTTTCCATCATTTGCCGTTTGTTTTTCCCACTTTGCTTTCCACTCAGCAACTTCTTTTTCTTTATTCATGATTTTTCCCAAGAGTTCTTGTTGCTCAAGATAATTATACTTTGAATAATCTATCGCTAAAGTTGGTGCAATTTTTTCAAGCTTTTTAGTATTTTTGTCTGTATTATATGTAATGATTAAATCAGGCTTTAAAGAAGCAACTTTTTCAACGTCCTCAGTTCCTATTTTTTCAACATCTTTAAGTTGCTTTTTCAATACGGGGCTTTGTTCCACTTGATTTGAAACACCGACGATATTTGCATCTAAAAACTTTAATCCTCCAGCATATGTCGGTGCTAAAACTACAATACGTTTTGGCTTTTTAGGTATTTGTACTTTTTGTTGTCACTCTGCTGTTTTTAGATTTAATGTTTTTTGATTAGATTGTGATGCGTCATTACTATTATTTTGACCACACGCAGCTAAAACAACTACAAAAATCACTAAAGGTAAAACCCATCTTTTCATGAAATCTGCCTCCAATCATAATAATCATCACTATTGTACAACACCATATCTACACAGAGCAATTTAAGGGAGCAGGACAGAAATCTATTGATTTCGTTGTCCTGCCCCCACAAGGATGTCTAGAATTGAAGGAAGCTTGCAAAGCGCATCTTCAATTCAGACAACTACTGTACTCTTTAACTTTATTGCTCTTTTTATCATGCAGGACAGAAATCTATTGATTTCGTTGTCCTGCCCCCACAAGGATGTCTAGAATTGAAGGAAGCTTGCAAAGCGCATCTTCAATTCAGACAGCTACTGTACTCTTTAACTTTATTGCTCTTTTTTATCATGCAGGACAGAAATCTATTGATTTCGTTGTCCTGCCCTGATAAGTGTATTTCATTTTTATTTTATCTCTATGACATAATCTGTTTATAATTTCTAAAAAGTTTATTGTTTTTTCCTTATATCATGACTTTTGGGTAATGTACGTACCCAAGTAAATAATACTACTGTTTGAAGTAGAAGCATTAGCATTAATCCAATTCTAATTAAAGGTATTTCTACCACCCATATTGAAAAGCCTACTACGATATAAAGACTGATTAAAAGTTGAATTTTCTTTCTCATTGTATAACCGCGGTACAATTTAAAATCTTCAACGTATGCTTGATAAATCTTTGTTTGTACGAGCCAATCGTGAAAACGCTTCGAACTTTTTGCAAAGCATATTACTGCAACGAGTAAAAATGGTGTGGTCGGTAATAATGGTAACACCGCCCCTGCAAACCCAAGCAATGTGAAGGTAATGCCGACAGCTATTAATAAATAGCGCATATGCGAGTCTCCCTCTATCATCTTTCGTCTCATTATATAAAGCATAGCCTCATCTTTCAATCATCTAGATTAAAAATACGCTCTTTCGTAGGTGAGTCACGATTTTGATTTTGTCATTTCGATGCCAACTTGGGCTATTTTGCTAAAAGCTAAATCCTCCATAGGTGGATTATGCAGTCCCGCTCTCATATCACGATAATACCTTTGTAAAGGACGTGACATTTCTAAACTTTTCGCGCCTACAATTCTCATAGCTAAATCAATCACGTCTATGCCTTCATTCATCACAACTACTTTGCTTGCATTTGTTTCGCTTTGAATGAATTGTGCTGTAGGGTTTTGTTGGTATGCACGCGCAGTACTCCATAACATATGTCTCGCTGTTAGTAACTTTGTCTCCATTTTTCCTAAGTTTTGTTGGACAACTGGCAAGTCTGCAATCACGCCATCAATACTGTTAGGCTGATATGTTTTGGCAAACATAAAAGCATAATCTCTTGCGGCTTGCGCAATACCTAAATAAGTACTTGGAATATGCAACAACCAACCATTTTGATATTGTGATGCTTGGCCTTTTACTTCTACGAGATGTTCAAGAGGTACACGCACATTTTCTAAAATTAAATCGTGACTTTCTGTCGCCCGCATCCCCATCATATCCCAATTGTTCGCAATTGTTACACCTTTGTCATTCTGTTTCACTAAGAAAAAACCAACTGTGTCTTGTTCTGGAATGTGTGCCGCGACAAGGATATGTGTTAAAGCCGGGCTCATAGAAGTAAATGTTTTTACACCATTAATGACATAATGTCCGTTTTCACGCTTCGCATACGTCATGGGCTTTCCGCCTCGTGTTGGACTCCCTGTCTCTGCTTCACTCACTGCCCTATTAATCAAGGCACCCTTTTTAACATCATCCGCCAGTTGATTCAATAACTTTGAATCCCAACTTTGTTTTTCGAAAAGCTCACCAATTAATCCCATATGCCATCCGATAGAAAGCGCCGTAGCCCCATCGATTGAACCGAGCACTGTTTGAAGGATGACCATATCTTCAATTGTAGCGCCACCTCCACCATACGCTTTTGGAAGTGTAAGCTGCGTATAGCCACTGTCTATTAACCATTGGATATTCTTATATGGAAATGTCGCTGTTTGATCATTTTGATGCGCGCACGATTCAAACATTTCTCTTTGCGATTCTAATTTTTTGACCCATTCTCTTTGAATATCAGACTGAATTAACACCGATTGCATTTCATTCACTCTCTTTCAACATCATTTCTTACCTTAACACTCAACATTATAATACATTTTAAATACGGTGCCTAATAATGAAGAGAGTAAGACGGAAATCGTTTAGATTTCGTCGTCTCACTCTCTTTGATTTGAATGCCACATGTTTACAAGAAAATGACGCATCCTTTATATGGAAGAAATCTTTTTTACGATTTCAATAATGCATCCTTCTTTCAAAAATGACTGATTAAAACTGAGCTTCAATTTCGTTAAAAAGCTGTTTGATCTTTTGATACTGTTCTTGTGAAACTTCAATAATAACCGTCCGTTCATCATGTTCATTGCGCTTTTTAGATAAATAGCCATTTTCTTTAAGTTTTTGGAGGGCTTTAGTAATATAATACGGTTTAAAATTGGATACTGTGATGATGTCTTTAACATTATACGCTGGCAATTCGTTTTCATGCAGATGCACAAGAATATACAATTCTTCGTATGTAAGTGCATGTTCTTTCTTAATGTTGCTAAATACTTCTTTTGTTGTACGTGTAATCTCAATGAATTCTTTCATATTTTTGATTGGATATTTCTTCAATTTAATCACCTCAGCAGTTGTCTATCCAAGATGTATACGTAAATTTTCTATTTCTCTAAAAACTATATTGACTTGGAAATTTAATTTATTAACAGTTGTATTTTAAACCGTGCGCGCAGTTTTTTCAATTACTTTTTGAAGTTAAATTCAAAATATTCTCAAATCTCCAAATTTTTAGGTTCCATGTAAAATAACCACCCAAAAAAAGACGTTTTTATGTCTTCTTTTAGGTGGCTATGTTATGTTTACGTAGCGTTATACATCAACACTTTATTTACGACTTACTAAAGTGTCAGCTAAGCTTAAACCAGCTAAAGACACGACATCAATGGCATGTTGTGCACCTTCTTTACCATGTCCTGCTTTAAAATGTTTTTGAATTGCGACACCTAAAACAACAATCGTTATAATAGAGCCTAGTTGCGATAAACGTTTACTAAAAATACTTAACCCGAAAAGTACTGCCGCAGCTGTTTCAGCCGCCCCCACTACACGTACGAGTTCTGGTGATAGATTAAAAGATTCAAATGCTTCTCTTAATCCTTTATCATTTTTCAATTTTGGTTTAGCTGCCTCTAATAATTCTTTTGCTACTTTTAAATTTGCTGCATATCTTAATAACATCATACAACCTCTCCTTATTATTTGTTTTCAAAATATTCATCTACAATGGGTTTTACTTTTTCACCAAATAAACGAATCGCTTTAAGCGTGCGTTCATGTGGCATAGAACCAATTGGTAAATGTAACATAAATCGCGTTAGTCCCAATGCTTCAATCGTCTCTATTATTTTTTGCGCAACTGTTTCTGGACTACCTACATACATTGCCCCATTCGAACCAATTTCTCTTTGAAAGTGTTCATACGTAAATGGTGGCCATCCGCGTTCTTTGGCGATGATATTGTAATGTGCTTCAGTCGACGGCATATATTCTATTTGTGCTTTTTCATCTGTATCTGCAATATACCCCCAAGAGTGTGACGCAATGCGTAAATCTTTAGATTGATATCCATGAGACTCGGCCATTGCTTTATACATCGCAACATTTCTCGCAAAACGTTTAGGGTTGCCACCTATAATCGCATACGTAATCGGTAGACCCAGTGATCCTGCTTTAAGGGAAGACTCAGGTGTACCGCCTGTAGCAAGCCAAATTGGCATTGTTTTATCCGCTCTTGGATAAACTCCTAAACCATGAATACTTGATCTTAGATGACCTTCCCAATGTACAATTTCATTTTGATTAATTTCCATTAATAGCTGTAATTTTTCGTCAAATAATTGTTCATAATCTTTCAAATCATAGCCAAATAACGGAAAAGATTCGATAAATGAACCTCGTCCTGCCATAATTTCAGCACGTCCATTAGAAATAGCGTCTACTGTTGAAAATTGTTGATATACACGTACTGGATCGTCTGACGATAAAACTGTTACCGCAGAAGATAATTTAATATTTTTCGTTGTTGAAGCTGCCGCTGCTAGCACGGTAGCTGGGCTAGAAACTGCATAATCATGACGATGATGTTCTCCCAATCCATATACATCTAATCCGACCTCATCGGCAACTTGAATCTCTTCAACAATGTTCCGAATACGCTCAGCATTTGAAATTGCAGGAAATGAACCCTCTTCGGTATAAATTTCGTGATTATCTGCAAATGAACTTAACCCTAATTCTATTTTCATGAATTGTCACCTCTCTTAAGTATATTTTTTATACCTAAATTATAGTGCCGTTTTAACGGTGTGTCAATCAATTTATTTCGAATTAGAAATATCTACTTGATAAACCGTCTTTTTTCCCTTTTTTGTACGCTCTAAAAATTTTCCCTTAAACATGAAAATAGGCCGAGTCACAATCAATTACGACGCTCAAAAAACAGTAGCTGTAATTTAAGCGCACGATTGTGTCCCAACCTCTTCAAATTACTTCATATATTGTTTAACATAGTCGATAAATGCCTCAACATTTTGACTCTTAATCTCTTTCATTGCGATTTTCCCCACTTCAAAATCGAACCAAAGTACGCCGTCTTCGTAAGCAACACTTGAAATATCTTCATAAGGAATATTTCGATAATAAAATTGCCCGTTCATATCTACGTTCATAATCAGACGTTCATTCGTTGCGATATATGCGCCTTCATATTCACTTTGTCCTTGTACCTCATATTCAATAATACCTAATACAGCTGGTCCCTCTTTTTCAGTTGGAAATAAATCTTCTGGATTCACACGATCAAGAATCATTACAATCCGCTCCTTCAAAAATAGTCTTATCTTGATTATATCAAGGTCTGTTGGAAAATACTTAATCTGTGTTTTTATCAAAATTAAAGATCAAGACAGCATTGTATTCATAGATTTCATCGTTTTTTTGATAATTATCTGCGTCCTAAAGCCATTCTGAGCATGAAAATAGTAGGTATGGCGTCTTTTAATACACATCTTTAAATTTTAGCTCAATTTGAAACAATCTATTTTCGAATGACAAGCATATTACAAAACAGTAACAATTGTTTTCACACAAATCCAAATTTTATTTACTGAACACTATAAAGTCTATGAATAAACACTTTTACATATCATTTTATTCCAAAATAATTCATGGGAATTTTCTTAAAAATTACAAAATGTTAACGACACCCACAAACAACACTTTTTTTGTTAGAGTATTATTCGTTGTTAAGATAATGTAAATTATTACAAACACTATCGTCGTTCAGTCGCTTATGCACACAGTCTTTTAATCTAAACGTATTAACTTTTTAGGAGGACTTTTTCAAATGAAAAAATTAATCGCTACAACTACAATCGCTACTGCAGGTGTAGCTGCAATCACTTTAGCTCATGGACATGAAGCACACGCTTCAGAATACAACGGTGGTTATAACCCAAATGATCCAACATCATATAGCTATAGCTATACAATTGACCAAAATAACCAATACCATTTTACATGGCAAGGTAATTGGTCACCATCTCAATTTAATGGTGGTCAAGCTTCATATAATGGTTACACAACTCAAAACAACGTTGCTTATACAACATCTACTTCAGCTCCGGCACAACGCTACACAACATTAGCAACTACATCAGCGCCTAAATTAACAACGGCTTCAAACGACGCATATACAACATCAACTTCAGCAACACGTACTGTTTCAAAAGGAACATCTGGTTCTAACTTGTACACTGCAGGACAATGTACATATTATGTATTTGATCGTGTAGGCGGTACAATTGGTTCAACTTGGGGCAATGCAAACAATTGGGCAAGCGCAGCTGCTTCAGCAGGATATACTGTTAACAATACACCAAAAGCAGGCGCGATTTTACAAACTGCTTCAGGTCCTTTTGGTCATGTAGCATATGTAGAATCTGTAAATAGCAATGGTTCAATCACTGTTTCTGAAATGAATTATGGTCATGGCCCGGGTGTTGTTACATCACGTACGATTTCAGCAAGTGCAGCTGCAAGCTATAATTACATTCACTAATTCCGATCACTATTAAATATTTCAAATATCTTTTAGTTAAGGGGGCGGGACAGAAATCATATAGATTTCTGTCCCACTTCTATAATGAGAAGGTAACTGCTAATAAGCACAGTAGCTGACTGGATTGAAACTTCGCTTACTAGCTCATTTCAACCCTAGTCAGCCTTGTGGGGGTGGGACAACGAAATCAAATAGATTTCTGTCCCACTCCCTTATTTTTGTGTCATAACAGAACCATAAAAATAAGGGTTCCACTTTGTAAAGTACAATCGCTACAAAATACTAAACAAAGATGAAACCCTAACAATAGAAGGACTTTTTATAACTAGTAAATATTGATTAATAAATTGGTAAATTCCAGATTCTAATAGTATCCTCGCTACAAAGCACTATTGAGTAATATATGGATTTACCTCATTTACATTATTAGTATTACCGAAAATTGACATTTTAAACCTATAAATTGTACATATTATCAAAATAGTTTGTTCACAGCTTACCGTATCGGTGTGACACCTTCATTTTCTGCTTGGTTTTTTTAATACTGATACCTGTGAAACCATAAAATAATGCGATAATAATACATAAATAACAAGGAATTGCCCAAATGAAAAATTCACTTACTTCTACGCCTAATTGTTGTGTATAGTAAACTCCTGATGTCCCCCATGGAATTAATGGCAACACCATTGTCCCTGAATCTTCAAGTGTACGCGATAAATTTACGCGATCGTAACCCATTTTATTGTACATATCCATTAGCAATACACCCACCATAATAATCGCAATAGAAGCTACGCCTGCCGCAAGTACCATTGTTAACGTTCCAATAACTGTTACTAATATCAATGAACCTCTATGGTTAATCTTACTAGATATTGATTCTAATAATACGTCTAAACAGCCTGCCTTCTCAACAATTCCCGCAAATGCATAACCACAAAAAATCGTGACGATAATTTGAGTCATGCTCATAATGCCCCCTTGTTCAATAAGGGTTAATGCATTTTTAGAAAGCGCATCCGTTTTAGTGAGTAACATATCTGGTGTAAAAACTTTAAATGTTGCTTTAAATCCATCTTGAATTTTAAAACCGTGGTTAACTGCCCCTACTATAATCGCAGAAGCACTTGAAATTAACATCGCTGGGACAGTAGCCATTTTCAAAGCCAAACATATAATAATCACAAGTGCAGGAATCCAAATGAAAATGTTAATATGATACATCAAATCTATATCATTTAACAAATTTTGGATATTTTTAGTGTTCGCTTGATGCGCTAATCCCATTGAAGCAATATGCCAAATCACAATACCAATTAATGATGCTGGAATCGTTGTCCAAATCATATGTTTAATATGATTAAAAATGTTCACTCTCGTCACAAGGGCAGCCAAATTGGTTGTATCAGATAATGGTGACATTTTGTCACCAAACACAGCGCCTGAAATAATTGCACCTGCTGCCATACCGGCTGGAATGTCCATTTGTATCGCAATCGCAATTAACGCGATACCCGCCGTAGATGCAGAACCCCATGCTGTACCAGTGGCCACTGAACATACCGCTGAAATTAAAAAGGCAGAGACTAAGAAAAATTGTGGGCTTAAAAATTTCAAGCCATAATAAATCAAGCCCGGAACGGTGCCTGAATACATCCAAGTTCCTACAATAATCCCAACTGAAAGTATAATAAAAAGCGCTGGCATTGCTGTAGCTAAGCGTTCTGTAATCCCCTCTTCAAGATCTTTCCATCGTAAGCCCACTCGCCATGCAATAAAAGCGGCATATGCTGAAGCAATAATCAGTAAAGGTTGTACAGGTATTTTAAAAAAGAGAAACCCTACACAAACGACGACCATCATCACAACAATCGTTGATACAGAATCTAACAAAGTAGGTTGACGTTTCATTAATCATCTCCCCTTCACGATTAATAGGATGTTAAACCGACGTTTTCGCGGCCTAAATCTTCAATTGTTAAACCTTCTTTATAAAAATCACGTTCCAAAATCGTAGAAGCAATGACAATAATCGCATCTATATTAGGCGTTGGAACTCCGATTTCACGACCTAAACTAGACCATAAAACAAGACCATAGGCGATATCCTCTGTTAAATAACGATTATTTACTTGATGTGGACCTCGAATTTGAGAAAACACAGGACTATCATTAAATAAACTTTTAAGTGACTTATCTTCATCTTCACGTTCTAAGTAACCGCGTTCGATACGTCCTTCTTTAGCTGTTTCAAGTTCGAAGCCGAGCTTACGCCCTAATGTGAGTCGTTCTAATTCAACGGCATGTAATAATCTTACAGTATGTCTTGTAATACCCTCTTTATATAAAGCAAAATCACCACTGTAATCAATACGTCCGACATTTAATAACGTTGGTCCTGGGTGTACTTCTGGGTTACCATTTTCTAAATTTGTTCGCCATAAACTTTCTTCTTTAACGATATATGGATATAACGTTTCTATTTTTTTAAAGGTTTCAGTTAAATCTGCCTCATTAAAAGTGGAGAAATAAACTTTGCGTACATTTAACGATAAATTGACAATGGCATTATCAAAGTCAACACGCGTACCGTAAGTTAACGTATTCGCTTCTGCAAAAATCGGACGCACTTCATTTTTCAGTTCTTTGAGTACTTTAATAAATCGAGCCGAGCCCATTGCTGCTGCCATATTAAAGAAGATAATTTGATTCTCATGAATATACGAAGCCATCAATTCTGCATAATATTCGATAAATGAAGAAGGAATAATGAGCATAATCACTTCTGCCCCCTCTAAAACGTACGACATATCATCACTTATATCTGTAAATGGTATAAATGATTCTTGTCCCTCATCATTAAATTGAAAGCCTCCCTTTGCTTTCGCTTGATCAAACTTATGAATACTTTGATTTCTACAATACAAGCGCACGTCATGCCCTTTATCCATCATTTGGACAGCAGCTGTCACCGCGCCATTACCTGACCCTACAATCGCAATTTTCATAATGCTCTCCCCATTTCCTCAATTTTCTATAAATATGTCTCATAAGCATGTTAACAAACGTATGACTAAAATGAAATAGATAATCTTATATATTGTCAAACCCGCTTTGAAGGGCCTTTTCATACATCTCTTAAAATGAAATTTATCACAATATATGTTAATATGGATACATCACTAAAATTCCACAAATGGAGGTGAACTAGGGAATGACTCACTATGATGAAATAAAGAATGGTACGGTTTCTTCCCCTGGTGGTGTATATCCGACTGAAGAAGAACGTTTAATGGCCGTACTTATTTATGTAACATCATTCTTCACTACAATTTTAGGGCCATTGCTCATTTGGCTTATAAAATACGAGAACTCAAAATTTGTGGATGTTACGGGTAAAAACTACTTTAATTTTATAATCTCTTATACACTTTGGACCATTTTAGCTAGTATACTAATCATTGTTTTAATTGGACTTTTTGCTTTACCTATTATCCTTTTATTATCATTTATTTTTCACATTGTTGCGATTGTTAAAGCTTATAATGGCGAAGATTATTTGCCACCACTTTCAATTCGTTTCTTCAAATAATATGTACTAAAATTGTTACAAAAAACATTACAAAAAATATTTTAACAACATAAAAAACTCAAATTTTATCATGAGGTCAATGATGCGTTAGCGCTATCATTGACCTCTTCTATATGCGTAATTTTCCTTAATTTCAGTATATCTTCACAATGTTGAATGCTTATATCTTAAAAAATCCCCCACCTCTTTTAGTTCCATTTTTAACAAAAGTGTCTTATGTTACATCATTACAAAACGGAATAAGGCTTTTTAAATTTGATTACAAAACTGTAACATTTCACACAAAGCTTATTTTTTTTGATAAAGTGTGTTTTGTCGTTAAACAAGCGATTCAAAGTTATCGTTTTGAGTCAGATACTCAGTAAAACTTTTAGCAAATAAAGCATCAATACTAAAAATATTTAATCATTGGAGGACTTTTATTATGTTAAAGAAAATCGCTACAATAACAACATTAACAGCAGGAGTAGGTGCAGCAGCAATTGGTTTAAATCACCAAGAAGCGGATGCAGCTGAAGGTAGCTATCAATATACATGGAATTACAATTATAATACGAATGGTGGAACAACACAGTACGATTACACATCAAATAATGCCGCTTCATATACAAATGGTTCAAACACTACAACAACTTCAACATCAACACATTCTAAAGGTGTGACTTCTGCTGGTAATTTATACACAGCAGGTCAATGTACTTGGTATGTTTATGACAAAGTTGGCGGTTCGATCGGCTCAACTTGGGGTAACGCAAACAGTTGGGCAAGCGCAGCCGCTGCGGCTGGATTTACGGTAGACCATACTCCTGAAAAAGGTGCAATCATGCAATCTTCTGAAGGACCAATGGGACACGTGGCATATGTTGAATCTGTTAATGAAGACGGTTCAATTACTGTTTCTGAAATGAATTATGATGGTGGACCATTCAATATAAGTGAGCGTACAATTTCGGCTAGCGAAGTTGGTTCATACAGCTTTATTCACATAAATTAATATATTACAATCACTTAATAAGGAGGTTGGGACAAACGTATTAACATTGATCTGTTGATACACTATGTCTCATCTTCCTATTTTTTTGCTTTAAAAAGAGAAATAAAAATATCACGCTTCCAGTTTTTCATCTACCTAAAAACCACGTAATTCATCCCCTCGCATATATACTAAAATCGCATGGGTTATTTGACATTGGACCGTCACTCACGAATAACAACATTATATTGATACTTCTCGTATTTTTCTATAATCATCATGCCTTGCCATGAAGAAAGCGTTTACTTTATACTTGAACAGAAAGGTGGGAAACTCGATGAAAAAAATATTTGTTGCTGGTCCTATTCCAGATGCTGGCCTTAAGTTATTAAATGAACATTTTGAGGTTGAAGTCTATGAAGGAAAGGGCATTATTAGTAAAGAGGACTTAAAGCGAGGCGTCGAAAATGCTTTTGGTCTTGTAAGCTTATTATCTACAAACGTCGATCAAGACGTAATTGATAGTGGAAAACAGTTGGCTTTCATCGCTAATTATGGCGCAGGTTTTAATAATGTAGATATTGACTATGCTAAATCAAAAGGCATCGGCGTATCCAATACACCTAAAGCATCTACTAATGCAACTGCAGAATTAACGATGGGGATTTTACTTGCTGTTGCACGCCGTATTCCTGAAGGCGACCAATTAATGCGTCACGAAGGCTTTGATGGCTGGGCGCCACATTTCTTCCGAGGACGTGAAGTGTCAGGTAAAACGATTGGCATTATCGGCCTAGGTGAAATCGGTAGCGCCGTGGCACGTAGAGCTAAGGGATTTGATATGGAAATTTTATATACAGGTCCACATCGCAAAGAAGATAAAGAGCAAGCGCTTGATGCAACTTACGTGGATTTAGAAACGCTACTTCAAAGTGCAGATTTTGTTGTTATCAATGCAGCGTATAACCCTTCTATGGAACATATGATTGATGAAGCTCAATTAAAATGCATGAAACCAACAAGCTACCTTATCAACGCCTCTAGAGGCCCTATTGTTCATGAAAAAGCATTACTTGAAGCCTTACAAAACAAAACCATTGAAGGTGCTGCACTCGATGTATATGAATTCGAACCTGAGATTACAGAAGGCTTAAAAACTTTAGATAACGTTGTCATTACACCACATATTGGTAACGCCACTTACGAAGCTCGTGATATGATGGCTAAAATTGTAGCTCAAAACTTAATTAAAAAAGCGAATGGTGAAACACCTGACTATATCGTTAATGCATAATTAAAATGTGCGTAAATGGCAAGCGGAAAGCTTTTCCAATTTACGCACATTTTTTACATTTTTCATTTCATATTGTAGAGGTATAGCTATAAAGTTGTCATTGCACGCTTTGATTGCCCAATTGGGCCTTACTTTTCAGTGCACTCACTTTAATATATTTGTCTTTTATTCACTTTTTGTTTTGTATAAAAATCGCGTTTGTCTTGCGATCAGTTGATTTGGTATAGTGCGCATAAACTTATTTCTCATTTTAATGCCTAAACTTCCTTCTTTTTGCGCCATTTTGCCAATTTTTCTTGAACGTTTGATAACTTTAGCCGTATGCTTGACGCGCAATTGATTATAACGCTTGAGCGCTTGTAGCACGTCATATTTATTTAAAACGTTAGCTAAAACGATAGCATCTTCCATAGCTTGACCTGCACCTTGCCCCATATTAGGTGTTGTAGCATGCGCAGCATCTCCTATTAATACAACACGATTTTGATAAACAAATGATTTTAATGGTTTTAAATCGTAAATATCATGATGTAAAATGTCAGTTTCAGACTGCTTATCTAGTACTGTACGTACTTTTTCAGGGAAGTGATTAAAGTACGCTTGTAAGTATGGTTTGTTAAAATGTAAATATTTCACATCTTTTTCTTTAGCATTCATTGTCGCAAACCAATACGCTTTGCCATTGAGCAACGGTACAATTCCAAATCTTCCCTTTTTCCCCCAGTATTCTTCAGCCACTTGACCTATTTGACTCATATCGTCCACGATACCACGAAAACATGTATAACCTTGATACAAGACTTTACTATCTGGAAACACGGTTTGGCGAATTTTAGAGCGCAAACCATCTGCACCTACGACAAGATCAAAATGCTCGGTCGGTGATGAAGAGAAGTCGAGGGAGACACCGGTTTCGCTCACTTTAATATCTGTCACTTCACGATTAAAATGAATCACTTTTATATCAACATAAGACGCTATCGTTTCGACAAGAGATTGACGGAGCAACGCTAAATTGGTCGTCTCTTTAGAAAATGTAACATCACTTAGGACTTGACCTTTATCGTCACGCACACGCATCGTTTCTAAAAGTTGACCTTCATTTTTAAGCCCTTTAGCTAGATCGTGGCCCCCTAATTTTTGAAGTACGTTATCTCCAATACCTAAACCTGCACCTACTTCTTCTATATGTGTCTTTTTTTCAAACACATAAACATCGTATCCTTTACCACGTAATAAAGCAGCTAGTGTAAGACCTCCTATACCAGCGCCTACTATCCCAATTTTCATTTTCTTTCACCTCATTATACCTTTCCATCATTC
This sequence comes from Staphylococcus ratti, assembly GCF_020883535.1. Lineage (NCBI taxonomy): Bacteria > Bacillati > Bacillota > Bacilli > Caryophanales > Staphylococcaceae > Staphylococcus > Staphylococcus ratti. The sequence goes on along the minus strand of NZ_CP086654.1, from coordinate 552,652 downwards.
CTAAGATGTTTTGTCACGATGTTTGGTCAACACTTAATATCGTTTTATTAAACTATGATTTTCGATAAAAATCTCTCCGGACATCTTCTTTTTTTATGCCAAATTTATCATAATATGGTTGCATATGTTCTGCAATTTTCGAAGGCCAATCAATATCACTCGCATATTGATTCGTGCCTGGGTTTTGTGGATTCCATTTCATCTGATATAGCGTAATTTGACCGTTTTTAAAATAGTTATCTCTAACAAAATGAGCGCCACCTTTTATCGCACGTTCAGGAGAAGTCCATTTCGCTTCAATTGCGTAACTCTTTCCAGTCTCAACCGCATGACTATCAAACGCGCCAATACCGAAAAAATTGTAATAACGTTGATTACCATGTTTCAGACCACGGGCAAGTTGCGAATGTCCCTCACCTGTCTCAATTAACGCATGGCTAACTAGGTAAATAACATTTACATCTGTTGCTTTTTGCGCCTCTAAAAATGCTTTACCTTGATTTTCTAATATACCTTTACCTTTTAACATTTGATTCACTTCTTCTTCAGATAAATGAACCGGTTCTGAAATATCCATATACTTTAAATCAGAATCACGCCATTTGACGCGCATCGCAGCTTTCACATCATCATTGCTCGCTTCAACGAATTGATTTTGATTGGACTTCGTATGATAAATCCCCTGACTTACTTGACGTTGAAAGGCTTCTTCAAAAGTTACTGTTTTATCATTCTTAAAAAATGTTGTTTCATTTATAAAAAGCAAAATAAAAAACACAGCTAAAATGACAATGATAAACACCCTAGATGGATGCTTTTTAATAAAAGCTTTCATCTATAACTCCCCTAAATACGATTTGGATTAAGTCATTGCTAATAATACACCTATCACTATCACTAAAACGATAGCATACGAAACATTCACAACGATCCGAATCCATTTTTTACCTTTAAACATCATATTAAATACAACTAGACTTAAACCTAACGATAGCAAAAAAAAGACAATTGCTACGATAGTATTTATGAAAAAAAGTGAGATTAAGCCAAGTACTATCAATACATTCGCAATCATTGATAATCGTTTAATCATTTTGATATCCATAGTTTCCCTCCTTAGTAACATCTCTCATTTTATCATGAAACATATGAGTCTGCTTTCTTTTCATCAATATTAAAGCTCCCTTCAAAGTTTACATTTTTCAATGATTTCTTTGAAGAGAGCCTACGACACACTATCTAGACATGCCTTTTAAAATATTTAAGAAATAGGTCAAAGTTTGGTTCATATCATCGTCTTTTAAAATACCCATTAAACCAGTTATTGATGTGCGCTGATTGGTACTGGCTTGGTGTGCTACATGTAATCCCTTATTCAATTTCTTAACTAAGATTTTTAAATCATCTGGATTTAAATCGCCAAGCAAGAAGGCCATTTGACCTATATTATGAATGATACCTGAATATTGATCTTTGTTTAACTCTGTGACAATCTTTTCAGTAATCGTACTCCGCTGTCGAACTGCACCTGTTAAAGCATCAAGGATTTTGGCTTCATCTAATGCTTCAACAAGTTTAATTGCTTTTAATATACTTTCGCTATTTTCAGCAATAGCATCCGTTACTTTTGCGACTTGTTCTGCCTTGATTTCTGCTTCTGATTTTTCAATGCGTTTAATTTTAGAGATTCTTTCAGCCATTATTTCATCACCTGATCCCCTGGGAAGACATAATCTGGTCTTTCCCATTTTTTCTCAATTGCTACGCTATACTGTGGTTTACGCTGTTGATTACGGAAGTTAGTAGGATTTATTGGAGATTTACCACGCTTGCTTAAAACTTCCATACGACAGCACGTTGATTTGTACGCTGGTGTATGTGTTTCTGGGTCAGTCACACTACTCGTAAGATAATTAATTGCTGATTCATTATTGTCATTTAACGGTAAATAAATTTGTTTCCCCTTCACACGATCTGTAATATGAACGTGACCTTTCGCTTCACCTGTTTCAGAAGTTAATCTTACAGCAGCACCTTCATGGATGCCTCGTTCTTCAGCAAGTTCTGGCGAAATTTCAATGAATGCTGACGGCATTTTATATTTAAGGCCTGGTACTTTATACGTCATATTCCCTTCATGGAAATGTTCAAGTACGCGCCCATTATTGACATGTAAATCGTATTCTTCATTAATTTTATAGAAATTATCAAATTCTAATGGGAAAAATTTAGCTTTACCATTGTCAAAATTAAATCTTTCTGTAAATAGTAATGGAGAATCCGTGCCATCAGCTTCTACAGGCCATTGTAAGCTATTGTATCCTTCAAGACGTTCGTACTTCACACCTGCAAATAGCGGTGCTAGATCAGAAGCTTCATCCATAATTTCAGATGGATGTGTGTAATTCCAATCAAAACCGAGCGCTTTAGCGATTAATTGTGTAATTTGCCAATCGGGTTTAGAATCCCCTAGTGGCTCTAAAGCTTGATATAAACGTTGAAAACGGCGTTCCGTATTTGTAAACGTACCATCTTTTTCAAGAGATGGACTTGCTGGTAACACGACATCGGCATATTCAGCTGTAAACGTCAAAAACTCATCTTGAACCACTAAGAAATCCACTTTTTCAAGAGCAGCTTGAACATAGTTAATATTCGAGTCAACAATGCCTGTATCTTCTCCTAAAATAAAGAGACTGTGCACATCTCCAGCATGTATATGATCCATCATTTGATGGTTGTCATACCCTGGTTCACTTGGCAATTGGACGCCCCATGCTTTTTCATAACGTGCACGTACAGCGTCATCCGCTACACCTTCATAGCCTGGGAATTTATCCGGCATACTACCAAAGTCAGAACACCCTTGAACATTGTTATGTCCACGTAATGGATAAGAGCCTGCACCTGGCTTCATGTAGTTACCTGTAGCGAGCAACATATTTGAAATAGCCGTGCTCGTATCTGAACCTGTTTCTTGTTGTGTCACGCCCATCGCCCAACATACAACTACGGTATCTACACTAACAATTTCTTTTGCTAAGTCCATTAATCGCTCTTTTGGAATGCCTGTCGTTTCTTCAGCAAATTCCATCGTATACGGTTCTAATGATTGATAATATTCTCCAGCATGGTCAACCCACTTTTCGATAAAAGCTTTGTCATGCCAATCGTTATCAATAATATATTTTGTCACTGCAGATAACCAAACCAAATCTGTTCCTGGATACGGTTGATAAAATGCATCTGCACGTTGTGCCATTTCATGTTTACGGATATCAAACACATGCAATTTTTGACCAAAAAGTTTATGAGCACGTTTAATGCGTGATGCAATAACCGGATGTGCCTCTGCAGTATTTGTACCAATTGTAATGACCATCTCTGCATTACCAATGTCATCGATTGATCCAGAATCTCCACCGTGTCCTACCGTACGGAATAAACCTTTCGTCGCAGGTGCTTGACAATAACGCGAGCAATTGTCGATATTATTCGTCCCAAAAACTTGGCGTGCCATTTTTTGCATTAAGTAAGATTCTTCGTTCGTTGCTTTTGAAGATGAAATAAATGAAAGTGCATTTGAACCATATTCATTTTTAATATCATTCATACGTTGAGCAACATATGGAATGGCTTCTTCCCATTCAACTTCTTCAAATTGATCACCACGTCGAATTAACGGTTTTGTGAGGCGTTCTTCTGAATTCACATAGTCCCAACCAAACTTTCCTTTTACACAAGAAGAAATTTTATTGGCAGGTGAATCATGAGAAGGTTGTACTTTAAGAATTTCGCGATCCTTAGTCCAAACTTCAAAACTACAACCTACACCACAATAAGTACAAACTGTTTTTGTTTTCTTAATACGTTCTTCACGCATTGCTGCTTCTGAATCAGAGACTGCAAATAACGGACCATAACCTGTTTCGGCTTTTTTCGTTAAATCAATCATTGATGCTAATGAGCCTGGTTCGATGTCTGTCATGTAACCTGCATTACCAACCATATTATTTTCCATCATGGCATTACATGGACAAACGGTTGCACATTGCCCACAGCCTACACAAGAAGATTCATTAATAGAAACGTCGTTATCCCAAATTACACGTGGTTGTTCACGTTCCCAATCAATCGTTAATGTTTCATTGACTTGGACGTCTTGACAAACTTCCACACAACGTCCACATAAAATACATTGATTTGGATCATAACGATAAAACGGACCAAAATCTACATCATAAGGTTTTGGTTTATACGCATACGTTTGATGTTCAAGGCCCCATTCATCCATTGTATTATGGATTTCACAGTTGCCGTTATTGTAGTCACATACTGTACAATACAGTTGATGCTTTTCTAAAATTCGATCTAACGCTTCTTTCTGACTCGTTTGTACAGCTTCACCTTGTGTATTAACGACCATTGAACGATCAATTGTTGTGCCACATGCACGTTCAATTTTGCCATCTATTTCAACCACACACGTATCACATGTTTGAATAGGTCCTAATGATTCGTTATAACAAATAGAAGGTACGAAGGTGTTTTGCTCTTTAATCAACTCAAGTAAATTTTTACCTGGTTCTACAAGATAATCATTACCATCTAATGTTACGATAAGATGTTCTTGCATAATCTCTCCCCCTATAAAACATTTTATATGCCTAAGATGCCCCCACATGCTTAGTCACTTCTATTTTAAACGCTTTCACACTAAATGTTAACTATTTACCAAAAATTGTACGATAGTTCACTTATTCAAAATAAAAAAGAATGGCACCACGAAATCTCACCGATATCCGTTCCACTCTTTTATTTTTTAAACTTATAAAACTATTGTGTTTTTTAAGAAATAAAGACCAGAACATTTTGATGTTCTGGTCTTTATTTCTATCCTTAAATCTCTAAGTTGTCACGATAACGTTGAACTAATTGTTGCTTACTATTTTCATCTGGAATGAAATAATACAAGCCATCACTTCCAGTTGAGTCCGTCCCTTGTAACTGATGTTTGTTTACTGTTTCATTGCCTTCTTTATAATTACTGCGGAATGTATTCAACTCACCTAGTGTCATATCTGTTTTTACATTATCGCTTAATTGGTTCATTAAAGCGTTAAAATTGGTAAGTGATGAAGCACTTGTCAATTTGTTCGCTAAACCTTGTAGGACCAGTTGTTGGCGTTCTTGTCTACCGAAGTCTCCACCTGCACCGGCTTCTTTACGACTTCTTATAAATGCCATGGCTTGATCCCCATCTAAATGCACTTTTTGACCTTCATTATATTGTTGGCCATGTACAGTGAAAGTGGCGTTACTTACGACGTCAATTCCACCTACCGTGTCAATCGTGTCTTTTAATCCATCCATATCTACAGTCGCATAATGGTCAATAGGAACATTCATTAATTTTTCAATTGATTTAACAGCCATATCGGGACCGCCATATGCATAAGCATGATTGATTTTTTCTGTCGTACCACGCCCGACAATTTCAGCACGTGTATCACGTGGAATGCTAATAATTTCTGATGTTTTCTTATCTGGATTGATTGAAAGTAACATAATCGTATCACTACGTTGTCCGTCGTGTTGTTGTTGTCGTTTTTGGTCAGAATCTATTCCAAAAAGTGCTATGGAGATAGGTTCCCCCTTGTCCATATCTACTTGACCTGATCTTAATGTTGAATGTTCACGATTGAGCGGATTATGAATCGCACCGCCTGTTGCAAAAACTTTAAAGGCTAAATAGGCTACTGCTACAATGGTTAAAATAAGTAAAATTCCTACAATCCAAAGTAATACTCTAACGATAGGATTTTTACGTTTTTTGGATCTTTGATAGTCCAAAGCATGTTCACTCCATTCTGTTGATTGCTCCACACATTTACATTTTCTATTACAATGCACTTATGTTATCGTATATTGAATTATTTCAAATCAGTCTTTAGACGCAACTGTTCCTTTTTATACCCTCCGTCGGCTAATAAAATATCCAGTATTTCCTCATGACAGCCAGGGTTGCTAATAATATAAGGGCCGCCTGTTACAAAATCTATCGGTTGTTTGTCAAAGTTCGTCATTTCTAATCCTAACTCCTCCGCAAACAAAAACTGTGCTGCAATATCCCAAGGTTTGGCATTGGTATGAATATGCGCACCAAATTGACCCGTAAATACACGTGCTGAATCTAGACCACACGCACCAATTAAACGGTATCCAAATGACGCTTTTAATAATTCATGCATCGTTTCATCATTTAACACTTTGTTATTAAATGAAATAATAGCTTCAGACAAAGGAAGCGACGTTACGGTCGCTAGCCGTTTGTTATTAATGAAAGCCCCTTTTCCTTTTTGAGCATGGTACAATATTTGCCTCGGCACATCATATATGTATGATAATGTTGGAGCCCCATCGACGAATAACGCCAAAATCACACAATAATCATCTTGTTGCTTCACTAGGTTAGCCGTCCCGTCGATAGGATCCATTACCCATGTATAACCTTCTTTTAAATTCAATGTTGCTTGATGTGCTTCTTCACTATATAACTTGTGAGTAGGATAATGTTTATTGATAAAACTTTCAAAGTCAGATTCTATCATTTTATCAACATTCGTGACCAAATCAAATCGGTTCTTTTTCGTATCCGTTTGCATCTCTTCAATCAACGATGGCATGCGCAAATTTAACTCCTGTAACCACGTTTTAATTTCGTTGTCTATTTCGTTAATATCATATTGAGAAACCACAATTATCCCCTCCTACGACCGCTTGTTTTTATTATACCTTGTTGCATATACATATACCAACGATTGTTTGACGTCGAGTAGAAATCTATAACCACTTTGATAGTTTATTGCTATTGAGTTCCTTTTAAAATATAAAAAACCGATTGGATAAACCAACCGGCATAGAAAGGAAAGTAAGTAATAAATATTGAAGATGTTTAACTAGCCATAAGTACAACTTATCACGTCAAACTTCACTATCATTTGATAGTTAACCCCTCGTTTGATGTTTGCTGTACCATCCCCTAGTAGCTAATTCATACTATAGCATAAACGAACAGAAAATGTAAGCGTTTTCTTTAAATTTTTGAAATTTTTTTGAATCTTGTGTAAAGCGCAACCTATTTTGTGATTCATATCGCTCCGTTATACTGTAAAAAATCTTATTAATAAGCATTATTAATTTAATATGGTAAACTATTGATAAGTCGTATTATGATGTGGAGGTGTGGTAATGAACAAAGAAGCGCGACAAACTAAGCTGATTCAACTGATTCAAAACCAAACACAAATGTCTGCCATCGATCTCGCACGTACATTAAATGTCTCTAAACGCACAATACTAAGAGATATTCAAGAATTGGAAGCGAAAGGCGTACAAATATTAGCACACTCAGGTAAACATGGTGGCTATGAAATTCAGTCCCATCAACAAAATGTAAAAATTGAACTTACGCATAAAGAAATTCTAGCACTTTACTTGATTTTAAAAGAGCGTACACACCAAAGTGCTTTACCTTACTATGCTGAAATGAATCAAATTATCCAAAAATTATTGCGCCAGCCTAATACATCACTAAGAAGAAGTATGAAACAATTCGATCATTATATCGACTTTGAAAGTGATGATACACCTCCACTTCCACCGCTTTTCAAAGATATTTTGATTTATAGCCATGAACGTAAAGTAATGGGCGTATATTTTCAACCATTAACACATCAAAGACCGCGATTCGCCAATGTCGTATTTATTGGCTTGATTTGTCATAGTACTGAATGGAAAGCAGTCGTTTATCATATCGGAGGCGATTATACCGAAATCATCGATTTAAAAATGATTGACGACATTGATTATTCATTCCATAAGTCGATACAAACGAATGACATTACAATGAAAAATTATAAAAAGTATTTAAAAACTGACGATTACTAATCGCACTCAGTCGAGCGGTAGAGGTATGCTATAAAACTAGCTATCTTTGTCGCTTTTTTGTGGCTTAGAAAATGTAATTTGTTCACACTCATTTAAAATATCTTTCTTTAAAATTCGTGTTTCCTTCTAATTCTTAATCTTTTGAACGAAAATTCACTTAAAAAAGTTGACGCAATCAATAAAACGCCTCCAATAATTTGTAAAATTGTAAATTGCTCACGTAAAACCAGTCCTGATATAAAAATTGCAACTAGCGGGTCTATGTAACTTAGGAGTGCTATGCTCTGTCCCTTTAGTTTTTCCATTCCAGAGAAGAACAGCCAAAACCCTATCCCTGTATTCATCACCCCTAACAAAATCACGTAGGGTAATGCGGAAATTTGTGTATGAATCTCAAAGCCCCCTTCCACAATAAAGACGAAACACAATAAAATCAATGAAGTCATGCCTAATTGTAAGACCGTTAAATCTAAACGATTACCTTGTGGCATCATTTTATTAGCAAGCATCAAACAAGCATAACAACTGCCCGCAAGCATACTGATGAGTATACCTAAAACATCCTCTAATCCCGGTTGCAAAAAACCACTACTTAAGATGAGTATCAATCCAATAAGCGATGCAATAATACATAATACACTTTTTCTACTTAATGCTTCTTTCAAAATAAATGGAGACAAGACTAACACAATAATAGGTCCAAAATAATAACCTAACGTCGCATTGGATATAGTAGTATATTGGTATGATTTGAAAAGAAAAACCCAGTTCCCAGCTAATGCGACGCTTGAAATGATCATGAGTCTTTTATAACCTAGCAAAAAAGCAACATTTAACTTTTTATGACATAGAACATAAACCAATATCAAAAATGTGCAACCAATAAAACTACTAAACATTGCTATTTCTATAGAAGATAATTGAATTTGCTTTATAATGAGGCCTATCGTTCCGAAAATTATCATAGAAGAGATAAACTGTATCGAACCTTTCATATTCCTCTCCTCTTGCAAACATTTAATAAAATATACATATCGCTTCCTCCTCTACTCACTCAATGCTAGCAATATATTGTAGTCCAAGGAATAACCAGTTAGTATAATGACTATAAACTATAAGTTAAAAGAGGGTTAATATGGATATTAAGTATATAGATGATTTGATTGCTGTTGTTGAATCAAAAAGCTATAACAAAGCAGCGATTAAAAGAAACATTAGTACACCTGGAATCAAAAAAAGGATTTTACAAATAGAGTATTATTTTGGATATAAGATATTTGATGCAACATCTAAAGGGGTTAGCTTAACAGAAGAAGGTATCACATTATATAAAGCGCTTAAATCAATCAAACAGCAAATTGATAATTTAAAAAAGCAGGATAGTGACGTTTTAAAAGTAGGTATTATTTCTAATTTCCCATTAGATATGCTATATGAAATGAACCAACAACACCAACGTATCAAACTATTCTCTTCAAACAGTACCCATAAATTAGTAAATCAGTTACAACAAGATGAATTAGATTTAGTAATTGGAGAACAAATTGAATTACAAGATGCCATACACTATGAAAATTGGTTTGAAGAACCTTATGAAATTGTTTTTTCAAAAAATCATTCTCTAAATAATAAATCAAATATTACGATGAACGACTTAACACAAGAACATTTTTATTTATTGGAAGCACCTGGAGATTCATTTAGCTTTAAAAACAATAAGATAAACCCAAAATCTATGAATCTATCTTATGTAAAAGATAGAGAATCTATATTAAACTTTATCGCAACCAGTCAAAGCTTAGCGATATGCCCACAATCCTATACGAAAAAAATTAATAACGATCTCTACACACATACAATTACCCCATACAAAAAGAAACATCGGCATTTATGCAAAAAAACAACAACATATCCATACACTCCATACTATTTTAAAAACATGCAAAAATAAATAGGGAGCAGGACAGAAATCTATTGATTTCGTCGTCCTGCCCCCACTTATCCAAGCACGATTATGTTTATGTAATGCTTAATTTTAAGGGCTTTGTTTTCACCATAACACGCTTATCAAAAATGAAACAAGGTTATTTAACATGTGATAAGCAATAGCGACGCCTAAGTTACGGCTATACTTCATATATAAAAATACTAATGGAATAGCAATAATCAAATAATCAAAGATATCTACCCAATTTGAGAAACTAACTAAATGAATGGCCGAAAATAGAATAACAGAGATGAGACTCATCACAATGAAATTGAATTTTTTTCCAAGTTCACCTATTAAAATGTGTCTAAAGAAAATTTCTTCAACGATAGGCCCCAAAAGTACAATCAATAAAAAATTAAATGGAAGCATCTGCGGAATTGAGAATAATTGTTCGATGAGTTGTTCATTTTGAGTCGTCTCATTTGTAAAAATCTGTGGAAAAAATTTTTTGATTTCTCCAAATGCATACATGACTCCTAACGATACTAAGTATAAGCCGCCAATCCAAAGCCAACCTTTTTTAATTCCAAACCACCATTCTTTCATCCAACGCTTAAATAAATCAATGTTGATTAAAAAGAATGCGAAAACAACAACGATATATGCTGTCAACTGCATAAGTACAGATAATGCTTCCCATTTCTGATGATTCACTGTAGTCCCAAAATATTCAGTAAATATAATTGCAAAAATGCCTGCTATCACTGCGATAATCATAAACGCAACAATTAAAATGGGAATAAGTAAAAAGTTACGCCATCTTATATCTTTCCATTGATACTTTTTCATAAAAACCTCCTAAGTATAAATAGCGTTATCAAAGTGCATAGTTATATGGTATAATATTATATAAATTTGTAAAGGAAGACAGCGATGAATCAATTCACTATACCAAATTTTACAGAAGCTATGCACCATTTAAACGAAATTCTCACTTTCGCTACAACTTTTCAGCTCTCCTATCATCAAAGAACTCAGTATGCTGATCATATTTTACATCAACTTCAAGACTATGTGGCAACGCTTTTTAAAACGTTACCTGAACCTCAAAAACCAACTTTCAATGTTTCTTATGACTATGCCACATTTTACCACTGCATTCAACAACTCCACGAAGGCCCTTTATACCGCATCGATATTGGAAATCAAGCACTCGTTACGCAAGGTTATATTGATATTATTCTTCAAGCGCAACGCCATCTTTAATAAAAAACCCCTTTAAATGTAAGCGTTTTTAAATACTTTACTATATAATTAAGTTAGGCTTATCACTTTAATATTAAGGAGGACTTATGATGTTAGGTTTCTCAATTTATTTGGGTGAATCATTCAATACTGACTATATACAACGTATGCTCAAACTTGGTTACCGTACTATTTTCACCTCGCTCCAAATTCCAGAAGAACATCATATTGAGGCACGATTTACCCAACTTCAAACGTACTTATCTCAATTTGAAACTGAGTTAATTATCGATATTAATGACGCACTTATTACTGCCGATTTATTTGAACGTTTAGCTCAATTTAATACGATACGTTATATCATTCGAATTGATGAAGGTACAACGCCTGCTATCATTCAACATATTATCAGTCACGGTCATACGTGTTGCATTAATGCCAGTACCGTTTCAGAACAATTTCTCACTGATCTTCAAGATTTTCCTCAACTACAAAAACATCTCATCTATTTACATAATTATTATCCTAGACCGGATACTGGTTTAAGCCGCACATTTTTACAACATCAAAACGCACGTATTCGTCACTATCATCATGATGCCATCATTTATGCTTTTATATCTGGTGAACAACTTCGAGGTCCACTCTATGAAGGCCTAACAACGTTAGAATGCACCCGTCAAATTGATCCATGTCTTGCTGCCCTTCTTTTACGCGAATTAAATATTAATGGCATGCTGATTGGCGATCCTTTTATGAGTGCCACAACTTCAGAAAAGTTGTTTCAAATGATTGAACATAATCATTTTATTCTACCTTGTCACGTTGATAATGGTGCAGATACTAAACTCATTTTACAAAAGCATATTTCAAGACCGGATTGTTCAGCACACGTAATTCGGTCAAAATATACACGTCAACAGGTTGCACGTCGTATCGAACCATTTAATATTCAACCAAGAGCCAAAGGAACAATCACTATCGACAATCATCTCAACGGTAGATATATGGGTGAACTTCAAATTACAAAAATCAATCTCAAACCGCATCCACACGTCAACGTCGTTGGTCATATCTCGAAAGACAGTTTACCTTATTTAAATTATTTTAATGCCTCAACCGCGTTTACCTTTATACAAGCGAAAGGGGAATTTTAACTTGAAAAAAATGAGTACTGAAACAAGACATCACCAATCAGAGCACTTAGACGATATGTCTTCACTTGAAATTCTTCAATTAATGAATACAGAAGACCAAACTCTGCCTGCTTTGATTGCATCACAGTTAACATCTATTGAAAAAGCAATTGGTTTAACAACACATGCATACCGACATGGTGCAAAAGTGATCTACATCGGCGCAGGAACAAGCGGACGTCTTGGTATACTTGACGCAGCAGAACTTGTTCCAACTTTTAATGCTGACCCTAAACGTTATTTTGGATTAATTGCAGGTGGTAGTAATGCCATGACCCAAGCAGTTGAAGGCGCTGAAGATCATACTGATCAAGGCATGTTAGATTTACAACAAGTTCATTTGACTTCTAATGATGTTGTTATCGGTATCGCAGCTAGCGGAAGGACACCCTATGTCATTGGCGCACTTTCGTATGCTCAAAATATAGGTTGTCAAACCGTTGCTATAAGTTGTAATACACATTCTAAAATAAGTGCGCATGCCGATATCCCGATTGAAATACCTGTAGGTCCAGAAATTTTAACAGGATCCACGCGTTTAAAAGCGGGTACAGCTCAAAAAATGATCTTAAATATGATTTCTACCGTCACTATGATTCGTGTAGGTAAAGTGTATGACAATTTGATGATTGATGTTCAAGCAACAAACGAAAAGCTCATCCGACGTGCTATTGATATCATTCAAACTATTACACAATTAAATACGCAAGAAAGTTTACAACTTTACGAAACCGCACAACGTCAAATTAAACCCGCTATTGTCATGCATTTCAAAGCACTACCCTATCGCGAAGCACAACAATTACTTCAACGCCATCACGGAAATATAAAGGATATTCTAAAGAAAAACAATTAAGGTGATGATTTTAATGACGAAAGAAAAACAACTTGCGATTCAAGTTTTGACACATGTTGGAGGCATTCAAAACATCAATTCAATCATACATTGTATGACACGTATTCGATTAGAAATACGGAATGAAGATAAGGTGAATTTAGATGCTTTAAAGCAAACCGAGGGTGTTTTAGGCCTAGTTCAAGACGAGCGACTTCAAATCATTGTTGGACCCGGAACAGTTCATAAAGTAGCACAATATATCACAAACGAAACAGGCGTCAAAATGGGTGATCAAATTCCACACGAGGACATTAACACGCTTCAAGCTACGACAAAGGCGAAATACCAAAAATCTCCGAATACTTTTAAACGTTTTACTAAAACGATAGCAAACATTTTCATTCCGCTTATCCCCGCTTTTGTAGGTGCTGGATTAATTGGAGGTATTGCTGCTTTGCTACATAATTTTATCGCTGCCGGCTCTATTGATGCGGAATGGATAAAACAACTCTCTTTAGTTCTAGATATGATTAAAAATGGCATGCTTGCCTATTTAGCTATCTTTACAGGATTTAACGCTGCCCGTGAATTCAATGCCACCCCTGGTTTAGGTGGTGTAATTGGGGGTACGACACTCCTAACTGGCATGCCACAAGACCATCCGTTGCCAAATATTTTTACTGGTGAAGCACTGATTGCAGGGCAAGGTGGTATTATCGGAGTGATTTTAGCCGTATGGCTATTAAGTCTTATCGAAAAACAATTACATCAAATTGTTCCGAATGCTATAGATATTATTGTTACCCCTACTGTCTCATTACTTTCTGTAGGCTTACTAACAATCTTTATTCTTATGCCGGTTGCCGGATGGGTCTCGGATGGTCTTTTAGGAATTGTTAATGGCATTATTGATCAAGGTGGTGCTGTTAGTGGTTTCTTTATAGGTGCCTTTTTCCTACCTCTAGTAATGTTCGGACTTCACCATATTTTCACTCCTATCCATATTGAGATGATTAATCAATCTGGTGCGACCTATCTTTTACCTATTGCTGCGATGGCTGGGGCTGGACAAGTGGGCGCTTGCTTGGCACTCTGGGTTAAAAGTAAACGGCATCCTATATTAAGAAATGTACTTAAAGGGGCCCTCCCTGTTGGTTTTTTAGGCATTGGTGAACCTTTAATATATGGTGTAACACTTCCTTTAGTTCGTCCATTTTTCACAGCTTGTATTGCAGGCGGCATTGGTGGCGCAGTCATTGGGGGCATTGGAGGTATTGGTGCTAACGCAATTGGACCAAGTGGACTTTCATTATTCCCTTTAATCGCTCACCAAATGTACTTAGGTTATCTTGCTGGTTTAGTATCTGCATACATTAGCGGTTTCATACTCACGTACTTCTTTGCTTCAAGTCATCGTTTAATGGAGCAATTTGGAAAATAGTTTAAAACAAGAAAGCAGTTAGGATATCAATTAAACAAACGCTTTTTATTTATTTGAACACTAACGCTAAACGTAGAAAGTGCACTCAAAGGCTATAAACTCAATCTTAGACATAAAAAAACTGCCGACAAAACTTAGACGTTGTCGACAGTTTGAAGCGGCTGCATAAATGCAACCGCTTCTCTCATAGTCATTTATAATTTGAATTCTTCTTTGTTATGTTTATGATAACCTTTCATAAAGAAGAACAGTGCCATAAATCCTAAGAAGATAAAGCCAATAATTACTGAAACACGTGTTTCTACATTGATGATCATTCCCATAAGTACAAGTACTAAAAACGCGATGGTTAAGTAATTTGAGAATGGCGCAAATGGCATTTTAAATGGATGCGTTTTAACCTTTTCAGGGAATCTTTTCCTAAATTGAATATGACTAAATAAAATCATAAACCAAGGAATCATACCTGGTAAAATCGAAGCGCTGTAAACATATACAAAAATATTTTCAGCACCATCAATAAGTAAAGGCAATACAATGTTTAAAATAACGCCAATAAAAATACCCATAGATACCGCTAAAACAGTATAAAAAGGGACACCATTGCTCATGATTCGCGTAAAGATACGTGGTAAATGTCCGTTTTGCGCTAATGTAAAAATCATACGACTTGAACTGAAGATACCGGCATTACATCCTGACATAGCTGCAGTAATAACTACAAAGTTAATTAAACCAGCAGCAATCGTGATACCTACTTTCGCAAATGTAGCAACGAAAGGACTTCCAATATTTTGTAACTCATTCCATGGATATACCGTTACAATAACAAAAATGGCACCTAAGTAAAATATTAAAATACGCCAAATAACACCATTTACCGCACGTTTAATATTTTTTTGTGGATCTTTTGTTTCACCAGCTGTTATCCCGATTAATTCTACACCTTGATAAGAACCAATAACTATAGAAAGCGCAAAGAAGAATCCTAAAATCCCATTAGGTAAAAATCCACCATGTTCCCATAAATTGCTTAAACCAATTGGATTGCCTCCATTACCTAAACCGAAGAAAATAAGACCGAAACCAGCCACAATCATTAAGATAATTGTGACAACTTTGATTGTTGCAAACCAAAATTCAAACTCACCAAAGGTTTTAACGGAAACCGCGTTCGCTGCTGCTAAAATAACAACAACAATAACACCAGGAATCCATGTAGGCAGTTCTGGCCACCAAAACTTCATATATTCTCCAACAGCAATAACTTCCGACATCCCAACAACTATCCATTGGAAAATGTTCGCCCATGCAGTGACGTACCCGGCAACAGGATGTAAATAGTCTGTTGCATAGTTAGCAAATGAGCCCGTGGTAGGATACAGATAAACCATTTCCCCCATCGCACGCATTACTAAAAACAGAAAAATTCCGGCAATTAAGTAAGCGAAAATAACTGATGGACCTGTCCAGGCAATCGTACTTGATGCCCCCATAAATAGGCCAACGCCAATAGTCCCACCAAGCGCGATCATTTGAATTTGTCGCGAACTTAGCCCTCTGTGTAACTCTTGATTATCTTTCATGGTAACTCCCCATCTCCTTATATAATATAAGGGTTTTCTTATTTTTTTGTCATGACGCTATTATACTACAATTTTGAAATGTGAAAAGTGTATTTTTTATTTTAATGTAAGTGCTTTCATTAAGTATTTTTTCTTAATTTGTTTGAATCAACGGTTTGAAGTCCCCGCGCTTTTCTCCTTTAAAGCGATATGAAAACGCTTCAAACAATTATTATTCACTTGCACAATACTTTCAAACTACTATATTTTCGCTTCCCTTCCAAATCCTTTTTAAATGTTAAAATAATGTGAAGTTATTCACAAAACATACAATTACCTTTATACTAAACTTTATTACTTAATAAGGGAGTTGCAACTATGAATGATACAAATATCAAATGGGACAAAATTTTTTACGGACGCGCATGGATTGCAAATATCATAGACATTATACAAACTAAAGATATTTTGCAAAGCTTCTACTTTAAACGTTACTTACTACGTGCTATGATGGCTGGTTTTATTATTAGCATTATTACTGTATTTGTATTAATGGTAAAAACAACCTTTTCCCTTGATTGGGGACCTGGACTCGTAAATATGATAGGTGCCATTACTTTTAGTTTTGCTTTAGTGCTCATTTTATTTACAAATTCCGAATTATTAACAAGCAACTTTATGTATTTTACAGTAGGTTTATATTATAAATTAATTAAACCTTATCGTGTGTTAAATATATTCATGCTTTGTTTTATAGGCAATATTATTGGTGCTTGTGTCCTATTTGGTTTAATGCGTTTAAGTGATGTTTTGACACCTGACATGGTGACGATGTTAGATCAAACGATAGAAACTAAAATTCATACATATACATTTCAAAATATTCTTGTGCGTGCTATTTTCGCGAACTTCTTTATCAATATTACTTTAGTCATTGCGATGCAAATTGATGATGTCGTTGCTAAAATGTTTGTCATGATGTTTGGCGTTACGATATTTGCTTTCATGGGTTATGAACACGTCGTTTATAATAGCTGTTTGTTCGTAGCTGGACTCTTTTATGAAGTAGATCACCTCGCTTTATGGCCTGCATTAAAAAATATCGTCGCCTCATTTATCGGTAACTACATTGGCGGTGGTTTAATTATCGGCTTGTTTTATGCCTATTTAAATGATCATGGGCAGTTCAAAACACATCGCAACAAATAAGTGACCAAGTAAGCTATGTTATAATGAATACAAACTCAAAAAAGGAGTCTCCACATGGAAAAACGTCGATTAATACGTGGACTTGTCATCACTCTATTATTAAGTATTTTATTTTATGTTATGAATACATCGCACTACCAAGGCCAGTGGGAAGCTTTACTATGGCGTACGCTCCTATTCGCTATCGTGTTTTATGTACTTTATGTTTTAGTATTCAGTATTTTCAGTTCTGAAGAAAGAAAGCGCCAATACGGGACACCTTCTATTTTTGGAGTCATCGTTGGTTTGCTCATTGGTATATGGCTTGATATGCCTCTTGTGGGATTACTTCTCGGATTACTCTTCGCCTTAATAGTCGGTTATTTCATAGGATTCAATAAAAGGAGAAACTGATTATGTCAACACAAACATTAGGAATCATTATTATCGCTTTACTAATTTTAAGTTTTATTCCGAATGCTTATATGCTCTATAAAGCAAATAAAGAAGGGACGCCTTCTACTCGATTTAAGCTGATGGTCGGTGTCGATGCCATCTTACTTGTACTTGTTGTGGCAGCACTGATACTTCTAACTTAAACGAAGTGCTGAAGTGCTAACGAACATCACTTAATTAATGAGCCTTTTGCGTTATTTCAGTCTAGACAGCTACTGTGCTTTTTTACAGTTACCTTATCATTATAAAAGTGGGACGACGAAATCTATTTTATTTAGTCGTCCCACTCCTATAAACAACTCTAACTTATCTTAATCTACTTTAAATTTTACCTTGTTATAAAAAGTAATAAGCAAGTACTGCAGCAATAGCATACAAAACAAGCCCGATAAGACATGAAACAACATGAACACGCATTGGAATATGACGCTGAAATTTCGGTGCTAATACTAAATTTCCAAACACAATAATTAGCGGCGCAACGATAAAGAAAAGTATCATCTCTAAACTCATTTTGTCACACCATTAAAATAACGTTCAACGACACGAGTCAAGTCTATGTCTTTGTCTAATAAATTTAAAGATGAAAAATCACTGACTTCTGTCATAGGATTCGTATTTACAATGACATCTAAACCTGCAACACTAGCTGCAGTCGCACCGTTAACTGAATCTTCAATCGCTAAACAATGTGTCGGACTAAAATTTAACGCTTGTACAGCACTCAAATATAACTCTGGATCAGGCTTCACTGCTTCAACATCTTCTCTTCCCTTTATGACTTGAATAAATGATTTTATACCTAAATCAGACACAATGGGCTCGATGTCCGCTCGCGCACTACTCGTAGCAATCGCCATTGGAACATGACGTGCGTGAAGTTGTTCCATCAAACTTTGTACCCCTGGCCTTAATACTAGCTGTCCCGCACTTTCATGATGTACTTTATACATTTGCATAACCTTTGCTTCTCCAAATATTTGAACCAAATGTTCATGCAACGCAAGTGCGCGTCCACCTATATTTGATCTATAAAAATCTATAGAAATAGGCCTTTCGTTTGCCTCAATAAGATGTGTATTGATGATTTCATATAAATGTTGCTCAGTATCTATAATCGTTCCATCAAAATCAAAAATAACTGCTCGATACATCAAGATGCCTCCTCGATTGTCGTTTAAACCTAGTGTATCAAATATGGCCTTTGCATTCACTCAAATTCCCCACTACATCATCATTATGAAACAAGTTAAACCAATGACAATAATGGAAAACGGAAATGCTATTGTTTGAACTAAACGCATTTGTCCAGAAGTTAACGTTGCTTTCAACAACCATGTTTCAATCGTAAAGTTGAGTGCAGTTAATACAACCATGAGTACAACAAAGAGTGCTAAGCCGTTTTCAAACTGGTTTACAAATCCAAATGAGAGAATAACCATCGTTAAAAAGATTGTAAGCGTAATAAAATAATTATGAAATAGCTTAATCACCATTTTTTAATTCCTTTCAATGGCAACAGAAATCCTATTAATTTCATCATACTGCCTTTTATTCAAAAAATATTTTCGCACAACCTAAAACGAAAGTAAAGATGCACAAAAACATTTAACAGATATAAAAATGCACACTACTACATTCTAGCGCTTTTAAAAGTAATATCTTTTGAGCGCGTTGAAACCAGTTATTGATATAAACACATTTTCACTATTTTTCATCACGTGATGACCAAAACCGAGCGAGCGTTGGTCCTGATAAACAGTGAACAAAACTAAATACTGCACCAGGTACTGCAGCAAGTGGGTTAAAATGTACTGTTGCCAGTGATGCAGCTAAACTTGAATTTTGCATTCCCACTTCAATAGAGAGTGTTTTCTTATCTTTATAATTCAGCTTGAAAAGATGTGCTAAAACATATCCAATTAAATAACCGAACAAGTTATGCAAAATTACAACAACAAAAATAAGCAACCCTGTCTCAATAATTAGTGCTTTACTATTTGCTACCACTGTCCCTAAAATAATAGAAATAGCCAGAACAGATACTAATGGCAAAATATCATCTGCCTTAGTCGCAGCTTTATAAAATACGCGTTGCACAATTAATCCTATCACAATAGGAATTAAAACGACTTTAGCTACTGATCCAAACATACTCGAAAAAGACACATTCATCCATTCGTGGGCCATTAAAAACATTAATGTTGGAGTCACAATAGGTGAAAGTAACGTCGAAACCGATGTGACTGCCACGGACAAAGCAACATTAGCTTTAGCCAAATAACTAATCACGTTGCTAGACGTTCCACCGGGGCAACACCCTACTAATAAAACACCAATTGCCACTTCTGGAGGTAATTGAAATGTTTTTACAATTAACCAAGCTAATAACGGCATAATCGTATATTGCAATAGTACACCGATAATCACTGGCTTAGGAGATTTAAAAACAATTTTAAAATCATCCAAACGAATCGATAACCCCATACCTAGCATTACAACACCAAGAAGATACGGAATCCATGGTGTCATAGCCGAAAAAGCACTCGGCACTAAAAATCCAATCACACTTGCAATTAACATCCATAGTAAAAATGTTTTAGATGCAAATTGTCCTACTTGTCTCAACATCGCTGTCACCTCATAGTTATTATAATATTCAGAATATTAACATAACTAATCATCGTTGACAACACTATTTACAAATAAAAATCATTTCTCACTTCGTAGATTTACGTCGATAGTCCTACTGATTTTTATAAAATAGAGTGGTACAATGAACGTAATAAATTATAGCTAAAAGAGGAATCATGATGCTTATTGATAAGTTAGAGTTCTATTCTATTCAAATTGCAGAATTACAACGCCGAAAAATACGACATCAATTAAGTCAGTTGCTTAAAAATGTCAACTTCCCTTCCCCAATACATCACGAATTTTACAAAAACCAAAACGCCTATCTGTTACGTGTGCATATGCAAAAGCAAGCACTACCCTACTTGCTTAGTTTCTTAAGTTTCCATCACTATACAATCTATCAAGTCATCCGAACAAAATCTGAAGCTGAATTACTTCCTATAGAACAATTGAAAAATATTGAACGTCGTTATGACTATTATATTGACGGTTTAACCGACCCATTTATTAAAGATAAGGTTATTGAAGTACTTCATCAAGCACCACAATTTCAGCTCAAGTATACGATACGCAAAAACTTATTAACACTTACGTCTACAGTTGAAGAAGCTAGCAATATTTTAAGCCTCTTAGCACGACATCACATTGATATTTGTCAAGTTTACTCACCTTCTCAACCTCAAGCCCACATGATACGCATTTCATAAAAAAGAAGAGACAAAAACATAATAAGTGATTCATCTGGACAATCAATACTATGCACCCAAAGCAACAGCTTGCCCCAATTTCATTTTGAACTATAACAATAAAAGACTAGAGTGACACACGTCTAATATCTACGTGCGCCCTCTAGTCTTTTTAGTGATTTGAGTCTGTTGATTGTGCTTCTATATAATTTTGCATTGCATCAAAAATATTTTCAAAGCCATGAACAACCTTGTCATGGTATTCTTTCTTTTTTTGTTTATATTCCAATTGAGATAGACGTCGTTCTTTAGGCACTTCACTCTTATAAAAGAACGTCATTTGCGTAATCCCTGGACTGCGTTCTTCAAAAAACACTTCGATATCATCTTGTTTTTCACTTACATCCGGCATTTGAATCGTTAAACCAATTTCTAGACCTGAAACAAGTTTATTATAAATTCCTTTAACACGTACCCTCTTATCTTGACGTTGATCTATAATTTCATAATGTCCGCCTTCGACAGCTTCATTATGCACACTTGTATTTGTTCTTGAAGTTGTCATAAACCAATGACGTAGCATTTCCGGATCTATCCATGCTTGATAAGCAAACGCTGGTGTCGTTTTAAGTAAACGTACGATTTTTACTTCGACCCATTCATTTTGCATGTTTTTCACAGTGTTTCTCCTCACTTTTAAGCTTCATTCTTTTTACTTTTCAAACGTGGCAAGTTAAATAGGATTGCAATAATTCCACAAATAGCAAGCATTACTGGGTAAATCGAATAAGGTACTAACATTACTGGTGATATACCTGCAACACCTGCCGCTGCAATAAGTTGCGGACTGTAAGGAATAAAACCTTGCCAAGCACTTCCAAAAATATCTAAAATACTCGCTGACTTACGACGATCTATCTGATACTCATCCGCGATATCTTTCGCAAGAGGTCCTGACATAATAATAGAAATCGTATTGTTCGCTGTAGAAATATCAGCAACACTTACCAAGCTAGCGATGCCAAATTCAGCACCTCGTCGTGATTTGATTTTGCTTTTAATTTTGTACAACAACCAATGAATTCCGCCATGGTGCTCAACCAACCCGATCATACCACCGATAAGCAATGCAATTATCGCAATATCTTCCATACCCACGATACCTTCTGATGTAGCTTTTAAAAAGCCTGCTAAATCAAACGAATGATCAATAAGTCCAATGATTCCTGATAATAGTATTCCCCCGAGCAAGACAATAACAACATTAATTCCTAGTACAGCTAATATAAGTACAAACAAATATGGAATAATTTTAATGAAATCATAATCATAGTTTTGACCATGATTAATATGGCTACCATGTGTTAGTGCCCATAATATTATAATCGTAATTAGCGCACCTGGAAGAACGATACGGAAATTCACTTTAAACTTGTCTGCCATTTGCGTACGCTGTGTTCTTACAGCTGCGATGGTTGTATCAGAAATCATAGATAGGTTGTCACCAAACATTGCACCGCCAACTACTGTTGCCATAGCGAGTGCGACTGGAATATCTGTTGCCTGACTCAAACCAAAGCCCACTGGCGCAATTGCTGCCACTGTACCAACAGATGTCCCCATCGATATAGAAACAAACATACATATGATAAATAAACCGACAACAAGTAGATTTTGTGGGATTAAAGAAAGTCCAAAGTTAACAATGGATTCCACGCCTCCCATTTGTTCTGCTGTTTTTGAGAATGCACCTGCCAATAAGAAAATAAACATCATTAATATAATGTTTGAGTGTCCTGCGCGCTTCGCAAAAATCTCTACTTTATGCGTAAATTTTTCTTTTCTATTCATTACTAACGCAATAATTACACCGACAATTGCAGCGACATTTAATGGCATAAATGTAAAGTCTTTCGTAATTATTCCTGCACCTAAAAAGATACAAATAAATACAATTAAAGGTAATAAAGCCCATCCATTAGCCTTATCTTTGATTTCTTTAGACATTGCAATCTCCTTACCAAAAATTTAAGGTCAAACACTAATAGTGTAACATGCGCATGAACACTATTAGGCTTGACCTGATTGATTTTCGAGTTTCTTATCTTCAGCCATACAGCTTCTGGAATTGGCACACGCATGATCATGTTGCCGAAGTATCACAGGGCCAGTCCCTCCACTTCTCTTGATATGAAATATTTAATTTTACTGTTAAACTTTACATGAAAATATGAGATACGTCAATCCTCAATGATTAAGGGAGCAGGACAGAAATCTATTGATTTCGTCGTCCTGCCCCCACAAGGATGTCTAGGATTGAAGAAAGCTTGCAAAGCGCATCTTCAATTCAGACAGCTACTGGGCTTTTTTCTTTAATGCACATTTTTGATGCAGGACAGAAATCTATTGATTTCGTCGTCCTGCCCCCACAAGGATGTCTAGGATTGAAGAAAGCTTGCAAAGCGCATCTTCAATTCAGACAGCTACTGGGCTTTTTTCTTTAATGCACATTTTTGATGCAGGACAGAAATCTATTTGATTTCGTCGTCCTGCCCCCACAAGGCTGACTAGATTTGAAGGAAGCTTGTAAAGCGCACCTTCAATTCAGACAGCTACTGTACTCTTTAACTTTATTGCTCTTTTTATCATGCAGGACAGAAATCTATTGATTTCGTCGTCCTGCCCCCACAAGGCTGACTAGATTTGAAGGAAGCTTGTAAAGCGCACCTTCAATTCAGACAGCTACTGTACTCTTTAACTTTATTGCTCTTTTTTGATGCAGGACAGAAATCTATTGATTTCGTTGTCCTGCCCCCACAAGGCTGACTAGATTTGAAGGAAGCTATTGAAGTGCCAAGTCACGATTCACAATGACTTTACCAGCTTGAATGACTTTTTCCACATGATTAATACCATAATGATACGGAATGTATTCATGGTTCGGCGCATGCCAAATGACAATATTCGCTTTGTCTCCTTCATTGATTGTTCCTGCATCCACATTGATTGCTTTAGCTGCATTAACTGTGACCGCGTTCCAAATTTCATTTGGTGATAATTTTAATTTGAGTGCAGCTATTGCCATAACCATTTGTAAGTTATTCGTTACACAACTTCCAGGGTTAAAGTCTGTTGCAACCGCAATTGCACCGTTGTTATCTAACATACCGCGCGCATCCGCATAATCATTTTTATCTAAATAGAAAGTCGTTCCAGGTAATAGTACCGCTACTGTATCTGTATCTTTTAATTTTTCTTTATCTTCATTACTTGAAGCGACAAGGTGATCTGCTGAAATCGCTTGTTCATCAATTGCTAAGCCTAATCCGCCTAATGGATCGATTTCATCAGCATGAATTTTCACTTGGAAACCTTGTGCTTTCGCCGCTTCCATATAACGTTTAGATTCTTCGATTGTAAACACTCCTGTTTCGCAGAAGATATCTGCAAAATCAGCGTATGCTTTCACTTCTGGTAATAATTCAATCATTTCTTCTAAGAACGCTTCATTCGACTTAGCTTCTTTAGGTACAGCATGTGGCCCAAGAAAAGTATGACGCATATCTAAGTTATACTTTTCTTGTAAGCGGCGTGATACTTTTAATTGTTTGAGTTCATTTTCTTTATCTAAACCATAACCACTCTTACTTTCAAGTGCTAATACACCGTGGTGAATCATCGTTAATAAGTCATGTTCTGCTTTTTTAAAAAGCTCATCTTCACTCGTTTGACGCGTCGCCTTTACAGTTGAAAGTATACCACCGCCTTGTTCAAGAATATCTAAGTATGACATTCCTTGGCGTTTTAAAGACATTTCATGTTCACGTGAACCACCATGAACGAGATGCGTATGTGCATCCACTAAAGCTGGTGATACTACTTTTCCTGAAGCATCAATAATTTCTTGCGCTTCATATGCATCAGTATAAGGTCCAGAATAAACAATTTTTCCGTCTTTAATGACAACTGTCCCATTTTTAACAATCTTTAATTCATCTAATTCTACACCTTTTAAAGGACGTTCTGTCGATTTCGGTAAAATTAATTCTTCAATATTTTGGATTATTAAATCATTCATTATTTTTCATCACCTTTACCTTTTAGCATTGGAATATTGACGCCTTTATTTTTTGCTGTTTCTATTGCAATGTCATAGCCTGCATCAACATGTCGCACTACACCCATACCCGGATCTGTCGTTAATACACGTTTTAAACGGCGTTCAGCACGCTCTGTACCATCAGCTACAACTACCATACCCGCGTGTAAAGAGTAACCCATACCTACGCCACCACCGTGATGTACAGAAATCCATGAGCCACCAGCTGCTGTATTGACTAATGCATTTAAAATCGCCCAGTCTCCTACAGCATCAGAACCATCTTTCATCGCTTCTGTTTCTCGGTTTGGCGATGCAACAGAACCTGAATCTAAATGGTCACGTCCAATAACGATAGGTGCTGAAATTTCACCTTTACGTACTAAATCGTTTAAAGCTACTCCCATTTTTGCACGTTCTCCATAACCTAACCACGCAATACGTGACGGTAAACCTTGGAAGGCAATTTTTTCGCTCGCCATATCAAGCCAGCGCATTAATTTTTTATCTTCCTGGAATAGTTCACGCATTAATTGGTCCGCGCGCTCAATATCTTTTGGATCACCCGATAATGCTGCAAAGCGGAAAGGTCCTTTACCTTCACAGAAAAGTGGACGAATGTACGCCGGTACAAATCCTGGGAAGCTAAAAGCATCTTCTAACCCTTCATCAAAAGCAACTTGTCTAATATTGTTACCATAGTCAAACGCAATCGCGCCTTTTTCTTGAAACTTTAACATCGCATCAACATGTTTTTTCATAGATGCTGAGGATAATTTGACGTATTGTTCAGGATCTGACTCTCTTAATTTTGTTGCTTCTTCTAGTGTGTAGCCTTCTGGTACATAGCCGTTTAATGGGTCATGCGCTGATGTTTGATCCGTAATAATATCAATTTTAAAATCACGTCTTAAAATTTCATGATGGATTTCAGCGGCGTTACCTACTAAACCAATAGATAATGCTTCCCCTTTATTTTTTGCCGCTTCTGCTTTTTCTAATGCTTCATCTAATGAATGTGTAAGAATGTCACAATAACGCGTATCAATACGTTTTTGAATTCTTGATTCATCTACATCTACGCCAATCACGACACCTTCATTCATCGTTACAGCTAACGGTTGTGCGCCTCCCATACCGCCAAGTCCTGCTGTTAATGTAATTGTCCCTTTTAAAGAACCATTAAAGTATTGGTTAGCACATTCTGCAAAGGTTTCATAAGTACCTTGTACAATACCTTGTGATCCTATATAAATCCAGCTTCCAGCGGTCATTTGACCATACATCATTAATCCTTTTTTATCTAATTCATGAAAATGTTCCCAATTAGCCCATTTTGGTACTAAAACAGAATTCGATAATAACACACGTGGCGCTTCTTCATGTGTTTTAAATACCGCAACAGGTTTCCCAGATTGTACTAACATCGTTTCATCTTTTTCTAATTGGCGTAATGTCTCCACAATGGCATCAAATGCTTCCCAATTTCGTGCTGCTTTACCAATCCCACCATAAACAACCAATTTATCTGGGTGTTCTGCCACTTCAGGATCTAAATTATTGTATAGCATCCGTAAAACTGCTTCTTGCTCCCACCCTTTACACTCAATATCAAGTCCTTTTTTTGCTTTGATTTCTCTAGCCATAATCCATCTCTCCTTTGATTAAAATATAAGTAAACTAATAGGAATCGTAATAAGTAATGTTAAAGTGACACGAATGAACCAAATCACAATTAATTTCCAAATTGGTATTTTTATATCCGTTGCTAAAATAC
This sequence comes from Staphylococcus ratti, assembly GCF_020883535.1. Lineage (NCBI taxonomy): Bacteria > Bacillati > Bacillota > Bacilli > Caryophanales > Staphylococcaceae > Staphylococcus > Staphylococcus ratti. The sequence continues at coordinate 525,644 of NZ_CP086654.1, read as the reverse complement.
ATGGCACAAGTGCAGAAAAGAAAATAATCGCCGACACACTTGTAATCGCAACGACAAATTTCACTTCCAGTGTAGCTTTAGCAACGAGTAAGGAAGGTAAAAACATTTCAATAATTGAAATTGCCGAAGCTTTAGCCAACAGCGCCTGATCTTGAATTGGAAAGAGCATCACAATCGGATAAAAAATGTAACTCAACCAATCAATCACCGGCGTAAAGTTCGCAAGCAATAACCCTAAAAAGCCGATAGACAAAATAGACGGTAAAATCGCTATAGTCATTTCTAGCCCATCACGTACATTCACCCAAATATTTTTGGGTAACGGCAAAGATTGATGAGACTGTGCTTTAGCTGCATTCCATGCCGCTCTGATGCGACTTCCTGTCACCTCGATTTCCTTTTCGCCTTCTTGCCCTTCATAATAGGCTTCACTCTCTTTGGAAATAGGTGGTAAGTGTGCAGAAATCGCTGTCACAATAAATGTAATGATTAAGCATAACCAAAAATATAAATTCCAATAGGCCATTAAGTCTAACGTTCTTGCTACAATGACCATAAATGTCGCTGAAACCGTTGAAAAACCTGTTGCAATAATGACAGCTTCTTTTTTGTTATACATACCGTTTTTGTACACTCGATTTGTAATCAGTAGCCCTAACGAGTAACTCCCTACAAAAGATGCCACCGCATCTACTGCTGATTTTCCAGGTGTTTTAAAAATCGGCCTCATAACCGGTTGCATCAAAACGCCTATAAATTCTAATAACCCATAACCTACGAGTAGCGACAAAGCCACCGCTCCTATTGGAATAAGTACACTTAAAGGTAGCATCAGCTTTTCGAATAAAAAGGGGCCATAATCAGGTTGAAACAAAATCGATGGTCCTATTTTAAATACATACATGACACCAATGATTGCACCAAGTAGTTTAAAAATGACGATTACTGCTTCTGTTAGTGACTGTTGAAAATCTTTTCGAACGATTGGCAGTATCGCCCCCATCGATATCATGATAAGTGCAGCATACGGCATTAAATCTCCCAATAATGCACGAACCCCTAAATGTACATGATCTACTAAAATTGTACGCGAACCATTGATGGTCATAGGGACAAAAAAGCAAATAATCCCAATCACACTAAACACCCAAAATCGCCACATATTTCGCCCTTGAACCTTATTCAGTTGTTTAGACTGATTCATCTGTCATCCCCCTTTGTTTTGACATAGGAAATATCATGCTCAACATCCCCTTTTTAAACATGTCCATTTCTCCCATATGTCATTGATGATCCAAATCAGTTATAAGCTTGTCACTACTTTTATTGTATTATGGTAAGATATTAATGACTAATATAAATAAACTAATCATTAATAGATTTAGACTATAACTAAGAGGTGAAGCTATGAAAATTTTACAGTTAGAATATTTTATTGAAATCGTCAACCAAAATAGTTTTACTAAAGCTGCGCGTACTTTACACATAAGTCAACCTTCGCTCACTGCTACAATTAAAAAAATGGAAGCGCAACTCGGTTACCCTTTACTCAAACGCACTACAAAAGACATTTCTATTACTGAAAAAGGAATTCAATTTTATAAACATGCAAAAACATTAGTGCATCAATACCATCAAACTATGGAGCAACTGTATGATTTGAAATTAAGTCAAACGCCCAAAATTAAATTATCTATTATTGAATCTACAGCGCATTGGATTTCAACGGTCATAAAAGCGCATAATTTAGAAAATCCAGACCAACATTACCAAATTACCGAAATATTAGATTTAAATACCCTGACGCAAAAGTTACTTGATTTTGAAATTCATTTTGGTATTTCTAACGATAAAATTAAACATGAAGGTATTACATCTATACCGCTTTATAATGAAGATTATGTCGTCCTTACACCAAAAGACGAATATCAAAACCACACCTCAGTCTCAATTAAACATTTACCGTTGATTGTTCCTATTAAGCCTTATCAAGTTCGTATGCATATTGATGATTATTTCACGCACTTACAAGCACGACCTAACATCGTGATGGAAGTTGAACGTTTTGAAGTGGCAACAAACTTTGTTCACCAACGGATGGGCTATGCTGTTATTCCTAGAATTTACTATCAATCCTTTAAAACAAATCATCTCAATGCCATTCAAATTCGTCCGAAAATAGAACGTACGATCTACATTAATTTTGCTAAAAAAAGACAATTTTCACCTCAAATGACAGCACTTCTAGACCAAATCCAACATTTTTGGCGCTTCAAAAAACATTAAAAACATAGGGCACGTTACCTAAACCTTACTGATTCCAAGGTTCAATAACATGCCCTATTTTTTAAATTTATAAATGTTTCGTAGTTTAGTAGTGTATAAAATGCGACAAAAATTGACCTATTAACTTTGCGGTACGTTGGTCAATATCATATTTAGGGTTCATTTCTGCGATACTTACAGAAGTGACATTTTCAAATTGCATAATGCGTTTTGCTAGAGATAGCACACAATGCGGCGTTAGTCCAAGTACGGCACTTGCACTCACACCTGGTGCATAAGCACTATCAATCACATCCATACAAATTGTAAATAAAATAACGTCATGATCATGAATAAAACGTTCAATTTTATCTTTCACTTGTGGATCAATATAATCAATGATTTCATCTGCAAGGACATATTGCGTATCGGTTTGTTCAGCATATTCAAATAAACTTGGCGTATTACTCGGGCGTTGAATACCAATAACAAAATAATCTAGATTTGAATCTTGTTCTAACATTTGACGAAAACTTGTACCCGAGGTAGATTCTGACTCCTGACGATTATCAAAATGCGCATCAATATTAATCACGCCAATAGACTGATTAGGATTTGCGGCGCGTACGCCCAAATATTGAGCATACGCAATATCATGACCGCCACCTAATAAAAATGTCCGTTTATGATTTTCCAGTAAGCGTTGCACGTACTTTCCAAAAGTTTTTTGGGAATCGATGAGTTTATCCTCACTATGTTCGAGATTCCCGTAATCGACAATGGGGGTGTCTGTTGCTGCTGGCAAGCCCGCAAATACTTTTTTAATCGCATCTGGACCTTCTTTTGCACCTACACGTCCTTTATTCAATTCCACCCCTTTGTCTATCGCATAGCCTAAGAGCGCCACACCATCAGTTTGAGGTTGTATATCGTTAATATCTCGAAACTGTACAATTTGAAAATGGCGAAATGCTTGTCGATCCGTTTGGCTATCTAGTCTTCCTGTCCATAAATGTGCTTTAGGTTGTTGATACATTAAAATGAATCCCCCTTCATTCTTTACAACATTTGATAGATTACACACCATTATTATACCCTTAATAAATCACGAAAAAAACGCTTACATCCGTTTACTTTTATTACAATTAGATGATAAATTTCTTGCATCAATTTATTTATTGTAAATATACCGTTATAATGTAACCTAGATTCTTATGACAAATGAGATGTGAAGGTCCAATTTCAATAGATATGGCACATTTCATGATAAAATATGAACAATTCGCGCACCCTAAATATGGAGGATTGAATATGAACCATTCGCGTATATCCGGTTTTCAATGGGCAATGACAACTTTCATTTTCTTTGTTATCGCATATGCTAGCCCAGTGATTTTACGAGATTTCCAACAAGCGTCGGGCTTTAAAAATTTCGTTTTTTCTTTAAATAGCTTAGGCCCATTTATTGCCGCAATCGTTTGTTTACTCATTTTCAAACATAAAAAAGAACAACTTGAAGGATTTAAATTAGGTATTAATTTAAAGGTGATTGAACGCCTGTTACTTGCTTTAATCATACCTTTTGTTATTTTCACCATCGGAATGTACAGTTTTAATACCTTTGCTAATAGTTTTATTTTATTACAAGCTAAAGATTTATCAGAGACGATCTGGACGATTCTAATTGGTCATCTTTTTATGGCCTTTTTCATTGAGTTTGGTTTTCGTGCTTATTTACTTAATATTGTTGAACGACGCTTACCATTTTTATTTGCAAATATCGGCGTCAGTTTACTTTATTTGATATGGGATGTAAACACTGCATTTGGAATGCCTTATACGATGTATAGTGCCATTTATGTCTTCTCATTCTCAATGATCGCAGGTGAACTTGTAAGAGGGACTGGTGGACGTGCCATTTATATTGCAACGCTTTTCCATGCATTTATGTCATTTGCTAAAGTCTTTTTCTTTAGTGAAGAAATTGGTGACGTATTTTCAATGCAAGTACTTGCGTATGCCACTGCTGCTATCGCACTTGTAGTCGTTATTGTAAGTTTAATTAAACGTCTTCTCTCGCCGCGTCATAAAGGCGACGATGATGATACGCCTATCTTAAATGACCAATCACTTGAACAAGAAATCGAAGAAGCTGATGCTAATGCTAATACGGAAACGCATCATCATGCAGATTCAAAAGAAGCGCCGCATCACACACCAGAGGAGAAACGCCCTCATCAAGAAGAATCCGTTTCTCAAGAAACACGCGCGCGAGCAATTGTTCATGATGAAGAACCACAAACATTTAATACACGCCGCAACCGTTTACGAAGATAAAAAAATAAAAACTTGATGCAGCTTAACCGCATCAAGTTTTTATTTATGTTGATGGTTTTGTTAATATTTTTACGCCTGACTCTGTTCCTACAATCGCTTCATCAGCGATATCTAAAAAATAACCCGTTTCTAAAACACCTGTTAAGTGAATTAAAAATTCGTGAAATTCATATGGCTCAATTTGGGAAGACATACTTACGTCTAAAATGTAATTGCCATTATCCGTAATAAATGGTGTGTCTTCAACCATACGTCGATACGTTTGAACAGGGTAAGCCGCTTCTATTTGCTTGCCGATTTGATACCAATTGAACTGATCCACCTCTACCGGCAGTTTAAATGTTTCTCCTAAATATGAAACACACTTAGTTTGATCAGCGATGACTACGAAGCGGTCTGCAAAAGCATCAATCACTTTTTCTCGAAATAATGCACCGCCGCCGCCTTTTATCAAATTCAAATTTGTATCAATTTCATCAGCACCGTCAATCGCTAAATCGATTTTTTCTACGTCATTAATATCTAAGATTGGAATATTCAATACTTTGGCTTGATACGCAGTTTTTTCCGATGTGCATACGCCTTTCAAATCATAGCCTTTCTCCATTAATTTCGCAATTTCAGGAATCAATAATTCAATTGTACTCCCAGTTCCAATACCTAAGATCATGCCATCTTCAATTCGTTCCACTGCATCTTTAAGTGTCATTAATTTAAGTTGTTTTGTGTCCATCATTTGACGACCCCTTCTACGCTTAATCCTTTATCTTTATTTTACATAAAACTCATCAAATTGCCATCCTCTACAAGACGTTTTAAAATTTTTCATATACAATAAAAGAAAAACATACGGGAGGGGCTCTATGGAATATACGATAAAAGCCATTTGTTCTGGAAAAATTGAAACGTTAAACTATTATGGTAAATCGATGAAAAGTGCCATGAATAAACGACCACTTGAAAAAACAACATGGCTTTCTAAAGTAGGCTTTGAAGATGATGAACAAGAATACCATGGACATGGTGGACCAGATCAAGCTATTTGCCTATATAGCACCCAAAATTATACATTGTGGGAAGATGTCATTTCGCCTATTCCTGACTATGCATTTTTTGGTGAAAATATTACTGTCGATGGGATCGATGAAACTGAATTACTTTTCGGCAATCAATATCAACTCGGTGAGGCTATCATTGAAGTGTCTGAAATACGTGAACCTTGTTATAAACTCCAACAAAAATACAATTACAATGGCATTATGAAACGTATGATGGAAACAGGTAAAAGCGGTTGTTATTTTAGAGTTATTCAAGAAGGCGATGTGCATCCAGATAGTCACCTCAAACTTATAAAAACAGCACCTTCATCTACACAATTATCCGTTCAAGAATTAAATGATTTGTATTATAACGATCAAAAAAATAAAGACAGATTAACCTATGCTATACAAAACCCATTCATTACCGAGCGTAGACGCAAAAAGCTAGAAAAACTTTTATCACGTTGCTCATAAACCAACACACACTTTACAGAGGAGGGATAATTTGAAAATTCATTATTCGAAAGATAAAAAATATGTCTATCAAACACTAACACATACGATAAACACCGATGTAAAGACTCTATTCCATGCTTTAAGTACAACTGAAGGCATTCAACAATGGTTTCCAGAATTATATTTTGAAAATCACACTTTATATTTTAAAATGGCAGAACAACAAACCATTCCTATGGCTATTTTAGCGTATGAAGAAAATGCACAATTACAATTCGAATGGGCAACAGGCACTATTCGCTTCACTTTGACCCCCATAAATACAAATCAAACCACTGTTGAATTGTATGAGATCCTACCCTATGATTTTGAAAATATTGCGATGGATTTTGCAGGTTGGCAGTTCCAAATACTTAATTTAACAAAACGGCTTGAAACAGGAGAGGGATTAAATCGTCAACAATTTGACTTCAAACATCACGCCTCAAAAGTCACACAAGCTTTAAATCTTCACTAAACATTAAAAAACCAAGATCATTCATGTCTTGGTTTTTTCTGTGCTTCAAAATCTTCATTTTCAAATATAAACACATTTTCTACAGATTCTCCGAATACCTTCGCAATTTTAATCGCGGTGATAATAGAAGGCATAAAGTCATTTCGCTCTATTAAAGATACCGTTTGCCTAGAGATACCGACTTTTTTAGCGAGTTCTGTTTGGTTATATCCATCACGTGCACGTAATTCTTTTAATCGCGTACGCATGTCATCATCTCCTTATGGAGTATAGATTATTATAAAATTTTAATTTGATGTATGGCTTGTGCACTCATAGCACCTTATATCGCATACTAGCTTCTTCCAGGCAGTACCATGATACATATCCCTATAAGGCAAACGATGCCTCCGATAATATCATATTTATCTGGTGGCTCATGATCAATCCAATACGCCCATAGTAAACTTAGTACAATAAACACACCGCCGTAAGCTGCATAAACTCGCCCAAATGTAGGGAAGCTTTGAAAAGTAGCAACGATACCGTATAAAATTAAAATACTACCTCCAACAAAACCCAACCACATAGGTTTATCATCTCTTAACCAAAGCCATATTAAATAGCCGCCACCAATTTCACACAATCCAGCCAATATAAAAATGGCGATTGGATATAAAATGCCCATCTTTCCACCTCTAGCACTTTTTATATATTGTATCAGGTTCTATGACGATTGTGGCTAAAATTTTCAATACCTCCATAGGAAAAAAGAGCTGGACATAAAGCTGTCCTAGCCCTTTTTAATCCATTCTATTTAAAAGTGATTGGCGTTATAGCATTGATGACTTAACGTTTAATGCGACTTGCGAAATGTACGTTTAAGTACTTTCCACCAACCTTTTTCAAATGTCAGTACCGCATTTTTATACGTTTTTGTTGCTAAATAAAGTAAAACGAAGATTAAAGCGATGTGAATCGCTACGGCTATCAAACCTTCATATGTCGGTGTTTCAGAAAGTGAAAGACGCGCAAATGTAACAAACGGTGAGAAAAATGGCACGTAACTCAACGCTCTAATGATTAAATTATCCGGATTTGTTAAACCGCCAATATAGCCTGCGTAAAAACTTCCCATCATTAATAACGTTAAAGGCATTAACGTTTGTCCCATATCTTCAATTCTCGCTGTTAAGTTTCCTAAAATTGCCGCAAAAATCACATACGCAAAAATACCAACGATTAAAAATATTACGCCAAATATTAATAATCTCGTAATATGAGGTGTAACTACAAATTCAAAGCCTTTCAACATTTCACCAAAATCGAAAAACAGTATAGATGCTCCTATTGTGAGTCCTATTAAAATCAATTGCGTGAGTGCCACCGCTAAAACACCCATAATTTTAGCAAGAATATGCACAGACGGTTTAACGCTCGTAATAATCATTTCTGACACACGTGACGTTTTTTCTGTCGCTACTTCCATCGCAATTTGGTTAGCATAATTGAAAATGATAAACATCATTAACAAGCTACCAATCATCACAATGAACGTGCTAAAACCTTCTTCATTTTGATTCATCTCATTGCCTTTACCATCTATCACAACTTGTGTATCCACTTGACTTGGTGTAAGTAAACGTTGTTGATCTGCTGCTGATATACCAAGTTTTTTAGCCACTTGTTGAGACTGTAATTGTGTTAATAAAGTCTGCAATTCTTTTTGATCTTGCATAGAAGGGTGCTCTGTGGCTTTAATCGTAGCTGAAATACGTTCATCATTGGATTTAATGATATATGCTTGATCAATTTTTTCGTTTTTTAAAGCTTTATCAACTTGAGACGCCGTTAATTTTTCATATTTAACATCTTTATGTAACGCTTCTCCTTTAGATTTAACATGTTCATAAATTTGATTGTTTTGCGTTACAATCGCAATCGTTTGTTCTCCGTCATCAAATATTTTAATGATTTTATCCACATTAGCAATACCTATAATGACTAACATAAAAATAATTGTTGAAATAACAAATGCTTTTGACTTCAATTTGTTCATATAAGTTAACTTAAACGTAGCCATAAATTTATTCATGAATATCACCTACTTTTTCAATAAAGATTTCCTGTATCGTAGGATCTAAAAGTTCAAAGCGTTTGACGAAACCGCGCGATTGTAATTTTGTATACAACACTTGTGCCACTTGCTCATTTTCAATAAGAAATACGTATTCATGCGAAGTATGTTTTGTAGCAACCACACCCGGGTGCGTGTCAAAATCATGCAAATCAAAATCAGCATCAATTACCACACGTTGATAGCCACTTTCTCGTTTTACTTTTTGAATAGGTCCTTGAACTACCATTTTACCTCTATTCAAAATACACACATCGTCACATAGCTCTTCAATATGTTCCATACGATGTGAGCTAAAAATAATTGTTGTGCCTTTTTGATTTAGATCAATGACAGCTTTTTTTAGAAGCTCGACATTCACTGGATCCAATCCACTAAATGGTTCATCTAATATAAGTAATTGTGGTTCATGAAGCATACTAGCTAACAATTGAACTTTCTGTTGGTTCCCTTTTGATAATGATTCAATTTTTTTCTCACGATGTTCATTAATTTGAAAACGTTCCAACCAATAATCAATCGCTTTTTTAATGTCTTTCTTAGCCATTCCTTTTAATGTTGCTAAATAATAAAGTTCATCTACAACTTTTAATTTCGCATGTAGTCCACGTTCTTCGGGCAAATATCCAATCACATCATAACTTGAGGCGTCAATCGCTTTCCCGTTGAAGTAAACTTCCCCTTCTGTCGGTTCAGCTAACCCTAAAATCATTCGAAATGTCGTTGTTTTGCCGGCGCCATTACGACCTAAAAACCCTAACATCTTGCCTGTTTCAAGTTCAAAAGAAATATCATCGACAGCTGTAACATTTTTAAACTTCTTGCTGACATGAGATACCTTTAATGTCATATACTATCGTCCTTTCTTAAATTGTTAACTTAAGCATACTATAGCACAACCGATTCGACAAATATATTTGTCAAAAAGACACCCATACTTTACAAATCACTAAACACTACAGTATAACCAGATTGAAAAGGGAGCAGGACAGAAATCTATTTGATTTCGTCGTCCTGCCCCCACAAGGATGTCTAGGATTGAAGAAAGCTTGCAAAGCGCATCTTCAATTCAGACAGCTACTGGGCTTTTTTCGTTGATGCACATTTTTGATGCAGGACAGAAATCTATTTGATTTCGTTGTCCTGCCCCCACTGTACTTTTTAATTATGAGTGAGTATCATCTTTTTTGAACGCTTTATGATCTTGTTGCTCTACATCATTAAAGTCTTTTAACGGTTGGTGCTCATTTGATGCTTGCACTGATTGGGCGTCTTCGATTGTTTTTTGATGTTCAAAATGATGTGTTGGATTAACCATACCATGCCCATGATCTCCATGTATGTATTTAGGAGATGGTCCATATTTGTTCGTTTCTTGCTTACTATCGAGTAGATAAATCACGAATTGGAAAATTTGAAATCCCAAACAAATGACAAATAATATAAGCCCATATTGCCAAGGAATAAATCCGTCAAACGATGTCACCGTACTATTCCCTGCTTCAAATTGTGTGGTTCTTTCTGTAAATATATTAACAATGCCAAAAATAATCCCCACAATGAATGAGATGATTGGCACAAGCATCGACAAACCGCGATCATGAAAACGTCTTACGCTTAATGCTAAATTAGGAATAAGACATGCTATAGCAAAAAGAACATACACGAGCATTACCAATAAACCAAAAATTGGTGATGCGACAAGTAATATAAATCCAAAAAATACGAGCAGACTATTAATTATAGCTTGCCATAACATCGCCCACCAAAATTCACTACGTCGGCTACGACCTTTAAAATTCACATAATTAAGCCAAAACAATTTAAATGCTTCTACAAACCCCACTGGCTTCCTTTCCATCATGATTCAAAACACTCCTTTTCCTTTGCAATATATTTAAAGCCTTAATACAAGTATAGTAAACTTTTACAAAGAATAAAATATCAATCTCCGTATAATACGAATAAATTCAAAAATAACTTATTTTAATCAAGTATTAAATAAATCGTTCCTTTACTTCTATAGTGTTTATCATTTTCACATTCGAAGGACAACTTCTTTTACGATGGTTGTGCTTTTCGTTACACTAATATCAAACCAATATTGGAGGCAGAATTAAATATGGACTTTATTCATCGACCTACAGTTGAAATTGCCAAAGATTTATTAGGTGTTAAGCTCATTTACGAAGGACATCAAACATTGTTTTCTGGATATATTGTTGAAACAGAAGCTTATTTAGGATTTAAAGATAAAGCTGCACATGGTTATCAAGGTAAACAAACACATAAAGTGACTTCTTTGTATCAGTTGGGTGGAACCATTTATGGACATATAATGCACCGCCATTTATTAATCAACATTGTCACCCAACAACAAGGGGTTCCAGAAGGTGTTTTAATTCGTGCCATACAACCTGAAGAAGGTATTGAAGCAATGATTCAAAATCGTGGGAAAGCAGGTTTTGAATTGACAAGTGGCCCTGGCAAATGGACCACTGCAATGCAAGTTCCGCGCGCGATTGATGGCTCCCGTATCAATGAAGGGAGGCTAAAAATCGATACAAAAAATCGTAAATTTCCAAGAGACATTGTCGAAAGTCCACGTATTGGTATTCCAAATAAAGGAACATGGACGCAAGCGCCTTTAAGATTTACTGTTAAAGGGAATCCTTTTGTCTCACATTCGAGAAAACGCGATTGCAAGCTTCCAGAAGAAACTTGGAAATAACTAGAAAAGAGTCACGACCAGTCATTCCGCAACTTTAAAACGTAGTTAAAATTCCCTATATGCCACTATAAAAATAACGGTAAAGCAATCTAGCATCATCGCATTGCTTCACCGTTACTTTTAATATTTTAAGTTAGTGTGGCTCTATTTATCTATTTTTTCAATTCAAATTGAACATTCGTATGCTCTGAACTGTTCTTTGGCGAAATGGTATGTCCATCCATTGAAATTTTCGACTGAATATCTCTCACTGAATTTGTATCTTCTGGATTATGAAAACTACCTTCATAAGTGTTGTCGTCTTTCTTTTTAATGACAAACATCCCTTTCGCTTTCACTTCGACTTTAACACCATCTATTTCAAAAGTTTGCGTGTGCGCGCCATAGTTTACACCTGCCCAAACATTATTATTGTCTTTGACAACGTGAAATTGATCTTCATGCTTTACAAGTGTAACTTTATCTTTCTTATTTTTAAAGTCATCACGAGATAATCCAGGGTATAACACATATGCATATTTATCATCCGTTGCATGGGATTGTACTACTTCGTAATATTCATCACTCTTTTCAGCATCTTTTTGACTACTATTAATATCTTTCCACTTACCTGTATGCGTCGCTTTAGTGACAGTCAGCTTAGGTTTGTTTAAAAAGTGATAACCGATATTCTTATTTTGCTCATTTGCTTCTAAAAAGACAGATTGTGTTTCTTCATCAGTGGCATTTGTAGTTTCACTGTCATCTTTATATAATTTATAATCTTTTGCTTTACGATTTTCAACAGTTGTCAGCGCTTTTTTAGAGGTATCAGTATTTTTAATATTCGATCCTAAAAAAACGATTTTATCATTTAATATAAAGTAAGACTTGTGCGCCGATAACGTCTTTTCTTGATTTTCAAAGTCCATACCGACACTCGCATACTGATCATCAAACTTTGTACCACCCACAAAAGTTTTGCTGCTTTTTGTATTCTTACTTGGTTCATCTTCTAAAGCAGTCGTTCCCGCTAAACGTTTCATATCTGCAGTTGCCCAGAAATCATCACGATAATGTTTGACATCATGATTGTATAAATAATACATACCCGCACCAGTATGCCATCCTTTTAAGTTCTCACCATTAATCGACTCATAACGCGCTACATTTTTAGAAGTCATACTTAATCCAAATGCAAAGTCCAAAGTTTTATTGTAATATGTCACACGATCCATGTGAGGATACAACTTTAATTGTTGTGGTCGCTCATTTGTAGTAATTGATGTATCATCCATTAATTTTTTCATTTTGTCCATATCAGAATAAGCATGTAAATAATCATTTTGTTTGTAACTCGAATCTGAGTTAACAGACGTTTTCACAATTTGTTTGTACTTCGTTGCCGTCGATGTATCTACAGCATCACTTAATCGTAATAATGCCTTCATAACAGTAGCTGAAGCTGAATGGCTTGTCTCATTCTCTCGGCTCGTCGCTCTTCCTCTAGATAAATCCATCATTTCACCTTTGTAAATGATTGGCATAAACGCTTCCTCAATCCACGCGTTTAAAGTCGTTATTTCTTGAGTACCATTAAAAGGTGTTTCTTTAATCATAGGCATCATTTGGGAAATACCTTCCAACAATACAACACCGTATGCGCCAGTATAAGGCACATCTTGATGATCAATATATGAGCCGTCTTTAAAGAAGCCATTGCGGTCTTTATCCGTCGCTTTATTGTCAACATATGTAAATACTTTATTAAAGGCTTCGATGGAGGATTGCATCATCGCTTTATCTTCTTCTATAATACTTTCAACAAGTTTTACTTTAGATATATCTACTAAGTTGCCACCTTTTGCCTTTTCAGCTTTTCCAACTGAAGCTAAAATCTCATCACTTTTAGGCGCATACGTTTGAATCGGGCTAACATATTTTTTTCTTTCATCTTGAGAAAAATCGTCCTTCATCAAAATAAGGATATTCGTTAAAGCTCTTGGCGAACCAATTTCAAAATCCCACCAGTTTAATTTTGTATTTTTGGAATCTCCCTTTGAGAAATTCTCCGTTAATGTTTTTACTTTTTGAGCCGGGTCTTTACCAAAAGCATTGTCGTGCATCCATTTGACCGCTTCTTTTACTTTCTCTTTATTTTCATCTGTTTTTAACGTTGACTTGGGATGACGCATTGCTTCGGCGATTTTCTCTAAATTTCGATACGTTTTTGTCATATGTGCCGAATTATTTTCTAAATCTTTAGCGCTCTCCCACAAAAATGTTCTGGATGGCTCTGTTTTCATATCTGTTAATAACTTTTTAGCTTCCTTCTCCGTTGCATCAAAGCGCTTTTTCATGCTTTCATTATTTTCATCATATACATCGTAACCGTAATTTACTGCTAGCCATTTCTCGCTCAATTTTCCATAATCTGGATCTTGAACTTCTGCATTCACAATAGCATGTTGGTTTAAAATTTTGATTTCCCCGTCGTTTAAACAAAGTGCTCCTGTCATCAGTAGCATCATCGTTGATAATTTTTGCCAGTTTTTCATTCTGTTTGTCATAAGATGTCTCCTTTGGGTCATTAATAATTTCAAATTTGCTATTTAACATTTTTAGTGTTTACGTCACTTCACAACTGCTTATGGAAGGCTTGACACTGTATGTTTTAGAGCTTAAATCGTCACCACACCAATGCATACCGTAATGATGAGCATCATAACGGCAAATCCCCATATCCAGAAAAATGCGTATTTAATATACGTCCCCATATTCGCCTCTGCAAGACCAATTGCTAACCATAATGCTGGCGAAAATGGACTGACAAACGTACCGATAATATTGCCAATTAACATCGCATATGCTGTAGAAATTGGTGGCACACCAAATTGACTCGCCGTTTGTTCTACAATAGGTAATAAAGCAAAATAATATGCATCAGTACTCGTAAGCAAATCAAGTGGTACGCCAAAAATGCCAACAATAATATGTAAATAAGGTCCGACAGCATCCGGAATAATAGTGATGAGTTTTACCGCCACTGCTTTTAACATGCCGGTTTCATTTAAAACTCCTAAAAACATCCCTGCCGCTATAATAACGATAGCCATCATTAATGCGTTCGGAGCATGGGCTTTTATGCGACTCATTTGTTCATCTACATTTGGAAAATTAATTATCAGTGCAATGACCACTCCAAACAAAAAGGCGAATTCAGGTGGGGCAATATTAGCTAACATTATAACGATAACAATAATGGTTAGCACCGCATTCACCCAAATTATCCAAGGCTTATTCACCGCAGTTCCACGCACTGGAAATTTTTCTGCTTGTTCTTTTTCATAGTGCGCTATAATTTTATGAATATCTAGCGCTTGAGTTTGCGCTTCTTCACTAGCGTGACTATTTTTAATTCGCCCATTTTCTCTAATGCCTAAATATATCGCAAATAATATTAAAAGTACGAATCCAATTAACTGAACAGGAATTACGCCGTACCATAACGCATTAACATTTTTTATATTTAATACTGACGCTACACGAGCCATCGGTCCTCCCCAAGGCACCATGTTCATTATCGCTGCACTTAAAGCTAACAATAATAATAGTAAATAACGGCTCATATTCAACGCTTTATAAAGTGGCAATAGTGCAGGTATAGAGAGTAAAAATGTTGTCGCGCCCGCTCCATCCAGTTGTGCGAAAATACCAATTAAAACTGTCACGATACAGACGATAATGACATTCCCTCGAGTAAGTAAGATTAACCTTTTAACGAGTGACTTGAACATACCACTATCACTCATAATACCGAAAAATAAAATAGCGAAAATAAACATCATCGCAACATGAATCACTTTATCTAATCCACTATTAAAAAAATGTACTAAGTCTCCGATGTTGTAACCTAAAACAAGGGCACCCATACTTGGTATTAACACCATACCAACCACTGGGCTAATGCGTTGCGCAATTAATAACCCTACAATAGAAACAATAATGAGTAATCCTACAACTGTTAACCAAATACTTTCTTGTTGCATATTAACCCTCCCCTAAAGTGAAAGTTTCATAAAGAAACTGCACATCATTTAATGCATTTGTGATGATTAGAGTAATTGTATCAAAAATTAATATTATTAAGTAGTTATTCTTGAATTATTTAATATAAATTAAGAAAAGGATACATATACGTATGTGTAGTTTACACACTATCTATTTGCTTTATATTGAGACATTATAAAAAGCTAGGACATTTAAATGCCCTAGCTTAATTTTTGCGTTTATTACAGTTAAAGGTTTTGTCGTTTTTTATTTTTAAACATACCTAAGTGAATGGAAATAATCGTACATAAAATCAAAATAACAGGATAAAATGAATATTGTAAAACTTCAAGGTAGGATACTTTACCAAATTGTTCTGCCATTAACATCCCGCTATCATGTGGCAACACCATCAAAGCACTCGCCGCAAAAATATCTAGAAGGCTTGCCATACGCTTTGGAGGAATTTTTGAAGCTTCTCCTATTTCTTTAGCAATCGGTGCAGCAATAAGAATTGCCACAACATTGTTTACTAACGCTGCTGATAAAATTCCTGACAAAATCCCCATCGAATATTCGGCACTTTTACGTCCACGGGCTTGTTTTTTCATCGTTTCGACAATCCAATCAATACCGCCATAATATCGAATTAATGCGACTAAACCTGAAATAAGAAATGCAACTAAAAATATACTGAACGTGGATTCCATTCCTTCTCCTACTTTAGCCGTCCACTCAAAGAAGTGAATATTACCACGCAACATACCAATAATTCCCGTTAAAACAATGCCTGTGAGCAATACTAGCATAACATTCATACCTGCGATAGCTGCTACTAAGACAAATAAATATGGCAGAATATCAAAAAAGTTAAATGACAAATCTCCCGTTATTTTCCCTGTTCCCCCAACAATTGCGTAAATGACAAAAGTAATTATCGCCGCTGGGAGCGCAATCATAAAATTGGCTCTAAACTTGTCTTTCATATTAGCGCCTACACCTGTTGTGGCAGCGATAGTCGTATCAGAAATAATTGATAAATTATCCCCAAAATAAGCACCAGCAATAACCGCTGCTGCCGCTGCTGCTACATTTAAATCTGCTGATTGCGCTACTGCCACACCAATAGGAAGAAATGCAGCTTGTGTACCCGTAGAGGTTCCCATTGCTGTTGCTACAAACGCACTCATCGCAAAAATACCTGGAATTAATAAACTTGCAGGAATAATTGATAACCCCATATTTACAAGTGCATCTTGACCTCCTGAAGCGCTAGCAGCACTTGCAAAAGCGCCTGCAAGTAATAAGATTAATCCTAGCTCAGCAATGCCAGACGATCCCGCATTTTCTGTAAATATTCTCACCTTTTTAATTAAAGGCGTCTGTCGGTCATAAGCAAGCCATGCAATCGCGATAGCAATAAAAATGGCGACATGACGTGGTAATTTATCAAAGGCGCCCTCAGCCCCAATAACTGTAAAATACAAACCTACGCCAACATAAATCACTAGAAACACAACTAGCGGTAATAATGCTAAAGCCCCATAATGTTTCTGACTTCTTAAATTGTTTGACATGGGTATTTTCTCCTTAAATCATAGTTTTATGATATGAATTATACACTCATCTGCAATTTTGACAAGTGTAACTGTTCATTTTTTTATTTAAACGTTTTCATATAGGACACGCACTGCTTCTTCATTCAAAGAAACATAAATAATTTATATAAAATCGCAACAAAATATATAAATTATTCTCAAAAACATCTCGTAAAATAGCCTAAAGCAATGTAAAATTTGTAGGTTAAAAACCCTTTTATTTCAAGTGTTGTATCTTAAAAAAGCATTCTCTAAATAACAATAATTCCGCTAAATCGTTCTCTATATTATACCCACGTAAACCTGTATTAATATCTTTAACATAAATTTAATATAGATTTTTATATCAATTATAGTATAATTAATTGGCGTGAGCGTTAGAAGCGCTCTCATTATTTATACGAGGAGGATAACCCAGCATGATTGAATTAAATGAAATATCAACCTTGTGCCTTGCCGTGTTTTTATTATTAATCGGACATGCCATTGTCAACAGGGTCGCTATATTTAGCCGTTTGAGTATCCCGTCCCCGGTAATAGGTGGTTTAATATTTGCAATTTTAACAGCAATTTTATCAAGCACTGGAATTTTAACAATTAAATTAAACGGAAAGTTTTTCCAAGAATTTTTCATGTTAGCCTTTTTCACAACGATTGGTTTAGGCGCTTCGTTTAAGCTCCTAAAACTTGGTGGAAAGGTGCTTATTATTTATTGGCTTCTTTGTGGTGTGCTTGCTACAATGCAAAACGTTATAGGTGTCTCTCTTTCAAAAGTATTAGGTATCGATCCGCTACTTGGTTTAACAGCAGGTGCGATGTCTATGGAAGGTGGGCATGGGAATGCTGCCGCATATGGCCAAACAATTCAAGATTTAGGTATAAACTCAGCAGTAACGGCCGCCCTTGCAGCAGCCACTTTAGGTTTAGTAGCTGGCGGACTCATTGGTGGACCTGTAGTACGTTATCTTATTAAAAAACACGACCTAGCACCGAGGCAATTAGACAGCGAACAAAAAGATTACTCAGAAATCGAAGAAAATACACATTTACATAAGCGTTTTAATTTTTCAGAAGTATTTTTTATCCAAATTGCCATTTTACTATTCTGTATGGCACTTGGAACATATCTCGGAGATTTATTAAGTGAAAAAACAGGTATTAATATTCCACTTTATGTTGTTTCGATGTTTCTCGCAGTAATCATTCGAAATATCTCAGAATTTGGAAATCTTCATCTTATTGATTTAAAATTCACGAATCATATTGGTGACATTTCATTAAGCATATTCTTATCTATTGCACTTATGAGCATTAATATTGTTGAAATTTATGATTTAGCGTTACCACTTGTTATTATCGTTATTTTTCAAATTATCTTTGTCGCGTTATTCTCAATCTTTGTTGTTTTCCGTTTACTCGGCAAAGATTATGACGCTGCAGTAATGATTGGTGGTTTCATAGGTCACGGGTTAGGTGCGACACCAAACGCGATGGCTAACTTAGATGTTATTACTAAAAAATTCGGTAATTCACCAAGAGCATATCTAGTCGTTCCAATTGTAGGCGCATTTTTAGTTGATTTACTTGGTGTACCAATCATTACAACATTTATTAATTTTTTAAAACACTAAAAAAACAGTCTGGCTTATTTCTGCCAGACTGTTTTCCTATTATTGTTTCACAATTTCCCATTCATAAGGACTTTTTAATTGAGTCCAATCTGCATCGATTTCATGATGTTTTAACAAACACTCATCTAAATCTTTTTCTATTGCTTCTTTATCTAAATCGACACCAATCACTACAAACTGTGTATGACGATCTCCATATTCAGGATCCCAATCATTACGTACATCTTCTCGTTCTTGTAAAATAGCAGCACGCTCTGCTTTCGGCATTGCCGCAACCCAAAACGTTACTGGATGTATATCTACTGCGGTCCCAGCTTGTGAAACGAGACAAGCGACGTGATTGTATTGTGCTAGCCATGTAATACCTTTAGCACGTACAATGGACTCAGGCATATTTTCTAACCACTCGTTAAAACGTTCCGCATGAAAAGGTAAACGACGACGATACACAAAAGATGAAATGCCATATTCTTCGGTTTCAGGTGTGTGCGTTTCATGGCCACCTGCTTCCAATTCTTGTAACCATCCTGCTGATTGACTCGCTTTTTCAAAATCAAATTTCCCTGTATTCAATACTTTTTCTAGCGCAACTTGAGCATTAACAGTTCGAATAATCTCTGCATTAGGTTGTAATTTACGTAACATTGCTTCGAGGCGATTGAGTTCTTCTTCTGATACAAGGTCTGTTTTATTTAGAATAAGCACATCACAAAATTCTATTTGATCAATTAATAAATCAGCCACGGTACGTTCATCATCTTCTCCTACAGCTTCATTACGCTCTAACAATAAATCTCCAGATTGATAATCATGAATAAACCGATTCGCATCAACGACTGTAACCATTGTATCGAGTTGGCATAGCTTCGTTAAATCAATTCCTAATGTTTCATCAACATATGAAAACGTTTGTGCAACAGGGACAGGCTCTGATATGCCTGTTGATTCAATGACGATATGATCAATATTCCCTCTTTGTACGAGATGTTCCACTTCTTTCAACAAATCTTCGCGTAACGTACAACAAATACACCCATTAGATAATTCCACTAACTTTTCGTCTGTACGTGATAAACCCCCGCCTTCTGCAACAAGCGCTTTGTCAATATTTACTTCGCTCATATCATTTACAATAACAGCAATACGTCGTCCTTCACGCTGATTTAATATGTGATTTAATAATGTCGTTTTCCCCGAACCGAGATAACCACTCAAAACTGTAACTGGTATTTTTTGCATCCTTTAACCCTCCACTTTTAAATCGTAATTATTACGATTTAAAAGTATACGCCACATTGTACTACAATGCAAGAGGTGCAAAAAATAAAAAAGGCAATGAAAAAAGGGCCTTTCAAAACCACACAAACGGTTTCAAAAGATCCCTTTCCGCTTTAATAAAGTTGACGTTGCTGAATCCACGATTTAAGATATTCATCTATGACAATAGGAGACTGGCGCAATGACGTAATATCTTTAACACTTAATAATGTCATGATTTTTTGCATTTGTTCATGGAATGCATTTAAATAATCGATAGCTGCATCGACACCATCTTCTTGTACAACTTGTAGTACATTTCGAGACATTCCAACACCTTCTGCACCTAACCTAAGCGCTTTAATCGCATCTAAAGGATGACGAATACCGCCGCTTGCTAAAATATGAATGCGCGTATTTAAATTGCGCGCTTCTAACAAGGAAACTGCTGTGGACTGTCCCCAGTCTTGCATGTAAGACATGTCCTTGTGTTGTCGACGTTCATTTTCAATTGAGGCAAAGTTAGTCCCTCCTTTGCCACTCACATCGACATAAGCAACTCCGCAGTGTATCAAATCCACAATGGTCTCATAACTCATCCCGAAACCGACTTCTTTAACGATGACTGGCACATCTATCCCTTGTACAATTTCTGAAATCACTTGTTGCCAATGTTTAAATTTGCGACTACCTTCTGGCATCACGAGCTCTTGTGGCGCATTAACGTGGATTTGAAGCGCGTTCGCTTTTATCATATCGACCGCGCATTTCGCTTCCTCAAGTGAAGCGTCTGCACTAACATTTGCCCAAATCACACCATCTGGATTTTCTTGTCTTACTACTTTATATGAAGGCATAACCTCTTTATTATTCAATGCAGCGTGCATACTACCAACAGCCATTGGAACTCCGACTTCTTTTGCAATGCGTGCTAGCTTTTGGTTAATCTCTAAAGTCCAATTTGAACCACCTGTCATCGCATTAATATAAAGCGCCTTCGTTAATTTAAAATCTGAAAACGTAGACAGAAGAGACACTTCATCTTTATTAATATTCGGAATGGCATGATGAACAAAATGAATTCGATCGAAATCTGACATGGGTGCAGTGTTTTGAGCTAAGGCCAGCTTAACATGTTCATTTTTTCTTATTTCTCTTTGATTCTCCATCGCGCGCACGCCCCTCTATAATATAGTCTTACTTAAACTATATCATATTTGCCATAGGCTACATGAATGAATGTTATAAAATAGGTTAATATAGTATTACAACAACTATTGAGAGGGGCATTAAAATGTTATATTTTCCATTTTACGATAAAGATTATGTACGCGATGAATGGATAGATCGCAACGGCCATATGAATGATGCCGAATACGCTCGTGTTTTTAGCTTAGCAATTGATCATTTTCACGATCAAGTAGGCTTAACTAATGAGGAACGTGATCAACGGGAATATACTGTATTTACACTCGAAACACATATCACATATATAAAAGAAATGAAACAAGGGACGCCTTTTAAAATAGAAGTTTCAATTTACGATATGGACGAAAAACGTACCCATTTCTTTTTGACACTTATTAATGAACACAATAATGAAGTGAGTGCTACAGCTGAAACAATGATGATGGGCATGGATCGCCAATTAAGACAACCTGCACCGTTTCCAGATGATGTGTATGCACATATTCAAACTTATGTCGAATCACAAGGAGACGTGACTTTCCCAAAACAATTAGGTCACCGAATTGGCATCCCTAAACAATAAAAAAAGAAGTCAGGACAAACGCTTGCTCGGAATAACCACTTATCAGTTTTCCGTACCTTACATTCGTTATGTCCGACTTCTTTTATTTAATGACAAAACGTCGTAATACCCACGCTTTGCGCGCTTAATTGACAATCGTGCGAATAAGAGGTCAATCCCCTCTCTGCTCACTTATGCATCGGTCGCACCGCGAGCAATCATATCTTGCTTTGTCACAACAGGGTAATTTTTGAAAATTATTGAGCCAATGAACCCCCATATCGCACCGATGACAGCCATCACTACACCGTACATCACTACCGTCATCCAATCATTAAAACCAAACATGACTAAAAATCCTGCAATTGGCGTTGCCGTTCCAGTCGCATCATTAATCATTCCGCTCATTGCGATGACCAGTCCTGCTGTGGCACCACCTAAAAAGTTTGTAATATATACCGGTATAGGATTCGCTGATACAATATCTGCTTGTGATAAAGGTTCGATACTTACGGAAATTGTAGATTTACGATCCCCTAATTTTAATCTGTGGAAAAGTGTTCCATTCATGAAAGCAGAACTGAACGCAGCCATCGCCCCGACTGCCATTGGTACGCCAGTCAAACCTAACAATGCGGTAAGTGCCATCGAGCTCAATGGTGCAGTGCCAACTACTGTAATAATGCCACCTAAAATAATTCCCATTAGAATTGGATTCACATCCATAGAACTTTTAATTATATCACCAATTTTAACAAGTGTATTATCCACGACAGGCGTTAATCCTACAGCAATCAATCGCGCAAGAGGCGCAATAATGATGACTGCACCTAACAAATCCAAGCCATCTGGCACATACTTTTCAGTATATTTCATTAAATAACCAATAATATAACCTGCAAAAAAGCCGGGTAATAAATCCATGCCTCCACAGGCTGCTGCGATAACAAGCGCATAGACAGGTGAAACACCAATAGCAAGTGCTGTCAAGCCAGCAGCCGCAACTCCACCGAGTCCTCCTGCAGCATCTCCCAATTCTTCCAAAAATGGAATACCCAATACTTGACCACCAACGTATTTGTTAAAAGCTTCAACTAAAAATGAAGCGATAGCCGCATTCGCTAACGCCCCCATGGCACGCATGCCACTCGGCGCACGATATGTAAACAACGTAAAAATTACGAGCACTAAAACTAAAAATAGCGTTCCTATCAATAAATCCATAACAAACCCCTTTCTGCTATACATCTCCTATCTCAATGAGTAGAAAGTCTTTTTATAGCATTATTTTGATGTAAAAAATTTATCATAAATATAATTCTACTAAAAAAAATACATGATTGCACGGAACAATCATGTAAAAAGATATATTAAGATGCGCAGAAAGTTCATTAAATCTTCTTATTTCAGTTTGAATAATCATTGTCAGGACACTGATAGAAACGATCTTTAATTTTTAAAGCGATGGGAGTGGGACAGAAATCTATTTGATTTCGTTGTCCCACCCCCACAAGGCTGACTAGGATTGAAAGGAGCTAGTAAGCGAAGTTTCAATCCAGACAGCTACTGTGACTTTTTAACTGTTATTCTCTCATTAAATGCGGGACAGAAATCTATTTGATTTCGTTGTCCCACCCCCACAAGGCTGACTAGGATTGAAAGGAGCTAGTAAGCGAAGTTTCAATCCAGACAGCTACTGTGACTTTTTAACTGTTATTCTCTCATTAAATGTGGGACAGAAATCTATTTGATTTCGTTGTCACAGCCCCTTACATTTGATAGTTAATAAATCGTGGATATGCCGTAAAAAGCTAACATATCCACTTATCTATACGCTTCTCTTTATATAGCTTACGGTTGATTAATCGTTTTACGAATTTGTTTTAAAACTTTGCGAGATTCTACAATTGGATAAATCGGAAAAGCGGTTACCATATCTTTATATTGATAAAAATGGATAGGTTGTAGTTCTGCCTTAAAATACGATTCTAATTTAAGCATATCCGGATAAAATAATTCTATTGTGCCTCCAAACATAAATACAGGTGGCAATCCTCTAACGGGACCATACAAAGGTGAAACACGTGGATGTTTGATTTCCAAATCATCCGCCCACACTTTAGCAATAGATTGTAAACTTGAGACATTATGCAACGGATCTTTCTTTTGAACTTGTTCAGTTATGTCTGGGTTAGATAAAGATAAATCCAACCATGGAGAAATAAGATAAACTTGACTCGGTAACGGTAATTCTTGTTCTTTTAAGTGTTTCTGCACGAAGCTAAGTGCCATACTAGCGCCTGAACTGTCTCCCATAATGACGATATTGGAGGCTTCCGTTTCTTTAAGTAAACGGCGATATGCTTGTTCAATCGCTTCATGTGTTTCTCTATAAGTATATTCTGGCGCTTTAGGGTAGATAGGCAATACGACTTCATGTAACGTTTCATACGCTAATTTATCCATAAATCGCCAATGAAAAACTGAGGGTTGTAAGACAAAGGTGCCACCATATATATATAAAATTTTATTTTTGATATGATGACCAAAATTAAAGCGAAAAACTTGCATGTCATCAAACATATCTTTAACTAAATTCGATTTCACATTAATTTGGTCGGGCTGTTTATGCTTTTCTTTATTGAGCGCTTCTCTTTTTTCAAGAAACGCATTCACTTCGTCTTGTGATTTAAACTTAATATGCCGTTGATGAGATAAATAGCGTCCCATCAAGTTACTCATTACGTAACGTTTCAATATTATCCCTCACTTCTTACAAGATTAATTCTATTGCTTCTATTATAGTACGTTTTAAGAATGAATGCTTTCATAAATTCGAGAAAGTTGCTTCTCAAATTGTTCAAAATGAATAAATCGACCTTCGCGATGTTTTTCTTTTCCTTCATAAAAGATAATATCCACTGGAACAGTAAAAACATTCCATTGTCCTGCAATTTCTGGAACGTCTTCAGCGTTGATAAGCCCAAGCTCTACCCCTGGATAACGTTGTAAAAGAGATTCCAATTGTGGCAAAACCGCATGACAAACACTACAATTGTCTCGATAAATATGAACTACTGCTAACGAACGTGTTTTAAGCCAGTCCTCTAGCATATCTAAATCTAAAATATTGGACTTCATATTATCACTCCTTATTGAGTTATTTAAAATCTATGCTTTTGGAAATGAATATACTATAATATGAGTTGTATTTTAATATTAACTTTTTATTGATGAAACTGAAAGGAGACCTTATGAAAGCATCAAACCATCCACCACACGAATTTGAGCAACAATTTAAAGATCAACCGCTTCATCGTAGAAATTTTAACGCTAAGAAGCGTCGCTCGTGGGTAAGTTTCATTTTAACACTTATCGCACTCGTACTTTCTGCTATCTCTGCATATCACATATTTTACAAAACACTGTTTCGACTCGAATTTTTAGGTCAATCTGTCAATTACCAACAATTTAAAGAAACCATACACCAACTGACAAATCAAGCAACGATAGATACAAGTCAATTAGAACACAATTTAAATATATTATTAACAATGATACACGTCTTCTTTATCCTTGTTTTTATTAATATTGTTTTGGCAATACTTACACTTGTATTTAACCGAACGCTCATCAAATTGCTTAATCTCATTCTCGCCATTTGTGCAACACTCATCCCTGTGGCGATACTATATGTGATTCGTGAAGCTGCAAAAGCGTTTGCTGAAAAACTCTCTCAATACTTAGGTCACGTGGACGCGGCGGCATTACTTTCTGAAGCAAACGGATTACATAATGCAATCATATGTTCATGTATTGCTACGTCACTTTACTTCATCAGCTTATTCTTTAGAAATCGCCGTCCAAAGTTCAAATAATTAAAAGGATAAAATTAACGATATGTATGCGTTAATTTTATCCTTTTTTTGTTTGATTATATATACCATTAAAAATTCGATAAATAATAGCGCATTAACGTTTGGTAAATATGGTCCATTTGTGCTGCATCAAATTCTGTATTTGTATCAATACGCCATTGATTAAGAGAAAAAATAATCGCGGTTTGAACATATCCAAATACTTCAGAAGGGAAGCGTTGTTCATTAGGTAATTGATTAATATACACTTGCACGTCAGTGTTGATGGATTGTGCAAAAAAACTCACTAATACTTTATAAAAATTAGCATCGTCTTTTTGTTGTTTTAAAACATCTCTCATTGACATATTTAACGTTTGTTCAAGACACGTGAAAGGTTGAACCATTCGCCTATTTACATTGTGATTAAAATAAGGTCGTATCGCAGCTTCAAATGCATGTAATAGTAGCTCATTTTTATCTTTGAAATGCTTATAAAACGTTGTCCTATGCACATTGGCTTCTAAACAAATTTGATTTATTGTAATTTTAGAAAACCGCTGTGTGCGAAGTAGCGTAACAAGCACTTCATTTAATTTTGAAATTGTTTTTTTAACACGTAAATCTTGCTTCTGCATCCTAACCATCCCGTTCCCCCTTTTTAAATAATAATTTTTTGTGAATATAAATTTTTACCGAAAATTAATTATTGAATCCATTAACGACACACTTAACCCTACTATCCATATATCTACAATCAACCTAATCTTTATGTAAATTGTGTTTTAGCCAACTATTAAAAACCTAACTTCTCCTATATTAACTGATTCATTAGATTAATTCTAAAGATATGCATTGTTATTATTCCCTTTTTAAAGAATTCTCATCCTAATTTAGGGCATTTAAATTATAAAAAAGCACCCTAAATGTGCGTAACGCACATTTAGGGTGACTTATAACACTAATTTATTAAGGGCGAGTGAATACGTACACTAGCAAATAGCGATCTAAAAGACCATTTTAAGAACGCGTATGAGATTTGAAAAAGTCATTGATTTTGTTCACTAGTGTATCTTCTTGGTCTTTATTATATTCTTCAATCTCTTCTTTGTCGAACGACAATGTGACTGAGTTCACTGTTTTTAAGTCATTTTTTTTAATGGTTTTTTCTTCCGTTTTAAAAGTTTTACCATGACTTTTTCCTTCTGCTTGTACTGTTAAATCTTCATTTACTGGAAAAGGTCCGAAGCCTTGTTCGCTTGTATACGGCAAACGCTCACCATTAATGATGACTGTCTTTTTCTCAGTTAAGCCTGAAGTATTCTTTAAATTAACATCCACTTGAGCTGAATCGAAATCTTCAATGACTTTCATCGTTTCATTTTGACTCGATTTTGAACTAAAACGTAACTTTCCTTCGAATGTTCCTCTATCTGTTTCCTTTTGAGCAGCAATTGCATATTCTCCCGGTATGTAATTACCTAATGAGACAGTTTGACCTTTTTTTACAACAATATTTTTCTGACGCCCATTCACTTCGAAAGTATAAGACGCGTCCATGTTCGCTTTAATTTCAGCTTGTTTTGTAGGTGCTTGAAAACCTAAATTATCAAATAAGAAATAACGTCGCCCGTTCATACTAATTCGTAATACATCGACACCGTCTTTTGTTTTAATGTATTTCGCCACAGTACTTTTCTTATCTAATTGGTCCACAGTCTTATGAACTTCCTTTTCAAATTGACGTGTCCCTATTTCTTTCTTGATAAATTGAATATAAATCGTTGCCTCTTTTCTACCCACTTTATTTTCTTTTGAACTTAATAAACTGGATACACGTGAGGCATCATCATTATCAATTGCATTAATAAGCAAGTTCGCTTGTGCTTCGGGAGAATTATAATTACGTAGCAATAAAAATAAAATCATGAGTAAAATAATAATAAATACAAATATACCTAGAGGAATCATTTGCTTCATCTTCAATTGTTTTGCTTTTTTCTCAGCTTCTTCACGTGTTTTCAATCTTTGCGACGATTGCTCATATGCACTTTTTGAAAATGAAACCTGGTGTTGACATTTCGCGCATCTCATAGCTCCATCTAGCCGCTGATTCTGACAATGCGGGCATCGTTCCATTGGTTTATACACCTCCTTGCATCTCGATACAGTAGTATGTCTATTTTAAGTAATTCATTGATTTTTCACATCATACATAAGACGTAACACACCAATACCATATTTAAGATAGCATCATATTCACCTTGAATTGGTCACCGATGTTTGTGTTATATTTTTTTCAAATGCGACTTCACACGTTGATCAATTTGTTCTAATACTTCACGTGTTTGTTCAATTTGATCGATAGCTATATCTGACAACATTTCAGAGGCTAAATTGGCTATAATATGTCTTGACTCTCTCACATAATCTGTGCCTCGATCGGTCAATGCAACATATTTTAGCCGTTTATCATATGAATATTCCAATTGAACCCATTCAACCAGTTTTAATTCAACTAACTTTTTCACTCGTCGACTCACAGCAGCCTTATTCACACCTTGCCTCAAAGTAATTTCCGTTAACGTTAAGGCTCTGTCATGGGACAACATTAACAACACACTCGACTGTTCATTGGAAATTTTATATTTATTCCGCAAATCTTTTAATAGCGCTGCTGTTAAAGCATTTAAATTCACCATAAATTCGCCCATAAAACCGACATGTTTCGACATTTCTTTAGACATTCATTTCGCCTCGCCTTCTCCATACTTCTTCCTATAACAAAACCCTCGAACTTAAATTTTTTTATTTTCTTTATCGCAATGTATAATAACACTACAACATTATAGCTATGTATGGGATTGTCATCTTTTTTATCATTCTTTAAATCATTCCACCCATAAATCCATATTGAAAGGTAAAAGGGCGTGCATACATGTTTCTTGTCTCATCTATTATAACATCTCTCATCTTTTGTTTGCTTTTTATATTTAAAGTAAAACAAAAATTTAATATTCACATTGCGTTTTTTACGATGATACTTGTGCTTCATATGATTTTGGCTATAGGTTATCAACTTTCGTATCTTCACCCTTGGAGTCAATATGTGCTATGTATCATAGTGATGCTCTCTTTAGTTTGGATAACACGACACCATCTTTTCACCACTCAAGGTCGTATGTTTTTAGGGGATGTATTAAGTTTCACGCTAGTGATTAGCAGCTTATGTATCGGGGCATTTTGCGTTGCCACGCTCTTGCCTTCTTGGTGGTCTCTCCCATTTAGTTTATTAGGGCAGTTATCAATGGTCTTTTTAATGACTTGGCCTTTTTATTTATATTTCACGCATCTCATCTCTAAACGACCACCAAGTGACGCTACACATCAACTTATCATCTTAGGCGCTGGTATTTTCACAGAAGAAGTCACACCAATGTTAAAGTCTCGTCTAGATGCTGCACTTCACCTACAAACGCTCCATTCGAATACGTTTCAATTTATCGTTTCTGGAGGTCAAGGCCCTGATGAACCTATTTCAGAAGCATTGGCGATGCAACGTTATTTGATAAGTCGCGGTGTTCCTTCATCACATATTATTATGGAGGACCAGTCAACAAACACTGTCGAAAATTTAGTTTACTCTAAAAAGCACTTCAAAAACCCACGTGGTATCTGTGTGACAAGTGAGTTTCATGTTCTACGCGCATTAAAAATTGCACAACGACAAGGATTGACGTTAGTAGGTTTTGGCGCCCCTTCTCCACTCCATTTACGTGCACGTGCTTTAATTAAAGATTATTGTGGCCTTTTATTGCATCATTCAAGAACTTGGTGGATATTTAGCCTAATCGTCGTATATGTTAAGGCCTACCTCATTTTGTCATAAAATTTTAATTGATGAAAACAACAGACATAGTTAAAAGCATGATATGCATTGAACCTCATTTAAAATCAAGAAAAGGTTCATTTTGTATCATGCTTATTTGTGTTCGTCATTTTACCCTAAGCGTGTACCGTTAAAGTTTTTATACCTTTTATGAAATGATTACGTATTCAATTGCGTGTTTAGTTGGGGACTTTAAAAGGAAGATAAAATAACAAACTTTGGGGTTAGCCGTCAATCTACAAAAATCCATTGAACTAATGCATAAATTTAACGGATGAACGATTGTTAGCGCCTCGACACAATCCATTAGAGGGGGATGGGATGATGTCAAAATCACGAAAGTACACACTTATGACACGTTTTTTAAATTTGGTAGAAAAAACAGGCAATAAGTTGCCAGATCCTATTATTTTGTTTTTTAGTTTGTGCATTATTTTAGCGCTCATTACAGCCGTTGTATCTCAATTTGATACACACGTGAAGCATCCTGGTACGGGCGACGTCATAACTGTCAAAAATATTTTAAGTCATGATGGACTCGTCATGTTTTTAAATGATGCGATTAAAAATTTTTCCACGTTTCCTGCACTAGGTATCGTACTTGCTGTGATGCTTGGTATTGGTGTAGCTGAGAAAAGTGGCTATTTTGATACCTTGATGATTCACCTTGTGTCCATTGCACCTGAGAAAATCATTCTTCCTGTCATTATTTTTATAGGTATGATTGGGAATGTAGCAGGTGATGCAGCTCCTATTGTGCTTCCTCCGCTTGTCGCCATGATTTTTATGAAATTAGGTTATCATCCTGTCGCAGGATTGGCATTAGCTTATGCGTCTACTCTAGGCGGTTTTGCGGCAAATATTTTTATCGGTATGCAAGATGCATTAGTTTATGCGTTTACCGAGCCTTCCGCACATTTAATCGATAAAAACATTAAAATGAATGTGGCAATGAACTGGTATTTTATTGCCGCAAGTACATTCTTTTTACTTCCGATTTTGTGGTATGTCACAAAAAAGATTGTGATTCCACACTTAGGTCCCTATGATGCTTCACAATATACTCAAAGTATGCCACTAAAAAAAGCTACACTCACATCTAAAGAAACGCAAGCTGTACATTATGCGAATATAAGCTTTATAGGCACACTTCTTTTAATTGCACTTTTGGCCCTTCCTGAAAATAGTTGGCTTCGCAATGAGAAAACCGGAAGTTTAATTGAAGATGCCCCTTTAATGAATGGCATAGGCGTTATACTCATTCTCGTCTTTGTTATTCCTGGATTGGTATATGGCTTCAAAGCAGGAACCATTCAAAGCTCAAAAGATATAGGTCGCATGTTAACAGAAGCAATGGCTTCAATGGGAAATTTCATAGTAATTGTCTTTTTTGCTGCACAATTGCTTGCCTTTTTAACGTGGAGCAATTTAGGAATTTTTATAGCTGTTAAAGGTGCTGAAGCCTTACAACATCAAAATGGTGTCGTTTTAATTATTGGCTTACTCACATTAAGTGGTCTCATCAATTTATTGATTGGCAGTGCTTCTGCTAAATGGGCATTGTTAGGTCCAATATTTGTCCCTATGTTTCTGTTGCTCGGATTCCATCCTGCCTTTACACAAATGATTTATCGTGTCGGAGACTCTGTGACAAATCCTATTACACCAATGATTCCTTATTTACCTTTACTGCTCACTTACGCGCAAAAATATGATAAAACTATGAAGCTTGGCACATTAATTTCTAGTCTTATGCCCTACACGCTATTCTTAGCTGTTTTTTGGACGTTATTCCTACTCTTATGGTACTTTTTAGGGCTACCAGTAGGTCCAGGCGGTCCTATTTATCATAATTAATCTTAGCCACCCTTAAAATGGGTGGTTTCTAATTTAAATGAATAACTAAACCATTAATAGTGAATTTTAAGTTATAATAAAAATATAATCATAAGACGAGTTTTATTAATGTAATGAGGAGCGTATAATATGATAAAAGTTAGAAACCTCTATTTCAGCTTTGGTAAACAAAACATACTCAATGATATTTCTTTAAATATCAAACAAGAAAATAAAATAATTGGATTATTAGGGCCGAATGGAGCTGGAAAAACGACATTGTTCAACATTCTAACCAATTATTATCAAAAATTTCAAGGCGAAGTTAACAATAACGAATTCACCTATTTTTTATTACCAGATAGAGAATATATTCCAGGAAATTTAACTATCAAAAGTTGTCTAAAAGATTTTCAAAAATTATATGCTAATTTCAACAAAGATAGAGCTACAAGCATGTTAGAAAAATTGGACTTAGATTTTAATCAAAAAATATCAAATTTTTCAAAAGGTATGAAAGAGCAACTGCATTTAATTTTTTCTTTAGCACAGGATGTGGATTTATATGTTTTTGATGAACCATTAGCCGCAGTAGATCCTGTTACAAGAGATATTCTAATAGAGTTAATTAAAAATGGACGCAGAGAGAATAGTGTAGCAATTATTAGCACCCATTTAGTTCAAGATATGGATGAACTATTTAACGAGGTTATTATTATAAATCACGGCAAAATTAAGCTGCATGAAAATACTAAAAAGTTAATAGCAGAACATAATACTTCTTTGAATAATATTTATAAGGAGCGTGTGAAAATTGCTAACAATTACTAAATACATTGAAAAACGAATTATACCGCCATTTTTACTTGCTTTTTTAATAGAAATTATTTTTAAGATTTTGTTTCAAGTATGGTATGATAATAAATTAGATATGATTCATGGCGTTTGGATCATGATTTCTACGTCATTACTAGTAGTTTATTCTTTGTATGATATGTATACTTTAGTTTACTCTAGAAAACACTATTTTTACTATACAACGAGATATAATATTAAAACTATACTGCTTACGCACACTGTGTTATACATAGTTAATCACTTCATATTTTATTTATTGTATGTAGATTATGATCATTCGAATATATTCGGGAAGTTGGTTTCTTTAGTTAGCTTTTATGCTCTAAACTTAGCATTATTATTGATTTTTCGACTTATGGCTAATGTTAAAATAGGTGCCATACTTTATCTATTTGTATTAATGATTTTCACCTTAGCATACCCTGTATTATTTATATCAATTAATGAAAGTAAAGATCTGCTGAAACAGTTTATGATTGGCGCTGTAAATAGCGAAAATATCTATCAAATATATACAACCTTAATACCTATAACTGTTCTTAACGGAAGTAAGGATATATTAACGAACCATACACTACTAATTAACGGTATTGTTACAATATTTAGTTTCATATTATGTCTAATATTCAAAAGTAGAAAGTATAATTGGTAGAACAATAGTATTTAAGTAGAACTTATCAAACCAGACAAACGGCTCTGGTGCAATATTGAAAAACAAACTTCAAAACCGTTATATAATCTTTATTTGTATTAACTTGCAACATGATGCTCATTTCAAACTAGGACGACAAGTTGTAGATCTAAAACCATTAACTAAAAAGACGAGCCTTCAATTAAGGCCCGTCTTTTTTATTTACTTACAATTTTTCCATCATCTAGATAAAGCATGCGGTCTGCATAATCGAACAAACGCTCATCATGTGTAACCATAATACCAATTGTCCCTTTCGATTGAACCTGTGCTTTAATCATATCTACTACTTCAGTAGCACGCTTCGCATCTAAACTTGCTGTAGGTTCATCTGCTAATAACAATTTTGGTTGATTCATCCAAGCACGCATAATTGCAACACGCTGCTTTTCCCCACCAGATAACATGTGCGGATATGCATCTATGCGATGATTTAAACCGATGTCATCCAATAACTGCTTTGCACGTTTTTCTGCTTCTGCTTTTGACATTCCAGCTTCTTTTCCGACTAATATAAGTTGATCTTTCACTTTTAAATACGGTAATAAATGAGAAGATTGAAAGATAAAACCAATATCTTTTAATCTCTTGGATGTCAATGCTTTTTGCGATAACTGACTAAAATCTTCTCCATCCAAAATGATTTGACCTTCACTAGGCGAAAGTAAACCACCTATAATACTAAGAAGTGTGGATTTACCAGACCCTGAAGCACCATTTAATATGATAAATTCTCCAGGTTGAACTTCGAAATTAATGCCTTTTAAAACTTCTGTTTTTGCGTCACCTTTACCAAATGTTTTAATAAGATTATCAATTTTTAAACTCATTAATTGCCGCCTCCAATCGCTTCAATCGGATCTACTTTAAGTACACGTACAAGTGATAATAATGCACCTACAATCGCCACTACGATAAATACAACAACCATCAATATCATTAATTGTGATGTGAGATGGAATGGCATTGTGACTGGCATAAGTGTTGCTAATCCTGCAATTAACCCTAATGCAATGACAACACCTAACATAGTAACAAATAAAATTTGGAATAATAGCGAACCTAGTAAATGACTCGTTTTAATACCAATCGCTTTTAAAATTCCAATTTCTGACGTTTTTTGTATCGTCATAACATAGAAAAAGGCTGTAAGAACAATCGCTGTAATTACAAACAGACTCACAATCATCATGTTTAATGGTGCTTGTTCTGCTTGATAACTCGGTATGCCATCTGTTAAATCTGTTTTATTTACAATTTTCACATCTTTTATGTCATTTAATTTTTGTTGGTCTGATTTGCTAATGCCATTTAAAAAATACATCGATGTTGCAGATTGATCACCTGTGACATGATCTAATCCTTTATCTGTCACAATCGCTAAATCTGTATGGGCGTACATCGCATGATCAAAAAATCCAGATATTTTTAAAGTTTCATCTTTCCCTTTAATTTTTATAGTGTCCCCTATTTTTAAACCTTCACCTTCTAATTTGCTGTTTAGCGCCACTTCTTTATCATTTTGAGGCAAGTGCCCTGATTTTAAAGTCGGTTGCTCATTTTTCGGCATAGATGCAAATAGTAAGTCGCTGTTCGTACTTTTATATTCTGCAGTCGACATACTTACTTTTAAAGGCTTCGTTTTTACAATGTCGTCAATTTGTTTTTGAGCGTTTGGGTCAATGTTGGAACGCTGAATTTGATTATCCGAATCTTTTTGAACAAGAAATTGTTCTGATTTAAACTGATCTATCATCGAGACGTTTTCACGTGCCAAACCTTTTGCTAACCCTGAAATAAATAGCACCATACTCGCAAGCAATACGACGATAAACGTAATGAGTAAATATTTAAATTTGTAAAATTTTAACTCATTGAATGCGATTTTCATACTATAACTTCCCTTCTTTTGATATCGTAGTGTCATTATAAAAAGTGTTTGTGAACTGAATATGAACAAATGAAACAAAAATAAAAATCATGCTATTTTTTAGCATTCAAGAGAAGCTAAGATGTAATCATTTGGGTATGGTAAGATAGACTAAACTATTAAGAAAGGATGTGAGATGATGTCAGTGACCTGTTTAATCGTTGATGATGATCCTGAAATTTTAAACTACGTCGCGTCGCGTATCGAAAAAGAAGGCTATCATGCTATAAAGAAATCTAGCGGTGAAGCAGCAGAGGCATATGTCGAACATCATGATATTGATATTGCCATTGTTGATATTATGATGGATCAAATGGACGGTTTTGAATTATGCAAAATATTAAAATATGACTACAATTATCCTGTAATTATGCTTACCGCACGTGATGCATTAACAGATAAAGAACGCGCCTTTTTAGCGGGTACGGATGACTATGTAACCAAGCCTTTCGAAGTGACAGAACTCATTTTCCGTATTAAAGCCGTGTTACGACGCTATCAAATCCAAACAAATGTCCATTTAAACTTAGGGAATCTTGAAATTGACCAAACTCAACTCGAAGTAAAAGTGAATAATAAAGGGATGATTCTACCCAATAAAGAATTCGCTTTACTCAGTTTGCTCGTCTCTTATCCACGACAAGTATTTGAGCGAGAAGCATTAATCGAAAAAATATGGGGCTTTGACTACGATGGCGATACACGCACTGTCGATGTACACATTAAACGTTTACGTAAACGTTTAAAAAAATTAGGTGCAAATGTGCATATAGAAACTGTACGTGGCATAGGATATAAGGTGACAGACGATGCTTAAATCACTTTATTCACGCCTCGCTCTTTACACCATTACGGTCATGATTATTAGCTCCATTGCCAGTTTTTTATTAAGTAATATTTACTATCACTTTGAGTTAAAAGAAAAAAACGATGCTAAATTAATGACAACACTTCAACGTGCACACGATTATGATCGTGCGTCAAATGAAAAAGATTTAGATGCTTATTTTAAACTTTTAGGCAATCTCAATTACCAATTAAAGGTGTACGATGAAGCACATCATAGCCGCTTTTACGGTGAATCATTTCGAAAGGATAATTTAGAGGATAGCGCAGTGAATCAAGTATTAAGCGGCCAAAATTATCATGGGGTCAAAGAGCGACCTTTCAATCCTGTGATTACAGGCTTTTTTGATAATGAAACACGTAACACCGTTGGGACTTCGTTTCAAACGAACCACGGAAAGTATGCCGTATTTATGCGTCAAGATGTAGGACAATCACTAGGAGAATTTCGTATTTTTTTATTCGTCTTGCTCCTCTTACTCGTTCTATTTTCGATCGGTCTCGTTACTTGGTCCACATACTCTATCGTTAAACCCGTTAAACAATTAAAAATTGCCACACAACGTATGATGGATGGCGACTTTAAAACACCCATTCATAAAACACGCAAAGATGAAATCGGCATATTACAAGACCATTTTGATTCAATGAGACGGGCTTTAAAACAATTAGATGACATGCGCCAACACTTTGTTCAAAATGTGTCTCATGAAATTAAAACGCCATTGACGCACATTCATCAATTGCTAAGCCAACTTCAAACGGAGTCCTCTCAAACAAAACAATCACAATACATTGCTCAAATTTACGATGAGACGCACCGTTTAAGTCAGTTGACACGTCAGTTGTTACTCTTATCCGAAATAGACAACGACGATCATTTATCATTTGATGATACGGTTGAATTAAAGGCACTCGTTCTAGAAATCATTAAACACGAATCGTATGCGTTAGACCACAAAAATATCGTCTTGTTACACGATTTAGAACATGTTCACGTTCAAGGAAATGAACGTTTGTTAACACAAGCCATTGAAAATATTATTCGAAATGCCATCAAATATACAGATGACTATGGTATGATTGAAATACATTTAAATACTAACGATACACAGACTGAAGCGGTGCTCTCTGTCACAGATGACGGACCAGGCATGAGCAAAGCAACACAAGCACGTATTTTTGAAAGATTTTATAAATCGACTTCCCATACCGATAGTAATGGTTTAGGCTTAGCAATTACGCAAGATATTATTACACGCCATCATGGTCATATTTCTGTAAAAAGTGCACTTTCAGAAGGAGCTACATTCACTATCACTTTACCTTTAACATCAGTAAGTACTGACAGATAAAGACGCCTCTATATACATCAAAAAGCAGGCAAAACCAAAATACTTAGGTTTTGCCTGCTTTTTTGAATATCCTATTGATTAACTTAATAAACTACCTTCTTCATTAAGTTTTAATTGTTCGGAAATCTCATGATTTAATGACTTAAATAAGTCTACTTCATTTGTTAATTCTTTACCGAAGGATGGAATCATTTCTTTTACTTTTGGTTCCCAATGCTTAAAATCGTCTTTAAACGCACGTTGTAAAATGTCTAACATTACTGCTACTGCGGTAGATGCTCCTGGTGATGCACCTAACAACGCAGCTAACGTCCCATCTTGTGACGTAATCACTTCTGTACCAAATTGTAAAGTACCTTTTCCTTTTGCTTCCGTATCTTTAATCACTTGAACACGTTGACCCGCTACAACAACTTTCCAATCTTCTTCTTTAGCGTTAGGAATAAATTCACGCAATTCTTCTACACGCTCCGAATGGTTTAGCATCAGTTGTTGTATGAGATATTTCGTCAATCCCATTTCTTTTGCACCAGCTGCAAGCATCGTCGTTAAGTTATACGGTTTAACAGATTTCACTAAGTCAAAATATGATCCTGTTTTTAAAAATTTAGGCGAAAACCCTGCAAAAGGTCCAAATAAAAGCGCACGTGTGCCATCGATATAACGCGTATCTAAGTGTGGGACAGACATCGGTGGCGCACCAACTTTAGCTTTACCATAAACTTTGGCTTTATGTTGATTAACGATATCTTGATTTTTACATACTAAGAATAGACCACTTACTGGGAAGCCACCAATATGTTTAGATTCAGGGATATGCGTCTTTTGTAAAAGTGGCAAGCTCGCGCCTCCCGCACCGATAAATACAAATTTAGATTCTACTGTAAATGTTTTGTTTTCTTTTAAATCTTTAATTCTAATACGCCATGAGCCATCTTTATTTTGTTTTAAAGATTGAACCTCATGTTGATAATAAATTGCCCCTCCGTTACTTTCTAACTGATCCATTAATTGCTTTGTCAAGGCACCGAAATTAACATCTGTACCAGAGTCATCACGTGTCGCCGCAACGATTTCATCTTCTCGGCGCCCTTCCATCATCAACGGCACCCATTTTTTTAATGTCTCTCTATCTTTCGTGATTTCCATGCCACTGAACAATACATTTTCCTTGAGCGACTTTACACGTGCCTCAAGAAACGAGACATTTTTCTCTCCTGTTACAAAGCTCATATGAGGTACAGTTCGGATAAATGCGTCCGGCTTATTTAATTTGTTGTGCTTAACAAGATAAGACCAAAATTGTTTTGAAATTTGGAATTGTTCATTAACCTTGATGGCTTTTTTAATATCCATCGTGCCGTCTGGCATTTCATTTGTGTAGTTCAATTCGCATAATGCTGAATGCCCGGTTCCAGCATTATTCCAAACATTAGAACTTTCCTTACCACAGCTGTCTAACCTTTCAAATACGTTGATGTCCCATTCTGGTTGCAATTCTTTTAATAATACACCTAATGTCGCGCTCATAATGCCTCCGCCAATAAGCACAACATCTGTCTTGTTATGTAAATTGTCCACAACAATCCAGCCCCCTTTTGATTATCATCAAGTTTTGAATCTTAGTTGCCATTCGTTACGTACAGATGCTTCCTTAGGTCATTCTTTCACGTAATGAATGATTCTAACTATTTATGATCATTATGACCATTTTACCATGTGTTACTTTCATTATATACCTATTGGGAATAATAAAAAAGATGTGCCCCTTATTAAATACCTTCTCATACAATTTAATTACGCTTTATTATCGCTTCTAAATTTATGCATGATATAATTAAAACAAATTTACAAATTGAGGGATGCGTCATGAAGTCTATTACATTTCTAATGCATAATATATATGCTGTAGGTGGAACCGTAAAAACGATTACCAATTTAGCGAATCAGTTGGTACGCCAAGGCCATCGAGTTACAATTATTTCTGTTTTTCGCAATCAACTAGAGCCTTATTTCCCCTTAGATTCACATGTACGTGTACAATCACTTGTTAATTACCAAATAAAAATACAAAATGTTGTGCCTTTATTTGCCAATCGCATTCGTAAATATACGCCGCTTCTCAAACCGAAAACACTAACCCAACACGAACCAGGTATAAAACAATACTCAAGTTACATTGAGAAGAAAATCATCCGTGCAATCCAAAATAACGATAGCGATATTTTGGTTGGTACGCGTGCCAGCCATAATATGTTGATTTCTAAATTTGCTAGCCCTCATCAAAAAACTATAGGGATGGAACATATGAACTTTGATGCCCATTCAGATGACTTAAAAGCTGAAATCATCAATAGTTATCAAAATTTAACCGCTATTACGACACTTACAGAAACCGATCAACACCGATATCAAGCCTACCTCAATACACCTGTATACGTCGTATCAAATATGTTAGCTGAAAAACGACTCAAATTAATGAAAAAAAATACGATTATTGCAGCAGGTCGCTTTGAATATGAAAAAGGCTTCGATTTATTAATTGAAGCCGCCTATCATATTCAAAATGATTTGAGAGATTATGGTTTTACAATTGATATTTATGGCGATGGTAAAGAGAAAGAAGCCCTTTCTCAACTTATTGGTTATGCAGGGCTTCAAGATCTCATCTTTTTAAAACCGACCACCAATCAACTTAGTTCATTTATTGCGATGAGCAAGATTACGATTGTGCCATCGCGAAATGAAGGCTTCGGTATGACGATACTTGAAGCGATGAATCAAGGCAGTATCGTCATTAGTTTTGATGGCAATACTGGTCCAGAATCACTCATTACGCATGGTAAAAATGGTTTCCTCGTTCCAGCTAAAGACACACATAAATTAGCACAACAAATGCTTGAAGTGATTGAAATGGGTCATGCAGGACAAGCCCTTCCCGTCCTTAGTCAAGGCTATCAGACCGTCAATCATTACTCACCAGAACATATCTATTCACAGTTTAAGCGTGCGATTGACGCTATCATGACATAAAAATACAAAAGGCTGAAATGTTGAAAAACAAAACATTTCAGCCTTTTTCATTATTACTAACTTAAAAAGTAGGATAAGATGAGTGTCCAAATACAGAAGAAAACAAGTAGTCCTACACTGTATTTCAGCGTCATTTTTAATAGCACTGACTCTTGACCTACTTCTTTAACTGCTGCTGTTGCAATCGCAATAGATTGTGGTGAAATCAATTTTGCAATTGCTCCCCCTGCTGTATTAGCGCCGACAAGTAATGCGCCACTTGTACCCACTTGTGGTGCTACCGAAGCTTGAATCGGAGCAAATAAGACGTTGTTATTCACAACTGAACCAGTCATAAATACACCTATCCAACCAAGTATTGGAGACAAGAATGGGAAGATTGCGCCTGTTTTGGCGATTGCTTGACCCATCGCACTTGTTAAACCACCATAAGTTGTCAATTTAGCAATTGCTAAAATAAAACAAATCGTTAAAATTGGTAACCATAATTCTTTAAATGTTTCACCTAAAAGATTCAATGCTTCTTTAAAGTTTACTTTTTTAGAAAGTAAGATTGTAACCACACCTGCGATGAGTAATGCCATACCCGTTTGAGCGATAAGGTTAAATGTTAACATAATCGGTTGGTGTGTCACATCATTCATAGTTCCAGGAATTGGAAATTGAATGTTTAAGAATGACAGCCCGCCACCTTCAAGGAATAAACCTTTAAAGGACTTAGAACTCCAAATTAATACTAAAATAGTTAAAATAAAGAATGGACTCCATGCATATAAAATCGTTTTAAATGCGTGACGCTTCGTTTCTTGTACTTCATTTTCATTAAGTCTAAAAATATTTTTGGGTTGGAATTTTTTAGAGAATAAAGCTAATGCGCCCATCGCTGCAAGTGGTGGAATAATGTCTACAAGCTCTGGCCCTAAAAATTGATTAAAAATCACTTGTAATACTACGAATGGAATAACCATCACTAAGATAGCTGGGAATGTTTCTTTAATTCCTTTAAAACCGTCAATTATAAATACTAATAAAAATGGTGTCACAATACTTAATAATGGTAAGCTCAAGTTTAATGCTTGAGAAACACTTAATGCTGTAATACCTCCCGGTAAATTAAGTGTATCTACAACACCAACCGGAATACCAATCGCACCATATGCTCCTGCTGCACCGTTAGCTACGAGACAAAGCATAGCGGCTTGTAAAGGTTTAAAGCCAAGTTGAATTAATAAAACTGCACAAATAGCGATAGGTACACCGAAGCCTGCAACACCTTCTAAAAATGCATTAAAAGCAAAGCCAATTAATAATAACTGAATACGTTGGTCTCTCGAAATGGACGTAATACTGTCTTGAATGATCGCAAATTGTCCAGTAGCTGTAGTTAATTTATATAACCAAACAGCCATCATAACGATAAAACCTATCGGTAAAATACCTTGATAGAATCCTTCAGCAATACCTCCCGTTACAATACCTACTGGAAGTTTAAAGACAACTAACGTGAGAACAATCGTAACTGCTAGCGTCGTTATCGCTGCATATATACCTTTCATTTTAAATAATGTTAAACATAGTAAAAATAATATGATGGGGATACTTGCAATTAATGCAGAAATTGCAAGGTTGTGAAATGGATCATAACTGTGAACTAACATCCTTAATCATCTTCCTTTGTTTTATATTTAAGTCTATCCTTACTTACCTATGTGAATTATTTCACATTTAAAATATACCATTCGTTTGTATACAATTCAATAGATGAACGTGATTTTTTATATACCTTTTACACTAATATTAACCAATGATTATACATTCTTTTTTGTTTTCTAAAACTTTATGTATTCTCTTTAATAAAAAAGCTGACTTCAAATAACATGAAATCAGCTCTATTTTAAATGCATACAAATTAAACCTTAATTATTGACGATATGCTGGATCGACAATTTTAGAATTACCTAATTGGTCGACAGTTACAATCATATACGTTCCAGGTTGTGATTGATTGAGAAAACTAAAGATGTAACGATAGTTTCCACCTTCACCTTGGATCGCATAATCATTATATGGATTTTGTTGCCCATTCAATGATGTTGCTTCACGTTGAGCAGCATCTAAAGAAGTTTGGAAATTTGGAAGTTGTTTCAACGCTTGCTGTTGATCTACTGGGTTACGCGCAAGGTTTTGTGCTACAGGAACAACATTTTGGCCTTGGTAAGGTGGTACGTATTTGCTACCTTGATTAGGACCATTGGTTCCTGGATTTGAACCATTGGCTTCTGGATTATTTTCTGCTTGTTGTGATGATGCGTTATCCGAGTTTTGCGTATTGTGCGTTCCATTAGAATTCGTGTTGTTTTCATTTGTGTTATCGGAAGTTGCATTACTTTGGTCGTTTTTCTCATTTGATTTTGAATCTTCAGTCGTCGCTTTGTCTTTGTTATCTTTAGATTTCGAATGATCATTAGACTGTTTTTCTTCTGTTTTTGACGAAGGTTCGTCTTTTTTCGTCTTCTCATCATCACCCGTATTACCACATGCAGCTAAAACAAGAGAAATCATCATAAAACTTGCTAACCATTTTTTCATGACATTGTGCCTCCTTTTTTTAAACAAATTACTTTCACAAAGATTATAACATTTTTTTATACAATAAAACGATTGATATCATAATCTCAATTCCATCATCCAATCTATATCCACTTGTTCCCCTACTTTAAATGCATGTTCGCCTACTTTAATAAGCCCTTGTTTTTTATAAAATGCAATCGCTGATGTATTCTCAGACCATACTCCGAGCCATAAGCGCTTTTTGTTCAATGTTTTTGCAATTTGAATCGCCTGTTCAAAAGCAAATTGTCCTAACTTTAATCCTTGGTACTGTTTAAACAAATAGAGCCGTTGTAATTCTACATATTCTGAACTGAATGGCTCTGTCTGCGCATCTTCTATATTCATTTTAAAATAACCCGCAATATGCGCTTGATACACTATAAAATAAAATATAGAATTGGGATTTTGAATTTCCTCAGTTAGTTTTTCTATAGACAATTCTTCCTCTAAATATTGATTAAATAAATGTGGCTGATAATCTTCTTCATAAGTTTCTCTAAATGTCTTTATACTCACTTTTCTTAACATCGTTACGTCTTTAGGTTCAACTTTTTTAATTTCACAATGCATTCTTCAACCTCCTCCTTCCGCTTTTTTCTAACTATATTCGAATCTGTTTAACGTTGTAACATCGTTGTCATTCCTCTTCTCTCATGATAAAGTGTGAAAGAAAAAAACGAGAGGAGTTGCTTATGACACATTCATTTAAAGCTTATGTTGTAGAAGAAGCCAATGGAAAAGTTTCTGGAAGTTTCAAATCTTTAACGATTGACGACCTTCCGGAAGGCGATGTTACAATTCGTGTTCATTACTCTAGTTTAAATTACAAAGATATGTTAGCTGCCCAAGATCACAATAAAATCATTCATAAACATCCTATAATCCCAGGGATAGATTTAGCTGGTGAAGTGATTGAATCTCATCACCCTTCTTTTAAAAAAGGAGATGAAGTGATTGGAACAGGATATGATTTAGGTGTTTCTCACTCAGGTGGATTCAGTGAAGTTGCACGCGTTAACGGAGATTGGCTCGTCCCACTTCCAAAAGGATTAACACTTGAAGAAGCCATGATTATTGGCACAGCTGGTTTTACTGCTGCAATTTCCATACAATTACTCGAAGATAACAAAATCACCGCAGGCGGTGGCCCCGTTTGTGTCCGAGGCGCAACCGGAGGCGTAGGTATACTTGCTACTATGATGTTATCTACGTTGAACTATCAAGTAACGGCGAGCTCTGGTCAGACAGAACAACATGAATGGCTCCAACAACTGGGGGCACACCATGTCGTTGGTCGTTTTGAGCAAACGACAGACAAACCGCTTCAAAAAGGAGAATGGCAAGCGATTATTGACCCAGTAGGTGGCGAAACGGTTGGGGAATGTTTGAAACACATTCAACCACATGGCGCATTGGCACTAAGCGGCAATGTGAGTGGCGTCAACTTTCAAAGCTCTGTCTTCCCATTCATTTTACGTGGCGTCAAATTATTAGGTGCTGATTCGGTACGCTTCCCAATGAAACATCGATTATTGTTGTGGCGTCGATTGGCTACAGATCTCAAGCCTCAACAATTACATGACATTAAAACCGTCGTTCCTTTCGATCAAATAGAAACTTACATTCACGCGCTTGAACAAAATAAAGTACATGGACGCATAGTACTTAAAATGTAAATAACGTCGTAAACATTTAAAACTAAAAGTCATGTTTCATTTTTAAATGTCATAATTTCGTTATAAGCATACACAAATTATTCTCAAATGTTGAAAAATTATAATTTACGAATTATTTCTGAAAGCGTATACTTAATCCATACTTAATTAATTGGAGGTTACCTGATGAAAATCAATAAAAAGCTTATTTTCTTTATTGGTGCTTTAGGTGGATTACTATATGGATATGATATGGGAGT
Organism: Staphylococcus ratti; assembly: GCF_020883535.1. Classification (NCBI taxonomy): domain Bacteria; kingdom Bacillati; phylum Bacillota; class Bacilli; order Caryophanales; family Staphylococcaceae; genus Staphylococcus; species Staphylococcus ratti. The sequence continues at coordinate 481,094 of NZ_CP086654.1, read as the reverse complement.
CATTTCCGGTGCGTTATTGTATTTACAAAACGACATTCCATTAACACCTAAATTACAAGGAATGGTTGTTGCATCGATGTTATTTGGTGCTATTTTTGGCTCAGGGTTTAGTGGCCCTCTTTCAGAAAAATTAGGCCGTCGACGTCTCGTCTTTATTATTTCAATTATCTTTATCGTTGGCACACTCATATTAGCACTTGCACCTACAGTTGAAATTGTCATCTTAGGCCGCTTTATTATTGGACTTGCTGTAGGAGGATCTACGGCTATCGTTCCAGTATATTTATCTGAACTTGCACCTACAGAAGCACGTGGTTCACTAAGCTCACTCAACCAGTTGATGATTACAATTGGTATTCTTTCATCCTTTATCGTCAACTATGCGTTAGCGCCGTTTGAAGCGTGGCGCTGGATGTTAGGTTTAGCAGTTGTTCCTTCATTAATCTTGATGATTGGTGTCATCTTCATGCCAGAAAGTCCACGTTGGTTATTAGAAAAACGTGGCGAGAAAGCAGCACGTGATGTCATGCAACTGACGTACCCTGCGCATGAAATTGACATTGAAATTGCAAACATGAAAAAAATCAATGCCATTTCAGAAAGCACATGGGATGTTTTAAAATCCCCATGGTTACGTACAACAATTATTATCGGTTCAATTTTTGCGTTACTTCAACAATTGATCGGTATTAATGCCATCATTCACTATGCTCCGACAATCTTCCATAAAGCAGGTCTTGGTGACTCAGCTTCTATTTTAAGTACTGTGGGTATAGGCGTAGTGAACGTTTTAGTTACGATTGTTGCAATTTTAATTATCGACAAAGTGGATCGTAAAAAGTTATTAATGGCAGGTAACTTAGGTATGGTCTTCTCATTATTAGCAATGAGTATTTTAATTTGGGCTTTAGGTGTTGAGGCATCTGTATGGATTATCATTATTTGCTTAGCCTTATTCATCGTTTTCTTCGGCCTTTCATGGGGTCCTGTATTATGGGTAATGTTACCGGAACTCTTCCCAATGCGTGCACGCGGTGCTGCTACAGGTATTTCTGCACTCGTATTATCTATCGGAAGCTTACTCGTAGCGTATTTATTCCCTATCATCAGCAGTATTTTAAATGTTCAACAAGTATTTTTAATCTTTGCTGTTATGGGCATTATCGCTTTCTACTTTGTAATGAAATTTTTACCAGAAACACGTGGTCGCAGTTTAGAACAAATTGAAGCAGATTTACGTGGTCGTACTGTAGAAGAAAAACATTAATAAATCGATATAAAGCATCTGTCTTTCACAAAAGTAACGTGAATCGCGCAGATGCTTTTTTGTAATATCCATTGATAATTGTTCTCATTTGTATGATAATAATGTTATCTAGAGAAATGAGGGAAATCACATGAAAGATGTCACGATTATTGGAGGAGGTCCTGCAGGCCTATATGCCAGTTTTTATGCTGGACTGCGTGGTATGGACGTTCAAATTATTGATGCGCAACCAAAATTAGGCGGAAAAATGTGTTTATATCCTGAAAAAATAATATGGGATATTGGCGGTGTTGCCCCTAAAACGTGTTACGAAATCACTCAAGATGTTATTCAACAAGGCTTGCACTTCAATCCTGATGTTCACCTCAATTCAAAGGTCACAGATATCCAAAAAATAGATCATCAGCACTTTAAAGTTTTGACTGATTCCGGTCAACAATTTTCATCCAAATCGGTCATTATTGCTGTGGGCGTTGGTATTATCCAACCTCAACGGCTCCAAATCTGTAATGCTAACCGTTTCGAACTGACGAATTTACATTATGTCATTCCTCAATATGAACATTTTAGAGATAAAGTTGTCCTAATATCTGGAGGCGGCAATACTGCACTAGATTGGGCAGAAGCACTTTCCCCAATTGCAAAATCGGTTATACTTGTTTATCGAAACAGTGATGTTAAAGGTCATGAAGCAACTTGGGAAAAGCTCAATCAACGCGATGTGATTTGTCATGCCAATACGGCCATTTGCGCGCTTGAAGGTAGTCCTGAACATTCATACCGTATTGGTACCGTTACACTTTCTGACACTCAAACGAATGAGCGGTTCCGATATAACGTCGACGAAGTGATTATTAGCCATGGATTCGAACGCCAACTTGACTTATTAAAAAATGCTTCTTTGGATATTGAAACACTTCCCGATGAACGCATTGCGGGGCAAGGAAATTCTCGTACAAATATAGACGGTATCTTTGCTTGTGGTGATGTGCTACACCATTCTGCTAAAGTTCACCTTATTACAAGTGCATTTAGCGATGCCGGTCATGCTGCAAATTGTGCGAAAAATTATATTGCACCAGATGCCCCAGCTGAAGGACATGTATCAAGTCACAATCCTATATTTAAACAGGCTAACAAACAATTTTTACCTAAATAAACAAAAAACCAGTTACAGATTAAACTGAAACTGGTTTTTTGTTTATTTTTTCTTACGTTTAACAAGGGGTTCGCCCTCGCGCGGCTCTGTGATAATCGCTTGTCTTAATAAAAAGAATAATAATATGAATCCAGCTGTTATCGTCACGTGACCAATACCAGCAAATCCCGAAATACTAGCTGATAGGGGTTGTTTAGACACTTGCATAAAGCCTTTTGTGAATTGCATACCTACCGTGACTAACACACCTAAATTATAGATGATATAAAACCAATTGAAGAGATAATAGCTACTAATTTTGAATAGCTTTTCAATCGGGATTAACATTAAAAACATAAACATCCCTAATGTTAATAAATGCGTATGCATGACACTCATTTGTGTCTCACCTGTAAAGTTGTAATGTACGGTTATTTCACGATAGGCAAAACCGCTAATTAAGCCTAATGCAGTGTAAGCCATGAATGTATATAGGATACGTTTCATTTGTCATCATCTCCTATCTTTAATCACATTTATTATGACGATTCCATCATCACGTGTCAATGTACATTATTTGTCTTTATTTCTTGGTAAATTACGTTTGAATAGCGCAATCAACGCTACTACTAAAGCTAAAATAGAAACGATCCATAATGCTGTATCTGAAACTCCAGTTTCAGATGATGCATGATCATCACCATGATGATGCCCGTGGCCACCTGTCGTTCCACTTCCCTTTTTCACTTCAGTAACCGGTGCTGGGTGCTCGCTATCAGCGTTTTCATCTGTCCACGATACTTTTTTACCATCTTTGTATGTTTGAACCGCTTTCCACATGAATTTACCCTCTTTTTCAGGATTCGCTACAACTATCGGAAAGTCAACATGCTCATGTTCACCAATGCCTTTTCCTGTCGCTTCCCATGTGATTTTCTTAATGTTACCTTGTTTATCTGTTTCAAACGTATGCTTGAAACCTGGAACTGGTTCTACCGTTGATAAAGACACACCGTCTGGAACTTCCAATTCTAATTTAGTTGTCGGTACAGCACGTTCAACTGGAACGCGAACACTATATTCATCATATGACCCCGGTTCACTTGCATTAGGCGTTAGTGTCACATGCGCTTCAACATTTGACAGACTTCCTAACAACACACTTGCAAATACGATACTGATTAACCATTTCACACTTTTCATTTGTCCACCTCTTAAATTTTATAAAATCTCAATTTGGCTCATAATTACGCCAGCAAGAATTAAAATAACGCCTAATGCCAATTCCAAGAACAGGATAGGCTGATGTATTTTCTTTTTACTTTTCATTACTTTAAATGTTTGATAACTGCCAAGTCCCATCATAATCGTCGTAACAATTACTTTCGTATACCACAATGTACTATATAACGTTAAATGTTCTAAAAGTTTAGAGAACGTCGTTTGGTCGATCGTCATTAATATTCCAGAAATTATAATCATCAGCACTGCTGTTACATTTAACTTAAATAAAAGTGCTCGTAAAATCGGTACATACGAATGGCGATGCCGTGCCAATACATATAGCACAAGATATAACAAACTGCCTAACCATAATGAAATACCTATTAAATGAATCATTCTAATCACGATTGAATAAATCGGTACAGTTTGAGACCAAACATGCCCTGATATTGCCATAGCTATCATAATTAAAAACGGCATACTATCATACCAAATTGACTCCATATTTCTTAAAGCAAACAATGTAACTAGTAATAAGAGTGCAACGATGGAAAAGACAAATGGAAACTGTAGCCATACCGTGAAATCCAGAGACAAAATTTGATGAATAACCGGTTGTGGCAAAGTCATAAGATATAAAATGCCTGTCCCTAAAGTGACCATTAATAAAATGGTTGTCACAGAATGATATTTCGGCAAAATAGGATGTATCGGCAGATCTTCTCGCTCCATAATACGATTCACTAAATACAAACCGACAAGCGTTAACAATAAACTTTGTAAAAGAAAGCGCATCGCTCCCCACCAAAATGACACATCTGACAATAATGGTTGCGTAGTATCAATAGACGTCGCTGTCTGTTTACCAACGGAAAATAAATATTTCCCCTGCATATCATGACCATCTTGAGCGATTGTTTCCCATTGAACTAAATAGGTCCCTTCTGTTAAATCATCCACGTCATATGTTAATGTTTTCGAAAAACCTGACGTATTTGGCTTTATATCCGATATTACTTTCCCTTGGTCATTGTAGAGCGTTATTTTCGAATATGCCGCATTGACCGGCTCACTCATTTCCAAATGAATATGGTTCGGTGATTCTGAAATCACTTCACTGTTAGCCGGCTGCGCTTTTTCTAAAGTTGCATGTGCAGATACAACATTAAATTGTCCCCCGAGTATGTAAATAAATAAAAACATTACGATACTCCAACATGAAATCGTTCTGACCAATGTCAATTTAACCCCCTCCTTAAAGTCATACAAGCAAAATTGTATCAAACACTGCATTGAATACAATAACTTTTGCTATCGTTCATTGAATTGTAAAAATATTAAATAATGCGCTAAAATGGTATTTCTTTTCCAAAACAACGCGCCGATAAAATCCATTTAGGGACTTTATCGGCGCTTTACATATATCAAATATATATTTTTATTTTAAATGTCATGTGTTGCAATCTCTTCATCTGTAGGAACGTCATCATTCAAGCCCACTAATGACTCAGAAATATTACGTGCATTATAACCGATACGTTCTAACACACCAATCATATCGATATATAACAAGCCACCATCTGTGGAACATTCACCACGATTTAAACGTTTGATATGGCCTTTACGTAATTTATGTTCAATGTTAAATGATTCATGACTGCGTTGCACAACTTCATCCTTTTTCGTCGTGTCGTACACATCTAACATGTCTATTGCTTTATCGAATGATTCAGTCACATGGCGAAACAACTTGTGAACTCCTCGTTCTGCGTCCTCTGTCAAACGAATGTCTTTCGTATGTTGACGCTCAATTTGCTCCACATATTCTTTAATTAAATTAGCCACTTTTAAAATAGAACGATTCACATCAAACATTACCGCTAAGCGTTCGACATCACTCTTATTAATATCCTTCGTAGAAATACGTACGAGATAGCTACGAATACTGTCATTGATAGTTTCAACCGCTTGATGTTTTTGTTCTAATTTTTTTACAAGTTTTTTATCTATCTTTGGTTCATCCTTAACATCATCAAACATAGAATTGACAATGTTCCCTACATTTTGCAATTCTTTTTGTGTTTCCTGTAATGCCACACCTGGTGCATGGTAAACAAGATCTTTATTTAAATGTTGCGGTTTGTAATCTTCAGTCACATCTTTGCCCGGAACAATTTTCGTTACAAGCCATGCTAATGCAGCTACAAATGGTAATTGAATGAGTGTATTTGTTACGTTAAACGCCCCATGTGCAAAAGCGATTGCCATCGCTGGCTTTAAGTGCCATGCTTCTTGGAGCATGCCAACAAGGTGAATAACGATAGGTAAAAATAATGAGAAAATCACAACGCCAATCACGTTGAAAATAACATGTACAAATGCCGCACGTTTGGCAGCAAGTGAACCTGCTAAACTTGCTAAAACAGCCGTAATCGTCGTTCCAATATTATCACCTAACAATACAGGAATGGCTGCGTCTAAACCAATCATATTTTGTTGGTAAAATTCTTGCAAAATTCCTATTGTCGCACTTGAACTTTGGACTAAGGCTGTTAAAACAGTACCTACAAACACCCCAAGAAGAGGATTTGCAGACATATCAAGCATTAATTGTTTAAACCCTTCCAGTTCTGATAAAGGTTTTACTGCATCGCCCATAAATTCTAAGCCGAAAAATAAAGAACCAAAACCAAATAAAATACGACCAATGTTATTGATTTTAGAACGTTTAAAGAAAAAAATTAAGAATGCGCCAATTGCCAAAATCGGCATAGCATATTCTCCTAAATCAATACCAATAATAAATGCTGTTACGGTAGTACCAATATTCGCTCCCATAATAACACCGATGGCTTGTTTCAATGTCATAAATCCAGCTGTAACAAGTCCGATAGTGATGACTGTTGTCCCTGAACTACTTTGAATCAACACAGTTACGACGATACCAGCAATTACCCCTAATACTGGATTCGATGTAAACTTGTTTAAAATATCGCGTAGCCTATCCCCTGCTGAAGCTTGAAGCCCATCTCCCATAACTTTTAAGCCGTATAAGAAAATACCTAGACCGCCTAAAAATGAAAAGATGACTTCCATAACCGACATTTCCATTATTTCACCTCTATTAAGCTTTATATAACTCGATTATCGCTCATTTTTGTAAATTTAATATTAAGATTTCGTAAAAAATAATTAAAAGTAGTGTTTTTTTACAAGTTAATCGTAAAATAAATCGCCTTAAACATAAATTTACTATATATAAGTCACATCATTTGAGTTTACATTAGTTACAGAAAATACACAATCCAAATTATGTGAGCTGCTTATATTCTCATGACATTAACTACAAAGTCAATTATAATAAAAGCATTATCGAAAAAGACATCACGTTATGCGTGAACAAAGCGATGATGCATATCGAATATTTCTAATGACAATCAACAACATGACAAGACAATCGCACCTCAAGAGATAACATCATCTTCTCAATTTTTACTAATAACCTGTCGGAGACGCCTACTAATAAGCAACTTGAAATCGAAAACTTTCTAAGCAAGGTTCATCAATCACTTTAAACGCAATGACGATGATTCTTTCCGCATCATCATTTAAAATGTTTATATCCTATTGAAAAAGGTAAAGCATTGATTGCAAAGTTAAATCAAGCGCAAAGTAAGTTGTTTTAAAAAGATAAAAAACGCTCGTGGCGATAATTGGTACGCTTTATATAGAAGGGTTTTGTTGGATGCAGACAAGACTTTCAAAGTATACCTCACTTAGGGTCGCACCACGAAGAAGGAGACGACAATGATTACAGCCTATCGTAATAATGAGGACTTATCTATTGTACAAACAAAAGATTGGTCTAATGCGCAATGGATAAATGTTGTGAAACCTACACAAGAAGAGAGTCAAATGTTATTAGATTTTTTCCCTTTTCCTAAAGACTTTTTAGAGGATGCATTAGATAGTGAAGAAAGTTCTCGTATTGAAAATGATGAAAGTGGTTATTCACTTATTATTAGTGACTTCCCTATCCTTAAAGATGACCAATATGAAATCAAAAGTTATCATACTTCTCCACTAGGCATCATCATTGGTAAAGGGATTATCATTACCATTTGTGGCCGCCCTTTTGATTATTTCGATCATCTCTTATATCAACGTATCAATCTTAAATTCAAAAGTCGCTTCGCATTAAATTTATTATATGAAATGTCTTCTGAATTTAACCGTGCTTTACGTCTTTTAAATAAAGAACGACGTCAAGTTGACATTAAGCTACAAAAACGTGTGACTAATTTACGCCTTTATTTTTTAAGTGAAATTGAAAAAAGTCTTGTTTACTTTATTGCATCGCTTAAAACTAACGCTTCAACCCATCGAAAGCTCTATCGCTTATCTACACTTAAGCGCTTTTCAGACGATGATGAATTGCTAGAAGACGTTCTAAATGAACATCAACAAGCTATTGAAACGACTGAACTATATTTAAGAATTGTTGAAAGTATGACCAATTCCTATGCCTCATTACTTTCAAATCAACTGAATACTACAATGCAAACATTAACGATTTTTACGATTTTACTTACGTTACCAACGTTAGTTTTTAGTTTCTTTGGCATGAACGTACCTTTACCTATTGATGCTCAATCTGGCATTTCATGGATTATTGTCATTGCCATTTCGCTTCTCCTAGTCGTACTAACATCAGTGCTATTATGGCGCAGTAACAGGCTTAAATGAATGAAGACAGCTAGGCAAAAGCAGTTAAGATTTGAACAGAATGTAGCCCATAAATATTGATCCAATTGTGTTGAAGCGTGAACATTCTGTTGAAAATCCTGCTTTTGAGCCTCTGCTTGTCGGTTTTATTCAACATATCTCTTTCTTTTATTCATTGTTTAAAGATTGTATTGGCTTTTCGCTTCAGCCCCATTTTAAACGATACCTTCGATCATTTTAAAAGCGCCTACGAACACTCACTTTAAAATCCACATATTAATGCAACGATAATTCATAATAGCTAAAATTCAACTTAATTTATGACATATTTACAAAACCAGTAAGCTGCTTACTACGAGTAATTCTCTATTTATCAAATTTTTCCCTCTTTTTTCTATTATCCTCCTACTTCTCTCATCCGTTCATGTGAAATAGTCCTAATTTTTATATTTATTTTTAAGTTTCATGTCTATTATTTACTACTATCAATACAAAATATGTCTAATAATATCAAAAAGTGCTAATAAAATTAAAATAAAAGTTTGAATATTGTTGTTCATTACATTTAGTTCTATAATACTAATTATTTATAGCCAAACTTTAACTGCAATAAGAATAAATTTTTAGTAAGTGAGGTTACATCCATGCAAAGCATCCATATTGAACTATTTGAGCAATTGCACACAGATTCATATCGTTGCTTTAATGCTGTAGAACTCTATTTCTCTCTAGATGGAAAATTAAAAATCCAACATAATGGTTTAAATAAAGAAATGTATTATCACGTTGCAATTATTAATCACAGTGATCTTATTAAAATACATCATGCTCAAGCATTGATTAAAGTTACGTTGCCACTTCACTTATTGATGGAGCTACATCCTACTTTTTTAAATGGTTATTTTGATGATTCAAAGCTAGGCGCTCATGAACACTTGCGCGACACAATCCAATCCATCATTACGCATCAAGATGAAGCCTACCAATCTAAAACATTGCACGCATTAATTCAAACGATGTTGAATGAATGTTATATACCTTGTGAAGGGATTTATACACCTGAAATACAAGTTGATTCTGAAATGTTCTCAAAAGTTTTAGATATTATACATCATAAAATCAAACAAAAAGTTACGCTTCAATCATTGGCAAAATCATTTTTTGTGTCGTCCTCTTATATATCAATTTTGTTTAATGAACAGCTCGGATTTAACTTTAAAAGTTATACGGTAACGTTAAAATTAAGTTTATCGCTTCCTCACCTATTATGGAGCAATGAATCTATCTATGATATCGCTCAAACTTTTGGATTCTCTAATTACAGTAACTATTCTAAACAATTCAAACACTACATCGGAGTAAGTCCATATACATATAAAAAAGCGCACACTGCTACCGATTCAAAGATTATCATTCATCATAAAAACTCTGATATTTTTCAGCAATTGAGTCAAACCGGTTTTGAGGACGCTAATGCTCCACTTTCAATAAATATTGATGCGATTACAAGTCCTACGCTTTTCAAGTTACCGTCAATTAGACTCAAAATGACCCATTTAGAGGAGATTTTGACACAGCAAAACTTTTTCAACTCTATTAGAGATATTCTAAAGGAGCAAACACATTATTTATACTTTGACGACAGTACGAATGTAAAACTGTCACACCTTAAAGGGCAAAAAACTGAAGAAATCTTTCGTATTATGCGTCATAATCATTTACATTTCAGTTTTAAGATGACATCACTGTATGATTATGAAATGCTTGAACTGCATTTTTTAAACGATATCCGAAAATTGACACGTCTTATTCCAAACTTTGATTTAAATCTTCCATCCGTCAATATTTTATTTGATTCAAAAAATTTAACACATAAAGATATCGATTATTTAGCCGAACGTTTCCAAACCGTATTTCACCGATGTGAATTTGAAATTTTAATCCCGTATGATATACAACCGAATGTGGATACATTCCTTCAACAATTCCAAAATTTAAAAACAACAATCACCGGTTATACTTTTGACCTTTCTCAAACCCAAGCGCTTGGAAATTCCAATATTGCGACGCTATCATCCTATGAACACATGTTTAAGAAGTGGCAACAAACGCTTTCGCATGCAACATCAACGGAATATATTACTTCCTATTCGCTCATTGGTATAGCAGCAACATTATCTAACCAAAGTAATCATCATTCTAACGCTTTAACACCAAACGCATGGCTAAACTTTATTATTAATCTAGATACTCCTTTGACCGCTATTGAATTACCTTTAATGACTGATTACGCTTCAGAACTCGGTTACATTAATAAGCAAAACTTAAATACAATGGTGGCTTTTATTTCAGAGTTGTTGCGTCCTTTTTCACAATCCTATGTCAAAAGGCAAGAATATGCCATGGTAAAACAAACCGATTACAATTATGAAATCTTATTAATTGCGTCACACTCGAATATGTTAAAAGAAGCTTCAGAAGCAACAACCTGTTTTCAAATAACTAGCAATTTAATTCACGACAAACATTTAGTTATTATTCGGACTTATGATGATGAAACGATGAATGTGCGTCGTCTCATACAACACGACGCGCATACTTACATCCCTAGTAAGCACATTCAAGCGATTCAAAAAACCCTTCATTTAAGGCAACATATTTTGATACATGACTTTAGCACAGGGCCTTTAGAAGTAAACGTCCAATCATCACAAATCAAAACAGTTCAAATTTATAAACAATCCACCTCTATTTTGAATGATTTAGATTAATATCGCCTCTAGCTCACTTTAGTATTTCTTATACTTTTGTACTATAATAGAAGTAATGACAAAGATTGAGCTAGGAGGCTATTTTTTTATGTCAAAAATAAAGAAGGCAATTATTCCAGCGGCAGGTCTAGGGACACGTTTCTTACCTGCGACAAAGGCAATGCCAAAAGAAATGTTGCCAATTCTCGATACCCCGACCATTCAATATATTGTTGAAGAAGCTTCTCGTGCCGGCATCGAGGATATCATTATTGTGACAGGTAAACATAAACGTGCGATTGAAGATCATTTTGACAATCAAAAAGAACTTGAATCCACATTAAAAGAAAAAGGTAAAACGGACTTACTTGAAAAGGTACAACATTCAACAGATTTAGCGAATATCTTTTATGTACGTCAAAAAGAGCAAAAAGGTTTAGGTCATGCGATTTGGACAGCCCGTCAATTTTTCGGGAACGAACCTTTCGCCGTTTTATTAGGGGACGATATTGTTCAATCTGAGACCCCTGCTATTCAACAATTGATAGAACAGTACGAAACAACACAAAAATCTGTAATCGGTGTTCAAGAAGTACCTTATGAAGATACCTATCGTTATGGTATTGTAGAGCCAAAAGCTCAAGATGGTCGTCGATATGAAGTCAAACAGTTCATTGAAAAACCAGCTGCTGGCACTGCACCATCCAATTTAGCCATTATGGGGCGTTATGTACTCACACCAGAAATTTTCAATTATCTGGGGACACAAGATGTTGGTGCTGGTGGTGAAATCCAACTAACAGATGCTATTGAACGTTTAAATCAAGATGATCAAGTTTATGCCTACGAGTTTGACGGTACGCGCTACGATGTCGGTGAAAAAATTGGGTTTGTAAAAACAACCTTACATTTTGCACTTAATGATCCGTCTATGAAAGAAGAAATTACAGACTATATCAAAACACTGTTAGCAGAATAACAACATATAACAAAACACAGGATTTAAGCAGTTCGAAATGATAGATATAGCTTTTTCAATTTTGTCTATTGTGAACGTTCTGTCGAAAATCCTGTTTTTTTCTTATATATACCAATTTCCCGGGAAATTATTCCACGTTTCAACATCTTATTTCATGATGCACCGTTAGAAATGACACAGGCGTTATCTTAATCTTGCCCCTTTTTATTTACGTATGATTTCATCTTTTACCGTTCATTTCAAAACAAATTTTTTCATTCTAAAATTTTTGTCACAATTTTGTCGATATATCTACCCCTTTTGATTTCTGCCAACTTCCTATACAATAGCATTATATTATTTAAAAGGAGCTTTATTTCATGAAAAACAAACAAACGCTAGGGTTTATTTTAATTGGTATCATGGTTCTTGCTACAATCATCGTTGTCGCTGCTATCATGATGTCAGGTCAAAAAGAAACATACTACGGTTATATGAAAGACAATACAACAGCTGAAAAAGTAGTAAGTGAATCTGAAAAAACAGTTGAAAAAGATGTAAAAATCCCAACGGACAGTGATTTCCAACCTAAAAAAGGCGACTTTGTAAAACTTGTGACGAATAAAGGCGATAAAGACGATTATGTGAAAAAAGAAGTTGTGTCACATGACGATGTACCTCATGGTTTAATGATGAAAATCCACGAAATGCACCATTAAGACATAAAAAAACGATTCAGTTAATTACTGAATCGTTTTTTATTTTACTTATTTATTTTTTCATAACAGAGAGCACGACTACCATCATAATAATGCACACTACACCTACAAATTGCCAAGCACCAAAACCAATATGAAGCCAAACAACAGAAGTTACTAACGCCATTAAAGGTTCAATGGTGCCTAGCAATCCAGTCTCATGTGGAAATAAATAATTCAAACTATCAATATAAAACCAAAAGGCTAGCATCGTACCAAAAATAATTGCAAACCAAAAGAATAGATGTGTTTCTAGCGTCCAACTGGACAGATCGATCACCCATGGCGGATGCATAAAACTAAGCGCAATGCCTCCGATAAACATCGCCCAACCAACAACATTGAGAGAGCCCCATCGTGCTAATAAATTCACAGGATATATCGTATAAAATGCTAAAGCAACAGCAGATAATAGCCCCCAAATGATTGCCGCTTTAGGCACTTGGAGGTTTTCAATGTTACCATTCGTTAATAGTAAAAAGGAGCCTACTAAAGCTAAAATAACTGCAATCGCTTCTTTACGTCCAAATGTCGTCACTTTCGTCATCACTAAATAAATTATCATAAAAATAGGGCCTAAATATTGTAACAATGTTGCTACCGCAGCATTTCCATGACTTATCGATGACATAAATGTAAATTGCACTGCTAGCATACCTACAATGCCAAAAATAATGATTTGCAACGCCGCACGCTTATCACGCCATATTAGAAACACTTTTGAGCCTTGTGTAAAAAAAGCAATGCCTATAAGTAATAGTCCTGATATGATTAACCTTACCGCAACAAACCAACCTACATTTATATTTGCGTATTGAAACAACCATTGAGACACTGTACCACCAACACCCCAGAACGACGCCCCAATAATTACTAACATGTATCCAAGCCATCGTTTTTGTACATGTTGCATGATACCGCCCCTTTCTCACATTGATGTATTGCAATTAATCTAACATGAACTTGAGTTGTATTACAATATTAATTTTTACATTATTTGTTAAAATGCTTGTTTTAAGTACTTGATACATCCGCTTCGTAAATCATTGTTGAAATACAATGGCATCGCTTATCTAAACGACTTACCAAATCATATTTTCAACGGTTTCATCATCCAAATCTTTAATGACTTCAGTCACTAGGCGCACCGCTTTTTGATAATCTTCTTGATGTAATACAGACACATTCGAATGCATATAACGTAATGGCACTGAAATACAAATCGACGGAATACCATCTAATGATGTATGAATGTTACCTGCGTCCGTACCGCCACCAGGCATCGTATCAAACTGTAACGCGAGATTATGCTTTTTAGCCACTTTTTTCACATGACGGACCAACCCAACATGCCCGATATTCGAACCGTCAAGCGCAATCACAGCAGGCCCTTGGCCAAGTTTCACATCGCCATCTTTCTCCATTCCAGGAGAATCATAAGCGATACAAACGTCTACAGCAATCGCCAAGTCAGGTTTAATTTTATGTGCCGCTACTTTAGCACCACGTAAGCCCACTTCTTCTTGAACATTAGCGCCCGCGACAACATTGACGTTCACTGACTCATTTTTCAATTCATCTAAAACATCTACCGCCAACGCACAACCAAATCGGTTATCAAACGCTTTAGCTGTCATATAATTGTCATTCAGCAACGTTTCAAATTCAGAATAAGGCGTAACCATATTGCCAATCTCAATACCCGCCGCTTCTGCTTCGGCTTTATCTTTTGCACCAACATCTATAAACATTTGCTTTATATCTACAGGTTTTTTACGTTCTTCAGCCCCTAATACATGTGGGGGCTTAGAACCAATAATCCCTCTAATTTTTCGTCCTTCTTCAGTAATAACCGTTACCTTTTGTGATAGCATAACTTGATTCCACCATCCACCGACAGGGGTGAATTTCAGATAACCATTTTCGTCAATTTTAGTGACCATAAACCCTATCTCGTCTAGATGGCCAGCAATCATAATCGTTTTACTTCCAGATTGTGCTTTTTTCTTTCCAAAAACACCACCTAAGTTGTCATAAATCATTTCATCACTGTTAGGCTCAAGCAAAGCTTTCATCGTATGCTTTACATCATATTCATGCCCTGCAATACCATCAATGTCTGTCAGTTGCTTCAATAATGTTTTCGTATCTTTCATTCTTTTTATCCCCTTTCAAAAATGTTTATCTCTATTATATCAAAAGTCTATACCGTCTACCCCATTCAAACGCGCGTTAAAAGATTAAAATAAAAAAGGATAGGACTTTCGTCGTCCCATCCTCTCATATAAAACTTATACACTTAGCATGTGTCGATTTCACTTTGTAATAGTGACATCTTTGTTGTTAAATCTACTTCAATTGTTATTTTTAAAGCGTCTACGTTTGGGTTGTTACGGTCAATTATCAAATCGCTATAGGGGGCTGCTAAGTGTTGAAATCATGACGTGCCAAAATGTCTTTTTATTGACTGCTAAAAATTTAATCTATCCTGTTTTATAAAATGTACGATCATGCTCATATAAAACACTTAAATCAATTTCAAAAAAAGTTGGGACAAACGTGTCTAGGAGGTGAAAAAACCAAAAGCTAAGCAAAAACGTTCTTCAATTTGGGTGTGTGTCGTGAACATTCTTTAAATACTTTAGGAAACCGCTTGGTCGATTTCCTAGCGCTTTGGTCCAACTCTGTCCCAACCCTATCTCTAATATAAAATCATTTGATAGTCTACTCAATTAAGTGTGAATTAAACGTTTCTTAAATATTATTAAATCTTCAAGGTACTTATAAATTGATGGCTATTATTTAACCTCTTCTTGTTGTGTATAAGGTTTTCTTTCATAAATTGTGAAACTGAAATCACACCACCGCGCTATAAAAACAATTTAAAAGACCTCAAAATCCATTTTGTCGAATTTTAAGGCCTTTGTGAGGTAACAAATACGCTATTGTTTCCCTATTATTATGTGTATTATTTGAGTTTGTATTCTTCATCAAAGAAGTTATATTTTGCTTTTTTGTCATGTTTCTTTGTTTTAGCATCGAAACCTTGCAAGAAAAAGCCTCGCTTTAAATGGATTGGCTGTGCGATGTAAACATTTTTTTCATCGCCTTTAAAACGCAGTTCTTTATAGAAAATGCCTTTACGTTGATCGTAGTCACTTTTTTCGTCAATAATTTTATCTTTTAAGTTCTTTTCAACTAAATATTGATCAATGAGCTTAAAATTTTGACTTTTTTGATACCCTTTATAGGCAAAGAAGCCAGCAGCGACTAAGACGAATAAAATGACAGCAACTAAAACAAAACCTAAAATTTTCTTTGCCATGCTTTCTCCAACTTTCTGTTCATAGTCATTAAATCTATATTATCATAGATTCTTTTTATGACGCTAATCGAACATAGGAAGTCACATAAATTTCATAAAGCACGTCTAAAAATTAATCGTTGTGCTTCAAAACTGAAAACCCTTACAATTGAAGTTGAATCATTATTATTTCATTTGACAAGGGGGATTTACAAATGAATATGAAATGGCAAACTGCCTCAGATAGAGAAGCACTGCTCAAACAACTTGTAGCACATTCTAGTGTGACACATTCTGCCGGAGAACGAACGTTTCCATATATGATTCGAAATAAGCTTATGACGATAGATTATTTTAAACAACATCCAGGACATGTACAACTCGTAGCCACAAATGATCAACGTCACGCTGTGGTCGCATTTTATAAAGCACCTCAATCTAAAAGTACCATCACACTTATCAGTCATTATGACACAGTAGGTATTGAGGATTATGGACCATTTCAGGACCAAGCGTTCGATATGGATGCCTTAACTGACGCATTCAAAGAAGATAACAGCTACCTTGGGGAAGTCAGTCGAGCCGATTTAGAATCAGGAGACTATTTGTTTGGCCGTGGTGCTATGGATATGAAGCCTGGTCTAATGTTACATATGGCATTGCTTGAGAAAGCTAGTATAGAAAACTGGGATGTCAATTTAATTTTGTTGACGGTACCCGATGAAGAAGTCACGTCAAAAGGCATGCATGCAGCTGTTGAATACGTAAATGAACTTCGAAAGCAACATCAACTTTCAATCCAATTGCACCTTAATAGTGAACCTACTTTCCAACAAGCGCAAGATGACAGCAACCATTACTATTACAGCGGTTCTATTGGTAAAATTATGCCTAGTGTATTAGTGTACGGCCGTGAAACACATGTCGGCACGCCTTCTAATGGCTTAAGTTCGAACTTCTTAATGAGCTATATTCAACAAGAAATAGAATATAGTTTAAATTTCAAAGAAACTTTTGAAGATGAACAAACGCCTATGCCCGTAAGTTTAAAGGTTACGGATATGAAAGATTATTATGATGTACAAACGCCTTTTCGCTCAGTCGCATTGTTCAATCTGTTTTTGTTTAAACGGAATGCGAATGAAGTATTCAAACATTTTAATGAAGCTGTTAAAAGGGCTGTTGAAAAAGGCATGACTCAATACGAAGCGCGTATTCGTGCTGAAGGTATTACATCTAATATAGACATCAATTACATGACTTATGACGAATTGTATGCACATGCTGTAGCGATTCATCAAGCGACAACCGTAAATCAAATGATTGACGATGTTATCGCACACGAATCCGCACCACATCTTCAATGCATTACTATAGTAGATACATTAATGACGCTGTGTCGTGATTTAGGGCCTTCAGTTATTACCTTTTTTACACCGCCTTATTATCCTGCAACAAATACATCATTTAATGCACTGACTGAAGCTATAGGGGAAACGATTCGTGAGACATCAAGCAGTCAATTTGAACGCCATTCAGAGCGTATTCATTATTTTAATGGGATCAGTGATTTAAGCTATGTGGCGCCTTCGCCAAATGGTTCGGGTTTTGAAGCTTTTGAAAATAACACGCCTATTTTTAACCAAACCTATAAAATACCTTTTAAAGCAATCGAAGAAATTCAAGCGCCTTTACTAAATTGTGGCCCAATCGGTAAAGATGCACATAAAGTCATTGAGCGTATTCATAAACAAAGCGCTTTTGTCGAATTGCCTGTAATTTTAGAATCTATCATTCGCAAACATTTTTTAGACTAAACACAAATAACGAGAATGTGACTAAGCATTGGCTGTTCAATTAGCCAATAACCCCGTCTCATTCTCGTTATATATTACACTGTTGCTTTTTCACGTTTTGTTAAATGCATCATTGTTAACAATGCGATTACACCAAAGACACTTAATAAAATAAAAGCAAGGTGACTTGTGCCAGTTATCGCCGCGACAACTGAAATGACTAAAGGTGGGAAAAATCCTCCAAGACCACCCATCATTGACACAATACCATTTGCTACGCCCGCTTCAGTTGTAAAGTAATGAGGGACAAGTTTGAAAATAAGGCCATTACCAATACCTGCGCAAATACTCACTGTAAGACAGCCGACAGTAAACAATACAATATTTTGTGAAATGCCTAATAAAAATGAACCACACACCATAATCGTAAAGAAGATTTTCAACATTGTAACAGCATTAAACTTATCTCCTAACATTCCTCCTACTGGACGTAGAAATGTCGCTAATGCGATAAATACGCCTGTACGAATTCCGGCATCTACTTTATCAATACCAAAGTGTGTCACTAAAAAGTTTGGTAAGAATAATCCAAATGCTACAAAAGCACCAAAAGTAATGAAATACCAGAAACTTAAGTAATACAACTTATAGTTTGCCATCAGTTTGCGAGATTGTTCCACGAGTGGCACTTTAACTTTTGGTTCCTTACTATCGCCTAAAAAGAACATGATAATCGCAAAAGCAGCCATAACAATAAGGTATAAACGAACTGTTGGTTGCCATCCAATGAGTCCTGCGATTGGTGGTGCTAAAAATGCCGATACTGCTGTACCTAAATTCCCCATACCATAAATCCCATTAGCTAGACCGACTTTGTCTTTTGAAAAATATTTTGGAATTGAAGTGACACCTACCGAAAAGATTGCGCCTCCAACACCTAAAAAGAAGCCTGCAAACATTAATGCACTTGGCGATGACGCTTGACTAAGCAGAAAAATTGGAATTAATAATACAATAAAGCTAGTAAAAAATACCCATTTGGCCCCGATAATATTCGTTAAATATCCGAAAGGGACACGCAGTACTGAACCTAAAATCACCGGTATTGCTAAAATAATAGATAACTGTCCACTTGAAATTTTAATATCTTGTGAAATAAACGGCATGAGTGGCGCAATAATACTCCATGCCATAAAACCAGCTACAAGACTAAGCGTTTGTAATCCGAGCTGAAGACTGCCTTTTGACTTATTCATTTTCTTTCACCCTTTTTACAACGTATGAAAATGTTAACTTTTTCTATATCGCTTCATTTTCATACATGTTATAGATTTCAATTTTAGTGTATCTTCTTTGTGAAATTTATAACATAAGGATTTACCCTATACACATAGCGGCGCTTCCCCTAATCCCAACCTTTATTCATGAGGCGTTATCACTAAAAACTTGCGAGATTCAAAAATTCATCCCTTGATCGTTACACCTCGTTATAAACAACAAAAATCAAAAAAGTGGCAAAGCGTGCTCAAATTACAGCATCCCTTTACCACTCATCTTTGATTGATATTAAAAATCTAATAATTTTTTCTTCAATGCGTATTCAACAAGTTCCGGCTTAGATTTCAAATTAAGTTTATCCATAATGCGTGTTTTATGCGCTTCGACCGTTTTGACAGAGACAAATAACTTTTCAGCAATATCTTTATTCCCATATCCTTTAGCGATTAAAGGCAAAATTTCCAATTCGCGTTTGGACAATATTTTAAATGGATCATTTGAAAAAGAAGCATCATCTGAAGATTGAACAAATTCTTTCACTAAAGATGTTGTCATCTTAGGGTCAATAAAAGTCTCCCCTTTATAAACCGTTCGAATCGCCAACAATAATTGCTCATCTGGGGCATTTTTTAAAATATAGCCACTTGCGCCACTACGTAAGACATGAAATAAATACTCTTCATCGTCATACATCGTTAAAATTAAAATTTTCGTTTTAGGAAAACTATCTAAAATTTTACTTGTCGCAATAAGTCCTGATTCCCCAGGTGGCATACTTAAATCCATGATTAAAACATCCGGTTCATATTTCATGACCATTTGGTAAGCTTCAACACCATCTGCCGCAGTGCCTACAACTTCCATATCTTCTTGAAAATTTAAAATCATTGAAAAGCCTGTACGCACAACCGCATGATCATCTGCTATTACGATTTTCAAGCTCAACGCCCCCCAATTTGTTCAAGCGGTACTTCTAATGTAACGATGGTACCTTTCCCTTTTTCCGTTTTAATATCTAGTTTGCCATTTACCAATTCCGCACGTTCATTCATTCCATAAAGTCCTAGACCAGAGCCTTTCGGATGATCTTTCGGGTCAAAGCCATTACCTTGATCTGAAACTTCAGCAAATAAGCGGTTTTTATCTTTTCTAACATTCACATCAATCGCGTCAACATTAGCATATTTCATCGCATTAAATGCTGCCTCTTGCACGACCCGATAAACGACCGTTTCAATTTCACTGTCAAAACGTTGCGTCGACAGGTCAAAATGATAATTTACTACGAGTCCATAATTGTTTTCGAGTTGTTTAAAATAACTTTTAAACGCTGCATCTAATCCTAAATCATCTAGCGAAGAAGGTCGAAGTTCAGACGATAAATTCCTAATATCATCAATAAGCTTCGACATCAATCCTTCAATGTGTTGTGATTGTGCCATCATGCTTTCCATATCTTGTTGATATTTCAATAAACGCATCTCTACATTAACATTAATCAATTCTTGAACGACACCGTCGTGCAATTCTCGAGAAATACGTTTACGTTCATTTTCTTGCGCCGCTATCGTCTTTTGGATCATATGACGTTGATGTAATTTTTCATGGCGCTCGAGTTGTTGCGTGACATTTTGAAGCGTGAAAACTTTAATATCTTGTTTTTCATCAATCATTTGATATGTGGCTATAAAAGGTTCTATTTTGTTGTCACGCGTTTTCATAAAAACTTGGAAAGTAGAATCACCCATGTCATTCGCATGCAAAAAGCAGTTATAACAAGTTTTCAAAGCATGTGCACTAGTAAAGCCTTCACAGCGACCACATATCGTATTAGAAGTGATTTCTTTAATATTGTTATCGTCAGATAAAATTCGTTTTGCGGCGTCATTCATCAATATCACTTCACCATTACGATTAATAAAAAGCATCATTTCAGTCGTATTTTGAAAGTATGACAACAACAAATGGGTTAAGGCTTGCTGGTCTATTTTAGGTTCCATTATAATCTCACCCTATCTTCACTTGTTAGAGAACCAATGCCTTTAATTTTGATAGCGTCATGTGTCCTATTAGGTAGAGGTTTACCATTCCTCTGTCCAAATAACAAGACCCCTTTGACACGGTGATGATGCCAAAGTGGGATTGCTACGAGTGCGGTTAATTGCTCACTCATGAGTATCGGAAAATTAAATATTGATTGTTGTATCTCTTCTTGATTTGTATCTGCAATCGTCATCGATTTTCCTGTTTTCATCACTGTTCCAGCAATGCCACGTCCATTGCGAAGAACGATGCGTTGGTACCGATTATTCAAATTACCTGACACGTAACGCCATTTGATTTTCATATCCATATGATCTTCAGTAGGTAATGCAATGCCTGCAAAGTCAAAATCATAACGCATACGTAATGCGTCTAATTCAGATTGATAATCATGCTTAGAAAAATCAATTGGGCTCACGGTCATCACTCCATCTCTATTTATACTTTGTGTTTACGGTAAATAATATAACTTCTGTTCACATAGGATAATGGAATACTCCAAACATGCACAAGTCTCGTAAATGGCCACAACGCCATGATTGAAAAGCCTAACAATACGTGTAATTTAAAAGCAATTGGAACAGTTGTCATTAAATTAGCATCCGGGCTCAATGTCAATAAACCTCTAAACCAAATCGAAATTGTTTGACGATAATCAAAATCAGGTGTTGTTGCATTTACTACAAGAGTTGCATATAGACCAGCAAATACAATAACGAGCAACAAAATGTTTACTAAAATATCAGAAGCTGAACTTAGACGGCGCACATTGGCTTTTGTAACACGTCTAGCTGTTAATAAGAACATACCGATGAGTGTTATTATACCAAAAATACTACCAATATACACGGCGCCGATATGATAGATATGATTGTTTATACCTATTGCTTCTAACCAATGCGCTGGTATTAACAGACCTACAACATGACCTACAAACACAGGAATAATACCTAAATGAAAGCAAAGACTTCCCCATTTAAGATGCTTTTTTTCTATAAACTCACTTGATTTTGCAGTCCATGAAAATTGATCGAATCGGTAACGTACGATATGACCAATGATAAAAATTGCAAGACAAAGATACGGGAATATGACCCATAAAAATTGATTAAACATGTTGTCTCACCTCATTATCTTGTAAGATACAGCGTTTTAACGTTTCACGTAATCCGCGTATTAAATGACTATAAGGATTTCCTTTTTCTTCAAGATATTTCATCATCGGATAAGTGCCATCTTCAATAATCATAATAAGCAATTGTAGATTTTCTTGTATACGACTATCCCCGTCAATAGGTGCTGCGTATAAAAATTCAAGCATTAATGGTAAATAATCCGACAGCTCAGAAGCAGGCATCTCCAAGCCAAACATTTCATATAACACTTTCAACTTTGCGAGCATCTGCCCTCTTTCTTTTTGCGTATCAAATTGATTAAAAGTCATATACAACGTCGTTTTTTTATTAAAATCAAACGTATCTGTATACAGCGCTTTAATTTCTGACAAGCTCAATTCATACATACATTCACGGTACGCTTTGATATGGCGATAGGCAGGGTGTTCTTCGTTCATAACCGCTTCAAACGTTTTAGGATGGAATGTTAATTTATCCGGAAAACTCAATTGTTGACTCATATATGCAAATGTTTCTTTATAATATTTGAGCGTATTAAGATTAATCACGGAAGATCCCTCCATAGAAGTTATCGTTATACATTTCTTGTCCTGTTTTACCACTCGCTCCTACAGGTACACCGCACCCCTCACAGTTTGCACCAAAATGTTCACCGCCATAACCTTGACTACCTTGCGCTGCATACGTATCCATATATTGCTCTTTATGTGACGTTGGAATGACGAAGCGATCTTCATACTTGGCTATCGCCAATAAACGATACATATCTTTAGCTTGACGTTCAGTTAATCCTACACGTGTTAAACGCGCCATATCAAATTCACGTCCTGTATTTTGGGCACGCATATAACTTCGCATCATAGCCATACGTTGTAAAGCCCCTTTTACTGCAGCTGTAT
This sequence comes from Staphylococcus ratti, assembly GCF_020883535.1. NCBI lineage: Bacteria > Bacillati > Bacillota > Bacilli > Caryophanales > Staphylococcaceae > Staphylococcus > Staphylococcus ratti. Next base: position 457,818 of record NZ_CP086654.1, on the reverse strand, counting down.
CACCAGCAGTAAATAATTGTGCAAGGTATTGTACAGGAAGACGCATTTCTTCAATAGCTGGGAAAATTGCATCTGGATTGTGACTTGAATTTTTGCCTTCAAAATAATTCATAATCGGGCTTAATGGCGGGCAATACCACACCATTGGCATTGTACGGTACTCCGGATGTAACGGGAATGCGAGTCGATACTCAATTGCCAGTTTATAAATTGGCGAATTTTGCGCCGCTTCAATCCATTCTTGTGAAATACCATCTTTCTCGGCCTGTTCGATAACTGCTTCGTCAAATGGGTTCAAAAATAACTCAAGTTGCTTTTTATATAAATCTTGTTCATTTTCTGCAGAGGCCGCTTCTTGGACACGATCCGCATCGTAAAGCAGTACGCCTAAATAACGCATGCGACCTGTACATGTTTCAGAACAAACTGTTGGAATTCCCGCTTCTACACGCGGAAAACAGAAAGTACATTTTTCAGCTTTGTTCGTTTTCCAATTAAAATATACTTTTTTGTACGGACATCCTGTCATACAATATCGCCATCCACGACAGGCTTCTTGGTCAACAAGTACAATACCGTCTTCATCACGTTTATACATTGCACCTGATGGACAAGAAGCGACACAACTAGGATTTAAACAATGCTCACAAAGTCGTGGCAAATACATCATAAAAGTTTGATCGAAATTAAATTTGATTTCCTCTTCGATTTTTTGAATGTTAGGATCTTGCGGCCCAGTAACATGTCCACCTGCTAAATCATCTTCCCAGTTTGGGCCCCAATCAATATCCATACGCTCACCTGTCATAACAGAATGTGCTTTTGCAACTGGAGAATGTTCAGAAGCTTTAGCTGTCGTCAAATGTTCATAATTATATGTCCATGGCTCATAGTAATCTTTAATGACAGGCATATCTGGATTATAGAAAATCTTTCCTAATGCAATTTTTTGAATACGTGTGCCTGATTTTAACTCTAATTTACCCTTCTTATTAAGCGTCCATCCCCCTTTATAATGTTCTTGGTCTTCCCAGCGTTTTGGGTAACCAATCCCCGGTTTTGTCTCTACATTGTTAAACCACATATACTCCGCGCCAGGGCGATTGGTCCACGTACTTTTACACGTCACACTACACGTATGACAGCCGATACATTTGTCTAGGTTCAAAACCATTGCAACTTGTGCTTTAATCTTCAAGCCAATCCACCTCTTTCATCTTTCTCACCGCAACGTAAACATCCCGTTGGTTCCCTATTGGTCCATAATAGTTAAAAGAATAACTGATTTGTGCATATCCTCCCATAAGTTGAGTCGGTTTTAAGTGAATACGTGTAGGTGCATTGTGTGAACCGCCACGCGTGCCAGAAATTTCTGATCCTGGTGTTTCAATATGTTTATCTTGCGCATGATACATAAACATTGTCCCTCTAGGCATACGATGTGAGACAACCGCTCTTGCTGTCACGACGCCATTTCGGTTATAAACTTCTAACCAATCGTTGTCCTCAATATCATGTTGTGCCGCGTCTTCATTTGAAATCCATACTGTCGGACCTCCACGGAAAAGCGTTAGCATATGCTGGTTATCTTGATATGTGGAATGAATATTCCACTTACCATGAGGTGTCAAATAACGTAAAACAAGAGCGTCTGTGCCACCTTTAACTTGCTTATCTTTCGGACCAAATACCATTGGTGGTAATGTAGGTTTGTACACCGGTAATTGCTCACCAAACTGTTGAAATACTTCATGATCAATATAATAACTTTGGCGTCCTGTTAACGTTCTAAACGGGACTAAACGCTCAATATTTGTCGTAAAAGGAGAATAGCGGCGTCCTTGTTTATTCGATCCTGGGAAAACAGCAGTTGGAATCACTTCACGGGGTTGTGATGTAATATTTAAAAATGAAATCTTTTCAGATGCCCGCTCACTTGAAATATCTTTCAACTGCATTCCTGTTTGTCTTTCTAAATCTTCGTACGATTTTTGTGATACACGGCCATTCGCTGCAGATGACACATTTAAAATAACGTCTGCTACTTTTCGGGCTGTATCAATTCTCGGTTTGTTATTTTTTACTGTATCGTCTTCCCATGTGCCCACCATATTGCGCAATTCCTCATATTCTTCTTTCACCGAAAAATTCACACCGTGTGCGCCGACTTTGCCCGTTTCAAGTAGTGGACCTACTGAAATGTACTTATCATGTACGTCTGTATACGTACGATCAACGACTGCAAAACCTGGCATGGTTTTCCCTGGAATTGGTTCAATTTCACCTTTGGTCCAATCATGAATTTTGCCGTAAGCTAACGAAATTTCTTGTTTTGAATCATGTGCAAGTGGCGCTGTCACAACATCTTTATACGTTCCAGTTAAATGCACGCGTGCCATATCAGAAAATGTTTTACTCAGTGTTTTGAATATATCCCAGTCCGAACGTGATTCCCATAAAGGATCAATGGCGGGATTAAATGGATGAATAAACGGATGCATATCTGTAGAAGATAAATCGTGTTTTTCATACCACGTTGCAGCCGGTAAAACAATGTCTGAATAGAGCGGTGTCGCAGTCATACGGAAATCAAGGGAAACAAGTAAATCTAATTTACCAACTGTATCTTCACGCCACTGAATCTCGTCTGGCTTTTCACTTTCATTCGGTTCTGCCATTAATGCTGATTTCGCGCCAAGTAGGTGCTTCATGAAGTATTCTTGTCCTTTAGCTGAACTTGAAATCAAGTTAGAACGCCATACAAATAGAGATTTGGGGTGATTTTTTCGTAAATCTGGGTCTTCAATCGCAAATTTCGTTTTTCGCGATTTCACATCTTCTAATGCACGTTTGAGTATAGCTTCATTTGTGAACTCACCTGAATCTTTCGCTTCTTCTCCCCAAAGCAAGCTATTACGATCAAATTGTGGATATGAAGGTAACCAACCGTTGCGAGCAGCAAGCACATTATAATCTGCTGGATGTTGTAATTTCACGCTTTCAGCAAGTGGTGACGCCAGTTTATCTACGCCAGATGCTTCATATTTCCATTGATCCGTCGCAAAATAAAACCAACTTGTGCCGTTTTGTAAACGAGGAGGCCCTTGCCAATCTTTTGCAAAAGCAATCGTACTCCAACCTTCAATCGGACGGCATTTTTCTTGACCTACATAATGTGCCCAGCCGCCGCCGTTGACGCCTTGACAGCCACACAGTACAACAAGATTTAAAATAGAACGATAAATCATGTCTGAATTAAACCAGTGATTAATACCAGCCCCCATAATAATCATTGAGCGTCCACCTGTATCAATCGCATTTTGGGCAAATTCTCTTGCGACTTGTGTTACGAGACTGGCTTTGACACCCGTTACTTTTTCTTGCCAAGCCGGTGTATAAAAAGCATCTTTATCATTTAACCCTTTCGCTTCTAATGGATGATTAAATCGTTTCACGCCATATTGACTTGTCATTAAGTCATAAATTGTCGTTGCTAAAACTTCTTCACCATTCGCTAAAGTCATTTTACGCACCGCAATTGGTCTTTCAAACACGCCATTTCCTGCATTATCAAAATAAGGAAATTGAATCGTTACTATATCGTGTTCACCACTTACAACTGACATCGCAGGGTCAATCGTTTCACCGTGTTCATTTTCAAGTTTTAAGTTCCACTTTTTGCCCTCTTCCCAACGTTGCCCCATCGTGCCGTTAGGGACTTGAATCGTATTTGTCAAAGCATCGATAATGACAGGTTTCCATTCGCTATTTTCAGTTGTACTTCCAAAATCAGAAGAGCGTAAAAAGCGACCTGCTTTATAGCCTCTTTTATCTTGATCTAACCGAATAATAAAAGGCATATCTGAGTATTGTTTCGCATAATTAATAAACATTTCAGAAGGATGGTCTTCATAAAATTCTTGTAAAATAACGTGTGTCATTGCTTGTGCGATAGCCGCATCAGTACCTGGATTTGGTGCCATCCAATTGTCCGCAAACTTAACATTTTCAGCGTAGTCAGGTGCTACTGAAATGACTTTAGCCCCTTTATAACGTACTTCCGTCATAAAGTGGGCATCAGGCGTACGTGTAAGTGGCACATTCGATCCCCACATCATAATATACGAAGCGTTGTACCAATCACTAGATTCTGGGACATCCGTTTGTTCGCCCCAGATTTGTGGTGAGGCAGGCGGTAAGTCTGCATACCAATCGTAAAAACTTAACATTTCTCCCCCAAGTAAAGAAATAAAACGTGCGCCTGCAGCATAGCTAATCATCGACATTGCTGGTATTGGTGTAAAGCCAGCAATACGATCTGGCCCATCTTTTTTAATGGTATAAATTAATTGAGCTGCAATGAGCGTCGCAACCTCTTTCCAACTCGCACGAATATGGCCACCTTTACCACGCGCTGATTTATATGACATCGCTTTTTCATCATCTTCTATAATGGAAGCCCAAGCTTTAATTGGATCTTGATGTTCTTCTAATGCTTGTGTCCATAAATCCCATAATTTCCCACGCACGTATGGATATTTAATGCGTAATGGACTATATTCATACCATGAAAATGAAGCACCTCGCGGACATCCACGCGGTTCAAATTCAGGCATATCGGGACCACAACTTGGATAGTCAATTTGTTGATTCTCCCAAGTAATAACGCCATTTTTAACAAATACTTTCCATGAGCATGACCCCGTACAGTTCACGCCATGTGTCGTACGTACAACTTTATCGTGACTCCAACGTTCTCGATACATTTTTTCCCATTCACGGCTTTTATGTTCTAGCACCGACCAGTTACCATTGAATTTTTCTGTTGGCTTAAAAAATTTCAATCCAAATTTAACCATGTTCATCCTCCTCATTCCCAGGCTCTCCGAGTTAATTTAATTGTATAGTCCTTACTAAAGTCGCAACATTAGGGAAACACCTAATTCCCTTGTAAAATCCCCTAATGTTAAAAAATTCACAAGTTGATAAATACTTTTGGTTAGCCCCTTTTATTCCCTATACACCTCTTCTTTCATAACCTTTTACTAGACGAACGCGAGAGATTAAAAAAGCGATGAAGAACTCTTTTATAGAATTCTTCATCGCTAAACTTTGACGATTGTTATATTTATGCTGTGTAACGTCTAAACAATAAATAACCACCTATGACTAACAAACCGCCAATGATGATTGGTGATTCTTGTTGTTGGCCTGTATGAGGTAACGTATCTTGAATGTAGTGTTGCGCTACTGACACGTTTAAAAGTACTTCCCCAGTCTTCAAAGATACAAGTTCGCCTTTATCATTAACATATGCTAACTGACCTTTATAATGTTTCACTTTTGAGTTAGGTATAACGACTTGGCCTGTCGTTTTAGATACGATATCACCTTGATGGTTGATTTGCATACCTGACACAAGCGATGGGGTACCTTTATTTGTTGAAAGTGATGCAAGCTTGCCTTTTAATGCGTCTCCTTCATGACCTGGTACTGTTTGAACTTGATTTTCTTTTTCATGTGGTAATGATGGCGATTTTGGATTTGGAAACGGTATGATCTTACTCGGTGTTGACGGTTCAATCACTTCTGGCTCTCCATTGATAATTCGATGTGCTTGCGTCGTATCATATTGCGCAAGGTCTGCCTCTTTTAAGTAATCGGCAAATACTTTATCTAAAGATAATCCTTCTTCTCTTGGACCATTCAACATCGTAAAACCATCACCACCTGAAGCTGTAAAGTCATTCGTTGCAATACGATACGTACGATTTGGATCTAATGCTTCAAACTTACCTGTCTTTTGGTTAAGGATATGAATGGCTTTAATCCGTTGTCCCGATGGTGCATTGATGTCAAAATATACACGAATCGATTTGGAAACTTGTAACAATCCCCCATTTGCTGACAGTTGTGTTGTCCCCTGATCATTTTCTGTTGGTGCCCCTAAACTATGTTCAAATGCAGCACGTACATCTGAACCTTTCACTTGTATTTGCGCTATTGTATTCCCAAACGGCAACACAGTAATGATGTCATTTAACGTCACTTTACCTTTGGCAATAGACGCGCGAATACCACCACTATTTGTTACTGCAAAATCTGCAGGATGACTAAAATGTGTCTGACTGTACGCTTCCATCGCATCTGCAATTGCATTACCTAAATTTGTTTCATGACGGCGTACATCGTCACGTTCTCCTTGAAAATCAATCGTATTGTTAGGAATAATAACTTCTGATGTTTCTTTCAAAAAGGCTTCATTAGCTTTATCAATTTGTGCTTTTACAGTTGCGTCTGGTTGTACATCCAAAACGTCATTTACATTAATTAACGATGCTTTCATATTGCGCACAGTTTGGTCATTAAAATCAAATGTGATTTTACCAATATTCGCTAAAGCTGTGCCTGTCTGTGCCAATAAATCTTGACCGTACACTTGACCATGTTGCATCACCGTATGAGAATGGCCATCAATAACCATAATAGGAACCTTGAAACGCTCATTTTGACTAAGTTGTTGGGTTAAATAATCCGAGCGCCACGTTTCTTGTGTTGTAGAATCGACGCCTAAATGTGAAAGAATGACAAAAACATCTACTTTACGATTCAAATGATCCATTTCACGCAAAACGCTTTTAAGCGGATCTTCGAACGTTACACCTTGAATCCCTGTAGGACTTGTTTTCGTTTTTGTTTCAGGTGTTGTTACACCAATAATGCCGTAACGCACCCCATTTTTCTCAATAATCGTTGACGGTTTGAATGCTAATTGACCTTCTTTATAAACATTTGAGCTTATAATCGGAAAATGAAGCATACCTTCTAATTTTTTTAATTGGTTGTAACCAAAATCAAATTCATGATTTCCCGGTACCATTGCATCGTATCCTACTGCATTCATTGCTTTTGCCATTTCTTCACCTTTCGATTGATTCGATAAAGGCAAACCTTGGAATGCATCCCCTGCATCAAGCATCAAGTCAGGATTTTGTTGTGCTTTAATTGTCTTTGTTTTGGCCATGCCGATGACACGTCCTTTTTCTTCAACTAGGCGACCATGCATATCATTTGTATGTAAAATAGTACGCGTTGTTGATGATGGTGCTATGCCTTGTTTAGGTTGCGCTACTGTTTGCGCCTGAGTATCTGTTAAAGTCATAGGCTGTATAGTTTCATTATCCTCTTGACTTGTCGTCACATTAGTATCAGTTGTTGCAGTAGTAGCACTAACCTCTTTCGTCGGTGTAGCTTCCTTTGTTGTTAATGGTTGTGTTGATTCATTTTCTGTTGAATCTTTTTCTAATGATGATTCTTTCGTTGCTTGCGTTAATGATGATTCTGGTGCTTGCTCTGTCACTTGATGTGTTGGTGAAGATGCAACAGTTTCAGCGTCCGCCGCCTCAGATTGAGACTGCGCTTCTGTTTCAGCCGCAAACACACTCGTCTGATTTGCCATCCCAAAAATGACAAGCATCAAAATAACCGTTAAAAAACGGTAAACCCCTAATTGCTTCATATGTAACCTCCCTTAAATTGTACTCCTCTTTTATCCTAGCACAATCTTATTTCAGAATATGAAGCTTTTGTTAATTTTACATGTTTTTATTTTTAAAAAAACACGTTCCAAGGATCGTACACTATAAAATGACGCCTCGGAACTTGTCATCGCTATTTCAAGAAAGACTTTCTTCTCAGACGTTGTGCCCATATAAAAAAAGCAAGAGGACGAAACAACGCAATCAAATCTATCGTTGCTTCCTCTCTCTCGCTATAACCTCAAAACAATCGCAATGCTATACTTCAACTTCTGGCTTCATAACTATACGCGATGTAAAAGACGTCTCTCTAATCAATTGTGTAAGTATTTTATTTTGTGTTGGATGAAGTGCCGTCATATTACGATCATCTATGATGGCCCATCCCCCTGCTTCATAAATAGCCATTGCTTCATCAATACATTTAGAACGTTCTCCAACAATACAAATGCGTTCAGGAGAAGGTCTATTGGCTGTTGCTGCTAAAACGTCTCTCACTACATGGCCGACGATAGTGATGCCTGGCCCAGGCGTTTCGTTTAAGGCTGCCACTTGATGTGCAATCGTAGAAACACGTCCTGCTAACACCTGTTGATCGACACACGTGGCATTAAAAATGACTGCCACCGGCAAATCATCTTCAATTGCCTCACGCACTTCTTTCATTAACTTAGGAAGCCGTTTCACTCCCATATAGATGGCAAGTGTCCCTCCCTGTTGCAACGTCGTAATATCAAGTGGCTTTTCTTCATCATCCTTAAAGTGTCCTGTCGTAAAAGTAATATTACGTGCTATTCCGCGTTCAGTAAGACCGCACTGTAATTGACTCATAGCCGCGCTAGCGGCCGTAATACCCGGGACGACTTCAAATGTAATATGATGTTTTTTTAACGCTTCAACCTCATCCGCTAAACGACCAAATATTGCTGGGTCCCCGCCTTTTAACCGTACGACCGTTTGGTATGTTCGCGCTTTTTCAATCATTAGTGCATTAATGTCGTCTTGTCGCATATATGTCGTATAGGGCGTTTTGCCAACATGAATCCACTCTGTATTAGGCGCAGAAAGCTGTAGTAAAAAGGGATTGACAAGTTGATCATATAAAATAACATCTGCACGTCGAATACAACGCTCTGCTTTTTTAGACAAGAGTAAAGGATTTCCAGGTCCAGCTCCTACGAGATAAACTTGTGGCGTCTCGATTACAGACATACATAAACATCTCCATCAATGATTTCAACCGGGTACGTCGTTACACATCCTTTATCAGGTTCTTGAACGCGTCCAGTGTCTAAATCAATTTTTTGATCATGCAATGGACAAAAGATATAGTGACCACTGACTGTTCCTTCCGATAAAGGCCCTTGTTTATGTGGACATACATTATTAATTGCGCGCACCTCACCATTCTCCATTAAAAACAGTCCGATCTGCGTCTCTCCTATAATCACTTTCTTACCAATTAGAGGTTCGAGTTCAGAGATATGCAAGACTTTTACTTTTTCATATGTTAATGCCATCCTTACACCTTCTCTACTTCAAAAATTGAACGTTTGTGCTGTTCCGTCACGATTTCTTTCCACGGCTCGTCGTCATATGCGCGTTTTGCATCCATAATTCGCTCAAACAGCGTTGCTTGCTTTTCTGGATCTAAAACAACCGATTTGACATGGTCAAACCCTAATCGTTTTAACCATGGCGCAGTACGTTCTGCATAAATTCCAGTTTCACGATAATATTGCATGTAAGCGCCGCATAGTTTCACCACTTCATCTTCTGTAGCAACAGTTGTGAGCAGTTCGGCGGGCACCACTTCTGTGCCACCATTGCCTCCAACATAAATTTGGAAGCCGTTTTCTACACCGATAATACCGAAGTCTTTAACACCAGATTCTACGCAACTTCTCGGACAGCCAGAAACCCCTATTTTAAATTTGTGTGGCGTGTCAATATACTCAAACGTTTTTTCTAAACGAATGCCTAAGTTCGTTGTGTATTGTGTACCAAAACGACAAAATGCTTTACCTACACAACTTTTAACTGAACGTGTCTTCTTACCATATGCAGAAGCAGAACGCATATCAAGTGCTTCCCAAATATGTGGCAACATTTCTTTTTTCACACCATATAATCCAATTCGTTGCGCACCTGTCACTTTTACTAGCGGCACGTCATATTTTTTAGCCACTTCTCCTAAGCGAATTAACTGCTCTGCATCTGTTACGCCGCCACGCATTTGTGGAATCACTGAAAATGTACCATCCTTTTGAATATTCGCATGATAACGCTCATTAGCAAATCGAGAGGCACTTTCATCTTCATGCTCATGTGGATACACCATATTAAGGTAATAGTTAATCGCAGGACGACATTTTGGACAACCCCCTTTATCTTTAAAGTCCAAAACGTGTCGAACTTCTTTGGATGTTTTAAGCGCTTTAGCACGAATTTGCGTAACAATTTGGTCTCTCGTTAAATCCGTACATGCACAAATACCTGTCGGCGCTGAAGCAACAAAGTCCTCTCCAAGTGTATGTTCTAATAACTCTGCGATTTGTCCTTTACATTTACCACAAGAGTTACCTGCTTTTGTGATTTTCGTAACTTCAGATACAGATGTTAATCCTTGGTCTTGAATGGCTTCAACAAGCGTCCCTTTCGAAACACCATTACAGCCACAAATCGTTTCGTCATTGTCCATATCTGCAACACTAATAGCATCCACTTCGCCTGCTTTATGCAAAATGGAAACGAGCGTATATTCATCGATAGTAGCGCCTTTTTTCATCATATTGTAAAAGCGATTACCTTCTTCTGTATCACCATACAACACGGCACCAACAATCACTTTATCTTTAACGAAGATTTTTTTATAAATATTATCAATACCGTTAAACGTTTCAATTCCTCTGACATCATCACTTTCAGTAATCCAGCCCGCACTGAATAAATCACATCCTGAAACTTTTAACGATGTAAAAGTCGTCGATCCTTTATAGCCTTCAGTAGGAATGCCCGTAATATGATCTGCAAGCACTTTTCCTTGATCATATAATGGTGCAACTAAGCCATATACTTTTGAACGATGTTCAGCACATTCGCCAACTGCATAAATGTTTGGATCACTTGTTTTCATGAAATCATCGACAACTATCCCACGTCCGATTTCTAAACCTGCTGCCCGGGCTTCTTTTGTCACTGGTCGAATTCCAACAGCCATTACTACCATATCCGCTTCTAGTACACGACCATCTGACAATCGTATACCTTCAACGTATTTTTCACCTAAAATTTCTTGCGTATTTGCTTGAAGTTCAAATTGAATGCCTTGTTTTTCAAGATCTGCTTTTAACAATTCTCCCGCTTTACGATCAAGTTGAACTTCCATAAGCCATTCTGCTAAATGCACGACTGTGACATTCATCCCTTGATCTACTAAACCTCGTGCACATTCTAAACCAAGCAATCCACCGCCAATTACAATGGCATTTTGCTTTGTTTGAGCAATTTCTAACATTTTTTCAGTATCATCTATCGTTCTAAATCCAACGACACCTTCAAGCCTTGAACCATCAATCGGTAAAATGAACGCATCCGAACCAGTAGCTATAATCATTTGATCATAAGCAACCGTTTTGCCTTGTTCCGTCTCAACGTGTTTTGCTTCTCGGTCAATTTTGACTACTTTATCTCCAGTAATTAAACGAATGCCGTGTGCTTCATACCACGTGTATGGATTCATAATTGTTTCGTCAAGTGTCATTTTATTTTGTAAAATGTTGGATAACATAATGCGATTGTAGTTTGGGTAGGGTTCTTTACCAATAATCGTAATTTCAAAGCGCTCGCTATCGCGTTCAAGAATTTCTTCGATTGTTCGTACGCCTGCCATCCCATTTCCAATCATCAAAAGTTTTGTCTTACTCATGGAAATCCTCCTCATCTGCAGCTAAAAATGCTTCAATTTTGGCTGCATAACGTTTCGTCCGCGCTATATTTCGCCCATTTGAACTAATACTCACCGTTAGCCCATTATGCTCAATAGTGCGCATATTAAAAAAGTCAGATTGTGTTTGGTCTCCAGTATGATTCACCCATTGTGTAGGCAAAGCATCTTGAGCCACTTGGTTGTTGGTTTGGGGATGGTCCGTCGCTATAATAATTAAGTCTGCATTTTGAATATACGTTTTTTGATACGTATCATAAATAAGTCGGATACGCTCTGAAGGTAAAACTGTTTCAAACGCTGTATGAAATTCAGGACTTACAACATCAATCGTACAAGGTTCCACCACTAAATTAGAAAATTTGCGCCAAGCAATTTTACCGCCACCTATAATAACTACATGCTTATGTGCGAGGTTCAATTGAATCGGATACATTTGGAACCTCCTCACACTCAGCAATTCTAACTTGCACGATTTCTTTTAGTATAGGATGGAAGTTGATTGCTTCTGTATACACAATCTCATTCGGTAACTGCAACGCTGCAATCTGTCGTTTCGTTTTATTTACGAGATAGCCATCATAAAAGAAGAATGGAATGACTAATAATTTATTATATTTCTCAGCAACAGGTGGTAAGGTTTTTTGAAATTGCAATTCACCGTAAACCATACTTGGATAGCATGACATTTGAGGTGTAGACAATTTATCGCAAATTTTACGCAATGCTACATCAGGTTCATCAAACCTAGCATTCCCATGTGCTAGAACAACAATTCCAGTTTCATCGTTCACCTCATTTGAATAAGTTGCTATTTGTGACGCAACCCATTCCGCCATTTTCGGATGTGTACCTAAAGGTTTACCAAGAATAAAGTGTACATTAGGATAGGTTTGCTGGCATTTGTCATATAGTGCTTCAATATCTTCATAATAATGTGACGCTGTAAATAACAGTAACGGCACTAACTGAATACGCTTGTAGCCTGCATCAATTGCGTTTTGAATGACTTCTTCAAGTTGTATGACTTCGCTTTCTAAAAATGCGACTTCATAGTCAGTGACTTCTCCTTCAAATGTTTGATTGACAAAGTTTAATAGTGTTTCATTTAGTTTTCCTTTTCGCATCCCATGCACGACTAAAATGGTCTTACGCATGACGACACCCCCTACACGTTTATTGTAAATGAAATCTCCTTTTTAATGTGATTGTTTTCACAAGTTTTATAAAAATAGGGAATTTCCCCTCGGTTAAAGTAAGGGAATTCCCTAGCACAATTTATGCATCTTCATACCACGGTGGTGGTTCTAACAACGCCTTGTTGTAGCGCTCAGGAATGAGCACTTTAACCATCATTGCACCGCGATCACCGCTTGATTCTTCTAATTCAAAAAATGTTTCATATCCCCAACGTTCATATACCTCTTTTAACCACGCCATTTTACGCGCAGAAGTGCCTAAAACTACGGCTGGTGCTTTAAGTGTATCTCTTAAAATTGTTTCTTCTATATATGTCATCAATTGCTTACCGTATCCTTCTCCTTCAAAATCAGGATTTGTCGCAAACCACCATATAAATGGAAATTGTGATACTTTATACTTCGGCTCCCAAGGAAAGCGTATCGATAGCGTCGAAATAATTTTTCCATCTTTTTCAAGCACGTACGCCGCATTGTATTTAATATTTTTTTCAACCATTTCGATGTCTGCATTTACTGAAGGCCAATCTATTCCTGCTTCTCGTAACGGTGTAAAAGCACGATACATCAATGTCTGTAATGCCTCCGCATCTTTTAAGGTTGCCTTTCTAACATTCACTCGCATCCCCTCATCCCTTTTATTGCTGTAGAATACTCTAAGCGTAACAGATTTACAGACTATAAAAAACAAAAAAGTCCAAGTTATTCACTCGGACTTCCAAGACATGTATTAATATTGTTTACGGCTACCGTTTAAATAAGCATAGATTAAACCGACTAAAATACCCCCACCAATATAGTTACCGATAAAAGCAAATACGATATTTTTAAGTACGTCTAACCAGGAAACTGCATCTATGTTGTAAAAAATCATCCCCACAAATAAGCCAACATTATATATTACGTGCTCGTAACCCATAAACACGAAAATAATTACGCCTATTGCGATAAAAAACGTCTTTGTAAGCCCTTCTTTAAACATCATCGACACATATATACCGATATTAATAAAAAAGTTAGCAAAAATAGCTTTAACAAGAATTGCGTGCCACGTTGATGCTACTGTTTTAGCATCTACCGTCGATGTTAACGCTTGAATCATTTCAGGTGTCATTACTTTTGTAAAAATCATTAAACCAAATAATACAAATGCACCTAAAATATTACCAATGAAACAAACTGTGAAGAGCCACAAGATTTTTCCAAAGGAAATCGTTCTATAATAGGCGCCTACGGTAAGGTACATAAAGTTGCTCGTTAAAAGTTCTGAATGTGTTAGTACAATAAATACTAAGGCGATACTAAAAGCTGCTGCTCCCATTAAATTCACTACAGCAGGCAATGCACCATCAAGTTGCGTTTTCATCGCAAACATAAATACAGTGACGATAGTGAGCAAAAAGCCGGACATCATTGATTTCACCACGTATCTTGGCAACGCCCGATCAAGCATTACTTCTTTCATTGCCACTGCGCCGACAATACCTTCTACGATATTTCTTGAAGCATATGTATCTTTAAGATGTTTGGTTGGTTTTTCAATTCCCATACATGATTCTCCTTTACCTATTAATCATTCACACTTTTATTCTACAAGATTGCTTTTCATCTTGATAGACGAAACAAGAGAAAAATTTGAAATTACTTCATTATCTATTCTCTTTTATACGTGTAGACTCCTTTACAAAACTTAAGAACGCTATTGCACTTTTAAATACATACTATAAATTAAGAGGCTAGAACATTTTGATGTCCTAGCCCCATGTTCAAACGATTTCAAACCTCTTATACATACTTATAGATATCTATAGTTAGGCGTTGAATCGCTGCGTCCTTTTTAGTACTTTTAAATCGAATAAATACGTTACAAATTGTGATTTGATGATGGATATCCTGAATCACTACACGTGCGGCACCTGATTTTCCATGAGAGAGAATATCAGTAATCTCAACGTTTTTTAACAACTTAGCATTGCGCATCAGTTGTTTTATTGCCGGCTCCAAGCCTGATATCGTCACATGCTGATTCAAAATACATGTCACATCGGGCTGAACCGCTCCCGTTTGAAGTAGCGCCTTATCATACGATACACAACCCGCAATCAAGTCACGTATCGTTTGCATTTTAGGTGCATTGTTGCATGATAAATTGCATTTAAAAGGGACCTCCACAAAATGGGCATTATCTTCAAGTTGAGAAGGCGTGAGAAAAGTATAGCCTTCTTTTTGCATCGCTTGATCTAATGTCGTCATCTCACAATCAGTAAACTTCCCCACTCGTTGTGTCGCCGTTTTTGTCACATGTTGCAATTGTTGTAGATGATTAATATTTAATCGCTTTAATAATATTTCAACCATACTAACTAACTTCTTTCCGAATCAGTTTAAATTTCTCTTATCCTCATTACTTTTTACCTCTAATTAAAGCACAAGAAACGATGTTCAGAAAAGTGTTTTTTGGGCACACAATTATTTGAAATGCCTATCGCCTATATGATATTAATGCTTCACTTACAGCGTAACTTTTATAATAACCCAAGCCATTGCCAATAAGTCATACTTAAAATAATAACTAAAATATAACCTATTACAGTAATTGGGATCCCTGCTTTAAGAAAATCTTTTACAGTGAATGTTTCTGTACCATACGCCAACATGCCTTGCGGCGAACTTACAGGTAATAAAAAGCCAAAACTAATGACAAATTGTTGAATCAACACAAACCCGATAGCCATCTCACCTAAATCTAATGTCATCGTTAATGAAATAAATACTGGAATTAACGCAGACGCTAAACTCGTTGCACTTGCAAACCCAAGGTGAATCAAAATATTGAACAATGAAATTAAAGCAATTGTCGCTATGATTGGCATGTGTTGTAAACCTATCAAGCCAAAAGTTTTATCACTGAGCCATTGTGCTGCATGCGTTTGAAGTAATACGTTACCTAAAGCGATACCGACACCGAATACGATAATCGTTCCCCAAGGAATTTTACTTTCTGCTTCTTTCCAACTCATTACACCAATTTTTGGCGTTAACATAATTGCTAGTGCTAACAATGTAATCGATGCAGAATCAATAGGGTGCAATACTTTCTCAGTAGACCATAATAACAGTAATGCTAACGAAATAATGATAAGTCGCCATTCTTTCCCTGACACTGGTCCAAGCGATTTTAATTGCTTTTGTACCAGTTCTTTGCCGCCTTCAATTTCCGTTTGTTCTGGCGGAATCACTTTTAACATGATGAAATACAGTACTATTGACATGATAATTGACCACGGTGCAGCATATAAAAACCATTCGCCCCACGAAACGTCATGCCCAAGCTGTCCATTAATGAAATTAACAGCAACAATATTTTGTGCCGCTGCTGTTTTAATCCCAATGTTCCATATGGAGACCGCTTGAACAGCAGTAATAACTAATAAAGCTGCTAATTTACTTTGTTTAGAAGCACCAAAAGCCGCTACCATGCCAAGTAAAATTGGAACAACGGCTCCTGCTCTTGCCGTTGCAGACGGTACGAAGAACGCCAAAATGATAGAAACAAGAATCACACCAATAACGATACGCTTTGTTTTATTACCGACTAAAGATAACACCCATAAAGCCAATCGTTTATGCAGTTGTGTCACTTGCATGGCTGTTGCTAAAAATAAGGCAGCTGCTACAAGCGCGACAGCGCTAGTTGCAAAACCACTAAACGCAAGTTTCAGTGCATTCGCCGTTCCTAACATATCCGAACCACTTAACACATCTTTACCAATCTTTGGATTGCCTAATGATTCTGTTAAATTTTGTACCGGGCTAAACCCAAGTAAGAGAATCATTAATACAACAATCATTGTCGCAGAAACAGGATAACTTACCGCTTCCGTCACCCATAAAATTACCGCAAAAGCAAGTATAGCTAATGCACATTTCGCCATCACCGGTAAACTGTCCGACGAAGGTAAAAGTAAAATAATAATTAATGCGACAAAGCTTAACGCAAACCAAAACGGTTTAAACGTCGCTTTTTTTTGAGTTTTTTTAGCTGTTGTCATGAAAAACAACCCCTTTTATTTTAATCACCCTAAGTGTATCAATAAAAGAGGCTATGCATACTATTATGTTAAAACATTCACAAAAATTTTACATTTCTTTTCAAACGTGTGTATTTAAACTTTCTAATTGGCGCTGCTGGTTTTGACGCCATTGAATATAACCATAAATACTGTTAATTAAAAATGCGAGCCACATTAAAATCATAGCTACTGCGCCATAAGAAATTGCGTGCGTTTGAATTGCATCATAAAAAGCTTGTCCCCATAAAATGATGGAAATCACATTGACGGCTATCCAAAAAAACCACTGTTCTTTAAAGCGAAGCGTCATTAATATTTGACCTACAATAGAAAGTGCCGTTGAAGCACCATCAACCCACGGGTGTTGCGCATAAAAATCACCCGTTAAAGCATGTAATAACATGACGAGACCAAAATAGATAATTAGCGTTGTAACTACCGTTATCATCCATGTTTTAGCAGTTAGTCCTCTCGCATCCACTTCTTTAACAAACATTTCTGTCGCAGATGAATCTTTTTTCATATGACGAATCCATACTGCAAAACCAATAAATTGAAAGATAAGAAAAACCGCTTGCATTCCTACTTCTCCCATAAAATGGGCTTTAAAGCTAAGGTAGCCGTAGGTACATACCTGAATTATTCCAAAAAAGTAAGTTGAAATGCGCCCTTTAGCTGCCATAAACACACAAGCCACGCCTGAAATACTTGCGATAAGATTTAAAACCCCTTCCATTCCGATACCTTGCGCTTCACCTACCCATAACGGTAAAACAAAGACAAAAAGCTGTAAGCACATAAAAACACTAAAAAACCATTTTTCGTATAAAGAAAAACCTTTAAAGTCATTTAAAATCACGTCACCAGCCCCTTGTGTTTAACTTCTTGCTTCTACTGTTCTTAAAGTTTGATCTCCTGGTTGGATCATTTGGCGCTGCTTCATAAAATAATAAATTAAACCTGTTACGATAATTGGCAACACAAAATGAAAGACACCTATTAAAATCCAAGTTTCGATTGAGCTCCCCATAGTATGTATGGTCATAATTTGGCCTACAAAACCACTTGTACCCATTCCTGCGCCTGCTGCATTATTCGTCATCGGAAAGAAAAGCGTCATGATAGGTGCAATCACTGCACTTGCAAGTGTAGGTGGAATAAGTAAGACCGGTTTTAAAATAATGTTAGGTACTTGTAACATACTTGTCCCTATTCCAATCGAAATCACACCACTTATGCCATTGTCTTTATAACCCATCATTGCAAATCCGACCATTTGACATGCACAACCAATCGTGGCTGCACCTGCTGCCACACCTGACAAATCTAGCATTAGTGCCAGTGCCGCACTGGATATAGGTGCCGTCAAACAGAGCCCAAATATTACTGCTACTATGATTCCCATAACAAAGGGCTGTTGTTCTGTAGCTACGATAATCACAGAGCCAATCGCTTTCATCAGTTCATTTAAAATAGGACCTAGAAATTTAGCTATTGCTCCACCTATGATGAGCGTCAAAAGAGGCGTCACAATAATATCGATTTTCGTTTTACCTGCGTAAAAACGACTGAGTTCTACTACAACAAGCGTCGCAAGAAACGCCCCCACTGCGCCTCCTGCAAATGTGTCATAACCCATCATTCCTACAATTAATGCTGAAAAAACAACTAAAGGCTTACACTTAAAGCCATAAGCCATCGCAGCTCCAATCGCTGCACCAGTTAAACCTTTAGCCACGTTTCCAATTTCCACCAAAAAGCCTAGATTTAACTCTGGAAATAACGTTTGTTTACCAATAGTCTCTAAAATCAAGCCGATGATTAAAGAGCAAAATAAACCTAATGTCATGAAACTTAAGCCTTCTATAAACCAACGATGCAATAATTTTTTCAAGTTCACTTTCTCCTTGTTGTAAAATTTGTCTCGCTTCCGTACAAATTTTATATTACCACAGAACACTCTGTTACATCGTTCACCTTTCTATTTTTCTAAAGTCCAACTACACAAAGTACTTTTTCTGAATAAAAAATAAAAGCGTACTGTGTGGGGTCCACAGTACGCTTTTCAATCAACTTTAGTCCTACTTCTACTATTTAAGGAGGTCTTCTAGTATTGCTTTAGGGGTGTATGTTTTATCTTAATTGGGATTGAACAGTTAGGATTGGGAATTCATTTTTATTAACTGTTCTATACATACTATAACCTTTACCTTATCATTCTACATCGGACATAAGAACGTTTTTCATCTAAGACCTTAGTTCTACCTACGTAAACTTCATAATGGGTGCTGACAAACATTAGAAAAACCTCTATACATGTTTTTCCTATAACAGTGATTTTACGTGTTCACAATCTCCTACTATTGTTTCATCTCTCAAACCCAACCCATCACCTTTTACTCTTATTTGGAATTTTATCCCTTTCAGAAAATTCTCATTATTAAAACTTTTTAATTTCACAAAGATGTCATTTTGGCAATTAATACACAAATATTTTAACACTTTAATGTGAAGAAGCGTCGAAGCGTTGCGGTATCACAAGGTTTTGCAAAAAGATATTTTCACAATCTATATAATTTTTTTATTAAAAGTGTCTGCAATGATTAAAGCCCTTTCAATTCCCGTTATTATGCGGTTGCATACGCTTACAAAAAAGTCTAATATTTGATTTGGAAATTAAGCGCGCTTATAAAAAAATTAAATTTTGATAGAGAAGAGGAAAGTTTATGGATTTTATTTTAGGTATTGGAACATTACTCGTGGTTTTACTTGCCATGACTTTGTTTTTAAAATTCGCCCCAAACGGCAAAGTCAGTTTACAAGCATTATCGGGTGCCGCTTGTGCTACGTTTTTACCTGAAGCGTTCTTAAAATATGCGATTGGTGGCGTGTTCCATATTGAATATTTTACAAAACTCGGGGAAATCGCAGGGAGCTTAAGTGGTGTCGCAGTAGGTATCTTAACATGTTTAAAATTTGGCGTGAATCCAGTATTCGCAGTATTAACAGGCCTTGTGCTTTTTGACTTTAAATTATTACCAGCATTTATCGCAGCTTACTTTGTCGCTTTTGGTCTTAAATATTTAGAAAAGAAAGTGCCTGAAGGTCTCGATCTTATCGTCGTTATTTTACTTTCACCAGCGATTACTTACGGTATTGCTTCTATCGTTTCACCTAGTGTTATCGCTGTCCTTAAACAAATTGGTACTGCTGTAACAGCAGTAGGAGACAATAATCCATACGCTTTAGCCCTTGTAATTGGCGCTATCGTACCTGTAGTAGGTATGACACCTTTAAGCTCAATGGTTTTCACAAGCTTACTTGGCTTAACTGGTATTCCAATGGCGATTGGTGCACTAGGTTGTATGGGTAGCTCATTCGTTAACTTTGTTATGTTTAGAAAATTAAAAATCGGTAATCCTGGTAAAGCTTTCGCAGTAGCCATAGAACCACTTACTCAAATTGACATCATCGCAAAATACCCACTCCAACTCTATGGTACGAATGCAATTGTTGGCATGGTTAATGGCCTATTTGTCACATATATGGGAATTGTTGTTAACCAACCTGGTATGGCCACACCAATTGCCGGACCAATTGTCGCTTTAGGCTTTAATGATGCAACAAGTACTGTAATTACTATCGTTGTTGTTGCAATTATTAGTATTATCCTAGGTTACATTATTGGTACATTTATCAACAAAAAACAAATCGGTTTAAACTTCAATACACCTAAACTCGATAAACAAATGAATTAAAGGAGCGATAAATTATGGCACGTACAAAAGATTATCAAAGTGCATTTGACGTCATCGGTCCAGTTATGATGGGACCTTCTAGTTCACACACTGCAGGTGCAGTAAAAATCGGACAAGCTGCAAGAGCTGTTTTAGGCGATACACCAGACAAAATTCGCGTTCATTATTATGAATCTTTTGCTGAAACGCATAAAGGCCATGGAACAGATTTAGCAATCATTGGTGGCTTGCTCGGTTTCAGTACGTTCGATTCACGTATTAAAACTTCTACTACAATCGCTCGTGATCAAGGTATTCCTTTTGAGTTTATCGAAGAAAAAGGTGCTAGCCTTGGAGAACACCCTAACTGCGCCTTAATCATTGTAGATAAAGGTGACCGACATGTAGAACTTAATGGTATTTCAATTGGCGGTGGCGCTTTTAAAGTGAAAAGCATTCATGTCAATGATATGTGTATTTTACTTTCGCATACCCCAAATTTACTCGTTATTGATGGTGAATGCGGTATGTCACAAATTAACCACTTAATCAATGATCTAGTCGAAAAAAATGTCGACATCAATGAAGAAATAAAAACGATGAGCCAAAATCGTTGTTTACTTGCCTTACATTTAAATAAAGCAATCAAACCTGAATTATTAGAAGAAGTACGTCAAAAATATACGAATTTACAATTCTCATATATACAATAGTCTGGAGGAATCGACATGTTTGATTCAATGAAAGCATTAATTGAATACGCTGAAACACACAAAAAATCATTTTCAGAAATCATGATTGAACATGAAATGACAACACGTGGCCTCTCGCGTGATGCCGTTCTTGAAATGATGCAACAAAATTTAGATACAATGCGTGATGCCGTGGAAAAAGGTTCAACGGGAGAAGGCGTTAAAAGTGTCACAGGTTATACAGGACAAGATGCTATAAAAGTTGCGAAATACAATGAAACACATCAAGCACTTTCTGGACATGATATGATTTCTGCTGTTCAAGGCGCTATTGCAACAAATGAAGTAAATGCAGCAATGGGTATCATTTGTGCAACGCCGACAGCAGGTTCCTCGGGTACAATCCCGGGTGTATTATTCAAATTAGAAAAAACACACAATCTCGACAATCAACAAATGCTTGAATTTTTATTCTCAGCATCTATGTGTGGCTTAATTATTGCCAATAATGCTTCAGTTGCTGGCGCTACGGGAGGGTGTCAAGCTGAAGTAGGTACTGCTTCTGCGATTGCTGCAGCTGCTGCAGTAGAAACATTTGGAGGCTCACCAGCACAAGCTGGACATGCTATTGCGATTAGCCTCAGTAACTTGCTTGGTCTTGTCTGTGACCCTGTGGCAGGATTAGTTGAAATCCCTTGTGTTATGCGCAATGCCATTGGTTCAGGAAACGGTCTTATCTCTGCAGACCTAGCATTAGCAGGTGTCGAAAGTCGCATTCCTGTAGATGAAGTGATTATGGCGATGGATAAAGTTGGGCGTAATTTACCTGCCTCACTTCGCGAAACAGGTATTGGCGGCTTAGCCGGTACACCTACAGGGCAAGCCATTAAAGAAAAAATCTTTGGTAGCTCTAATCAAGAACAAGTCTTTTCGTAATATAATATAAAAAATGAGGCTAGAATAAGTGCAAGTACTTATTCTAGCCTCATTTCGTTTATTTATCTTTTTTCAAAAGTCTATAATTAAAGGATTCTCGCGGCGGCGATGACACTTGCTCTACCTTTTCTTGATCCGTTTGTTTATCTCTAACCGTAAACACGATGAAATGATAAATAAAAAAGATGATAATGCTTAATGAAAGAGACTGCATGAAGAGATATTGCCATGTACCTGCAATCAAATAGTTTTCAGCAATACTCGTTGAAATCACTAAAGCAATAAATAAGAATAGAAATTGTTTAAGCATTCTATTCACCCCTTTACTCCCCTTTTTTACCTTATACATGTTATACCACGAATCAAGTTGAAAAGATACCTTTTTCAGACAATTCTTACATCTATAACATTAATATTCTATTCTAAATATAAAAAACACTTTCTAAAGTGAGACAACAATTCATGTTAATATGAAGCCCCACTTCTAAGAAAGTGCTTATCTACCTTCTTAAATTCATACCACTATTTTTTATATTGATTAAAATCAATGACATTCGTTTGTTTATGACGCTCTTCTTGTTCTTTAAGCGCCATATATTCCTCAAATGTGTATCCATGGTACACCCAATTACGCATTTTCATATAAACCGGTTTCACTTTATTTTGAGCTGTTTGCTCAACACGTTTACGCAAAATGCCATCTTGGATAAGTGAATAAATAACGTCTATAACCATTTCATATTCAACAGCATGTTTCATCATCGTTAAAATTTCTACTGATAGTTGCTCGCCTGTAACATTGAATGGATTGTCTTCTCTAATATTTTTGGCTAGCCAAGAAACAAAATTAAAGTATGTTGGCTCATCTATTCCAAACACGTGTGTTTGATAATACAATAACTCTTGCAATGTATCTGGTTCGTAATATTTTGCATCTTTTAAAAAATATGCATATTCGTTAGGTTCAATTTCAAGCCCCACACTTGTAATGAAACCATCGCCCACCCTAAAATTAATCGTCTCAGGCATCAAACGCCCTAAACGATTCAGTTGCTTACGTATATCCAATAACGAATAATGTTTTTCTAAATATTGATTACATAAATGTTGAAGTTGGGAGAAAGAATACAGACCATATAAATTTGTCGCCGCTTCAATCAAATCTTGTTGTTGTTTCAGTTGCATAAGTTCCTTATGTTGTTTCACCCATTTTTCCACACGCTCGATGATTTCTTGAGGAATCCACAATAAATGTTTCCCTTGAGTATCTCGTTCAGTTTCAAAGATTAAATACGATTTAGGGAAAGTGACGTCACTTTCAACAGGTTCGCCTACAACATTAAAATTTAAAGTTTGTAAGAATAGTCGTTTTTGATCTTCATCCATTTTTTCTATCTCTGTATTAAAATAGGTCTTAGTTACAATCGACTTCTCAAATAACTTTACAATTTCGTCTTTTTTTAAATTTGAGTACCCTTTAACACGATTTGATTTACATAGCTGCTTTAATTCATCTACAGTAGGATTTCCCAATAAGCGAATCAATTGATTAGGCTCTTCTCTTTTTAATAATGTCTCGAATGCTTTTTCCAATTGTTTTTTGTCATCTAATCCTTGATTTTTGAGTAAATCTGTCAATGCTTTGTCCCATGTCGTCATATTTATCACCTATCCACAATAATGTTAGGTTCATTGTACTATTGAATGCGTCAAATGCAAAGTTTAACAAAACACATACGTCCGTGTCACAAAAACAAAACAAGGCATAAAAAGAATAGGCCGACCAACTTTAAATTTTATCGTCCTATTCTTTACATACATATTATTCTCATTCCAATAATGATAAGGTCTGTCTATGTGAAAAATGCATCACTTTTACACTCAAACCATCAACGTCTTGACTTAGGATTGAGCGCGTCTTTGAATCCTTCTCCGATAAAATTAATACATAAAATCGTAGTTGTGATTGCTAATGCTGGCGGCATCCAAATCCACGGCTTCCCACGTAAAATATCACCTTCTTGAGCATCACTTAGCATATTCCCCCATGTCGGAACTGTTTTATCAATGCCAAAACCTAAGAAACTCAATCCTGCTTCAGCTACGATTTGAACGGCAAAGAGTAATGTTGCTTGTACAATAATAACACTTAAAATATTCGGCAAAAGATGTTTGAATAAAATTTTATAAACCGGTGTGCCGATAGATTGAGCAGCTAAGAAATATTCGTTTTCCTTTTCTTGCATAACTTTTCCTCGTACAATTCTCGCGACACCTACCCAAGAAAGTGCGATCAATACCCCTGCAAGTACCATAGCAGAGCCGTATTGATTTTCAATTTTACCGCTAAATGTTGCATTTAAAACAACTGCAAATGGAATAAATGGAAATAGCATAACAAATTCAGTAAAACGCATTAACACTGTATCTACCCATCCGCCGTAATACCCTGAGATCATGCCGATTAACACGCCAATAATCATGAGGCCTATCGTCGTCACAAGTCCAAAAATTAGCGATACGCGCCCTGAATATAACAGTCGACTCAATATATCTCGACCACCAGAATCTGTACCTAACCAATGCTGTGCAGACATGTCGCCTTTGATTAATACGAGGTTTTGAACATTTGGATCAAGCGGTGCAATCCATGGGGCAATGAGCGAAATAAAAAATATTAACCCTAAAATGATACTCGCTGCCATGGCAGGTTTATTTTTCAAAAACTTTTGTCGCGCAATTGCTAACGGTGAACGATTTGCTACTTTAATTTTTTCAGCCATGTGACCCCTCCTAATTACTCTTGATTCTTGGATCCACAATACTGTATGTGATATCCGAAATCAGATTTGCTAATAAGCCTAAAAATGAGAAAAAGAGAAGTAACGCCATCATTAATGGATAATCTTTACCACTAATAGCATCAATTAGTAATTTCCCAATCCCAGGATAAGAGAAGATGGTCTCTGTAATGACTGCACCACCAAAGACAGATAAAACGTCTGCCCCGAAAAACGTAACAATTGGAATAACAGAGTTACGCAAAATATGTTTGTTATAAATTTTTGATTCTGAGAGCCCTTTCGCACGTGCTGTACGAATATAATCTTTTCTCGAATTCTCGATAATATCATTTCTTAAAAACTGAACGTAACTTGCCGTGGAGAGTAACCCGAGTACCGTCCCAGGTAATATCGCATGGTAAAGTTTACTAATGTAATAACTTAGGGAGCCTTCCTCAAGCCCTATTGCGACGGAACCTGAAAATGGAAACCATCCAAGTTGAAAAGCAAAAATGTATATCGCAAATACCCCTGCAACAAAAGAAGGAATGGCAAGCATAAGATAGTTCAAAAATTGAATACTGTAATCTAATTTGCTATAAGGTTTTCTTCCTGACAAAATGCCTAATGGAAAAGCGACTAAATACGTAATCACAATACTGACTACCCCTAGTAAAATCGTGTTCGGCATACGTTCTTTTACTAAATCCATTACAGGACGCTTATATCGAATAGAATCCCCAAGTTCCCCTTGTAAAACATTTTGCCCCCATTTCATATACTGTACAGGTATAGGGTCATTTAAACCGAGCTTTTCACGTTGTTCTTCATAATATTTTGCGTCAACTTTAGGGTCCATTTGTCCCGTAAATGCATCACCTGGTTGTAATTTTGCTAACAAGAAAATAACCATAGACATCCCGATGAGTAACGGAATCATTAATAAAAAACGTCGAATAATTAAAGTTGTCATTTTGCCAACACCTCATTTTCTAAAAGAATACATGCGGCATAATGTTCATGCCCTACTTCCCGATATGCTGGTCGCGCTTCAGAACATTCTGATTTTGCTACAGGACATCTTGTATGAAATGGACAACCTTTTGGAGGATCGCTCGGCGAAGGCAAATCCCCTTGTAACAAAATACGTTCTTTCTTTTCACCAGGTTTAATTTCAGGTATCGCTGATATTAAAGACTGTGTATAAGGATGTTTCGGATTGTCATAAATTGCATCAGCCGGACCTTGTTCAACAATATTTCCAAGGTACATCACACATATGTAATCACTAACGTGTTTTACCACGCTTAAATCATGAGCAATAAACAAATAACTCAAACCAAATTCTTCTTGCAATTCTTCTAGAATGTTTAATACTTGAGATTGAACGGATACATCTAAGGCACTGACCGGTTCATCAGCGATTATGAGTTTCGGTTTAAGCGCCAATGCACGTGCAATCCCTACACGTTGGCGTTGTCCTCCCGAAAACTCATGCGCATATTTGTAATACGCTTGCACATTCAATCCGACACGTTGCAGTAATTCTTTGACTTCATCTTCAATCTCTTTCTGCGATTTTTTATAATAATTGCGTATCGGTTCTCCGACGATATCTCCTACCATTTGCATTGGATTTAGGGAAGCATAAGGATCTTGAAAGACCATTTGGAACCCTTTACGTGCTTCACGTAATGCTTTCCCTTTCATTTTTGTAATGTCTTTACCACAAAAATGAATTTCACCAGATGTGACATTTTGCAAACGTAAAATTGTACGCCCAGCTGATGATTTTCCACATCCGGATTCACCTACTAGTCCAACAGTTTGCCCCTTCTTCACAGTAAATGAAATGCCATCTACCGCTTTCACTTCACCAATTTTACGTTGGAAAATACCACCTTTAATCGGATAATATTGCTTTAGATTTTTTACTTCTAATACGTGTTCATTAGACATTCAGTTTCCCCTCCTTACGCATTACTGCTTCATCATATAAATGACAGACCACTTTGTGCGTTTCATTGAGCGTATTTGTTTTCAAATTCACTTCAGTACAAGACGTCATCACATATGGACAACGATTCGCAAAACTACATCCCACTTCAGGTAGCTCATCTAATCCTGGCACTGATCCTTTAATAGTTTCCAATCTATCTTGTTTTTGATCTAAGCGCGGAATCGCCTTTAGCAATAATTTAGTGTAAGGATGTTTAGGGTGTTTAAAAATATCTACTACTGACGCGCGTTCAACAATTTCTCCGGCGTACATTACCGCCACCGTATCACAAATTTCAGAAATCACCCCTAAATCATGAGAAATAAAAATAATGCCCATATTCGTTTCATTTTGGATTTTTTTCAATAAGTCTAATATCTGTGCTTGTACGGTAACATCTAATGCTGTGGTTGGTTCATCAGCAATAAGCAATTCAGGTGAACACGAAATCGCCATCGCAATCATTACACGCTGTCTCATCCCTCCAGAAAGTTGGTGTGGGTATTCATTAATCACTTTATCCGCCCTCGGAATACCTACTTGTCTTAATAAATCTATAGCACGTGCATATGCTTCTTTTTGAGTCATTTTCAAATGTAGAATCATCATTTCAACCAACTGATTGCCTATCGTAAATACAGGGTTTAAAGAAGTCATCGGCTCTTGGAAGATCATCGCAAGCTCATTCCCACGAATCTTATTAAGTTGAGCCATCGGTAGATTATCGATACGCTTACCTTTGTATCGCACTTCCCCTTCATTAATTGAACCAATTTTATCAGGTAGTAAACGAAGAATAGACATGCTTAGTACGGACTTACCAGAGCCTGATTCACCTACAATGCCCATCACTTCTCCACTATCTAACGTAAGGCTGATTTTAGAAATTGCATTATAATTTTTACCATTAATATCAAAACCTGTACTTAAATTTTTAACTTCTAATAGATGCTGTTCTGTCATCATTAGCCCCCCTTATTCAAGTTTTAAATAGTATTGCGTTTTGCTATTAATTCGCCTATACGAATCGGATGTAACTCATAACGTGCATTTGAACTACTACTTTTATGCCCAATTGTATGATTTAGGGGCGAGAACATGATGATGTCCTTGCCCCGTTGCATACTTGTTATTTCTTAATCTTTTTCAACTGTCCACTCATAAATCGGATTCGTACCTTTAATTGATACTTCAAAGTTTTTCACTTTGTCACTCACAGCTGTTACATCTTCTAATTCTGTAATCGGAATAACTGGAACGTCTTCAGCCATTATTTTTTGCCATTCTAAATACTTAGCTTTACGCTTATCCTGATCGTCTCCAACAACTTTTGTATCTAATGCTTCTTTTAAGAGTTTGTCAGATTTAGGATTGTTGTATCGAGATTCATTCCATAGTGCTGTGGATTTATATAAACCTGACGGATCTGGGTCAGCACCTTGGACCCAAGTTCTAAAATACGCTTCCATGTCATCTGAAGCATTTTCTAAATCTTGTCCGAATTTGCCAAATTCAACCATTTCTGTTTTTGTTTTTAAGCCTACTTTTTCCCAATACCCTTTAATAGCCGCCGTTCTTGGTTCAAATGTTGGATTTGACCCTGCATAATGTTTTAAGTTCACTACAAATGGTTTACCTTTCGGATCTTCACGCCAGCCATCGCCGTCTTTATCTTTGTAGCCTGCTTCATCTAAAAGCTTTTTCGCTTTGTCAACGTCATATGGATACTCAGGAACATCCCCTTCTTTTGCACCACTCCAATGTGCCGATGGGATTAAACCATTTAATGGTTTACCGTAACCATAATAAAAGGCATCAATCCACTCTTTTCGATTAATCGCATGTGCCATTGCTTGACGCAATTTTTTATTTTGATATTTCGGACGTTCTTTACCTATAGTTTGAGCTTTTTTATCGTAATCGTTTAAAACAAAGCCGATAATCGCATAAGCTGTCGATGGCGATTCAAGTAACTGAACACCTTCAGAACCATTATCTTTAATTTCTTTAGCAATCGGTGGTGTAATACTTGCCATATCAATCTCGCCATTTTCTAATGCTTGTGTCATAGATGTTTGTTCAATTACACGAAGATTCACTTTATCTAGATTTGGCTCTCCTTGCCAATAATCTTTAAATTTCTCTAATTCAACGGATTCACCATCCACAATCTTTTTAACTTTGTATGGCCCAATACCAATAGGTGTTTTACGTACTTCTGGTGATTTAGCCATATCTTTCACTGGGATGTTTTTGAAAATCTTTTCGCTTAATGGTGCCCCTGTCCAAATTTCTAATAAATTATTCGCTTTATGCTCTTTAAATTTAATTTCTGCTGTATAGTCATCAATTTTTTTGATTCCTGACACATTGTCTGCTTGGCCTTTACGCTTAGCTTCCGCTCCTTCAATCACTTCAACACCGTTATAACGCGGTCCGTCATAATCAGGGTCTGCTAACGTTTCTAACGTGAAAATCCAGTCGTTAATCGTAAAATCATTGCCATCTTGCCATTTAATATCTTTTTTCACCTTAAATGTATATGTAAGGTCGTCACCTTTTTTTTGCTCCCACGATAAAATCTCCGGCTTAATGTTCAATTCATCATCATAATCTACGAGACCGTCATTAAAGTATGAAATCACACTTGAGTCACCTGTAGAACCTGCAAAAATGGATTGAAAATTCCCCTCGGGTGGTTCGGCAATCCCTACATTTAGTGTGCCACCTTTCGCGTCACTCGTTTCAGTTTTACTTTTCTTCTCTCCAGATGCCCCTGTATCCCCTTTACCACATGCACTTAACACTAGCGCAACACATGCTATAAGCACGATTAAAAAATTCCACTTCGCTTTCATTCGCGTTCCCCCTTCATTCATAGTAAGTAGTGTTAAGTTTAATTATTGTATTTGTCAGACAATTTTGTCAATAACAATATGCGTGGTAGGGCATAATTCATTAGGAATAATAGTCATTTATTAATATGCTTCAACATATATCTAACCCACTCATATCAAGGGATTTAAAGTTGTTTAACGCATTAAAGAAACCGGATTAAAATTTTTTATACTTGTTGTTTTTAGACGGTCATATCCATCATAAAAATAGATAATTCAAATAGAGTTTAAAATAATGTAAAATAGCTATTTATAAACATATACTATGTCATTTTGTCCTTCTCAAAAAGACAAATTGCTTTAATTTATGTTTTAACTTCATTTAATAATAGAAATCGTTTCTTTTCATTTTTCTCTAAAATGCTTACCTCTTTATATACATCCTCTTTAAATAATATCTGCAACGCTTCACACGACATTTTTCACAGCTATTTTTTCTTAATATAGTATTCTCTCTATGCGAAAACACCAATTTTATTTTTTAAAATATTTGTGGCAGTTTTATATACAAAATATATACAAATAATGACAATGCGCAAACGCTTTCAATTTAAACGTGATATTTTTCACATGAGTTGGTATACTGATTGTGAAATGATGAACAATGGAGGTTTGAGCATGATTCATGAAGCTAAAACACAACAAAATGCTTGGAAAGACTTTAAAACTGGACTTTGGTCACATCGCGTTGATGTCCGTGATTTTATTCAATTAAACTTCACTGGATATACGGGAGATGATTCGTTTTTAGAAGGTCCAACAGACGCTACATTACAACTCTGGGATCAAGTCATGGCCCTTTCTAAAGAAGAGCGTGAACGCGGTGGTATGTGGGATATGGACACGAAAATCCCATCTAGTATTACCTCTCATGACGCAGGTTATTTAAACGAAACACTTGAAAAGATTGTAGGCGTTCAAACTGAAAAACCTTTTAAACGTTCCATGCAACCTTTTGGCGGTATTCGCATGGCTAAAGCTGCATGTGAAGCATATGGCTATGAGTTAGATAAAGAAACAGAACGTATTTTCACAGATTATCGTAAGACTCATAACCAAGGGGTTTTTGATGCCTATTCAAAAGAAATGTTAGCTTGTCGTAAAGCAGGGATTATTACAGGTTTACCTGACGCATACGGTCGTGGTCGTATTATTGGTGACTATCGCCGTGTCGCTTTATACGGTGTAGACTTTTTAATGGCTGAAAAACAAAAAGATTTCGAAAACCTTTCTACAACGATGTCAGAAGATATTATTCGTTTACGTGAAGAATTATCTGAGCAATACCGTTCATTAAAAGAACTCAAACAATTAGGTGAAACTTACGGATTTGATTTGAGTCGCCCAGCAGAAAACTTTAAAGAAGCTGTTCAATGGCTTTACCTTGCATACCTGGCTGCAATTAAAGAACAAAATGGTGCAGCTATGAGTCTTGGACGTACATCTACTTTCCTAGACATTTATGCACAACGTGATTTAGACAATGGCACAATTACAGAGTCAGAAGTACAAGAAATTATCGACCACTTCATCATGAAGTTACGCCTTGTTAAATTCGCACGTACACCAGACTACAATGAATTGTTCTCTGGAGATCCAACTTGGGTAACTGAATCTATCGGTGGCGTTGGTTTAGACGGTAGAGCAATGGTAACGAAAAACTCTTTCCGTTTCTTACACTCATTAGATAACCTTGGACCTGCACCTGAGCCTAACTTAACAGTACTTTGGTCTACACGTTTACCAGAAAACTTTAAAAAATATTGTACTAAAATGAGTATTAAAACAAGTTCGATTCAATACGAAAATGATGATCTGATGCGCGAAAGCTATGGGGATGACTATGGTATCGCATGTTGTGTTTCTGCAATGAGAATTGGTAAACAAATGCAATTCTTCGGTGCACGTGCTAACCTTGCTAAAACTTTACTTTATGCTATTAACGGTGGTAAAGATGAAAAGTCAGGCGTACAAGTCGCACCAAACTTCAAAGCAATTGAAGATGAAATTTTAGATTACGACACTGTTTATGCACGTTTTGATGCAATGATGGAATGGTTAGCTGGCGTATATATCAATTCACTTAACGTTATTCATTACATGCATGACAAATACAGTTACGAACGTATCGAAATGGCATTACATGATACAGATGTTCACCGCACAATGGCAACTGGTATTGCTGGTCTTTCTGTTGCGGCAGATTCATTATCAGCGATTAAATACGGTACTGTACGTACGATTCGCGATGAAAATGGATTAGTTGTCGACTTTGAAACAAGTGGAGAATACCCTAAATACGGTAACAATGATGCTCGTGTAGATGATATTGCAGTACAACTTGTAGAAAGCTTTATGAAAAAATTACGTAAACACAAAACATACCGTGATTCTGAACATACAATGAGTGTGCTTACGATTACTTCTAATGTTGTTTATGGTAAAAAGACAGGTAATACGCCTGATGGCCGTAAAGCCGGAGAACCTTTTGCACCAGGCGCTAACCCAATGCATGGACGTGACGAACACGGTGCATTAGCTTCATTATCATCTGTTGCAAAATTACCATACGATTGCTGTAAAGATGGTATTTCAAACACATTCAGCATTGTACCTAAATCACTTGGTAAAGAAGACGACACACAACAACAAAACTTAGTTAGCATTTTAGATGGTTATGCGATGCAACATGGACATCACTTAAATATTAATGTCTTTAATCGAGAAACATTACTTGATGCAATGGAACACCCTGAGGAGTATCCTCAATTAACGGTACGTGTTTCAGGTTATGCGGTTAACTTTATTAAACTGACACGTGAACAACAACTTGATGTCATTTCAAGAACATTCCACGAGTCTATGTAAAAAAAATTACTAAAGTCACTTAACGATTTTGAAAAGATGGGGAGATAACAATGATACAAGGTCATATTCATTCAGTAGAAAGCTTAGGAACGGTCGATGGTCCCGGCCTGCGATATATCCTATTCTTACAAGGCTGTTTGCTGCGCTGCTTATATTGTCATAATCCAGATACGTGGAAAGTGAACACTCCCTCAAGAAAAGCATCAGCAGATGAACTGATTCATGAGATCACGCCTTATCTACCCTACTTTCAAAGTTCCGGTGGTGGTGTAACGGTAAGCGGTGGAGAACCCCTACTTCAAATGCCGTTTATAACAGAATTGTTTAAGCAATGCCATGCTCATGGTATTCACACGTGTATAGACACTTCCTTAGGGTGTGCCAATGAGACAGAAGCATTTAAAAAACACTTTGAATTGTTACGCCAACATACTGATTTATTCATGGTTGATATTAAACATATCAATGATGAGAAGCACCGGCATTTAACTGGAAAGTCTAATGAAGCAATATTGAAATACATTCAATATTTGAATGAGAAAAAACAACCGATTTGGATACGTCATGTGCTCGTACCAGGTCTGACAGACGCCCCCGAAGACTTGCGTACACTTGGTGAATTTATTAATTCACTTGATAACGTCGAAAAGTTTGAAATACTACCTTACCACGAACTTGGTGTACACAAATGGCAAGCACTCGGCGTACCTTATCAGCTTTCATCTGTTGAGCCTCCTTCAGATGAAGACGTTCAAAAAGCCTATGATCTTATTCAGTTCAAAGGAAGAGCCAAACAGAAATCGTTGGTTCATTGATTTCTTGGTCTCATACCAAAACATTAACTAGGATTCCACCCCACCCCCTAGTTAACGTACACAAAATATTGTAAATACTAACATCACTCCTTTAATGAGTAACCCGGAAGCATAGTTCAATGGTTCCGGGTTTTTTAATGCTATTATTCACAATATGAGGACTTTTTATTTGGACGCTTCTGCCGCTAAAAAACGATAAATCTCATTAGAATACAGTTTGAATACTTTCGTAAACAAAAAGTTAAGAATAAATCCAACAACGCCAGGAATGATAACAAATACAAGTGCGACTAAAAAGATATTCATTGCAACGGAACCTTCAAGCATCTCAATCGCTTTAATGGGCCCCACTAAACCGACAAGCCCAAAACCTGCTGTTTCTTTCGTTCCTATCACACCGATAATACTCCCCGCTGCACCTGCACATGCTGCAGTTAAGCCGATTGGCAACAACATAATCGGATAGCGAATCACATTAGTCATCATCATTTTCATCGCTCCTAATAAAATCGCGATGGGCACGCCAATTTTATTCACTTTCAAAGTACATATGAACAAAACAATACCTGTCGTCGCAACCCCGACTGCTGCAGCGCCTGCTGCCATTCCAGAAATCCCAATAGCGAGCCCTACTGCAATTGTCGACACCGGTGAAACAATAATAAATGAAAATAAAACTGCAATTAAAATACACATGATAACCGGTTGTAACGTCGTAAAAGTATTAATCAATTCACCAATGGCTAACGTAATTTTACTCACGTAAGGTAATGTCACAACCCCTATTAATCCAGGAATACCACCGACTAGTATAGGAAGTAAAATCATTTTCAAACTTCCAAATCGCTCTTCTAGCCATAAAACTAGTAATACTGCAATTGCTGCTGTAATCATCGTGTTGATTAAATCACCAATCCCAACAATTTGCCAACCCGCTTCAGTCACTTTGGCCGCACCTGAACCAACATAAGAGGCTGCGCCTATGACAACAGTAGCTAAAGCAGATAGTTTAAATTGCATCGCTATAAGTACACCGACCATCATCGGTAACATGAACTGTATCCCCATTACTACGTAAGAAAGTGTATTAAAAATATCCGAATAAGTGCTCAAATATTTAAATAGCCCACCGAGTACTGCATTAGGAATTAATCCTGCTACAATAGCAATCGCAAGCCCATTTAATACATTAAATGTAAATGTTTGAAAAGTAATCTTGTCCTTTGTTGTTTCCATCAATATTCCTCCTTTTGTCCATGTTTTCAAACACTATAATTTCGTCTATTTTACTTAACTCCATTTGTCCAATCAACCTTTTCAAAGAAGTTAAGTCGTACTTGTCTCATCGTCTCGCCGACAGTTTTATGACATATGAGCGTACACTTTTGCTAAATTAAATGCCCACTGCTCTAAATATTCTGGCCCCTTCTCTAAAGCTTCTTCTAAATTGTTAGGTCCAGGTACAAGTGAAAAGACTGCGTCAATACCGTGTTCATACACAGCTTCATGGCCTTCCCCTAACATACCCGCCACTGCAATCACAGTTTTTTTGTATAACTTCGCTGCTTGAGCTACGCCTATAGGGGTTTTACCATATATCGTTTGGCCATCTATTTTACCTTCACCAGTGATTACTAAATCAGCGTTCAAGGCATGTTGCTTAAACTTTGTCGTTTCTAAAACAATATCGATGCCCGAACGTAACTGTACATTCAATGCGGCGAGTAAGCCTGCACCTAGACCGCCAGCAGCACCAGCTCCCGGTTCATTTGCTACATCTTTTTTCAAATCTTTCTTAATTACGTAAGCGAACCGCTGTAGTGCCGCTTCAAGTTGTAATATGTGCTCTGGTGTGGCGCCTTTTTGCGGACCATAAACCATTGTTGCACCGCGCAGACCTAATAACGGATTAGACACATCGCACGCCACTTCAAATGTGACAGTGTTTAAACGTTCATCGCGTTGTGATAAATCTATCGTCTCTAAATCAATAAGCGCTGCGCCGCCAAAAGGAAGCTCGCACCCACTTTTATCTTTCAAACGACCACCTAAAGCTTGAATACATCCAGCACCACCGTCATTAGTCGCGCTTCCACCAATACCTAAAATAATATGAGACACACCTTGTTCTAAAGCATCGCGTACCAATTCTCCTGTTCCATATGTCGTCGTTAACAAAGGATTACGCGCCTTACACGCTACTAAACCTAAACCTGAAGCTTCTGCCATTTCGATAATAGCAAGCTCGCCTTGCTTCGCTATACTATATGTAGCTTCAACTTTATTGCCAAGTGGCCCAGTTACTGTAATTGTCCGCCACTTACCATGTAATGCATCATGCAAGGATTGAATCGTTCCCTCTCCACCATCTGCCATCGGAAGCTTTACATATGTCCATTCATCCTTAAAGACACGTTTAAAGCCACGCTCAATTGCTTTCGCTGCTTCCATCGCCGTCATACTTTCTTTAAAAGAATCTGGGGCAATTAATAACCTTTTCATGATGTCACACTCCTTTTTTCTTTAATATAGCACAATCAAAAAAGCGATGGGCCAACGAACATAAACATGTTCAAGCCGCATCGCTCATTGTTATTAAGCAACTTCTTCAGCAACATAAATACTACGCGTCAACCATTTTCCTGTTTTTTCATCATAATCATCGCACGTAATTAACGTAAGCTGCTTTTTATCTTTTTTCATCTCATCTAAAACTTCTACTGCATAAGGATCTACATCTTTAATCGATGTAATCTTATACTTTCGTGTTTCTTTGCCTACTTTAAAAGTGACCTCATCACCTTTTTTAGCTTTGTGCAACTTTGTAAATTGATAGTTCAGTGAATAATCTGTATGACCGGCAATAGCAATATTTTGATCATTCAATGATTCATTCGCCTCAGCAAAGCTCACGCCACGATTCAATTGTTCAGGCGTAGCTGGTCCCGGATAAACAGGTTCTTTAATCCCCACAGATGGAATGCTGAGCACACCCGCAACTTGAGATTTATCTTTAGGAATTTCAACTTTTTGAGATGCTTCTTTTTTCTGCTTCGTTTGATACTGTTCAATTTTGTTATTGTTTTCTTGCTTCGTAAAATAGGCATCAATCTGCGGACGAAAAGCAAGATACAACCCACCTAAAATTAATATAACACCGATTAATGGCATTAAAATACGTGACATTGGTTTCATATCTCAAACGCCTTTCTAAACTAAATTAGTTATATTTTACCATATTAAATTGGAAAACAAACCAAAAAGACTGGCTTCCGCCAGTCTTTTTATGTTATGCCTTTTCCGCTTCATCACGAATTAATGGTTGATCTGGTTTAACGAAGAACCATAAAACAATCGCTGCAACGACCAATACTAACATAGATAATAAAGTAGGTTTCCAACCAATACTTTCTGCTAACACAGCCGCAACGATTGGGCTTGTCATTGCTCCAACATTTCCCCAAAGGTTCATCCATCCAGATACAGAACCTGAGAAGTTACGCCCAATATCTGTCGCTGATGCCCAACTCATAACCATTGAAAGCCCTACACCTGCTAAACATAATGACATCCAAAAGATATTCATTACTAATGAACCTGCATTTACTGCAAATACTAATGAAATACCAAATACGATAAATCCAAAAATAGCAATTGTTGCACGTGCAATAAAGCGTGATTTTCCTGTGCTTAAAATTTTATCAGAAATTGCTCCCCCAACCATAATTAAAACGAACATTAATAACCATGGAATACCTGCTAATTTACTCATTGTGAACGTGTCAATTTTATATGTCTCAATGAGATATGTAGGATACCAAATTAAGAATAATGTGATAACAAACTGTACGACAAAATATTGTGCCGCAATAGCATAGAAACTAAATCTTGCAAAAAATTGTGCCCACGGTGCAGAAGATTTTTCCGTTTCCACAACATCACGATTTTCCATAATGTAAAGTTTTTCAGCCTCATTTACCATTTTGTGATGTTCTGGTAAATCTTTAGCAATAATCGCCCAAAGAATCGCAATTAAAAAGCCTACAATACCAAAAATAAAAAATACAGCTTCCCAACCAAATGTATTATAAATTGCGACTGTAATAAATGGTGCTAATACAGGACCAAAATAAGACCCTGCTAGTAATGCGCTTGATGCACGCCCTTTTTCATCCTTACTAAACCAAAATGTATTAAATACAGCGTTGGATGGATACATCGGTGCTTCCCCCACTCCAAATAAGAAACGTACTGCAAATAATAAACCATGGTTTTTAACGACTCCTGTTAATATCGTGAAAGCACTCCACCATACCAATGCAATCGATAACATTCTTTTAGGACCAAATTTCTCAGCTAAAAAGCCTGAAGGTACTTGCATTAATGCATATCCAAGTGAGAAGAACGTAGCAAGTAATGAAAATTGTTTTTTAGTTAAATCTAAGTCCTCCATCATCGGCGTCGCAATATAAGAAATATTTGCGCGATCCATATATGCAATAACTCCAATTAAGAAAAACATCCCTGCGAACATCCAACGGACTTTTGTTCTTTTCTGACGTTGTTGATTCATGATTTGCCCCCTCTTTTTCATTAGGTCATCTGATGACCTTTTCAGTTAGCTTTTTGAATATACCACAACAAGAAAGCGGTTACAATAGAATTTTGAAATTTTTATGAACAAAGAGATGTTAACAAGAAGTTAAAAGTTTAGAATTTATAATAATTAGGTCTAACTATTATAAAACAATGTTCCTGTAAACAAAGAACGAATTAAGCAAGCTATTTTGCATAATTCGTTCTTTTAAAAATTATATTTGAGCTCTAGTTCATTCACTTAAATTTTTAAAGCTTATTTTACAACGCTATCTTCTGTTTTCCGACCATGGACCATCCAATAGAGTCCTATACATATAAAGATTAAAATGGCTGTCATCACATACATCGTACTAAACCCTAATGTTGTTGTTGCAAAACCAAGGATGAAAGGACCAAACCCTAATCCAAAATCTAAACCGATATAAAATGTTGAGGTCGCAATCCCCATTTTATCTTTATCTGAAACTTTTATCGCTGCGACGTTGCAAACTGCCGTCATTGAACCGTATCCCATTCCTAGACATACGCCTGAAACAATTAACAACCATCCTGTTTGAGGTTGAAGTATCGCTAAAGCTATTAAACTGATACAGAAAAGTAAAAGCGCGGGGTAAGCGATGGCATTTTCACTATACTGATCTATAAGCTTCCCAACTAACGGACGTGTGATAATTGAAGCCACCGCGTATGCGATAAAATAATAACTTGCTAATGTTACTAAATTCAGTTCGCCAGCATAGCTTTGGATAAAAGACAAAACTGAAGCATAACCCAACCCGCAAATGAGCATGACACTTGCAATTGGCAATGCTGGTATAGAAACAAATTGCGAGAGTTTAAACGATTTTTCTTCTGACGTTAAAGTGGTTTTCTCAAATGGAACGTTTAAAACAAATGATAAAAGTAGCGCAAAAAATGCAATGATCACACACAGTGTAAATAACACATAAGTTGGATATTGATGTGACAATAATAAACCTAGAAAAGGGCCTATTGCTGCGCCAACTACTAAACTTAAACTAAACAAACTAATCCCTTCTGCGCGCCGATTCACCGGAGAAATAAGCGCAACGATTGTTCCTGTCGCTGTCGAAGCAATCGCTAATGCAAAGCCATTAAGTAGTCGCGTCATCATTAAAAACAGCAATGAGCTTTCCACAAAATAAAAACATTGTGTTATTAAAAATGCACTTAGACCAAGCAATAATACTTTTTTTGGTCCGATAACATTAATAAAACGACCAGTGATAAAGCGTCCCAGCAATGCGCCTACAATAAATATTCCCATCACAAGGCCAGCAATACTATCAGAAACATGGTACTTTTCAACCGTATATTCAGTCATCACAACGATAAGTAAATACATCGTCAAATAAAGTAATAAGCTGATCAAAAAATTAACGCTATAGTTTTTGGTGACTAATGGTACTTTAGAAGATGTCATAATTATCCTCCTTTAAAATAGTGAGCTTTGCTAACTATTAGCGTTATCATTTTAAACCTAAGTTTAAAAATTTGCAACAAAGTGGTGTTATCGCGCATCATCGTTTTAAGCACTCTGAATTTAATTTCCAACACAAATATGATTTAATAGAGTTGGAAGCGCTTAATTTTTTATACATAAATTAATCTCGAGCAATTACTCATAACATAAAGGGTTTCAACCTTGTTTAAATTACAAATTTCAAATCAGAGGTGGCAAATAAATGCAATCCATTAAAGAATCTGAATTAAAAAAACAATACTTAGATTTACTTGCTGAGAAGTTTGATTCAGAAGAAAAAGTGGCAACTGAAATTATCAGTTTAGAATCAATATTAGAATTACCTAAAGGGACAGAACATTTTGTAAGTGACTTACACGGTGAATTTAACGCATTCCAACACGTTTTAAGAAATGGTTCAGGAAATGTACAATCTAAAATCCACGACATATTTAATGAACGTTTATCAGTGGCAGAAATGAATCAATTGACCGCCCTCGTCTACTATCCTGAAGACAAGATTAAATTAATTAAAAATGAATTTAATACAAAGGCTGAGCGCGCGATATGGTATGAAAACACCATTCTTCAACTCGTTGAACTCATTAAATATACATCATCTAAATATACACGCTCTAAATTACGTAAAGCTTTACCGAAGCAATATGTTTTTATTATTGAAGAGTTGTTGTACAAAAGTAACAAATATAACAACAAAAATGATTATTACAACAACATTATTCAACAAATCATTAACCTTCACCAAGCCGATAAATTAATCATCAGTTTGTCTAATACTATCCAACGCCTTGTCGTGGATCACCTTCATGTTGTTGGTGATATCTATGATCGTGGGCCAGATCCAGATAAAATTATAGATACATTAATCGATTATCATTCTGTAGATATCCAATGGGGTAATCATGATGTTCTATGGATGGGCGCTTACGCCGGTTCTCAAGTATGCCTTGCCAACCTTTTACGTATCTGTGCGCGCTACGATAATTTGGATATTATTGAAGATGCTTACGGCATCAATTTGCGCCCGTTATTAACACTTGCTGAAAAATATTACGACGATAACCCGGCTTTCCGTCCAAAAAAACATCCTGAAAAAACACCTTCAGAATCGGAAAAGCTTCAAATCACAAAAATACATCAAGCTATCGCTATGATTCAATTTAAATTAGAAGGCCCTATTATTAAACGCCGTCCAGAATTCGAAATGGAAAATCGTTTAATATTAGACCGTATCAATTACCATGATCAAACGTTAGACATTGACGGCCAAACGTATCCATTGGAGCATACATGTTTCAGTACCATTGATCCGCGCAACCCAACCGCTTTATTAGAAGAAGAAAAAGAAGTTATGGACAAGTTAATTATTTCATTCCAAGAATCTGAAAAATTACGTCGTCATATCGACTTCTTAATGAAAAAAGGCAATTTATATTTGCGTTACAATGGTAACCTACTTATCCATGGTTGTATTCCGGTAGATGACAACGGCAATATGGAAGGTATGGAAATCGAAGGTACTTATTATAGTGGACATGAATTGATTGATGTATTTGAATATCATGTGCGTAAAGCCTACGCTGATTTAGATGCACAAGATGATCTTTCTACCGATTTGGTTTGGTACTTATGGACTGGAAAATATTCGTCCTTATTTGGGAAACGCGCGATGACCACATTCGAACGTTATTTCATCAGTGATAAAGCAACGCATAAAGAAGTGAAAAATCCTTACTATCATCTGAGAGAAGATGAAACAATGGTGAAAAAAATGTTGGAAGAGTTTGATATGGACCCTGAAACTGGCCGTATCATCAATGGTCATACACCTATTAAAGAACGTGAAGGTGAAAATCCTATTAAAGCAAATGGCAAAATGCTTGTCATTGATGGTGGATTTTCAAAAGCTTATCAAAGCACTACTGGCATTGCCGGCTATACATTGTTATACAATTCTTTCGGTATGCAATTGGTCGCCCATCAAGAATTCAACTCTAAAGAAAATGTTTTAAAAACAGGCGAAGATGAGCTCTCAATCCGTCGTGTCGTCGACGAAGAACTAGAACGTAAATTGATTCGTGATACAAATAAAGGCGCTGAACTTCAAGAAGAAATCGACATGCTAAAAGCGTTAATGGCGTATCGGTATATGAAAAAATAAGCATAAATGGAAGTAGGACAACGATATCTTCATTGATGTTTGACCTACTTCCTTTTTTTCTTTTAAACGACTCAATATTTTGAAACATAATACTTCTTAAAGTGTTATTTTGCTCTTTCTTCAAATATAATTGGCAATTTTTATCATAACAGTGTAAAATTTAGTAATGTGAATTTTTAAGTTTCACGTTGTTCTAATATATATGAATTGCTTTATAATGCACTTTGAAAGCTAAAAACATCTTCAAAATTTGCTAACATATGAAAACCACTTCTATCACATGGCATAGCGCTTGAAATGTTTTTCAAATTAAACTGTGGTTTTACAGCAAAGAACAACTATCTTATAATGATGAAAACGTTTTCTTCAACGAATACAAATGGAGGGGTTTTTGTGTTAGATGTATTAAATAAAATTAATGCGGTTTTATGGGGAGCACCGAGTTTAATTTTATTAGTAGGTACAGGATTATTTTTAACATTTATACTTAAAGGATTACAATTTAGCAAATTAGGCCATGCATTCAAGCTTGCATTCGTGCCTAATCAAAAAGATACTGACGAAAGCGAAGGCGATATTAGTAACTTCAAAGCTTTAATGACGTCTCTAGCAGGTATGATTGGTAACGGAAACATAGCAGGGGTCGCAACAGCTGTCACACTTGGTGGACCTGGCGCTGTATTTTGGATGTGGGTCGTAGGTTTACTGGGGATGACTACAAAATACGCTGAAGCGTTGCTCGCAATGAAATACCGTGATAAAAACCAAATTGGTGAATATATCAGTGGACCAATGTATTACATAGAAAAAGGTTTAGGGCACAAATTTAAATTTTTAGCTATCGCCTTTGCAATCTT
The DNA here is from genome assembly GCF_020883535.1 of Staphylococcus ratti. Lineage (NCBI taxonomy): Bacteria > Bacillati > Bacillota > Bacilli > Caryophanales > Staphylococcaceae > Staphylococcus > Staphylococcus ratti. The sequence goes on along the minus strand of NZ_CP086654.1, from coordinate 415,214 downwards.
TGGTGCTTTTGCTGCCCTAGGCATTGGCAACAGTGTGCAATCTAATACGATTGCCGATGTAATGACAAATAGCTTTAATGTTAATGGCGTTATAACGGGGATTGTTTTAGTAATTTTAATCTCGTTTATCATTTTTGGAGGCATTAAGCGCATCAGTGATGTTGCCGGCTTTTTCGTTCCGATGATGGCCTTTTTATACATTGGTGCTTCTATCATCATTATTATTATGAATTATGATAAAATTCTTCCAGCTTTTGGATTGATTTTTGAACACGCCTTTACACCGGTATCTGCAGCAGGCGGATTTTCCGGTATTATGGTAATGCAAGCGGTTCAACATGGTGTGTCTAAAGGGATCTTTTCAAACGAAGCTGGTCTTGGTACGGTCGCTTTGATTTCGGGTAATGCGAAAACCAGTCACCCGGTCATCCAAGCACTCGTTGCAATGACTGGAACATTTATCGTAACGATTGTTGTATGTACAATGACAGCACTTGTACTACTTGTCACTGGTTTTTGGGATCCTTCTGGCGGTCTTCTTTCAGGTGTGCCACATGATCCAAGTTTAGAAGCTGGTGCGCTTACTAGTAAAGCCTTTGCCTCTTCACTTGGCGTTGTTGGTGAATATGTTGTATCGTTATCCGTCATCTTCTTCGGTTTTTCAACAATTATTGCATGGTTTGTTTATGGTGCCAAATGCTTTGAATATTTATTCGGTGTAAAGCTTGTTATGATTTATGCAGTTATTTATGTCATTGCTACTTTCGTAGGTACAGTTGCTGACTTACGTTTAGTATGGGCTTTTGCTGACACAGCTAACGCTTTAATGATGATTCCAAACTTAATTGGCCTTTTATTCTTATATAAAGTTATCAAAAAAGAAACAGAAGATTATTTTAAGCCATCAACACGTCAATTAAATGAATGATTTAAATTTTACTTTTATGGGGCAGGACTACGAAATCAAATAGATTTCTGTCCTGCATTTAATGAGAGAATTACAGTTAATAAGTCACAGTAGCTGTCTGGATTGAAACTTCGCTTACTAGCTCATTTCAACCCTAGTCAGCCTTGTGGGGGTGGGACAACGAAATCAAATAGATTTCTGTCCCACTCCCCGTTTTTTCTGCTCTTTTCTTGGGTAACTGTATTGTGAGGTGATTATGCATGAAGCACGATGTGGTTCATAAAATTGGTGAAGTGATCAATCTATCACGTGTCGGTGTCTTATCGACTGCTTACAACAATCAGCCTCATAGTCGTTAGATGATTTTTTACAATGATGGCTTAGAACTATATGCGAAAACAAGTAAGCATACACGTAAATTTGAAGAAATAAAGCATAATCCATATGTACATGTTTTGTTAGGTTATGAAGCACAAAATCACTTACCTTATGTCGAAATTGAAGGTTCGGTTGAAATCGTCACAAAACAAGCCCAAATCGATTGGCTTTGGCAAAAACAAGAGCAAACACATTTTGAATCAAAAGATGATCCTAACTTAGCCGTTCTTCGTGTTATTCCTGAAAAAATTACATTACACGATAAAAATGACAAAACAGCCCCACTTGAAATTGATGTTAGTAACCTTTAATATATAGAGCAATACAAAATTCTTTTATAAACAAAGGAGTCCCGATATGATTAAACAATTACAAGAAGTCATGCTTTATGTAGATGATCAAGAAAATGCAAAACAGTTTTGGACTGAAAAACTAAATTTTAAAGTCGTATCTGACGATATCGCTAATGACATGCGTGTTATTATTTTAAGCCCTTCTGAAGATGCACAAACATCCATCGTATTACACGACAAAGCTAAAGTTGAAGCAATGGAAATGGGTGTGAATACAGGAACACCTTCTTTAATGTTTGTGACTAAAGATATTGATCAACTTTATGAAGACTTGAAATCAAAAGGTGTCACTGTAGGCGACAAAGTAGACATGCCAAGTGGTACAGTCTTTAACTTTTCTGATGATGAAGGGCACTACTTTGCAGTTAGAAATTAATATTTTATACACGAAAACGCATATTAAAGCAGTATAAACAGGTTATGAAACAATTTTCATAACCTGTTTAATTTTTTCTATTGACCTTGACGTTACGTCAACTTGTACATTGTATTTAGAAAGCGAGGTGAAAAGATGTATACGATTAAAGAAATGGCAGAACTTACACATGTCTCGACGCGGACGTTGCGCTATTATGACCAAATTGGATTACTTAAAGCGCACCGTAAACAAGATTCAGAATATCGTTACTATGATAGCCATCATTTGGATCGCCTTCAACAAATACTTATTTATAGGGATATGAATGTACCATTAACACAAATTAAAGCAATTTTAGATGATTCAAATTTAGATTTAACATCGACATTACAACGCCACTTAGATCATCTCATGAACCAACAATCGCAGTTAACGCATCAAATTAACTGTGTTAAAAAACAATTAGGAGGAACAAAAATGTCAGTAGAAGCACGATTTGAACAATACAAAAAAGCACAAATTGAAAACAATAACGCACAGTATGGTGCAGAACTTCATTCAAAATATGATACGGAAGAGCTGAAGGATTTTGAAACGCATTATTTAAATTTAGATAAAACTACTTTTGACAATGCAAAAGAAGCAGAGCAACAACTCTTCTCAGCACTTAAAATCATGTTACAACAGGAGCTCCCTATCGATAGTGATGAAGGCCGCTTCATTTTTAAAGCGCATCAATCATGGTTACAAGCAATGGCACCACATTATTCGAAAGCTTATCACTTACAATTGGCTACACTCTATGTTGAAGATACACGATTCGCTCAATATTATGATGACCATGCGGGTGACGGTGCAGCGATACTTTTATCCAACATCATACAACATTATGCCTAAGCTTAATGTATGCACGCTTTCCTAATAGAAGCCTAACTATCAATAGATAATGAATATTAAAAGAGCGAGGGACAGAAATCGATTTGATTTTTGTCCCTCGCTCAATGTTAAACACCTAGGAAACTTGACCACTTCGCTGTAATTGATACATTTTTTGGTAAATGCCACCCGCTTTAATTAATGATTCGTGTGTACCACGTTCTACGATTTCACCTTGATTCAATACAAGTATCAAGTCTGCATCTTGAATCGTTGATAATCGATGTGCGATGGCTAATGTCGTTCGTCCATGTCTCATTTTAGTTAAAGACTGTTGAATTTGTTCTTCTGTTTCAGAATCAATATTCGCCGTGGCTTCGTCTAAAATTAAAATTTTAGGGTTGATTGCCATCGTCCTTGCAAATGCGATAAGTTGACGCTGACCACTTGATAACGTGCTTCCCTTTTCTATAACTTCATGTTGATAGCCATCTTTAAAATTCATAATGAAGTCATGCGCGTATACAAATTTTGCAGCCGCTTCAACTTGTTCAAAAGTCATTGTCGGATGATACAGTTTAATATTAGATTCTATCGTTCCGTAAAACATGAACGGGTCTTGAAGTACTAACCCAATTTTTTGTTTCAATGCTTCTTTTGGATACGTTCGAATCGATTGACCGTCAATCAAAATTTCACCCCGTTCAAATTCATAAAAACGCATAAATAAATTAATAATCGAGCTTTTTCCTGAACCCGTATGTCCAACGAGCGCCACAGTTTGCCCGGGCTCAGCAGTGAAACTAATATCCTTCAACACGTCTCTTTCTCCATCATAACTAAATGACACATTTCGAAATTCTATACGTCCGTCGTTAATATAACCTTTGTCGCCTTCTTGTTTAGGGGCACTCTCTTCATTATCCATCATCTTAAACACGCGACTAGCAGAAACAACCGCTTGTTGAAAAATATTTAAATTCTGACTCACTTGGTTAATAGGTTCAAAAAAACGTTGCATATATTGGATAAACGCGTAAACCGTCCCTGCAGTTACCGCTGTTTTAAAGCTCAAAATACCAAAATAAGCTAAAATTGCAATGATAGATAAAGTTGAAATTAATGTAATGGCAGGCCTTAAAAGTAAACTATCTAAACGAATCGTTTTCATAGAATAATGATAGTGTGACATGTTAATTGCTTCGAACTCTGACTTTAAGCGTTTTTGTTGGTTAAATACTTGTATGATTTTCATACCTTCAATAGACTCGCCGAGTTTGGCATTCAAATCTGATAGTTTTCGACGTGTTTGATAAAAATAGAGTGAAGCATATTTACGATATATGCCTAATACTAAAACAATCAATGGCATGAAGCACATTGCAAAAAAGGCCATTTTAAAATCTAACACAAACATCATAATAAAGCTTGAAATCACCATAAATATGGCAACTAAAAATGTAGCTAAAACGCCTGTAAACATTTCCACTATCGCTTCCGTATCATTGGTTAATCTTGAAACGATACTTCCACTTGGGGTTTGATCGAAAAAACGCATTCCTAAGCTTGAAATATCTCTAAACGCATCAATCCGTAACTGTTGAATGACTTTTAAAGCTAAAAATTCTAAAAAGTAAATACTAAAATAAGATGCTAATGCGACGATGAGTTCAACCCCGATAAATAGCACAAGCAACATAATTATTTCATTTCCTGGGAAATGACGCGGAACAAGATATTGGTCAATAAAAACTTTAACGATGTACGGTACGAGCATGCTGCCTGCGGTAGACAAGACTAACATCGATAAAGCCAAGGCGATGAGCGGTTTGAAAGGTAAGGTATACTTCAACAAACGGCCTAGCGTTTTCATTTGGTCTTTAGACGACATCTGTAGTTGCGTTTCACTCATCATTCTTCCCCCTTTCTACTTGTTCCTCCAAGGCTTGATTTAAACGATTTTCCATCGCTTGAGCTTGGAAAGTGTCAGCATACCATCCCTGAAGTTGAAGTAATGTTTCATGTGAGCCTTTTTCAAGTATCGTTCCATCACGCATTACAATAATTAAATCCGCGTGCATCACTGCACTCATACGATGGGCAGTAATAATATTCGTTTTGCCTTGACGCTCTTGTTTTAAGTTTTGTAAAATTTGCGTTTCCGTTTCAGCATCTACTGCAGATAACGAATCATCTAATATGAGCACTTCTGGGTCTTTTAATAACGCACGGGCAATGGAGATACGTTGTTTTTGTCCACCGGATAGGGAAACACCGCGTTCGCCGACAACTGTGTCATATTGTTGTGGTAATGTCATAATATCTTGATGAATGCGACTCATTTCACTAGCGTGATACAACGTGGCATCATCAACTTGAGGTGCACTAAACGCAATATTTCCCCGAATTGTTGAAGAAAATAAAAAATGATCTTGAGGGACATAACCAAATTGCGCTCTTAATAATTGAATCGGATATTGCTGAATAGGATGTCCGCCATATGTGATATCTTTAGCACGCGGTGGATCGAATTCTCTTAACAGTAATCGAATCAATAAACTTTTACCTGATCCTGTACTTCCTACGATACCGACCGTCATCCCTGGCTCAATCGTAAAATGAATGTTATACAGGTCAGGCTTATCCGCTTTAGAAAATGCAAACTGATCGAGTTGAAATTGAATTGCACCTCGAGGTGGTACAGTTAATGTTTCATGATGATGAGTGTCATCTACGACCGCAAGTAAATCTAAAATACGATCATAAGACGCACGTCCACGTTGTACGATATTAAAGAAAAAGCCCAATGCTAATAATGGCCATATCATCATACCTAGATACGTTGTAAATGTGATAAGTTGGCCAATTGTAATCGTATTATCTATTACCATACGCGCCCCAAAAATCACGCTCAATAAGTAACTCGCTCCTATTACAATTTGTATTGTAGGATCGAATAATGCGTCTATTTTAGTCACTTTGAGATTTTTGGCTACAACACGATCACTTAATTGACGAAAGTCTTCTTCATCTGAACTTTCATAACCAAACGATTTCATTACTTTTACACCGGCAATACTTTCTTGTGTTTTGTCATTGAGCTCACTAAATGCCCCTTGTGCTTCTTTAAACCCTTTATGGAGTAGATGTCCATAAAATTGCGTTAAGATAACAAGGATAGGGAGTGGCAACATCGCAATGAACGTCAATTTAACGCTTATCGTCGCAGCCATCATAACCAGTGTCATCCCACCCATAATGACGGCATCCGATATCGTCATGACACCAATGCCCGCTGTACTTTGAACAGCACGGATATCATTGGTCGCATGCGCCATTAAATCACCTGTACGATACTTTTGAAAAAATGCTGGTCGCATGCTTATATATTTGTCGTACAATTGTTGACGCAATAACCGTCCTAACTTGGCACTCGCACCAAATAATTGTAAGCGCGAATAGTATCTCAAGCCATAGACAATCACGCCTGTGATAAAAATAACCATTAAATACATAATTAAAAGTTGCGGCGTCAATGTTTTGCCCGTCATATGGTCAATGACACGGCCGATGATTTGTGGTGGCATTAAACTACAAAATGCGGTAATAAGTAATGCAATCATCGCCGAACCAAATCGCCATTTTTCTTGTTTAAAAAACCATACTAATGTTCGAAAAACCTTCATAACATCCCTCCTTTAAAAATAGATGTTGTATCGATTCATGTGTTTGCTTATTAATTAAAATGTTTATTTATTGTTTTATGAATGCCGCGCTTGGGCATGTTATTACTATGAAAGGAAATATAAGGAGGCGACGACATGATTAAAAATATCGAGGTACACCCTGCCTATCCAGAACTCCCTGAAGTAGGCTTTTTAACAACACTTGCAATACAGGAAATGAGTTATCCTCTTTTTGGAACGACCAATTTAAATCAAATTCATCAATACATCCACACACTTTGGAAACATAAGCGTAATCGTTTCAGTCACGATTGGAGCTGGGTTGCCCATGCTGATGGTGAAGTGTCCGGACTTATTACTGCCATGCCAGCCAAACAATTGAATCGTGCTGATAAATATACATTTTTACATATTCTTCAAATGAAACAGTGGCAGATCTTTCCACATTTTTATCATTATGCTAAAAATATTCGAGCACTTCTTGCACTAGAAGAAGCTTACGACGATGAATTTCATATTTCACTCTTATCTGTAAAACCTGAATACCATCGCCAAGGCATTGCCTCTCTTTTACTTCAGCATATCGAAGCTATAGCTCAACATCACGGTTACAATAAACTGTCCCTTACTGTAAAACAAACGAATACAGACGCCCAACGACTCTACACTAAATCTGGATATACGATTGAATCTGCCATTAATCACGCACCTTATCATTTATATCGAATGGTCAAACCATTAACATAATTTTTTATGAACGAATGATGATATTATTTTTATTTTCTCAATTGATTTGACATGCCTCTGCGACAACTTCGACAAGGTGTTTAACTTCAATTTGGCTTGAAAGGCCTTCGCGTTCCACACCTAACTTCATTTGAAGGTGACAACCAGGATTTGACGTAATAATCAAGTTAGGTTTCACCTTTTGAACATGGTGCATTTTATCATCTAAAATTTGCATTTCAGCTTCATAATTCACCAAATTATAAATACCTGCCGAGCCGCAACAATGGTGTTGGTTTTCAAACGGCAACAACGTTAGCCCTGGAATCGCATTGAGTACATGTTCTAGGGCTTTAAAGACTTTTTGAACATTTTCTAAATGGCAAGACGGTTGGTAAATTGCTTGCGCATTTAACTGCGTGCGCCACACTAATGTTTGTGCAGCTAAAATTTCTGATATATCTCTTACCTTATTCACAAATTTCGTCGCACGCTCATGCCATGATGTTCCTTTTTCAAACAATTTGTCGTATTCTTTTAACGCTGCACCACAACCTCCAATCGTATTAACAATGTAATCAAAGTCGTAACGTTCATACGTTTCGATATTTCTTTTAGCGAGCGAAATGGTTTCTGCGGTTTGACCTGCATGATGCTGTAAGGCGCCACAACACGTTTGCATAGCGACATTCATCACTTGAATGTCATGCTGTTCCATAATTTTAATTGCTAAATCATTAATATGGCTAAATATGGCATCCATCATGCATCCTTGAAAAAAGCCTACCGTCATTGATTTTTGGCGAGAAAATGCTCCTTTGTGTTGTGGTGTTGTTTTATGAACTTTAGGCAAGATTTTTTGAAATTGTTGATATTTAGGCGCAAACTTTAAAGCACCTGTTGCTGTTATTATTGTTTCCACACCTGATTTTTGATAGAAACGTAGCCCTTTATTGACGAGACGTAATGCTTTTGGGTGTTTAAGTAAACCTTGAAAAGCCGTATAACGTATGACTTTTTCAACGTTGGATTGTGCCTTTTCCTCATAAAGTACCTCTACGGCTGAACTTAAAATGTCTCCATAGTTAACATGAGTTGGGCACACCGTTTCACATGCTCTACACCCCAGACATAATTCTATACTTTCAGCCATATCCTCCAAAGTCACTTTGTTTTCCGCAGCCAATTTCACTAAATTAATCCGTCCTCTTGGTGAATGTTTTTCATTTTTAAAAGAGACATATGTAGGACAAACCGGTAAGCAATAGCCACATTGCACACAATCAAACGTAGCTTGGTAATCGAGACGGGATTTTAAATTAGTCATTGTGCAACACCAATCTTGTTTCACCTTCAGCTGGAAAAATCTTTCCTGGATTTAATACGTTGTCAGGATCTAAAGCTTGTTTAATTGCTTTTTGAAAAGCAACGCCTTCTGTTCCGAGTTCTCGCGTCATGAAGGCTTTTTTCATCGTTCCAATGCCGTGTTCACCTGATAAAGTGCCACCGAGTTCAATAGCATAATTGAATATTTCTTCTACTGCTTGCTCTACATTTTGTATCGCCGTTTTATCTCGCATGTTGGCATTAATGGTCGGATGTAAATTGCCATCACCTGCATGTCCAAAAACAACAATACTTAACTGATATTTGTGCTTTAGTTCTGATATCTTTTTAAACATATGTGGGATTTTGCTTAATGGCACAGTCGCATCTTCAGAAATTTTAGTGTAGCCACTCTCCACCACTGCAGGTGACACTGCCTTACGCACACGCCACAATTCTGCCTCTTGTTCTTTTGTCTTTGCAATTTCAATATGCTCTACACCAATTTTTTCAAGTGCGACTCGAATCGTTTCCATTTCTTTTGTTAAAGCATCCGGCTCACCATCCACTTCCACAAGCAATATTGCAGCTGCTGCTCTTGGCAAATCTAATCCTGCATAATCAACCACTTTATTAATCGCATGATGATCTAAAATCTCCATTTTCGACGGTCTGACGCCCGAAGTTAAAATTTGAGAAATTGAACGCCCTGCACTTTCCAAATCTTTAAACACAATCATCGCCGTTTGTGTAGCTTTAGGCTTTGGAATTAAACGTAAAGTTGCTTCAGTAATAATGCCTAGCGTCCCCTCTGAACCTACTAGCAACTTTGTTAAATCATAACCTGTCACATTTTTAATTGTTTGACCGCCTGTCCGAATAAGTTCTCCTTGCGCTGTAACTACCTCAAGCCCTATGACATAATCTTTTGTCACACCATATTTTACGCCATGTGGCCCACCCGCATTTTCTGCAAGATTTCCTCCTATTGTGCATACCGCAGATGAAGAAGGATCAGGTGGATACATAAGTTGATGTGCTTCCGCTAAAGCGTGTATTGTCGATGTTTTCACGCCTGGTCGTGTTTTAATAATTAAATCGTTCGGATAAATTGTCACCTCATCCCATTGAGAAAAATCAATGACAATCCCCCCATGTACAGGCAGTGCGCCACCTGACAAATTTGTACCAGCACCTCTTGGATAAATCGGTTCGTTAAAACGGTTCGCCAGTTTAACTATCTCTTGAACTTCTTTTGTTGAAAGTGGTTGCGTCACAAATTCAGGCACGTACTGTCCAAATGATCCATCATATCCGTATGATATTCGAGAAGCCGTATCTAAAAAAAGTCGTTCGCCTAAAAGTAATTTTAAGGCGCTTTCAAGCGTTTCATGTTGCATCAAATACCCCCTCATTTGATAACTTACATGTTTCTAACCATTTTACACGATTTATCTCCTTTTCGCATGAGAACGAAGAAATTTGAGTATACGCGTATCTTTTCGTGATTATTTTGTATTGTGTTATGCTAATAAAAAAGTAGAAAAGAGGTCTTTTCATGGCAAAATTCGATGATGTCAAGCCACCCAAACACTTTGCAAGACACCAAAAAACCGTTTTAATTTTAAGACATTACGAATTCTGTGCGGACGCCCGCATCTTTTTTAACGAAACTTCGTACCATGATTTAGAAGATAATCGTTATTTGTTAGATATAGAACTTTGGTCTAAAACAGATGAACTTGGTATGGCCGTTGACTTTAGGATTATTGATAACATTTACAAAACCCATCTTGAACCTTCACTTGAGGGACAATTATTAAATGAAACTTTGCCAGATATGAATATTACTTTAGAAAACTTAATTCATTGGATTTGGGAAACTTTCAGTACACATCTCCCAGATAACGTCTCACTTAACGCTATTACTATGTATGAATCACCTGATCAGGGCGTCCGTTTTACACGCGACATTATGGCACAATAATCATAAAAATAACCACCTCAGTTTCAAAGTAAACTTCGGTGGTTTTGCATTATTTTAAGTGCTCATTTTGTAATTTTTCAATCACTTCAACAAGCCCTTCTTCTGAATCTACATAATAATCAGGTTGATAACCTTTAAGGGTTGCCGAACGATTGCGACGGTTAAACCAAATGGTGTGCCATCCCGCATTAAGTGCTCCAACGACATCATTTTCAAAATTGTCTCCGATGTAAAATGTGTTCTGGGGCTTTAAATCTAATGCTTGTTCAACCAGTTTGAATAGTGCGACATCTGGCTTATACATCCCTGTTTCTGCAGAAATAAATATATGTTTTTCTGGTATGATGCGGTCAAGCTCTAGAGCTTTTATTTTCATGCGTTGATGGTGCCCTTCACCATTTGTAATGACGCCCATTAAAGTGTGCTTTTGTTTTAACGCATATAACATTGTTTTAATAGGATGGGATAATGTGATACGCTGTTGCGCTTGTTCATAGTCTCTTTGAAATGCTAGTGCCTTTTTTTCTGGCAAAGCAATATCAAAATCATTCGCTGCTTCTGTGATACGGTATATTTGCATTTCAGTCACGGTCATATCGCCATTTTGTGTTTGATCAAAGACGTCATCACTGTAATGTCGAAAATGACGATACAGCGTTGCTACATTGATATCACTGTCCGCAAAATGATACTGATATGCAATGTTAAAAGCTTCAAGTTGATCGTATAACGTGTCATCTAAATCAAAAATAAACGTGTAAGCCATATGCACCACATCCTTTCCCTCTCGATAACCTCATTATAACGCGTTCAGTAACATTTCACACTTATCTTCGCATAAAATTGCAAGCACTTTCGCTGTTATGCATCTGTTTCATTTAAAACTTTTCGCATGTTTTTTAAAAATGGTCGTGTTGCCTCAATCCCGTCTTCATCTAATCGTCGGACAATTTCGCTTCCTATAATTACACCATCTGCCACAGACACGATATCAGTTACTTGTGTTTCATCACGAATGCCAAATCCAGCCATTACTGGAATAGACGTATACTGCTGAATCGCTTTGATTTTAGCTTTTAACTCTGGATGAAATTGCGCATTTTGTCCTGTAGTTTGATTCATTGTTACCGTATAAATGAAACCTTCTGCTTGTTCCGCTATTTGTTTCATACGTGCCTCATGCGCAGTCATCGCAATTAATGAAATGATTTTCACATGTCTTTGAGGGTAACGTGCTTTCAATTGTTCCGTATATTCAAATGGCATATCCGGAATAATTAAACCATACACATCGGCCTCATCTAGCGCTTGCATAAATGCCGCTTCACCATAAGCTTCTATCATATGCGCATAGGTCATTATAATTGTTTTCGCTTTAATTTCTTTTTGATGTATTTTCAATTGTTCCAAAATCTTTTCTAACGTCATCCTTGCTTGAATCGCTTTTTCGCCAGCTTTTTTAATAATAGGACCGTCAGCAACAGGATCTGAAAAAGGCACGCCTATCTCGACATAATCTGCCCCTTCGCTATCAAGAAGTTTTAACGACTCTATAAAGTTAGGACCTCCCATAATATATGCGACAAACTGTTTACGCATGAGACTCACCTCTCTTTTGCGCCGTATATTGACGTATCGTCTCCATATCTTTATCTCCACGACCTGATATCGTGACGACAATAATCTCATCTTTCTGCATCTTTGGTGCCAATTTTTCAACATAACTTAAAGCATGCGCACTTTCAATCGCTGGAATAATACCTTCAGCTTTAGTAAAACGAACAAGTGCTTCCATCGCTTCATCATCCGTGGCAGATGCATAGGTCACTCTTCCAATATCATGGTAATAACAATGTTCCGGCCCAACACCTGGATAGTCTAAGCCAGCTGAAATCGAATGCGCTAACTCAATTTGATGATGGTCATCTTGAATTAAATACATTTTCGCACCGTGTAAAATACCTTTCTTCCCTTTTGAAATTGCAAGCGCATGCCGATTCGTATGCGCGCCTTCTCCTGCAGCTTCAACACCATAAAGTTTCACATCGTCTGTAATAAAAGGATAAAACGTGCCAATCGCGTTTGAACCGCCTCCAATACATGCCACAACTGCATTTGGTAAACGTTGCTCTTTTTCTTGAATTTGACGTTTAATTTCGTCGCCAATAACCCGTTGAAATTCACGTACCATTGTCGGAAATGGGTCTGGCCCTAACGCCGATCCCAATAAATAATGGGTATCCTCAACATGTGCGACCCAATATTGTAAAGCTTTGTTTACCGCATCAGATAACGTTCCTTGGCCTTCTTCGACAGATACAACCTTCGCACCGAGCAACTCCATTCGAAAAACATTCAACTGTTGACGTTTAATATCTTCTGCACCCATAAATACGACAAGCTCCATATCAAATAATGCTGCTACTGTTGCACTCGCTACACCATGTTGTCCTGCACCAGTTTCTGCTACAAGCTTCTTTTTGCCCATGCGTTTTGCAATTAAAGCTTGCCCAATCGCATTATTAATTTTATGCGCACCTGTATGATTCAAATCTTCACGTTTCAAATAAACTTTTGCACCTCCTAATTGTTCTGTATACGATTGCGCATACGTTAACGGTGTTTCACGCCCAACATATTCTTTTAAATACGTCTGAAATGTTTCTAAAAAAGTGGGGTCTTGTTGTGCTTCATCAAATGCTTCTTTCAGTTCCTGAATTGCTGGCATTAGCGTTTCTGGTACATAGCGGCCGCCATAACCACCGAATAAGCCATTTTCATCTGCTTGTAATTGTATATGTTTCATTTCAATGCTCCTTTCACCGTGTCAATGAATTGTGCCATTTTCCTACTGTCTTTAATCCCTTTCGCTCGTTCTATACCGCTTGAAACGTCAAGCCCTTCAATGTGAGGGTAATGCTTGATTAACGTTTTAACATTATGATTATTCAACCCTCCTGCAACTAAAATTGGCGTTTCCGTACATTCAGATAACACTTTCCAATCAAATGTCTCTCCAGAACCACCAAACAATGCAGTCGGCGTATCTACTAAAATCTTATCTACTAAAGGGGCAAATGTTTTCACTTGTTGAATACAATCATTGTGCGCTGGAATCGCTTTAAAAATTTTAATACTTGGACAACTTGTTTTTAACGCTTTTACAGTTTCAACTGATTCATTACCATGAAGTTGCAACACATTAATATTGGAAGTTTGCACAAGATTTAATAACGCTTCTATAGGCGTATTAACAGTGACTGCTACACGATCAATATAAGAAGGGACATTCTCGAAAAGTTGGACAAGTTTGTCACGTTCGACATATCGTTTACTTTTGGGATACGTAATGATACCAATCGCATCGATATTAAGATGACATGCCACTTGAATATCTTTTTCGCGTGTAAATCCACAATACTTTAGATACATCTGCTTCCAACCCTTTTTCGTTTAAATGTTTGAAGTAATGTTGCTGGGTACTCCGCCTTCATAAGCGTCTCACCGACAAGCACGCCATGAATGCCTGACGGTACTATTTTTTCAACATCTGTACTTGTTTTAATGCCACTTTCCGAAATATAATAAATGTCATTGCTTTTATTTTTTAAAATCTTATTGGTATGTTCTACCTTCGTCACGAAATGTTGTAAATCTCGATTATTTACGCCAATTATTTTAGGACAGAGACGCTGTGCACGTTCTAGCTCTCTTTCGTTATGAACTTCAACTAATACTTCTAAATTAAGTTGTTGCGCATAACGGTATAAACGCTTCAGTTGCGCATCACTTAAAATATGCACGATGAGTAAAATAATAGACGCCCCCGCTCGCTTCGCAACATCAATTTGCCGTTCATCAATCATAAAATCTTTACATAAAACAGGAAGATCTGTTTGTTGTGTTAAATCCGCAAGACGTTCAAATGTACCATTAAAAAACTGCTCATCCGTTAAAATAGAAATTGCTGCAGCGCCTCCTTCACAGTACGCTTGAATTTGATGCTCTAAAGGGCGCTCAGGTATATCGCGCACCGTTGGACTTTGAGACTTAATTTCCGCTATAACTTCTACATGCCTACTTTGTTCTAACCGTTCTACTAATGTCGATTTATGATGTACGTCAACATGTGGTAGCGTTTTGAGTTTTGCTTCGTAATACCCTGTCTCCAATAACATTTTTTTATAAGTTACAATCTCATCCAATATAGACATCATGCTCCTCCTTTACCATCTTTTTATAGAGACGATAAGCTTGCCCACTTTGAATTAAATGTGCAGCTTGAATGACACCGTCTTGAAAATCAATCGCTTTTTCTGCCGCATAAAGTGCCAGTGCTGTATTTAAAATAACAACGTCTCTACGTACTGAAGTATCTGTGCCATCTAAAATGCCGAGCGTAATGGCTTTATTTTCTTCAGGTGTGCCACCTCGAAGCGCTGAATTAGGGGCATAACGTAATCCTAAATCTGTTGCCTTAAGTGTATAGTGTTTAATGATGCCATTATCAATTTCATAAAGTTGATTTTCTCCCGACAATGTCGCCTCATCCATGCCTCCAGCTCCATGGACAACGAGCGCCTTTTTTCGACCTAATTGCTTCAATGTTTCCGCTACGATTGCCATACGTTTCGAATCAAATATTCCCATCACTTGATAATCTAATTGAAAAGGGTTAATGATAGGACCTACTATGTTAAAAATGGTAGGCTTGGCGATAGAGCGCCGAACTGGCTGCAAATTTTTCATAATTGGATAGGCTTG
The DNA here is from genome assembly GCF_020883535.1 of Staphylococcus ratti. Taxonomy (NCBI): domain Bacteria; kingdom Bacillati; phylum Bacillota; class Bacilli; order Caryophanales; family Staphylococcaceae; genus Staphylococcus; species Staphylococcus ratti. The sequence goes on along the minus strand of NZ_CP086654.1, from coordinate 399,853 downwards.
TGTAGCACTTATAAATGCGAGGTTCGTCATAGCGACTTGACTTGAAACTTCTGACATCGATGTTGTAGGCACATGCAACGCCTTCAAAATATCGACGCTTCCAGATTTCGAAGTCACACTTTTATTGCCATGTTTGATGACTGGGACACCCGCAGCTGCCACAACAAACGATACTGTTGTTGAGATATTAAAACTATTTGAACCATCGCCCCCTGTCCCACATACACACATGCTACCGGGGTATTTAGGTTGTGGTAAATAGGTCGTCTGAATTAATTCTGAAGCAAGCGCAAATAATTCCTCCGACGTCTCGCCTTTGTCCGTATAAGCTTCAAGTAACGTCACTTTTTCAGTTAAATTCACATCTTCTGAAAGTAATGTTTGTACAAAAGTTGTTATTTCTTGTGGCGTAAGTGCATTTTTGTTACGTAGTGATTCAAGCAAAGTCATGAGGTTTAACTCCCTTCTGAGCAAGTTCCATGAAATTATGCACGATCTTTGTAACTTCTGGACTTGCGAATGATTCTGGATGATATTGAATGCCATAATGCAAATGTGTTCGATGTTCAAAAGATTGAATCGCATCCTCTGTGCGCCCTGTTATGATGAGTGCACTCGGACACGTTATCTCTTCACAAATTAAAGAATGATAACGCATGATGTCGGAATATTCAGATATATTTTGGTATAAAGGTGTTGCTTGTTCAAATTGAAGCCGATCTATTTTACCATGCATCACTTGTCGCCCTACCTTTACTTCGCCACCATAATACCTATACAAAGCTTGCGCGCCTAAACAAACCCCTAAAATAGGTAACGCATTGAAATGTTTAATAATTCTATTGAGATATGGGGTATCATCAGGATGCCCTGGTCCAGGAGAGATTACAAGCACGTCAGGACATAAATCAAAAATACTTGAATCATCTGGGTAACGCACTTTTACTTCATCATATGGATGAAATAAATCGACCAAATTATACGTAAACGAATCATAATTATCGATGACAAGAATCATAGCACCACCTCCAACAAACTTTTAGCTTTTAGCCGAATTTCTTCAAGCTCCTTTTCAGGAATAGAATCATAAACTACGCCACAACCAGCTTCCACATTCACAAATGTATCATCGATAACCATAGTACGTATGACAAGCGCTAAATCAAGTGAATGATCACAATTGATATAACCAATACCTCCACTGTAAACGCCCCGTTTGTATGGATGATAAGCATAAATCCGTTGTATCGCCCTTATTTTCGGCGCACCAGAAACGGTTCCGGTTGGCAATAATGAAGTAATCACATCCATAGGTGAAGTATGGTCATCTAACGTACCGACAACCTCACTTACAATGTGCATCACATGTTCATAACGTTCTACTGTCATTAATTTAGGAATTTTTAATGATTCAGGGCGTGCAATTCTTAAAATATCATTTCTACCTAAATCTACGAGCATACGATGTTCACTTAATTCTTTTTCATCTTGAATAAGTGCCTGTTCATTTGCGCTATCTTCTTCAACGGTAGCTCCCCTTTTTATCGTACCAGCAATCGGATTGGTCATGACCTCGTTTTGCTTCACTTTTACAAAACTCTCGGGGGAACTTCCGACAAGAATCGGCCCTTCCATATGGTAATAAAACATGTACGGGCTAGGATTATTGCGTTTAAGTTGTTGATACAATTGATACGCCAATCTACCACGAGAAGCTCCGAAGTGATGTTCATAGCGGTATATTCTTGAAGGTACAACTTGAAACATATCTCCTTGTTGAATTAATGATTTAAAAGCCGTTATTCGTTGTATTAACGTCTCGTCAGAAATATTACTTTGGATGTTTTTAGATGGTAGATGAACACTTTTTTCATTTTCAAACAACTGTACTTTTTCAAATTCTGAGATCATCCCATCTAATCGTTCATTCAATTCTGAGTCTGTTGCATTCGAGAAGAAATCCGTTGCGATAATATAAATTTGTTCCATATAATGATCGAATACATATACAGACTCTACCATGTGAAATAAGACGTCGCTCGTTTCTCCAACAATAGCTTGTTGCTTCAAAATTGGAAAAGCATGTCTTACGAGATCAAAACTACAATAACCTAAAAATCCCGAAATAAAAGGAAGTTGCGCTAACTCTGGATGTTCAATTGTTGCTTTACACTTGTCAATGTACTGCTTCAAATGTTCAAAAGGCTGAGTTTGAATCGTTTTTGTTTCATATGGCGTTTGAATGTAAAGTGCGTCTTCAACAAGCTCACATTTTCCATACGTATCAAAAACGACCATAGAATAACGTCCTTTTGTTTGATGTGTTGTTGTACTCTCTAAAATAATTTTGTGCTTTCGATGTCTAGCAAATGTTTCAGGGTTTACAGGTGCATTGATAATACGATATTTAATGTTCATACAATTAGACCCCTCCTTAAAAAATAAAAACCCGCGCGTCAACATCCCATATCAGGACGCTTCACGCGCGGTACCACCCTCATTAACAGCCATAACTGTTCACTCTTAGTATGCAATTGGTTGCTTTTAGAAAGACCCAATTCATTTCACAAAGGTATGAACTCACATCACCCGTTCATTTTCTGACACTACCTTGTTGTCAAATTACTTCATCTTTCCTCACAAATATAAAACACCACATTAACGCTTCGAAAAGGACGCGTTAACGTGGTGCCACCTTTATTAACATGCATAAACATGTTCACTTTTAAATCTTATTTAAAATGATAAAACTGCTGATTGCCCAATTCGCGATTGTGTCGTGCTAACTTACATCACCCGTTAGCTTTCTATATGCTACAACGACAAACGTTACTTATCAATCCGCTATAATTATTTGATAATTCATACTATACAGATAATAAAGTCACGTGTCAATATCAAAATTTCACCATTGATTTTGATTTACAAAATCGCGAATGCTCTAATTTATAACAATCGTGTATTACTGAAGAAGCCAAGACATTGAATGTCCTGGCCTCTTAACTTACTAAAATACATTGTGTGACAACTTTCATCTTCGAATCTCATTATAAATCAAACTATACTTTATAATTGAGTTTCTATAACATTATTTATCTTCTTTTTCTTTACGACGTCTACCTAATAAGAATAGAGAACCGAATGCAGCAATCAAGCCACCGAATAATGTTGGGTTTGTGCTTGTTGTACCTGTTTCAGGTAACGCTTTAGCCTCTTTTGAAGAAGCCACTTTGTGAGCATCTCCATCTTTGTCAACCGAAGCGTCTACTGATTTACCGTTCGAAGGTGCAACAGTCACTGTTGAATCTGGCTTTCCTGCTCCTGTGATTGTTTTGTCTTCCGGCTTAGTAGACGTAATACCTGGTTTTTCAGATGATGCTTTAGCAACTACTACACTGCTTCCTGGTTTTGATATGTTGCCATTACTATCTGTCAACACTGCTGTGATTACATCACCTTGTTTTAATTCTGTTCCTTCTGGTACTTCAACACTCCAGTTACCGTTTTCATCAACTGTTCCTGTCGCTGTTTCTCCATTCGGGAACGTTACTGTTACTGTTGATCCTGGTTCGCCTGTTCCTGTAATCACTTTATCCCCTGGTTGTGGCGCGTTTACTACTGGTGCGTCTGGCGCGATTGTATCATTTACTTTCACGCTGCTTGGTTCTGATGCATTTCCGTTACTATCAGTAACGACTGCTGTAATTACATCATCTTGTTTTAATTCTGTTCCTTCTGGAACCTCAACACTCCAGTTACCGTTTTCATCAACTGTTCCTGTCGCTGTTTCTCCATTCGGGAACGTTACTGTTACAGTACTTCCTGGCTCGCCTGTTCCTGTAATTGTCTTATCCCCTGGTTGTACTGCGTTTACTACTGGCGCTTCTGGCGCGATTGTATCATTTACTTTCACGCTGCTTGGTTCTGACGCATTTCCGTTACTATCAGTAACGACTGCTGTAATTACGTCATCTTGTTTTAATTCTGTTCCTTCTGGTACTTCAACACTCCAGTTACCGTTTTCATCAACTGTTCCTGTCGCTGTTTCTCCATTCGGGAACGTTACTGTTACTGTTGATCCTGGCTCGCCTGTTCCTGTAATTGTCTTATCCCCTGGTTGTACTGCGTTTACTACTGGCGCTTCTGGCGCGATTGTATCATTTACTTTCACGCTGCTTGGTTCTGACGCATTTCCGTTACTATCAGTAACGACTGCTGTAATTACATCATCTTGTTTCAATTCTGTTCCTTCTGGTACCTCAACGCTCCAGTTACCGTTTTCATCAACTGTGCCTGTCGCTGTTTCTCCATTCGGGAACGTTACTGTTACAGTACTTCCTGGCTCGCCTGTTCCTGTAATTGTCTTATCCCCTGGTTGTACTGCGTTTACTACTGGTGCGTCTGGCGCAATTGTATCGTTAACTGTTACATTTCCTGCTTCTGATACATTTCCATTACCATCAGTAACGACTGCTGTAATTACGTCATCTTGTTTTAATTCTGTTCCTTCTGGTACCTCAACACTCCAGTTACCGTTTTCGTCAACTGTTCCTGTCGCTGTTTCTCCATTCGGGAACGTTACTGTTACTGTTGAACCTGGTTCGCCTGTTCCTGTAATTGTCTTGTCCCCTGGTTGTACTGCGTTTACTACTGGCGCGTCTGGCGCAATTGTATCGTTAACTGTTACATTTCCTGGTTCTGATACATTTCCGTTACTATCAGTAACGACCGCTGTAATTACATCATCTTGTTTCAATTCTGTTCCTTCTGGTACCTCAACGCTCCAGTTACCGTTTTCATCAACTGTTCCTGTCGCTGTTTCTCCATTCGGGAACGTTACTGTTACAGTACTTCCTGGCTCGCCTGTTCCTGTAATTGTCTTATCCCCTGGTTGTACTGCGTTTACTACTGGTGCGTCTGGCGCAATTGTATCGTTAACTGTTACATTTCCTGCTTCTGATACATTTCCATTACCATCAGTAACGACTGCTGTAATTACGTCATCTTGTTTTAATTCTGTTCCTTCTGGTACCTCAACACTCCAGTTACCGTTTTCATCAACTGTTCCTGTCGCTGTTTCTCCATTCGGGAACGTTACTGTTACTGTTGATCCTGGCTCGCCTGTTCCTGTAATTGTCTTATCCCCTGGTTGTACTGCGTTTACTACTGGCGCTTCTGGCGCGATTGTATCATTTACTTTCACGCTGCTTGGTTCTGACGCATTTCCGTTACTATCAGTAACGACTGCTGTAATTACATCATCTTGTTTCAATTCTGTTCCTTCTGGTACCTCAACGCTCCAGTTACCGTTTTCATCAACTGTGCCTGTCGCTGTTTCTCCATTCGGGAACGTTACTGTTACAGTACTTCCTGGCTCGCCTGTTCCTGTAATTGTCTTATCCCCTGGTTGTACTGCGTTTACTACTGGTGCGTCTGGCGCAATTGTATCGTTAACTGTTACATTTCCTGCTTCTGATACATTTCCATTACCATCAGTAACGACTGCTGTAATTACGTCATCTTGTTTTAATTCTGTTCCTTCTGGTACCTCAACACTCCAGTTACCGTTTTCGTCAACTGTTCCTGTCGCTGTTTCTCCATTCGGGAACATTACTGTTACTGTTGAACCTGGTTCGCCTGTTCCTGTAATTGTCTTGTCCCCTGGTTGTACTGCGTTTACTACTGGTGCGTCTGGCGCAATTGTATCGTTAACTGTTACATTTCCTGCTTCTGATACATTTCCATTACCATCAGTAACGACTGCTGTAATTACGTCATCTTGTTTTAATTCTGTTCCTTCTGGTACCTCAACACTCCAGTTACCGTTTTCGTCAACTGTTCCTGTCGCTGTTTCTCCATTCGGGAACGTTACTGTTACTGTTGAACCTGGTTCGCCTGTTCCTGTAATTGTCTTGTCCCCTGGTTGTACTGCGTTTACTACTGGCGCGTCTGGCGCAATTGTATCGTTAACTGTTACATTTCCTGGTTCTGATACATTTCCGTTACTATCAGTAACGACCGCTGTAATTACATCATCTTGTTTTAATTCTGTTCCTTCTGGTACTTCAACACTCCAGTTACCGTTTTCATCAACTGTTCCTGTCGCTGTTTCTCCATTCGGGAACATTACTGTTACTGTTGAACCTGGTTCGCCTGTTCCTGTAATTGTCTTGTCCCCTGGTTGTACTGCGTTTACTACTGGCGCATCTGGGGCTGTTACGTCTTTGTTAGGATCTTCGATCACTGTTGTTGTTCCTGGCTCCGATACATTTCCTGCCGCATCTGTCGCAGTCGCTGTGATTGTTTCTCCTGGTGCTAATTCTTCTGTTGTTGGTACTTCTACACTCCAGTTGCCTGCTCCATCTACTGGTGCTTCTACTGTTTCACCGTTCGGGAATGTTACCGCTACTGTTGAATTTGGTTCCGCTGTTCCTCTTACTGTGCGGTCGCCTTCAATTGGTGCATCGATAACTGGCGCATCCGGTGCTGTTACGTCTTTGTTAGGATCTTCGATCACTGTTGTTGTTCCTGGTTCTGATACATTTCCTGCCGCATCTGTCGCAGTCGCTGTGATTGTTTCTCCTGGTGCTAATTCTTCTGTTGTTGGTACTTCTACACTCCAGTTACCGTTTTCATCAACTGTTCCTGTCGCTGTTTCTCCATTCGGGAACATTACTGTTACTGTTGAACCTGGTTCGCCTGTTCCTGTAATTGTCTTGTCCCCTGGTTGTACTGCGTTTACTACTGGCGCATCTGGGGCTGTTACGTCTTTGTTAGGATCTTCGATCACTGTTGTTGTTCCTGGTTCTGATACATTTCCTGCCGCATCTGTCGCAGTCGCTGTGATTGTTTCTCCTGGTGCTAATTCTTCTGTTGTTGGTACTTCTACACTCCAGTTGCCTGCTCCATCTACTGGTGCTTCTACTGTTTCACCGTTCGGGAATGTTACCGCTACTGTTGAATTTGGTTCCGCTGTTCCTCTTACTGTGCGGTCGCCTTCAATTGGTGCATCGATAACTGGCGCATCCGGCGCTGTTACGTCTTTGTTAGGATCTTCGATCACTGTTGTTGTTCCTGGTTCTGATACATTTCCTGCCGCATCTGTCGCAGTCGCTGTGATTGTTTCTCCTGGTGCTAATTCTTCTGTTGTTGGTACTTCTACACTCCAGTTGCCTGCTCCATCTACTGGTGCTTCTACTGTTTCACCGTTCGGGAATGTTACCGCTACTGTTGAATTTGGTTCCGCTGTTCCTCTTACTGTGCGGTCGCCTTCAATTGGTGCATCGATAACTGGCGCATCCGGCGCTGTTACGTCTTTGTTAGGATCTTCGATCACTGTTGTTGTTCCTGGCTCCGATACATTTCCTGCCGCATCTGTCGCAGTCGCTGTGATTGTTTCTCCTGGTGCTAATTCTTCTGTTGTTGGTACTTCTACACTCCAGTTGCCTGCTCCATCTACTGGTGCTTCTACTGTTTCACCGTTCGGGAATGTTACCGCTACCGTTGAATTTGGTTCCGCTGTTCCTCTTACTGTACGGTCGCCTTCAATTGGTGCATCGATAACTGGCGCATCCGGTGCTGTTACGTCTTTGTTAGGATCTTCGATCACTGTTGTTGTTCCTGGTTCTGATACATTTCCTGCCGCATCTGTCGCAGTCGCTGTGATTGTTTCTCCTGGTGCTAATTCTTCTGTTGTTGGTACTTCTACACTCCAGTTGCCTGCTCCGTCTACTGGTGCTTCTACTGTTTCACCGTTCGGGAATGTTACCGCTACTGTTGAATTTGGTTCCGCTGTTCCTCTTACAGTACGGTCGCCTTCAATTGGTGCGTCGATAACTGGCGCATCTGGCGCTGTTACATCAGGTGTATCAGTTACTGTTACTGGTACTTCAACACGATCTTGAGATCCATCGTTATAAGTAATAATAACAGCTGCCTTAATTGGATCGCCGTCTGCCGTTGGCGCATCTACATTCGGTACTACTTCCCAAGAATAAACCGCATCAGCTGGTAAATCCGCAATATTTGAAATACCGTCTCGTGGATCCGGTGTCACGCCTACTGGTGTTTCTACAGGTTGACCTACTGGTGTATAGTTATCCGCTGTTTGAACTGGTTGCGGTTTTTCTTCAATAGTAGGATCTATTTCATCTACGATACCATCTAAATCAATGTCTACAGCTTGATAAAATCCTGTACCATAAGAATTTGGAATCACTTCATTTTTACTATTTACAAAGTAACCTGTAAATCCGAAGTTTTCATCACGATTTTCTCCTAAGATTTTATTGATTGTGACATCATCACGTAATACAGCAACTACCCTTACTTTGGCTGGCTGAATTAAACCAGGGTTGAAATTCACTTGACGCGCATCGACATTGATTGCAATAGCATCAAGATTAATGTAACCTTGACCCGGTGTAAGTTCAACATCTGGTACAGAATAAGAGGCTTTATCGGCAGAACCTGTACGCGTGTCATTCCACGTAGTACCTGTTGTATATGCTGATTCAATATTGGTACCGTTATTAAAACGGTATTCAAAATTGTTCCATCCGCCAGTCTTATTAAGATTTGATTCCTTGTTGAAACGATCTTGTAATTCAGTACTTACTGACCAATCCGTACCATTTTGATTTAAATAATGAATTTCAACATCTTTAATGTATGGTAATAAACGAGGATCAATCTCAAAATGGTATTTCCAATCTCGGTTCGGTTGTCCACCATAACCATTCAATGTACCATTTGATGACTTATTAATATATTGGTCAAATACGATACCGCCGTTCGTACCTGCTTCTGGTTCGAACTGCGTAATAGAACCAGAACCAGTAAACCAGTTACGTTCTTGTAAATTAGTCGCATTAGTTAAACCATCTTTGTCATCTCTAGCAACTTGGAAATAGTTACTACGGTCAGTATTGTTAATCAGTTGACCTTTATTTGTTAATGTGTACGTTCTAAAGGCAAGGTCACCATTTTGTAGTAAAGGATCATCTGCAAAAATTTGTGATACAGGAACGTCTAAGTTGATTTTTGATTTACTTAGTTGAGAAATAGCTGGTTGATCACCAATGAATACAGATGTTTGGTTGTCTGTATAAGCTAACGCGTTAAATGTACGCATTTTCCAAGTGTTTGTTAACTCACCTTTAGCATTAACTACACGTTCCCATTCAAATGGACGTTGCGGCGCAGCTCCTCCAGCTGTTGAAGCAATGTTACCTGTAATAGAAGTCACATATTTAGCGATACGTTCATCTAGTTCAATATACGTCTCCATTCCAGAAGTAACACGGTTTAAGTTGAATACACTTGATAAATCAAAATCAATCGAATGATCTGCTTGTGCTTCACTTGAACTTAAATCTTCTAAAATTGGTGTAATATGAACATCTTCTTCAGTACGTGGAAAATTATTTTCTGCTGAATAAGGTACACCTGTATATGTTTGACCATTCTTGTCATAACCATAGCTTACATAAATAGGTGCTTGAACTTCATCTACAGTACCATCCGGATAAGTAGCTACAACTGTAGCTAATTGATGTCCCACTTGTTGAAATGCATTGTTATTTTTAAATGCATATTGTGTATTAGCAGGTAATTCATCTTTGTTTGAAATCGCTAATGACGCATCTCCTACTTCACCAAAACGGTAATTTGTCGCCGCTTGGTTTGCATAAGGTTGATACGTCGCATTATCCGCTAAACCATCTTGTGGTGTAACAACTGCACGAAATGCAGTTTTACCGTATGTTACTGAGCCAATGTCAGATAGTGCTGAAGTTTGGCGACGATCTAATGTTGTCGCTTCTGTCTTAGCAGCATTTTGAGCTGCTACTAAACCATCTAATAACGCTGCTTGTAACGCTTCAGGCGTCGTGTTGTTATAGTCTAGGTTTAAATCGCTTACTAAAGTTTCTGCTTCTGATGCTGATAATGGCGTTGTTGACGTTACATAGTCTACTGCTGTTGTTTGATCGTTTACTGAAGTAATATCCGGTTCAGATGCATGAGTTACTTCAGTTGATGATGTAGAGGCATCACTTGTTGTTGGTGCTGCTGGAATTGCTTCGGATGTTGGTGCTTCTTGCACAACCTCGTTCGAAGTTTCTTCTTCAACAGAAGGCACTTCGTTTGTTGTATCCTCTGAAGAAGTTGCTTTTGATGTTGGTTCTGGCGATTCTGAAGCTTCTGTTGTATTCTTAGGTGCTACTTCTGCCTCTACCACTTCTTCTTTTGTGACTGTTGACTCAGGTGTCTCTACTTCAGTAACAGTTTGCTCTGTTGTTGGCGCTTCTGACGCTTCCTCATCTGTTGTTACTTCTTCGACTTCAGCTGCTACCTCAGCTGTGCTCTTTTCTACTGGTGAGACTTCTAATTTTTTCTCATCTGTCGATGTTGATGCTTTATCTGCTGGTGCTTCTTCAGCTTGTGCATCATTTTGTGCACCGAACAATAAGATAGCTCCCACTAAAATAGAAGCTGTGCCTACTGTAAATTTGCGAATAGAATACTTATTCTGTCGATTTGGTAAGAAATCAAGACGTTTGTTTGACTTTTTCATGTTTGACGCAGGTCTCCTTTGCAAAAAATGTTTTTGCTCCCCACTAAATCTCTTTTTAAATTATAAGTAGAGCAATACACTTTTAATTTATCATACACCAACGTTAAAGTTGATAGTACGTAATTCTATTTCTAATTTTATTTAGTTAAAAAGTTTGTTGACTTCGAAACAAATTATGTTTATTCTCAATGTTTTTAGGCTATACATGCTATTGAAAGCTTCACTCAAGAAAAATTATTCTTGTATAAATGCACAATAACTTGAAAGCAAATTGCTCAACCTTTTTAACTTAAAGTGTTACTATAAATTTGTACATAACATTTCTTCTAACTATTTATTGTGTAAAACAAAGTGGTATCTACTGTTAAACTATATTAAAATATAAAAGATTTAGAATTAGACACGGAGGACGGAAACTTATATGAGAAAAGAATATTGGGCTCAAAAAACAATTAAAAAAACAGCATCCATTATAAAAAAAGATATTCTTGTCACTAACCTAAGTGGCCAGATCATTGCTTCTTCTAACACGAAATACTTAGGCCAATCTCATAAAGCCGCCATCCATTCTATTCGCCGTAATGTGCCGCTCGAAATTGAAGAAGAAGATATGAAATTTTGGCACGTTGACAGTCCATGTATTGTCGTCCCTTTTGAAGACGAAACTGATACACACGGTGCCGTAATTATTTTAGGCCATCCTGATGATATACGTGATTATTCTCATTTGCTCAAACTCAATGCAGAATTCATCGTTTCACAAGAGAAAGAAAGAGCGGACGAACACAACAGCCAATTATCTCGTACACAAACGTTGTCTTATATTTTGTTTAATCAAAATCGACAAATTCAAAATTATAATCGCAAAGGGATTCTTGAACATTTAGGGCTTAATGAAGCACTTACTGTTGGGCTCATTCAAATTGACACAACGAGTAAAGCGAAAATTAAGCATTTACGTAAAATGCTCAATAACTGGAAACTTCCTAACGATGATATTATTGAAATTATGCCTCAGGAATATATTTTCATCTTTAAAGCGAATAAAAATCGTGGGAGAACATTGAAAGAAATCAAACAGTTTATAGAAAAACAGCATGAAGAAGATACACTGAACAAAACACTTATTACGTTAGGCTCACTCAATACAGGTGTTCAAGGATTAATTCAATCCTACAATGAAGCTATTGCGCTACAAAAACTTATTCGTAGTTTAGGACATTTTGAAGGCGTCCATACTTATAAAGAATACGAGTTAGAAACGCTTTGTAGCAATATTAGTCATTTCACACCAAACAATGAGACGTCACTTGTTTCTAACTACAAAAAACTCCTTGATTTTGGTGAAGATAAATATTTAAATGAGACTGTTGAAGCTTACTTCCGCAATCATGGAAAACTGGTTAAAACTGCCAACGATTTGTATATTCATCGTAATACACTGAATTATCGTATTAAAAAAATTCATGATATAACAGGTTGGGATCCTAACACGATAGATGGTATTGTCCTACTAAGAATCGCACAAATGCTTTATACGAAATCAAAGTAATACGACCTGAGGCTTTGATAAATAGTCGTGACACATTGAAATAGGCGATGTAGATTTTAGCGCTAAAACTTATTCATACAACAAAACGCATCACGACTTCTATTGCTCATACCTTCTTTAATGTGACTCTTGTGCCAGGACATCATGAATGAACAGAAATCGATATACTCGACTTCCTACTAGTAAAACTTTCTACCAACTGTTCATATTTCTATAAAATATGTCTCTCGTCAGTGACACCGAATTATAGTATGCTATAAAAAATGAGACGGAGGCGTATACCATTATGATGAGAAAAATAAAAAGTGGCATATACAAAATAATGAACCAACTTGGCTCCAAAGCAATGAATGTCATATTTATTATTGCTTTCATCTTGTTAATTGCTTTCATCGGTATGGGGACTTTTATCCCTGAACACAACCGACACACTTATGAAGGACAGGTTGTAGAAAAATATGCAGAAAATCATAGCATTTCCACTGGAAGAACGTATTTTATCGAATTAAAAAAAGATCAGAAAACAACTAAAATCGAAAATGCAGACATCTTATTACGTCAAAAATTTAATAGTAGCGAGATTCAAAATGAAATTAAAGAAGGTCAATACGTCAAAGTTGAAACAATGGGTTTTAACCTTCCTCAACTGGGGCTTTATCCTAATTTAACGCATATCGAATCTAAATAAGACAAGCCCGACATTGAAAATATGCTCTATGTCGGGCTTATCTTATTTTTCATATTTATCTATCCATTTTAAAACAGCAGGTGCGATACGTTGTTGATCATCGATATCTACCCAATCAATATTAGTAATTTCTGAATCGATAGCGACTTGTGTCCAATCAATCTCTCTTTTTGCACGAAAGCCGTTTAATTCTGTTGTCTCATCGGGTTGCGGGTAGGCAGGGCCAACAACGCTACCGATAAATTCAATGTCATCCTCTGTTAAATCAAGCTGTAGTTCTTCTTTTACTTCACGAATTAACGCCGCTTCCAACGTCTCTCCTACGTCTATTTTACCTCCAGGAAAATACATTTTTTCACGATGGCGCACTTGAACAAGTCGCAATGCACTGCCCTTTCTCTCCACTAAACATACACAACGTATTGTCATTATTTCTCCTCACTTATCATCCAATGTTTAATTCAAATGATAGCTTAAATAGACAATTATTTTCAAAGACTAACTGGCTAAATGTTTCACTTTATTTTGGTACGTGTCACCAATACGTAATGCAGCTTGACGTCCACCCATAATATTTCTCGCGAAAGGTCCGAGTTCTAAATCCGCCATCATCCCTGCAACATATAAATTCGGCAACCATTCTAATTCTGTCGTCGTTTGAGGAAAATCATCAACACAACGCGCTTGTGGCATTGCACAAAGACGCTGCATTAATGGTTGTTGCATGACATCATACTTAAATCCAGTCGCAAGTAAGATACTATCGTAATAAATACGTTCCTTTTCAGTCACAATGTAGTGGTCCTCACAAGAAATAATAGGGGCATGATGGATAACTAAGCGTCCTTCTTGTTGATAATGTTTCAATGCCATCACCATATCTTTAGGCATTGAACCTTTATGACGCTCTTTTTGATTAATTGTTATACGTTTAAATAAATCTTGCTCCTGTTGAAAGCCGCGCATATTTTTTGGTCCTAACCAAGCAGGATCTGCATCAAAATCAAATATTTCAAAGTCTTTTTTCATCCACAAATGGATTTGTTTTTCAAGTTGCTCAGTAAGTAATTTTAACGTTAAATGTCCTGAGGATATTCCACTTCCTACTACGTGAGACGCCTCATAGTTAGGTGTCATCGTAGTATCGTGAATATGCATTACATCCGCACGGCCCTCAAAGATTTCTGGAATTTTAGGGTGGTGATGTGTCCCCATAGCTAAAATGACATGTTGTGTATGCAACCATTGCCCATTTCCAAGGCGCACATCCCATTGATTCCCTTCTTTTTTAATATCTATTGCTTTTTGTTGAATATGGCTTGCTTCTAAATTGTACTGTGCGATCCAGTAACGTGTATGGTCAAAGAACATATCTAACCTCGGACGTCGGTGTTGTCCTTTGAAAGGTTGCGCATAATGTTCTACTCTCGCAAATTTTTTTAAATCAAACGGACCAGGGTGGCAATGATGTACAATCGGTGAACGTAAATATTCCATTCCTATGCGCTGAGTTTGATTTTCAAATTGTGCCATTAATTTTTCATTGGGATCAATAATATATAAATTTTTCTGTGATAATCCTAAAGCTCTTAAATGTATTGCAATTGTAGTGGCTTGAACACCCCCACCAATAATCATCCATTTCGACATGCGAACACCTCATTTATAAATCGTAATCATTTCGTTTTATAAATGATAATGGATTTCAATTATAAATGCAACTCATCTTCAACCCAAAAAGAGTGTGACGACGAAATCTTATAGATTTCTGTCCCACTCCTATAATGAGAAGATAACTGTTAATAAGCACAGTAGCTGTCTGGATTGAAATTTCGCTTAACAACTCATTTCAACCCTAGTCAGCCTTGTCGGGGCGGGACTACGAAATCAAATAGATTTCTGTCCCGCTTCTATATTGAGAAGGTAACTGTTAATATGCACAGTAGCTGTCTGGATTGAAATTTCGCTTAACAGCTCTTTTCAATCCGAGTCAGCCTTGTCGGGGCGGGACTACGAAATCAAATAGATTTCTGTCCCGCTCCTATATTGAGAAGGTAACTGTTAATATGCACAGTAGCTGTCTGGATTGAAATTTCGTTTAACAGCTCTTTTCAATCCTAGTCAGCCTTGTCGGGGCGGGACTACGAAATCAAATAGATTTCTGTCCCGCTTCTATATTGAGAAGGTAACTGTTAATATGCACAGTAGCTGTCTGGATTGAAATTTCGCTTAACAGCTCTTTTCTACCCTAGTCAGCCTTGTCGGGGCGGGACTACGAAATCAAATAGATTTCTGTCCCGCTTCTATATTGAGAAGGTAACTGTTAATATGCACAGTAGCTGTCTGGATTGAAATTTCGCTTAACAGCTCTTTTCTACCCTAGTCAGCCTTGTCGGGGCGGGACTACGAAATCAAATAGATTTCTGTCCCGCTCCCCTACTTAAAATCTAGTTTGACGTGTTCGGGCACACCCCAATACGTTTTGAAAATCGTCGTCTTTTTTTCGTCATAAGGAGAAGAATGTTGCATATACGATTCGAATGGCAATCGTGAAACCGTGTATTCAGTCAGATGAGGATTCTGTTTTATTGCGTTTTCTAAAGCATTAATGCGTTTAAACTGTGCAATTGAAATTGTACTAAAAATAATAATCAAACTTAATGCCATCACAGCAGTTATTGCTAACACGATTTTGTATGGTCTTAAATTCATTTGAGAAATGAGTGCCATCGTTATAATGACATAAATCATATAAATTGAATAAAAATTTCGTGGCCCTATCGGTTGAACAATAAGTAAAGGCGCCGTCATGAGCGGAATCATCCATAATAATATGATGCAATATCGCTTCACTCGCCCTGAAGGTAACCCCTTAATAATTGCGAAATTAAGACTAAGAAAAAATATGACTGCAACGATCATATTAGTAATCGCTACACTCCACGCTTCATTACTTTGTTCAAAATGAAATGGAATACGAACCAACACTGTATATAACGGAGCAGAAAGTAACCCTATGATTAATGTACTTTTATTCAACCGTGTTAAATGACTGCGCTTTATGAGCATTATCATTAATAGTGCCATCACAGTGAGAATTACAATAGATTGAAAGATGATTTTATCTGGAAATTGTGAGAATAAAGTGCCTATGACTTTAGCAATAATACCATGCTGCTCATCCGACACTTTTTGATAATTAGATTTTCCAGCTATAATGTTTAAATAATTAGGGTTCATAAACATAATAAGCGCACCAATAACAGTGCTAAGGCTCATGGCTAATACAACGCTCGGTAATCGTTTGTATTTATAAATAACCCCTACCACAAGTAAAAATGAAATCATTACATTAAATAATGTCATATTTTCCATAAACCACTGACCAATGAGTGATACTACAATTAATGTTATACTTTCAGAAGGCTTTAAATGCCATCCTTCAAAAATTTTTAAACTACAACGTAAAATAAAAAACGAACAAAGTGTGGCTGGCACGTAATTATAAAACCCTGCAAACCATCCGTATGTTTGACTGTATATCGCTGTTGGAATGAGCAATACAAACATAAAAATCGTCATGTACATAAAACTACGTTCACTTTGTCGATGCTTCATGTCCGTAATATATTGAAAAATCATTGAAATCATAAGCACTGCACAGATGCTGTACGTCAAATATCGAAATAAAGGGATACGCACAGCAATAATTTCAAGTGTATTACCTAAGTACCGTCCATTAAGAGATTGAAATCCTTCTTTTAACATTTCTATCCCATAAGCACTTCCCCACTGTAAATCATCATGTATAAGTGGCGTCAATATACTCATTATTAAATAAAAGATAAAAATCGCTAATAAAATGTATTGATGTCGTTGGATTGTCATGTTCCCAATTCCTTTGCTGTAACATTTGGCCATAGTATATTAAAAAATGAATTGTTTATCTATTCCTACCGTTTGAATTAACTCGATTTTAACTTTTTATTCACATTAACTTCATAATATCCGCATAAAAGTAATGCAAACTCATCGTATACATACAATACGCATGCGAACTATCGTACGCATGCGTCGTTTTATAATCATAAAGCTATTTGAATACGCGTTCTTTTCTAACTCTCTTAAGGCTAAATCCTAATTTAATTAATTGGCGATCCACCTGTAACGCCATAAACTTGTCCAGTGATGAAACTTGCATTTTCTGAAGCAAGCAAGACGTAAACATCAGCCAATTCAACAGGTTGACCTGCACGTTGTAACGGTTCTTTCTTTCCAAAATCAGGAATATTTTTTTGAGGTTGACCACCACAAATTTGTAATGGCGTCCAAACTGGACCAGGTGCCACTGCATTTACTCTAATGCCTTTTGGTCCTAATTGTGCAGCTAAACCTTTTGTTAAAGAGATATTACATGATTTCGTCATCGCATAATCTAATAAATGTGCACTTGGTTTCACGCCTTGAATAGAGGACGTGATAATAATGCTCGAACCTGCGTCCATGTAATTGAGTGCTTCTTGAATAGAATAAACGTTTGAAAATACATTCACTTCAAATGTATCTGTCAATTGTTGCGCAGAAAGTTTTTGGATATCGTATTCATATTGTTGCATACCTGCATTAAGCACTAAAATATCGAGTCCACCAAGTTGTTCATGTGCATCTTTTACCATCTGTTTCGCATATGTTGCATCTCTTAAGTCTCCTGGCAATAATACAGCTTTACGGCCGGCTTTTTCAATGACTGCTTTCACTTCTTCTGCATCAGATTGTTCATCCGGATGGTAAGCAATCGCTACATCTGCCCCTTCTTTCGCATATGCAATCGCTGCAGCTCGTCCAATTCCTGAATCTCCACCTGTCACAAGTGCCTTTTTATCTGTAAGTTTATCTGAGCCTTTATAAGTCTCTTCACCACAATCAGGAACAGGTGTCATTTTATTTTGAATACCTGGGTATGGTTGCGGTTGTTCTTCATATTTCTCGTTATAAAATTGATTTAATGGATTTTGTTTTGTCATGCTTTTCCCTCATTTCTTCTAAAGTAATTATTATTTATATTCCCGTTCCTCCATACAAGAAACGTTGAAGTACTCGTGTTATAATACAGATAATAATTTCAAATGTAGAATGAGGTAAAAGGAGTATTTACTATGTCAATCAAACAATTTTTTGACGGTATGATTAACCGTCGTTGGACTTTAAAAGAAATTATCTTAATTGCTATTTACACTGTAGTCATTAGTATGATTTTGACACCGCTAATCGGTATTCCGGTAGGGATTGGTGTTTTCTATTATTTCCATATTTCAGAAGAAGAAAAACAAGCAATACGTAATCAATCCCGTTACTAAACTCAAATAAATATGAAAAGCACTACCGTTATTGTACACATCTTTCGTCTCAAAAAAGAAGGAGACCTTTTGTCTTTGAAAGAAATTATACAAAAATGTGTTGAACATCAGTAGTTTATCACCGATCTCATACTATTGATGTTTCCCCCTTATGGATTGGTACCTCTGTGGGCCTAGCTTTTTATGTTCATAGTTTTAGATGACGAAACATAACCTATAATAGATAAGGGACGTAGGCAATGTATGCCTTACGTCCCTTATCTATTATTTTTCACTATGTTTAAAACCTAATCGGTCAACAATGGCAGAAATTGCGCCATCTCCTGTAACGTTTGTTGCTGTACCTAAGCTATCTTGAGCCATGTAAAGGGCAATCATTAAGCCAATGGCCGCTTCATTAAAACCTAGAATTGATCCTAAAATCCCACTCGCCGCCATAACTGAACCGCCCGGAACACCTGGCGCTGCAATCATAATAATACCCAACATCAGTATAAAACCGATCATCGTTGAAATGCTCACTAATGATAAACTTGGCAACACGATCATAGCCGCCACAGAACAACTGACAAGTGTAATCGTAGAACCTGATAAATGAATTGTCGCAAGCAATGGTACACTAAAATCTGCTAGCGCTGGCGTCACATGGTTTTTCTTTGTTTGTTTTAATGTTACCGGAATCGTAGCAGCGCTACTCATCGTTCCCACTGCCGTAAAATACGCTGGTAACATCGTTTTCAACATACTGAATGGATTGCGTTGATTAAGCACGCCTGCAATGATGTATAGGATGCATAACCACACCCAATGTAAAACAATCGCAACGACTAAAACGAGACCAAAGACTTTCAAAATACTTCCCACTGTGCCTTGAGCAGTCATTTCTGCAAAAATAGTAGCAATATAAAGTGGTAAGAAAGGAATAATGACCTTTTCAATTAACACTTCAACAATGCGTTGCCCTTCATCGATGACTTTAATAATTGTCGTAGCATTCACCGCATGTGAAATAATACCGAACGCAAATGCGGTAATTAAAGCCGTTAAAACCCCCATTAATGGTTCGAATTCAAAAGTAAAAAACGGTTTAATTTCTGGTGGCTCCCCAGGTACTTTCCCTCCAGAAGCAATGACAGGCATCAATATATATGCCACTGTGAGTGCCATCAATCCCGCAATAATTGTAGAAGTGTATGCCACACCAACAGTCATGCCTACAAGGCGACCAGAACCTTTACCTAACGCAGTAATCCCTGCTGCAATAAAGAAAAAGATAATTAGTGGAATCATATAATTAATAAACTGGCCAAAAACGCCTTTAATTGTCACTAGGGTACGATTTAAAATTTCAATATCGAAGAACCCAATGATAATCCCCAAAATGATTCCTGCTATAAGCTTTCCTACTAACTTCATGAAACATGAACCTCCCTCATTTACAAATAAACCCCTTAACTGCAATATGTATAAGACGATAATGCGTTATAGCGCTTTATCTTATTTTGCTACACCAAAATACAAAAATCAACATAATTTCACACTATCTTTTATCCAAACTTACATAATGCTATTTTTACATAATAAATTTAAGCGCGCAGTCTAAAGTGAAAACAAAATATGCATGCTAAAGTTAGAAAAAAATCTTTTCAAATACAAAAAAGCCGGGACATCAACCTCCCTTGCTTTGGAATACCAATAAATGAATCCAAAAGGGCAATTTTGTCCCAACTTTAATTTGTATATTTCTTTATAGTAACTTTATTATCTAGGTTGTCTTGTTTTAAATAAATGTGCTCTAATCATTTGAAATGACTGCCAATCTTGTTCACTATAAAGTGCGATTTCATATTGTTCGAGCTGTTGTTGCACATAGGTTTTAACCTCTTCTGGCATATAATTCAAAACACCTGGATAATAGCGTTCATAAAAATCAAGAGAGATTTTACGCACCCATGTTTCTGCTTCTGTTGGAATATTTTGGACAAGATAAGACGCCCAAGCACGTCCTCGATGCTTTAAAATATAAAGTGCTAAGAAATCCAACTTTATATTTTCACCCCAAGAAATACCTGTCGGCTGAATCAACATTTTATCAAGCGGAAGTCCTAAATATGCCCGCTCATTTTCTATCGCGACGAGTAATTGTTGTTGGGTACGTACTTCCGGTTGAGAAACTTTGACCGTATTCATCGCGGTATTCAACTCTTCATCCCATCGTTTACAAGCAATCTTCGTGTGCCCTACTGCTGATAAGCCTAATGTATGTGGTAAATTGATCATACCTGCAATGGCTTGTTCTGCTTGAATTTTAGTCATATTAACCGTCAATGGGTCAAGTTGTAAACCTGTAATCATATAACGGGTATTAAAATAGTCTTTATATAATATAGTACCAATTGCATAATAATCCGAAGTAATAGAAGGAAAATGCGTCTCCATCACATTCGTCTTTACAATTCGGCTGTTCCAACGGTCAAACATTTCATACATATGTATTGCGTCTTTGCCAAAGTCCAATGACACTTTATTTGGGTTGCCTGGCGTTAGCGCTAAAGCAGATAAATTCGCAACATCACCACTAAAATTGAGCGTTTTCACATCATTGCTTATCATTTTATTAAAATTCCAAAAGCGTAGCCCCGTGCTACTAATTACAGACGCACCCGTACGGTTTTCAATTTCTGTTTTTGTCTTAGCAGAGATTTTCAATGTGATTTCAATTTCATCATAATATTGACCACATAATGCGCCAAACGCTTCTGCCACAAGGTCATTACGCACATGAATAGGGTCACTCATTTCAAAACGAATCTCTCCCCTGTGGCACTCGTCATAATAATATGCTCGAATAAAGCCTTGTTGATTAATGATGTCCTCAAAAGTAATTTTCATCACACACGTCTCCTTATTCATTTCCAATACTATTTTAACGTAAAAATGTAAATTTTTAATGAACTTAATAACTAAAGCGTTATATTGCCTATATCCCTCTTTTAATTTTATGCCGCTTCATAATAAATAACACTGACGAATTAAAACACTCCCAAAAATAGATGCGCCTCTCGTGTTTCATTCATCGATTGTAATGGTATAGAAAAGCGTATCGTATTTTACGAAATCAATATTAATAAGAAAGGGGCGCATCAACGTTGACAAACAAAAAAGATCAAAATTTAGAAGCATTCCGTAAAAGTAACGATGGCGAAGCAATGACGACAAATCAAGGCCTTAAAATTTCTGAAGATGAAAACACATTACGTTCACACGACCGTGGCCCCAGCCTCCTTGAAGACTTTCATTTCAGAGAAAAAATGACCCACTTTGACCATGAAAGAATACCAGAACGTATCGTACACGCACGAGGATATGGTGCACATGGCGAATTTCAAGCTTACGAAGACTTATCAGAATACACTTATGCAGATTTTTTAACTGACACAAATAAAACAACACCTGTTTTTGTTCGTTTTTCAACTGTTCAAGGATCTAAAGGTTCTCCAGATACCGTGAGAGATGTTCGAGGATTTGCGACAAAATTTTATACGGATCAAGGTGTTTTTGACCTCGTCGGCAATAACATTCCTGTCTTTTTTATCCAAGATGCGATAAAATTTCCAGATTTAATACACGCCGTTAAACCCGAACCTCATAACGAAATCCCACAAGGCGGTTCAGCACACGATACATTTTGGGATTTTTTCGCTCAAAATCCTGAGTCTACACATACGACGATGTGGGCGATGAGTGATCGCGGTATCCCTAAAAACTTCCGTCAAATGGAAGGATTTGGTGTCCATACTTTTCGTTTAATCAATCGAAATGGCGAGGCACATTTCGTAAAATTCCATTGGAAACCAAAACAAGGATTAGAGTCAATGGTTTGGGACGAAGCTCAAATCGTCGCAGGTAAAAATATTGATTTCCATCGTCAAGATTTATTTGAAGCTATCGAAAAAGGTGATTATCCAGAATGGGAACTCGGATTACAAATCATTCCAGAAAGCGACGAATTCCGCTTCGATTTTGATATTCTTGACCCAACAAAAATTTGGCCAGAAGATGAAGTACCAGTTAAAATCGTTGGTAAAATGACTTTAAATCGTAATGTAGACAATGTTTTCGCAGAAACAGAACAAGTCGCATTTCATCCGGGGCATATCGTACCTGGTATTGATTTTACAAATGATCCTTTATTACAAGGTCGACTTTTCTCATATACAGATACTCAAATTTCACGCCTTGGTGGCCCTAATTTCCATCAAATTCCAATCAATCGTCCTGTTACTCCAGTGCATAATAATCAACGTGACGGCATGCATCAAATGAATATCCATCAAGGCCAAACGGCTTACCATAACAACGCATTAAACCATAACAATCCACATACGACGCCACCTGAACAAGGCGGATTTGAACATTATCAAGAAAAAGTAGAAGGTCATAAAATTCAAAAACGTAGTGATAGCTTTAAAGATTACTACACACAACCAAGACTGTATTTAAATAGCTTAACTCAGCCAGAATTTGACCATACCGTCGCAGGATTTTCATTTGAACTTGGAAAATGTGCAGAAACTTCTGTAAAACAAAATGCAGTCAATCAACTTAATAAAGTGTCACGAAAACTTGCAGAACGTGTCGCAGAAAATATTGGCGTTTCCGTACCTAAAGATAATGAAGAAGTACAACTCGAACAATCAGATAGTCAACTGACTATGGAAAAATTTAAACGACCCCTTAGAGGTCATTCTGTCGGCATTATCGTAGATGGTAACCTCAGTCGTGACACGCTTAAAGCTTATGCTCAAGTAATGGTAGACAACCAATTAAACTATGCGTTTATTTCGGATAAACCACGAAACATTGAAGAAGATTTTGGCATTACCGAAACGTTTGATACTGTTCATCCAACGCTTTTTGACAGTTTAATCATTCTTGCTGAAAGTGAAAGTATTTTCGATAAAACTGAGGAATTTGCCGAATTAACGTATCAACATTTTAAACCACTTGTACTTAATGAAAATGCAAAAAAAGCACTTTCTAATAGTCGTGTAGATACGTCTCAACCTGGCGTATTGACGTCTGAAACGCCGGAGACAATCGTACAAGCATTTGAACAACCACGCTACTGGAATCGTAATTAACAACTAATTTTTTATGAGGTGACTACGATGGACTTACAAAAATTACATGATGAAATTAAAGGTTATACACAAGACACACAGCCAGGTTCTGAAAAAGATATGACTCCTAAACCTGTCTGCGAATTAGATAGTTATAAAGCAGCTGGTAAATTAAAAGGTAAGGTCGCGTTAATCACTGGTGGCGACTCTGGTATAGGACGTGCAGTAGCCATCCTTTTTGCTAAAGAAGGCGCAGATGTAGCGATTGGCTACCTTAATGAACATATCGATGCTGAAGATACTGTGAAACGACTTGAAGAACTTGGCGTTAAAGCCAAAGCTTATGCTCACGATTTACGAAAAGTCGATGAATCTAAAGTACTCATTGATAAAGTCATACATGATTTTGGACATTTGAACATTTTAGTAAATAACGGCGGCGTCCAATTTCCGAAAGATGATTTTGCAGATGTGACGCCAGAACAAATCCAAACAACATTCGAAACGAATATTTTTGGGATGATGTATTTAACGCAAGCGGCTTTACCACATCTTTCTGAAGGCGACAAAGTAATTAATACTACAAGTGTTACTGCCTATCGTGGATCAGATCATTTAATTGACTATTCTTCTACTAAAGGGGCTATCGTTTCCTTTACACGATCACTTGCCACATCGCTAATGGAAAAAGGCATTTACGTGAATGCTGTGGCGCCTGGACCTATATACACACCTCTTATTCCTGCTACTTTTGACAAAGACAAAGTCGAAAATCAAGGTGGCGAAACACCTATGGGTCGTCGTGGTCAACCAGCAGAACTTGCACCTTCTTATGTCTTTTTAGCTTCAACAGATAGTTCTTACATGACAGGGCAAACACTCCACTTAAATGGCGGAGATTTCTTAACATCTTAATGAAATTATTTTAAAAGAAAAACAGAGTGAAATCTTAATATGAGATTTCACTCTGCTTTTTGTTATGGTTTCAATTTACTTTGACGCTTTACGTCGCTTTAATGCGCGAACGAGTAATGGAACACCAAGTAATGATAATAAGATACCGACTTTAGTTGTTTCTACTTGTTGACCAGTTTCCGGTAACTTTTCTGCTTGTGTCACTGATTTGGAGTCAACCATCGTACGTTGTTGCACCATTATTCTTTTCGTCTTACTTAACATTTCATTTTGACTATTTACATTTCTAGTTAACTTTGATGCTTCATTTTCAATTGTGCTTTGCGAACGATTCAAACGTATCGAGCTAGGCTCATATACTTCATGATTGAAGTTGTCAATCGTAGATATTACTGGCGACACTCCATTATGCTCTTTATATCCCAATGAAGCTTCGGGTGCCTCTTTTTCTACCTTTGTATCTGTTTCACTTGGTTCTACCAGCACTTCTCCTGTTCCTTCCTCTATCTCTGGGGCTGGTTCACTTGGCTCTACCGGTACTTCTCCTGGTTCTCCCTCTATCTCTGGGGCTGGTTCACTTGGCTCTACCGGTACTTCTCCTGGTTCTCCCTCTACCTCTGGGGCTGGTTCACTTGGCTCTACCGGCACTTCTCCTGTTCCCTCCTCTATCTCTGGGGCTGGTTCACTTGGCTCTACCGGTACTTCTCCTGTTTCTTCCTCTACCTCTGGGGCTGGTTCACTTGGTTCTACCGGTACCTCTCCTGTTCCTTCCTCTATCTCTGGGGCTGGTTCACTTGGCTCTACCGGTACTTCTCCTGGTTCTCCCTCTACCCCTTGCTCCTCTTCTTTGAATTTTACAATCACTACTGTAGGTTCAGAAGAATTGTGATGAGAATCTGTTGCCACTACAATAAGTTCATCTTTGTCTGTCAAACGAATATTTTCAGGAATTGAGATTACAAAACGTCCCTCTTCATTTGTTTTACCTTCTAATATATCCCCGTTTGACATTGTGATCGTGATAATACTATACGGTTCACTCGTTCCACTTATTTCACTTTCGCCTTCCGTCACTACATTCACTTGTGGTGAAAGCGGTGGCGTTGTATCTACTACATAAATATAAGTAGGTTGTGAGCGGTTATTAGACGCATCATATTCAAACACCTGAATAACATCACCCACTTTTAGCTTCTCATAGGATTCGTATGGTACCCCTATCATCCAAGTACCCTTTTTCCCTACAAGTGTTTTATCAATTTGACCGTCTGGAAAACGCACTAAGATTTGATTGTGATGGGCTTCTCCTGTCCCTCTTATAATGCTTTTGCCGTATTCTAAATTCGTTGCCCCTGGTGGATTTGGGGGAATAGTATCTATCACTTGTACAGACATTGATCCCGATGTGTTGCCATTGGCATCTTCAGCATATACAGAGATACTTTCCCCTAGCTGCAGTGGGGCTGGCGCTAACACCGACCATACACCTTGTTCTGAAGCTACCGTCTCAACAACTTGTCCATTAGCAAATGTGATGAATACTTTCACACCAGGCTGTGCAGAACCTTTTATATTTTGACTTTTAGCTTGCGGGATAAAAATGTTTGGTATATTCGGCGCAATCGTATCAATCACTTTTGTCGTCACTTCTGGAGCGTCTTGTAAGCCTTCTAGCGTCGCTTGAACATACACGATATCATCCACTTTTAGCGGTGTTTCTGTTGGTATCGTAATGCTCCAGCGTCCCTGCTCGCTTGTCTTAGTTGTATAGCTTTCTCCGGCTGGTAACACGATAGTAATCGTCGCATTTGGCGTAGCAGTACCATAGACGTATCGTTGATCTAGTTGTACAGGCTGCACTTTTGGCGCTGCTAATTGTCCCACTTCTAAATAAGGTGATAACATTTCACGTAATCGTTTTTCATCATCGCGATTTGTATATTGTATACCTTGCGCAATGCGATGCAGTTGTACACGATAATCACGCTCTGGATATGCATCCATTCGTGCAATCATATGTTGAATATCTCCTTCTAACATTGCAACATAGCGTGATTCTGCATCAGCTTCCGTTTCATTATTTACAATAAAACCTTTGTCCGTTAACGTGTAAGTAACCGTTTGCATCCTTTCATCTGGCATTGCTAGACGTTCACCATTTTCCATGCGAATGACTTGTCTTCTTGATTCTGCTTCTCTGTGCATTACCGTAATCGTATCCCCATAATTCATAGTGAACGTTTGTTGCTCCTCTGATAAACGTTCATTTCCTAAAAATGATTGGTCTCGTAATACCTCTCCTTGTTGTGTTCGAATTGTCACATGCGCATATTCTTGTTCCCCAAAATAAACGTGAGGTTGCCCATTCGTATGTCGATAAATCACTTCTTTTGTAGCAGGATGATATGTGATTGATGATACAAGATTGTTGCCTAAACCTTTAATCGCAATTTGTTGCGTTACATTCGTTTGAGTCCCTTCTAATTCAGGATAATTTAACGTCACACTATTCTCACCTGACTCACGCACTACCATATACGCGTAATCCGGGATGGCAAGTGTTGTTGATGACGGTGCAAGGACTTTGTATACTCCTGCTCTCACATGGTTAAAAACCGCTTCTCCATTAATCACTTCTGCTTCAGCAACAATATCTTTGCCATCTTTTAACAACACTTTAGAATGCGGTGCCAATTGTTGGCCATTTAAGTTAAGTGTGACCGTAGCAGGTGCCTGAATGACTGTATCTTTAAGGTCCGATGATTTTACGAGTTCATAAATCGTTTTAAGATTTAGACGTTCCACATATTTTTGACGTTCTGCTTCATCGCTTATTAACATCGCAAGTGGATAAACATAACTGTTGTTATATTGATTTAAACGCTCTTTAAGTTGAGGTGATGTTGGAATATGATATAAATCAAAATAAGCTAGGCCATTTGCACCATTTTCAGCTAATAAATACTCCCCTAACCATCTTGGTACGTCTGCCGGGAGGCCTTCTGTTGCAGATTGTTTACGGATATGTTGATACATATGACTCAATGCATCAAATCCTGTTAAACGCGTCATACGTGTCACAAAATCTAATTTTTCTTTAGCGTCTAAACTATTAAAATTGAACGCTTTTGAACTAGAAAAGTATTTTTCATGAATTCGCTTTTGTAATGCTTCTGCGTTATTTTGATATAACCAGTCACTTCCGAGCTTTTGGACAGTTTGTTCATACTGATGTGCCAAAACATTGTTAATGACTTCAATCAACTGCACATTGTTGTCTCTTATCATTACGCCGTCATAACCGTGACCAATTTCATGTAAAATAAGCCATCCTTTATCTAAATAACCGTAGACAGATGGGCCGTTCATCCCCATATGGTCTCCTGACCAATAAGCTAAACCAAATCCATGTTTATTCGCTGTCGTAAAATATTTATGTCCTATGTTATAGTTGACGGATTGTGGGTCATCGTTTAACCCTACCCACTGGTCGTAATGTGTAATAACATCATCATAATACGTAATGAATTCATCTAAATTTTTAAATCCATATTTAGAGGTGTTCGTTTTCATTGCCAATACTCGGTCTCGATCAACACGCGGTATTAAAATTGCATGTTTTTCTCCGTCTACAAAAGCATAGCTTGCATCTTGATCCACCCACTGTGTCTCAAAGGTTTCTTGGTTTTGACCTTTACGATACGTCGGCAAAGCTTGAAAATGGTTATTTTCAACATAAAATTCAACCAAAGGCTCCGAACTTAAACCTCTCTGCAAATAGATAAACGCTGCACTATCAACACTCGTCTCGATATTTGTACAAGAACCATCACGTGGGACGACCACTGTTTTATTCGTCACACCATCGTCAGTCATTAAATTCACGCGTACATCAGATTCATTCGTTGATTTCGCTTGGCGTATATATACTTTCGTATCTGCTGGCACGATAACACCTAAGC
Organism: Staphylococcus ratti; assembly: GCF_020883535.1. Taxonomy (NCBI): domain Bacteria; kingdom Bacillati; phylum Bacillota; class Bacilli; order Caryophanales; family Staphylococcaceae; genus Staphylococcus; species Staphylococcus ratti. Next base: position 371,680 of record NZ_CP086654.1, on the reverse strand, counting down.
TTTCACGACCTTGACTATTTCCTCTTCCCATACCAATCGTTTGCGCTACTTTTGAATCCGGCAATACTGGAATGGATTTTTGATACACGTTCTCTTTAATACCTTCTACAGTGATCTGTTTTGTATTCGCTTGAGGTGCAGGCGCATTTACAGGTGGAACGCCGTTAACGTCACTGGTTGTTCTAAATTGCGAAGCCACTTCTTGTTGCTTAGGTGTTGCCGTTTTGACAGTCGATTGGACACGATCTAAGCCTACTTCCTCAACTGTTGCAGATTTCGTTTCTTGAGATGACGGCGTTACTGTAGAAGATGTAGGCGTGTCATCTGATTTTATTTCAGAAGTTTCTTTGCTATTTTGTTCTGTAATATGCGCTTGTACTGCTTCCGCTGGATAATCTGCTGTTTCACTAACTTCGTTGGGAACTACATCATCTGCTAACGCTTCTGTTGAAGATTTAATATACTCATGACTTGTCTCAGATGGTGCATCAGCCATTCCTTGTCCATATCCTTCCGACTGACTAGATGCCTTTGCTTCAACTTCCGCTGCTTTTATTTGATCTGCCATGCTTAAATAAATGAAAGTGCCAAACAGCACTGACGCAATCCCAACATTTAATTTGCGTATTGCATATTTTTGACGTTTTTGTAAATGCTTTGTCTGCTCATGAATTTCCAAATATGCCAACTCCTTTAATATTTTCATCAATATAGTTTTAATAATTATATAGCATCAAGCAGCCAATCGCCACATCAAAAGCAATTTCACAGTTGATATTTTATATTCAACAACCTCAATTATCTGTCCAACCTAGGTTTGACTCGCCACTCTTTCTTGAGACTCATGCTTTATTTTTAGTCAATTGCTACGCTATATATATAATCTTTAAAGGATGTGAAGATATGAAAACCCTTCTTCGAGCTGGCATTGCTATCGTCATCATTGTAGGCGTTACACATTATCTAGAAAATCCACGTCATTCAGCACAATTCACACATTATAAAAACGAAATTTTGCAAAGTCGTGTCGCTCAAACGTTACAACAGTTACCTATCATTCAAAATATGAATCAGTTCGAACTGCGCAACGTGATTCCATATGATGCGCTATAAATAAACATAAAAATAGGGTGGACGACGAAACCAATAAGTTTTCGTCATCTCACCCCGATTCTTTATTTAGACTGAGAATTATATCCCACTTTTATTAAGGGTTTAGAGGCTCAACGTCCACAAAGCAATAAAGATTAACTGAACATTTTTACAATGAGTGTTGAAATGATTTTATAAACCAAAAACAAGATACTGACTTTAACTATAAATATAATTACAAATATGGCTATTTCACCGGCACTTTGCATATTAACAAAAGAGGTAGAAGAAGTGCTAAATGCTACAAACATTAAAGCTACAAATAGACTAAACCAATAGCTTGTTACCATTTCAGTTATTTTCATAGAATCACCCTATTAAAAATATTTTCACAAATGGCCATTTGTAGAACAATAATCATCAAAGGCTTCCCATTTACCTTTGTTGGACTGACAAGTTTTTTTAATTCCATAATTCATTATTTCATCAAGTAATTTAGTTGCTACTGCACCACCTATTACACCTAGTACTGCCGCTAGTGCTGGAGCTATGCGAGTAGATGGCCCTTCGTTTTTATTTGAGTTTAAATCAGGTTTTAAGCCTATCTGTTGGTTGAATTTTTCTATTTGTTCTTCATTCATACTTTCGAAGTATATTTTTAGATTTTCTGCTTGATTTTGGGTTAACCCATTATTTACGGCATATTCTGTATTAAAAGCATATTTTTCATTTTGAATATCATATCTAAGAGAATTTTGTATTGTATTTATTTGCTTTTCATTAATTGAATTACTATGCGCATGAGTTGGGTCACTGAATGTACCGAAAAAAGCAATAATAAGACTTAAAGTCAACAAAAAAATTTACCAAATAAAATTTCCCTCATTTTAATACCTACCTTTATTTAGTTTTACCCAAACTAAGTTTCGATAAACTTAATAAAGGGATATGAAACACGTATTTTGATAATAAGGGTATCTGATTCAAAGCAACTTTTGGCTAAAAAAGTCAGGAAATTGCTTTATACAATTTATATGGACAAGTATCCTGAGAAAAAGCACCGTGGGTCTTTTGAGATCTACGGTGTTTTGGTGTGCCACAAAATCTATGTCCTGTTAGCCTGTTAATATAGTACTGTCATGTTAAAATGTTATTAATCTATACTTTTTTCTAACTTTACAGTAGCTCCAATTTTTACTTTCGCCTGACTGTCAGGACGCTGTCGTCTAATTGTCAGGGTACTGTCGTCTGATTGTCGTGGTTCTATTTTAAAGAAGGAGATACAATTAATTTATGAATAATTCATTGGTTTCAAAAATTAGAAAAGAAAATTCTTTCACACAAGAGAACTTAGCAGAAATGTCACATGTGACTGTGAGAACTATACAAAGAATAGAGGCAGGTGAAGATGTAAGTAGGGAAACATTAAAAAGTGTTTCTAATGCTTTAGGTGTAACAGTTAGTGATTTGTTTGAATCTGTTGATTCGTTCGAGAAGGAGGTTGAATTAATGGAGTATTCTAAAGAACAAAAAAAGGAATTGGATTTTAGAAAATATGAGAAAAAGTCTTTCGAACTTTTTTCAATTGGAATCGCTGTTTTACTTTTAGGTTCCTTTGGACTTTTGATTAATACTTTGAGTCAAAGTTTACAGCCAGTTTTTGGTATTTTGTGGTTATTCTTGTTTTTTATCCTCTTAGGAAGTATTAGTTATTTTTTAAATATTTTCTTAACGAAAAAGCTAGATAGAAAATATCCTAAAACTGTGGGGATACCAGAAAAAAGTGGCCTTCCAAAAGAATTTATGGATAAGATATTAAATTTAGTGCTTAAGAAGTGGTGGGTTGTATTAATTGTTTTAGTGATATTAGTATCTTTAATTTTATATATTATTTTGCAGATATTCTGACGGATTTGAAACATGTGAAAGCGCGTTTCTTCTTGTGTTGATAATAAGGGTAACTATTCCTAGCGGGAGTAGTTACCCTTAAATTTTTAATATATCTTGTTTCAAAGCTCTTTTTTCTAATTTACAACAGAACTTTATGTTTTAAACGATGATATGTGAAATGGCCGAATGTAAGAAGTAAGATAATCGTCATACCTAAAACCATGCTGTAAGGTATCACACTTTCAGCACCTTGAATGCCCACTAACGGTGCGACGGCACTTCCTAAAATAAATTGGAATAACCCTAGTAGACTAGAAGCACTGCCACTACCACCTGTACGCATTTGCATTGCTAATGCAAATGCAATCGGTCCAATCGCTGTCACAGGTGTGACAGTTAAAAATAGAGTTATCACAAGTAAAGGCAACGGTAGATGGTACAATAACACGATAATCGTCATTATAGCTCCAACGACTTGTATCATTAAAAAGAGTGTTAGAACGTGCAATTGTGACATTTTACGTAAGCACAAGTTTGAAGCTTGACTCGACATAATTAAGCCAATACCAATAATGACCATTAAAAAGCTAAATGATTGTGGTGATACGCCATAAACATTTTGAATAATAAACGGCGCTCCGGCACCATAACTAAAAATGATCATATAAGTTACGCCTTGTAACAACATTGGTAAGACAAACGCAGGTGTTTTTAACAAATGCCCGAAATCCTTGAATACTACCGAGAGTTTGGGGGCTTTCGTTTGGCTTTGTTGTATGGATTTCATATATGGATGACCTGCTACAGAGGCAAACAATACAACGCCTATAGCTGCTAACGCAAAGAAAATATATCGCCACGTTCCGACAGATAATAAAGCCGCATTCGCAAGTGGTGCTAAAATCGAAATGGTACCATTCACTACCATTAAAGCGGTAAAGAAACGACTTAAGTGCTCACCTTTAAAACTCTCACCTGCGATAGCACGCGCAATAACAATTGAACCACCCCCAGCAAGACCTTGAATAAAACGTAATACTAATAATACAAAAACGGAAGTACTTAGCGCACTCAATAATGATGCCACAATCAATAGCGCTAAAATACTTAGTGCCAATTTCCGACGCGAGACGCGATCCGCCATAACTCCAAAAATAAATTGACCTAACGCAATACCAATCATTGCTATCGATAACGTCAATTGCGTTTGAGACGTTGACGTCATTAAATCCGCTTGAACTAAAGGTAAAGCTGGACTATACATATCAGATAATAGCGGTCCAAATGCGGTCATCGTACCTAACAATATAATGAATAAAATTGGCATTGGTTTTGCGTTGTTTTCAGTTTCTCTCATACAAATTTGCCTCGCTTCTTTCGTAACAATTTTAACTATTGTAACATATTCTATTTCCACAGTTTCCCAAATATAGCGAGAAATCGAATGTCGTTAATATACCAATACTCTATTTTAACAACCCTCATTTTCACTGTTGATTTTTTGGGAAAATCCATAATATTTAAAACGATGTTCTTAATTATTAATAGCATTATACCTTGCTATTAGCGTTTTTTAAACAAAAACAATACCCACTTTTTAGGCGGGTATTGTTTTATATTATGCGCATTATTCTGTTTCGTGAGTCGTTGGTTGCGGCATATTTAACCATGCATTGATATTATGTTCAATGCTTCCAAGATTCTCACCCATGCCCTTATCTAAAACGCGTAAGAAATCAAGATGTCCCACTTCTGGATAAATAATCGACTTCACTTCAGCGTTTCTATTTTCAAATTTTTGAATCGTCATCGCTGAGTCTTTGTTTGGGAAAATAACATCATCTTCACCTAACAAAAACAACACTTTTGGCATGTGTTCAATTTTATCTATATCTTCCAAATAATCCGCTTTTAATGTGTACATTAAATCCGTAATCATCGCATCGACTGGTGCTAAATATTCGGTGAAATTAAATTTATCCGTATGTTTTTTAGAGACGCCTTGTTCTAATATAAACTCAGGGATACTTTTAATCATGCCATCTTGATGATCCGGTTTAATATCTTTAATTAATTCATAAAATAACTTTGTAACTCGTAATTCTTTATAATCGATTTTTGCTGCGCTATTTAAATAAATCAAATGTGTAATTGGTAGCGTATTGTAGCCCGCAAGCTTCGTCGCTATAAGGCCTCCCATAGAATAGCCAATCATTGCTATACGTTTAACGTTACTATGTTGTATTTCTAACTCTAACGCTTCATTAATACGTGTCGCATAGTCTTCTAAATTGTGGTCTGCTCTCGTCAACGACGTACTTTTTCCACGACCTGGGCTATTAATAAATATTAGTTTAGTATGATGAAGATATTTGGCAAATACTGTCATAATTTTGTAGTTCATTATTGCACCGTGTAACAGCACAATCACATTTTCAGAATCGTTATCTCCTATAGTGACCATTTCTAAAACATCATCACCGTGTTGAGATAATTTAACAGTATATGGCTCGTAATGATTAAATAACATGAATGCTCCTCAGTCTCTCTTCTTACTTTTCTCTCACACAAAGTTCGTGCAAATTATTCATCTATTATTATAGTAGAAAATCGTCAAAATTGCATAAGTCATAAGCCGTATTTTTTAATAACGTTGAACGCCCCATAACTTTTCTTCACATTTTTGAATAATATATTTCAAAACTTCAATACGCGCTGATTTTTTATGATCAGCAGGTACAATTAGCCAGGGGGCATGTGGTTGATTTGTCTTCGTAATCATATCGTGACTTGCTTCAAGATAAAGGTCCCATTTTTCTCTATTTCGCCAGTCTTCTTCTGTGATTTTCCATTGTTTATCTACATTTTCCTCACGATCCTTAAATCGCTTTAATTGCTCATCCTTATCTAAAGTTAGGAAAAATTTCAGCACAATCGCGCCTTCGTTAACCCACATTTTTTCAAATGCATTGATTTCTTCATAAGCTCTAGACCATTCCTCTTTTGAAGCAAATCCTTCTACACGTTCAACAAGTACACGTCCATACCAACTTCTATCAAATATCTCAATGTGACCGCTTTTCGGCATGTCTTTTGCAAAACGCCATAAATAATGATGATTTAATTCCACATCTGTCGGTGCGCTGATGGCGTTAACTTCATATCCAGTCGGGTCAAGGTATTCTCTCACTCGTTTAATATTTCCCCCTTTGCCGGCTGCGTCCATCCCTTCATAAACTAAAATGAGTGGAATTTTACGCTCATATAATGCAAATTGTAACTCTCTCAAACGCAGTTGTAATGCCAACACTAAGTCTTCATACTCTTGCTTTTTAACTTTTTGAATATCTACATTAAATAAATCTGTTTCAAAGTTTTTCGCAAAATCCCCTGCTTTTTCATATGTTCGCATTTTATGTTGTTGAATGGCTTTTTCTAAGCGCGCAATAAAGTGTTCATACATCTGTTGAATCGCATGATCTCGTTTTGTATAATCAATCACTTTCCACGCTTCGTCAAGGATAGCCTCGAATTCTGCTTTGTACGTATCCGTCGGAATCACTTGTTCATATTCTTGTGCTTTCCAATTCGTTAGTGGATTTTCTTTCATTTGATTAATATGTTCTTGACGCTTTTCTTCATTAATTTGGATATAGAATTTAATGATTTCATGCCCATCTTTTTGAAGCATAGTTTCAAACGCATGAATTTCATCTTGAAGCTTACTATAATCTTTCAACGTATGCTTTTTAATTTCATGAATTTTATAATCGATAAAATGCGCATACCAACTTCTAAAATAAATGTTAATATGGCCTTTTGACGGTAACGTGTTCCAGAAATTTTGTAAAAACTGGAATCGTAAGTCATGTTCCGATGGTGTTTTAGTTGCAATAAATTGTGTGTATTTTGCATCTAACGTAAGCAACAAATCATTCGTCAATCGCGTTTTCCCAGATGCTGGTACGCCTTCAAATACAATCATCACTGGAATGCCTAAAGCGTGGCTTTCGCGTGTGAGTTTGGCAGCTTTAAGTTGTAATGCTTCGATTTTTTTGTTCATAAAAATTCACCTCGATTAGTCTCATTATACGATTAATAAAATCCCCATATCAATTTCTATTTTAAATCCGCGAAAATCACTATAGATTTCATTTTAACGTCGTCATCTAAATTACATTTAGATGAAGCAATGTAATATTTGTAATATTTATGCCTTTCATCTCAATTTTCTGATAAATAATACAAACTCGACAGTAGCCCTTTCTAAAAGAATATTTAAATAAAACATTTTTCAAAACTAATAACAAAAACATTACATAGCATTATTTTGAAATACCTTCGTAATCTTTTGTTATCTACTCGTAATTTACATATGTGTCATAGCCTGTTAGAGTGTGATTGTTGAAATTTTTAGCTAAGCAAACTTTTGAAAATGAAAATATAAAAAATTATTTTGGAGGACTTATAGTTATGAAAAAAACATTATTAGCATCATCATTAGCAGTAGCAATCGGTGCGACAGGTGTCGCTGCACATACAACAGACGCTCACGCGAGTGAAGCAACTCAAACTTCAATCGACAAAGCGGCTTTAGCTCAAAAAGCATTAAACAATGACCAATCATTAAATGAAGCGCCAGTTCATGCAGGTGCATACGACTACAAATTCAACTTAAAAGGTACAAACTTCCACTTCTGGTCAGATGGTACTTACTTCGGTTGGGCTTATAATGGTTACACTGGACAAGCTGCAGTAGCTCAACCAGCTCAAGTACAAGATGTGGCTGTTCAAGCATCTCAACAATCAGAACAAAATACAGCAGCTAGCGTTCAATCTAACAAACAAGCTTCTACACAAGCTCCAGCTGCAACTCAAGCACCAAAAACAGCTCAAACATCTACAAGTGGTTCAGGTGTAAACAGCCACTTACAATTAATCAAACAACGTGAATCTGGTGGCGACTACAGCGCTGTTAACCCATCATCAGGTGCTGCAGGTGCTTACCAATTCTTACCATCAACATGGAATGCAGTAGCGCAACAAGTTGACCCATCATACGTTGGTGTTAACCCAGCTCAAGCTCCAGCAGCTGTTCAAGACAAATTTGCACAACACTTATACAACACAGGCGGCGCAGGTCACTGGGTAACTGCATAATATCATAAATTACTCAAATAGAGGAGGAAGTATGTCCTCCTCAAACAAAGAACCGATAAAGTAAAGTTTACTTTATCGGTTCTTTTTATTTACATAGCTCTAGAAAAGTCACAACACTTTTTCTAAAATGATTAAATCTACACATTGAATATCGTTTTCGAAAATGGCTTCTGAATAATGATCAACAAAATAATTTTTGATAAAAAGCTAATTGGTTGATACTTGAATTTCCTGTTCCTAACGTTACTTTCTCATAATTTCTCTTTTTTAAAATGTTAAAGATGTGCTTCATTAGTATTTTTCCAAGTCCTTGATTTTGATATTTAGATTTTATACTGATGTTTAAAACTTCCACCTCTTTAGGTGAGCGCGCCTTCAATAATAGAACTTCTTTTATTGCTTCATTATCTTTCAACACATAATGTTCTGACGTATGATAGTCACACATTACTTTCTCTTTATCTGGATTAGCTTGTAATAATAAAGTCAAAATTTCTTCATTCCCACTCATATTATCACTTTTCATAATTTCCATTTTCAAACCCCTTTGTCTCGTTTTTTATAATGTAATGTTAGAACAATATACTTTACACTTTCTCCCACTTTAAAATACGCTACAATAAAAAAAGCCTGTAAACCCTTAGAGGGTTACAGGTCTCACATCATCATTTAAGAAAATAAAGTCATTAAAATTTTCAAAAATGAAGTAATTAATTGGAACATATCTCCTGCCATTGCTTTCACTCCTGATCATTAGTATGATTTCTATTCTGTTATCTTTTCACTTTGAACTAAATCTTCGGCTATCTTATGCCAGAACTTTTGTAACTCTTCACGTGTACGCGCAGTGTCACTACTATCTTGACCTACAAAATCCACATGATCCCAATCGTGCATTGTAGGTGTCACTTGCCATACACCTTTTTTATTTTTATCAGTGGCTTTAACGTAAGGTTCATTAAACGGATATTGGGAAGAAATAACAGAAATAATTCCGTCATTTTCACGCCATTCTTTTTCTGGCACTTTTCCAATAACGTTAGCAAGTATCGTCAACGGCAAGAACATATTGAGATCTGCTTTTTGTCTGCCGGTAAACGTATTGTGCGTTGCTTCGCCCGTATATGATTTATAAACAATATTCGGGTTAATGGACGTTCTACGGTTTAAGTCTGACGAACCTTCACGAGTTAAATCATAAAGGCTGTTATCTTTTGTTTTCCATATTTTTGATTTCTCAACACGATCACAATACGCATCATAAGATTCATTCGGCTTTTGTTTTAATCCCCATTGAGTAAGACCAAAATCTACTCTAGAATCTTTATTGCCAAACCTTTTGCCGATTTCCATTACAACTTGACGCATAAAGGCTTCATTGCCTATCAAATCAGAAGCATGCGACCCGTTATGTGGCGTGCCAAGCGTTGTAATCGTTGAAATCATATTATCGGAACCACCTTTAAAGAGTGGCGCGACTTCGCCTCCATGTGCTTTGTGATACGCTACTTCTTCAGGATTACCTTTTCTGAGCAACGTTTCGAGCTGTCGAATCGTTTGGCCTCCCATACTATGTCCTACAAAATGGACTTTTTTACCGGGCTTCCAATCTTTATACACACCTTCGTATGTTTTACCATAGCGTGAATGACCATATTTTGCTGCATGGGCAGCGCCATAGTCTACACGTCCACCTTTAAGGTAGTAATATAATTCCACTGCACGATCATAGTTACTTCCAAAAGCACTCACACTTGCTTCATGAGCTTCATAGCCATTTTGTTCTAAATCTTGGCGAATATTCATTTTATCGCCACCCCAATAGTGGGAAAGTAGAGCAGGACGATTATCATCCATAAATCCTGTAATACCGTGAACTAAAATAATAGGATCACGATTCTTTTTCGATGTTGCATTATTATGAGATGCTGTGATGTTTTGTATATTTTGATTATGAACTGCTTCATTTGAAGAAGCATCACGATGTGTTTGAACATTTGTTTTTTGTGGTGCAGGTTGCTGTTCAGCTGCTTGAGCATAACTCCCCTGTGCAAAAAGCGATTCAGTAATCAAGAGTGTTGATGCAACCATACTAAAAATTCTGATACGGTTTTTTCTATTTCTCGCCATCATAAACTCCTTTAAATTTATCTTTTAAAATGTCAAAGTATTACCTAAATGAATATATTAATCAATATTCTAGGAATAAAACCGAAAAGTTTGATAAAAAGGGCTTTTAAATATTCCATAGCAATTCTCCTTTCTGCCATATTGATCATAATGTTCCATATGGCATTAAAAAATTAAATTTTTAGAATAACTCTGAAAATAAAAAAAATAATGACTTTTGTGCTTAAAAGATTATCCTAACTTCACAAATTTGTCAATATTTTTTAAATAATTATAATAAGTGTATAAAGATTTGATGTGTATGGAATGTTTTATTTATATAGTAATTTATAACACAAAAAAATTCTGTATATTATCTTTGAATCAAAGTTTAAAAGGACCTAACCTAAAACATAAAAGTTGAGTTTTATTGATAATAGGCCTAAAAATATCAAACAAAAAACCATTAAACTCCAATATGAAGAAGCTTAATGGTTTAATGTGAAAAGTTCTGTAAGTAATAGTTTTTTTCCACTTATATTATTCAAAATTATTTTTGATAAAACGGTCAAGAATGCTAACAAGTTGTTCCATATCGTCGCCTTCAAACTTGAGTTCTTTATATACTTCATCGGTGACTTTATATAAATATTCTTGTACTTCTGCACCTTTATCTGTTAAAGAAATGTTGAGATTGCGTTCATCGTCTTCATTACGTACTTTTTGTACTAATCCTTTTTGATCAAGCTTTTTAATTAGTGGTGTTAGTGTACCAGAATTCAAATAAATTCTGTTTCCTAATGTTTTTATATTAACAATTTCATTAGGTTGAATTGATTTTAATGTAATATATGATGTATAGGTCAAATCATATGACTTTAAGTGTGTCGCATACTTTTTAATAACTTCTTTAGAAGCGACATAAAATAAAAAACAAAGTTCACTTTTTAAGTCATCATGTTTTAATGCCATAATTTTTCCCCCTTGATTTCTTTGTTACAGTATAACACTTTTTTCTTGATAGACGCAGAAGTGTTACATATAATTGGATAGAACTTGATTTAATTTAATTTTAAATTATTGCTTAAAGAGAGGGATATAGGGTATGAAAGAATTTAAAGAAGTGTTAGAAAGCCGTCGTTCGGTTAAACAATTTGATCCAAATGTCAAAATTCCACGTGAAGAAATGAAAGAAATGCTTGAACTAACTACTAAAGCGCCATCTTCTGTAAATATGCAGCCTTGGCGTTTTGTAGTCGTAGATACACCTGAAGGTAAAGCTGCGTTGCAACCCCTTGTTCAATTTAATACGCGTCAAAATGAAACATCTGCTGCAATGATTGTGCTTTTTGGAGATATGAAAAACTACGAATATGCAGACAAAATTTATGATGACGCTGTAGAGAGAGGATTTATGCCACAAGAAGTCAAAGATGTTCAGGTGGCTAAATTTGTTGAAATGTATGAAATTTTAGACCGTCAAGCGATGAATGATATTGTCAAAATTGATTGTAGTTTAGCAGCTATGCAATTTATGCTCGTCGCACGCTACTATGGTTATGATACAAATGCCATTGGCGGTTTTGATAAAAATAATGTTGCAGAAGTTTTAGGTCTCGACCCAGAACGTTATGTTCCTGTCGTCATGCTTGCTGTTGGGAAAGCAGCTGTTGAAGGACGTCCGTCTGTACGCCTTCCAATCGATGATGTAGTCTCTTTCCGTTAAATAATGATTTCTATTCAATCAACAATCCCCCGTATAACTACCAAATTTTTAATGAAAGTAGTACATTAGTAATGAGGATAGAAAGTACGGGGTGAATGTATGTTTGTAGAAAAAAATGTACCGATTAACATTGAAAACTTGAAAAATGAAGTGGCGCGTTATACGAATCAATCGGTTCAATCAGAAGACAACTTCGAACAAGTTGTTCAATTTATCAAATTAGAACATATATATGGAGCTGCTTTAGAGGAGATAAGTACTAAACTTCATATTTTGGATCAGGATTTCCAATTAAAAAATTCACATAATCCAATCCATCATATGGAGCGTCGTGTAAAAAAAATACCTAGCTTATTACAAAAATTAAAGCGTAAGGGACTGGAAATAACCGCTAAAACTGCCCAAACTCATATTATGGATATTGCAGGCATACGTGTCGTATGTAATTACATGAATGATATATACAATGTTGAACAATTATTGTTGCAACAAGCAGATATTAAGTTACTTAAACGTAAAGACTATATTCAGTATCCGAAAGCCAATGGTTATAAAAGCTTACACATTGTCGTCTCTGTTCCTGTTTTTCTAACCGATGGTACGATCGATGCCCCTGTTGAAATCCAGCTTAGAACAATTGGAATGGATATGTGGGCAAGTTTAGAACATCAATTGCATTATAAATCAGGAAATGTAGATAGAAATATTTATCGTCAAACTTTGAAAGAATGTGCGCTTGAAATTGGAGATGTTGAGCGTAAAATGGAACGTATTCATTTAAATATTCAACAAGATCAAATTAACGAACGCTAAAAAGTGTGTCCGATTATCTCAATATGCGAAATCGGACACACTTTTTAATTTAATTGATATAAACTGCGTTGTTTTTCAGGCAAAGTCTCAATAAAAGGTTCTGGATCCTCTGCAAAGCGATTTCCTATACCACCATGCATGCGCTGAAAGTGTAAATGAGGCCCTGTCGTTTGGCTTCCTGTATTACCTGATTTCGCGATAACATCACCAGCTTTAACACGCGCACCCGGTCGAACTTTAAATGTATTTAAATGCATATACCATTGATAATAAGGTTGATGAGCTTCTTTAATTTCTAAAACGTTACCTCCAAATTCATTTTTAAAGGTACGTGTAACAATACCATCGGTAGCAGCGAGTATATCTGTATTTTCAGGCAAACGATAATCTACACCGTAATGTCGATTGTCACCATTAAAACTCAAATCATGATTGTATGTGCCAAATCCATGTGTTTTGCGATCTTGACTGAAAATATGCTCCTCCGTAAAATCCTTTTGCAATGTACTCGTATACCTTTGGACACTATCAAAGTGTAGGATAAGAAAGCATATCATTAAAACAGTAAATATGAGCGCCAAAAGAATAGAAACATGTTTTTTCATGAAGCGCGCTCCTTTTCAAAAGTGTAAAAAACATTGTACAAAACTTCATCTTGAGTATCAACAAAGTTGCTCATCGGTCTATCCATCTACTATCTAAACAAAGAAGTTAGACATTCATATCATCCTAAAATAGTATGAAAAGAGCATCGCTCAGCAAGTCAGCCCGCTTGCGCATTAAAATTTTTCTCTACTCCCCTTTTAAATTCAGTATAAAAATAAGGAGTAAGAACATAGAAATGCTCTTACTCCTTTAGTTTATTTAAACTTATATCTTATTTGTAGATGTAGTTTTGTGAAGCAGCTTGGCTAGCTGATAAAGTACGTGATGTTACAACACCAGCACCGTGACCGTAGTTCATTTCTGATACTGTTACAGAACCGTTAGCACCAACGCTTTCAACGTATGCAACGTGACCGTAAGGACCTACAGAAGTTTGCATGATAGCGCCTGCTCTTGGTGTATTGTTTACTGTGTAACCAGCAGCACGTGCAGCGTTTGCCCAGTTATTTGCGTTACCCCAAGTGTTACCAATTCCGCCACCTACACGGTCATATACGTAGTAAGTACATTGACCAGCAGTGTAAAGGTTAGCGCCACCTTTTGAAGTAAAACGAACTGGTGTATTTGACACTGTTGAAGTAGCAGGAGCTGGAGCAGCAGTTGTTCTAGCTGTATAGTTATAGTTTGTAGTTGAAGCTGAAGGTGCTTCTACTGTACCTTGAGCGTTGTAAGTTGTGTATTCTGGTGTTGCAGCAGTTGTGTATGCAGTGTATTCACTGTTGTATCTTACAACTGGTGTAGCAACTGTATTGTAGTCTGTAGCGTAGCTATAGTTTGTAGCTTCGTTTGAGTAATAGTAGTAGTCATACACACCATTTTCATCATATGTGTAATATACGTATTGCATAGATGGGTTCCAGTTACCATCTAAAGTGTGGTGTTTGTTACCATTTTCGTCGATAGTTACATAGTCTTGAGTAGCTTCAGAATATGTTGTCGTGTATGCGTATGAAGTTGTGTTTTGTTCTGCAGCTTGTGCATCTTGTGCAGCAACTCCTAAAGTAACAAAGCCGAATGTAGCGATTGTAGCAGTAGTTAATTTTTTCATTATAAAAAGTCTCCCTATCTGAAATTTTAATATCGTTTTTCTATGTGCTTTATGCAATCCTCTAGAATCATAGCACAGATAAATTATAAGTAAACCCTTGTAAACATTTTTAAGTGTTTCTGTAACAGAACTGAAATAAAAGAAAACTTTTTGTCTCATTAATACTATTTTGGAAACATAAATTTATAAAAATTGGGGCGATAAATCTCGTCTTTTTGATGAGAATTTTCAAAAATATTAGACTTTAAATAGTGCTATGAAAGGAGAAGTTAATTTTAGAATAAATTTAAAAAAACAAAAAATGATTGATAAATTTATCGAATGTGCCTAATTCAGAATACGAGAAAATTTATTAAAGGTATGATAATTAAAATAACAACTATATAATAGAAAGAAAGCGTCACAAAAAAGGGAATATCTCTTATCGTTTTTGATTTCCACTTAATAATGGTCTACTGTTTCTCACGATATAAAGAGATATAAAAACACAAAAAAGCACATTATTTTTAGAAAATCTTCAAAACCCATTTTTAGTTTTTGATGACTCTTTTAAATATCCTTTACCAATTCACAGCAAAATACATCACTTAATGAAAAAAGTGATGAAAATAGCATTTCCTATACTTAATAAGTATCTACATAAGCCCATTCATGATTGAAAGCATACAAAAAAGCAATGCCACTTATTAAATCGTGACATTGCTTTAACAGTTTGAGTATTGTTGCGAGACGCCTCGAAAACCAATACGCATCTACGCTTCACACCTACATCAAATTCTGGTTTTATTTATCTAAATTCAATCCCTCTTCGATTTCTTCAATTTGTTCAATTGTTGTTGTTGTTGAACCTGATGCAAAGTACCAAAGTTTAGGATCTAATTCTAACACTTTATCATTTTTAATTGCTTTCACATTCTTAATAACGTCGTTACCTAATACTTGTTTTGCTGTTGATTTTTCACCAATTGCTTTTCCACGGTCCATCGCAAAAATGATGTCAGGATTTTTATCACTTACATATTCATTTGTAACGTTTTGACCATGGCTGCTTTTCTTAATGTTATTATCTGCTGGTTTGAAGCCAAGTGTATCAAATACAAGGTTACCGAAACGATCTCCAGCACCGAACGTAGATAATTCACCTTCATTTACTAAAAGGTACATTGCTTTAAGATTTAAGTTTTTCGTTTTTGCTTTTACTTCAGCAATTTTTTCATCTAATTCTTTGTTTAATTCTTTTGCTTTATTCTCTTTGTCGTAAATTTTACCAAGTTTCATTGTGTCGTCTTTCATTGATTCTACAAACTTGTCATTTTTAGCGCCCATGTATACAATTGGTGTGTTTGGTGCAGCTTTTTTCAATTCATCAATATTTTTTTGGTTTGCTGTACGTGCTGATAAATAAATAACATCTGGTTTCGCTTTAGCGACCACATCAAAATTAATTTCTTTTAATGACCCTGTATTTTGATATTTATCAGATTTAAAATCACCTAAGAAGTCTGGTAATTGAGCATTGCCTTCACCTTTAGGAAGTGCGACAACTTTGTCTTTAAGATCCATTTCTTCCATTGTTTTTAGTGCACCATAATCAAATACAACTGCTTTTTGAGGATTTTTAGGAACTTTAACTGTATCTGAATATGCTTTGTCTTCGCTACCATCATCAGCTTTACCACGTAATTTAAAATCGTTTTTTACTTCAACTGTTTCTTTAGTCTCACCCTTCTTAGATGAAGATGATTTATCTTCATCATTACCACAAGCGACTAATACAAATGCAATCGCAACCATTAACAATAAACCTAATTTTTTCATGTTGCCCTCCTAATATTATTAAAATGTTTTTTGAGACATTTGATGATACATACAAGGTAGTTCATCAAAATAAATACAAATTTGCTGACCTCGAATCGTTTCTATTTTGACATCCATATCATAAAGCTGTTTTAAAACAGAAGCTTCTATCACTTCTCTCTTATGTGCAGCTTTAACGACTTTACCATCTTTTAACGCGACAATATTATCAGAGTACACGGAAGCAAAATTAATATCATGTAAAACAACAATGATTGTTTTATTATGAAAAACGGCGAGTTCTCGTAAAGTTTGCATAATTTGAACAGAATGTTTCATATCTAAGTTGTTTAACGGCTCATCTAATAAAATGTATTCCGTATCTTGAGCAATCGTCATAGCAATATACGCACGTTGACGTTGACCTCCCGATAACGTTTTTAAATAGCGATGCCGTATATCTTCTAATTTTAATAATTCAATAGCTTCATTCACTTTAGCTTTATCTTCTTTTTTTAAATAACCTTTAGAGTACGGAAAACGGCCAAAATTCACTAACTGTTCTACGGTAATATTTAATTCCGTGTGGTTCGTTTGTTTTAAAATGGACAATTTTTTAGACAGTGTCTGATTTGCATAGGATTGGAGAGGTGCTCCATCAATTTCGACGTGTCCTTCTTGGAAAGCTCTTAGACGACTCACGGCAGAAAGTAATGTACTTTTTCCTGCGCCATTAGGTCCAATCAATGAAGTCAGTCTCCCTTTTTGAATGTCTACACTTACATCCGTAAGTATAGGTTTATCATCAATCCATTGATCTAAATTTTGAATACGAATCAAGCCGTTCCCCTCCTTTTCATTAAAAGATAAATAAAGTAAATTCCTCCAATGAGATTAATTAAAATACTGACTTGCGTTGTTGCTTCAAATACATTCTCTACAATCCACTGTGCTATAAATAAACTCATCCAACTGATACAAATTGTTGCTGGTAAAATATAACGATGCTCAAAATTTTTGATTAATTCGTGTGCTAAATTAATTGTTAAAAGTCCTAAAAATGTGATTGGCCCTACTAGTGCAGTCGCAATGGCCACCATAAGCGCAACTAATATGAGCAAACCTCTCGTCATTTGCGTATAATTGACACCTAAATTAATCGCTTGTGCTCTCCCGAGTAATAATACATCTAAGTAAGGGAGTATACTAATTGTAATTAGCAATAAAACGACTAAAACCACTGCACTGATGGTCACTAATGTGGGATTTGCCCCATCAAAATTGGCAAACATCGCATTTTGAATGACTAGAAAATCTTCAGGATTAATTAACAACTCCAAAAAGCCAGTAATACTTCTAAAAAACGTTCCTAAAATCACGCCAATTAATAAAATAAAGTACACCGAAAACTGTCCGTATTTAAAGATACCTTCAAATAAAATCAATGCGAATACGACCATAACAATCAACGTAATCGAAAAGTTAAGATAGAAATTCGTAATAAATATAGAACTTGCGCCAAAAATAAAAAGAATTAAAACTTTACTAAAAAGATATATTGCATCAAGTCCCATAATTGAAGGGGTTAAAAGACGGTTGACGGTAATGGCTTGGAAAATAACAGTGGAAGCCGCAATGGCCGCACCGACAAGGACCATTAAGAAGAGTTTTCTTAACCGACTATTAAACTGATATTCAAAAATTTCAAAATCAAGGCCGAGCAACAAATACATAGCGCCAACAATGAGTGTAGCAATAATTAAAATTATGAGCTTTTTCAAGGACTTATTGTGCATAATATCTGCGTCCTTTCATTAGCATAATGATAAAAATAACTGTCCCAAACATACCTATCGTCAGTCCAATATTAATTTCATATGGATACACGACAATACGACCTATAATGTCCGAAAACATTACAAATATCGCACCTAACATGGCAGTATGCGGTAATGCATTTTTTAAATGGTCTCCTTTAAAAATAGAGACAATATTCGGTACAATCAGACCTAAAAATGGCAGTGTCCCTACTGTCACTACTACAAGTGCAGTTATCGTTGCCGTAATAAATAAGCCGATATTAATGATTACATCATAATTAAGACCTAAATTTTTACTAAAATCGCGTCCCATACCTGCAATCGTAAATTGATTTGCAAACAGATAGGTCAACACGAGCAACGGAATACTCAAATACAACACTTCATAGCGTCCACTTGTAATTACCGCAAAATTACCGTTCATCCAATTGCCTAAACTTTGAACTGCATTCGTCTTTAAAGCAATAAATGTAGAAAAACTAGACACAATGCCGCCGAGCATAATTCCAATTAATGGTACAAAGATTACATCTTTAAAACGTATGCGTTGAATCATTTGGACAAACAAAAACGTGCCTGCCACACTTAACAGTACAGCAAACAATAATTTGATAAGTATATGTTCAGCAGGAAAGAAAATTAAAGAAATGAGGATCCCTAACTTCGCCCATTCCATAGTTCCTGCCGTTGTAGGGCTAACAAATTTATTTTGCATCATTTGTTGCATAATTAAGCCAGCCAAAGCAAGCGTGCTTCCAGAAATTAAAATACTTATAGTTCTCGGAATACGACTTGCCAATAATACATTCAGTTGGTCTTCATTAAGGTTAAATAGTGCAGTGATAGGCACACTGCTCACCCCAATAAATAAAGAACACACAGTAAGGATGGCAAGTAGAATAAACAACACATAGCCATTCATTAAATAGCGCATCATTCTGTCTCCTTTTCAACCTTACATCACCGACAATGAAAATCATTATCATTTAAAGTGTAGCATCAAACCATTCACCTTTCAATACAAACTTGTCCTATTCGTAAAAAACACCTCATAACGCAACAAAATCGTCACGTTTGAGATGCTTTTTAAGCGTTATGTTTCTGTTTACGGTTCATTCTCACCATAGATATGGAAATCCAACTTACTAGCAATGCTGGTAGTATGAAAAGATTAATGGTCTCTCCCGAAAGTATACTTGAAAAGATTTGATTAAAATCAACCTCTAAAAGCCCTTTAAGTTGATTTGTAATAAATTGATATAAAGCGAAATAGATTAATAACCATTGAATGAAATATTCTAAAATTGTAATTAACGTGTCACTAATAATTACATAACGACTCAAAACTTTTAACAAAATATATTGGAGGATACCACTTAATAACATTATAATTAGACCAATTTGAAAGAAACCGTCTGTATGTCCGAAAATTAAAAGAATAGGAAAACATACAACTAATGATGCAATAATAATCGTAATATAACTTAAAAATATAAGTAACCCGCCAATCGCTATGGCTTTTAAAAAGACGAGTTTCCCTTCCTCATGCCCGACTAAATAACCGATGATTAAAAATAAAATTAAAATGATGCATGTATTAAAATAAAACATATGTCACCGCCCGTATATTTATATCTCATTGTTTTCCTAATTTATGTATCTAATTACCTATCTTTAAAAATTTTAATCTAAATTAAAAACAGCGGCAATGTTTAATTTAAATATTACATTACCGCTTTGCAACGATTCAAATATATTTAATAGTTTTGAGATACGATAAACATTAAAAATAGTGAAAGAACAGTAAGCACCGCTCCCATCATTACCCATAAATTCAATTGCTTTTTCGCCGCTTCGCCTTCTTTTTTTGAAACACGAATTGCCATAATCCAAGCGATGACCATGAGTACAACTAATACGCCGATTACTATTGTCATAATATGGTACACCTCCATTTTAGTTAATCGTATTATCATTTTAGCATATCCATTGCTTTTCATAAGAAATAACGTTAACCTATCGGCACGCTGTCACATATTTGTCATAATAAGTTTCCACATTAAGCGTGGTCATAAGATGCACCTAGTACATTGATAAATAATATACAAACAAAAAGTGAGCCTGCCTCTCTATGGATGCACGCTCACCACTAGAATGATTAATTTCAAGATATGTTCGTCATTTTACAATTAATACCGGCACGTTTACCCGTTTCGCAATTTTATGCGTAACGTGGCCTAAAACATGTTTAATATCTACTTCTGCTCTTTTATTACTCATCACGACAACATCGTAGCTATATCCTTCTATTTCGTTGACAATTTCATGGGTAGGGCTACCTGTTGTGAATTTAAGTTGATAATTTAAACCATAATCATCTAAAGTGTTTAAAAATGGACGCATTTCCTCTTTCTTTTCTGCAACAACCTCTTCAAAATGTTTGCCTTGGTAACGTACATAATTGGCAAGCTCTGTTTCAGAAATTACATGAAATACGACAATTTTATACGTAGATGCTGCTTCAGTTAACTTTTTCAGTTGATCTGGCACATTTTTAAAGCTATTCCCAAAGTCATAAGGTACAAGTACATTTTCATACATTACGTGTCACCTCTCTCATTGTTCTCTTTCTACTCAAACATATCCTTTACACCTTTATTTTATCACTTTGTAAGCGCTTGCTCAACGTTTCACTTACTTGCTTTCTCTTCGAACTATGTTTCTATTCGTTCTAAATGATTGTGCTAAATCTCCTAATAAATCAGATGACTTTTCAAGCCTCGACCTCAAGCATATTACTGTTCTCCCTCATTGACCAAATCAATCAATCGGATCGCATGCTAAAAAAACGTGAGACAGAAATCGATTTGATTTCATCGTCTCACGCTCTATTTAAACACCGTTAAGAAGCTAGTTCGATACCATCGAACGTACTATTCACTTTTTTTGGACAAATCTCGTGACCTATCACGACTAAATACGAAGGCATATCGATATTACAAGGCCTAAGTTCTAAATGCCCTGGTACATACTGCATAATGCAAGGTTGATCCATCCCTTCAACCCATACAAAACCTTTAACACGATACACTTGTCCTTCAAGTTGTTTTAGACCTTCAACTAAGGCAGATTGCTTGATTGGTTTATGAAATTCATGAAAGCATTGTGTCAACGCACCATGTGTTTTCGAACGTTTTTCTTGTTGCACCACTGCTTGTTCAGGCATTTCATTTAATGTCACTTCACCATATTGCGTCAACACATATGGGATTTCAGGATAATCCGCTTCTAATTGATTGACTACTTCTAGTAATGTGTCCGTATCCATTAAATCAATTTTATTTAAAATAAGGTGACTACAAAATTGCGTTTGTTCCACAATTAAATTTTGAATATCTTGTGGATAGTCCTCTTTATTCAAATACACAGAGGCATCCATCACACCAATAATACGCATACGTTCTACGATAGGAGTTAGCACTGGTGTTAAACATGCGTCATATACTTCTAAAGGATGCGCAAGGCCACTACATTCTATAAAGACAATATCAGGTTGATGTTCTAAATAAATTTCATGTAGTTGTGAAGCGACATCATTTTTAAATGTGCAACAAATATAGCCATTCGTCAACGCCTTAATATGTATCTCTTCATGAATGAAATATTGATCCACGCTACGTTCACCAAAATCATTCATAATAACGGCTGGTTGCTGTCCTTGATCAATCGCATCTTGAATCAAAAAGTTCAACGTAGATGTTTTACCTCCACCTAAAAAACCTGTCATCACCACGATTTCCATTAGTAGCCACCATCCTTCATCCAGTCCCTAAACACACGACTTCCTGTAGTCGTCGCTTGACCTTGATACTTTCCAGTATAAACTGCGTCTGGTGTTGTTTTAGTCTCTGCTAAAACAATTTGACAAATACGTTGTCCTTTTTCAATCTCAAGTGGAAAATCATTGGCATTATAAAGCTCTAAAGTAATTGCCCCTTCGAAGCCAGGATCAACCCATCCCGCATTTTGTATAAATAATCCTGCTCGACCTATCGAACTACGTCCTTCCACGAAACCTGTTAAGTGGTTAGGCAATTTTAAATACTCCTCTGTCGTCGCTAAAATAAAACCATGTGCAGGTATCGTTATACGTTCTTGATATAGCGTTTCATATTTAATTGGCTCACTTAATTTTTGTGTCCCCTTTTCAGGCGGTAGTGGCTTCAAAAAATGTTCAGCTAATGTTAGGTCCATTGATGCTGGCTCTACATGTTGAGCATGATAAGGTGTTACTTCAAGTATTCCGGATTCAATATACGCTTTAATATCATTATCAGATAAGATCATGTGTATACCCCTATTCTTCTCTTTATAAATCGGAATTATTACGTTGGTAAAACATAGTTCTAAATTTATCATGTCTAAATTAACTATACAAGATATTCTTTAATTTCTGAGTTATGCATAAATTTTATATATTAAACCTCTTCTTTTGCTAGGCTTATATCACTACATCTTTTCTCTTCATCATTAAATAAAACTATGTGCAATTGCCAAATGCATAATGATGCAAAATTAGTGTAAATAAAAGCTACCAAAGAAGTATTTCACTTCACTTTGGTAGCTTTAAATCGTGCAATTATTTTTTGATATTAATTACTTTTTCACCTAATGTTTTAGATTCACTGTCACTCGTCTTATCGCTCGTATGACCACGCAAGATAACTTTGCCTTCCTTCTTGTCAATTTTATAAATCATCATAGAAGTGACATTATCTTTTGGCTTAACTAATAAATCACCGTTTTCTTTATACTTATAGTATTTAGAGTCTTTATCACTAACACTTACATAACCAGAAAATAAACGTTTTTCAACATTTTTGTCATCGTTATGCGCTTCGAAATAATCATCCCATTCCTTACTTGCAGATTTATTTTCTTTACTTTTATTTGTATACTCATAAATAAAAGCAATATAAGGGCCCTCGTCATCATCTTGAGAGAATGATTCCACTAATTTCGTTTCTTTAATTTTAAATTCGGCCTCTTTCGTTTTAAGGGTATCTTCTTTAAAATAACCTTCTCCGATATTTTCTTCTTCTGTTTCTTTTTTACTATTGCCCATAATATCGCAACCACTCAAAATAATTACAGATACACATAGTGCACTCAATAACTTTTTCATTTGATATTCCCCTTTTTAGATTTGGTTAGATTTCTTTTCTTTTAATTCGATTTTTTTCGCACCAATCGTTTCGTACTCACTATTTTTAGCAACGATGATGATTGGACTTGTCTTGTCTATTAATTCAAAAGTTTTAAAGCCCTTAGCTTTACCGCCTTTTTTGATTTCAACGTGAGTATCAGGGAAATCTTTAATTCTACGGTCGTCTTTCATTATCGTAGGTTTTAATTCTTTCTCTTTACCATTGATAACCTGATAAACATCTATACTTGTAATCCAAGCTGAAGAAGGATAAATCTTTTTGTCTTGTTTGTTTTTCACACTGTATTCAAATGAAGCTGCCTTTATATTTTTATCATCTATATTTTTACCTTCAGGAAACTCCAACTTTTCAAATTCAATTTCAAAATCTTTTCTAATTACTTTTTTATCTTTAAATTCTCCATCTGGTTTGTATTTTTCCGCTTTAGATAGTTCAAGTGTTTCAATAGTGTTTTCTTTTTCTTCACCATTACCGCATGCAACAAGTAATAACGACAAAAACAATAACGTCAATGCTTTCTTCATATGTTTTACACACCCTTATTAAATTTTTAAGCTCTTTTTAATTTACCAACTGAGAAATAATTTTTCAATACCATATTTTAATTTTCATTCCTTGTTTAGCTACGTTGTTTTTTTGATAAATAAAAAATACCTACAATTTTGGTTGGGGAAATCAAAATTGTAGATACTTGCTTTTAACTTATTTATATAAACATCAGAATAAGAAATAGCGTTGTGTCAATGGCAACTCCGTCGCAGCTTCACTTGTAATTTTCTCGCCATCTACAAATACTTCATATGTTTCTGGATCAACGTCTAGTTTTGGTAAAGCGTCATTATTCACCATATCCTTTTTAGAAAGTTGACGAATGTTTTTTACAGGACGAATCTGACGTTTGAGGTCTAAAGTACGTCGGATACCATTTTGATAAGCGACTTGAGAGACAAACGTCATTGACGTACTTTGCATGTTCCCACCATACTGTCCATACATAGGACGATATTTAACAGGTTCTGCGGTCGGAATAGAACCATTTGCATCACCATTAATCGCGACATTGATTAATCCACCTTTAATAACCATTGTCGGCTTCACACCAAAGAAACGTGGGTCCCACATTACTAAATCTGCAAGTTTACCTTCGTCGACTGAACCTACATATTCTGCAATACCGTGAGTGATTGCAGGATTAATTGTATATTTAGCAATATAACGGCGAATACGATGATTATCATTGTATTCACTATCTACCTTGAGTGCACCACGTTGTTCTTTCATACGATGTGCCACCTGCCATGTTCGTGTAATGACTTCTCCAACACGTCCCATAGCCTGAGAATCTGAACTAATCATGCTAAATACACCCATATCTTGTAAAACGTCTTCAGCCGCAATTGTTTCTTTACGAATACGCGAATCTGCAAATGCTACATCTTCTGGAATAGACGCGTTAAGATGATGTGTAATCATAACCATATCTAAATGTTCATCTACAGTATTGTGCGTATAGGGTAATGTAGGATTGGTAGAAGAAGGTAAAATGTTAGGGTAGCCTGCTGCCTTTATTAAGTCTGGAGCATGTCCGCCACCTGCGCCTTCTGTATGGTACATATGTAAAACTTTATCGCCAATTGCTTCCATCGTATCTTCCATGAAACCTGCTTCATTTAGCGTATCCGCATGAAGTGCAATTTGAATGTCATATTCATCTGCGACTGCAAGCGCATGACGCAATGCAGAAGGGGTTGCTCCCCAGTCTTCGTGCACTTTTAATCCAATAACACCTGCATGAATTTGTTCTACTAATGCAGTGTGGTTTACTGCTTGCCCTTTACCTGTAAATCCTATATTCACTGGTAAATTTTCTGCTGCTTGTAACATACGATGGATATGCCAAGGACCTGGTGTCACTGTTGTTGCTTTAGTTCCTTCTGTTGCACCTGTGCCGCCACCAATTTGTGTTGTCACACCACTTTCTAAAGCGATTTCTGACTGTTCCGGATTAATAAAATGGACGTGTGTATCAATCCCACCTGCTGTAATAATACTTCCTTCTGCTGCAATGATTTCGGTTGATGCACCAATAATAATATCCACGTCATCCATGATATCTGGATTGCCGGCTTTACCAATTTTCATGATATACCCATTTTTTACACCGATATCGCCTTTAACCACTTTGTCATAATCAATAATAACTGCATTCGTAATTACTAAATCTGCTACTTTTTTATGATCACGCGTCGCATTTGGGTTTTGTCCCATGCCATCTCGAATGGATTTACCGCCACCAAATGCCACTTCATCACCATAGTTAGCGTAGTCTTTTTCAATTTTGGCAAAAAGATTCGTATCTCCTAATCGAATAGCGTCCCCTACCGTTGGGCCATAGAGGCTCGTATATTGTGATTCAGTCATTTTAAAACTCATTTCATGTCACTTCCCTCTTTCATATTAGGAGCTGTAATCCGAGATTGGTCAAGCGGACCATCTACTTCTCCATGGAAACCATAAATTTTTTGCTCACCTGCATAACGCACAAGGCGTATTGCTTTTTCATCTCCGGGTTCAAAACGAACTGCTGCCCCTGCTGGAATGTCTAAATGCTTCCCATAAGCTTCAGCGCGATGGAATGACAACGCTGGATTGGCTTCAAAAAAGTGATAGTGTGAACCTACTTGAATAGGACGGTCCCCACTATTTTTAACAGTAATTTGTGTAATTTCTCGTCCTTCATTTATGATGACTTCCGTTGATTGCACAATGATTTCACCTGGTTTCATATTTATCTCCTCCTACACAATTGGATGATGAATTGTGACTAGTTTTGTACCATCTGGAAAAGTAGCCTCGATTTCAATGTCTGTGACCATCGCATCCACACCGTCCATCACATCATCTTTAGATAAAATTTCGCGTCCATAGCTCATTAATTCAGCTACCGATTTACCATCCCTTGCCCCTTCTAATATTTCATAACTAATCAAGGCGACCGCTTCCGGATGATTTAACTTTAATCCACGTGCTTTGCGTCGCCGTGCTAAATCCGCTGCTACAACAATCATTAATTTATCTTGCTCACGTTGTGTAAAGTTCATTAACATACACACTCCTCAATGGAATTTAAAAACCACACACAAATTATAATCCTTCGTATGCTGCTCTTCAAATAATTATACTATTTTAGAAAAGTATTTTATAATTAACTAGACTTCAGTTTTAGAATAACCGCCAATAACACACTTTTTAAAAATAGTAATAAATCTTTTCATAACATTAATAATATACTGGAGCCAATTTTTGAGAAAGAGGGTATTCAACTTGCCTTTGTCACTTCAAACTTTTTTGAAAAATATTTCACAAGTCGTGCTACTTGAAAATGTATGGACGGGATTACTTATTTTAATCGCCTTATGGATCGGAGATTGGAAAGTAGGCCTTGCAGCGATGATAGGCAGTACACTTAGCCTTCTAACTGCGCCATGGTTCGGATATACAAAAAGAGAGATTCATGCAGGTTTAGCAGGATTTAATAGTGTCCTTGTGGCCATCGCTTTAACTTTATTTATGGTTATGACATGGCAAACATTTATCGTATGTCTCATTGCCACGATTGTCGTAATGCCTGTGGCTAAAGCGATACAAACTGTTTTAAAGCGTTTTGAAATACCTGAACTTACGACACCTTTTGTAATAATGTCGTGGATAGTACTCTTGATGAAACCACAGTTCGAGTTTTTGAAAAGTACGATAAAAGTGTTACCACTTAAAAATGTCGTCACTATTGATTTGACTGAACCAGTTCATCCTATCGCAGCTTTTTTTAATAGTATGAGTCAAATTTTTCTCGTCGAAAATGTCCTTTCTGGAATTTTAATTATTGTCGCATTTTTTGTAGCTTCACGACGGGTTGGATTCTTTGTGATCATCGCCAATTTACTATCATTACTTTTCGTTTATACATTAGGTTCGGATATTACCTCTTTAAATCACGGACTTTTTGGTTATAATTTAATTTTATCGATTATTGCCATTAGCGTTACCTTTAAAAAATTGACACATCTTAATCGTTACCTTATGTTTTTACTTGTCGTCATTTTAACGCCAATGGTATACGGAGCAACAACCACATTTTTAGAGCCATTCGGCATACCAATTTTGACATTGCCCTTTATACTCGTCACTTGGCTACTATTACTAGCAGGTCAAAAACAACCAGAAAACCATAAAAAGGGAGCGGGACAGAAATCTATTTGATTTCGTTGTCCCGCCCCTTACGTTATTTTATATCACTAAAATAAGCTTCGTCTAAATGGTTCATTTCTAAATGTTCAATTTGAAGCGTCGTATGAGCTAAACCATACTTTTCTTTCAATAAGCGCTCCAATTTGTTAATTGTTTCATACGCATCTTGTCCACTTTTACTGTCCAATACGACATGCGCACTTAAAGAATAATGCTCTGTCGTAATCGACCATAAGTGAAATTCATGCACATCTAAAACTTGATCCACACTTTTCATGTCATCCATAATTTCATCCGTATCTAAATGAGCTGGTACAGATTCCATTAAAATGAAAGCTGCATTTTTCATGATTTTGTATCCACCGCGCAAAATGATGACCGCAATAATCATACTTAAAATCGGGTCAATCATTTGAATACCGGTAAAATAAATGAGTACAACGGCAACTATAACTCCTACTGAATTTAATAAATCGCCAATAAAATGCCAAAGTGCACTTTGAATATTGATGTTATTTTCATTTTTAAGTGAACGCATCAAAATAATAGTCAGTACAATGTTTACAATTAAGCCGATCGTTGCGATGACTAACATTAACCCACTTTCTACAGGTTTCGGATAAATAATACGCATAATGGCTTCGTAAAATATCCATAAGGAAATGATTGCTAAAGCTAAACCATTTAAAAAAGCTGCAATAATTTCAAATCGCAAATAACCAAAGGTGTATTTTCCTGTAGGTTTACGGCTCGCAAAGTAAATCGCCACCATGGACAAGCCAAGCGCAATCACATCACTTAACATATGGAATGAATCTGAAAGTAATGCAAGAGAGTTTGATAAAATACCGCCAACAAACTCCACAATTGTAAAAAATAATGTAATAATTAATGATATCCATAATGTCTTTTTAGAACTTTTTTGTCGCTTTCGATGTTCTACATGATGGAAATAATAGTTTCTTTGCATCCCCGTTGCCTCCTCAAATTTTCTTACGATGCTTTAATATCTTCAGCCATATGATCGTCTACACGATATTGCTGCACTGTTAAAATCGCGACTGCCCACATCATCGCGACGCCAATACCTCCAGCAATATAAGCACATACTTTAAAAAGTGTTTTCATCATTTTACGCCTCCAATATAAAATATGTATCTTTATTATATACCACTTCATTTTATAAGATAAAACGTGTTTGTGAATTTTAAATGCTTCATTAGGCGAACTTTTGAAAGTTCAAAAAGAGCTAGGAAACGTGCATTTGCGTTTCAACTAGCTCTTATACCTGTCACTTTATTTAATAATATCAATCAACTCTTTTTTAGAAGCTGCGCGTGCCGGCACCCATCCGAATACAATTCCAATAAATGTCGAAACACCTACTGCTAGCAACACAGAACCGAATGTGACAGAACTGCGAATATAATCTGGCGTTAAGGCGTCTACAATAGCAGCAATACCGATACCAATTAACAATCCTATAATACCACCGATTAAACATAAAATGATACTTTCAATTAAAAATTGCATTTCAATATCACGGCCTTTTGCACCAAATGCACGTCGAATAGCTATTTCTTCCGTACGTTCCGCAACAGAAATGTACATCACGTTCATTACACCAATACCCGCAATAAATAGAGAAATACCTGCGACGGCAGCGACAAAGTATGTAATGCCGTCGAACACTTTATTGATGTTTTTCATTAACGCTTCCATGTCCGTATATTGATATGTGCCGTCTCCTGCTGCTGATCCATTCTTATTCAGCTTATCCGCGACAGCATTCGCCACTTCTTTTTTATTTGTAGCACCATTAAATTTAATTTCCAATTGTGGCATTGACGGTTTTAAATTGGGTAAATAACGTTTGACCGTTTGAGGTGGAATTTGAACGAGATTCGGTACCATCATATCATCTTGAATACCTGCAACTTTAAAATCCATACCATCAATATAAATCGTTTTCCCCACTGCTTTACCTTTGAACAAGCTCTCGGCAACGTCTGAACTAATTGTTGCCACACGTTCTGCTATTTCATTTTCATCAGACGTGTAACCCGCGCCTTCTTGAACATCCGTCGCTGATTTTGGAGACTTTATCGTAATATCTGATTTTTTGTCCGTACTTTTCGCTTCACTTGTCAAACCATTTTTATTGTTTGTTTTAATAGAGGCATTCGTCACGCCTTTCACTTGGCGGGTAAGGTCTAAGTCTGATGCTGTAAAAGGATTAGTATTGGCAGGCTGTCCCCCTTGTTCTAAATGCTTATCTATGAAGTCAACGAGCACCGTATCTTTAGATGCACCTGCATCATCAAATTGCTCATTTGCAGACTCTTTAAATCCATTACCAAGTGCCATGATCGTAATTACTGCTGCAATCCCAATAATAATACCAATCATCGTAAAAATATTACGACGTTTATTTTTCATTATTGAACGTAAGGCGACATGGATAATATTGTTAAAATTACTCATGTACATTCACCTCTTCTTTTTGAACACGTCCATCTAAAATATGAATAACACGATCCGCTTGTGCTGCCACTTTAGGGTCATGTGTCACGATAATCATCGTAGTCCTTTGTTCTTTATTGAGCTTCAAGAAAAGTGCCATAATATCTTGAGAAGTTTTAGAATCTAATGCTCCCGTTGGTTCATCCGCAATAATAAATTTAGGTTGATTCACTATCGCACGTGCAATCGCGACAC
This sequence comes from Staphylococcus ratti, assembly GCF_020883535.1. Lineage (NCBI taxonomy): Bacteria > Bacillati > Bacillota > Bacilli > Caryophanales > Staphylococcaceae > Staphylococcus > Staphylococcus ratti. Next base: position 341,365 of record NZ_CP086654.1, on the reverse strand, counting down.
GTTGTTGTTGACCACCAGATAATTTATTTGGCACGAGATGTTCCTTATCAAAAAGCCCCACCTCATGTAACATCGCTTTAACGCGTTCTTTGCGTGCTTTAGCAGATAACCCTGCATAAAGTAAAGGAATACTCACATTTTCTAAAATCGTATTGTTTTGAATTAACTTGAAATTTTGAAAGACAAAACCAACTGTACGATTTCGTATGACCGCAAGTTCGTTATCAGAACGCTTTTGATAGTTGTTTTGGTCAAAAAGGTATTCTCCCTCATAACCTCGATCAATAAACCCTAAAATATTGATTAGCGTACTTTTACCAGATCCTGAAGGTCCCATAATGGCTACGAATTCTCCGGCATCGATGCGCAGTTTGATATCTTTTAAAATGTGATTCGTTTCATTCCCATTTTTAAAACTACGATTCACATTAATCAGTTCTATCATGATGACACCTCAACTTTTTTCCCGTCTTGTAAATCACTGTCTGGGTTTTTGATGAGTACGTCACCTTTCTTCAGACCTTTTTTCAAAATCAGGTCTCCGTTATTTTTGTCGTATTTAATTTTACGTTTGTGTACTGTATGGTCTTTGTCCACAACATAAACATAATCATCTTTTGTAAGTACTGAAGATGGGAATTTGATAGTATCTAAAGGAATTTCTGCTTCAACAGAGAAACCATTGCGCACATCAAAGTCTAAGTCCCCAATCATCACAGTATATTTTGATGAAGCACCATCGTCCCCTCCGCTCGGCTGATGTTCCGTCGGGTTAGACGTATTCAAAGTCGCTTGTGCTTCACCTTCTCCAGCTCCTGATGATTGCGCACCACTCATTGCTGCTTGACTGTTTCCTGATACTTCTTGTTCATAACTTGTCGGTAATTCTGAAATACTTTTAATTTTGCCTTTGCCTTTTTTTCCAGTACTTGTTACCGTCACATTGACATGATCGCCTACTGTAATTTTATTTAAATCATATTCTGAAACAGTGGTTTTAATTTGAGGGTCATCTGAAATTAATTTTAAAATCGGCTCGCCTTCGCCTACATTCGTTTTTTTAATGTTGGAGACAATGCCATTAAATGAAGCATAGATGCTGTCACTTACTTGGCTGTCATATTGATTTAATTGTTTTCTCGCTTGATTAATTTCAGCTTGATTCCCTTTTGCTTCAGATTCTTGTACTTGACGAGACAGTTGATTACGCTTTTCCGGGTCTGCCTGATAATTAATCAACGGTGTTCCTTGCACCACGCGTTGACCTTCATTCACTTGAACACTTACAAACTCACCAAGTTGCTTATTATTTTGATATGTTTTAATTGCTTCCGGCGATACTTTTCCCGTCACTTTAATAGGACTTTCCGGCTTTATTGTATATGTATCATACGCTGCCTCTTTTTCACCGTTGCTACCTGTTACTGCTTTTGCAATAAAACCTGCAACAATTAGAAATGCTACAGTCACTATTGACAAAATTATTAACGTTCTCTTTTTCAAACTATTCTCTCCTCACTTAAATAAAATAATTAAGGCGGGACATCACAAATGACTGTTTAAAAAAATGAGTAAATCAAGTCTAAAAATAAGCGTTTCATTGTATGATTCGACAAAATTTGAAAACGCTTATGTGCATCGTAAGCGTTTTACTCAAATTCTAAACGCATTCTCCCTACCTCATCAAACATTGCGTTACATTTTCATGAAAAATAAATTTCTCATAACACAACTTTATTAATTTAAGTTTATATGATTTTCCAGACATGCGAAACTATATCAAGTAATTTTTAGAGAATTTATTTTTAATTAACAGTCATTACTTTTAGAAATCGTATTGATTAGTTAAAAATATTATAGTATCGTTAAACTTGTATTATAATAATTTAAGGGGTTGTAACATATTTTGAGTAGCTTAAACTTATTACATATTGAATCATTCGAAAAACAACGTACGAATCCTAAAGTCCTTTGGAAAATTTTATTATTTATTTTCACTTCGATTTTAGTGGCATTAATTGCCCCTCAAATTACAGACATCATTTCTCCAATTAAAGAAAAAGGATTGTCACAAAGTAAAATAGATGAAGTAAAACCGATCCTAAGCCTAATTACTTCGATGTCTCTATTTCTGGGTAGTGCTTTCGTCTTTCTCATTTATTTTGTCCTTATTTTGATTATTACAAAGATTACTAAATTAAAGGTCGCTGCTAAAAGTATCTTCTCATCTACATTGCTTATGTTGATTATTACTTCTATCATTACTTTAGTTGCTATGTCCATTCAATGGCTTTTTGGTTTTCAATTACCGAACATTAACATTGCATCCTTAAATATTTTCTCACCCGGACAACCTCAACTTAGTGCGATTAGCCTTCAAAACATAGTTACCGCATGGTTATTCGGCGTAATCTTATATTCCACTTGTCGTATGTCTAAAAAATGGTCTGCCATTTTAGCGATACTTCATTTTATGATTTACTTCTCATTTTCATTTTTATCCTAATTATTACAAAAAGGCGTAACAGAAATATTTGAATTTCTGTTACGCCTTTGTTTTACGTGTTTTAAACCAACGTATAACCATGAGCACGATAAACACGCCTACACTAATGAACGGTAATAATATTAAATAACCCATTATTTCATGTTCACCCCGCTTCACATTGTAAAGCTGATTCATATACATAAGCCATACACTTATATGTAGAAGCAAAAAGAGTATTGTAAGAATGGTTATTTCATGTTGTCGTGACTTTGGTTTCTCTTCTAAAACATTTATGAGCTTAGGTAGTCCCCCTATCAATACAGTACATACGCTCCATAATACAAGAAAAATAATAGGTAATGCCCATAGATGACCTTTTCCTCCAAAATCATCCGCTTCTCCTGCTAAATTAAAATGTATAGCTACCGTATGAGGAAGTGCTTGATAATGAAATCCTAAATATAATAGCGCAATTACCCATAGTATCGGAATACTGAGGTTAAGATACTTTACTTTCTGTCCTACTGTCATGTTGTTACACTCCTATTTAAAATTGATGACTTATGCTTTGGCTACAATCGTTTCCATTTCTCGACGTACGCTACTTTCATACATCGTACCAAATTTCACAAGATGAACTAACAGTAAATATAAAATATAAAAATGAATTCTGAATTCCGCGCCCGCCTTGAGTGGGTAAGCTTTGTTATAAGCTTCATAAAATGTTTCTGAAAAGCCTCCAAATACTTTTGTCGCACCTAAATCAAATTCTCGATCACCATACAATGGTGCGGGATCAAAGAGCGCCGGGGTGCCATCCGTTAGAAACATATAATTCCCTGCCCATAAATCTCCGTGTAAGAGTGACGGGCGACTGTCATGATGACATAAAGTCTGATCCATAATGTCGTATACTTTATCCAAAAGATTAAGATCCTTTTCTGATAATAAATGACGAGAAGCAATCCTTGTTTTTAAAGGTGCAATGCGTTGTTTTAAAAATAATGTGCGCCAATCGTTCGTCCAATGATTATCAAAACGATGGTCTCCACCTTCATATGGTAAATGAAAGCCAAATTTACCATTGTCGCTTTCCGTCTGATGTAACTTCGCAACGAGTTTCCCTAATGCTTCTTGACTACCTTGTACGCCTTCTTCTAAATAGCTTAAAACCAAATATGCATCACCATCGATGACGCCATTTGCGATAACACGCGGCGCTGTCACCCCAGCCTTTTCAAATGCTTCGAGTCCTGCAATTTCAGCCGCATAAAATGCTGCTTGTCGCTGAGGTTGAACAAGTAAAAAATAGGTTTCTGATGTTGTTTCTATTTTGTAAGCTTCGTTCACATCGCCGCCTGAAACAGACGTTATATGGGTAATGCCGTCTAATGGCAAGTTTTCCATCCATTGTTGTTTTTTCATTATAGGCTTCCTTTCTTTAAAGGGTATTGCTTTTCATTACCCTAAATGATGCCCTGTCAAAATGAATTGTACTATTTCAACGATAAACACAACATTTTTATCTTCGGCACATTTTTTCTATACTTAAGTTACAGATGATGAAAAGGAGCAAATTTACAATGAAAGATAAGAAACAATTATTGCTTGATGCTTATCAATTCCGCTTTGCGACAAAACAATTTGATACTAATCGAAAAATTAGCGATGAAGATTTTCATACGATATTAGAAACAGGTCGCCTCTCACCAAGCTCGCTCGGTTTAGAACCGTGGAAATTTCTCGTCATTCAAAATCAAGACTTACGTGACGCTTTAAAACCGATGAGTTGGGGTGCAACTAAACAATTAGCGTCAGCAAGTCACTTCGTCCTTATTTTAGCACGTAAAAACGTCCGGCCTCAAAATCCGTATGTCCATCATATGTTAGAAGTCATTCATAATATGACACCTGAAATGGCACAACAAAAACAAGAAGCTACTATTAAATTCCAAAACGAAAGCAACGACCTTTATCGTAATGCGCGTACTTTACTCGATTGGGCGGGCAAACAAACGTATATTCCACTCGGTAATATGATGACAACTGCGGCCATCTTAGGCATTGATTCTTGTCCAATCGAAGGCTTTTTATATGAACCTGTAGCCCAACTTTTAGCCGAGAAAGGTTATTTAAACTTAGATGAATATTACCCTTCTGTAATGGTCGCTTTCGGTTACCGCCAAGAAGCACCTAAACGTCAAAAAACACGTCGTTCCTTTGACGACGTCGTCCAATGGATTGACTAAAAAATAAGGGAGTGGGACAGAAATCTAGTTGATTTCGTCGTCCCACCCCCACAAGGCTGACTTGGATTGAAAAAAGCCGTAAGCGCATTTTCAGTCCAGTCAGCTACTGTGACTTTCTAATTGTTACTTTCTCATTTGATGTGGGACATGTTGATGTCCCACCCCTTTTTAGTCTTATTTTTTCTCTTTTTCAATACGCATTAAGTAATCTGTAATAGAGTCATAAAATTTTGTCAGTTCGCCCGCTGGGTGCTTCCCATCAAGTGCATCATTACCGATGAAATCACTGTGATCCCAACCTTTCATTGTTGGCATCACTTGCCATGTCCCTTTTTGTAAAGCTGAATTTTCATTGACTTCAACATGTTTTTCATCAGAAGGGTACTGTGAGGAAATGACTGAAACAAGACCGTCATTCGGTCTCCATAATATATCTTTGACAGCACCAATATAATTACCTGTTAAAATTTTAGTGAACTCCATACCAATATCTACCATTTGTTTGCCTAATTGTGTTTCATGCGTAGCCAAGCCGGTATACGTTTTATAATAAATATTTGGATTGAGCTCCGTTTTTTTATTAATTTTTTCCGCACCTTCACGTGTTAAATCATAAAGTCCAGTATCTTCAGAATCCCAAATTTTACTTTTAGCTACACGTTTATGATAGTCAATTAACGATTCGCCAGCTTTACGTTTAAAGCCCCATTGATCTAAACCATAATCAATTGTACCTAAATTACTAGATGTTCTCGCGAATGAATATAACATGTGGCGAATAAAAGGGCTATTGCCTAGACCATCTGAAGCATGTGTGCCATTATGAGGTGTAGCGATCGTTGTAATGGACGTCACCATATTGTCGTGGCCACCTGTGAAAATATCACTAATTACGCCACCATGACTTTTTTGATATGCAATTTCATCCTCATTACCAAAACGTAAATAATGTTCAAGCAAACGAATGGTTTGACCACCCATACTATGTCCTATGAAATGAACTGGATTGCCTGGTTTCCAATCTTTTAAAACACCTTCATACGTTTTACCGTAACGTTCGTGGCCATATTTCGCTGCATGTGCCGCACCATAATCTACACGGCCCCCTTTTAAAAAGTAAAAGAGTTCGACGGCACGCTCATGATTACTTGCAAGCGCACTAATGCTCGCTTCATATGTTTCATAACCTGCTTTTCGTAAATAGTTTTGGAGATTAGCTTTCGTACCGCCCCAATAGTTTTGGCCTTTCGCTGCTACGTCACCGACAAATCCATTAAAACCATGTACAAATACGAATGGATTTTTATTTTTAGGATGTTCCGGATTTTGAACAGCTTCAGGTGCTGCTTTTACAGCTGGTTTTTTATCGCTTGCTTGTTTCGTAAATTGTGATTTTGTTGTCGTATCTTTCGTTTTAGGCGCTTCAACGGTTTTTAATTCACCTTCTGAAGCATTCGTTTTTTCAGGATTCGTTGTTTCTTTTTTAGCTACATCGTCTTTAGATGTCGTTGTTTCTTCTTGTTTTAATATTTTTCTACTGTATCCCTTATCTATAGATGGTAACTGCGCTTTTTCTTTTGCATCATTAGAAGCTTCTGCCGCTACTTCTTTAGATTCTTGGGATTGTGCTTCCTGATTTTCTGGTGTAGGCGCCTGTGTTAAACGACGTTCTGTTTTTGAATTGTCCGTATCTTTTGAGATATGTTCGGCAGGTGTGAGTGGCGTAGGTTCACTTTCTGTATGCTGACTTGTTGACTCTACTGCATGTGTATCAGGTTGCGAAGCTTCTTTATGCTGGGGCGCCTGTGATTGCGTTGAAGCATTTGATTGTAGTACTTCAGGTTCTTTTGGCGCTTCCACTGATGTCTTCGATTCAATAGACGTTTCATCATTTGTGTTATGTAACGCTAGAGATTGTGGCTCCTGTGACGCTTGATTATGACTTTGAACGCGCTCTGTTAAAACTTGTGCCGCCTGTGGAGTGGTTTCATCTGCTTGTGCAACCTCACCACTTGCGATGAATAAAAATGATGCGACCATAACAGATGCGGTACCTAATACCGATTTGCGAATAGAAAATGTGTGTTGATGTTGCGTTTGCTTCATTTAACCAGTCCTTTCAAATAGGAATTAAACCCCGCCGTAGCGAGTTTAAAAGTAGCATACCAAATTTTCCTAACTGTTTTGTATATGACAGTTAAAGCATCGATCAATCCCCAAGCGCTCTATCCTATCGCTCGCTACTAAATTTACAATTTTTAGAACTTTACTTATCTCACCTATCTTAATTGAAAGCGCTATTATATAATAAATGTGCTTCGTTCATACACTTAGTCATGAATTACATTTTAAGGAATAGAAGGTGTACATATGCTTAACTTTTTACAACGTATCGGTCGTTCACTTATGTTACCAGTAGCCGTCCTTCCCGCTGCTGCCATATTGATCGCAATCGCTAATACTATTGCTGCATTTTCCAATAACACAAATGCAGCGTATACATTTTTCTTTAGTGCCGGTACAGGTATTATTAGTCAATTAGGTCTGCTCTTCGCCATTGGTGTGGGTCTTGGTATGGCCAAGAAAAACGACGGTGCTGTTGCCTTAGCGACAGTAGTTGGTTTCTTTACGGTAACGACACTTTTAAAGCCCGAAAATGTTACCAAATACTTTAATATCTCATCATCAGAAGTCAACGCTGGGTTTACAACACTTAATAACGGTAATGTTTTTATTGGTATTTTAGTCGGCTTAATTGCAGCCTATGCTTATAATAAATTTGCTTCAACTGAGCTTCCTACCGCATTGTCATTCTTTAGTGGTAAACGGCTTGTGCCTATTATGACGGCACTATTTAGTGTAGTATTGGCTGGTATTTTATTATTTGTGTGGCCTTTTGTTTATTCAGGATTAGTTCATTTAGGAGAATTTATTTTGAGACTGGGACCAGCGGGCGCAGGTCTTTACGGTTTCTTCAACCGCCTCTTGATTCCAACAGGACTCCATCATGCGCTAAATGCCGTATTCTGGTTTGATGTTGCGGGCGTTAATGATATTGCGAACTTCCAAAGCCAACAAGGAACTCAAGGGCTCACAGGACGCTATATGGCTGGTTTCTTCCCGATTATGATGTTCGGTGTTCCTGCTGCCGCACTAGCGATGTACCATACAGCAGATAGTAAAAATAAAAAACAAGTGGCAAGTTTAATGTTAGCAGGTTCCATTTCAGCATTTGTGGTTGGGATTACAGAACCTATTGAATTTGCATTTATGTTTGTTGCACCACAACTGTATCTTATTCATGCTTTATTAACAGGTGCATCTCTGTTTATTGCAGCGCTTTTTCAATGGACTGCAGGATTTTCATTTAGTGCAGGATTGATTGACTATGTATTATCACTTGTAAACCCGATTGCAAATACACCTTTAATGCTTATTTTGCAAGGCCTTGTATTTTTCGTTTTATATTATACGATTTTCCGTTTCATGATTGTAAAATTTAACATTAAAACGCCAGGCCGCGGTACAGAGATTCCTGAGCCGGAAGTCGATTTAAATGAACACGAAACTGAAACAAGCAAGTCAAAATACAGTCATACTGCTTCTACAATTATTGCTGGTTTAGGCGGAGAAGATAATATCACGTCTGTTACCAATTGTGCTACACGCTTACGCTTAGAACTTCGCGACACTAGCCTTATGGATGAAAGCAAAATTAAATCCGCTGGTGCCGTTGGTATAATGAAAAATGGCAAACATCAAGCTCAAGTTATTATTGGCACACATGTCCAACAAGTTGCAGACGAAATTGAAAATCAAATGGAACATAACGAAAAATAAAAATGCCTGATGATGAACACTTAAAATATTAGAATTTGAAAAAACGCCCACGTCGCTCAATTTTTGAGAAGCGTGGGCGCTTTATTTAGGAAACAATGGCTCTATTTCAAACATGTTATGTTTCCCATTACGCTTTATTTTTGATTTGAAGGCGGGAAAGTAATTTTAATTTTTTGTGGTATTTCATAATAGGTTTTAAAAATTGATTTTCGTCGTTTCGTTTCTGGTGAAGAGCGTTGCATATATGCTTCAAATGGCAAACGCTGCATATGATACGTCTTTAAGTTAGGATTTTCCGCTGCAGCACGGTGAACCTTCGCAATTCTCATATGATCAGCAATCGCAATGATTAAAAACATTATTACATAGGCACTTGCAAAAGTAACAGCTAGCACTTTCACGAACCATTGCCACTCTAGTCTATGTAATTCTAAATAACGAAGTAATACGAAAGCAATCATAACATAAATGATAAATACCGAATAAAAATTACGGGGCCCTATAGGTTGAACTATCAATAATGGTGCTACCATAATAGGAATCGTCAGTAATAACATAATAAGATATGCTTTAATACGAGATGATAACGCCACATAATACACGCTAGCAATTAATGTTAAATAGAACAAAATTGCCACCGTAAAATCTATCATAATTACTGGTGCCTCTTGTAATCTCAATTTAAAATCTAATGGCATACGAATGAAAAACATATAAAGCGGCGCGCTCGCTAAACCAGCATACAATAATCCTTTAACATACAGGGGTAACGTACTCCGATAAAGTATAAAACCTAATAATGCTGCAATAATTATTAAGATGAGGATAGATTGATAAATAATGTGTTCCGGAAACTGTGTTAACAAAGTTCGAACCATGCGACTTAGTAACCCTTGGTCATCACTACTTACTTTTTGATAATCTGATTCCCCGCCAAAAATTTTAATATATTGTGGATTCGTAAACATTATTACGGCACCAACCAAGGCACTCACAAACGCAATGATAAGTTGTTTTAAATGCTTTTTGTATTTAATGTAAAATGCAATTGCTGCGATGGTAATAATAGCGATATTAAATAACGTAATGCTTTCCATAAACCACTGACCTAACAGCGCAGCTAGCATCATTATGCACATTTCCCACCAATATAGTTTGCCTCTATTCATTAGCTTTATACAGTAACGCAAAATAATCAAAGCGCCGAGCGTAGCAGGAACGTAGTTGAAAAATCCAGCAAACCAGCCGTATATTTGACTATAAATTGTAGAGGGAATGAGTAAAATCAGTGTAATTAGCAATAATACATGATAGTTTGGATGACGATCTTTACCCAAAATATCATCCACACTTTTTTGAATAATGATGAGGATACCTACCGCAAACAAGACATAAATAACATATCGAAAAAGTGCAATACGCGTCGCAATGACTTCAAATGTATTGCCTAAATAACGTCCATTTAACGTCTCATAAAACGAATGAAACATTTGTGTTCCGTAGGATGTCGCCCATTCTAAATCATCATGTGTTAACGGCGTTAAAACACTCATCACAAAATAAAAAATAATAATTGGTAATAAAATCCGATAACGTAATATACGTTCTAGCAACATGTGTCTTCGCTTCTTTCTAACACTATATTTCTTTAACAAATTTTTTGTTTGCTGTGAGGTACTCACCATTTACAGTTTTAAGTCGTGGTGTGTGGTTAGAAGTATAAATGATGTCATCAATTTCAAATGTTTCGCCCACTTTCACACCGCGAATCGGTTCTTTTTTAAACGAACGCTCTGTATATAATTTACATCCTTTAATCACTTCAATGCGTCGTGGCATTTTCGTAATATACGTGTCAGAATCGACCATTTTGAGTGGTTCTACAAAGTCAATATTGGCTGTCAAAACATAACCCTTGTCTGTTTCTAACCTAGGCGTATCCATTGAAGAATAGGAAAGCCCTTTAATTTGAATGGCACTTCCCGGTTCGAGTTCTGATACCATATGCATAAAATCGACATCTCCATACAATTTTACTTTTTTAATTGTAACAACTGTTTTAGGCGCTTCTTTAAAATAATGTTTGTTGCCTATTTTTATCGTATCTTGCGGTGTAAATTCAACTTTAAACGCCTTTCGTTTCATCACATTTTCAGTTTGTGTGGAAGGATACGATGCATACACCCGTTCCGTATCATATATTAAATAATCCACTGCCAAATTAAATGGCACTTCCGTATGATATTGTAATGCTTCTGTTGGAATATACAGTTTATTTCCTTTTAATTCAAAAGGAATCTCTTTTTCATTTAATTCATTATGCAATTCTACCGCTCTTACGCCTCGAATCGAAACATCCACGGGCTTTAACACTTCAATCACTTCATATTTTTGTCCATCTACACATTGCGTCCCTTGATATACAGGGTAGCACGCGACTTGCAGCGGTGGAATATCAGTACTACCACTCTCCAAATAAACCACGCCATTGTCAACATAACGTGAAAATTGTTCATCTGACATTAGCGTTTTAATAAACGCTTCTAACTGTTCAAATGCTTTATTTTTGAACAACGTGTATGTTACTTTATATTTTTCTATCGTAAATAATGGTTCAATCGCTGTACCCGTATTTTCAATCACTTGGCAAACTTCTTCAAAGAGTGCATAGTACTCTTGCTTACTTTGTGACTTCAAAAATGATTTTGTGAAGAAATAGCGTTTCATAAAATCTAATTCTAAAAATCTAGAAAGCACATTTACTAACGCTGCTTTTGGAATATCTAGTTGAATGATTTCTTTCAACAAACTGAAATTAATTTTAGCTTTTTCAAAAGCCGTTGTCGTTTTAATAAGTGACACGTTTTGGCTATACCGATTTACATGGTATGTCGGTAATGTCGACATTGTTGCACACGTTGCTTTACTAATGAGCTCTGTAAAAAAGAGTTTATCTTCGCCATATTTTAAATGTTTTAATTCGATTTGGTGCATCTCCACAAGCGCTTTTTTAAAAATCTTTCCTGGTGGTCCTACAGCACGAAACACCTTTTCCATCTCATAAGGTACAAGCCCTGATTGATTTTGAAATGATTGAAAACGAGCAATTTGTGTAATTCTTTTATCTGTATGTTTGAACGCTCTCCCGAAGCCAATGTCTGATCCATCCGCTTTGACACGTTCAACAAACTCTATAAAATGATTACAGTCTAACCAATCATCTGCATCTAAAAATGTAAGGTATTCTCCTTCAGCACGTTTCATCCCTTCGTTTCGAGGTTGTGCTGGACCTCCCGTATTTTTAGGCAGTTGAATACATTTAACCATGTCATAGTTTGATGCATATTTTTTAATAATCTCTAAAGAGTCATCTGTCGAACAATCATCTACAAAAATAGCTTCAATCTTTTCGTGATGCTTTAAATGAATTAACGATTCTATACAACGTTCTAAAAAAGGTGCTTTGTTATATACAGGTACAATCACTGAAATTAATTTTCCCACTTTTTCACCCACATTTTTATTATTTTTTTGATTTTACCAAAAAAAATTACTTATTAACAACCTAAATCCATTTTAAAACCTCCGTCATTAATACATCTCTTATAAATTATCAGTATCAAAAATATAACTGCTATTTTATATCTTCAAGAAATGCTATAATACGAAAGAATTAGAATTGAAAGAGAGACAGAGAGAGGATGATTCTTTATGAATGCACTATCAATTATAGTGCCATTCTATAACTCAGAAGAGTATATAGAGTCGTGTATTGACTATTTAAAACGCCAACGTAATCAGTCTTTTGACCTCATTTTCGTCAATGACGGTTCTACTGATAACAGCGAAAAGTTAATGAAAGCCGCACTTAAAGACTATGATAAAAATGTGAAATACGTAAAACTAGACTATAATTGTGGGCACGCACATGCAAGAAATGTAGGGATGACTCATGTAGAAACGCCATATTTCATGTTTGTTGATGCCGATGATAAGTTGGCAACTTATGCGGTTCAATTTTACCTTAAGCATTTAAATGGTTTAGATGGCTTAGTTGCACCTATACATGAATTTAGCCTCAAAATGCCACAATTTGTAGATCAAGACCGTGTACAAGTTCAATACTTTGATACGAAGCATAATCCTAATTCATTTTTACGTAAAAATACAGCATGCAACATCATTTTCCGTACAGGGATTGTAAAAGCACATGACATTCGTTTCAATGAAGATTTAAAAGTTTATACAGACTGGTCATTCGTGCTTGAATATGTTCAATATGTCAATCGCTTCGTACGTATTACTTATTTTCCATTTTATTTCAAAGGTGAAGTATATGATCCGTTTGAAACAAATACATTGTCTGAGCAAAGTTTTGACGTTCTTTTTGAAGATTACGTCAACAGCTTTATCGATGCGTTATCACGCGTCAAAAAAGGCCCTATTCGCAACTTCATCAAAGCAAAAATGATCCAAAAATTGCATCAAGACTTTATGCCTAATCTTGATGAAACACCACGTCGTACACAATTGCATACCGAAGCACTCGTTAAAGTCGCACGTCATTTAAATGTTGCTATTTTGAGTGAGAAAAAATTACTTTTCGGCTTAGAAATGTTGGCCTATGCTTTAAGAAAACCAGAACTCGGTTTACGCATTAATAAGTTCCGTTTTATGACACGTCATGCGAAACGTATTGCTTTACGTCAAAAAGGTAAAGAACGCTCAGAATACTTTTTAACTGATAAAGAAGACAATGTGACAGGGAAAACGGTCGTTTTCGAATCCTTTGGTGGCAAAAATTATAGCGATAGCCCTAAATACATCTACGAATACATGCAACATCATTATCCTGAATTAAATTATAAATGGGTCTTAAAAGATCCTGAACATTGCCAAATTCCAGGAAGCGCTACAAAAGTTAAAAAAGAATCTAAAGCTTACTATAACGCTTACTCAGAAGCAAAAGTTTGGGTTTCTAACGCACGTATTCCATTATTCTTAAACAAAAAACCAAATCAAACTTACATTCAAACGTGGCATGGTACACCGTTGAAGCGCCTTGCTAATGATATGAAAGTCGTGCGTATGCCAGGTACAACGACATCGCTTTATAAACGTAATTTCAACAAAGAAACGTCACGTTGGGACTATTTAATTTCGCCTAACCGTTACTCATCAGAAATTTTTAGAACAGCGTTTTGGATGGCGCCAGACGACATTCTAGAAATTGGTTATCCACGAAATGATATTTTAGTGAACCGTGCCCATGACTTAGAACTACAACAAGAAATTAGAGAAGAATTGAACATTCCTGAAGGCAAAAAAATTGTCATGTACGCTCCAACTTGGCGCGATGATGAATTTATTAAAAAAGGACAATATACTTTCGAACTTAAAATTGATTTACCAAAGCTTCAAGCAGCACTTGGCGATGATTACGTTATTTTATTACGTATGCACTACCTCATTGCGAATGCCATTGACTTGAATGGGTTTGAAGACTTTGCTATTGATGTGTCACATTATAATGATATTTCTAGACTTTATTTAATTAGTGATGCGTTAATTACGGACTTTTCTTCCGTCATGTTCGATTATGGTATTTTAAAAAGACCTCAGTTCTTTTTTGCTTATGATATAGAAAAATACGATAAAAATTTACGTGGTTTTTATATCGATTATCATAAAGATTTACCAGGCCCTATTTATACACAACCAAGTGAGTTAATCCAAGGTTTAAAACAACTCGATACAATCAAAACAGACTATACACCAAAAATTGATGCATTTTATGACCGCTTCTGTTCTATTGAAAATGGTCAAGCTTCAAAATTTATTGGTGATATGATTTATAATGAAATAATGAAAAAAGAAGCGGAGTAAGATTACGGCATCACAGATGATGACTTTAAAAACCGTATGATCCACCTTCTAGACTGCCGACTAAGCCTTAGTCGGCAGTTTTTTTACTACATATAAAAAGAAGCGGGACAGAAATCGATTTGATTTCGTCATCCCGCTCCCTCTAGCCTTGGAAAGCACTTTTTCAAGGCTAACAACTTTTTAATTAATAAGTGATAAATGTTATAAATCGTGTCATGCTTATTCTTCTATTGATAAACTTCTATAAGTCTTTGCGTTGCAATACGTCTCTCTTTATTAAACATATCTGCTTTCATAAAATCATCGACACATTCTCCATCTTCCAACACGATAAAGCGCTCCACACATTGTGATAAAAACGCAATATCGTGTGAAATCATGATAAGTGTTTTGCCCGTTTCTGCATGATATCGATTCAATTGCTGCACCATTTCATGCTCAACTAGCACATCTACATTCGCAGTCATTTCATCACATACTGTCATATCTGGTTCTACCATCAATGTACGAATAACATTTAACCTTTGGAGTTGACCTCCGCTGACTTCATGAGGGTAACACTTCCATACTTCTGGCGACAAACCAAATGTATGCAAAGCATGCTCACATCTATGCATCATTTTATTACGCTCATTCGGCCGTAAATTCACTGCTTCTTGCAACGCAAATCCTATCGTGCGTTTCGGGTTAAACGCTTGACTGGCATGTTGAAATATCGGTAAGCGCACTTGAAAATCATTGGTTAGTTTACCTTTAGAGGGTTGCCTTAGGCCTACTAATAATTCTCCGAGTGTCGTTTTACCAGAGCCACTCATCCCGATAATTCCTACCTTTTCCCCGTCTCTAATCGTGAGACTGACGTTTCTTAAACGCCATTGATGTGCATGGCCTATGGAAACATTTTCCATTTGTATCATGAGTCTGTGCCTCCTTGCAGCCGACGTTATTGTTTAAACAATTGTGCAACGATAGGATGAGGATGTTGCGCATCAAAGGTATCAAAAGTGCCTGAGGCCACTATTCTCCCTTGATCCATAACGTAAAGTTCATCACAAATTCGAGAAACATGGGACAAGTCGTGAGTAATGATAAACAAAGTCACTCCGTGTTCGTCTACTATGTGTTTAAGCAACTTGATCATACGTGCCCCATTAACAACGTCTAGTGAAGCAGTTGGTTCATCTGCAATAATCAACTTTGGTTCTAACATCATTACACTCGCGATAACTAACCGTTGCAATTGTCCGCCAGACAACATGAATCGATAACGCTTTTTCAGGTTCAAGTCTTCCAAACCTACCCAACCGAGTGCTTTTTGTATTTGCTGTTGTGCTTCTGTTTTTGAAACTGGAAAATGGTAACGATACAGTTGAAGGAGCTGTTGATCTAATGGTGTATGTTCATTAAAACTGTGCATGTAATCTTGATTCATATAACCAATACGTTTTCCTAGCAAAGACGTCATCTGTGTTACGACTTCACCTTCGTACTGTAAGGCGTTACAACTCATTCTCATCGTTTTAGGCAATTGTTGTAATAAGGCTTTCGTTAAAAGTGTTTTGCCGGAGCCACTCGGCCCAATTAAAGCCGTGATTTCATGTTTTAATAACGTCAAATTAACGGAATGAATATAAGTTCGTGACGATTGTGTGACCGTGAGTTGTTCAACTTCTAAATGTATATCGTTCACGTTAACGCCCCTCTTTCGCAAAATAGTCTCTTAACGCATCGCCAGTTAGTTGGAAAATTAAAATCGTCACTGTAATGAATAGGGCTGGCGCTAAAATCATTAGAGGCTCTGAAGTGATATAATCACGTCCAGCGTTCAACATTGCACCCCATTCTGGTGTTGGCGGTTGTGCACCAAGACCTAAAAATGACAGTGCAGCAATATAAAGCATAATTTTCCCAAAATCGACGGTAGCCACAACAAGGATAGATGGCAAAATATGGGGTGTCATATGGTGCCATAAAACTTTCCAAGTAGGAACATGAAATAATTGTGCCATTTGAATGTAATGTTCAGATTTCAGTCCAGCAACAATCTGCCGTGTTAGACGCGTATAGGTCATCCAACGTAAAAGTGCCATTGCCAACACTAAATTCCAAATGTTCGGTGGTAAAAAACTAGCCATCGCAAGCATGAGCACAAACTCAGGAATCCCTAAGCCAACATCTACAATACGCATCAATATGCTATCTATTTTTCCACCGTGATAACCAGACATTAAACCTAATGGCACACCAATAACAACACTGACTAAAAGCGTCAACAAACTGACTAAAAGCGTTTCTCGCGCACCAACAATCAATCGCGCCAATACATCTCGTCCATAGTCATCTGTACCTAGTAAATGATTAAAACTCATAGGTTCAAACACTTTATGAAGATGCACGTCGTACGCAGTCTCCGGTGCAACGAAAAATTGCGCAATAACGAGTATACCGATATAAGTGAAAAGGACCCAGACCATTTTAGGTAAATGTTGACTCATTTCAAAGCACCCTCACTTTCATATTTCAACGCTTCCTTTTTTAAATCGCACTTTGCCAAGCGTCTTTTAGGATCGAGTTTTGAAACGATAACATCTCCCACTGTATTTGCGATTACAACGATCAATCCTAAAAACAACACGATACCTTGAATCACAGGGTAATCACGCGCCCGAATACTATCCACCAAAAACTGGCCTAACCCAGGTATATTAAAGATGTTTTCAATGACCACTGTACCACCAATAAGACTTCCCATAGATAATGCAATCATCGTTACAATTGGCGTTAAAGCCGGTTTAAGTAAAAGATGCTTTAATATAAAGCGCTCCGACAAACCACGTAAACGTGCGATTTCAACTTCTCTACTTCGATACAACTCCAATAAAGTCACGCGCATTAAGCGTACATAATATGCACACATACTAATGCTCAAAGCTGCAACTGGTAAAATGAGATGTAACGGTGATGAGAAGCCCGCAATAGGTAACCACTGCAATCGACTCGCAAAAATATAAATTAATACGATAGCCAAGAAAAACGATGGCAAACTGACCGCAATAGAACTGCCAATACGAATGGCGTAATCTAACGTCCGCTGATGATGCCAAGCAGCAGTAATGCCTAACGGAATGCTTACGCAAAGGACTACACCAATCGTCAATCCTGCTAAAATCAATGTTGGCGGCGCATAATGTAACAATGCCGACATTACATCATGCCCTGTTTGGTAACTCTGACCGAAATCTAAGCGAAGAACGTGACTTAACCAATCAGCGTACTGCACGAGATAAGATTGGTTTAACCCATGTGCTGCTTTTACAGCTTCTAACTGAGTTTGAGAAACATTGACCTCACCTGCATGTAATTGTTTACTAATCGGGTCACCTGGCGTTAATTTCATTAAAATAAACGTAATGGTCGAAAGCACCCATAACACTAAAATCATTTGTCCAAATCGGCTCAAAAATGATTTAATGCGCATCTTCCATCTCTACCTTTTCATCAATCAGATAAATATCATTAGGCGTTGTTTCTAAATGTTTCACGCGCGACTGGGTCGCATGAATCGTTTCATTATACGAAATGTAACTATTCGGAAAATCCGCTTGTGTTTTCTTTATAATGTCATTACTTAAACGATGTCGTTGTGCATCTCCAACTGTTCGATTGAGCTGTTGAATCAACGGTGTCACCGTATCATCATGATAATCTCCTTTATTAATGCCGCCATCTTTTAAATACGCTTGATTAAAAAAGTAACCGGTATCTCCTCTTGGAATCGTACCAATGCTATATAATGAAGCATCCCACTGCTTACGGTTCGCAAGATAACTCTCAATATCTTCTACATTTCGTAATTTAATATGAATATGTGCTTTTTCCGCATCTGATTGAATGACTTGCGCAATTTTAGGCAATTCAGGTCGACCGTTATAAGTTGCGACCTCCAACTCTAACGGATGATGCGCATCGTATCCCGCTTTTTCCATTATACGACGTGCTTTTTCAATATTTTGCTTTGGCACAGGTGTACTTTGAATGAAATTAAGCGCAGTATTAAAAGGACCACTTGCAGGCTTAGCGTACCCTTTCGAAATTGTATCCACGATACTTTCACGGTTAATCACATTGTCTAACGCTTCACGCACGGATTTCGTCATTTTAGGACTGTCATGATTGTAAAGCAACATTTGCGTTCGATAACCATTAACATGTTGGACTTTTGTATCAGGATTTGCTTCTAAATGATCAACGTTAGTCACAGGAACATCAGTAATCACATCAGCTGCACCCGCTTCTAAATGATTGACGCGCGTTAAACCATCTTCTTGATAAGTCACGTCAATGCCTTTAAGTTTTGGTTTTCCATGCCAATAGTGCAGATTTGGCTTTAATGACATCCCTTGGGAAGGTTGGTACTTCTGAACTTCATAAGGACCTGTTCCAATAGGATGTTTGGAGACGTCTTCTTTAGCTTTCGTATCAAAAATTGCAGAGAACGGACTTGCTAGCTCTGACGTCAACTCTGGATAAGGTTCTGAAGTCGTAATTGTAAGCGACTGTCCATGTGCCTCTATCTTTTGAATAGGCAATGTAGATTTAAGCAAATCACCATGTGACAATGCGCTTTCTAAACTCTGTTTTACTTTTTCTCCAGTAAGATGTGTGCCATTTTGAAAATAAATGTTGGGTTTAAGTGTGAGTTTAAGTGTTTGAGGTGTCACTTGTTGATATTGTTTAACCAAATGTGGCGTGACCTTACCATCATTTGCAACTTTGAAGAGTGTTTCTGTTGCACCCATTTTGACAGAAGTGTCAGATTGATATGGGGCAATGTCGGTCGTTTTTAAAGGAAGTTCGACTTTTAAAATGTCATCTTCTGTTTTTGACTGCACGCTACATCCTGCGATCATTAATGGACATAAGCATGCAATCAAAAAAGATGTTTTACGATTCATAGCTGTGCCTTCTTTCATTTCATCAATTCTTAAATCTAAAAGGAAATAATATCCCCGGATATTATATCATAATAGTATTGATGACATTCACATTTTTATGTACTAATCGTAAAAATGACATTAATTCGTCTTATTTATGATTCATTTGTTCTAAAAAAAGTTTTGCTTGTCGATTAACCGTTTTAAAATCAATACCTTGTTGTTGTGCTGCAAAAACACAGCCACAGTAGCATTGACGGAAGATATCATATTCTTGACACATTGTAATCGAGCGCTCATAACCTTTATTTTTCTTGAAATCACTCGGTAAATAAAAGACATCATAAAGTTGTTGGACTTCAAGTCCGATTCCATTGATGAGTTGCGCATTTTTCTTTGGTGACAAAGTAATTGCACTTCCAAAATAATCGTAACCAAAGTCCACAGCTGCTTGCGCAACCATATCTAAACGCATCTCAAAACATGCCGAACATCTTGCGCCACCTTCTGGAGCATCTGTTACACCTTTTTCTTTTGCCATCTTCATAAATTCATGTGGACGATAAGGCGCTTCTATATATTTTACATTTGCACCTGTGCGCGCATTAAAATCTTCAACAAATTGTTCTTGAACTTTAGCACGTCGTAAATATTCATTTTTAGGATGTATGTTTGGGTTGGCAAAATAAATCGCAATATCCGCATATTCTTTTAAAAATTCTAATGTGTAAGTACTGCATGGCGCACAACAACTATGCAATAAAATTTTAGGACGTACGCCCTCACGCTCCCAATTTTGTATCATTTTTCGCAAAACTTTATCATAATTAATTTTTTGATTTTTCATCTTATCCAATATTTCATTCGCTTGAATCATTATAAACACCCCTTCTACTACAATTCGATAATATCGTCTATTTTAACATTGAAATGTGTGCTTTTGATATCTTTTCTAAAAATTATCGTTTTTGTGATACATTCTATGTCATTTCTAATGATACGGTACTTTTTATGTAAACATTGTCAAAACGAAAACGGTAGAAAATGTTATTGTCGAGAGAAAAATGCCAAACAGAGGAATATTGAAGCACATAACGACCCACTGATTTTGAAAGATCACACAAAAGAGAGTGGTACATCGAAATCAAACTGATTTTTGTCCCACCCCTATTCATCATTATATTTAACACTCACGTAATTCAAACATTCCTTATATATATATCTTTTAGGATTCTGTTGCAAAGCTAAAAAATAAATCTCTAGACTCATGTTTAAAATAATACTTCGTATTAACTTGCTAGCATGATGCTAATTTCACGGCATGGCGAAAACCCGTAGATCTGAAGAGATCTGCGGTTCTTTTTATATAGTCCATAAATACATTCAATGCCTTTGAACGTATTCTTTGCCGTATTGATACTTTGATAACTTATTTTCCTTACTTTGATATGACGATGATCTTGTTCAATGAGATTATTTAAATATTTAGAGGTACAATGACAGTTCGGGTTAAGTTTAAAATCTTTGATTAGTTTAGACATTGCGGCCTTCGTTGACGGTGCTTGATCTGTAATTATCATTTGGGGTTTGCCAAATTGCTTGATAAGACGCTTAATAAACGCATATGCCGCATGATTATCTCGCCAAATATCTAATGTATGGCCGTCTGCACCAATCGCACGATATAAATAGCACCATTTGCCCTTAATTTTGATATATGTCTCATCGGCACGCCATTTATAATAAGCTTTTTTATACTTTTTCTTCCAAATCTGATACAAAATCGGTGCATATTCTTGAACCCAACGATAGACTGTTGAATGATGAACATTGACACCACGTTCGCTTAATATTTCAGATATATCACGATAACTCAATGCGTATCTTAGGTAATAGCCAACGGCTACAGTGATGACATCTTTATCGAATTGTTTATATCTGAAATAGTTCATACAGAAGACTCCTTTTTGTTTAAATTATACTATCAAATCAACTTTGCAACAGAACCCTATAATACCTATTCCATAACAAATTTCTTCACACTTATTTAAGTTACTTACAATAACAATATAGCTTCACTTCTAATTAATAACTGTATAATTTGTTACAATTTCAAAAAAACTGTTACTATTTATACATAAATATGAAAAAGTAGGGGATTGTTGTGTGTGAATTACCTGAAATAACTCAATTAATTAAAAACAACAAAAAACTAGAGTTTTTAACAAAAGATATGATACAGACTACCGAAGAAAACTATTTATATTTCATCAATCAAGGGTTGCTAATATTAAAACAAGATTCTTTAGGTGGAGATACGATCATTCATAAAATTTTAAATGATAACTCTTTTTTTATTGGTAGCAAAAACAAATATATGTATCCTAAAACGGATGTTTCCTATTTTAAGCTTAATCTCCATCATTTTAAGATTAGCAAATACTTTTGGTGTTCAAGAGGGTAAAAATATTAGAATTTCTATCAAAATAACTCAAGAAGAGTTAAGTCAATACTGTGGTACAACTAGAGAAAATGTTGCGAGATCTATAAAGATGCTTAAAAACGCAAAATGTATGCGCTATTCTAAATCTAATATAATTATTACTAATATCGAACATATGAAATCAATGATTGATTGTGAAAATTGTATATCTGGAGTCTGTAACACCAAATAATAAAGTCCTTAAAACTGCTATAAGCCCTATTAATGTCTCTCGAAAAAACGAGCCGATACCTACTCTTTTTTCATTCATAGCAATACTAAAACGAATTGTCTACACTAGATTAAATGCCTCTTTTGAGAAAGTATTTGCCTAATCACGAAAGCAGACGATTTTTTATCACTTCTCGCCCCATTGCCCTAACAATATGTCACCTCAAAAAGCGTAGCATACAGCTGATATCTATACATTTTCAATTTTCAATTTTACCTACTAATATTTCTACATAACGCTTATATATTTTGCCCTATCCTTAGCCCATTTATATGTTATAATGTATGTCGGCTCGCAAATGAGGTGAACAATTTGAGCTTTTATGATTACATGCGAGATTTCTTAGATGATGATACGCCATTAGGTGATTTGGCACGGCATATGTATGCACACGCTGAGTTTCCTGAAGGACTTCATACTTCTGATGAGATTTTAGCGTGCTTTCGTGAAACTCAGTGGTATAGTCAAATGAATTATGCTGATCTCAAGCGAGCGATTGCATTATATATGCAGTTTGGATCCTTGAAATAGGATTGTATCATTCATTCTAATGAATGACCTAGTAGAGGTTGAGACAAAACGTTCTATGCGTTATGTCTCAACCTTTTTATATCCCCAACTTTCTACCCTCCCCACTTAATTTTTGAGGCGATGTCTTTTTTATGGCATAAAACCAAGTTTAACATCTTACCATTTATGAGAATATTCGCTATACTATAACTAATGCACAAGCACGTTCAAGGAGGCTACCACGAAAATGAAAAAAGTGACTTCTGTTGTTGTGATATTGTTTCTTGTTGTTTTACTTATCGCCGTATCTATTAAAGCTTTCACGCATACACCAAGGATCGATGATAGCACTCAGAAACAAGAACAATCCACAACAAAGGATAAAATAAAAAACAAGAAAACAGCTGAAGATGTAACAGACGATCACACAACGTCAGAACACGGCTACGAGCAACCAACGCAAGAATATTACCATCATCAGCAACCCACATACCCAACACAACGTCCTTCTCCACAGCCACACAAAACTGAGGAACCATCAACACAGCAAGCAAAACCTAAGACAGATGAACCAACGACTGAGCGCCCAACGACATCTGAACCAACACAGCGACCTGCTACATCAGAACGTCCAACTCAACAAGCACCTAGCAAACCTTCATCTTCAACAACGCAACCTAAAAATAACACAACGCCAAACGCTAACACTTCACAACCTTAAATAAAATAATACCTATAATAAGAAGCTCAAAATATCACAAACGGAAGTTTCAGAAAATCACATCCGCTTCTACTATAAAAAACAGCGGTGAAGCAATGTTCTTATGAACAATCGCTTCACCGCTGTTTTTAGTTTATTATGTGGACTTTCTAAAAATTTTATCTAACGTCTTGCCTTTAGCCAACTCGTCTATCATTTTATCGAGATAACGGACTTCTTGAACTATATCGTCTTCAATCTCTTCCACACGTATCCCACAGATGACCCCTTTAACTTTTTTACGGTCTGGATTCAACTCAGGCGCTTCTTTAAAAAATTGTTCGAACGTCACCTCTTGTTCGAGTTGTTGTTCAAGTGCCTCTTGTGTATAGCCTGTCTGCCACTTAATAATGGTATCTACTTCTTGTTTCGTTCGGCCTTTCTTCTCGGCCTTATTGATATAATGTGGATAAACACTTTTCACTTTCATACGATATATTTTTTCTGACATCCTCCCCCTCCTTCATACAACATCTCTTAAGGTTACTCTCTCAATGTATCATAATACACCATTTATTCAAATAACTTAGATGTTCCACGTTTTTCGATGCGTTTTAAACGCAATCGACGTAATAATGGATACAAGAGGAGTCCAGATATAAAGACACCAATTCCAAATAGCCCTAACCAAGCCATTTCAGTCACGAGTGCTTCGTAAACGACTCCACCTACTGCTTCACGAAACAGCATTAAACTATGATGGAATGGTAAAAAAGGTTGTATCTTTTGCACAAATGACGGCGCCACTGCACTTGGAAACACTCCATCTGTCCCTACAAATTGAAAAGCAAGTAAAAGGACTACACCAATTTTGCCGATATTGCCAAATAATGCCACTAATGTATAGACAATAAATACATAAATTAAGGCAACAAAGGCACTCACGCCAACAAATAGAAGACGACTTTGAATTGGAATTTCTAAAATAAAAAACAATGTGATGATAATTGTTGATGCTTGAAACAACGTTATCCATGTATATAATCCTATACGTCCAAGAAAATGAAATCTTGAGCTACGTGCTTCTATAGTTGTCTCATAAGGGTGACGTGCGTGAATTAATAACGTCGTTAATAATAGTCCAAGCCATAATGCCGTCGATGTAATGAAAGGAGTTAGACCACTTTGAAAGCTTTCGACCGTAAACAAACTTTGGCGCTCTAAATGAATTGGATTAGAAGCTACACCTGCTTGCTTTTTTAAGTCCGTGCGCATCAATTTCACAATATGCTCTAAAGTATTATCTTTGTCTAACGTTTCAAATTGCTGGTTGGCCTTATTAATATCTGTTTGCACTGACGGAAAATCTTTCTCTAACGTTTGTGCTAACGTGCTCAATTGTGCACGTGCGCCCGGCTGATGATTTTCTAAGTTAGTCCGCACACTATCATATTGATTAAACAAAGGTTCCAACGACTGATTAAATTGACCTGTAGCTACAGAAATATCGTAGGCTTGACCACTTAATACTGGCCCATACTTTGCAAGGTTTTGATTATGAATTTGATTTAATTGTTGATTCGCTGCCATTGCCTCATTTTTATATTGCGTCACTTGTTGTAAAGCCGTAAGATTTTTTTCTAAATCAGTTTGCTGTCGATCAAGTTCAATGACGGCTTGTTTAAATTGTTCGATTTTAGGCATTGCTTCATTAGCGAGCGCAATACTATCGCGAATTTTTTGGTAAGAAGGCAATTGATCTTCAAGTTGAATGCCCTGTTTATTCGCTTCATCAAGTAAAACTTTCATCACACTCGCATTAAACATTGCGTCCGCTTGTTTAATCGATTCTCCCATCGTCGCATCTGTCAATTTTGGTGTAATTGCATTTATTTTCTCGTTAACATGATATGTCACAGTCGTTTGTTTCGGCTTTTGCCGAATAATTCCGGTCACATCCTCTGAAAATGTTTGAGGTATATGTAAAACAGCGACGTAGTTTCCTTTTTTCAAAGCACTCTCTGCCGTTTGACGATCGACAAATTGCCAATCCCACTTTTTTTGTGTTTTTAATTGTTGTTCTACTGTCTTACCAACATTGATTTTACGTCCTTGAATTTTAGTTCCTTTATCTTCATTGACAACACCAATCTTCATATGTTCGGTTTGTTGAAAAGGATCTTTATTGGCACTCAAGTCATACCATGCGAAAAGTGCAGGTAAGACGGTCAACATTATTAAAGCAAGCCATGCAATTGGGCTTTTCACCAATTGCTTGATATCCATCTTAAAAATATCGATGGGGTTTTTCATAATTTCACCTCAGAATGAAAAAATCTTTATTAATCTATTATAATCATGTAAAATTTAAAATGTATATATTTGAAATTTATAAACCTTAAAAATTCATCCTTTGAAGGCGATGAACCCCGTTACATCAATGTTTTCATATTCTAATTTTTTTGAGGCACTTCATCAAATTGTATTAGGACTAAGGAAGGAGCACTTAAGTGAAAAGTAACTATGTTGTACGAATACTCATTGCGACTGCACTTGTCGCCCCCTCTTTTTCACCAGTAGATGCTTATGCCACTACTAAAAGTAATTCTACTGATGACACAGCAGACACAAAATCAGAAGCAAACACATCAAACGAAACACAACAAACAGAAGGAATGGACGCTTTTTTCAAAAAATATGGTGAAACATCTCAAGAGCACGACGACACTGAAAAGTCTCATCCTAATAACGATAAAAACAATCCACAACTCCCTTCAAAAGATGCCTTAACATCATCTCGAGAACACGCGCCACAACAGTCGTCTGATTCATCGAAACATGCTACACGTCAAACGACGATTTTTGAAAAACAACCTGAGGAAGCCAATGGACAACAACGCTTAAGTATTATAGAAGATCCTGAAACACGTGCATTTATTAACCGTATTGCACCCGATGCACATGAAATTGCTGAAAACGAAGGACTTTACGCATCCATTATGATTGCTCAAGCTATTTTAGAATCTGACTCAGGTCGTAGTGATTTATCTAAAGCACCCAATTATAACCTTTTCGGTATGAAAGGGGCGTACCACGGAGCTTCTGTTCCATTTCAAACACTAGAATCTGATGGTAAACAAATGTACCAAATCAACGCAGATTTCCGTAAATATCCAGATAATAAAGCATCACTTGATGATTATGCCACACTGATTAAAAATGGGATAGACGGTCATCCTACAATTTATAAAGATGCGTGGAAAAGCCAAAGTAGTGATTATCGCAAAGCGGCTAAAGCTTTAGTCGGTACATATGCTACAGACCCAGATTACGATCAAAAACTGATTCACTTAATCGAAACATATGATCTTTCACGCTATGATAACCCTGAACTCGCAAGTCCATTATCTGAAGGCTCTGTTCAAAAACCAGACGCTTTAAAAAATGTGAATTTCCAGCCTTTTAGAGTAGCAGGAGAAAGTGCCAACTATCCTCAAGGACAATGTACATGGTATGTTTATCATCGAATGGCACAATACAATGTACACATCGCGAAAGATATGGGAAATGCAAGTGACTGGAGTTACAATGCTTTAACGAAAGGCTATAAAGTAACAGATACGCCTGAACCACACAATGCTATCGTGTTCCAACCAAATCAATTAGGTGCAGATCGCTATTACGGTCATGTCGCTTTTGTTGAAAAAGTAAATGACGATGGTTCAATCGTCATTTCAGAAACAAACGTTAAAGGACTAGGCGTTATTTCTTACCGTACAATCGATGCAAATACAGCAAAACAACTAGATTACATTACAGGGCAACCTAGATAATACTTTTGTATTCTAGCATTACATTTAGCCAATATACTAAGGAGCCAAAGACTTATCTCGGCTCCTTAATTACGTTACATTATTAGTTTCGCTTAACATCTATGACTTAGGGTATGTCGTTCTTACTACCATTTTATTTACAATTTGTTGATACATTGGATCTTTATGATATTGTTGATAAAGTGGTGCAAGTGTTTGAACTTTTGCATTTTTGAGAAAGGCTTTATACGTAGATGAATTTTGCGTACCACCAATTACTACTTGTGTTTTGCTTACTCCTATCACTGTCGCAAAATTTCCTTTAGCGGGTAATACATGATAAAACACCATATCTTCAGGTGCCCCTTGCATATGTTCCATGCCTTTACTAAACCTAGGCTGTTTTACCAAATCAATTTTTTTAATAGGATAAACATATTTTTTTCCTTCCATCCAAAGCACAGTATATTTGCCCTTTTTGATTTCTTGTCTCGTAAATGTAAATCTGTCATACCCTTGAATATAATACGCAAGCGCTGCTTTTTGAGTTTGGCTTAACTTTGTCGTATCTTTCACATCTGTTGTGTAAGTTTTGGCCGCTTTCGTTGAATCACTTACTGCATCTGCTGTTCGTGGCACTGTAAATCCTAAAGTTATGACTACAACTAACATAATCAGAAAAGAAAGTTGAATTCTTTTTTTCACTTTAATACACTCCTTTAATATTTAATCTACTTACACTAAAAATTATAAATTTCTTATTTTAAAAACATTTGAATTTTTTGTAAACTCTCACTTCATAAAACCATATATTTTCTCTAACTTTCCAAAATTCATTTTAGATCCATTTACATCTCAAATTCAGTCTGGATCGGCTTCATTTTCATATAAAATACAATAATCATTAAAAGCATCACAATACTACATACAATTAAAGTCTCTGTAAAAAACGCCGGTAATAAGAAACCAAATAACGTATAGGATAATGGGACAAGTGAAGAAACCACACTTTGATTCACTGAAAACACTCGAGATTTATATGCTTCGTCCACTAAGTGTTGCAACATAATTTGATACGGAATATTCCCCAAAGTCACTGAAAAACCCAATATAAACTGTCCTATCAATACGAAACTATATATAACGAGTATCGAAATTGAAACAATTTGAGTAATGATTAGTAAAATAAATACCAATGCTTGCATAATAAAAGCCAGAAGAAAGCTGAGCTTTAAATTTTTTCTGATTGGCACAATCGAAAATACAAGTCCACTCAAAATTAAAGCGATACCTAACATACTCTCTGCCATGCCTAAATGTTTTGACATTAATGATAATTTTTGAATTATCAAAATGGGCATCCCAACAATTAATGCATTGACGATAAAGTTTAAAAAGATGCAAAATACTAATAAATACTTAACTTCTGTCATTTGATAAATATAACGCACACCTGCTTTAAAATCGCTCCAAAAGTTTTGTCTCTGACTTTTAGCACGCCCTCTTTAAATGCTAATAAAAAAATAAAAATTAAAGCTAGAAGCTCTGTAATTATATTGATTATTGCTACGTGTTGAATCGTTAAAATAGAAATAAGTATTCCTCCAACAATTGGAGAGACAAGTAATGCAGAAGATTGAATCAATTGTCTTAGTGACACAACGCGTTCTAAATGATCTCCTGTTATCCATTTCAAATTAGAGGATACAATCGTTTTTACAGTTACATCTACTACAGTAAGCAATATCATTAAAATGAAAATCATTTGATACTGATGGTTATAAAATAAAATGAAAGATAGAAGCGAAATAATACTTACTATTTGTCCTAATAAAAGGATGGATTTGTTATGGTGTCTATCAATGATATTCCCTATAACTGGTATTGTAAGACTATTTACGATTGCTTACATTGCGAGGTACACGCCAAATATTACGCCCGACCCCGTTTGTTGAAGTATGTAAAAGCTACATGTAAATGTAAAAACGCCTGAACCTATCGTTGACAGTGTATCAAAGAGTAATAAATATACTGATTTATTCATATTGTTCCCCCTTTGATGTTTATTTTATAAAAATTCAGAAAATTTAGAAAGTATTATTAGGCATTAAAAAGCGATTAAAAGCTAAGCGTTGGACAATGCTGTATGCGTTTTCTAAAAAACAGCTTCACTATCTTCTAAAAAATACGTTCGTCAAGACAACTTTCATGACGTAATAAAACAGAAAAACTTGTTTTATTACGTCATTCCGTTCTATTAAAACGTACTGTACTTTTTATCCAATCTTTACTTCTAATCGCAATTAATAAAATATTATGTCATCATTTTTTCAACATGTTGATAAAGTTCATCTTCTGTTTCACTTTGTAATAATGCTTCACGTTGAGCGTCATCCATAAGGTGTCGTGATAAGTTTTGTAATGTTTTCAAGTGCGTGTCATGACTGCTTTCAGGGACAGTAATTAAAAATACAATGTGAGGCATCGTGCCATCTAAACTCTCCCAAGTGATGCCTTCACTATTTTTCAAAACTGAAACTACAGGCTGAGCAATACCTGTCGTCTTCGCATGTGGCATCGCGATATTCATCCCTAATGCAGTCGTAGATTCCGCTTCACGTGCAAAAATATCATGTACTAATGTTTCTTTATTTTTAACATAACCTTGTTTCTCTAAATTCAAAACCATATATTCAATCGCTTCATCTCGAGACATAGTAGCTTGATGAATTATTGTTGTTTCTGGATGAATTAAATGTGTCGTGTCTGTTTGTTGGAGGGATGTTTGTCGTGTCTGTGTCTCTTCTTGTGTTGCTTCTTGAGGTGTAGCGTCTATTTCAGTAGACGCTGGTGTACCCGTTACAGTTGCGATTTGTGGTGATTGCTTTTTCAACACGAGCACAAGCGCTGTTGTCACTAAGCTCCCAACAATCACTGCAACAAAGAAAAACAACACTTTATCAATTCCTCCAAGCACTGCTACAATAGGACCACCATGAGCAACACGGTCACCTACACCACCTAGCGCTGCAATGACTGCTGCCACCATTGCGCCTATTACATTAGCTGGAATAATTCGTAACGGATCTTGTGCTGCGAATGGGATAGCACCTTCTGTAATTCCAAAAAGCCCCATCGTAAACGACGCTTTTCCCATTTCTATTTCGTTGTGATTAAATTTTCGACGGTTTATGAATGTTGCAATACCTAGGCCAATCGGTGGCGTACATACGGCCACCGCAACCATCCCCATCACACTGTAGTTCCCTTCTGCAATTAAAGCAGAACCAAATAAGAACGCTACTTTATTAACTGGCCCTCCCATATCAAAGGCAATCATAGCACCAATAATCATAGCTAAAATAATAATATTAGCACCTTGCATGCCTTTTAACCAAGCGGTCAAAGCAGCAAATATTCCTGCAATCGGTGCCCCAATTAAGTAAATAAAGATAAGGCCTACGATGACCGAAGCTATAATCGGTATAATGATAATTGGCATAATCGGCGCCATTGCTTTAGGCACTTTCACTTGTTTAATCCATTTAGCGATATATCCAGCAATAAAACCTGCAACAATACCACCTAAAAAACCAGCACCTGCATCACTGCCGTAAAAACTTCCGTCTGCTGCAATAGCACCACCTATTATCCCTGGGACAAGCCCTGGTTTATCGGCGATACTCATCGCAATGTAACCTGCTAAAATAGGTACCATAAAGCTAAAAGCGAGCGCCCCAATTTTTTCAAAAGGTTTCCAAAAAGAATCGTCCGGAACGACAATACCTTCAGTGGCTGTTTTGTGTCCACCTAATGACAGAGCAATTGCAATTAATAATCCTCCAACGACAATAAACGGGACCATAAACGAAACACCATTCATTAAATGCTGATAAACCTGTTGGATCCCTTTGTGCGCTTTGTCATCATTCGAATTTTGCGTCGTTGTCTGTGCTTCCTCGTTAGTATGATAGACAGACGCTTCGTTATTTTGTATACGTGCAATCAGTTGCTTTGGATGATGAATACCTGCCCGAACGTTTTCATGAATCAATACTTTACCGCTAAAACGTTGCAAATCAACTTGACGGTCAGCCGCAATGATAACGCCATCCGCTTCTTGAATGTCTTTGGAAGTTAACCTGTTTTCAACACCGACACCACCTTGTGTCTCTACTTTAATCTCAATACCTAGCTCTTCTGCAGCTTGTTCTAACTTCTCTTGAGCCATATACGTATGTGCGATACCGTTAGGACAGGACGTCACGGCTACAATTTTCATACAAACACTTCCATTCTGTGAATTTAAATACATGTTCATCATATAGTAGCGTTTGATGTGAATCAACATGAAATTAAAAGCGTTTTCATACAAAATGAGCTCAAGCTAAGACAACCGTGTTTCTTCATTTTCCAAAGCGTACTTTTGTAAAGCTCCTATCCCCTTTAAATTAAGCTACGTCGAGCATTATTTTTCCGTATCAACGACTTCCAAACAATAACCTGTAAACTGACAGTTCGGACAATCTAACTTTCGTGTACGTGGCGTATGTGGTGCAAGAAGCCACGTTTTGAATGGTGGTTTAAAAACATGCTGGCAGTTCGGACACATATAACTTACTTTGTGATAGTAATCGTGAGTAATGTACGCTGCAACAGCAATGCTACCACCAATACCTATAATAGATGGCCATACATTTTTTCGCTTATAACTTTGATAATAAGCTATTACCTCTAGAATCGTAGCGCCTCCAGCAAGCCCTAGCGTTTTGTAAGTTAAAAATGGATAATTAGTGTCTGTTTTCAAAATGGTATCAATGTCTTTTAGTTTAGTGAGGGGAGACAGACTTTCATCGTGAATCATCTTATTCATTGTTTTCATCTCCTTCAACTGCGCTTGTTTTTCCTCAATATCTTTTTGTAAATGTTCCATGTTTTCATTCAACAAAATTTTAACCGTTTGCAATGCATGTGTTTCTTCAACAATTTTACGAATCGCATTCAACTTAAAACCCAGTTTTTTTAATAACAAAATCGCTTTCAATTTTTGAATTTCCGTCTCGGTATATACACGATATTGTTTGTCATTCGTTTCTGCAGGTTTTAAAATTCCTTGCTCATCGTAATATTGCAACGTCCGAGTCGATATGCCACATAATTTTGCGACTTCACCTGTAGTATAGCGTTCCATTTCATCACCTCCATAATTTGAATTTACAGTATCACGTTACGTGAGGGTCAATAATTTCTTTCATAATAAATAAAAATTTTTCAGTTTCATCGATAAACGGGGCATGTGCTGCGTCTTGAAAGTAGTAATAACGCTTGTAGCGCGAACCTAACTTTTCAAAAAAGATACGGCTTTCTTCTAACGTTGTTTGTAAATCATGCACGCCTTGTATAATTACAACAGGCACCCATATTTCCTGGGCAATATCTAACAAGTTAGTTCGTGTCATTTCTTTTGAAAGACGTGGTGCACCTAACATGCCACTGCGTAAAACATTTAAACGTTCACATAACGTATAATTTGGTGTTTTCAAAATGACTTGTATCATTTTAAATAAACTGTATCCTCGACTCGAAAACCCTAATTTATAGCGTGCAGTATACCAATCACGCAATAACTGATAATATTTATTTTCGTGAAAATCATAATCCAAACGTACTTTTTCAAGTAATTCTAATCCTTTATGATCACCTTCTTGACGTGCAAATATTTTAATTTGATTTAAAATACGGTGTTCATTCTTTAACACATGACCTAATTGTCCGACACCAATATACGTCGCAATATATTGTGGGTATCGGTGTGCTAAATATGTGCCAATAATCGTGCCAAATGAATGACACATTAAATAAATTTTGGATTGCTGAAATTCAGTTCTTAAATATTGAATCAACTGATAAGCATCGTCTACTAAAGATTGAATGGTAGGTGCATTGCGCCATCCTGACAATCCTGTTCCAGGATGATCCCAGTACACTACCGTATATTGTTTGGTTAAGTCAACATTATGCGCACTCATAAACGGATATAAAGGGAACCCCGGTCCACCATGTATAATTAGAAGTACTGGATTGGACCAATCTCTCGTTTCGATTATCATTCCATGACGTTGATGATTGATTTTTAAATACGACTTTTTTACTTTTTTGGATTCTTTTGATTTCATCATTGATACACACCATTTCCTTCATCTAAATCTCCTTTATTATATCCTAGAAATGTTGTGGGTGTTACGGAAACGATTTACAAAGCAAAGGGAGCGGGACAGAAATCTATTTGATTTCGTTGTCCCGCCCCCACAAGGCTGACTAGGGTTGAAATGAGCTATTAAGCGAAGTTTCAATCCAGACAGCTACTGTGCTTTTTAACAGTTACCTTCTCATTATTGAAGCGGGACAGAAATCTATTTGATTTCGTTGTCCCGCCCCCACAAGGCTGACTAGGGTTGAAATGAGCTATTAAGCGAAGTTTCAATCCAGACAGCTACTGTGCTTTTTAACAGTTACCTTCTCATTATTGAAGCGGGACAGAAATCTATTTGATTTCGTTGTCCCGCCCCCACAAGGCTGACTAGGGTTGAAATGAGCTGCTAAGCGAAATTTCAATCCAGACAGCTACTGTGCTTTTTTACAGTTACCTTCTCATTATAGAAGTGAGACAGAAATCTATTTGATTTCGTCGTCCCGCCCCCACAAGGCTGACTAGGGTTGAAATGAGCTAGTAAGCGAAGTTTCAATCCAGACAGCTACTGTGCTTTTTAACAGTTACCTTCTCATTATAGAAGCGGGACAGAAATCTATTTGATTTCGTTGTCCCGCCCCGACAAGGCTAACTAGGGTTGAAACGAGCTGTGAAGCGAAATTTCAATCCAGACAGCTACTGTGCTTTTTTACAGTTACCTTCTCATTATTGAAGTGGGACAGAAATCTATTTGATTTCGTTGTCCCACCCCGACAAGGCTAACTAGGGTTGAAACGAGCTAGTAAGCGAAGTTTCAATCCAGACAGCTACTGTGCTTTTTTACAGTTACCTTCTCTTTAGATGTGGGACAGAAATCTATTTGATTTCGTTGTCCCACCCCCATCGTCTTGTATTATGCTTTTTTTATATATTTATGGATACGAATAAATGCCCAAATTGCAATTGCTATTCCTATAATTGGAACCGTAAAAGCAAACCCGCTAGTTGTAATCTCATACAAAATGATAGCCAATAATGCTGAAATAATCACACTCATTGCACTTAATATCCACAGATTCCAACCTTTTTGGACATATTGCTTAGGCAATTTTGACATATCAAAATTGGCGACTAAAGCATTACATTTTGTAAGGTAAACAATAAGTACTAACAAAGCAGCCATAATGAATACTACAATTGAAATAGTGATAACCTTCACCTACATTCTTAAAATTTTTGACAATCTTTATTTATATTATTTTTAAATCATACAATATTGTCAAGCGATAATATATTTATATAAAGAGTAAGATTGTTAAACATTTGAATATTTTAAATAACTACTGCATCCCAATCTCTCTATACTAAAAAATTGACAAAAAGAAATTTTGTTATATTATAATTGATAATGATTATCAATTATAAGGAGTGAAACAGCAATGACATTATTAAATGGGATACCTGAATCTATGTTAATCCCTCTCGCTTATAGAGCAACCGAAACTAATGAAAAAAGCCCGATAATTGCAGATTTGCATTCACAAAAAATCTTCAAAGAGATCGACTATCCTTTTGAAAATATTTCAAACTCTTGGCCAACTCAAGTGGGGATTAGTGTTCGTACATATCTATTGGATCAACAAGTCAGTCAGTTTCTCAAACAATCCTCTAAGCCTTTAATTATTAATATCGGTTGTGGTTTAGATACAAGAAGAACGCGCCTCGAATTAAACGACATACCATGGATAGATTTAGACGTGCCAGAAGTGATCGATATTCGGAAACAGTTTTTTTCAGAAACTAGCACATACAAGATGATTCCGGAGTCTATGCTAGATGATACATGGATGGATGATGTGCAAAAATTTGAATTTTATCAACACAATATGGAGATGCTTATTATTTTTGAAGGTGTTTTAATGTACTTTGATGCCCAAACGATTACCCAATTACTCAATAAAATCGTCTCTCGTTTAAAATACCAAAAATTAACATTTGCAATCGAATTCTGTTCTAAATTGATTGCGAAAAATACCCATAGGCACAAAGCTGTCTCTCAATTAGAATCAAAACCTCAATTTAAATATGGATATAATCGATTAGCTGAAGTGATGAACATCCTACCACTCGGACTATCTATTGAAACTGAATATAACTACTTTGACTATTTTACAGATAGATGGCGCTTGTTTGGTAAATGCCGTCACATTCCTTACTTAAAGAATCGATTGAACAATAAAATCGTCATACTGCAACATAGTGCGCCGGTTGAAAATAAGATTTCATAACACTACTGTTTCGTTGGCTATTTTAAGCTTTCTTTTTAGACCACTACATGCTAAGTCACCATTCATTAGCACACCAACTATAAAGCCAAGTTTTCAAACGATATTGTTTTTATCGCCATACTTTCTTAAAATTAATGCACATATTTAAGCAAAAATATGCTAGATTAATAGAGACACTAAAATAAGAAAGTAGGTCACATTAATGACAACTGCCTTACCTAACTGCCCAAGTTGTGGATCAGAGTACACTTACGAAGATGGCGCACTTTACGTTTGTCCTATGTGTGCGCATGAATGGACACCTGAGTCTGTTGCAGAAGCTGAAGAAGCTGCGATTATTCGTGATGCAAATGGTAATGA
This sequence comes from Staphylococcus ratti, assembly GCF_020883535.1. Taxonomy (NCBI): domain Bacteria; kingdom Bacillati; phylum Bacillota; class Bacilli; order Caryophanales; family Staphylococcaceae; genus Staphylococcus; species Staphylococcus ratti. The sequence goes on along the minus strand of NZ_CP086654.1, from coordinate 305,394 downwards.
ACTGCAAGACGGTGATACGGTTGCGGTTATTCGCGACTTAAAAGTTAAAGGTGCTTCAAGCACTATCAAACAAGGGACAAAAGTTAAAAACATTAAACTTGTGGATCCTGAAGATGGCCATGACATCGATTGTAAAATTCCTGGATTTGGTCAAATTGGCTTAAAATCCGAAGTTGTGAAAAAAATCAACTAATAGGGTTAGGACGCCCTACCTAGACAGAAAAGAAACTGATGAGCAAGTCGACTTTACTCATCAGTTTCTTTTTTATATTATTTCACACTTAAAACGTGCACGTATCATTTTAAATGACTGTACACTACGTAAAAAAATTTAAACGAATACTCTACATTGTTTTTTATTATTTTCGCTCCAACATTTGATACATACGGTAAAGTAAAGGCTTTATCGGTTTTACAAAATCACCAATATATTCTTCTACATGTGCATTAAAGCCTTCTTTAAATCGTTGCACGCCATAATCTTCTGCTGTTTCACTAAAGTCGCCTGTAATACCATAAAAATTGTAACGGTCGATACCTTGTGCTTTCGCAAATTGGATCATTTCCCATTGTAAACGATAAGCGCCCATATATGGGTTGTATTTTGGGTTAGAACCACTCGATAAATAGTACACTTCATGTTCATTATAAATGTATACTGCTGCTGCTAAATCTAAGACGTCTCCATCAGAAGCGATGCGCGCTTCAGTGTCTTCTATTTTTTTCTTTTGACTTGTGAGTTGTTGTTTCAATTGTTGATACTTCGTTTTCGTTTTTTAGAATTTCCATTTTCTGATAAAAGTGCTTCAACTTGTGAATATTCTTGATTTAATTCGCCCAAACGTTGTTGATAGGTGTCCAACAATTTTCTAAGATCAATATACGCTAGTTTTAACATGATACGTCCGTCATAGATACGTTGAAGTTGCTCAAAATACGGTAAATCACGAAACTTAAACCCATGTTTTTCTTCAGCCATACGAAATAATTTGAAAAAACGTGGCGTCTGTTCAAAAGGTAATGTTGTTACTTCTACGCCCATTTCGTACGTCTTTTTAATATTACGTCGCGTTTGATAGCTCATCTCTTTAAGTAATTCATCTTCTGATTTGTCCTTCAAATCCAACACCGATAACCAACGAATTTGACTAGTTGGTGAGTAACCAACTGAATAGCCTTGATGTTGATAACCTAACTTCTCCATCACCTTCATTACAGATCGATTATCATTTGAGTGTAATATCTCACCTCTAGCATTTCGAACATTTTCAACTAAATATGGATCTGTTAAAACATATAAACAACGGCGTCGCTTCAAATATTTTGTTAAATGTGCAAAGAAAAATTCCACTAGCGCCGTGTTTTTGTAATCCATAATAGGGCCACGTTGCGTATAAAAATACTTAAAATATTTCAAACAGCGTGCTTCAGTCAGTAAACATGCAGCTAAAATTTCTCCTTGCGCACCCTTAACGCCAACAAGATGCGCGACACCTTGTTGTTGTCGAAAAGAAGCATGTGCCAACGACTGTGTATAGTGTGAAAAATGCGTGCTCGAAAATGTTTCAAACTCTTTTGGAGTTAATGTTACAAATTGCATCATTTCAATATCCTTTCCTACGGTGTTTGTTTACATCCAATGACGTCTCCCTTGATGTCCAAACCCTTTATTCACTTACAACATTATAACATTACCAACTAAAATGCACACATACATTTTTGACACATTAAAATATTAAAAATATGTAGTTGTGATAAGTTAAAAGCAAAATAAAAGCAGTTTGAACATGTCGAACGTATGCATTCAGAAGCCGATACCCGTATTCCAAAAGCAAAGTTTCCATCAGAATTTTGGAGCGCCGACAAAAGTTAAACCATACTTTTGTCGATACTTAGTTCTGTAAAAATCTATACGCTCGTATCCAAACCGCTTTAACACTTATGATTGGCCGAATTCTTCTTTTACCGCTTCGATAGCTTGATCAAAATCACCATTCGTTGTCAAAGATACACTCGCGAGAAAACTACCTTCTACAATAGGCGCAACCACTTTTTCAATGCGATGCGCCCCTGCATACATTTCAATCGCCATATCTAAATTCATTTCAGCAGAGCCGATATCGAAAAAGCATAATGCATCATTTTCAAGTTGATTAAGTACATCTGAAATGGCATCAAAAGACGTTCCTATTTCACCGTTCGCTCCGCCTACTGCAATGACATCAACGTTAGGTGACATTTGACCTAACAACGCTTTCGTTCCTTCAGCAATCTCTTCACTGTGGCTCACAATAATTAAACTGGTCATCTTAATCCTCTCCAATCAATGCATTTAAAATATAAACAATGCTTTGTGCCCCGGGATCAACATGCCCTTTAGAATCTTCTTTAAAATATGCTGCGCGTCCTTTTGTCGCTACTAAGTCTTTCGTATCTTCGGCGTACTGTTGGAGTGTTTCAAGCGTTACTGTATCACCTTGTGCGACTGCTTCCTTAGCACGGTGAATCACATCATACATTGTTTTTTCGCCTCCAGACACCTTTCCTCTTGTGGCAATCGCTTCAGAAAATGCTGTTAGAAGTGCGACTAAACCGTCATGGTCGATGTCTTCTTTTGCGACTTGAGCCATTTTGACAAAGCTAAAACCGTAAAGCGGCCCGGATGCACCTCCAATATTAGACATCAATGTCATCCCTGTTGATTTTAAAATACTTTCTATAGAACGATCGTCTATTTTGTCTTGCAATGCTTCAAAACCGCGTAACATATTGACACCGTGGTCACCGTCACCAATTGCACGATCGAGTTCAGTTAAGTGTGCTTCTTCTTTTTTAAATGTCGTTGCAAGTTCAAGCAAACGTTTTTTCAATTCTTGTGCATTCATCTTGATGCCCTCCTTAATTATTGAAATAATGACTCGTAGTCGGCGCATTTAACGCTTCTACTACCGCTTTGTCATACGGCGCAAATGTGAGTGAAAAACCTTGCATATCAAGTGAAGTCATATAGTCACCGATAAACCAACGTTTTACTGTTTTACCTTTCTCCTCAAGTACTTCTGACACATATTTCGTAACGATATTTAATTCAGAAAGTGGCGTGCCACCCATGCCATTAACCATTACAACCAATTCGGATGCCGTAACTTCTGTTTCTAACGTTTCGATTAAACGTTTGGCAATCGCTTTAACGGGTTCCACAGCGGTGCGCTCTAAACCTTTTTCCCCGTGAATACCGATACCAATTTCCATTTCTGTGTCTTCTATATCAAACCCATATTGCCCCGTCGTAGGGACTGCTGGTGGTGTTAATGCCATACCAATAGAACGTACGCCTTCTAAAAAGGCTTCTATTTTTTCCTTAATCTCTGTGATAGAAGTACCTCTTTCTGAAAGATAACCTGCATATTTATGTACAAGCACCGTGCCTGCCACGCCTCGACGTTGTTCTACAACATCTATCGCAATATCATCTCTGACAATCACAGTTTCTACTCGAATACCTTCCATTTCAGCCATTTCTTGAGCCATCTCAAAATTCATTACATCGCCCGCATAATTTTTGACGATGAGTAATACGCCATCTCCATTATCTACTGCTTTTATCGCTTCTAAAACTTTATCTGGTGTTGGAGATGTGAATACCTCACCACACACGGCAGCATCTAACATACCTTCAGCTACATAACCCGCATGCGCTGGCTCATGACCACTACCCCCACCAGAAACTAGCGCAACGCCCGATTGTTTCTTAGATTGACGTACAACCACCGCGTCCGCGATAACGTCTAGTTCAGGATGGGTGATTTTCAAACCGTCGAGCATGTCGTTTAAAAAATGTGTTTTCTCTTGAATCAGTTTTTTCATAACTATCACCTCATAAAGAGATCGTTTAAAATCTCTTATTTTCTTAGTCTTGCCAACTTCATTATAACGCATAACAAAACAGCAACTCACGCCATATCTATTACTATATTGTGAAAGTGAGCTTGTCTCTTTTCTCCTGTTTTTATCGTACTATCTCTAAAAAAATCGTTATTTTTATTTTCAGTACAAAATAAACTTTTAAACCCCTTTAACACGCACTTTTTCGTTTTAATTTTCAGAATTTTTCTTTTTAAATCCGACAAAACAGGTTGACTTTATCTCGAAACCTCGTTAAATTAAGTACATATTATTCCGACTAAGTAAATAGGTTTTATTGAAGGAGGTTCATAATTTACGATGACCAACCAAATTACCTACGATACGTTTCAAGCTGATCCTTTCATCCATACACTCGGTGACGACGAAACAAAAGGTGCCCTTCCTTTACTAACATGGGCGTATGAAACGTATGGCGATCACCTCGTATATGCATGTAGCTTTGGTGCTGAAAGTATGGTACTCATTCATCTGATTTCACAAGTTAAACCTGATGCACAGCTTGTGTTTTTAGACACAGATTTACATTTCCAAGAAACATACGAGCTCATTGAACGTGTTAAACGTCGTTATCCTAAGCTACAAATCGAAATGAAAAAGCCAGATTTATCGTTGCGCGCACAAAGCCATCAATATCAACCTGAATTGTGGAGACACGATCCTAATCTATGCTGTTATATTCGAAAAATCAAACCGTTAGAAGACGTCTTAAATGGTGCAGTTGCTTGGATTTCTGGCTTACGACGTGCGCAATCAGAAAGTCGTGCACATACGCAATTTATCAATCAAGATGAACGCTTTAAATCTATAAAAGTTTGTCCTTTAATTTATTGGACGGAAGATGACGTTTGGAATTATATCCACTCACATCATCTACCTTATAACACACTTCATGACGAAAACTATCCGAGTATTGGCTGTATGCCTTGTACGTCACCTGTTTTTGATGGTCAAGATTCACGTGCTGGCAGATGGCAAGGCACGATGAAAACGGAATGCGGACTTCATTCAACCCGTCCCTAAAGTTAGGTATTCTAAACGCCTAAATGCCAAGTCTTTTTCAAACATTCTTATTTATTAACTGAGGTGAAACCATTGAATTTAAAAGTAACGAATAGTCCTTTTACTGAGGCGCAAGTCAATCAACTGAATGCGCTTTTAACCGAACTCACGCCTAATCAAAAAATTTGGTTAAGCGGTTATTTAACATCTGACATCACGCATAGTGACGTACCAGTTGATGATGTAACTCAAAACGCCCAAATATCAAATACATCACCCGCTTCTGACACTCCTAAAGTTCAAAGAGCCATTACATTATTGTATGGCTCTGAAACTGGTAATGCTCAAGGCCTAGCAAATTTATTTGAAACACGCTTAAAAAAGCTCAATTTTGATGTCACTACTAAAGCGATGGATGACATTAAACCAAAAGCACTCAAAAAGTGTGAAGATGTGCTCATCATTACCTCTACACAAGGTGAAGGTGACCCTCCCGACAACGCTTTAGAACTTCATGAATTTTTACATAGTCGTAAAGCGCCTAAACTAGACGGCTTACGGTATAGTGTTTTAGCTCTCGGCGATGTTACGTATGAATTTTTCTGTCAAACAGGCAAAGATTTTGACGCAAAGTTAAACGAACTTGGTGCGACACGTATATACGACCGTGTAGATTGTGATGTAGATTACGAAGAAAATGCAGAGAAGTGGATAGCCAACGTCATTAACGCCTTAAATGATCAAACGAGTGAAACTGCTTCTTCGCAAGAGCTCGTAAGTGAAACCATTCAAAACGAACGTGAAGCGACTCACTCAAAAGCCAATCCATTTTATGCTGAAGTTTTAGAAAACATCTCTTTAAATGGCCGAGGGTCAAATAAAGAAACACGTCATATTGAACTATCAATAGAGGGAATGAACGAGTCATATGAAGCTGGAGATTGTCTCGTTGTTCTGCCTGAAAATAAACCTGAACTCGTTCAGCAACTCATCGAAACGCTCGGTTGGGATCAAAATACTGACATCAAAATCAATGACGACGGCGACACCTTACCATTAATCGAAGCGTTGACACATCATTTTGAAATTTCAAAGTTAACCGTGCCACTCCTACAAAAAGCGGCACTTCATTTCGGCAATGATGAGTTAACTGCACTTTCTGAAAACCAAGCAGAAGCTCGGGATTATATTGAAGGACGAGATTTCATCGATTTATTGAATGATTTTGTGACCACAGACTTCGCACCTGAACATGTCTATCATGTTTTAAGAAAACTTCCACCACGTGAATACTCTATTTCAAGTAGTTACGCTTTAGAACCTAGCGAAGTCCATCTTACTGTAGGTGCTGTACGCTATGAAGCTCATGGAAGAGAACGTTACGGTGTGTGTTCCATTCACTTTGCCGAACGTTTACAACCAGGCGACACGGTCCCTGTTTATTTAAAACATAATCCAAACTTTAAATTTCCAAATAATCCGGATCAGAAAGTGATTATGATTGGTCCTGGAACTGGCGTCGCACCATTTCGAGCCCATCTCCAAGATCGAGAAGAATGGGATTGGAAAGGAAATACATGGCTCTTCTTTGGCGAACAACATTTTACGACAGACTTCTTATACCAAACAGAGTGGCAAACTTGGTTGAAAGATGGCTATTTAGAAAAACTAGATGTTGCATTCTCGCGTGATACAGACGAAAAAGTCTACGTACAACAACGTATTCTTGAACATGCTGATAGCTTTAACCAGTGGATTGAAGAGGGTGCTGCAATTTATGTATGTGGTGATGAAAAACATATGGCAAAAGATGTTCATGACACGATGATTCAAGTCATTACAAAAACGCGCAACATTTCAGAACAAGAAGCAGATGATGTATTAAAACAATTGAAAAAAGATAAGCGCTATCAACGCGACGTTTATTAAACTTAACAGGATTCGACATACAAAAGCACAGTGTGAAAGGATGAGAAACATGGCAAAAGATCATACCCAAATTGCGCAAGAACTAGATGAAAAGCTAGATGCAATGGAATTCATTAAATACCATAGCAACTATCTCCGCGGCACGATTATAGAAGGACTAAACGATCCTTTAACAGGGGCAATTTCAGAAGATGATACAAAATTATTAAAATTTCACGGCAGTTATATGCAAGATAATCGTGATTTACGCGATGAACGTCGAAAACAAAAGCTAGAACCTGCATACAGTTTTATGATTCGTGTTCGTGTCCCTGGTGGCGCTGCTACGCCTGAACAATGGAAAGCGATGGATGACATTTCAAATCAATATGCGAATGGCACTTTAAAATTAACAACACGCCAAGCTTTTCAATTTCATGGTATTTTAAAACGCCATTTGAAAACGTCTATGCAACGCATTAATAAAGCTGTTTTAGACTCAATCGCAGCTTGCGGCGACGTAAATCGTAACGTGATGTGTAACCCAAATCCTTACCAATCCAACGTTCAAAAAGAAGTTAATGACTACGCAACAGCTATCAGCAATCATTTATTACCTCAAACAGGTGCGTATCATGAGATTTGGCTCGATGGCGAAAAAATATTAAATACTCAAGAAGAAATAGAACCTATTTACGGTAAACGTTACTTGCCTCGTAAATTTAAAATTGGTATCGCTGTCCCACCTTCTAATGATATTGATGTATATTCACAAGATATCGGGCTTATTGGGATTATTGAAAACGAGGAACTGGTTGGCTTTAACATCGTTATTGGCGGAGGTATGGGCATGACGCATGGCGACACGCGGACATATCCACAAATTGGTAAAGTGATCGGCTATGTGGAAAAAGAGAACATTGTCGATGTATGTGAAAAGATTGTAACCATCCAACGTGATTATGGTGACCGACAAGAACGCAAACAAGCTCGTTTTAAATATACTGTAGACCGTTTAGGTGTTGAAAAAGTCATTGATGAATTAAATACGCGTTTAGGTTATTCCTTAGAAGATGCCCGAGATTTCAACTTTGAACATAACGGAGACCGTTACGGATGGACTGAAGGTAACGGCAACTGGCACTTCACTTTATTTATTCAAAATGGTCGTGTCAAAGATACAGAAGACTACAAACTGAAAACGGCTTTACGTGAAATTGCTGATATTCATACAGGAGAATTTATTTTATCGCCTAATCAAAACCTTGTCATAGCGAATATTTCCCCGAAAATCAAACCAAAAGTCGAACGTATTATCGAAACATATCACCTTTCAGATGGTCATCATAACAGTGGTTTACGTCGCAATTCTATGGCTTGTGTCGCCTTTCCTACGTGTGGTTTAGCCATGGCAGAATCTGAGCGGTATCTTCCTTCTCTACTTTCTAAAATTGAAGATACTCTTGATGAAGCTGGACTACGTGAAGAAGAAATCACTATACGTATGACCGGTTGTCCAAATGGCTGTGCGCGTCCGGCGCTTGCGGAAATTGGTTTTATCGGAAAAGGCCCTGGCAAATATAACCTTTATCTTGGTGGTGGTTTCAACGGACTTCGCTTAAACAAACTTTATAAAGAAAACGTTGGTGAAGAAGAAATATTAAACAGTTTACGTCCAATTTTAATGCAATATAGCAAAGAAAAACAAGCTGATGAACGCTTTGGAGACTTCGTTATTCGCGCAGGGATTATTGAAAAAACACATGATGGTCAAGATTTTCATAGCAATATTAAGTAAAGGAGGCGTGGCTATGGGAAAAGTATTTATCGTTGGTGCTGGTCCTGGTGACCCCGATTTAATTACCGTCAAAGGCATGAAAGCCATTCAAAACGCCGACGTCATCTTATACGACCGGCTCGTAAATAAAACATTACTTAATTATGCCTCAAAACATACTAAATTTTTCTATTGTGGCAAAGATCCTTATCATCATTCATTGCCACAAGAAGAAATCAATAAATTAATGGTGACGTTAGCACAAAAAGGACATACTGTCACGAGACTAAAAGGAGGCGATCCTTTTGTATTTGGTCGAGGCGGTGAAGAAGCACAAATTTTAAACCGGCATCATATTCCATTTGAGATTGTTCCCGGCGTTACTTCAGGCATTGCAGCCCCTTCTTATGCAGGCATTCCCGTCACCCATCGGGATTACAGTTCATCCGTCGCTTTTGTCACAGCAGTTACGCAAGAAGGAATAGATAAAAACACGCACTGGGAACATTTAGCACAAGGACCAGAAACATTATGTATCTATATGGGCGTCAAAAAATTACCGGAAATTTGTAACTTACTCATTCAAAACGGTCGCAACAAAGACACCCCTGTCGCGCTTGTCCATTTAGGTACAATAGATCAACAACAAACTGTCACAGGTACATTAACTACCATTCAGACACGTGCAAGCCATATTCAAAATCCTGCTATGATTGTCGTTGGAGAAGTCGTTAAGTTAAGAGACGAGTTAAGTTGGTTTGAAGAAAATGCATGCACTCTATCGCTAGAACAAACGCTTTAACTTCATTACAACGTTCGATAAGGGAGGGATTATAAATGCAAAAGCTCCTCATTTTTGCGCTAGCAGGTTTTGTTGCACAACTCGTAGACGGTTCTCTTGGTATGGGATTCGGTGCGTCATCGTCTTCCATTTTACTCACATTCGGCATCGCGCCCGCAGTGGTTTCCGCAACGGTCCACTTTTCGCAAATTGCTACCACGTTCGTTTCTGGAACCGCTCATCTTAAATTTAAGAATGTGCATTACCCTACTATGTGGCATCTTGCATTGCCCGGAGCAATTGCTGCCTTTATTGGCGCAGCTTTTTTGTCGGTGATTCATAGCGATATTGTACGTCCATATATATCTGTATTTTTACTTTCAATGGTCGTGTACATACTTTACCAATTTCTTTTTAAAAGAAATCATCCCAACACTTCTTCCAACAGTACGTTTCCAAAAAGACGTTGGATGATACCTCAAGGTGTTATCGCTGGATTTTTAGATGCGATTGGCGGCGGCGGTTGGGGACCAGTCAATACGCCCTTACTCTTGTCGAGTAAAAAAATCGAACCACGTTATGCGATCGGGACAGTATCAGCAAGCGAATTTTTCGTTACACTCTCAGCGTCTGTAAGTTTCATCATTTTTTTAGGATTCGGAAATATTCATTGGAGGACCGTTTTGGCACTTGCGTTAGGCGGTATTGTAGCCGCGCCGATTGCGGCGTATCTCGTTAAAATTTTACCTGTGAATATTTTAGCGATGGCAGTCAGTGGTTTAATTATTTATACCAATAGTAATGCTCTCATGCATTACTTTGAAGTCGATACTCATGTCGTTCATATTTTTCGTATAGGCATCATCGTTTTATTTATCCTACTTATTTTAATCATTACTTTTAAAAATAAAAAGGTGGCTTTTTCAAAACGTACACGAAGTCATCTGAATTAAATTAATGGAGGGATACACATTGTCAAATCAAAAAAACGTTCAAACGATTGAAGCGCATGGCGGCACTTTAATTAATCGTGAAGTTTCAGCTGAACAACGCCAAGTATGGTTAGATAGCGCACACGAACTTCCAAGCGTTACTCTTGATGCTTGGAGTTTGTCCGATCTCGAACTTATCGGCATTGGTGGTTTCAGTCCTCTTACCGGATTTATGGGAGAAAAAGATTATCTTAACGTCATCGAAAATGTACACCTTGATAATGGTCTTGTATGGAGTATTCCTATTACTTTACCTGTTTCACAAGATAAAGCTGATACATTGGACATTGGTCAAAAAGTCGCACTTTACGGTGAAGATCACGTATTATACGGGATACTTGAATTAACAGAGAAGTATCACTACGACAAAACAAAAGAAGCAAAGCTCGTATATGGAACGACAGATGAAGCGCATCCTGGTGTCAAAAAAGTTTACGACAAGGGTGCTGTCTACTTGGCAGGACCTATCCATTTAATCCATCGTCCTAAACACGATGCATTTACAGATTTTCACCTTGACCCTAAAGAAACGCGCGCACTTTTCAAAACATTAGGTTGGAAAACCGTCGTAGGATTCCAAACACGTAACCCTGTTCATCGTGCTCATGAATATATTCAAAAATGTGCACTAGAAATTGTAGATGGGTTATTGTTAAATCCCCTCGTTGGCGAAACGAAGTCCGATGATATCCCTGCTGACGTACGCATGGAAAGTTATCAAGTTATTTTAAAACATTATTATCCAGAACACCGAGCACGTTTAGTCATTTATCCTGCAGCAATGCGTTATGCGGGCCCACGTGAAGCAGTGTTACATGCGACAGTACGAAAAAACTATGGCTGTACGCATTTTATTGTAGGTCGCGATCATGCCGGCGTCGGTGATTATTATGGAACATATGAAGCACAAGAATTTATAAGTCAATTTGAAGCAGAACTTGGCATTCAAATTTTAAAATTTGAACACGCTTTTTATTGTGAAACTTGCGGTAACATGGCAACCGCGAAAACATGTCCACATGATCGTACACATCATTTACACTTAAGCGGCACAAAAGTACGTGAAAAATTACGAAATGGCGAACCTTTACCAGAAACTTTTTCTCGGCCAGAAGTGGCTCAAGTTTTAATAAAAGGATTGCAAAACTCAAAATAGGAGGTCTTAACAATGCGTCACGCTAACGCTATTACTTGGCATGCATCTGAAATACAAAAAACAGATCGACAAGCACGCTTTCAACATAAAAGTGCTGTGCTTTGGTTTACAGGACTCTCAGGTTCAGGTAAATCAACATTGTCCGTTGCGCTAGAAAAAGCGCTTTTTGAACGTGGCATAAATACCTACCGTTTAGATGGCGATAATGTCCGCCATGGTTTGAATCAAAATCTTGGGTTCAGTCCAGAAGATCGACAAGAAAACATTAGACGCATAGCCGAAGTAAGCAAATTAATGATCGATGCAGGTCTTTTGACATTGACTGCTTTCATCTCACCTTACAAAGAGGATCGAGCGCATGCCCGAGAAATTGTTGAATCAAGTGAATTTATAGAAATCTATACGAAAGCTTCTATTGAAACGTGTGAATCGCGCGACCCAAAAGGGTTATATCAAAAAGCACGTCGTGGTGATATCCCGGAATTCACAGGTATTAGTGCGCCGTATGAAGCCCCTGAATCTCCAGAAATTACGATTGACACAGAGCAGCAAACAATAGAAGAAGCGGTCAATACCATTCTCCATTATTTAGAAGTACACGAATATATCCCTAAAATTTAAGTATTTTTAGCGCCCTCTTCAAATCAACTTAGGGCGCTTTTATATTGCATTATTTTTTGGAAAGACAATGTAAAAATATACTTTCCCACTCCTTTCACACTACATTAGAGCTTCGGTTACTTCAACAAATTAAAGTGCTAACTTAATAACGCGATACTCTATTACTGTGATAAATAGCGGATGACAACCGTAACTACAACAATCCCTTATATGTGTCAATTAAAAATATTTATTATTATTAAAAAGTCTCTTTTTTAATTTAAATTAACTATTTCTGGGTATAAATGATTATGTTAGTATAGTACGAGTATATGAAAATATACTAACTTTTATACTATTTTTTAAGGAGTGGATACGTTTGAAAAATTCCGGTTTTTCCAAAAACAAAGTAAATAAGTATGCAATTCGACGCTTTTCAGTAGGAACAGCATCCATCATTGTAGGTAGTGCTTTATACTTTGGGATTGGCGACGAAGCAAATGCGAGCGAATTAGGCTCAGATACAGCATCATCAGAAAATACAGAGGCCTCATCCGAGACATCTAGCAATAATGAGACTTCTAAATCTTCCGTCGCTGCGTCAGAATCTCCAGCTGCGACAACGCCAAAAGCATCTAGCACTCAACCCGTATCAGAAAACACAACTGACAATACGTCAAGTCAAAATACAGCAAACGAGGCTGCGCCAAGCGTTTCTGAAACAAAATCAACGCAACCTACAACTCCAAAAGCAGAAACTGATAATACGGATGCACAAAAAACAGAAGCAACAGCTACTGATGCATCTAAAGATGAAACTGCTAATGTAGATGCGTCTGAAGCTCAAGCAACTGACGCCGATGCTCAAAAAGCTGAAACTACTAATGCAGATGCACCTAAAGCTGAAGCAACTGATGCTAATGCTCAAAAAGCTGAAACTGCTAATGTAGATGCGCCTAAAGCTGAAGCAACTGACGCCGATGCTCAAAAAGCTGAAACTACTAATGCAGATGCGCCTAAAGCTAAAGCAACTGACGCTAATGCTCAAAAAACTGAAACAAAAGCTGAACCACAAGCTGCACGTACACTTTCAGCTCAAAAACAACCTGTTATGCGTGCCGCAGCAGCTACAGGACAAAATGTTAACGATAAAGTTAAAGTCACAGATTTTAAATTTGATGACAAAGGCTTTAATCCAAATAACAGTGGTCACTCAACAATGTCTGCTAAATTTAAAGTAGAAGGTACAATCCGTTCTGGAGACCGTTTCACATTTATCGTACCTCAACATTTATCACTTGATGGTGATGTGGATTATAGTAACTTAAACAATCAAATGAAAATGGCAAACCTTACGAATAGCCAAGGTCAAGTCGTTGCTACAGGTGTGTACGATACATCTAAAAAGGTTGTAACATATACATTTACAGACTTCGTAAATGGTAAATCGAATATCACAGGTGCCTTTGAAACACCAATTTTTACAGACCGTAAAAACACACCAAAAAGTGGCACGTATCCAGTCAAATTCAATATCGCTGGCGAAGAGTTTGATTCAAATGTTGACATCAATTATGGTGACTATGCGCAAGGTCAACCTGGGTCTAACGGTGCTAACGTAACGTCATTCATTACTGACATCGATACACATTCAGGTGCAAATGAATACAAACAGTCGATTTACGTTAATCCAAAAGGCCATGATTTATACAACTCAAGCGTAACGTTGCAAGGTTATCATGATGACCCAACGCAAAGTAGTACTTTAATCAATGGTCAAAACACAAAATTACGTGTTTACGAAGTTGTTGACAAAAGTAAACTCACAGATAGTTATTATGTGGACCCACAAGATTCTAACCTTATTGACGTAACGAACGATATCGCTCCTTACATTGTTGATAACGGCAACAACACAATGACTATTAAATTCGGTAATACGAATAAAACATATGTTGTATTAGTAGATGGTCACTATGACAATAGTGGTAAAGACGTAAGAACACGTGTTAGAGAAGAAAATACAGATGCTTCTGGTTATAATCATAGTTATTACACTTGGGATAACATGAATATCGTTAAAGATGGTTCGGGTTCAGGTGACGGCGACGATACTGATGCGGATGCTGACGCTGACGCTGATGCCGATGCTGACGCCGACGCTGATGCCGATGCTGACGCTGATGCCGACACTGATGCCGATGCCGATGCTGACGCGGATGCCGATGCCGATGCTGACGCGGATGCCGATGCCGATGCTGACGCGGATGCCGATGCTGACGCCGACGCTGATGCTGATGCTGACGCCGACGCTGATGCCGATGCCGACGCCGACGCTGATGCCGACGCCGACGCTGATGCCGACGCCGACGCTGATGCCGATGCGGATGCCGATGCGGATGCCGATGCTGACGCCGATGCTGATGCCGACGCTGATGCCGATGCTGACGCCGATGCCGATGCTGATGCTGATGCCGATGCTGATGCCGACGCTGATGCTGATGCTGACGCCGACGCTGATTCAGATCATGACGGTGTAGCGGATGCTTCATCTCACAATAACCACCCAGGTTCCCCTCAAAAACATCACGTTACTAAAGGGAAAGATACCTTACCAGAAACAGGTCAAGAAAAGGCCTCTACAACACTTATTAGCACACTTTTCGCTGGTCTAGGTTCGTTATTATTATTTAGAAGAAAAGGCAACAAAGATAAATCATAAAATAATAGGTCTCATGACAATGAAATCAAATACTGTGCATTATTTTAATTAACACAGTAGCTGTCTGAATTGAATGTGCGCTTTTCAAGCGCCTTTCAATCCTAGTCAGCCTTGTGGGGGCGGGACAGAAATCATATAGATTTCTGTCCCACTTCTATAATGAGAAGGTAACTGCTAATAAGCACAGTAGCTGTCTGGATTGAAACTTCGCTTACTAGCTCGTTTCCCTTGTCGGGGTGGGACAACGAAATCAAATAGATTTCTGTCCCACATTTAATGAGAGAATAACAGTTAATAAGTCACAGTAGCTGTCTGGATTGAAACTTCGCTTACTAGCTCATTTCAACCCTAGTCAGCCTTGTGGGGGCAGGACAGAAATCAAATAGATTTCTGTCCCGCATTTAATGAGAGAATAACAGTTAATAAGTCACAGTAGCTGTCTGGATTGAAACTTCTCTTAGCAGCTCGTTTCAACCCTAGTCAGCCTTGTGGGGGTGGGACAACGAAATCAAATAGATTTCTGTCCCACTCCCTATAATACATATTCAGATGGAGGTTCGCATGTTTGATACAGTATTGAAGAAATTTGAAGCCGCAGTTGCGCCTTTAAGCCGCCATGTTTTTATAAGTTTAGGCACACCACATTCAAAAGCAACCATTAAACATATTAAAAAATCACGAAATTTAACAAAAGAACTTACACAAACACTTAAAAAGTTCAAATCACGTACAGGTATATGGCCAGAATGGGTCAAAGTAGATTTCGTTACTCAAGAAGAACAGCTGCCTTTTAAAGATGTGTTGGCAGAAATGTTAAATACGAGACGTAATTATATCGATTTCGGGGTTAG
Source organism: Staphylococcus ratti (assembly GCF_020883535.1). NCBI lineage: Bacteria > Bacillati > Bacillota > Bacilli > Caryophanales > Staphylococcaceae > Staphylococcus > Staphylococcus ratti. The sequence goes on along the minus strand of NZ_CP086654.1, from coordinate 289,681 downwards.
TTTTGACTCGAAATGGTTAATCTCATTTTTACCAGAAGTGATAAATGCTAACGCGTTTGTGCGCCCTCAAAAAGGTAAAGATCACACCTCACTCGAACTCGCAGTGAATAATATCAATCATTATTTAAAGCATTATACACAAGTAAAAAAACCGTTTACAATTGAGCAATACCAACACCAAAATGTCATACGCTTTCAAACATGTGGCTATTTACTCACGCCAGAAGATTATTACGAACTGGAAACATCAGGTGGCAATAAAGGTGTTCGAAAAACAACAAATTTACATAGCGAAATCGAAACGATGATTACAACTGCGACACACTATTTAAAAAATGAACTAGGTCCAAACGGAAAATACAATTACGGTCGTTTTCCCCACTTTGATAGAAAAATAAGCTTTTATAACATGTTAAGGCATTGTTCATCGACTTATGCCCTTATTGAAGGATTAACCTATCTTCAACAAGATTTAACACCGATTCAACACGCCTTCGATTACGTGCATCAGCATGCTTATTACGATTGTGGTGAAGTTGCATATATTTTTGATGATACACGTGAGATTAATGAAATAAAACTTGGACAAAATGCTGCTTATATTTTCGCAGTCGTAGAATATTTGAAACATAGTGAGCCTCATCCAGAACTATTACACCGTGCTCAAAAAGTGGCTGAAGGGATACTAACGATGATTGATCCTCAAACGCTAGAAACCATTCACGTGCTCAACTATCCTGATCTTACTATTAAAGAAAAACATCGTATCATTTATTATGATGGCGAAGCTGCTCTTGCTTTGTTGCGCTTATATCAGCTCGATCAAAATCCAAAATGGCTAGATACTGTGACGCTATTATTTGAGAAATTCATGTCCCAAAATTACTGGCAATATCACGACCATTGGTTAAGTTATTGTACAAACGAATTAATCAAAATACGCCCTGAAGCCCGCTACATTAAGTTTGGTTTAAAAAACATCTCACATTACTTAAAATTTATTTACCATCGTGAAACGACATTTCCGACATTTTTGGAAATGTTAACGACAACATACCAACTTATCGAACAAGCCAAATCACTCGGTTTTGAAAATGTGGTCAATACACATATTAATGAATCATTTTTAGTTGAAACGCTCCATCATCGCGCAAATTATCAACGGGCAGGTTATTTCTATCCTGAAGTTGCAATGTATTTCAAAAATCCGAAAAGTATACTCGGCAGTTTTTTCATTAAACATCACGGCTACCGCGTGCGTATTGACGATATTGAACACTACTTATCTGGCTATATTCAATATCAAAAATTATACCGTTCGATTACCTAAAAGAATAGAAATGCACACCTATAAACTTTTATTTTATTCGGTAGTTCAATAAAGTGCGTATCGATATGATGACCCCTTTTCAATGCTCACTTTGTACACATTTAAGTGGAACAGCAGTCGTTATGATTTCGTTGTTCCACTTCTTTGTATTTAAAAGGATTTAAACTTTATAATTATGTTAAAAAAGTTTGTTGACATTAAAATTACGAATAACTATTATTAAATTACACGCAAACGCTTTCATATTATTTTAGACATCGGAGGTTACATTATGGCAAACTTTTTAAAACCTGCCAAACATATCAAACCCATTCCAGCAGAACAGGTTGACGATACATATAAAAAACTGAGATTCCAAGTCTTTTTAGGTATATTTCTCGGTTATGCTGGATATTACTTATTAAGAAAAAACTTTTCGCTTGCTATGCCTGCATTGATTGCAGAAGGCTTCAGTAAAACCGATCTCGGCTTTGCACTCTCTGCAATTTCTATCGCTTATGGCTTCAGTAAATTTATTATGGGAACCGTGAGTGACCGTAGTAACGCCAGGACTTTCCTCACACTCGGACTTGTCCTAACTGCTATCGTAAACTTACTTATGGGCTTCATCCCGGCACTGACATCTAGTGTATTGATCATGTTCATCATGCTATTTTTAAATGGCTGGTTCCAAGGCATGGGTTGGCCACCGTCAGGGCGTGTACTCGTCCACTGGTTTAGTGTACGGGAACGTGGCGGTAAAACAGCAATTTGGAATGTTGCACATAACGTAGGTGGCGGCTTAATGGCACCGATTGCTCTCGCAGGGATTTCTTTAACAGGAACATTATCATTTGGCTATTTGAAAGGCTTTGAAGGTGCGTTCATTTATCCTGCATTAGTGGCACTTGTGATCGCATTTTTCTCTTACCTTCTTGTAAGAGATACACCACAATCTATGGGTTTACCTCCTATTGAGGCACATCGAAATGACTACCCTGACCACTCTCATCAAACGTTAGAAAAGGAATTAACCACAAAAGAAATCCTTTTTAAATACGTATTGAACAATAAATGGGTTTGGATGATTGCCATTGCGAATATATTCGTTTATTTCGTACGTTATGGTGTATTAGACTGGGCACCAACCTTTTTAAGTGAAGAAAAAGGGTTCGATTTAAAAGCTTCAGGTTGGGCTTACTTCCTTTATGAGTGGGCAGGTATTCCTGGCACACTTTTATGTGGTTACATCTCTGACAAAGTCTTCAAAGGTCGTCGTGGACCAGCAGGCTTTATCTTTATGTTAGGCGTAACAATAGCCGTTATTGTTTATTGGCTTAATCCTGCAGGAAATCCTCTAGTAGACAACATCGCACTCATTGCGATTGGTTTTTTAATTTACGGTCCTGTAATGTTGATTGGTCTACAAGCTTTAGATTATGTACCGAAAAAAGCAGCAGGTACTGCCGCTGGATTAACAGGTTTATTCGGTTACTTAGGCGGGGCTGTTATGGCTAATATCATTATGGGGTTGATTGTTGATCAATTCAGTTGGGATGCTGGTTTCATGTTATTAACAGGAATTAGTATACTCGCTATGTTAAGTTTTATTTTCACTTGGAATAAGCGTGGCCAAGAAGTAGTGAAATCTTAATATTTAACACATCAGAGGTATGGGACAACTTTTATCGATGTCCCATACCTCTTTTCAATTCAACATACAAAAACAGGGGAAGAACTTTCACTGTCCCTCTCCCTGTTTCATTGTGTTTATTTTAATTCACTTAAATAACTTCGGCCAAATTCGGGTGCTTTAACTCCGAAATTCTCTGCAATGGTTGCACCGATAGAACTAAACGTTGTATCGTCTTCAAGTGCCTTACCGCCTTTAAATTTAGGGCTATACCATAATACAGGAATGTATTCACGTGTGTGATCTGTTCCTTTTGCCGTAGGATCATTACCGTGGTCTGCTGTTATAATTAACAAATCATCTTCACGCATATGACCAAGTAATTCTGGCAAGCGCTCATCAAAATCTTTAATCGCTTGCGCATAACCTAATTGATTACGACGATGGCCATACAGCGCATCAAAGTCCACTAAGTTTAAGAAACTTAACCCTTTGAAATCTTTTTGAACGACTTTATTCAACTGATCCATACCGTCCATGTTGCTTTTCGTACGTACAGCTTCTGTTACACCTTCGCCGTCATAAATATCGTTAATCTTACCTAGCGCAATCACATCATAATTGTCCTCTTTTAACGCGTTCATGACCGTCTTACCAAATGGTTTTAACGCATAATCATGGCGGTTACTTGTACGCGTAAAATTGCCAGGTTCGCCAACATATGGACGGGCGATAATACGACCAATTAAATATTTAGGGTCTTTTGTAAGTTCTCGTACTTTTTCACAAATATCATATAACTCTTCTAGCGGAATAATGTCTTCGTGTGCCGCAATTTGAAGTACCGGGTCTGCAGATGTATATACTATCAAATCTCCCGTCTTCATCTGATGTTCGCCCCACTCATCAATAATTTGTGTACCTGAAGCTGGGCAATTCGCCACGACTTTGCGCCCCGTCATTGTTTCAATTTCATTAACAAGCTCCTCTGGAAAACCATTAGGATATACTTTAAACGGTTGCGTAATATTTAGACCCATAATTTCCCAATGACCTGTCATTGTATCTTTTCCGACTGAAGCTTCGCTAAGTTTATGATAATATGCCTGTGGATTTTCCACACGATCAATAACTGGTAAATCATCGATGTTACCCAAACCTAATTTTTGTAAGTTTGGCAATTCTTGGTCAAAATCTTGTAATGCGTGACGTAATGTATGTGCCCCTTTATCACCAAATTTGTCAGCATCTGGGGCTTCACCGATACCAACAGAGTCCATGACGATTAAATGTACACGGTTAAATGTTGCCATATTAATCACTCCTCTTGTGTGTCTTAAGGTTTACCTTAGTAGTCTGAGTCTGATTCCAAACCTTGCATAATTTGAACGCCTGCACTCGCACCAATGCGTGTTGCACCTGCATCAATCATTGCTTTAAAATCTTCTAAGTTACGCACGCCACCTGAAGCTTTAACTTCTAGTGCTTCTCCAACAGTCGCTTTCATTAATTTAACATCTTCAACTGTCGCGCCACCGCCAGCAAAACCTGTCGATGTTTTCACGAATGTCGCTTTTGCAGCTTTAGCCAATTCACATGCTTTCACTTTTTCATCATCTGTTAATAACGTTGTTTCAATAATTACTTTTACCGTTTTACCATTTGCAGCATTCACAACGGCTTCAATATCTTTTTGAACATCGTCATCACGGCCATCTTTTAATGCGCCAATGTTAATGACCATATCAATTTCGTCCGCACCGTTCTCAATCGCGTTTTTTGTTTCAAACGCTTTAACCTCAGGTGTATTTGCGCCTAATGGGAATCCGATCACAGTACAAACAAGTACATCTGAATCCGCCAACTGTTCATGCGCGTATGCCACATGCGTTGGATTCACACAAATAGATTTAAAATGATACGATTTCGCTTCTTCGATAATTTTGTCGATTTGCGCACGTGTCGACTCCGGCTTTAATAAAGTATGATCAATGTATTTTTCAAAATTCATAATAGAATGCTCCTTTATCTTTTCCTATTCACATGTATTATACAATGTGAACAACTAAAAGACGATTATTTACTACAAAGATTGTTTTTTTCTAAAAAATGTACCACTTGAAGTCCGTGACTTTCGAGGAGCGCTATATAGTGTTTTTTAGAAGAATGATTGAAGTGATATTTAGTAATACGATAACTTGCTTTGTCTAATTTTACGATGAAGCGATGGTTTAACTTTCACGCTATAGATTCTCCACAAAATGAGCACAATACTTCTATGTATTAAATTTCTGGAAGTTTTTTTATTTTTTGATGAATTGCTTCCATTTCTTTATTAGCAGCTGTTACCCAATCTCCTTTAGCAGATGTATTTAATTGTTCAGTAAAAGTTTCACAGATTACCTACTTTGTTGGTCTAAAACTAATACTTTCCAAATAAGAAACATAGGGGGTTTTTTTCAAAGTGAACTCCACCCTTTTATGACTAATTATTTTTTTATCTGTACTTCCTAAAATATGTAATTCCATTGTTCTTTTACTATCAGATTTAATGCCATACCATTTTTCTAACAATTTTAAATTGATATTATCTTTAGGTAATGCATATTCTACTGTATAGAGCGGCGCGTTATCATTCCATAAAACGTCTTTCGTACGCATTTTTGAAACATCTCGAAAATTACCATACTGAATTAAATACTTATAATTTCTAATTTTAGATTGGATATCTGAAGGAACTTGGTTTTTGAATTTTAATTCTCCTACTTCATACGTCTATAAATATGTTTTACTTTTATTTTCATTCGTTTCTAAATTCCTGTCTATCACTGTAAATTCACCACTAATACTCCGATTTTCAAGATTAATTCGTGTTGTCATCATTTCCGATTGTGAAAGTTCACTTTGGGTTTCGCTTGTAGTAGATAATTCGGAAATAATAATCCATTGACCTTTATCTCCTTTTTTAAATGCATCGCTTTTAGGACCTTCCATATTTAAAAAGTCTTCTAAGTTGCGAGTGGGGTATAGCTTAAATACTGGTTCAAACGCTTCTTCTACTTTTTTTCGGTTTTCTTGAGCACTTTTTTGATATTCATGTTCAAAATAGCTTTTCACACCCCATGTACCTAATATTGAACAAATAATGATGATACTTATGACTAGTTTCTTAGTGTTCATGTTTTATACTCCGCAAAACAAATTTATTCTCCTAGAATAATGCGTTTCTTCCAGAAAAACACCCCATCCCCTATCTATATTAAAATTAAGTATTATTATACTTAATTTATTGAGAATTGGACAACTTTTATTTTTTGGTATTTTTAAATGTCATCCGTACTTAGAACTATGATTAGCTTTGAAAAACTTTTCAATACATTTTAAAAAATAAAAGGGCTGGATATCACAATATCCTAACCCTTTGAATCTACATTTATAAAAAGAACGTTAACGTTTTAAAATACATCGCCTAATGTTGCAGCAAGTATTGCTTTTATAGAATGGAGACGATTTTCCGCTTGTTCAAAAACAACGGAATGTTTACCGTTAAAAACTTCATCTGTTATCTCCATCGCTTCAACGCCAAACTGCTGATATAACGTTTGCGCAGTTTTCGTTTCTAAATCATGAAATGCTGGCAAACAATGCATCACGATAGTATGGGGTTGATGTGTCTGCGCCAATAATTCTGCGTTGACTTGGTAAGGTAACATTAGCTCAATACGACTTCCCCATTCTGATGTTTCTCTCCCCATTGATAACCAAACATCCGTATAGATGACATCTGTTTGATAGACTGCTTCTTGAACATTATTTGTAATGTGTAGCTGTGCCCCACTCTTAGCCGCAAATGTTTCTGCAAGATGCTGCACTTCTAAATCTGGTTGTGCCGACTCAGGTGCGGCAATATGGATATTCACGCCTAATATTGCGCCTGTAACTAACAAATCATGGGCAACGTTATTGCGCGCATCTCCGACGTATGTCAGTGTTTTGCCTTCAAGCGTGCCAAAATGTTCTTTTAGTGTCATAAAATCTGCAATCATTTGTGTCGGATGCCATTCATCTGTAAGTCCGTTCCATACTGGCACTCCAGAAGCAAGACTTAATGTCTCAACATGCGCCTGTTGAAAACCTCTGAATTCAATACCGTCATACATACGTCCTAAAACTTGTGCCGTGTCAGCAATTGATTCTTTAACACCAAGATGAAAATCACCTGCACTATAAGTATCTACATGTGCCCCCAAATCTTTTGCTGCAACACTAAAAGCAGCACGGGTACGTGTAGAAGGTTTTTCAAAAATAAGCGCTATGTTTTTGCCTTTTAAATAAGGATGTGGCAATTGATGTCGTTTCTTATGTTTGAGTTCTATTGAAAAATCAATCAATGTTTCAAGTTCAAATTTCGTATAATCACTTGTTTTGAGAAAACTTTTTCCTTTGAAACCTGCAATCTGCTTTAAAGTTGTCGTGTACGTCCCATCAAGATCACGCCCTTTTAGAATTTTTATACAGAATACTTAATATTTATTCTATATAAAGCATAATTATACCGAAATGATTTCAGAAGTCAATGCTTCATTTTTACTTAATTCAAATTTACAAATACCGATTTCAAGAAAAATGTATTTTCCTTATTATCATCATTTAACTTAAACTTTCAAATCTCTCACAAATACCGTTCTAACCGCCTATCTCTTAAATTTCATATGTTATCTATCAGTTGAATTTTACTTAGAGTACAAGTCTTGTTTATCATTAAAATATCGTAAATTTATTTTAAATTTTAAAAAAATTACCCATTTTTTATAAAAATAGTATATACTGTAAATGAAAGGGTTATAATATACAAAAAACAAAGAAGATAAAAAATGAAAAGTGGACTAATATTAAAATCTGTTTTTATATTAAGCTTAGTTTCTGGAGCGTGTTTTGACAATGTACATGCAGAATCTACAACTGATAGTCAACCAGCAGCAAAAAGTTCTACGAAAGTAAATGTTAATCAAAAATCAATCCCTTCAGAAGTCCAAAAATTGGCTGAAGAAAATTATATTTCTCGTGTTACAACCCTTGATAAAGTAAACAATCAATCAAGCAATGGTTACACTTTAGGTGAACCGTTTAAAATTTATAAATTTGATAAGAAAAGTGATGGAAATTACTATTTCCCAGTATTAAATGAAGACGGCGATATTAAATACATCGTTACAGTATCACCTAAAGTTGCCGGTGATTCAGCTAAAGATGGTAAATATTCACTTAACGTCTCTGCTTTCCTTTCAAAAACATTAAACGAATATAAAAATCAAAAAATCACTATCTTAACTGATTCTAACGGTTATTATGTTTTGGGTGAAAAAGGCAGTGCTAAGCTTGTGTTAAGCACACCTCACGAAACAAAAGATTTTAAAGTTAAAGATAAAGCTGATCAAGCGCGTGAATTTAAACGTTCAGAAGAAAAAGCACCTAAATCTGATGAACTTAAAGGTTTAAACGAAACGGCTTCGATTACTAAACCTGTCACAAAACTCCACAATCCAAAGTATGCGAGTGACGTTGAGTATGTGAACAAGTTGAAAAACTTTTCTATTAGAGAAACTCAAGGTTATAATGGTTGGTGTGCAGGCTATACAATGTCAGCATTACTAAATGCCACTTATAATACAGATCGCTATAATGCAGAAGGTGTTATGCGCTATATCCACCCTGATTTGACTGGCGACGAATTTTTAATGACTGGTTTAACAGAGGGTGAAATGATTAATTTTGGCCGTTCACAAGGAAGATCACCTGAACTTCTTAAGAGAATGACTTCATATGATGAAGTAGACCAATTTACTAAAGACAATAAAGGTATCGCTGTTTTAGGTGAAAGTGTTGAAAAGTATGAAAACGGCTTACATGGCTACCATGCAATGGCTGTTGTGGGTAATGCTAAAGTAGACAATGGTCAAGAAGTTATCTTAATTTGGAATCCATGGGACAGTGATTTTATGACTCAAGATGCTAATAGTGATGTAATTCCAGTATCTGATGGTCATCATTACCGCTGGTATAGTTCAATTCATGGTTACTAAAAATAGTATTTAGGAGGTTTTAATATCTCTCAATTTAATACAATAAATATTGTTAGTACTCCTGTAAATAATATCGAAAAGAATTGGATTCAAACACTTGAAGGTGAATGGTATCCGAAATCCATCGATGTTGATCCTTTAAAATTCACCATTGATGAAAATTCATCAGGATACCATTGTAAAAAAGTAAATGAAGATTCAAAAAAGCTTATTCTAGAGAGCAAAGAAAATACAAATATAGTAAAAGAAATTAAATTTATTAACTCAAACGAAATAACTGTTAATATTATCAATATTGGATCTATAGGCGTTTCGCCTAGTATCACATTTATTAAATACTAATTGTATAGTAACCCTTTCAAACTTGGAATCTATTTTTTAAAGGGCATAAACGTGGGGCTCTAGTACGCAAAGGAGACTTAAAAAATTCTGAAAAAAATGAATTTTTTAGGTCTCTTCTTTTTTGTTATACTGACGACTTAATAAAACGGCTATACACTTTATATAGTTGTTATGTATATATAATAATTAAGCCGCAAACTTCCGATTGCTACTTCGAGTCTCGCTTTCCCAGGCGCCTTACCTCTGCATGAACACGTTTGAATGTAATGATATACGTGTTCAGTACACATGTGAACGTAAGTGAGCAGGTGTTCCTTTTCAACGCAGTCTATGACTGGTTTCTAACTGTTATTAGAAACCTAGTCATAGTTGCGGGGGAGATACTACGAAATCAATGTTATGTGATTTCTGTATCTCTCCCTGATTTTCGGCTTCGGCTCTATGCCTCGGGAGTCTAGACTCGGTACGCAATCTATTTAAGCAATTTCACTATTGAAGAGTGATATTGCTTTTTTCTTTGGTCTTTTATACAGTCTAAAAATAGTAAAAATATAATTTCTGAAGTTATAAAAGTTGAGCCAGCCATATGAATTCTTTTAATCAGTTTAACTTTTTGATTACTTCCTTTAATCGCACCATTGTTAAATTGAAGGGGTTCAATCGTATAAGTAATGATATTCTCATACTTTCTGTAGAAACGTAACACTATCTATAAGTTAGGACAAACTTCGTTTTTATAAACTGAATATAACGATGATATGAATCTATTCCGTGTCTACCATTCAATATCAACTTCCAATAATATTTGAGCTATTTTTGGATAAAAAAGCAGGATGACCTATGTCAACCTACCAAAAATTGAATAAAGTAGAAAACGCTTGAACCTTCTCCGGTCCAAGCGTTTTCTACTCTATTCAATTGCGCCTGATTTAGGGTCAGATTTACCGTGAACATAATAATCTACATATTCAGGTTCTAACGGTTTCACACCTTTAATAATATCTGCTGCTTTTTCTGCAAGCATTAGCACAGGTGCATGGATATTGCCGTTTGTTGTAGTTGGCATTACCGATGCGTCAACGACACGTAAGTTTTCCATACCGTGCACTTTCATAGTAAGTGGATCAACAACCGCCATTGGATCAGAAGCTGGTCCCATTTTAGCGCTACAAGAAGGATGTAACGCCGTTTCAGCATCGCGACGAACCCAATCTAAAATCTCTTCGTCTGTTTGTACAGATGGTCCTGGTGAAATCTCGCCACCATTATATTTGTCCATGGCAGGCTGATTTAAAATGTTACGAGCTACACGAATTGCTTCTACCCATTCCTGTTTGTCTTCTGGTGTTGATAAGTAGTTAAAGACAAATTCAGGTTTTTTATATGGATTCGTTGACGTAATTTTTAAATAACCACGAGAATTAGAATACATTGGCCCAACGTGAACTTGATAACCATGTGCTGTTGGTGCTTTTTGACCATCATAACGCACGGCTAATGGTAAGAAATGGAACATTAGGTTAGGATATTTCACTTTGTCATTTGAGCGAACAAATCCACCACCTTCAAAGTGGTTACTTGACGCTGCGCCTGTACGACGCGTTAACCATTCTAAACCAATGAACGGCATTTTAAATTTATTCAAACTTGGTTGCATTGATACCGGTTCTTTACATTTATGTTGAACGTAAACTTCTAAGTGATCTTCAAAGTTTTCACCAACACCTGGCAAATGTAAACGTGGCTCTACACCTACAGAACGTAAATGTTCAGAGTCACCTATACCAGACAATTGAAGCAATTGTGGCGTATTAATTGCCCCACCTGAAAGAATCACTTCTTTGGCAAGAACTTTATGAAGTCGTCCATTACGTTTAAATGTCACACCCGTCACACGCTTACCGTCAAAATGTAGTTTTTCTACAAATGCACGTGTTTTTACAGTTAAATTACGACGTTTCATCGCAGGTCGTAAGTATGCACGTGATGCTGACACACGTCTACCATTATGAATTTGGCTATCGAAAGGGCCAAACCCTTCTTGACGGTAACCATTAACATCTTTTGTTTTATGGTAACCCGCGTCCACCCCTGCATTAAAGAAAGCTTCAAATAAAGGATTATCCGCCGGTCCACGACGTAATTTAATCGGTCCATTTAAACCGCGAATCGGATCATCTTTTTCTGCACCGAAAGCTGTCTCTAAACGTTTAAAGTAAGGTAAACAGTGTGCATAATCCCATGTTTCCATTCCTTCAGGTTTTCCCCATTTTTCATAGTCTAGCGGGTTACCTCGTTGATAAATCATACCGTTAATTGAGCTTGAACCTCCAAGGACTTTCCCGCGAGTATGAAATACTTTACGTCCTCCCATATGAGGTTCTTCGGCAGTTTCATATTTCCAGTCATAAAAACGGTTACCAGAAGGATACATTAGCGCAGCTGGCATTTGAATGAGTAAGTCCCAAGGATAATCACTGCGTCCCGCTTCTAATACAAGTACTTTCTTATCTTTATCTTCACTTAAACGTGCGCCTAAAACGGACCCCGCACTTCCGCCTCCGATAATAATGTAGTCATACATTTTGTCGTATGCTTTGCTCATGAGCGAATTGCCTCCTCTGATTTATTCGTTGTTTTTGCCAAACCATTCAATCGGTTCTGGTTGAGTATTAAGCAAAATGTGTTTCGTCTCTAAATATTCGTCTAAGCCTTCATGACCTAATTCACGACCGATACCTGATTGTTTATAGCCGCCCCACGGTGCTTGCGCAAAATAAGGATGGAAGTCATTAATCCATACCGTTCCCATGCGCAATTTTTTAGCTACTCGGTTAGCTTTACCAATGTCTTTTGTAAATACACCACCAGCTAAGCCATAAATCGAATCATTCGCAAGTCGAATTGCTTCTGCTTCCGTATCGAATCCTTCAATGGTCATCACTGGACCAAATACTTCCTCTTGAACAATTCTCATTGACGTATCGCAATCTGTAATAATTGTCGGTTCAAAGAAGAAACCTTCTTTTAAATCATCACGTTCTGGACGCTTACCACCAATCGCAATCGTTGCCCCTTCTTTTTTAGCGATATCCATATATCCTTCGACTTTATCGCGGTGTTCTGCTGAAATGAGTGGTCCAAGTTCCGTTGATGCATCAAAACCATTACCCATTTTGATATTTTTAATGCGCGCGATAAGCGCTTTTTCAAAATCTGCTTTAATAGCATTGTGCACGATAATACGTGAGCCTGCTGAACATACTTGTCCTGCATGGAATAAGCCCCCATTTAAAGCTTGGTCAACCGCTAGATCAAAATCAGCGTCCTCAAAAATAACGTTTGGATTCTTTCCCCCAAGTTCAAGCGCTATGTTCGTCACATGATCTGCCGCTTGTTTCATAATACGTTTTCCTGTTTGAATGCCACCAGTAAATGAAACAAGATCGATGTCTTTATGTGTAGACATAATGTCTCCAATTTCTGAGCCGGCTCCTAATACAAGATTAATCACACCTTTAGGGAAACCAACTTCTTCCATTAGTTCAAACACACGAATTGTCGTTAATGGCGTAATTTCACTTGGCTTCATTACAATCGAACACCCTGTCGCAAGCGCTGGCGCAATTTTCCATGACGCTTGAAGCAATGGATAATTCCAAGGCGTAATTTGCGTCACTACACCAACAGGTTCCTTCACAATCTTACTGTCTGTGTTAGGAATTGGAGAATTTATAATTTCGCCGCCAACTTTATCAGCTAAACCAGCAAAATACATAAATACGTTATGAATATCATCCATATCTGCACGTGATTCTTCTAACGTCTTACCTGTATCTAACGTCTCAAGTTGTGCTAACTCTTCACGATGTGTTTTGATTTTATCTGCAATTGCACGTACTTTTTGTCCTTTAACATCACCGGTTTCATCGGCATAAACCCCTTCATCAAAAGAACGACGTGCAGATAATATCGCGCGTTCAACATCTTCTGTTGTACCTTCGGCCACTTCTAAAATAACTTCTTGATTGTAAGGATTAATAATTTCACGTGTAGCTTTGTTGCTACTTTCCACCCACTCGCCATCAATAAACTGACGACGTGATAACTGTTTAACAAATTCCATCAAACGACCTCCGTTAAGTTTGTTAAGTTTTTATTTAACGAATTTCACAAATTAAACTTTATCATGCACACATACCCTTGTCAACGTTCTAAAACGCACTTAAACATACGATCCGTCGTTAAGAAAGTAATAAATATTTCTAATTTGTTTAATTTTATGGTTATAATGCACATGAATCGTGATAGAATAAAACATGCATATTGGAGGTGTGTTGTCATGAAAAAAGCGAAATCTTATGAAACACAATTAGAAACAGCCAAAGACATTGTTATCAATTCGATTGCAGAAACAATGGACTTATATGGGATTAATCGTAGCGTTGGTAATTTATATGGCATCATGCTCTTTAAAGACAGCATGACATTAGATGAAATGCGACAAGAACTGCAAATGAGTAAACCAAGCATGAGCGCTGGTGTTAAAAAGCTTCAAGACTTAGATGTCGTCAAACAACGCTTTACACGCGGTAGTCGAAAACAACATTTTGAAGCTGAAAAAGACTTTTTCGACTTTTTCAGTAACTTCTTTACTAAAAAATGGCAGCGTGAATATACGATTAATTTTGCGGCAGTAACTGAAGCTGAATCAATTATTGACCACATTCTAGCGGCAGATGATGTGGATGACGCACTCAAAGCAGAAGCTGAAGAAATCAAAGCACATATGGCACATTCCCGCGTTTATTACCATTGGCTAGAAAACATTAGTAACGCTTTTAAAACAGGTGAAATTTTTGAACATTATCCTATTCCTGACCCTGAAGATACAAAGCATTAAAAAAGAGGATGCCGCGGCATCCTCTTTTTGTTTATCTTATTATAAATTGTCGTCGTCTTCCTCGTCTTCTCTCTTTTCTGCTACTTGAACAATACGCAATGAGCGACGTTCTATCTTTTTAAAACGCTCCGCACGTGTCTGTAACGCAATGCGGTCATGCGATAAGATCATCATAAATGAAACCATTATAATTATAAAAATGATAATCAATGGAACACCTGCTACAATCGAGGCGGTCTGCAATATTTCAAGCGCCTTTTCTCCACCAACTAACATAAGTGAAAACGGTAGTAAACACAGCGCAAACGCCCAGAACAAGCGATTCCATTTGAAAGGCTCTCCTTTAACTTTCATTTGAGTTGCGGCTGCAACAATATAAGAAGCTGAATCAAATGTCGTCACTAAGAACAAGAATGCAGACATAATAAAGAGCACCACGACAACTGTTGAAAATGGTAATTGACTAATCACTTCAATAATTGTCGCTTCTGTACCATGCGCATTTAAAAATTTAACAACATCAAATTGTCCTGAAATTTGTAAATACGCCGCGTAGTTTCCGAAAATACCGAAAAACAAGACACACCCAAACGTTCCATAAACGATTGTACCTAAAATGACTTCTTTTAACGTACGCCCTCTAGAAATTCGAGCGATAAATAGTCCGATAAATGGGGCGTATACAATCCACCATGCCCAATAGAAAATCGTCCATGTTTGTGGGAATTTCGTTTCTTCCCTTCCTCCTATACCGCCGAACGGTTCAAGCCAAGTCGCCATTTGGAAGAAGTTTTTCATCATATTTCCAAAGCCAGTGACGGTTGTTTCCATAATAAAAATGGTAGGTCCTACAATAAATACGAATGCTAGTAATACAAACGATAACCAAACATTTAAGTCACTAAGTAATTGAATCCCTTTTTTAAGTCCTTGATAAGAACTGTACGCAAAAACTGCGGTAATACATAACAGTACGATACTTTTTACGAGCATGCTGCTTCCATCAATACCGAACAGTTTTTCAAGTCCTGCTGTAATCATTGGAACACCTAACGCAAATGACGTTGCTGTTCCTCCCATCAAACCAAATATAAATAAAATATCGACAACTTTACCTAAAAATTTATCCGTTTGTCCTTTTAAAATCGGACGACACGCCTGACTAATTTTAAAGATAGGTTGTTTCTTTACGAAGACAAGATAGCCAATAGGTAGTGCAGGCAAAACATAAATAGACCAAGCAATTGGCCCCCAGTGGAACATGCCATACATCGTCGCATAACCTAAAGCTTCTTCACTCATAGGTTTAGCGCCAAGTGGTGGCCCTTGAAAATAATAAGCCCATTCTATGACACCCCAGTATAAAATATCTGATCCTATGCCGGCACAAAATAGCATCGAAGCCCAAGCAAAGTCACTAAACTCTGGTTTGTCACTCGCACGGCCAAGCGTGACAGATCCATATTTCCCAAAGGCAATATACAATACAAAACAAAAAATCGTTAAACCTAATACTAAATATATAGCGCCAAGTTTTGACGTTACAAATTCATTCATAGCCATAACAACAGATCGACTTTGATCGGGAAACACCATCATTGGTATGACCGTTAACAATAACGCCAATGCGGTGCCGACAAAAACGACCCAATCTATCATTTTTCGATTTCGAAGCAATTGAAGCTCCCCCTTTATGTATTCAATCCATTACATTGCTTTTCTTGCTGAAAATCTACGATGTGTTCGACTTAATACATGAAATAGGGTATCTAATAATTCATTTTAATGCAAATTACATACAGTATAGTTGTGACAACTTAATGAATATATATAACTTTCACACTAAAAAGATATTGTCAAAACGCCTTAATTAACTACATAAAGAACGTTAAGAATTCACTTAACAAACTATACAATGCATAAAAATACGCATATACAGAATATTTATTTATTTTAATTTTTTGATAAAAGTGAAGGTCCAAATAGGCATCTTCCTATAAATTAACAGTAGCTCATATAAACAATTTCATTTCTATTAGATAAATATATGGAGTTAGGAAAACGAAGAAAGTGAGTGGTGAATAAGTAGTGTTTTAGTAAGCCTTGAAAAAGTTTTATTACAAATTCTTTCATAGTGTAACTTTGATATAATATAAGTAACCTCAGAATAGAGACAGACGGAAAGTATGAAAAATTGATCTATTAAAAAGGCAGGGATGACTTATGCGATTATTTTTTATGATTATACTCATGTTTATTGTAGTGAACACTTCAGGAACCCTCACTTTGCGCATTCTTGAAACAACATCTCTAAATATTTGGATAGCACGTCTGATTGCAATTTTGGTAGCGCTCCTAGCCGCAGCCATTATGAGTTACCTATACATGCGTAAATATAAACAAAATAAAGAGAAGGAACGTCAAAATTTGAGCGATAAATCTTTAGATTAAATATGGCCACACCAACATTATGCCCCAAAAAATAATCAATATCCCCAAAATCCGTTGCGTTTTTAGCATGAGAATGCCCATCGAAATAAATAAGACAGCAATTAACGTATCTTTAGCAATTTGTGCTAATGGAATGATATGAAAAAGGTGGAGGACAGTAGCAAATAACACTATTAAACCCGCGACAATGGCAACATACTCATATGGTAAAAAGATTTGATTTTTCATCGTATGTCCTCCTTAGCTAATGAGACGCCTCTAACTATAAATGCTTTAGCGGCATTATAATGTTTTTAACATGCGTTGTTCGCGAAAACCTTCATCTTCCTCTTCTTTACCATCAAACTGGTAACCTTGACGCTCATAAAAGTGAATCGTATTCAAATTAGAATCGACAACCCATAATGCGACTTGTGCTGCCTTGTTCTTTATTTCACTTTCCACTTTATTTAAAAGTTGTGTGCCGATGCCTTGACCTTGATACTCGGGTAAGACGTATATCATGTAAATTTCATAACTTTTTTCAAGATCTTTATCTCTTGATGGTCCGTACATAATAACCCCTACAATTTCACTATTATCAATAGCTACCCAACACGCTGCGTTAAAACTCTGATGTTGCTTAACATATTCTTCCTCTTTTTGATTACTCAAATGTGCCTCAGGCAATAAACCTTTATATGTGTCAATATAGGTTACATAATGAACTTTAGCGATTTGTGGAATATCTTCTGTTTGCTTTCGTCTTATTTGAATCATAATCAATACCTCATAATTAAGATTTAAGATTATTGTACATTAAGCACTTTGCAATTTGAAATAACTTTGTGTCCACGCAAAAAAAGTAACGATTATTCGAAAAATTAAAAATCGTTACTTTTAAGGTGCTATTTAACTCTCTACTAAATATCGATAAATATCATCACGTACTGGCGTTTTTAATCCAAGATGCATTGTCACAACTGGTGCACCATTAGGCATTGCTGTTTGCTCCTCCGTACCTTGGATAACATGTGCAGTACCTAAATAATAAAATTGCGTACCTTCCGCATCCTCTTTTTGAACAAATACATAAATGGTTCTATTCGTCTCTTGATGATGCAATATCTTTTGTACTTCTTCAGTCATCATTTTACGATTCGATTTTGTAAACCATTTCATTTCATTTTGACTCAAAAATTCATCTTCATATTGTGTCGTTTCGCTAATATCATCTTGTTTATGATATGTCACAAAAATAGGTATCATATCTTCTTTAACTTTATATCCATATACAGTAGAAGATTCATCATTATGAAAGTTTTTGATTTTTAAAAAGTCTTTTCGTGAATATTTGTGATATAAAAGTAAATCGCTCTGACCATTTTGATGAATTTCATTATTATATTGTGACAACCTCAATATGTCTTCGATGTATCTAACATATCCTTCATCTTCAAGTTGTAGTTTAAATTCTGGGCTTAAATCAACAATCTTATCATGAACAATAATTAAAGGCTTCCCATATATTTTATCAATTGTTTTATTAAAGAAACTCAAATCAAATATGCGTAAGGCCATTTCAACATCATCCATGGTCACTGTTTCATCATATTCCTGTACAAAATCTAACAATTCTTCTTTTCGAGCTTCCCCTTCCATTAATCGAGTCAATAAATAATGTTCAACACTTTTCAAACCTGGTGCAACTTCCCTTGTGAGTAAGACTAGATTTTTTGAAGCATTATCTGATAAATCTACTTCTGTTTCTTTTAACTTTTGTAAAAACAAATGATAATTCTTGAATGGTGCTTTAGAGGTAATAACAAGCGGATCAATAGAATTTTGCTCAATAAAATCCATCATTAACGGCACTCTACCAATACGTTGTTTTACATTATTAAATGCTTCTACTAAATTTTTCATTGAATTGAGCTTAACCTCATTCAATGATTCAAAAATTTTCTTTTTAGCCACTTCTTCAAAGTTAATTGTCGAAACACCGTTTAATACTGCTGAATCGGTTAAAAATTTTCGGTAGGTGTCTTTATTTTGCGATTGATTACCTGACAATGCGATAGGAATAAGATAGTTGTTTTTGTAATTACCAATGAAATCAATCACTGTGACATATTCTTTATTACTACTTTTACGTAATCCTCGACCAAGTTGTTGGATAAAAATAATGCTTGAAGCCGTTGCTCTCAACATAATAACTTGGTTTACTTCTGGAATATCAATACCTTCATTAAACAGATCTACTGTAATAATATAATTGATCAGACCTTCTTTAAGCTGTTGGATAACTTCTAGACGCCTTACTTGCTTATCCTCACCAGTTAAAGCTACTGTCGGTAATCCTAATTCTGTTAACTTTCGTGCTAATTCATGTGCTTCATCTTTACGGCTTACAAAAATCAAACCTTTTAATGCTTCTCCCGAATACCCATAATAATCTATACGATCTAAAACATGTTTTAGCCGCTCATCAGATGTCAATTTTTGTAGTGAGTTGGTATCGTCAATCGTGACACCATCAGCAATATAATCAGTAACCCCAAAATAATGAAAAGGGCATAATATATCATTTTCTAATGCTTCTTGTAGACGAATTTCATACGCTACATTGTAATGAAATATTTCAAAGACATTTAATGTGTCATTACGTTCAGGGGTTGCAGTCATGCCTAGCATAAACTCAGGCTTAAAGTAGTCTAGAACCTTCTGATAAGAACCTGCAGCTACACGATGTGCTTCATCAAATACAATATAATCAAAGTGTTTTGGAGCAATGCATTCGAAAATATCAGGTTTCGAAATCGTTTGAATCGTTGCAAATACATACTTTGCATCTAAATCTTTTTGATTCCCAGTTAAAAGCCCAAATGAAGATGCCGGTTCATCTGCCAAGACTTTTTGATAGTCTTCCATAGCTCTCCGTAAAATACCTTCGTTATGTACTATAAAAAGAAAACATTTAGGTTGGTAACTACGTACATCTAAAGCTGACATAATGGTCTTTCCTGTTCCCGTTGCTGAAACAATAAGCGCTCGTTCCTCCCCACGCGCTCTTATTTCAGATAGAGATTTCAATGCTTCACTTTGCATTAAATTGGGAATTATCGCATGCGCTTCTCGCATCTTATTCTGTAACTTAACCTGCTCTTTTTCAACTTCTAATAATTGTTTGATTGGACGTGGTTGATACATAATTTGATAGTTTTCTATCCATTCAGATGAAAGCGGGGTACTCTCTTTCCAAAGTTGGTCAAATTGATTTTTCACTTTATGCACGATATCACCGTTACGATGCGATGACAATAATATATTGTGTTCATAATTTACTTTTAAAGCATTAGACGTTAAGTTGGAACTCCCAATAACTAATGACGTATGAAAATCATGATCAAAAATATAGCCTTTTGCATGAAAACCACTCACGTTTGTTACTCTGACTTCAACATTCTCAAGTTTTAGCAGCTCTTGATACATTTTGGGGTTATTAAATGCTAAATAATTCGATGTTAAAATGCGCCCTGTTACCCCACGTTGTTTTAATTCGTAAAGTTGTGTTTTTAGACTAGCAATACCACTTTCTGTAATAAAAGCGACTGAAATTGAAAAAGCATTGCACTTATGTAATTCATCTATAATCGTAGCAAGTACGTTCTCTTCACGATTATTAACCAACAATTTAGGCATAAAGTTGCCAATATGTTCTGATGAGCGGTCAATAAATCCTTTATGGAGTGACTGTGTCATTTCACGTATAAGATTTTCCATTATTACCCCTCATTTACAATAATATCGACAGCCGGAATATCTGCAGGAGCCCAATCCAACGATTTTAATTCTTTTTTCTCTAACCATTTGATAGCTTTGTGTTCTGTCAAAGTTGGTAATTGTGATTTTAGCTCACAACGATAGGTCGTTAATTGAATAATTGCAAAGTCATATTCAAATGTCGTAGTTGTCACTTTTTCTCCCACTTCTAAATCACATTTCATTTCTTCACGAATTTCTCGCTTTAAAGCTTCAACATCACTTTCACCATGTTCAATTTTTCCTCCGGGAAATTCCCAAGTTAAAGGTAAACTCATTGTCTCACTACGTTGAGCACATAAGACTTTATCGTTATCAAAAATAACTGCTCCAACTACTGCGATTTGTTTCTTCATTAGAAATATATCCCCTTTTCAAAAGATTAAGTTTATTATAAATGATCTCATAAAATGTTTAAATATCTCAAGTATAGTTCATACTATAGCGCATTACGTTAAATATTGTATGAACGACCAACCTATTAAATATGTATTTATATTTCTTAAATCTCTATTTCAGTCAAATACATTGCGTTACTATCCTAACATAAAGCCCCCGTTCCCTATAAATTGAGGAACGGGGGCTTTATCAAGAAGTTCATACTATTTTTAAAGAATCGATTTATTTCTTAACGTCTTTCTCGAAGAAGTCGAAAATGTTTTTGGCATTATCTGTATTATCGATATTACCTCTCCATTGTTTTGAACCTGGTCCGTATGCGTATGAATTGACATCTTCACCAGTATGGCCGTATGTTGTCCATCCTGTATGGGATTGATCGTTAATAGGTTTTTGAATTGCATCTTGTAATTTTTGAAGTTGCGCTTTGTATTTGCTATTATCTTTCTTTTCATCTAATGCTTTGATGGCATCCGCTTCTTTTTCAATCGCGCTCATTTGATCTTTTGAAACTTCAAAACCATAGCCAGCTTGAATTGTTTTTGTGACATCTTTGCCACTCGCAATTTCTTCAGTCATCCATTTGCCTGAACGCTTCATACTTTTTACAGCTTCTGCATCCCACTTATAGTCTTTGCCTTTACCAATTGTTAAACCACCTGTTGAATGATCTGCTGTCGCAACAACAAGTGTATCTGGGTTTTGTTTGGCATATTTCATCGCATTATCAAATGCCGACTCAAATCCTGACATTTCTGACATTACGCCTGTAATATCATTGGCATGACCTTGTTTGTCAATCGAAGCACCTTCAACCATTAAGAAGAAACCGTTTTTATTTTTAGAAAGCTTTTTCAGAGCCACCTCTTGCATGTCTGAAAGTAATGGATTTTGTTTTGGTGCATCGATTTGTAATGGCATATTTTTCTCCGCAAACAAACCTAATACTTTGTCACTTTTTGAGTTCACAAGTTGTTGCTTATTTTTAACAACATCGTAGCCATCTTTTTTAAATTTCTTATCAAGGTCACCGTTTTCTTTACCGAAATATTTAGCCCCACCGCCTAAAAGTACATCCACTTTGTGTTGACCTTTAATGCGATCATTGTAAAATTGTTTAGCGATTTCATCTTTTTTATCACGACTATCAATGTGCGCCGCGTAAGCAGCTGGTGTCGCATCTGTAATTTCAGCAGTTGAAACTAATCCTGTCGATTTCCCTTGCGCTTTTGCACGTTCTAAAACCGTTTCTACAGACTTTTTATCTGGTGTCACACCGATGGCGCCATTGTAAGTTTTATGCCCTGAGCTAAAAGCAGTTGCCGCAGCCGCTGAGTCTGTAATATTATCTTTTGGATCTTCTGCATTCGTACGCTGTGTTCCTACTAAATATCGATCGAAAGCCGTTTTTTCCATTTCTTTTGTATCCGGGTTATCTTTAAAATAACGGTATGCTGTATTATATGATGGACCCATACCATCTCCCACTAAGAAAATTACATTTTTTGGATTTTTAGTATTACCATACATCGATACATTGTCTTGCTTTTTTTGAGCTTCTGAATCTTTACCTTTTCCACTTGCGTATGTAGGTTGTGTGACTCCTAAAATTGCAGACGCTAACATCGTGCTCGCTAATGATATTTTCATAAATTTGCCAGACATTTTCATATGTAACAAACCCCTCTAAATATTATTATTTTCAGATTCATTGTACTTGTCATATTTAAATTAAAGGTTATTTAGATGTTAACTTTAAGTAAATTCATAGTTATACTTTTATAAAGCTTTTAAAAATATGAGTCATTTACGTGCATGGTCTATCCTAGCATCGAAAAATTGTTTTCATTATAATAAAGTTAACGATAAATACAGGAGGAATTTTATGGAGACTTGTAAACATTGCGGCGCCTCATTAAAAAAATATACGCGTATGTGTCCCCATTGCGGACACTCTCGTTTTGAACCTATCTCTCCTTCTAAGCCGAAATCCTCATTTTTATTTAAAGGGTTAGGTGTGTTGATTACTTTGATGATTATTGCAGTCATCATAGCCCTTATCATACTTGTGATACGACTTGTACATACAGATATTCAATTTGATTTCTCCACTAAAAAATCTGAACGCACAATACCTCAAACCCAAACACAACATATTGATGTTTTGTCCTCATCCTTTAGCACACACTATATGAACGCCAATCATGTTGAAGGGTATCGCAACTTTAAACGCAATCGCTCACAATCACAAATAGAACAACAATTTGGCAAACCTGAAAAAACTTTCTCTATTGACGGTCAAAAAGTATACCAATATGGCGATATCAGTATTGCTTACAATAACGACAAACGCGTCAACCACGTTTTTATTACCCCGACTAATGTAATGACACATGATTTTATTCAAGTCCATCAACGTCCTGACACCGATTATGGTCATTTTTGGTATTACGATAAAAATAGGGGCAACGGTTATACTATTAAAGTTTACGTTCAAGATGGTTACATTCAAGCGATTGAAAACATTCCACAAATATAAAACAGTAGACAGCTCAAAACTATTTTGACAGTTTCATCTATTTAAAAAACAACGTGGGTAGAACAGAAATCAATTTGTTCTACCCACATTGCTTAAAGAAATTGCATACCTCTTTTTGGCTTCCTATATTTAACATGCTATGTGTTCCACATGAAACACTTTTTTAGTTTGCTTGTGTCTTTTTACCTCGACGCCACCATCTATAAATAAGATAAAGTATCGCTAGTGCGATGATAACGACAAATATTTTAGAATAAACCCCTACATATTGAATGATTTGATGAATATGATCTCCTAATGTCATCCCCAGTGTAATTAAGAAAATGTTCCAAATTGCTGTTCCTATCGCTGTAAATAACATGAAATGAAAGATGTTCATTCGTGTCAAACCTGCAGGAATTGAAATTAATGTTCTTAAAATCGGTACGAGACGTGCAAGTAAAATCGCCCAATGGCCATACTTTTCAAACCAGGCTGTTGTTTTGTCTAAATCTTTGCGCTTAATACGGACATATTTACCATATTTATCAATCCAACGGTATAAACGCGCTTCACCAATTAACAAGCCGATATAATATAACACGACAGAACCTGCAGTTGCAGCAACTACTGCTATAAGGCATACTATCCCAAAATTCATGCTTGTTCGTGTTGTCATATAACCCGCGAATGTAAGGACAATTTCAGAAGGAAAAGGGTGCAAAATATATTCAATAAATATTAATAAGAAAGTACCTAAATAGCCATAATGGCTCATCACATCAGTAATCCATTGTTCCATGCTTTTCACCTATTTACTATGAGAATATAATTAATTATAAGTTGTCTTATTCTATTTTACCATAAACAATCTCTCAAATTTATGGTGTCCCTATTTGAACAAACAATACATGAGGAAGCACTATTATAGTTTCTAACATTAATCCATAACCTCTTTAAAAGGATTATCCATATTGTTGTAGTAATAATCATCTTCTTCATCTTGATTCCAATGACGTTGTTCATAGACTTCCCGAGACACAATACTCGTTCGTCGTTCTACGCCGTAACTCTCTATATAAATTCCGTTACGTGATTTAACATACGGAATGACTTTAGCTTTAAATTTAATCTCTTCACCAATCATGGATTGGCACCTCTCAAAATACCGTTCTCGTTCAAATAACCATAGGTGATCAACTTCTATGCCAGAAACGATGACATCTTTTAATAATATGCGTACATTGCGTTTCCAATGGATTTCTATATCTAACATGCTTTTATGTTCTACAGTTGTGATTGTTCCTACGACAATCACTTTCCGATTTTTATAAGGCGCTAATTGCTTTCGTTGCATCGCTTCACCACCTTTCGATACACCCTTATTACCTCTTTATATACCCGTTAATTATGTGAAAAATCCAAAAACTTTATATATTACACTGCTAGACTTTCAAATTATGAAAAATAGCGCACACTCTTAAGGTAGTCTTCCTTCACACTTACCTTAGAGATGCGCGCCGTCTAAAACAAGCTATTTCCCTAATTGACAACTGCTCTTTCTCTACTTATGATTAGACTATTCCATACATTTAAACACCATAGAATAAAGAAAGAAGGTCTCAAAATGTCACTGACTGACACACAACGTCAAACTACTCGGGCGGAATTATACGCACACTATGAAGATTCACATTTGAGCTTAGAAGGCCTTGCTACATTACTTGGAACAAGTCCAAAAGAAGTGCGCGATATTCTAGATATGAAAATGCAGCACACCTCTGAAACGTTATTTTACAATCGACTTAACACTTTAATAGATTTACTTAATACAAACATTATTCGAAATGGTGGCACGCCTGCCCCATACACTTTTCTTAAATTTTAAAATTTAGATTGTTTTTCAGATACGATTAGAATACGTTTGCGCCCAATGCTGCGTTTTCCTAGTCACTCACTTTGCATTTATCATATATTTAGTGTTATACTTTAGCCAACAAGGATTCTAACATAGAAACACCAATCCCCTCACTACTGCCATAGTGAGGGGATTTTTGGGTGCTAGCTAAAGTCGCCTATTTTTTCTTATTGTCACGCGTACGTAGCCAGTGCGTAAATAACGCAACAATACAACCACTGATGATGGTGGCCGTGATGTGAACAAGGATTTCTAACATAGATGAACACCTCCTCTCTACGTCAATTTGACGCCTGAGAGATAGGCGACGATTACAGTATAGCATCAGCACTACATTTAAGCACTCTAATATTGGTAATCTAAAATATGCCTCTTATTCATACCCCTCCTTTAAAGACAATATATCTTAACTAAAAATAATCCTTTTATTCATACATTTTGCATCCATTAATGGCTTTCCATTTTAAACACTTTCCAAATGATTAAGGAGATTAACCATGCCAAAACAAATATAATGACTAAACCATATCCTAACCAACCTATATCCAGCTGTGTAATCCATCCTCCTAATCCTGAAGACCAATTCTACTTTTCTCCAATTAGTTGAAGAATTTCCAACACACCAATAAATAATGCTGCGATTACTGAGACAGAAGTAATCGTAATATTGTAATAAATTTTCCTAATTGGTGTCTCAAACGCCCAATGATACGCTTTAGTCATCACTACACCATCTAACGTATCTAACAAACTCATACCTGACGCAAACAAAATCGGTAGCGCTACTATTCCTATCAACGGTAAAGTTTGTTGTGCTGCACCTGCTGAGAGCGCGAGGAGCGAAACCTCACTTGCTGTATCGAATCCTAAACCAAATAAAAAGCCTAATGGATATACGTGCCAACTTTTAGTAATAAACTTGAAAAGCGGACGTATAAAGCGTATTATGAATCCTCTAGAATCCAGTAACGCATTCAGTTCCAATGACGTAATGTGTTCACTTCTTACCTTTTTAAATAACTTTATGAGTTGGATTAAAATAATTAAATTTAGGATTCCAATCAAAATAAGAAAAAATCCGGAAACTAATGTGCCGATAAGTCCACCGGTATCTTGAAATGTAGGTAAATGTGCTTTAGCCCAATTTACGGCAATCCCTAATAATACCGCCATTAAAAACACGACGGACGAATGACCCAAAGAAAAATAAAAACCGACACCAGTTGGGTTTTCGCGTTGTTCTAATAACTTTCGCACCGTATTGTCAATCGCTGCAATATGATCTGCGTCAAAAGCATGACGTAGCCCTAAAGTATAAGCGATTACACCCATGCCTAATAACACAGGATGGTGCCACCCGCCTAAAAATAAAAAGCTTATCCCAATAATATGTAATAAGCCTACGATACCGAAGTAGCCTACTGAATGTTTCATTTTTTGTTTAATTTCCATAAAATCACCATTACTATTTTAGAATAATAAAATAATACACCCATACGTTGATAAATTAAAGTAAAAAAGCGATAATTATTTTTAAACAAACATAAATATTCGAAATTTCATAACAATTAACATAATTAAACGATTTATAAACCGATTTATACCTACCTTAATAGAAAAAAATATGCTTAAATGAGTGATATAAAGATACAGAGAAAGAAGAGGTGCCTAAATATGAATAATAAAATACTAATTATTGAAGATGATAAAGATATTCAAGAATTAATCCACTTATCCCTCACATCTCAACATATTGGTGAGGCAGATTGCGCAAGCACATTTAGTGAAGCGCTCAAATATTTACAATCTCATACATATGATGTGATTTTACTGGACTTAAACTTACATTCTGAAAGTGGTTATGAATTACTTAACGAAGTAGACTTAACACAAACAAAAGTGCTTATTGCTACTGCTAAAGATACAAGTTATGACGTATATCGTGGCTTTGAAGAAGGGGCTGTAGATTACATTAAAAAGCCTTTTGATCCGATGGAGCTTGCTTATCGTGTGAAAATCCATCTTAAACCTAAACGTAATCACTTATATCAATTCAAACATCTTAAAGTTAATTTCCATACCGCTGAAGTATGGGTTCAAGATGAACCAACTAATCTAACTGCTCGTGAGTATGACTTACTTGAATATTTCATTAGCAACCCTAACCGCATACTAAGTAAGGAGCAATTGTATGCTCAAGTTTGGGGCTATGAAACAGGTGTCGATGATAATACATTAATGGTGCATATTCGTACATTACGTAAAAAAGTAGAATTGACGCCTAATACACCACAGCTTATCCAAACTGCACGAGGTAAAGGTTACATTTATAGAGGGCAAATGAATGAATAAACGCTTCGTCTTAAAATTTGCGAAATACATGTCTTTATATTTCTTAATTACGACGACGTTAGCAATTATTGGTTTTATCGTTTTTGTCTATTTATCTTCAAAACCTTCACATATCAGTCAATTGGACAATATTGAGTTAGAGCTTTATCCACCTTATTCTCCTCAACGTGTGGAAGTTCCAAAGCCTATTCTTGAATTAGCCAAACAAAACGAAGCTGATGTATATGTGACGAAATTGAACGGTGAGATTGTATATCCTCATGATATTCATGCCAATATCAAATCTCGATTAATTAAAAATGCGTACCAATCGCATTCCATTAAATATAAATACGGAACAGAGCATTATTACTTTGTTTTTATCTATAGACAAGGTGAAAATCCTAATATTGTGAATGGTAAAGAGATCGATGTTCATAAACTGCTTGAAAGTATGCGTTCTAACGGTCTTAACCCTTATGAATTTAATATTAATAACGGACACCTTACTTTTTATGCTAATAGCGGTGTCGATCAAACTGATTCCGGCTTAATGCAAAAACAAGTCCAAGCCATCTTCTTAAGTTGGGTAGCCATTTTTATCGCTAATATTGTTTCCATCCTCATTATTTCATGGTTGATTGCACGTCGCTTATCCCAACCACTCTTTTATTATTCGCGTTGGATTCAAAACTTAAGTAAAGGAAAATTACATCAACCTGATGCGCGTATTAAAAACCGTGAACGGACACGACAAACTTATGAAGAACTTGATGATGCTATTTTCACACTCAATAAACAACTTGTAAAAGACCGTTTTTACCATGATCAAATTCAATATTATAAAACAAAATGGATTTCACAAATTTCACATGATTTGAAATCCCCACTGACATCTATTTACGGCTTTTCTAAACTCGTTCGAGGCGCCACAGAAACAGATCAACAACACCTTAAACTGATTTCAGAAAAAGCAGATTATATTCGAGAAGTCATTGATAATTTAAGCGCCCAGTTTAAATTCGAAACCGAGCAAATGGCCCATCATCGAGAAAGTTTCGAAATTCAATCTACCGTTGAACGCGTCATTTCGACGCTAGGTTTTGAAAAAATAACGACAGTGTTCAATTTCTCTAAAGAAATGACATTCTACGGCAATAAACTTTATTTTGAACGCATGTTATTTAACTTAATTAACAATAGTTTAGATCATAATGCCATTAACCCAAACATTCATCTTGCGTTCAAATTAGACGATACGCATTTGAAAATTGATTACAAGGATGATGGTAAAGGACTACCTTCATATAAACTTGATGAACTTATCCAAAAATCTTACACATCTAAAAAAGACAAATCTGAGCATGGTATCGGTTTGTCTATAATCAAAGATGCAGTTAAATTCCATCAAGGCGAATTAACATTAGTCCCTTCACAAAAAGGGGCGCATTTCAAAATTCATTTACCAACACAAACACAATAATCTAAAATGTGCCTCCTAAAAAACGCCATCGAAATGCCTTTTTAACATTTTGATGGCGTTTTATATTGATAAATCGTCTATACATCATCTTTTTAAAGTAAGCGCGATAGATGAATATGTTAAATCATAGAAAAACGGATTAAGCTAAATGTTTCAACTTAATCTGTTCTCTTATCCTTTAGTGAGGCAGCATCTTTTTTATACCTTTTCACCTTATTCAGTTTCAAACTTCTCATTTATAACGAAATTTTATCACTGTGAATATAAGTTGCACAAAACTTAAGAAACATAACTAATGTCGTTTAAATGCTTGATCATAAAACTTAATTCTGTAGGTTAAATAACGATTAACCACATTGGAATGAATCACTTCTTGCACTGCTTTTTGGTAACGCTCTGACTTAATCCAAGCATTAAAGTAGTGTGCATCTTTCCACAATGTAATGACCACATAATGATCTTGCACATTAATTGGTCTTAAAAAATGAAAAGACTGGAAACCTTCTAAACTTTCCATTCCAGAATCTTTTTCAATACATTCTTGTTCAAATGCTTCAGCATGTCCTTCTAAAACTTTAATATAATTCAATACCACTAAACAATTTTCTTTAGCTTCTCCAGAGCTTGAAATGATGGTATATGCTTTCGTTTCATTATTTTTATCTATATAAATGCTATCTTCAAAGCGAATACGATAATTTTTGTTAACATCAAGTATTTCCATAAGCTGCCTCCTTTTCAACTACTGTATTCCCCTCTTTAACCACAATAAAAGCGACATTTAAAAATTATTATTGATAATATAAAAAAGCTGTATGTTTTATTATTATAGATAAGCATTCATACCGAAATAATATACTATCTATCAAAAGCAAAAAAGCTCTAACGAATAGTTATGAGCTTTTCTAATATAGTAAAATTTAGTTATAAAATAGGAGAGACGAGCTTGGCGATAGATTGTTTGAATTTTACCCAATTCGAACGTGCTTCATAACGCTCTGGCGTGAGCTTTTTAGAATTTTTAACGTCTTGTTCAAATGCTTGAATAAGTTTTTTAGAAAGGTCTTGGTTATAAATCAACGCATTCACCTCAAAATTTAATTTAAAGCTTCGTTCATCCATATTTGCAGATCCAACAGATGCGACTTCTCCATCAATTACCATCATTTTAGAATGAATAAACCCTTTTTCATACGTATAAACGTTCACACCGTCATACATTAGCTGCGCAACTGTCGTTAAAGTTGCCCAATGCACAAAAGGTTGGTCTGGTTTATTCGGTACAATTAAATTAACTTCCACACCTGATTTCGCCGCAATGCGAAGCGCATTAACAAACCCTAATTCTGGTACAAAATAAGGCGTATGCATATAAATGGACTGTTTGGCATTCATAATCATTTTCATATATGCAAATTCCAATTGATGCCATGCATTGTTCGGCCCACTCAAACCGAGCTGCATCGCCACATGACCATCTTTTCGCGCATTTTTAGGAAAGTAACGTTGGTCGTATTCAAGTTTTCTATCTTCTGAAACTTGTGAATTCCAGTCATGAATAAATCCTAATTGTAATGCATCCACGCCATCCCCTTGAATACGAAGATGCGTATCACGCCAATAGCCAAGTTTTTTATCTAAACCTAAATATTCATCACCAATATTGAATCCGCCGACATAACCAATGTCCCCGTCGATAATAAGATTTTTTCGGTGATTTCTGTTATTAACACGGAAATTAACAAACGGGATAATCTTCGCATGGAAAAAAGCTTCGATAGAAACGCCTGCTTCAACAAGCCCTTTCATTTTTCCTTTGCGAAGTTGCTTAGAACCCACCGCATCATAGAGTAATTTTACCTCCAAACCTTCCCGGGCTTTATCTTTTAAAATTTCAAGAATTTCTGTCCCTAATCCATCCAAATTAATAATATAAAATTCCATATGAATGTATTGTTTGGCAGCTCGTAAATCTTGCTTCATACGTTCAAACAAATCGTGACCATCAGTAAAAATATGTACATGATTGTTTTCACTTAAAAATGACGCTTCACGTGTTAACATCATTTCCACCAAATCTGATTGCTTTTCAACAACCGGATTATTCGTTTTAAATGTCTTATTTGTGAATAGCCTCTTTTGTTCCATTACTCGAGAACGGGCATCTTCAATTTCTCCACCTGTATCCTCTTTCGTGCTCTTCATTCGAACAGCACGTCCAAAGAACAGATAAAGAAAGAAGCCTAAGACTGGCACAACAAAAAGTAGTAGTAACCACGCCCAAGTTGCGGTAGCTTCTCGGCGGTCACGCTCCATAAAAATGATAAAAAATGCGAGCACTAAATTAATCACAAAGAATGAACCTAAAAATACCCGATAAAATAAATTCACACTCGGATCAAATATTAATTGCATCTTAGTCACCTCGTTATTCCAAATCTTCCGTATAATATTTTTATTATACCCAAAAAGTAACGAAACATCATTGGAGAAGGTTGTATTTTTGAAAAACACAATTGTTAAGGATGCATATTTTCCTATTTTTCAATAAATACAAAATTTAGTTCTACTTGTATATTTAGTAAGATTGCCCTAACATTAAGTAAGCAAGTTTGTTTAGAAAAGAGGAGTATATATGCAACCGTTCGTTAAATGGGCAGGGGGAAAAAGACAATTCCTTCAAAAAATAATTGAAAATACCCCTGATAAATTTGAAAGTTATTACGAACCTTTCGTAGGAGGAGGAGCAGTGCTATTTGGCTTACAGCATACCCCTTCTATAATCAATGATATAAATACACACTTAATCCATGCATATAACATTATTAAAAATTCACCGTATGAACTTATGCATTTACTTGATGAGTTTGATAAAATCCCTTTAAATGATGAAAAGTATAAGGAGTTTCGTTCACTTTATAATGAACATATCATTAATAAAACTTACAACCATGAAACTGCCGCATTATTTATATATTTAAATAAGCATTCCTTCAATGGTTTATTCAGAGTGAATTCTAAAGGTTTATATAACGTTCCTTGGAATAAGAAAGAATTAGCACTATCTTATAATGAAACCAATATACTTGAAATATCTTCTTTCTTAAAAAATGTAAAAATACTGAATGGAGATTTTGAGAATGCAGTTGAAGATGCAAATGAAAAAGATTTTGTTTTTTTTGACAGTCCCTATGCACCTATAAAGGCGTCTAGTTTTGCTTCTTATGACAAATCAGGCTTCAAAATAGAAGAACATGTCCGCCTAGCTGAACTATTCAAACGTCTTACAGATAAGGGCGTATATTGTATGGCTACCAATCATAATACAGCTCTAATTCAAGAATTGTATTCTGATTTCAACCTAGAAGAAATTAACGTACGAAGAAGCATTAACTCAGATGCTTCGAAAAGAACTGGAAAAGAACTAATAATTAAAAATTATTAAGGTGATATTTTGAAAGAATATTTATATTTTAACGATGAAGTAACTTCCATTTATTTAGGAGACAGTTTAAAATTACTCAAACTGTTTGAAAAGAATACAATAGATATGATTTTTGCTGATCCCCCTTACTTCTTATCTTCAGGAGGTATAACGAACTCAGGGGGAAAGATGGTGTGTGTTAATAAAGGGGAATGGGATAAATCACTCTCCCTAAGCGAGAAAATAGAATTCAACAAGTCTTGGTTACAAGCTTGTCATGATTTACTAACTGACAATGGTACCATTTGGATTTCTGGTACATTACACAATATCTATAGCATCGGTGTGACATTAGAAGAAACAGGATACAAAATACTAAACAACATCACATGGCAAAAAACCAATCCGCCTCCAAATTTAGGCTGCAGAAATTTTACTCATTCAACTGAAACAATTTTATGGGCTAGAAAAAATTCCAAAAAAAGCAAGCACTTTTTCAATTATGATTTAATGAAAAGTTACAATAATAATAAACAAATGAAAGATGTATGGACAGGTTCTCTGACCTCTAAAAACGAGAAAAAATTTGGCAAGCACCCGACACAAAAACCACTCTATTTATTAGAAAGAATCATTGAAGCTTCGACTAAGCCAGGAGACATAATATTAGATCCGTTTTTAGGTAGTGGAACAACTGGAGTGGCATCTAAAAAATTAGATCGCAATTTCATTGGTATTGATATAGATAAGGCATATACCGAACTTTCCAAGCGCCGCATTGAAAACACAATAATTGAAAGTAAACTATTTTAAAAAACACGGGAAAACCCGTGTTTTTTAGATTACAACCAAACTTTAATTTGCATTGATCATATGATAGATGAAATCATTTCTTAACATCTCTAAATTAAAAATGTTCGGAATTTCCTGAAAAGCTTCAGACATCGGAATTTGAGCAGTTAACCAACCTTTACCATCAGTTACCCATGCAAATTCTATTTTATTCGGACTACTATCTATCAATCTCTTTAATGACTTAAATTCTCCTGCTACTGACTTTAGCTTCGAGCCACCACCATTATAGTAGTTTGTTTCAATAACAAATACTGCATTGTTTATAGAATCAAAAATAGCAACATCAAATCTTCTTTGCGATTTGTCAACAGGGACCTCTATGTCCCAATTTTCTTTCATCCAACTCGCAGTAGCTTGCTCCTTGAATTCATATCCTAAATCCATACATGTTTTTTCAACTTTTCTAGCCAGTATACTTTCCATAGTAGTTCCTGAACGATTTTTATGTGCGTTTGAATCTAAACCTGTCTCCACACCATAAACAAAATCAACTAAATTTTTTTGTACGGAATTTTTAAGAAAAGATAATAGTCCTGCATTATCAAGAAACTCTATATACTCATCTATTTTAAAAATATTAATATTTTTAAAATCTAAGTCAACAAACTCCATATTATCATCATCATCTAAAATTAATATTGATAATTTTCTATCTCTAGCAGCTAAAAGTGCAGGGATTGCTTTCAATAATTGTGGCTGCTGAATGAATAAGTCTTTAGCCACTTCTGCAATATTATCTTTCCCTATTAAATAATTTAAAGTTGTTAACTCCAGTTCATATTTCTGTGTTTCTCTTTCCACTTTTTCCCAATTAACAAAATATTCCGGTGTTTTATTAGTTTCACTAAGTGTGTTTAAAAACAACGCTAATCTACTTTGAGAATCAGAATTCACGTAATCAAAATAATTCATATGTTTGACCCCTTGACAATTAATTTAATATTTATGATCTTATATTACCATATTATCTTGCGCTTTATATTTTTGGGGTTCATTTATCTCGTAGCAAGTTGAAATTAGGATGTCTAACTTTAATAATATTTTTGAATACTCCCGCAAAACAAATGCTTTGTGCTTCAATCACCCCTCTCCCCCTTAAATATAAGACAAAACGTCCTACATTTCGTCGTTTCCTTTACCACTTCATTTTAAACGCACACTCCAAAATCCAAATTATCCTTATATTAATTTTAAAGTTTCTGTAAATTCTATTAAACATTAAAATTCATCTGCTATATTTATTTATATGATATTATTAAATTTAAAGGAGTGAATTTTTTGAAAAACATAATAAAATTCTTAATTGCTTGTACTTTATTTTTGACCCTTCCTCATTTTTCAGCTCATGCTGCAACAGAGGATACCAATTTGAAAGTCACAACACATAATGTCTATTTTTTGCCTCAAGCGCTCTATCCAAACTGGGGACAAATGCAACGTGCAGATTTAATTTCAAAGGCCCCTTTCATTGAAAATAATGACGTGATGATCTTCAATGAGCTTTTTGACGCGAAATCGACTGCGCAGCTAAAATCGAATTTAAAATCGTCTTATCCTCATCAAACGCCTGTTTTAGGTGAAGAAAAGGATAAATGGGACGCTACTCATGGACGTACTTCCGGCGCAAAATTTACTAACGGAGGCGTGAGCATTCTTAGCCGCTATCCAATTATGCGTCAAGAACAGCATTTTTATACCCAAGGTCGTGGTGCTGATGGCATGGCTAAAAAAGGTTTTGTCTATGTCAAAATCAATAAAAATGGCCATCCTTTTCATATTATCGGTACACATCTTCAATCTGAAATTGGAAAACGTCCCGAAGGAAAAGACGCGGAAATCCGTTCAACTCAAATGGCAGAAATCCGACAATTTATTAAAGAAAAAAACATTCCAAAAAATGAAATGGTTGTTATTGGCGGAGATTTAAATGTCATCAAAGGCTCAAGTGAATACCACGCTATGTTGTCTCAGTTAAATGTAAATGAACCATCGTATATCGGGCATAACCAAACTTGGGATACGACTACAAATAGCATTGCTAAATACAATTATCCCGATTTAAAACCTCAATATTTAGATTATATACTCGTAGATAAAGCGCACGCACAGCCGTCACAATGGTATAATAATGCGCATCGCGTTTCATCTCCTGAATGGACCGTGTCCTCTTGGGGGAAAACATACACGTATCAAGATTATTCCGATCACTATCCTGTTTCTGCTTCTAATGCAGAATAATATTTAAAAACATTACGGATAATTACGGCGTTCTTCGTTCGTAATTATCCGTATTCTTATCCCTTAACTTCAAAAATTGATATAAACTATATTGAAGTAAACTCACTTTAATTATTATTAAGTACATGTTACTTTTCTTACATTTTTTAACTTTTTCTCGTTGACACTGTTTAAAATATATATTAATCCAAACAATTTTTTTGTTAAGATTTTATTGTTGATTTACCAATAATGTTTCATAATTGCTCAAAAACGTTGTTATCTCAGCATTTCACCTCCACCACATACTTGTGCACGGCGCTGTAACTTTATACTTTTATAATTACAAAATGCACAAAAATTAATCGAACTTACACAACATTATTAATTTTTCTTATCATAATTTATAAAGGGCATTCGTTTGATTTGCTTACAATTTGGGTTATTTTTATATTTTTGATGTAAATTTACATCTATACATATTTTTATATCTTTGTCTATAAAGTTAACTTATTTTTCTTCAAACACGCATTCCTATGCGGTTAGTACGAATTAAACTCCGTTTATATATTGTGCACTTTTATAATTAAATTATTTAGCGTAAGGATTTAAATTAAAATATTTTTCATGATAATAATAAACAAACTTAAATATATGTAAATTTCCAATTTTAGCATCATATTTATGATAGCATAACGAGGTGACAAAAATAAACGAGGTGAAAAAATTGTTTTTGGTAATTTTCTTTACTGCTTTGATCTTAGTTTTGGCCATCAGAGAAATCTATGTCCACAACAAACGCATCAATAGTATTCCCGTTAGAATTAACATCAATGGGATACGTGGTAAATCAACGATTACTCGCTTGATTTACGGTATATTACGAGAAGACCAAATGAAGGTAATCGGTAAAACAACTGGAACTGACGCACGTATGCTTTATTGGTATACAGATGAAGAGTTTCCTGTTATCCGAAAACCTCAAGGTCCAAACATAGGGGAACAAAGGGATATTTTAAAAATAGTGAACAAGGAATGCGCGGAAGCCATCGTTAATGAGTGTATGGCCGTAAACCCTGACTACCAAATTATTTTCCAGAAGCAACTACTTAAAGCCAATATAGGGGTCATCGTTAACGTAATGGAAGATCACATGGAAACATTAGGTCCAACATTAGACGATGTGGCAGAGTCGTTTACTGCAACAATTCCATACAACGGAAAACTTGTAGTAATGAAAGATGAATACACTGAATTCTTCAAGAAAGTGGCAGACCAACGTAATACTGAAACGATTGTCGTTGATAAAAATGACGTAGACGAAGCTTTATTACGTCGCTTTGATTACATCGTCTTCCCAGACAACGTAGCTATCGCCATAGGGGTTGCCAAAGCAGTAGGTATTAAAGAAGACAATATGATTCAAGGCATGCTTAATGCACCGCCTGATAGTGGTGCTGTACGCGTTAAATATTTCCAAAAAAATAACACGCAAAATGTCTTCGTTAATGCGTTTGCCGCAAATGAACCAAAATCAACAAAAGCAATTTTACAAAAAGTTATAGATTATAAATATCCATTCAAAAAGATTGTTATTATTTTGAACTGTCGTGCAGACAGATTGGATAGAACGAAGTTGTTCGCAGAAAACTTTATTACAAACGTAGACTATGACACATTAATCTGTGTTGGTAAAAGTACACAAGCTGTAACAGAAACAATGAAAAATGAATGTCCA
Organism: Staphylococcus ratti; assembly: GCF_020883535.1. NCBI lineage: Bacteria > Bacillati > Bacillota > Bacilli > Caryophanales > Staphylococcaceae > Staphylococcus > Staphylococcus ratti. The sequence goes on along the minus strand of NZ_CP086654.1, from coordinate 252,276 downwards.
GATAAAAAATATTTAAACTTCGAAGGACGTCCATTTAGCGAAATCGAACAAGCCATTTTCGAAGAATGTCATGAAGCTCTAATTTTCACAGTAGGTAACATTCACGGTAGTGGTAAACATGTCATCAATTTAATGGAAGGGTTGGAGTAATTTTGATAGGTTCAGAGTTATATTTCTCACTATTCGTAGGTATTGTATTAAGTTTAATCTTTGCCGAAAAATTTGGTATCAGTCCCGCTGGACTTGTAGTACCGGGTTACTTGGCACTTATCTTTGATCAGCCAGTCATGCTACTTTCAATTTTAGTGATTAGCTGCCTTACATATTTCATCGTAGTTCACGGTGTAAGCCGTATCGCAATTTTATACGGTCGTCGTAAATTCGCCGCAATGATTTTAACGGGAATGATTCTTAAGTTCTTGTTTGACTTAATATACCCGTTAACGCCATTTGAAATCGTACAACTTTCAGGTATCGGTATTGTTATCCCTGGTATTATCGCAAATACAATTCAAAAGCAGGGCACAATTACTACGTTAGCTTCTTGTATGTTGTTAACAGGTATCACATATATCATTCTATTTGCTTATAGCTTTATTAAGTAATAAGGAGCTAGATTATGTCGAAAAAAAATAAATTAAATTTAGAAGAACGGATACTCCGTAACTCGAAAAATCAAAAAAAGCATAATTCCTTTTTAATGATTTTCGTGACAGTGATTGCAATTGCGTTGCTCGTATTCTTTATGCTTACGACTAAAACAGAAGATGTTAATGTCTTTGGCAAAGAAGATAAAGGGCTTCACATGACCTATCTTGGAAACATCACATTAAACGATAATATTCGTCAAAACGACTTAAAAAACATATTTAGTGCGGTCTCTAACATTATTAAAGAGAGTGATTATTCTACCGCAAGTCTTAACGTGAACAATTTCGCCAAAGACCCGCAACGTAACATTACTAAAAACATAAGAAATATTGCTTTCTTAGATCAATTAGGTTTTAGCAACATCAACTTAACAAACAACTCCGTAGACCTTGAACAAATCAAACAAATTACAAAACAAGCAGATGAAAAACACGGTTATAACTTTACAACAGGTAACGGTTCAAATTCATTGAACAGTAAAGTCTCTCAAAAAACCGTGAATGGCAAAACGATTGCTACTGTTTCTTTTACGGACGTAAGTTCAAAATATATGGATCCTAGAAAAGCTACAACATCTATTGCGCTTGAGCCTAAAATCTTTATGCCATTAATCCAAAAACTAAAAAAAGACAATGATATTGTTGTCGTAAATGTTGATTGGGGTATTCCCGATGAACCTAACGTGACAAACCGTCAAAAACAATATGGTCGTGCTTTAGTAGATGCTGGTGCTGACGTTGTATTAGGTCATAATACAGTCGTTCAAAAAATCGAAAATTATAAAAATGCAAGTATTTTTTATAGTTTAGGTAACGTGTCATCAGATAAATTCTTATCAGAGAACAAAAAGGGTATCGCTGTTCAACATACTATCGAAGGCGATAAAAGTAAATTCCTAATTACCCCTATTCGTATGACAGGAGACCAAGTCACTAAAGATAATATGAATATTATTGAAAAACAAAAATTCTATAACCGTATCTCTAGTCCGTCTGTTAATTTAAAAGAATCCAATGGAGGTTACATTTATGAGAACTAAAAATTATATTCTTTACGCTTTTATTGTGTTATTGATTTGCGGCATTTTCTTCTTAATCATTAATAGTAATGCCAATGACACATTAGATAAATATGAAAAACATGACTTACAACAAGAGCAACACGTTTCTCAACAACCTAAGCAAGCTCAAATAGAAAGCAAAAGTGAAGTTATACATACTTCTCTAAAAAATACTAAAAGTCAGTTATATTCGTCACAAAATAACCAACAGGTTGCCTTAGACGGAGGTCAATCCCATGAGTATTTACAATAAAAAATTACTCGGCGTGATTTTAATCGTCATGATTTTTGCTTCGATTGGTTTCTATTATTTGAACCTCGAAGAAAAAGTAGATAAAGATCAATTATATGAAAATAAACTTGCTTCTCAAACGAAAAATGATAATGCGACTAAAGCATATGGTATTTCAACCAATAACGAAATTGCACGTCAAGTCGGTAATAAGATTCTAAACGATGGTGGTAATTCTGCCGATGCTGCCTATGGCGTCGCATATACGTTAGCAGTTACTGAACCTTTTGCGGCCGGCCTTGGTGGTGAAGGGACTACCCTCTCCTATTCTGGTAAAAAAGGTGAACAACCGAAAGTCTATGATTACAATGCGATCTCATCTCACAATTACAAAAAAGGTGACACAATCGGTGTTCCTGGCTTTGTAAGCGGAATGTCACATATGCACGATAAAGAAGGTAAAATGAGTGAAAAAGACATTTTAAACTACGTCATCCCACTTGCCGAAGACGGCTTCCAAGTGAACTCTGACTTAGAAAAAATGTTGCTCAAATACAGTGCAATCATTGATAAAAGTTCTCCTTTTGTTAAAAACGGCAAAGTTTTAAAATCAGGAGATGTTGTAAAACAACCTAACTTAGCAAATACTTTAAAATACATTCGTGACAATGGTTCAAAAAGTTTCTACACTGACCTAGGATCTAAAATTGCTGAACAAACAAAAGGCACTTTAGATGCACAAGATTTTAAAGCATATAAAACTAAGGAGAAAAAGGCTCTTTCTACAGATTATTTGGGTAACAAAGTATACACTTCTCCTAACCCTACTGGCGGTATCCTGACACTTCAAGCTTTAAAACTCGACCAAATGATTAATGGTGAATTAGGTGAAGACGCACCGAAATCATTTGCTGAAAGTGTCGTTAAAGCGCGTAATGTAAACTATAAAAATCGTTACATTGTTAACGATGTAAAACCGATTGACAAAACGAAACTTAACGATGCTTATTTATCACAGCGCGCAGAAGAGTATAAAAAATTGAAAAACAAATTCAACTTACAAGGTGACACAAGCACAGCAGGTTCTCACTTTGTCGTTGTAGATAAAGACGGTAAAATGATCAGTTCAACGAATACCTTAAACAACTTCTTCGGTAATGGAAAGTATACAGAACAAGGTTTCTTTTTAAACAACGCATTAGACCGCTTCTCTAAATCACCATCAAGTGATAATAAAGGTGCTCCAAATAAAGCGCCACGTTCTTACATTTCACCTATGATTGTAGTGGGAGAAAACTACCACTTCGGTATAGGCACACCTGGTGGCAACAAAATACCAACACTCTTACAACAAACGATGTCAAACTATTTAAGAAATAAAGGGTCACTAACTGAGATTATTGACAAACCACGTTTCTATAATGATGGTGACAAGATTTACTATGAAAAAGGAATGAAAGAAGCAGATATCAAACGCTTCAAAAAGTTAGGTTATAAAGTTGAAAGTAGTTCAGATAACCCTAACTTCGGAAGTATTCAAGGCGCTACTTATTTCGACAAAGATAAAAAAGTAGAAATAGGTGATGACGTAGAAGTACGATAAAAGCAAAAGAAAGCGATCCTCAAACGGGTCGCTTTCTTTTTGTTTATTGGTACACTTCGTTCTATTTATGCAACATATGAATTAGAGTAAATTCGCTAAAATGATCAAAATCAAAGCGCAACTTAATGCTACTATGGCAAAAATGTATGCTTTTTTATAGCTCTTCTTTTGCTCATCTTTATTCCTATATTTATAGATACCATATAACGCAAAGTATACCGCACAAATGCCAAACAAAATATACCATATCCCTAATATATATCCAAAAATATCAAAAAGCATTTTGCGTGCCTCCCTCACAAAAATCCAATTCAGTTCATCTTATCATGTTAAAGCCACATTTATAACTTACAGTTTTGTAAGTTATAAATGTAGCCACAAGCTTTGAAATATAAAACTTTCTACACTCCTAAAAACAATACAAAACGTAAGAGCACGTTATCCACTTTTAAACATACCTATAAGAAGAACGAGGGGGGCGGGACATCTTAAATAACTGCTCAAAGCGATCTATAGCTTATACACGATTAGTAGAGGTTAGCCCTAGCCTCAACGGTTCATTTGCTTGTTAGTCATCAATGAGACTTGCGTTTGAATTTCAGACGTTGAGCAATAAATAGTGTATACATTACACCTGCGATAATACCTAAAATAGTCATGACAATAAGTAAATTTCTATGCGGCGGTGTATACGATAATTCAACTTGTTCATCCCCTTTTCGCACTGGAATGATAGTTTGCATGCCATTCCCTTTTTTCACTTCCACTGCCTTTGCATCTACCGTTGCATTAAATCCCTTCATATACGGTGTCGGAACGACTAAGTAACCTGAATCCTCTTTATTTTTTGTGAAGAGATAGCCATGTTGACTCGATTTAACATCTACACGTTTCACCTCATTTGTCGCTGCGTGTAATGTTTTGTAATCTTCACCATATATACCGTTCAAATGATAGCGATATGTGCCTTTTGACAACTTTAAGCGTAACGTTTCATCTGCTTTCACTCGAAATGTGATTGGCGTCACCACACGACGGTAAGTATAGCTTAACGAGCTTCGACTTTGTTTATATTCATTAAGCTGAACTTGATGCGCCTTATCTTTAGGTTTAACCATTTCCAAATCCATTTCTACGTAGAAGTCTTTATTAGCTTTAGCGATATCTTTAGGCAGTTTGAACTCTAATCCACCTTTATTTTCCGTAACTTTAAGCTTCTCATGCCCATCTATAAAATGTGCATCCTTCGTCGTCGTATTAACAAGACCAGCGTAATTGGTACTTTTCTGAACTTGGCTATTCGCTTTTGTTCCATCCTCTAAAACGACACCTTTTAACATCGCATGCTCACGATCAATCGGCGTTTTTAAATCTTTGGCATCATACACTTTATCTGTAATGTGTGTACTTGGATAATGAATCTGATCTTTTGAATATTGATATTGATTGGCTTTACCTTTAATAATTTTTTCTGTTTTAAAACCATACGGTATATTCTCATCTTCGGGATTTTTAAATCGATCTTTAGCATTCCATAGTGCCATTAAATTCGCACGATTACCAAGTAAACGGTGTGTACTGTTTTTATCAATAGGCTGTGCAATCTGCATCGTTTTATCGTAATAATGAAGCACGTCACCATTGAACAAGCTAGAGTAAATCGACAATCCATTATAACCATAAATAAAAGGTGAATTCTGTGCTGAAAATGATAAATAATCTATACGGCTAAATGGGTCCCCTTCTTTATGAATCCGATCAAATGCTTTTTGAAGCTTGTCGTTATGGTAACTGTCTTTTGACATTGAAGCAATAGGACGTTCATAGATGCGCATATGCGATTGATGGTAATCAATAATCATCATCGCTTGCTGGCATAAAATCAACCCTATCCAAACGTATTGAATAGTAGGACGACTAAATGCATTGTGACGCCATAAAAGTACCCCCATCCAAATGATGATGAGTAGCGTTACCCACATCCAATTCATGAATGGTTCGTACAGTGTGTACATCAATGCCATGACAATTACTGTAGGTATAGCCGTTAACATAAATTGTTTGATTTTAACTTCTGAAAAATGTTGGATGAATAAAGCGATAAGTATACTTGAAGACAAACATAAAATATAAATCCAACGTCGTGCTGGTAATGAAAAACCGTTAAAAAAGCTATCAAAATATGGCGTTAATGAACCAATTAACAGTATCCACGTCAAAATCGCAAATAAACGATAGTAATAATATTTATACAAGTTAAACGCAAATAATGCGATAAACGTAATTGTTGAAATCGTAATATAGAAACCATTAGAGAAAATATGATATTTTTCTGCAAAATCGATTAAAAATGTTAATTCTAAGTGCGGATTAATTTGTCGATCGTTTTCCATCACGGCAGAAACACCCGTATAAAAACCAATACTCCCTATTAACAAACTAATGAGCGTTGCTACCATAAGCATCCATAGTTTTTGAACGCGTGTGACAACGTCTCGATGAAATGGCACAATGACGCGATAGACAAAATAAAACCCTAAAATAATCATTTCATAATATGCAAAATAGAAGTTGGCAAACAATGTCACTGCAATTGCAATAATGAATAACCCGATTTTTCGCTCTCTAAAAAAGCGTTCCATCGCATAAATAGACAAAGGTAACAAAATCAAAACTTCGCCGTAAAATGACCACGTAAAGTTAAAATAAATCGTAACAACGGATACCGCATACATCAACGTACCTAGTATGGCAAATAAACGGTGTTGTGGTTGTAAATAACGCAAAAAATAATAGCTTACGATGATAGTCAAAAGCACTCTAATATATGAAATAATAACTTGGTTCATTGCCCAAAATTGTATATCGTGCGTCGGTAACTTAAAGACAATATCTAGCACACGTAATACAAAGAAATATGTAATCATTAGCGGGCTTGAAGCGTAATAATACGATAATCCTTTCGTATAATCCCCTCCTAAACCAAACCCGACATCATAAAAACCTTTAAAGTCGGTATAACGTTCATAGAGATATTTTTGAAATGGAATCAATTGACTGAAACCATCCCCCTTACCCGCAAAAGCGATGCCATTTACAAAAGTATTGTAGAAAAAAGGAATAAATAATACTAGTGTGAATATGAAACAGATTACTCCTATCTTAAAAAAACGGTTCAATTGCCGTTGAAAATGTCGAATGTGACTCGACCTCCTTCTCTTTCTTTATCAAGTGCGATTTTCAACATAGCAACGATACTATAAAATGCGTCAAGATGCACTTAAAATTATTAATTTTAATAATTTTTTTAAAGTTCATTGGTTTTGTTTTTTAATAATCATCAAAAATGACGATACGCAATTCGCGCATCGTCATTCAATGATTAAATTTATCATAATCATTCGATTACTCTTTTAAACCTGCTACAACGCCATCTGTGAAATGGTCCATCGTCGAACTCCAGTTATTGGCTCTCACTCGAGAGATTCGACTATAGTCACCATTTTTAAAGAACCTACTAATCGTTTTACTCGAGATTTCTAATTGTACGCCAGCCTGTCTTTTATTTTTATTAGTAATATTTTCAACACTTTTTCCTGAAATATCACCTGTGGCGTTTTCCACTTTAAACCCTCGTTTTGTTAAGTTCTTCTTTATTTTATGTTTTAAATCAGAATCACGTCCTCCAATATAGACGTCAGCACCTTTACGACTGGTTCTGTGTATCGTTACGGTACGTTTAGACTGACCAATCATTTTTTGTACTTTAGGTTCGTCATAATTACTAGACGTCACGTGTAATTCTGAATTGTTATCTTCACGTAATCCTTCAAATGTGTAGTAACCTGAGTTGCTCTTCTTCGCAATGCTCCCAGCAATTTCTGTAGTACCTGGCTCGATCCCACCACCATGCGGTGCCACTATAATCGTTGGGTTCTTTTCATCTTTCGTAAAAATCTTCCAATCTACCCCTTCTTTTGTCGATTTCATCAATGATGTCATTGATGGATATCGATCTAGTGCTTTACTTGATTCCGAAAAAAATGTTAAATACATCACGTTTGCCCCCATAACAACTACAAGTAATACAATTGAAATTATAACTTTTTTCATATCGATTCACCCCACTTATAAAATTTAAATATTGTAAATAACATCAACCTCCAAAGTAGTTCTATGATGAATAAAATCTTGTTGTCTTATTATTATTAACGTTTAACATTTTTTTAATCATCATATTTCAAAATAAGTAAATTAATTAATAGTTGATGCATCAGTTCAAATAAAAATTCAATGTGTTGGAGCACAATTTTAATAGTCATCGATACCGTTACAACACTTGTTATCACAGTAATGTATAGCCTCTCCCTATCATTTTGACTCTAACCATTTATAGAATTGGGGTGTTCTAATAAAAAAGACTTTTTACACTTTCTAAAAAGATAGAGCAAAAGCCCACTTGAAATTATACATTATTTTTATTCAATTTTGAAATATAACAGAATATTATTTTATAATATTTATTGCTTTTACCGTTTTTACAGCTTCTATAAAAAAATTATAATTATAAGGCATTGGTTGCTTTCATTTTCTGCTTCAGAGACTAGCATCACATACTAAATAAAAGGAGTACTATATGAAATTTTTGACATACTTTTACCGCTCATTCCTTTTCAGATACGTATCAATCAAAATAATTAACATATGCGCTTGCATTTTTGTAACATAAATGTAATAATGTAATCGAATTGTAATATAAAATATATGAGAAGGTGGTATTATGAAAAAAATCTCTAAGGTTATACTTGCAAGTACGCTTGTTACTGGTGCATTATTAGGAACTCAGGCAGCAACTCCCTATCACACTGTTGCAGAAGCTACGACTACACCTTGGTATACGTATAACGGTCAAACACAATTTGGCGGTGCATTTTATTTAAATACGCATTTCAAAAATGCTGTACAACATCGTGGACTTTCATTTAATGGTTATAAAATTTCTGCTCCTTTTAACAAAAAAACGATTAAGTATAAAAAAGTTCATGACCAAAATGTTGCGATCGTTTCAGGTTCAACAGCGAGCAGTGTCATGTTCCCTGTTACAAAAGGCACACCTATTCAAAAAGTAACTTCAATTTATGGCAAACCAACCAAAGTGTTCGAATCTACTCAAGGTACGGTATACCGTTACCAATACAAAAATGCTACTATTGAGTTTACAGAAGCACATAAGCAAGTAACGATGGTTTCAGTGTATAACGGTCATTAATCCAATAAAAAGCCAAGAAGCGCAATTGCGCCTCTTGGCTTTAATACTTTTTCAATTAATGACGATCGCGTGGGTCACGACGTCGTTCACGACGTTGTTCGCGACGCTCTTCAATATCTTCATCTTTAACATAGTTTGTTCTATGTTCTGCTTCACGACGTTCAATTTCACGTTGATCTGCATCGAATTCATTGTGTTGAGACTGATGATTCACATCGTCATTTGAACGATATTGTGTTTGACCGTAGTGGTTATTATAGTCTGTATTTGTATGATGATTGTTTTGATCATCTGAACCGAATAAATTTTCGTTTGGATCACCGTAATCTGGATTACGTTTATCTTCTTCAATACGGTCTGAAAGACTGCTTAATTGTTTTTCGGCAAAGCCACGACCGCCGATACCAAATGCAATTGCAAAGGCTACAGCAACAGCACCTAAGATTAATAAGAATGCTACATTAACAATGCTTTGTGCAAAGTTTAATTGGTCTAATGTCATAAATACTGCAACAATGATTAATAAATATTTTACTACTTGCGCGAGTAATGTGTGACCAGTCGCACGGCGAACAAGTTTTGCTAAAATGTTTCCACCGATGAGACCTAACCCTAAAATAATTAATCCAGAAATGACTAATGGTAAGTAACCAATAATTGCTTTACCGATACCATTTAAAATTTCTAAGTTTACTGTTGTTAATGCTTGTACAACAAAGAATAAACCGATAAGTGCTGTAATGATCCAACCTGCCGCTTCTGGAATGTCGATACCATCTCGAGAATTTTTACCAAAGTTCACATAGTGATTAAAACGACTCACATTTAAACTAGAAAGTAAGTTTTTCACTAAAGTACCTAACATTTTTGCAATGAATAAACCTAATGCTAATATAACCGCAGCAACAATGATACGTGGCGCAAATTCAAATACGCTGTTCATCATGCCTTTGATTGGTTCAGATACTGATTTCATGCCTAATGCATCAAATACTGGTGGTAAGAATAATAAAAATACTAAGAAGTATGCAAGTTTCCCTAAAGTATGAATTAAACCTTCTGATTCTGAGCGTTGGCCTTTACGACCATCTTGTGAATGATGTGCATTATTGTTTACTAAACCTTTACGTTCTAACCATCTATCCACACCAAGTGCACCTAAGCCTTTGACGATAACATTTTTAATAATTACCGCAATAATCCATGCAAGTAATAACAGTAATATCGCGCTAATTAAGTTCGGAATGAAATTGACAATTGTTTCAATCGCACCTTTAAAAGTTCCCCATAAGTTATGCATATGTACTGCCTCCTTTAAAATTAATTTCCTAACTCTTGTGTACCCTAGTTAAAACAAAATAATCATAAAATATAAAATTTTTGTATAAACTTTCTTTTTCCTAGGCAATTTTCAAATTAATTTTCAAAGTTCGCATGTTTTTGACTGTACACATGACTGCATAAACCAAGCATTAAAATGATACTCGCAAAAATGAGTGCTAATGCATAACCTGTAGTATGTACTAAAATGATTCCTGCAATGTACGGTGCCATCATCTGTCCGAAGCTATAAATAAATGTCATCATGGAAACGATATGGCCATTGCCCGTTTCATATGCCATTTTTTGTCCTCGCGACATAAACAATGTGGTTAACCCTAAAAAAGTACATCCAAATAACATTGAACTAATGATTAAGGCAAATGCATTCGTCGTTAAAATTGGTGTAAGAATTGCAAGGATTTGTATCATAAAACAAATTTGCGTCGCACGTCCGTTTCCTATTTTTTCGCCAATCATTGACCATACTACGGTCGACGGGATGGCCCCTAAACCAACGAACATCCAACTTAATGGCGCATAAGCTTCAAGATGAGGAATCGTCTTAACTAAAGCAACGAGGAATGTACCTGTTACAATATAACCTGCCCCTTCACTAAAGTAAGCAAAGTAATACGTTACATAATATCTTCTTGAATATCGGCGTAATGGTAATTCTGTCGCATTATTTTTGAATTCTTTTGATGAGGGAGCTTCTTTTAGCATCACCCATACAATTAGCGTTAATACAAATGAAAAGAGTCCTAATAAAACCCACGTCGTATCCCAATTATGTGTATCTGTATAGAAAAAGACAAAGATGCTACTTGCGAAAATGCCTGCCCCAACGGCACTATACAATAATCCTGAAATCGCTTCTTTGTTAGCGCGTCTTAATGCATCAAGAACAACGTTTGAAGCTAAAACAAACCCTACACCACTTGCAATTCCATTCAACAAGCGTAAAATACACCATACCCAATACGTAGTCGTTAAGCCTAATAACAACATCGTTACTACATTGAGCATCAAATATACTTTTAAATCAAATACTTTCGAGCGTATTAGACAAAACATCGGTATAATCGCGCCAATTAAATAACCTAAATAATTAAATGTCGCGAGTAAACCTGCCCCTTTATCCCCTAAATGGGTCGCCGCTTGCATATACGGCATAATCGGTGTATATGCAAAACGGCCTAGTGCAATAACAACAAACAATGTGATCATCCCCATTATCAGTTGCTGATAAGCTATTGCTACTTCTCTATTTTTTGTCATATCATCCATCCCTTCTGTTTATTCTTGACGTATAAGAAGTTAGAGTAAATCCTCTACCCCTTGCTATGATTGGATTTTACATTTAAACAAAAGACAGCGTCTTTAGAAAGCAGCACAAAGCCGGTACGCTTTCATAGATGCTATGTTGGCATATAATTTCTATCCTTCTGTTTCTTTCTGTTATTATCCACAAATAATATATTAATGTAATATTACTAAACTTCGAAATATTTTGTCTCATATTTGTTACAAAAGCCATAAATTTTTTATCTTTCTGTAACCCACTTAATCTTCAGACATGTTACTGTAGTATCATTCTTGATTTAAACCTTTCACATTGCGCGTATCTTTCCAGAGCGCTTGATTATTTTTATCAACATTTTTCTAGGAGGAACATCAATATGAAAAAATTAGTATTAGCCACACTCACTACAGCGACATTATCGCTAGGTACAGCAGGCGTTGTGTCACAAGTGGAGACGACACATGCTGCTACACAATCAACGAATGAAGTGTATAATCAATTTATTAAAGCTGGTGGCACAAAAGCGATGTGGGACAATATCGTTATGCCAGAGTCAGGGGGCAATCCTAAAGCTGTAAGTCCGGACGGCTATCGTGGACTTGGCCAAACGAAAGAAGCTTGGGGAACGGGTACTGTTGAGGAACAGACTAAAGGCATGATTCAATATGCTAAAAAACGCTATGGCTCTATAGAAAAAGCCGTTCAATTTCATATTGCTAATGGCTGGTGGTAAGCCATTTTAATAGATACAAAAGGGGAAGGACGACGTGAGCGTGTCCTTCCCCTTTTCTTTTTTGAATTAATCAAATGAAATATCGGCTTTATGTTGTAAAGCCAGTCCTTTTTGAAAACGTCTTGTATAGTGCGCTAATGCTTGAGTTTCTTCTGTTGTTGGTACAATTTGAGTTGTTCCTTGATGACTATAAACATGTTGATCTAAAAATACGTTTAACGGTTGTTCCGTTTCAGTTGCCATATAGCATGCGAGCAAAGCAATCCCCCACGCCCCGCCTTCATGGGCAGTTTTTAATACTTGCACAGGTGCATCAAGGGCAGCTGCGAGCGTTTTAATGACTGCTTCTGCTTGCAACATTCCTCCGTGGCCAGTAATGGTTTCAATATGCAAGTCTTCATCAGCTTGAAGCCGATCAATACCTATTTTCAAAGTCGCAAACGTACTATAAACATGGCTTTTCATAAAATTAGCCAATTTAAAGTGACTGCCTTTATGACGTATAAACATTGGGAAACCTTGTTTCACCTCAGTTAAATATTCACTCGCAACATAGTTATAGTTTAATAATTCACCAGCATTATTATCTGCCAACGTTACGGTGTTAAACAGACGCTCATATAACGTTGACTTATCCCACTTTACCCCCATAGTCTCTAACACTTCACCAAATAATTGAACCCATGCATCAATATCTGACGTTCCATTATTCGCATGAATCATCGCAACGTCAAAGCCTTCAGGTGTGCTAACAATATCCACTTCAGGATAGGGATTTGATAAAGGGTGGTCTAATACAAACATCGCAAAGATACTTGTACCTACAGAAACATTGCCCGTTTTAGGCTTCACACTATTGGTTGCCACCATTCCAGTAGCTGCATCTCCTTCTGGCGGGCATAAAGGCACACCTGCTTCAAGTCGTCCTGAAACATCTATACGTTTCGCTCCAGACTTTGTTAACCGTCCCGCACACATTCCTGCCTTTAAAATATGCGGCAAAAGCGTTTCTATTTTTTGTTCATGGCCTTCTTCAACTAATAAATCATTATAACAGTCCATTAAATCTGCACGATAATAGTGTCTCTCCGTATCGATTGGAAACATACCAGAAGCATCTCCAATACCCGTGACATGTTCTCCCGTTAATTGCCAATGTACATACCCTGCAAGCGTCATTAATTTCGCAACGTCGTGCGTATGCGGTTCTTTGTCGATAATCGCTTGTTCAAATTGCGCAATACTCCAACGTTCAGGTACATTGACTTGAAATTGTTCACTTAACAATTGACTCGCAAACTGGGCATGATTGTTACGCCATGTTCGAAAGGGTACGAGTAGCTCATCCGCTTCATTAAAAGCTAAATAACCGTGCATCATTCCACTAATACCAAGTGCCCGCACATCTGTTAAAGGAAGCCCATAGCGTTGTTCTAACTGTTCTGACATCAAACGATAGCTTTCTCGGATACCTTCCCAAACCTCGTCCAAATCATAAGTCCAATACCCCTCACAATATTGACTTTTCCAAGTATAACGTCCAGATGCAACAGGCTGATAGTCTGGACCAATCGCCATCGTTTTAATTTGTGTAGAACCGAGTTCAATCCCTACCGTGATGTCTCCAGATTGAATAGAAGTTAAAATATGTTGATTTTTCAAGTTTTTCACGTCCTTTGATGTGCTCATCATCTGTTATATGTGCTGATTTTAAAAGTAACTTTGTATTTCATCACTTTCGCTAAAACTAAAAGTTACCATTTCCCCTACGTTTTAATAGGATTTAATCATTATTTTAACTTAAATATAATATAAAACACTCTTAATTTTACAAATTTAATGTACATTATATTGAATTTTTACAAGAAATAGACAAAAGCATCCCTTTTGCAATACAATGTATTTTAAATCATACTTATACAAAATACTTTTAACCTATGCATTGTGAACTACAATTCACAACAAGCCAACACATTATGCTAACTTACTTTTTATGCATATCTATTACACATGGATGATGCACAAATCATTCAAAGGGGGAGACAACATGGCATCAATTGTCGCATTTACAGATTGGTTATGGGGGTTTCCTATAGTCACTTTGCTCTTACTTTCAAGCTTATTTTTAACGTTTTATTTAAAAGGTGTACAATTTCGACATTTTGGTTATATCATGAAACAAACTTTTGGGAGCATTAACAAAATCCCTAAAGGGGAAGGGACAATTACACCACGCCAAGCCTTAACCTCTGCTTTATCTTCAACAGTTGGGGCTGCAAATATTATTGGTGTCCCTACAGCGATTATGATGGGCGGTCCAGGCGCAGTATTTTGGATGATTGTTATTGCTTTTTTAGGAATGGCTTTAAAATTTAGTGAGAACGTCCTTGGTGTGCACTATCGTGAAAAAAACGCACATGGAGAATTTGTGGGCGGACCAACGTATTACATGAAAAATGGCTTTAAAAATAAAAAGTTAGGCATGATTTTTGCATCTATTTTTGCATTTGCATTAACCGTTGAAATTATTCCAAGTGTAATGGTGCAAGGTCATTCTGTTGCAAATACCATTCATGATACGTTTAATGTGAACACGTTTATCACTGGTTTAGTTATCGCGATTTTTGCTGCTTTAGTCGTCTTTGGCGGGGTCAAACGCATTGCCACTTTCACAGAATTTTTAGTTCCCATCATGGTCGGCATATATTTGATTTTAGGATTTATTATCATTGTGATGAATATTCAGCATTTTCCAAGCATTATTGGTTTGATTGTAGAAAAAGCATTTCGTCCAGATGCTGCGCTTGGCGGAAGCTTCGGCGCTGCATTAGCAACAACTATTCGTTGGGGCTTTGCGCGCGGTATTTATTCTAACGAAGCTGGTTTGGGGACTTCTCCTATCGCACATGCAGCCGCAAAAACAGATCATCCTGTCAGGCAAGCTTTTTGGGCAGTAAGCGAGATTATCGTTGATACGCTCGTTATCTGTTCTACCACTGCGTTTGTCGTATTAATGTCCGGCGTATATACCGCAAGTGACGCACGTGAAAAAGCCGCTGCACTGACAGCTCGAGCCTATGCGGATGCCTTTGGTGGATTCGGTAGTGCGATCATTTCCATCTCGATGGTATTTTTCGTCTTTTCAACCATTATTGTGGTAATGTATTATGGTTCACGTATGGCTGAGTTTTTATTTGGATTATGGGCTGGTACATTGATGAAAGTAATCTATACACTTTCTATCGTAATTGGTGCAGTAGGTGTTGGTACACAATTGTGGAATTTACTTGATTTGGCTTTAGCTATCGTTCTAATTCCAAATATCATTGCGGTACTTATTTTAGCGCCGCAAGTAAAAAAACTTACTATTGAATTCTTTAAAGATTACAAAGGCCGTCGGGACTGATTGTACAATTAAACAGACAAGTGCTCTAAAATACCATTTATTGGCATTTCAGAGCACTTGTGTTTTATGATTTAATCTTGATTTTTATTTTTTAAAACGTGACGCTTCATTTCGTCTGATAGTTGACGTTCTATTGAGTGGTTGGAATTGGCTAATTGTGTAATAATTGTATTTTTATCTATGTCTGTTTTAGTTTGACTCAGCTTATAACTTCCTTGCATTTCCGTCACTTGAATTTCAAATCCGATAATTCCTTTTACTTGTTTCAACGTTTGTTCTGATAAATTTTCCCAAGTAGCACCATTTGAACGATTTCCTTCATATTTCCCAAGCAATATTTTTAAATCTGCTTGCAATTCCTCGGGACTCAATAAACGACTTTTCCCATACAAATGGAGGCTTTGATAGTTCCACGTTGGCACATCTTCTTTTTCATACCATGTCGATGAAATGTAAGCATGCGGGCCTTGAACAAGCACAAGTACTGCCTCATTATGTACCAGGGTCTCTAATTGAGCATTTCCTTTTGCAAGATGGCCAGTAAGTCGTATCTTTTCCCCTTCTACATCTACATTCACCGGGACATGTGTCGCAATTGGACGTGTTCCCTCCATTGTAACGATCGTTACAAACGGATGTGCCTCAATAAAACGTACCATTTCTTCAAAATCGTGCATTTGATATTGTTTTGGAATATACATCCGAATCCCCCCTTTTTTGAAAATTATACATGATTCGTTCATAAAAAGGGAGATAGGGTCATATAGCGCGATGGTTTACCAAACGCCTAACATGCGTTTTCTTACCTTATACTTGTCATTGTACACCTTGTGATCGAGGCACAAGCAATACCACAAGTAAAAATGAAATCAATGCCATAAATACGTTAAACCCTAAGCCAAACATCGCCCCGATTTGTAAGTTAAACGCAGACGTCCCCATCGCAAAAACAGTTGTGGAGATGGCGATACCAAACGCATTACCGAGCGATGAAGACATTTTATAAATCCCTGATGCCATACCAATATGTGCTTCATCCGCATTCGCAATCGCTGTGTCCATAGATGGCGTTGCGTATAAACCAAGGCCTAAACCATAAATAAAATATCCAATCACACACGCGATAACATAAGCTGTCGTAGGTAAAAATGTCAGTGAGATTAAAATAATACCTACCATGTTTAATAAACTTCCGATATACATCGGCTTTTGTGCACCTAAACGTTGTAAAATTTTTTCTCCAACACGAATGGTAACTAATACCATAATGAGATACGTAATTGAGAGATAACCCGCTTGTGCAGATGTAAACCCTTTATCTTCTTGAACGAAAGTATTACTTACAATTAAAGTTCCTGCTACAGCATTCATTAAAAAATTAGATAATGTTGCTCCTGTATACCCTTTATCTTTAAAAATATTAAAATTCACTAATGGGTTTTTACGGTTCTTTTCCGTAATGATAAAAGTCAAAATTGAAATGACAAATATAGTAATGAGCGCCAAGATAAATGGAGATGTGATGCCATAATCAGAACTTTGAGTAATGATTAAATTTAAACTTAGAATAAAAACAAGAAAGAGCATTAAACCAATAAAATCAAATTTTTGGCGTGCTACAGTGTGTTTTCGAGGTACTTCTGGTGTCCCTTTAATTAAAATCATGGAGACAATGGCAACCATGATTGAAAAGATGAAAATCCAGCGCCATCCTAAATATGTAGCAGTAATTCCGCCAAAAAATGAAGCGATACCTCCACCGCCCCAAGATCCGATAGACCAATAACTTAAAGCCGCTTGACGGTGACGGCCATGATAATAGCCTTTTATGATTGATAAAGTTGCTGGCATAACAAACGCTGCCGATATACCTTGTATCCCGCGTCCGATGATGACAGGAATAATATGTGACGATAAAACAATAACTAATGATCCAATAATGCTTAAAGTTAAACCGACATAAGTCATTTTGACAGGACCATACTTATCTGCAATCCCACCAGCACCAACGATAAACATACCTGAAAAGAGGGACGTCAGACTGACAGCAACATTAATTAGTCCGAAATTCTCCCCTAATTCTTGGTGTAGGGTGGGTACTACATTGACTAAAGATAATGCAAATAGCCAAAACGTAATCACGCCTAGAACAATCCCTATAATAAGTCGACTATTACCTACAAACTCAGAATTATGTTCCATTATTTCATCATATCCCTTTAGTTAAATTTGTGTTCTGCCCGTTAATTCCATTTAAATATGTGCTACATGTTCACTAAAAATGCAAATTAAACACCAAAAAATATATTGCTCATTTTAATCTATAATTGTCATTTTTTCAATTTAGAAACTAAAACCAACGCCCTCATTGTGCAATTTTTCGAATATTTTGGTAACTTTTCTCATATACGATTGACATCGATTTCTATTGAAATTACGCTAAAAATACAACATTTTAGTTATTCAAAGGGGGAATTATAAATGAAAAAAATTGCAATCGCAGGTGCCGGTGCTATGGGAAGTCGCATTGGAAGCCAACTCAAAAAAGCAGGTTATGACGTCACACTCATCGATTTCTGGGATGAACACGTTCAAGCCATCAATGACCGCGGTCTTGAAATTCAAACTGAAACTGATACATATCACATTGATATCCCAGCATGTAAACCCGAGGATGCTGAAGCGCGTTACGATTTAATCATTATCTTAACGAAAGCAATGCACTCTGAAGTAATGCTTCAAACTTTACTTGATCGGGGCGCAATTTATGAAGATACAGCTATTTTGACTTTAATGAATGGTCTCGGTCATGATGAACGCTTTGCCCAAATTATTCCTACAACGCAAGTTTTCTTAGCTGTAACAGTATGGACAGCAGGATTACGTGGCCCTGGTCAAATCTTACTAGAAGGTACTGGTCGCATCGACTTACAACGTGCTGACGGTGAAAATGATGCACGTACAGAAGCTATTGTTGAGATGTTCAATCATGCTCATTTGAATGCCTATATCAGTGATAACGTTATTCAAACGGTTTGGGAAAAAGCAACTTTAAACAGTGTCCTTAATCCACTTTGTACGATACTTGATAAGACCATCTTTGAATTCAGTTCCTACCCTGATGCACGCCAACAAATTGAACCGATCATCGATGAAATCATTGCAGTCGCAAAAGCGAAAGGGATACAACTCAACGCTCAGACCCTTATTCAAAAAATTGAAAGTACTTATCCAAAAAACGCTCAAGGACTACACTACCCTTCTATGCATCAAGATCTCTATCGCGGTCGCTTAACAGAAATCGACTACTTGAATGGGCAAATTAGTGCTTATGGCCGTGAATTCGGTATTCCTACTCCTAATAATGATATGTTGCTTCATTTGATTCACCAGCTCGAAATGACGCACGTCAAAGGATAAGCGGCTTTAACTTAAACACATCAACACATTGCACTTATCGCAACGTGTTGGTGTTTTTTATACATTAAAAATTTTCCAACACTCATTGTAAAATCATTTTAAGATTATACAACTCTTTCAAAAAGATAAACTCCTCTCCCACTTACTAAAAATTTAGCGTTAATACTACACTCAACTTAATAATAAACACATTCCTCATAAATTTTTAGAAAAATCGGAAAATTTATATTGCAATCTTCATTTACACACTTTATAATCTAATTACAGAAAATATTTGATATTGTCACGCTTAATTTTTGACTTATCCTATATTTTCTTAGCACATGTCATCTTATCCAGCATAAGGAAACGTCTCACATATCTGTATGTCCTAACCTCACATATACTAGATTTATTAAGCAAGTATGTATCCTATATTAATAACTGGCCAATAAAACAGTCTTATTTCTTTAAAACAACTTTTGCGATATGGTCAATATGAACGCGGTATCTTACCTCATTTCTACCAATCACATACACTTAATGAAACAGCTTGGCACGTCTATACAGGTATCGTGTGTACGCTACTCCCCAGCTATGGTACATTTCCTTATGCGCTTATTGGGTAATTTCCCCCCATACAAATGAGCATCTTCAGATATATGACCGCGCGCGAAACCTTCAAACTTATTTCAACACTTAATCCCAAATAGCGATCAATTTCTGTTAGCACTCATTTCAGGCAGCTTTCATACACCTCAAAGTATACAAAGTCTCATTACAAATCGACGTACCCACTATTAAACACATCAACGTCACTATATTCGTATGAAAAAAGCCGTATCAAAGATGACATGTTGCTATTATTTACGTCAGCGTTTTTTCATAGTGTATTACTTACTAACACAATGGCTTTATTTTGATTATCAGTGCACTACAAATTCACAACAAGGTCATTTTGTTAAAACAGTTAAGGTGCACTTGTTATCACTTAACAATGACGTAAATTTAGTTAAGTTTATTGTTGATGCGCTGTACTCTTGATCACAGTACAACATCACTACACACATATTGAATCCTCGCAATGAGAGAAGCAAAATATAAGTTATACAACGATACGCATTTTGATTGTTGTCTCACCTTATTCATAGGCATATTTGGATGAAACTGCCTACATTTGATTTTACTCTATGAGATAAAGTAGCTTCTTCTAAGTTGTTTTATATCAATACGGTTGCGTTAGAGTTCACTTCATTTTGCGCCTCAACTTGCTTATCATCTTTGATCAAGCTTTTATACCGTTCAATATGTCCCTGAATGTGAGACTGTATACGTCCTATGAACCTGATATTTCAGACACATTTCTAAAAATCTTAGAAACGCCATCTCTGACACATCCACCTCGTGTCAGAGATGGTTTTTTTGTATATACATTGCGGTTATTTGTGTTCAAAATAAGCAACACACTTCTAACTAAAAATGTTAAAAGTGTGTCGCTTTCTATATTAAACATGTTTAGACACGCCACATTTGTCGATAATCGTTTGAATAAAAGAGGTTAGGACATCATAAATTCGTACTCTAGGAAACCGATAAATGGTCTTCCAAAAGTAACATTTTGTCCTAACCTCTTTATTGATACTCTACAAAAATTTTACCTACTGAGAACATGAACCACATCAAACAGCCCACCATACCTTAACATTTATGAAAGAATATCCAATGAATTTGTCGGTATGAAAAAATAAATATTATTATAATTTATGACTTTATATAAAAAGGATATGGTGAGCCATCTCATGTGTCAGTAGGTAAAATTAATTAAAAAAGGATTGCTTACAAAAAGCTAACTTGCGGTATATTGCGAATCATACCTCTTAAATTCTCGATAAAGTAAAATGAAGGTTTCTAGTGTAGTTATGGGAACACCGGTGTCTTTAGATAAATCATTCATAGATTGGTGTTCAAGGAGCTTTAAAATTTCTTCAACTTCTGAAGGGGTAAAACGGTAGCGGCCAAATGTAACGAGTTGATCTTCAACTAAAAATTGATACTGGTAATACTCATCTTCAAAATAACCGATGAGTGTTTCAATTACACTTTCAGTTAAAGCCTCAGGTTTGAAATAAAATTGATGGTCGAGTACTTTGAAGTTAATTTGACGACGTTGAAACATTCTTAAAATATTTTCAAACGTTTCGACCGAGTTGCACATCGACGTTAACTCTACAGTCACGACTGTGTCACCAGGGTTCAGTGGGTGCTTCAAAAAATCTAAATCATCTTGGGTGAAATCCTCGTAATACGCATCGCAATACGTAATATAAGTTTGCTCACAATTTTCTGCTTCTAACTTCTTTCGATAATTGTTTACCATTGGCAATGAATGTCGTACTAAAGCTGTTCCAATAATCATAGGAACACCTCCTAATTGAAAATTTCAATAATATCACATTACTAAAGTTAAAAATATGTTGCCCTCTTCACTGTTAGTCTCTCTTTTTTAACTTAATATGGATTATGATGAAATGGTATAAATTAAGATCATCAAATCGAGGAAACAATTTATTAAAAAGCAAAAGTGTTTCTTGATGAATTTAATATATCACACATTCATCAGTTACACAATATTATTTTAACATTTATTTAAAATAAATTCTAATTACATAATTTGATAAAATATCGGTATTCTTGTATTGAAAAATAAAGAAATCATGACAACATATGAAAAAATAAACTGAAGCGTGGGTTAAAAATTCATTTATTTTAAATGTTCAATTTAAGTTGAGAACTGACCGGAAACGTTCAATTCATCTTCTGCATTATCACAAATTAAGCAGTTATAGTCGGTTCGAAATAAAAGGATATATTGCGACTCATCGCCGCTTTAACGCTATATATTAGAATTTTAAATGGCATAACGCTACTATCAAGTGCTATAAATTATTTTGTGCTCAAGTCTTGCTGATAAGTTCGTTTATTTTCATATGCTAAGTCACTGAAATACGTATTTTACAAGAACTTGAAAACGCTATAAAATATTTCTTAATTTTTGACCGCTACTATTTGTACTAATAGTAAAAGTCATATATATTATTCATATATTCCCATTATTGAGATATAATAATTTTGATACACATAGGGCGTCGTGCTTTACGTAATGAAGTTTAATCATTAGACCCTATCAATTTTTAATAGCTATCATTTGTATTTGAAATGTTTTATCGCTGTTCAATTTTTAAAATTTAAGGATGTTATGAATGACACAAAAGGAATTAAAAAGAACGAAACCTGTTCATACTCAAAAGTATCTCCCTGGTCTCGACGGTTTTAGAGCGATTGCCGTCATCGCAATTATTATCTTCCATTTAAACCCTCAATGGTTGCCAGGTGGGTTTCTAGGTGTAGATACCTTTTTTGTAATTTCTGGTTTTTTGATTACATCATTGTTAATTTCTGAGTATGATAAGACTGGAAAAATCAACCTACCTGCGTTCTGGCTTCGCCGTGTGAAGCGTTTAATCCCTGCCGTGTTATTTATGTTGGCAGTTGTATTGACGTATACTATATTTTTCGAGCCTGATATTATATTAGCGTTAAAAAATGATGCCATCGCGGCTATATTTTACGTATCCAACTGGTGGTATATTGCACAAGATGTTGATTATTTTAATCAATTTTCTATCGCGCCCTTGAAACATTTATGGTCTTTGGCTATTGAAGAACAGTTTTATCTCTTCTTTCCATTTATTCTTTATATGATTTTCAAGTTGCGAAAAAGACAGTATACATTTATTATCTTTTTTATCGTTTCGCTCATTTCGTTAGCTTTAATGATTTTCTTATCAAGTACAACCAGCAGCACAGCCCGCGTTTATTTCGGCACAGATACGCGACTTCAAACCTTATTATTAGGTGCGATGCTTGCACTCATTTGGCCACCTTTTAGATTAAAACAAAAAGTTGCAATGCGGTTACGTACGTTGATTGATCTCGTAGGCGTACTCAGTTTTGCGCTTCTCGTCGTTTTTATTTTAAATGTAAGCGAACATGATACATGGATTTATCATGGCGGTTTTTACTTAATCTCTTTTGTAACGTTATTTACAATTGCAAGTGTTGTACATCCATCCGGATTTTTTGCAAAATTCATGGGGAATCCACTCTTTGTAGCAATTGGTAAGCGGTCATACAGTTTGTATTTATGGCACTATCCTGTCATCGTATTGTTACATCGTCACTTTGTGGCAGGGCAACTTCCTTATTACGTGTACATTATTGATGTCGTATTAATGTTTGTGTTTGCTGAAATATCTTATCGTTTCATTGAAAATCCTATTCGTAAAAATGGCTTCCGTGCCTTCTCATTCAAACCGAATCAAGTGTCACGCTTCATGCGTCTTGCGCTTATTCTTTTGTTGGCGGTTCCATCATTATTATTGTTAAGCGGTCAAGCCGACAACCTTGGTAAAAATCATAATACTCAAAAACAAACTTCTTTTACCAATAAGAAAACAGCGAAACCTAAAACACCCCCTGCTGATGAGAATGCAAAGCATGTTGATTCAAAACATTTAGCACCGCTTCTTATTGGAGACTCAGTAATGGTAGACATCGGTAATGTCTTCCAAAAATCTGTACCGAACGCGACCATTGACGGGAAGGTCGGTCGTCAATTATCAGAAGCCAATGCCCTACTTACCTCACAATATCGTGATTTTGCGAAGCCTAATAAAGATGTCGTGATGCAGTTGGGAACAAATGGTGCTTTTACAGAGGAACAAGTGAATCAAATTATCGGTGATTTAGGAGATGCACAAATTTATTTTGTCAATGTACGTGTGCCAAGAGATTACGAACAAAATGTTAATGATAGTTTGAAAAAAGCTGCAGATAAACATGAAAATGTTCATCTTATCGATTGGCACAAAGCCTCAAGCGGACATCCTGAATACTTTGCTTATGACGGTGTACATTTAGAATATGCAGGTCAAAAAGCATTGAGTAACCTTATTATTGACGAACTCAAAAAACAACATTCCAAAAATTAATCACATGACTTATTAAGGTTGAGACAAAAGCGTTCAAAATGCCAACAGAACTAAATGCTCTGTTGGCATTTTTCTTTTGTGGCATAGCGTATTCCATAACAGTATCCATGATGTCTCAGCCTGTTTTAATGTACGATATCGCACATCGTGTTTTTTGTATCAAAAATTAATATGTGTTAGGATAAAATAAACATTTTACCCTTGCTATTTTTAATTTCAACTTATTTAGCAGTAGGCCAACATATGTCTGCTTTCTACGCTTGTTCCTTCTTAAAATACGATAGCAGTAATTTACACTAATATGGCCAGACTGATTGGAGGGAGTTATTATGAAACGCCAAGAAAGAAATCGTGATTACCCTAGAATTGAGAAAATTTTAGATGATGGAACGATCATCGCGTATGATAAGTTCAACCAGTTAAATACAGATTTAAACATCAATACGTTAACCCATCAGCAACAGCAAGAAGTATTCGGTGGTATATTGATTCGCCCGCAGCGTCATAATGATTATAATGAAAGAGATTATCGACGCGAACAACAACAACAAGCAGAAATTGATTCGTCCAAAAGAAAAAACAAATTGCTTCTTTTGGCCTTATTTATCATCGCCATTGCTTTAGTTGCATTTATCGTTAAATCTTGCACATCTTCAGATGACCCAAATCAAGCAACCAACGATACAAATTCAACGGAACAAGCCAACCAAAATGATGCGCAATTGGTACAACAAAAAAATGACCAACTCCAACAACAAGTGGAAGATACAAAGAAAAGTATCGAAAATAATCAAGCAAATACACAAAGTAAAATTGATGCTTTAAAACAAGAAATCGCCGCTTTAAAAAATAAAACGAACGATCCACAAGCAGATAAAGTGGCGAATGACTATGACAAAACAGCAGACAATTTACAAAATGCAGAAAATCAACGCCAAAATGGCAACGAAGCTCAAATGCAAAAGGAACTCGATAAAGTAAACTCAAAACTTGAAGAAATCAAAGATAAAATCAGCGCATTTTTCAACAAAGAATAACGTATGCATACACAAAGCGCCCTCCCATATTCACAACGGAATATGAGAGGGCGTTAAACTTTTCCTTATCACTTAGCAATCACCGATAGCTAGCCAAAATCAAAGTACCTTTATTTATAAGGTCCTTCTAACCGATGAATGACACTATCTATATTAAAGTACTTTTTTAACAATGTACGATAATTGTCTGGTGTTATTTCCTTTTTGTATTTTTGCCCCTCTTCAGTAAGCGTTAAATGATGCTGTGACATAGTTACGTGACCTTTTTCTGTAGGTTTTGTGACGATGAGTTGTTTCACAAAAATAGAATTAGGATTCGTCTGATTATATACTAAGTTCTCCGCAAAATCAGCTAATTGTTTAGGCGTTAAATCCCCTTCGTATTTCGTCTTCCAAGCCTCACTGTCCCATTTTTGAACTTCAAACCGATCATATGTATCATCAACAAAAACCGCTCTAAATATTCCCATAGTATCTTCAACTACTTGTGCCTGATTTTGAGGCAATAATGGCATAACATGTAGCGGACGTTCGCCAAAGCCCACATCAGCGATATAATAATGCCCCTCTATCTCGACCACGGTAGACATATGAGAACCAGGTAAACTACGCCCACCGTCAGGCGTATGCACAGTGGCAGAAACATTGAATGCACGAAACCCTTTTTCAACTAAGTAATGGCGATATAACGTATTCAGTTCATAACAAAAACCACCCCGTTGACGGTTGACCACTTTATCATAAATTGCGGCAATCTCTACCGATATGCTGACACCATTTTGAACATCAATATTTTCAAACGGCACCTTGCGTATAAAGTGTTCCGTGTACATATCAAGTGCTTCACGTGTTGGGGCAGTAAAACGCGTTTCGTCTATATTTAAATAATATTCCAAACCTTTATGCTTCATACGTATCACTCCTTGCTTCAATGGCGTTAGTGCTCAACTTATCATTAACATACTTTTGAAGCCCACATACTAACACCTACTTGTGAAATATCAATGATACCTTCCTCTGTCATCGTAATACTAAAACTTTCCTTATGACAAACGGCAGGCCTTTGATATTGCGCAAATTAAAGAACCATTAAAACTCAATTACTCCTACGTTTATTTAATGTACGCTAAGAACGAAATAAAGGACGTGAACATCTCAATGTCCCGTCCCTCATTTACTATTTAATAGCTTCTAACGCTTTTTGAACCGCGGTCATTTCTCCCTTTGCAGCCTTAGTCCAATCCCCTTTAGCGTAAGCTTCAAATTCTGCAAAAAATGCGGCTTGACTTGCAATAATCTTATCGATACACTGGTCTTCTTCTGAATCTAACGCTTTCATACGTTCATCTCGATGGTCAATAGCATTAGGCGCAATCGTTTTAGTGATTATGAGATAATATGCTTTTTTCTTTAGGATATTAAGCGTTAATGAATAATGAATTATATCGTCATAGTAAGATTCTAATCCCATATTCTCACCCCTTTATTTCAATCTGCTTAATTTTTTGTTGATATTCATGTTGTATATGATCTCGCTCAGCTTGTAATTTTCTTTCCACCACTTTGATTTGTTGATTTGCATCATATTCCAATTCACTCATAATGTATTCAAACTCATGTTGATAATTGTGAAGATTAGTGTCTTTTTGTTGAAGACTGTGAAATATATCGTAATCTTTTTCAATATCTCTTCTCAAGCTATGTTTATAGTCTTGTAAAACATCAAAATTTTTGTCAAAACGGTGAAGTGCTTCTTGCATCTCATCTTCTATACTTTCAATTTTTCTTTTTAGTTCATTCATGATGACATCACTCCTAGTTGTTGCGCTAAATTTTGATCATTATTTACAATCTCATTAATCGCATTTTCCATTTTAGTAACTAAATCATCATACTTTTGACGTACCTCTTTTAATTTAGCTTCTTTTGTTTTAATTGTTTCTTTTGGCTCGTTAAAAATAGATTGTTCAGTTGCGCCCCCCTCTCTAAGTGCCTCTATAATTTCATCATCTGTTAGTAATCCATGTGCTACTTCTTGTCCTTTATGTTTTGTGTCTTGCCATAATACACCTAAATCTTCTATTGCTGATTGATATTCTTTGCATAATAACTGAATTTCCGCATCTAACAAATCATTTAACCCCTTTATTAAAGTCAATGCGATTGCGCTTTCAATAAGCTTTTCTTGAGAAGAGGACAATCCTCCACCATTTGTTCGGACCATATTAGCACGTAATGCGTCGATTTTTTCAAGTCGCTTTTGCGTTGTATCATGAACTTCTTTATGCTTATTTTTTAAAGATTTATCAAAAGGGTATTTATTCAATTTCTTTTTTATTTCTAATTGTTTTTCGTAAGTTAACATTGATGATAGTGAATGACTACCTGAACCAAGTACCACATCTTCCCCATAATACTTCCCACCCAAAAGCATTAAGCCAAGCGATAAAGGATCATCATTATTTCTAAAATGCGTTATTTCACCATTAAAATCTTTAGCTTTAGAATCAAAGATAGTCATTTTAATGAATTCATGAATTGAATTTTTTGGTCCAATTTTGGTGTCTAGCATTGATTGGTAACTAGAGAGACCGATAATAGGAGATGTCAAATACGGTGAGTATCCTTCTATCATTGAGGCGATTAAATCTTGATTAAGTTTGTTCGCAACAGTTGTGTTCGTAACATGAGTAGTTGCAGCATTAAACTCAACGATACTATCTACATTATGTTCTATCCCCAAAACAGCTGCATCACGACCACCTTTAGAATGACCCGTAAAACCTTCAATTTCATGATTCTTTTTAATTTTTTCAACAAATTTATTGGCTTCAACAAAATATGGGTCTGCTGCATCAACCATCCCTAGACCAATATTAATATCTGCTCCCACATCTTTTATTAAATCTAGTTTATTATCAACATTTGTTCCAGCAAAGCCAATCGTTACTCTATTCGTATTTGTATCTAAAAAAGCAGAGCCACTCATTCCTGTACTTTTATCAACAAATGAATCGATATATTTTAAGTTTGGAGGGAATTCTCTGTACTCTTTATCTTCCTCAATACTTATTTCAAAATCCGATTGTTTGGCACCTTTAAGCATTTCTGCTTCAATTTCATATGTTTTATAAGAAATAGCACTGTTTTTTTCCGTGTAACTGCTTATAGGTGATATCTCTCTTTTATCTTTCATTTAATGTACCTCTCTGGTCTATAGCCTACAATACTTGTGAAATAACTCTCATCTGCATCGTCTAATTCATAAGTGATTTTATTAGATCCTCCTACATCACTTTTAACTTCTCCTCTTCCTTTGAATATAAGCTTAGGATTCTTTTTGACTTTTAGACCATATCGTTTCTCTATTTCTTTTAAGTTGTCATCATTCTGATTTAAATTATACATAAGAAGATAATTGGGCAATTCAGGATTATAACTAAAGTCTTTAAATTCATATTGATTCCATTTTTTTAAATTCCCAAATTGAACAAAGAACTTAAATTTTTCAACTTTTTCCTTAATACGTGGGTCAACGTTAGAATCTTTTAAAACTAACTTGTTGTTTTTCATTGTGATAGGATATCTTTTTTCAACATCTTGCCTAACGTCTTTCATTCCTTTCTTTATAAAATAATCTCCTTCACTTGTCCTAGAATTTCGATTAATATGTAAAATTACTCCTTCAGTATTGAGTCTTCCGTGCTCATTTGTTTTATATAGAGCCGTGTAAATGGTCCATACACCTTTATCCTCTTTACTGAAATTGGCATCCCTATAACCTTCTTTATCGTAAAAATCTTCTAGGTTTTTCGTCGGATAAACAGATAAAGACTCTTGTAATTCTGCTTCTACTTCTTCTCTTTTGTTAAAACCACAACTACTTAATACTGTCATTGAAATCATCACTCCTAATATCAAAATTGCCGTTTTTGTTACCTTCATGAAGCCACCACGTTCCTTTTGATATCACTTCAATATCTTTTATTTGGTATATCTCTCTGGTCTGTATCCTACTGCACTAGTTAAAAAACAACTATCAACATCATCTAATGTATACGTTACGGTATTAGATCCTCCAACATCACTTTTTACGTCTCCTCTTCCTTCAAATATAAGCTCAGGGGCACTTTTAGTTTTAAGATTATATCGTTGCTCTATTTCTTTTAAGTTACTATCATTCGGATTCAAATTATACATAAGAAGATAATTTGGCAATTCAGGATTATAACTGAAGTTTTTAAATTCATATTGTTTTAGATCGTTTAACTTTCCAAACTGAACAAAGAGCTCAAAATTTTCGACTTTTTCCTTAATACGTGGGTCAACGTTAGAATCTTTTAAGCGTAACTTACCGTTTTTCACTGTGATTGGATATCTTTTTTTTACATCTTTTCTAACGTCTTTCATTCCTTTTTCTACAAAATATTCTCCTTCACTTGTCCGAGAATTTCTGTTTATATGTAAAATTACCCCCTCACTGTCAAGTTCATCCTGTTCATTCTTTTTATCTATAGCCGTGTAAATGGTCCATACACCTTTATCCTCTTTACTGAAATTGGCGTCTCTATAACCTTCTTTATCGTAGAAATCCTCTAAATTCTTCGTCGGATAAACAGATAACGACTCTTGTAATTCTGCTTCTACTTTTTCTCTTTTGTTAAAACCACAACTACTTAATACTGTCATTGTGATTGTCAGTCCTAATATAAATACCGCTACTTTTTTCAGCCTCATAAAGTCCCGCTTTCTTTTTGACATCTTATTCATTTAATGTATCTCTCTGGTCTATAACTTACAAAACTCGTGAAAATACAGTCATCTGCATCATCTAATGTATAAGTGATACTATTAGATCCTCCAACATCACTTTTTACGTCTCCTCTTCCCTCAAATGTAAGATCAGGGTTCTTTCCTATTTTAATATTGAGTCGCTTTCCTATTTCTTTCAAATTGTCATCATTTTGATTTAGAGTATAACTAAGAAAATAATTGGGGAGTTCATTATTATAACTAAAATCTTTAAATTCATATTGATTCAATTTTTTTAAATTCCCAAACTGAACAAAGAGTTCAAAATTTTCAACTTTTTCTTTGATACGGGGATCAACGTTAGAATTTTTTAAATGTAACTTACCGTTTTTCATTGTGATAGGATATCTTTTTTCAACATCTTTTCTAACGTCTTTCATTCCTTTTTCTACAAAATATTCTCCTTCACTTGTTCGAGAATTTCGATTTATATGCAAGACCACTCCTTCAATATTAGACCTACCATATTCATTTTCTTTAGATATTGAAGTATAGATTGTCCAAACACCTTTATCCTCTTTACTAAAATTGATATCTCTATAACCTTCTTTATCGTAGAAATCCTCTAAATTCTTCGTCGGATAAACAGATAAAGACTCTTGTAATTCTGCTTCTACGTCTTCTCTTTTGTTGAAACCACAACCACTTAATGTAATTAATAAGACTAATAGTAGAGTGACTATTTTTATCTTCATGTTTTTAATACCTCTATTCAGAAATGTACAATGTTTTAATTTTATTATACTGTATGATGAAGTTTAAAATCTATATTTTGTGATAATAATATTCTTGTTTTTCCCCTTGATTAATATGACAATTTATTGAATTAAAAGTCACTGAACGGCGTAAATACAGCTTAAATTATTTGAACGTATTTACCGTTTTATGCATACTGTAGATGTACGACATTTTAAATAAGGAGTGTAAGTGATGAATAAAGAACAATTAAATAAAATGAAAAATGATAAAGGCTTTATTGCAGCTTTAGACCAAAGTGGCGGTAGTACACCTAAAGCTTTGCGTGGATATGGTGTAAATGAAGATCAATACAACAACGATGATGAAATGTTCCGTCTTGTTCATGAGATGCGTACACGCATTGTTACTTCTCCTTCTTTTACATCTGATAAAGTGATTGGTGCGATTCTTTTCGAACAAACGATGGATCGTGAAGTTGAAGGACAACATACAGGAGATTACCTTGCGAATAAAGGTATTGTTCCTTTCCTAAAAATAGATAAAGGGCTCGCTGAGCAAAAAGACGGTGTTCAATTAATGAAGCCGATGCCTGAGTTAGATGCATTATTAGATCGTGCGACTGAACATAAAATTTTCGGTACTAAAATGCGCTCTAATATTCTTGAATTTAATAAAGATGGTATTGACCAAGTAATCGATCAACAATTTGAGGTAGCAAAACAAATTATCGCAAAAGGTTTAGTGCCTATTATCGAGCCAGAAGTTAATATCGATGCTGAAGATAAAGCAGGTATTGAAGCTTACCTTACTGAAGTAATTCAAAAACATTTGGATCAACTTAATGATGATGAACTTGTAATGCTTAAGTTAACGATTCCTACAAACAAAAATCAATTTGAACCTTTAATCAATCACCCTAATGTGGTTCGTGTTGTAGCTTTATCTGGTGGTTACAGTCGCGAACATGCAAATGAAGTTTTAAAAACAAATGACGGACTTATCGCGAGCTTCTCTCGTGCGTTAATTAACGACTTACGTGTCAGTCAATCTGATGAAGAATTTGATAAAATTCTTGGAGAAACTATCGATTCTATTTATGACGCTTCAGTCAATAAAGTACAATAATATTAATAAGCCACACCCTGTTTTCTCAGGGTGTGGCTCTTTAATTATTTATTTAAGGCTTTTTCAATATTTTTAATATTTTCTTTCATTAAAGATTGATATGTGGCATCTTCACTTTGTGATTTAGACACGGATTCCATATTGTTGAATTTCAATGGTTGTGCGTCTGTTTCTTGACGAATCGTATCTGTGACTTTATTGGATACATTTTCTTCATACAAAATGTATTTTGTTTTGGAAGCTTTAATAGCTTTCACAATGTTTGTCAGTTCTTTTTGTGATGGGTCTTCAGCATTCATATTTTGAACACCTTGTTGTTTAAATCCATAATGTTTCGCAAGATAGCCTAAAGATTCATGTGAAACATACAATGTATCCCCTTGGTGGCCTTCTGTTGCTTTTTTCATATCTTGGTCGATGCCATCGAGTTCTTTTAATAATTTATCTGCATTTTTCTTATACTCTGCTTTATGACTTGGATCTTTTTTACTTAATTCATCACGAATGGCTTTAACCATCGTTTCATTCATTTTTGGATCTAACCAAATGTGTGGGTCATACATTCCATGGTTGTGCGCTTCATGATCATGTTCTTCATGGTCCGCATCGTGATCATGCGCTTCATCCCCATGTTCGTGGTCATGCTCATGTGCTTCATCTTCGTCATCATGCTCATCTTTCAATAAATCATTTTTATTTAAATGCGATTCAAGTGATAATTTTTTGTCATCTTCTTTAATCGCACCTGCAACTTTTTTAGCGACTGGATCTAAATTATCCCCCGTATAAACAAACAAGTCTGATTTACTTGCATCTAAAATATCCTTTTGTGACGGTTCATAACTATGTAAGTCTGTTCCTTTTGGATAAATGGATTCGACTTCAACATGGTCGCCACCAATTTGTTTAATAAATGATTCAATCGGAAATACGGTTGTTTTTACTTGGAGTTTATCGCTAGAAGAGGATTGTTTTCCAGATTGACCACATGCGACTAAAAGTATGCTTACGACTGCAATAGTTAAAAAAGCTAAAATACGTTTCTTCATATTAGCCCAATCTCCTTCTTTTAAATAGTAATTATTACGATTTAAAATTATACAACACCTCTACGCACCTTGCAATCATTATTTATAACCACTTTTCTTTTGATACACACTATTGCATAGTAAAATAGCGATAGTAGGACACCTCGTCATTATTATTTCTGCATAATCATTTTACAATATAAGGAGGCATCACGATGAAACATTTCACTCCTCTAGTTAAAGTTGGACTTGGCGCAACAACGGCCTTGGCTGTATCTCTATATACTTTAAATCAATTGACACCTTTGCCTGGCGTATTACTATCAAAATTTTTATTTAATCAGCCTGTTAAAAAAGCATACATTAAACAAACTATGCGTGATGACGCTTGTTATGACCAAATCGATAAACAAGTGCTATCACTTTATGATGTAGTCTACGATTCAACTGAAAAAACAGGTCAAATGGATATTTTTATGCCTAAAGGAAACCAAAACACTTATCCAGTGTTATTTTGGGTACATGGTGGTGGTTATATCGGTGGAGATAAATCAGATTTCACGCCTTATATGCAGTTGATTACTTCTCAAGGCTACACGGTCATTAATATTAATTATGCGCTTGTTCCTGATGCGCGCTATCCCGAACCCATTTATAGCTTGGAAAAGGCTTACCAATCGGTTCAAGCAAATGCCAAAGCCTATAAAGCAGATATGACACGTGTTGCTTTTGGTGGAGATTCTGCAGGGGGTCAGATTATAGGCCAGTTTATTAATATTCAAGTAAATGAAGCATACCGTCAGACAACAACATTTACCCAAACTGTCGCCCCAGACACTATTAAAGCCGCTATATTTTATTCTGCATTATTAAATACCCAGCGTATGGACAAAACGGATGATGTCATGGCAAATATGCTTTTTAGCCGATTGGCATGGGCTTATTTTGATGATAAAAATTGGCGCGTCAGTCCTAAAACGATGGAAGCAAGCCTCACACTTAATATGGATGCACATTTCCCTCCGAGTTATATTACTGATGCAAAACATCGTTCTTTCGAAGATCAAGCACGCCATTTTGTAGAAACTATGAGACGCAATAATGTTCCAGTGGAAGCCACATTCCACGATAGCGCGTTATATCATGAATATCAATTTAATATGTCACTCTATGAATCTAAAATGAATTACGCTAAACTCATCCAATTTTTAAAAAAGCATCTTACCCTATGAAAATATCATCTCATGTGGAAACTGGAATCCTTTAAAGTAGGCGGGACAGAAATCTATTTAATTTCTGTCCCGCTCGTCATAAATATTGTTGCTCTTATGTCACTTCTATCTTTTTTCGTCTGTCTCTAATTAATATAATAAGTGATGCCACTAAGCCGATGCCCATCATAGCGGCAAGCATTAAAAATTGTGTCGCCCATGCCGATGACCGTTGCGCAAATCCTAACGTGATGGGAGCGACCGCAGTACCAAAAAAGATGACAAACGTGTTCAATGTAATATAGAAACCTTTATTTTCACGGATGGACAGTACCACTTTTGAAATCAATGTTGGCAACGAAAAGCCAATACCCATTCCAAACATGACACTTAGAAGAATGTAACCTAAAACACTTGTATTAAATGCCATTAAAACAATGGAAAGTACTGTAATTGATAGTGCACCGACGAGCACTTTTGACACCGAATAATGTTCCGAAAGTCGTCCTGCAGTGACAGAAATTAAAATGCCTAAAACACCGAAAAACTTGCTCACTGCAACAATGGTTTGAATACCATGCCCATCTTTCAGCATGACACTCTCTCCGACAATGACGTAAACGTTAATAAATGTCATTAGTAAGAAAAACGCAATAATGTAACAAAGTATAAGTGTTGGATTGCGAAAAACCGCTTTGACATTACGTCCAAAATCTCTAAACTGGACTGCTGTCTCTTGAAACGGCGCTTGTGGTAAAAGCCAGATGTTCACAACCGCTAAAATACCGTAACAATTCCCTAAAAATAAGAAAATCATACGCCAACCATAGGCACTGGCTATCATTTCACTAATGACTTGGCCAAATATGCCGGCAAATAAAAAGCCCATCGTCATAAAACTTGTTGCTGTAATTCGTTTCTTTTCAGGGAACAAATCGGAAATATAAGCAATAATAATCGGCGCATAAGCTGCAGCAGCAAGACCTTGGCAGGCTCGCAAAATGACAAACATCATAAATGTCGTCGAAAAAACAGACATAAGTGTGAAAAGTGTATGCGCAATTAAACCGTATAACATAATACGCTTACGACCAAATTTATCCGAAAGTATCCCATATATTAAACACCCTATCGCAAAAGCGAATGAAAAAGCCATGCTTGGCAAAGGTGCATCCGATACAGGCACCGAAAAATCTTGTGCAATCGTGGTACCTGTCGTAATCGTGCTGTATAAACTAAACATGACTAAAAGCCCCGTAATAAATAATACAAATGTTATCCAATGATAGTGGATGCTATTCATATCTATACCTGCCTTTCGTATGTATATCGTTTATATTAAACATATCGTTTAAAATATTTACTTTATTTTCCCACAAAATCGTATAAAAATGCTATTAAGAACCCTTTTTATATGTTCAAAAATTTAAAAGGGAGTGGGACAGAAATCTATTTGATTTCGTCGTCCCACCCCCACAAGGCTGACTAGGATTGAAAAGAGCTATTTAAGCGAATTTTCAATTCAGACAGCTACTGTGCTCTTTTACAGTTGCCTTCTCTTTAGATGTGGGACAGAAATCTAGTTGATTTCATCGTCCCACCCCCATACAAAACAATTTTACGTAAGTGGCCTTAAATTTCTTTTCCTCTAGATAACTTGTCTTTTACCGCTTCAGCTACTTTTCGTGCAGAAGCTGGATTCTGTCCTGAAATAAGTTGCCCATCTACTACTACGAAACCTTTCATAGGGATTTTAGACTTAACATAGTTTGCCCCTTTCACTTTTAATTCGGATTCTAATTGATAAGGAACCACTTTTTGGCGTTGTGCTAGTACTTCTTCTACATTTGAAAATCCTGTTAATTGTTTGCCATCAATTAAAAAGCGATGATTGGGGCGTTTGACGTCTAATAAAGCTGATGCGCCATGGCATACAGAAGCAATAATGCCTCCATTATCATAAATCGTATTAACGGCTTGTTGTATCGCTTCATTTCCTGGGAAATCATACATCACACCATGTCCACCAGTAAAATAAATTACATCATATGTCGAAGGATCTGCTGTATCGATACTTGGTGTCAATTTGAGTTGATCCATAAACAATTCGTTTTCATAATAACTTTTCGTCAGCTTGTCTATAATGATAGGTTTTAAACTAACGGGATCTAAAGGCGTATTTCCACCTTTAATATTATATAAATCGACTTGATATTGTTCATTTCCGTGAAATACATCATAAAAATGAACTAATTCACTTAACCATAAGCCTGTTGGTTGCTCTGCCCCATCAAATTGGGAATGGCTCGTGTTCACAATCATTATTTTCTTCATGACCTATTCACCACTCTTTAGAGATTTTACGTCTATTATAAAGTAATCTTTGGGATAATAACGATATATCTGTTTTTGTTTCGTCAAATTACGCTATAAAATTGGGTTCGGCTTCCACATCACACATTCTACTCATCCATTACCCCGTTCTCCTCTTATTTTCACATTTAACCTTTTCCATACAGCAAGGTTCCCTCCAAAACTATGAAAGCTCTGGGAAACTATTACAGAGTCTCACAGAGCCAAATTAAATTGTCGACAGAACCGTCACGCTTCGATTCTGACTTAATCTACTTTATGCTGTTTTATTGGAACGTTTTTGTAATGCTATCGCGAGGACTGCTATCGCTATGAGCGCAGTAATCACACCAAAAGTACCTAATGTTTTTACGATATTTCCAAAGACGATGCCGACAACTAAGAAATCGGTATCAGAAAATGTCGTTGATGCTAAACCTAAACTTCCTAAAAACGGTAAAAATAGCAATGGCAAAAATGTAATGAGTATCCCGTTCATCATCGCGCCAAAAATAGCACCTTTAATGCCACCACGAGCGTTGCCGAACACCCCGGAAGCTGCGCCGAGGAAAAAATGAGGGACTACTCCTGGTAAGATGACGACGCCAGCGAGTAAAAACATCAGCAACATCCCACCGACACCTGTAATAAAGCTAACGAAAAAGCCGATTAATACCGCATTTTGCGCATAAGGGAAAACAATTGGACAATCTAACGCCGGTTTAGAATTTGGGACTAATTTTTCTGATATCCCTTTAAATGCTGGAACAATTTCAGCTAAAATCAAACGCACGCCCGTTAGAATAATAAAAACGCCTGCCGCAAATGTAACGCCTTGAATAAGCGAAAATACTATGAAATTCTGTTCATGACTAATTTCTTTATGTACATAACCGATTCCAGCAAATAAACACGCAACTAAATACAATGCGACCATCGTAATAGAAATACTAATCGTACTTTCACGGAGGAAGCTAAGCCCTTTCGGGAACTTAATCTCTTCTGTCGATTTTGATTTTCCTTTAAAGCATTTGCCAATTTCTCCAGCTGCCCAATAACTGACCGTACCGAAATGACCGAGCGCCACTTGATCATTACCTGTAATTTTGCGCATGGTCGGTTGTGCCAATGCTGGAAAGATAGACATGAGCAATCCTAAAATAAGCGATCCAAGTACAATCGTCAACATGCTATTTACTTTTCCAACTGTAAGAATAATCGCTAAAAATGCCGCCATATAAAAGGTATGGTGACCTGTTAAGAAAATATATTTTAAGTTGGTGAATCGTGCGATTAAAATGTTTACTAACATGCCGAATACCATAATTAGCGCAGCTGTTGTGCCGTATTGCTCTAAAGCGATAGAAATAATAGCTTCATTGTTTGGTACAACACCTTGGACGCCAAAGGCATGTTGGAATATTTTTCCGAAAGGTTCTAACGATCGAACTACTACCCCTGCACCAGCACTAAGAATTAAGAAACCTAAAATCGTTTTAATCGTACCTGTCGTCACTACTGCGGCTGGCTTCTTTTGAACTAACAAGCCAATCAATGCGATTAAAGCGACCAATATTGCAGGTTGACTTAAAATATCAACGATAAAATGAAGTATACTTTTCATGGTGCCACCCCTTTAAAATTAAATTTGATGTCGTTCACTTAATTTTGTAGTGAGTTTCTCTTCTAACTCTTGTTTATCTAAAATATTGTCTAAAATTAATACATCACCTAAGCGTGACGCATTTTCTTCTAAGTCTCTCCCACAAATAAATATATCTGCCATTTCTGGACTGGCCGTCATAATGTCACTATGGTCTACTTCAATGTCTTGTTGAACATTTAACTTTTGCAACACTTCTTGCACATTCATATCCACCATAAAACTGCTTCCTAATCCATGTCCGCATACAACTAAAATTTTCATATTAATCTACTCCTTTTATAATTTGAATGATTTCATCTACATTCGTAGCATGTACTAAAGCTTCTATATTGTGTGACTCACCTAAAACTTGTGCTAAATTTTGTAACACGTTTAAGTGCGACGTACTATCAACCGCACTAAGTACAAAAATTAGTGAGGCGTAATGACTCTCTTTTGCAAAATTAATCGGTTGCTTAAGTTTTAATAAACTTAGACCTACTTGATGTACATTGTCGCTAGGCCTCGCATGCGCAATGGCCACCTGAGGCGCAATAACGATATAAGGCCCTAAATTTTGGACACTTTGTATCATCGCATCTATATAAGTTGTTTCAATGTACTTTTGTGATACAAGGGGTTGCGCCGCAATTTGAATCGCCTCTTCCCAAGTGTCCACGTAATCTTTCACAATGATTTTGTCTTTTGTCAGCCACTCTATAGCCACGATACCTCTTCCTCCATAGCGTTGATATTATTTTTAAATTCTGAAATATGTCCATTAAGCAATTTGTTTCGCAAATCTTCATTAAATAGCCGTTCACTTAATTGCTTTAATGCTTTTAAATGTACTGTTGTATTTTCAGTGGCGAGACATACAATCACTTTCACCGGATCGAATTTGCGATGATGAAACGTTACACCATTTTTAAAGTAACCTAAACTCATTCCCACGCCATTCACGTAAGTTGTACTTCCGTGAATCAAAGCAATATGTGGCCCAATGACCATATAAGGTCCTAAGTCATTTAATTTGTCGATAATTTCATTTTTGTATGCGTCAGTGACAATCCCCTCTTGTTCTAAAGGCGCGACTGTTTGAGCTACCGCTTCTTCAAACGATATCACACGCGTCGTTTCAAAAATACGAGAATCGGTTAGGAGCTCATTAAGTGCCATAGATTGGGATGTTGAAGGATTCACTTTCGACTCACGTTGTGCATTAATAATACGATTCAATTTTGAAATGTCATTTTGTGTTAATAAAGGAGAAATATTGACACTTCGAATCATTTGAAATGAGGTAGGCACTGTGGAAATCACAAGATCTACTTGCATATTGATTAACGCTTCCTCACTCATTTCATAAATTGAATAAGCTTCCATAATGTCAAATTCTGGATATACATTGGATAATTTGGCATTTAATAATTGAGAAGTGCCTACTCCTGAACCACACAATAAAATTACTTTCAAACGTTGATTTTTGCGACTACGTAATCTTTCAAAACTTGAAGCAAAATGTAGCGCAAGATAACTCATTTCGTGCGCATTAAATTGAACTTCGTAATCCGCTTCAAATAGCGTCACATACCTTTCAATCGTACGCATTAACTCGCCGTATTCTTCCACAATATTGTCATACAGCGGATTGACTTGATGGAGTTGGTGTTGAAAACGATAAATTGCTGGTGACAAATGAATCATTAGTCCTTGTATTAACTGTTGATCTGTAAAAAATTCGATACCCATTTCTGAACTGATACAGTTTACAAATGTATGAATCGTACGCTTAAGTGCTGCTTCTCGTTCACACTCTGGACTTAATATAGCGCTTTTGGATGCCATTAAATGCAGCGCTATCAAGTCCAATTCTGAAACAGGAAAAGTGATGTGAAAATGTGTTTCGATTTCTTGTTTTATGTACGTTGCAATACGATAGTGTTTTTCATGCTTTTGTTCAATTTGGCTGTTCGTAGCGCTTAATAAAGGATAGTTTTGTTTAATCCGCTTCACCGCTATTAATATATGTAATACGAGCCCTTCAATCGCTGTTTGAACTAGTGGGTACTTTTCTTGTTTAAGCACTTGAATGATTATCGTACGAATCGTTTTTAAATCAGCGGTAGCATCAAAGTATTTAGTAAGCATTCCATTCATATTTTCATAATACTCGTGCAACAGTTGCGCATAAGTTTTACGATAATCTGCTTCATTACCTTTCACTTCAAAACCTTTGTTATTGACATACGCCAGTTCCAAATGATGTGAAGTAAACCAATGTGTCATTGCTTTAATGTCACTCGCAAGCGTACGCCGACTCACACTTAAATGATTTGCTAAAGCTTGGGTGCTTAGCGGCACATCTTGTTCTAGCAACAATAATTTTAATAGCGTTTGCCGTTCCTCTTTCGTCAAATGACACTGTGAAAAATGAAGGTTGCCTATTTTATTTTCAATGCTTTTCACGTCATCACAAAGCGCTTTGATCCCTTCACCTTTACGCCTCACCATGTGATATCCAATTGTTTTGGCCATAGCCTCTAAATATTCAATGTCATATTGAATCGTTCTTTCTGAGAGATTGAATGCTTTTGCTAATTGATTGATAGTCACAAATTCGGGAATGTTGAGAATACGCTTCAAAATTTGATGTTGTCGATTACTTAACAAATTCATGCCTCCCACTCTTTTATTGTAAGCGGTTTCCACCTTTTATAGATGTGCAAACTATTGCATAAAAGAATCCGCAAAAGTGCACATCTAACTCTTTAACTTTTATTTTGGTGCATCACATTAGAAATTTCTATCCTTTTCATTAATAAGACACAATCATTTGCTACTTTAACTAAAAAAAAGCGGCGAGTCACTCTATCGTCGTAGAATGACTTCACCGCTATTTTTTAAATGAGAAGCATTACCTCACTTCTTATACGTATAGGTGTATTGGGTGCACACCTCGGATTAAAATGTAAATAATAAATGACCCATTAAAGCGATAATCGGTAATGCAATAAGCGTACGCATTAGAAAGATCGCAAAAAGTTTTGGTAAGCTTACCGGAATTTTAGAACCTAAAATTACACCGCCAACTTCTGATAAATAAATCAACTGACTTACACTCAGCGCACCTACAACAAAACGCGTTAAATCATCTGGTACACTTTCAATAAGTAATGACGGTAAAAACATATCCGCAAAACCAATAAGTACAGTTTCCGAAGCTTCTTTAGCTCCAGGAATTTGAAGCAATTCAAAAATAGGTAAGAATGGTAAACCTAAAAATCTAAAAATAGGCGTATATGTCGCTAAAATTGTCGCAATTGTACCGATAGTCATAACTACAGGAAGCACAGCCAACCACATATCAACTACAGTTTTACCACCATCTTTGAAAAATTGCTTCACTCCTGGCGCTTTAATACCTTGAACTGTTGCTTGTTCAAATCCATAACTTACCGGGTTTTTATTCCCGCGATTTTCTTCGTTTAACGTTTCATGCTTTTGATTATTTTTAAATGTATCTGGTACACGGTTTAACGGCCATAAGCGTGGCAAAATGATGGCACATGCTAAACACGCTACAATCACCGTAAGATAAAAATAATAAAAATGCTGAGATAAATGAATCGTCTCTGCGATAACAATTACAAATGTAATCGATACGACGCTAAACATCGTCGCAATCGTAGTTGCTTCACGACGTGTGTAATAACCTTGATTATACTGCTCACTTGCAATCATAACCCCAATCGTTCCATCTCCTAAAAATGACGCGAGGTTAATTACTGTTGAACGTCCTGGCAATTTAAATAACGGACGCATTACCGGTCTGAATATCGGCCCAAAAAATTCTAACAAGCCGTAAGACATTAAAAACGGTAAAAATAAGCCAGCAAAGAAGAAAATCGTTACAAGTGTTGGTAACAAGCTACTAAACACAAGGTCGCCAGTTTCAGAAGAGTAAATCATTTCAGAACCTGCTCTAAAATAAATCAACCATGCGAAAACTACGGCGAGTATACGTACAATTACCCATACTGGTCCCACACTAAATGTTTTCGCAAGTTGGCGTTCTGGGTCTAGTCTTTTTTTATAAATCGTACTACACAAAATAGTTATAATACCTGACACTGTAATAATGGTTAAAATCAGTATCGGCATCGCACTACCAATCAAATCTTTCATTTCATTCGCAAGCCATGCGATAGGGAGTGTTGTTTCTTCTTTCCCTTCATCATTTGTCACGTTAATAGGTAATAAAAATAAGAAAATACCGATTATAGACATTATCACAAATTTCAAGCGTCCTCGAAGGATATCTTTCTTACTATATGTATTCATAACTTCAACCCCTTTGTATATGAAACCCCTTTCATTAATAGTGTCATAAAATGCCATTCAAAGGGGACTTTTTTCTTAGCCATCAAATATGTATAATAGTGCGTCAATTTTATATTAAGTTCTAAATGCGTATCTTTATAATTCAAATTATGGCGTACTCCTTAGTTTTTTGTATAAATATTCAATAAAGTGCTTAATTGCCATTTTCTATTTTACATGAATTATTGGGCAAATGCACTATTTTAAATACACAGAAAATTGTAATTTTCCTCTTTTTCTTTCACACTTTGCATGTATATCGAATAAAAATCCATCTAACACACTTATATATACATTCCTAAAATGATGTACACTAGCCACTCCACATGCACACGTTCGGCTTTAAAAAACCACCTAAGTCTCTCAATCGAATCTTAGGTGGTTTTATTTATCTGCCAATATTTCGTTGTAACTAATTTCTTCACGCAATCTTATCGCAATATCCTGTTCAGTAATTTCACTGTTCAACACCATTTCATCTCAAACTTCGCGTTGCGTATATACCGCATACAGCTTCATTCGTCGCATTTGTTCATTCGCTTGTTGTGCCTTAGGTTTACGCAATGCTTTATTATGAACACGGGTGAAATATGACGTAATGATCATGCCAATCTCCAAAATATTATTGTCATTGCGCGCTTTCGCCAAATGTTGGGAGACGTTACGGTACACTTGCTCTAACGTTTGATCGACTGCTTTAATATCGCTTGTTTTTTTCACTTTTCCAGTACGCGCGCGGTAACGTAGCTAAAACATTTTTACTACTTTTTTACTTTCTCAATAAAATCCGCTTCTTTAAATTGTTGCGAATTGTCGACAATAACTTGTCCTCATTGTCGCCCTCTCCGTCAAAGCAATTATTGGCCTTGTCGATATCGGTTGAGTAGTGTTTGAGGGATATGGCAATAATCATTCGGAAAACGTTCCAAACGGTCTTGATGTTCTGGTGCACTTGGCACATATTGCGTTAATGGACAAACTTCTACTTTAATACGTGCCGCATCAACAC
Source organism: Staphylococcus ratti (assembly GCF_020883535.1). NCBI lineage: Bacteria > Bacillati > Bacillota > Bacilli > Caryophanales > Staphylococcaceae > Staphylococcus > Staphylococcus ratti. The sequence continues at coordinate 208,945 of NZ_CP086654.1, read as the reverse complement.
GTTGTTCTATGTAAGCTCTCGCAGCGCTTAAATGCGCCTCCGTTTCACTGTAAACACCGGTACGATATTTCGGTCCCTTATCCTCACCTTGATGATTAATTGCGTACGGATCAATCGCTTCAAAAAGGTAAGCGACTAACCTTTCGACCGAAACATGCTGTGGATCAAAAATGGTTTTTACACATTCCACATATCCATCATACGGTGTATCTAAACGAGATGTTTGGCCATTTGCACGTCCAGCCTCTGTTTTAATCACACCCGGTAGCGTCTTCACATAAGCTTGAACGCCCCACAAACATCCACCAGCAAGATATATCGTTTCCATGAGACTCATCCCTTTAATTTTATTTTCTTTATTATACATGACAATGGCTTTTTAATTTACATGTAAAACATTGTACATTCAATAAAGAGCAAACTTGCCACTAGCTACAAGTTTGCTCTTTATATTTCTTACCAGTGTATTCAATTTAAATGCACGTCAAAAATGCTATGTTTCCTGTGGGCACTTAATTGCCTTTAATCTGTTTAAGTTCATACAATAAATCATCTTTAATAACTGGACCGAGTGTACGTGAAAATGTATTTGTCATATGATTGGAGTCAAAATATACGATTACATTTCCTCTAATCGGTCTAAATGTTTTATTTGGCGTTATATAGTTATTATAATCATAAATTTTCGCTCCCGTTGCTTCCATTTCATCAAAATTCTTTTCTGGAAGTTGAGCAGAAACATCCACACTAAAGTTTTTATTTTGTTCATAAGTTTCAATGGCATTTTGTTGCAATCTCGGGGTGTCCCGAACTGCAAAAATAGGCAGATTCAGTTGATTTAAATATTTAAATTCATCAATAAAGCCTTGTGGCACTTCCGGTTCATTAGCATTCCCAACATCTGCTGTTGTAAAAACCAAATCAAATTCTTCTTTATTTTTTTCGATATATTGATTCGCATTCTTTACCCAAGCTTCTGATAATGCATCTTGTTTACCCAACGTAAAACGTGCATTGGCTTTTCCTAGGTGCGTAATTTTTATTTTTTCTTTTTCAGCAATTTGTTGAAGCGCTCCAAGCCAGTGACTTGAATGAGAACCTCCCACTAATAAAATATGGTACTTATAATTAGATTTTTGACCATAAGTTAACGGCTTTACCTCTGCCCCTTTATAAATCATTCCACCATCTTTATACGCTTCAGATTTGTCTTCTGTAACTTTCCTAATATCCGGTAATATGTGCTCTTTATTTTTATAATGTGCATCTGCTGTTGCACCAGGAAATTCACGATTTGGAGGTGGATTATTGACACTTGCGTTACCCATCCATTTGTAATTCACGACGCTAAAACTAATCAAACAAAATGCAATAGCAAATAAAGTCCCTACTCGGATAAACGATATTTTCCCTTTAGTTTGACGTAAAGGTTTTTCAATAAAAGATGTTGAAAGCATACTTAAAACGATACTCATAAAGATAATCAAACATCCGATAATGAAAGACATATGTTGATCGATTGTATATTTATAAAATGACAACAACACCCAATGCCAAAGATAAATACCAAAAGAGATGCCGCCTAATTTCATAAGTATAGGTAGACTAAGTAAGCGTTCAACTCCCCAAGATGAAGGATGATTACCTGAAAGTAGGATGAATATTGCGCATGTCATTGGCCATAAGGCAATATATCCTGGGAACATCGTAGAAACATCAAAAATGATGCCAGTCATAATAAGACCTATTAAACCTAACCATCCTAATATATTTGAAATCATATTAGGAATTTTGAGACGGAATAAATTCAGATAAACTAACCCACCAAGCGCAAATTGCCAAACACGTGCTAGCGGATTAAAATAAGCAAATGGTTGATTATTATGTGTTTGTATAATCGAGAAAATAAATGAACTGACAAATATGAGAATCAGTAAAATGTTAATAACGGATTTAATATGTATTTTTTGGAATTTTTTCCAAATGAGTACAATCATTGTAAATAACAAAAACCATACGATATAAAATTGTCCTTGAATCGACATTGCCCAAAAATGTTCTAATGGCGTTTTTGCTTGTTCTGAATTTAAATAATCAGTATTAGAAAAGGCGAGTTGTAAGTTTTGATAATAAAACAAAGAAGCAATAAGTTCTTTAATGGTTTTACTATAAATCGATCCTGGAACGATAAAAAAGGTCGCCACGCCTACCACTATTAAAACTACAAGTACGTTAGGCAGTAACCTTTTAAGCAAACCTCCAAAGTATTTTTTTAATGATAAATACCCATCTTTATTGATTTTAGAAATAACAGAGGCTGTAATAAGATAGCCGGACACAATAAAAAAGACGTCTACACCTCCAGATACACGTCCTAACCAAATATGATAAATGGCTACAAGTAAAGCTGCTATAAATCGTAACCCTTCAATTTCTGGGCGAAACCGCTTTTCTAAACTTAAAAATTGTGGTTCCACTTGATACACTCCTCTTTCTTATAAATGCAAGTAGAACCATTCTACCAAAAATGATGTTTAGTTTTTCGCAATTTAAACAATCTTAATAATATTTACAAAAGCTTCACAAAACCAGTGTCATAATAGATTTTATATGAAATGATGAAGACACTCATTAAAGTTCATAAGCAATTTCACTTCTTTTTTATTAAAATAAGATCATGGTATTTTTATGATGCTTATATCTAACTTAGTGGCTCTTATTTACTTTGAAGTATATTTTTTCAACTAGGACAAAAAGCGTCAAACCGATATTCACCAGCATTTACAAAAATATTTTTAGGTTAACCTAACTTTTTGTTTTACATGAACAAAAATATGTGTTATCTTAAAGATGTTCAAGATGATACCCTTACATTTTGAACACATTTCCCTTCAAAAGTATGAGCTGTGCTTTTTTCTGGCATTACATCCTCCAAAAATGCATCGTAATTCAGAAATATTATGCACATGCTCGTCGTCCAAATCTGAAGGCCTTGGAGGTAGGTTGGGTCCCCTACATAACATCCACCTCACCCATACAAGGTCAATTAAATAGGGTGGTTATTGCGACAAAGCGATACACACATATGGTTCTCCTAAACATGCGGTATTGTTACATACGGTTGTAACAGCCGATACGTTCAACCTATTTTAAAACCCTCAATAATACCCCTGACGTCTGGTCGCGTCAGGGGTTTGTTGCGTTCAAAAGAGAAAATCTGGTGTATTTATTTTTAAAATATGATTTCAAATGCCTTATTACTTTTGAGTTTCTAGTTTTAACGGTATTTTTATTTCTTTATCTACTTTTTTGCCGTCCATTAATTTTAAAATCGTTTGTACGGCTGCTTTCCCCATCAATTGCGGTTGTTGCGCCACCGTAGCATCAAGCTTTTTGTTTTGAATGGCTTTCATCGCATCCTCGTTACCATCAAATCCTACTACTGTAATGTCTTTATCACCGATCGCTTCAATCGCTCCTAATGCCATTTCGTCATTATGTGCAAAAATCGCTTTAATATCTGGATGCGCTTGTATCATATTTTGTGTGACATTGAGTCCTTCTGCTCGATCAAATTTCGCACTTTGCTTAGAAACAATATTGAGTTGCTTATCAGCAATTTCATGAAAACCTTTTCCACGCTCACGCGTTGCGCTTGCACCTGGAACACCTTCAAGTTCTGCAACTTTAGCATTTTTACCTACTTTGTCCACAATAAATTGTCCGCCCATTTTACCGCCTTCAATATTATCAGAAGCGATAAATGACGCAACATCACCTTTGTCAACAGAACGATCTAATGTAATAACTGGAATCCCTTCGTAATTCGCTGATTGGACCGAACTTGAAATTGCACTTGAATCTGTAGGATTCACAATTAAATAATCCACTTGTTGTTGTACAAGGTCTTCGATATCATTCGTTTGTTTAGCGGAATCATCACGTGCATCTACGACTTTTACTTTCATTCCTTGTTTTTTAGCTTCTTTTTCAATATTGTTTTTAATCGTCACAAAGAAAGGATTATTTAAGGTCGAAATGCTTACCCCTATCGTTATGTCTGACTTACTTTTGTTTGTTTTTCCACTTTTATCTTTTTTGACAGGAGATTCTAATGTACAGCCTGCCAAGATGACCATACATGCCAGTATGAAAACGACTGCCTTTTTCATTCATATCGCCTACTTTCCATTATTTTTTACGATCAATGAGCACAGCGATTAAAATAACAACGCCTTTAACCACTTGTTGATAGAACGCAGAGACGCCAAGTAAGTTCAATCCATTATTCAATACACCGATAATCAGCACACCGATAAGTGTACCGACAATACGTCCTTTTCCACCTGTTAAAGATGTTCCTCCTAATACTACTGCAGCAATTGCGTCTAATTCGTAAGCTGTCCCTGCAGTCGGTTGTGCTGAGTTTAAACGTGACGTCAAAATAGCTCCGGCTAATGCAGCCATAAATCCTGAAATACCATAAATTAAAATTTTAACGCGATTGACTTTAATTCCTGATATTTTGGCTGCCACTTCATTTCCACCAATGGCGTAAGTGTGACGCCCAAATGTTGTTTTATGTAAAATGATAAAAAGTACAATAAACACGATAGTCATTGTGACCGCCGGCACTGGAATGGCTAACAAATACCCTTTTCCAAAAAGTTGAAATAAATAACTGTCACCTAAATTTGTTATCGGATTGCCGTCTGTAATGACAAGCGTAATCCCTCTAAAAATCGTCATTGTTGCAAGTGTAACGATAAAAGGTGCCATATTCCCTTTTGCTACAAATAAACCATTCAGCATACCTAATACCGCACCAGCTAAAACGCCAATAATAATGGCGATAATAGGATCTATACCACTCGTAATCATTAAAGCAATAAATGCTGAAGAAAGTGCAAGTATCGAGCCGACGGATAAATCGATACCTCCCGTTAAAATAACGAAAGTCATACCGAATGCAATTAATCCATTAATGGAAACTTGTCTAAGCAAGTTGAGTAAATTTGATAAATCTAAAAATGCTGGGTTTAAAACACTAATAATCACTACAAGTAAGATGAGTCCGACAAATGGAATTAACTTTTCAAATAGTGCTGTTTTAGCTGTTAACTGTTTCATTTAAAGTTCCTCCTGTTGCGAGCGTCATTATATTTTCTTCTGTTACACGATTGCCGGTTAAATCTCCAGCGATGCGTCCTTCGTGTACAACCATTACACGATCACTCATACCAATCACCTCGGGCAATTCCGATGAAATCATAATTATAGAGACACCGCGTTCTGTAAGTTCATTCATCAATTGATAAATTTCGCGCTTTGCACCAACATCAATGCCTCGCGTAGGTTCATCAAAAATTATGATGCGCGGGGCCGTACCGATCCATTTTGCAAGTACCACTTTTTGTTGATTTCCACCAGATAATGTCGCCACACGTCGCTGATGCGGTGTTTTAATATTGAGCCGTTCACGCATTTTATCGACAAATTGATTGGCTTCTTTTTCTTTAACAAAACCATTGCTAGCAAAACTTTTGAGTGATGGTAAAATCATATTGTCACGAATTGAAAAATCTAAAATAAGTCCTTCATCTTTGCGATTTTCTGTAATAAACGCCAATCCGTGTTTCTTGGCATCCTCTGGCGTTTTAATAGTGACCGGTTTCCCATTGATTTCAACGTGATGCGCACCATTATCCACTCCAAAAAGGCTGCGCATCATTTCTGTACGACCTGCGCCCATAAGTCCACTCACACCAAGAATTTCGCCTTCTCTCAACTCGAATGCCACATCTTTAATGTGATGTTTAGGATTACTCAAGTTCAACACTTTCAAAACAACATTTTGAGGGGCATAATGGCGTTGTGGATATTGGTCTTCCAAGTCTCTTCCAACCATCGCTCTAACAATTTCTTTGTAAGCGGTTTCTTTTGTAGGTTTATAAAAAACCGTGCAGCCATCACGCATAACTGTAATTTCATCAGATATTTCGAATATTTCTGCCATTCGATGTGAAATATAAACGAATGCCACGCCTTGCGCTTTTAACAGACGGATCATTTTGAAAAGTTCTGTAATTTCTGCGTCTGTGAGTGTAGCAGTTGGTTCGTCCATGACAATCACTTTGGCATCTGTCATTAAGGCTTTTGCGATTTCTATCATTTGTTGTTCACCGATAGAACAGTGTTTCGCTTCTTTATGTAGTGGAATTTTAAAATTTAGCTTTTCAAATGTTGTTGCAGCTTGCTTTTCCATTTCTGCTGTTTTTAACATTCCAAATTTATTTTTTATCTCTTTACCAATAAACATATTTTCGAGGACGGTTAATTCCGGCCAAATATTTAACTCTTGATGTATAAAAGTCAACCCTTCTTGTTCCGCTTCTTTCGGATTGTTAAATGCTTTTGGTTGTCCGGAAAAAAGAATGTCACCTTCATCTTTTTGATGAATGCCCATTAAAATTTTCATTAAGGTCGATTTCCCTGCTCCATTTTCACCCATAAGCGCATGAACCGTGCCAGGCTTTAGCGTAAAATCCACACCTTGTAACACTTTATTTTCTCCAAAAGCTTTATGGATTTGTCGCATCGTTATCATGTCGCATTCCTCCTAAAATAAGACATCACTTTGCAGAATAATATTGGCATAAGGTGTCGCTTCGCCCGTTCGTATAATGGCTTTCACATTTTTAGACAAATGTTTCAGCTCATCATGGGAAACGAATGTTAGCGACGGTATGTCATCTTGTATTTTTTGTAATAATTCTGCATTATGTTGTTGCATTTCTTCGGCTACCAAAGCTTTTTCAATCATCATATGTTGCATGATTTCTTCCAATACTTCTTCAAAAGAAGGTTGACCAAACTTTAAAGCTAAATCGATACGCTTCACACCTTCAGGTATTGGCAAACCACAATCAGCAATTAAGATACGGTCGGTATGTCCTAATTGGCTTAACACTGTCGAAATGTCACTGTTTAATGTGCCTGTTTTATACATTCAGTTCACCTCTTACTTCTTCCCACGTTGGCATGCCCCCTTGTGCTCCCATACCAGTAACAGAGAAACTTGCTGCAAGATTCGCAAGTTCAATGGCTTTATCTAGAGCAAATCCTTTTTGTAGTCCTACAGCAAGTGCGCCGTTAAATGTATCCCCAGCACCTGTCGTATCTTTAACTTCACGTTTGAAGCCTTTAACGGTAATATGCTCTTGGCCATTAAAATAACGCGCCCCTTTATCGCCTATTGTGACAATTAATTTGTTAGGATAGCGTTCTAATGCGTCATCAAGTTTTCCTTCAAATAGTGCCTTACTTTCTGTTTCGTTTGGCGTAATAATATCCGCATTGTCGATAACAGCTTCATCCACCGCTCGGTAAGGAGCAGGGTTTAAAATAGACGTAATGCCACGCTTTTTACAATGTGCGAGTACTTTTTCAACTGTATCAGCTGGAATTTCTTGTTGAAGTAGCACAATATCTCCAGATTGAATACTTTCAAGTTGTGCTTTTATATTGTCGTACGTCACTTCATTGTTGGCTGACGGCACTACAATGATACTGTTATCATTATCGGCTAATGTAATATGCGCTGTGCCTGTAGCCATTTCAGGAACAACGTTTAAACCTGTAACGTCGACTTGATTACGTTTAAAATTTTGTACAATTTCTTGTCCAAAATCATCATCTCCAATACGCCCAATCATATGAACATTGTTACCGAGACGGGCTGCTGCTACAGCTTGATTGGCACCTTTACCCCCAGTTGTTGTAAAAAATAAATCTCCTAATACTGTTTCACCTTTACGAGGTACTACAGATGTTGAAACTACTAAATCCATAGAGACGCTACCAATTACAAATATTTTTTTCATTGTTTTAACCTCCTCGTTGAACTTCGATGTACGATTTCGACTTTTAATTTTTTAGATGTTTTCGGTGCGATGCCTTCCAGTTCATCGATCATTTGTTGTGCAGCATATTGTCCAAGCGCATACGCAGGCTGACGTACAGTCGTTAAGCTAGGGATAAACATCGATGCAAATGAAATATCATCGTAACCGATAACTTGAACCGCTTCCGGGACTGCTAAACCGTGATTATTCAACCATTTCATGACTTTAAAAGCCATGACATCATTACTACAAATGACACTATCAATCGCTTCTCGCTGTATGTGCGCTACGAATGTTTCAGCATTAAGATGCTCCTCTTCCAATGTCACAACATGACACCTTGCTTCAGTAAGTACTTTTTTCGCAGCGTCAAAACGGGCTTTAAATGAGGTATAATCCAAATTTTGATGCAGTAATAAAACGGAAGTAGCTCCTCCTTCAAGAATGGTTTTAGCTTGTAACCTTCCTCCTTGAATATGGTCCGCCTCAACACATGCCGCCCCTTCATAGACGCGATCAATTAACACATACGGCGTATTTAAAGTTTGTAGTTGATTGAAGGCGTGTGCCGTAGAAAGTTGCGACGCAATCACACCGCTACATTGATTCACTTTGAACATCGATAAATAATTGCATTCTTTCGTTTCATCCATTGCGCCATTGCCAATCATAATGTGATAGCCGCGCTCCATAGCCTTGTCTTCAACGCCACGTGCAACAACTGTAAAAAACGGGTTACTCATATCTGGTAAAAGTAAGCCTAACATTTTAGACGTTTTCATATTAAGTGCACGTGCCACTTCATTAGGCTTATAATTCAACGCTTGAATGGCTTCTTCAATTTTTTTGCGCGTCTCCTGTTTGACGTATCCATTGCCATTGATGGCTCTAGATACTGTCGCAACAGAAACCTTTGCATAGTTTGCCACTTCTTTAATGGTTGCCAACGTATTCACCCTCCAATGTGTAAACGTTTACATATAAATTAGCATGCTTTTTCTTATTTAGCAAATGAATTTTTTATTGAATAGGGTTGATACAAACGTATTTTAAATTTAAAAATGAAACAAACGATTTCTTCTATTTGCCAAGTCATGAATAAAGTAACTTCATATAAAAACACCCCTATCATTGAATGCTAGATACAATGATAAGGGTGTCGATACTATTGATGTGCTTATATTTTAAATAAATCGTTAAATGATTCGGCCATTGTCGGATGTGTATACATCATATCACGTAATACGTCATACGTTGTACCTTGTTTCATCGCTAAATGAATTAAGTTTATCAACTCTTCAGAATGTGCACCGTAAAGCGTTGCACCTAAAATACGATGTGTTTGGGCATCGACAACGACTTTAAAAAGTCCTCGTGGATCCGCATTAATTTTATGACGCGGAATTTGATTTACTGGCAGTTTACCTTCTTTAATCGTATATCCTTCTGCTTGGGCTTCGTCAGCAGTAAGTCCTACTCTTGACAACGGTGGATCAATAAAGACTGTATATGGAATGTCTCCACGATTTTCTGTTGTACGTTGTCCCTCACCAAGTAAATGGTCGCTCACTATTCTGAAGTCATCTAATGATACATACGTAAATTGAGGACCGCCTTTAACATCGCCAACCGCATAAATATGCGAAACTGCCGTTTGTAAATGTGGATTCACTTTGATTTCGCCTTTATCGCCTAGTTGAATACCTACCGCATCTAAATTTAAATCTGTATTCGGTTGACGGCCAGTCGCAAGTAAAATTGCGTCCGCATGGAATTGTCCTTGTGATGTTTCAACAATTGTTTCATCATCTTGGTCTTTAATTGCTTTCGTTTCTGCTTCTGTAACAATTTGAACGCCTTTGTCTTTTAAGTCTTGAATCGCTTGTGCTGCAATATCATTATCTTCGTTTGTTAAAACGTGTTCATTGCGCTCAAGCACTGTTACTTCCGTACCAAAACTTGCGAAAAGTGATGCAAATTCTAACGCAATATAGCCGCCACCTACAATAACTAAACGTTTAGGTTGCGATGATAATTCCATAATTCCTGTAGAATCATAAATACGTTTTGATGTTGAGATACCTTCAATTTTGGGAATCACTGGGGAAGCGCCTGTATTAATTACGACAACGTCGCCACGAATCGTATCCTCAACCTCGTTATCCGCATTCACTAATGCAACTTCATGTTCTGTTTTGAACTGCGCTTTAGCATCGTACACATCAATTTTTGCTTCATCTGCGAGGTTGTGATAATTCTTTTTGTTTAATGCATTAACAACCTCACTTTTACGCGTCATGGCCTCTGAAAAATTCAATTGTGTTTCACTGGCATGAATGAGCGTCTTAGATGGGATACATCCAATATTAATACATGTTCCGCCATACATTTTGGGCGATTGTTCTATCATTGCGACAGACTTCCCTTTTGTCGCTGCTGTTTTTGCCAATGTTTTACCTGCTTTACCAAATCCTATGACAACAATATCGTATGTTTTCATTATTTAGACTCCTTTAATAATTTTTCTAAAATCATTTGAATCGTTTGTCCTTCATATACTGTTTTAGCGCGTTCACGTTCTGTTTCGTAAAAAGCGTGCATCGTCGTTCCAATTTGTCTTGAGATCAGGCATGTATTTTCTATTCCCCCTGTCAGCACACGATAATCTGTCATATGTTGCGGAATAAATACATCATAAAGTGCTGTTAACGGGACATGGGCTGTTTGTTGATTGGCTTGATAGCCCCCTTGCTTACCTCGATGACCTTCAATATAGCCTAGCTCTATTAACTTGGCTGTGACACGTCGAATTTGAACCGGATGAATACAGACTGAATCTGCTAACGCTTTACTACTCCATCTTTCTTCAGAATGTTTGACTAAAAAACACATCACATGAATCGCAATGTTAAATTCTAAATTCATTTTCTCTCTCCATAAATGTAACTATTATAGTTACATTTAAACATAGCATTCCACTAAATACAATTTAAATGCCCGCCCTGACAGTTGTCGTTGTTTTGGGACAACTGTAAAATGGCGGGGCTAGGTCATCAAGAATGACGATTTTGAAAACACATTTGAATCGTCGACGTTGCAACAAAATATTCATAATGTGACAAAAACGAACAACCTCTTTGGATATATTCTAAGTTCCTGACCTATCCCATCTTGTATTAAACTACTATCCAACGACATTCATTTTGATATTTTTCATAAATACGTTCCATTTCGGGGAAGCTATTTTGCGGGAAGTTCCAAATATATTTGAGAAATTTGAACTCTAAAATATTTGGATTATTTCCTGGCCCTTTTTGAAGCTTATCTTTGAAATAACGATAGATCACGCGCATGATGCATTTCCATCTCGGTGCTTTAAGCCAAATCACAACGTCTGCTTTAGCAACACGCATTTCTAATGTGTTTTTATAGTTGCCATCAATAATCCACGCTTCTCGATCCACTACACTTTGTAATCTTTCGATAAGCACTTCCTCTGAGATGTTCTTATTTCCTTCCCAAAACAAAGCATCCATATGATATAAAGGCAAACCTGTTTTTTGCGCCACTTTCATCGCAAGGGTAGACTTTCCACTTCCTGGCGATCCCATAATTACAATACATTGATTCATCTATTTCCCACCTCTCTAATATTCCGTTAAAATAACGTGAAATTCATCTATTGTCATACAAATCCAGATTCGTTCATTCAAACATTTGCCAAACGCCATTCTTCTCTAAAGGTTTCAATTCTCCCTTTAACCCTCGTTCCTTTCCTACTACCCTTTATTCACATAAAAAGTGCATGCAAATTTAATAAAATTGCAAATATTTTTGAGAATTATCAGAAATTAACGTCATAATATTTTTACAATTTTATGACATATGTTATATTTTTTGTAAGGGTTTACACGATAGAGAAGCAGTCCGTTTAAATTATACAAAGGGGTGAAGCCATGAAGCATATTAAGCAATCAGAAGTTAAAAACATTGTGCAAGATGGAGATGTCATCGGACTTGCTGCATTAACTGTGTCAAACCTTCCTGCCGAAGTGTTACAACTTATCTTAACGCAATATGATGAGACCCAGTCTCCGAAAAATTTAACAATGATGTTAGCAAACGATATTAGTAGTGGCGGTTTTACAGTAGAACTTGATGATTTCGTTGAGCGCGGTATGGTGAAACGCTTGATTATGAGCATTATGACCGCTTCTCCTAAAACGGCAAATGCGATTAAATCGAATGCTGTTGAAGCCTATTTCTTACCTCAAGGTGTTATCGCAACACATTATCGTCAAACGAATGCGATTACGCCCGGTGTGTTGACAAAAATTGGTCTCAACACAGGTGTTGATCCAAAATACCAAGGAGGCAAAGCCAACGCAACGACTACTGAAGATTTAGTAACACGGGTAGAATTGAAAGATCAGACGTATTTACACTATGTATTACCAGCTGTAGATGTAGCAATACTTAGAGGGACATATGCTGATACGAAAGGCAACATTTATATGACACATGAAGCACACTTAGGCGAAAGTTACAGTGTTGCTTTAAATGCTAAAGCACATGGTGGTAAGGTGATTGTACAAGTAAAAGAAATCGTTGATGCTGGTCAACAGAATCCGAATGACGTCTTCATTCCAGGGGCACTTGTAGACTTTGTTTATGTTTCTACAGACAAGCACTTTCATCACCAACTCATTCAAACTTATTATCAGCCAGAGCTTTCCGGCGAACGACATATTGCTACATTTCCAGAACCCCCGCTCCCTTTTACAACACGAAAATTAATTTTACGACGCGCCGCTCAATTATTAAATTACGGTGATACGGTTAGTATTGGTTTTGGCATTAACAACGAATTGACTAACCTCCTGCATGAGGAACATGTTGAAGATGCAGTACTCCCGTTGATGGATACAGGCATTTTTGGTGGATTCTTTGGAAGCCGAAACTATTTTGGTATGAACTATAATACTGAAGCGCGTTTACGTCACGAATTGACTTGGGATTTTATTTATAATGGTGGGGTCTCCGTCGCTTATATGAGCTTTGCAGAAGTCGATGCCAATGGAAATGTGAATGTCTCCTTTTTTGGTAATCGCATGAACGGGTGCGGTGGCTTTATTGACATTAGCCAATCTGTCCAAAGATTGGTCTTTTGTGGCGCTTTAGTTGCGGGTGGCAAACTGAATATTATTGAAGGAAAACTTGAACCTCAAGAGACGGTCACTACGCAAAAATTTGTTTCTGAAGTGAGCCATATCGACTTTAATGCAGCTTATGCAAAAGCGCAAAACCAAGAAGTCACTTTTGTTACCGATCGTGCAGTATTTGAATTGCAAGACGACGGTTTAACATTGACAGAAATTGCGCCCGGTCTTGATTTAGAGCAAGATGTCTTACAACATATGGCATTTAGACCGAAGATTTCTGAGACATTAACGACGATAGATCACACGATTTATAACGACGTATGGGGGCAATTATCTCAATCCATTCACAACCATTCTAACTCAACGCACTAAGTAGAAAGAGCAGTTCTATTCTAACGATGAGACGTGAAAATGTATCGCAACATCACACACCTATTTCACTATCGTCGATTGAAAGGGGTATACGTTATGAATTTTGATTGGATTAAAACGCGCTCCGATTTTGACATTGAAAAGCCTGCTGTCATTGATCCTTTAAAAAAGACACAGTGGACCTATCAACAACTTAATATTCGGGGAGATAACATGGCGCATTATTTAACATCTCAAGGCATTCGTAAAGGAGATGTTGTCGGCGTTTTTGCGCCAAACGATGTCGCACTACTCGATTTACTTTTTGCTTCATTCAAAATGGGGGCTGTTTTTCTGCCTATTAATTGGCGCCTCAACCCAAAAGAAATCGCAGCCATTGTTCAAGACTCAAAATTAAAAATATTATTTTATGCGCAAAAACATTTGAGTTCACTCACTGATGTCGATCCGCATCTGCTTCACATGGATATCGACAGTCCAGAATACGAAGACATCGTGAATCCAAACCATCATCGCCCGTTTAAAGCCATTAAAGTAGAAGCAAATGACTTAGCTGCCTTAATTTATACGAGTGGCACTACAGGCGAACCGAAAGGCGTCATGTTCTCATATGACTCTTTTGTGAACAACGGGACGAATATTGAATTGACGTACAAATTCAATTCAGATTATACGACCATTATTTCGACACCGATGTTTCATGTACTTGGCTTTAATGATACCGTTTTACCAACATTGATGGCTGGTGGCACCCTCATTCTCCAACGCTATTTTAATGGCGAAGCATTAAATGACTTAATCGCAAAATACGAACCTAGCTTTCTCATTATGATTCCTACCATGTATTATGCAACGCTCACACAACCCAACTTCAACCCAGAAAACTTTAGAAAAATGAAATACGTTATTCAAGGCGGTTCGCAACCTTTACCGAGTATTCAAGCAGCTTTCAAAAAATATGGCGTCAATATTATTAACGGTTATGGCCTAACAGAAGCGCCTCTTGTCATGGTCAATACACCTGAAAATGCCCGCAAAAAACCGATGAGTATCGGGAAATCTGTCATGTTTGTAGAAAGTATCATTTTAGACGACGCTAAAAACGAAGTCGGTATCGGTGAAATTGGTGAACTCGCAATTAAAGCGAAAAATGTGACGCCAGGTTATTGGGGAAAACCTGAAGAGACTGCCAAAATCTTCCATGGTGCTTATTTGCTCACTGGAGACTTAGCTAAAAAAGATGAAGATGGAGACATTTTCATTATCGATCGCAAAAAAGAGCTCATCATTACCGGCGGTGAAAACGTCTTGCCATCAGAAGTCGAAACGGTGCTTGCACAACACCCACTCATAGACCGGTGTGTTGTCGTAGGATACGACCATCCAAAATATGGTGAATCGATTGCTGCCGCTATTATTTTACGCGAAAAAGATCCAGATTATGCCACAAAATTAGATGGGTTTATGCGTGAAAAACTGGCAGGATACAAAGTACCGCGTATGTATCAACCTGTGACCTATATGCCATTGAATTCTACACAAAAACCAGACAAACTGGCAATCCAAGATATGATGAATAAAAAGGCCCAACAATTAGAGTTACAAGACTAAAAAATTTTAATTTCTTTTGTAAGCGTTTTCATTAATAAAAGGGAGGCTTTTCTTATGACAAATCGTGAAGACTTACTTAATGCTCTTTATCCTGAAGATATTTTAAGTATTGCCAAAGATTTAACAGATGGTGAACTCGAACTACTTAAACAACTCGATGATTTACTTGAATCAAAATATCGCAAAACGGTCAATCGTCATTGGGTAGAGGCGACTGTTCCTGAAGACTTTTTCGAAGAGATTGGAAAACTGAATTACTTTACCAACCCTCTGCTCTACAAAGATCGCGATGGCGCAAAAACCCCTAGCCAGTTATTTCAATTTTTTATGGCTTATACGTTAGCACGTTTTGATGTTTCCTTAGCAACATTGCTTGGTGTCCATCAAGGGTTAGGTCACAATACTTTTTTATTTGGTGGTTCTAAAGAACAAGTTGCCAAATATATTCCAAAATTGCAATCGCATGAATTACGGACATGTTTTGCTTTAACTGAACCTGAACATGGATCTGATGTTGCTGGTGGATTGACCACAACTGCAGAGAAAAAAGGCGATGTCTGGTTAATCAATGGCGAAAAGAAATGGATTGGTGGTGCACATGTTTCTGATGTTATTCCTGTCTTTGCAGTCAATAAAGAGACGGGTAAACCACATTGCTTTGTCGTCACACCTGACCAAGAAGGTGTTGATATCGATATACTTCAAGACAAGATTGCCTTGCGTATTGTACCGAATGCCCATATTAAATTAAATAATGTCCAAGTCAAAGAAGCAGATCGCCTACAAAATATCACCTCTTTCAAAGATATCGCCAAAATTCTTTACTCTACACGCGCTGGGGTTGCTTACATGGCGACTGGTGCGTTGGCTGGTACGTTACGTGCCACACTTGATTATGTTAAACAGCGTAAACAATTTGGCAAATCCATTAGCCAGTACCAACTCGTACAAGAAAAAGTATCGATGATTCAAGGGAATTTGGCACATGCTATGGCGATATGCGCAGCATTGGCACGTAAACAAGCTAATGGAGAATATGATGAAGTGGCTACGTCGACAGCAAAAATGATGAATGCACTGCGTTTAAGAGAATCTGTTGCCATGGGACGCGGCGTTACTGGAGGAAATGGGATTCTTGCTGGAGAGTATGACATTGCTCGCTTTTTCTCAGATGCCGAAGCGATTTATACCTATGAAGGTACACATGAAATTAATGCGCTCGTTATTGGACGTGCATTAACTGGTGCATCTGCATTTATTTAGACATCTCACTTTTTAAAGGAGGAATGAATCACTATGACTATTAATACAATTACTGTCTTAGGCGCTGGCACAATGGGCGCTCAACTTGCCGCCCTCTTTGTCAATGCAGGCCTTAAAGTGAAACTACTTGATATTGTCGTTGATGAAAATGATCCGAATAAAATTTCAAAAAAAGCATACGATAAAATTACAGACCCAAAGCGCCCACTACTTTTCGACTTACAATACGCTTCTAATTTGACGTACGGTAATTTCAATGATGATTTGGCACACACAGATGCTGATCTTTATATTGAAGCCGTTAAAGAAGATTTAGAAGTCAAACATACCATTTGGAAACAAGTCGCAAAAGTTGCGCGTAAAGATGCGCTATTCGCAACTAACACATCAGGAATTCCAATCGAAGCCATCGCACAAGTATTTAACGATAAAGATAAAACACGCTTTTTCGGATTACATTTTTTCAATCCGCCACGCATTATGAAACTCGTGGAGCTCATTCCGAACCGTCAAACAGACAAAACTTTGATTGATAACGTTCAAACATTTGCCCAAGACATTTTAGGTAAAGGCGTCATTATCGCTAATGATGTCCCAGGATTCGTTGCTAATCGCATCGGGACTCAATCGATGAATGATATTATGTACCGTGCTGAACAACAAAATCTTTCAATTCCTGAGGTCGACGCATTGACCGGCAAATCAATCGGACGTCCTAAAACAGGCACATACGCCTTAACTGACCTCGTCGGTTTGGATATCGCGGTATCTGTTATCAAAGGACTACAGCGTATCCCTGAAGAAGCACCATTTTTTAAAGATGTTACGCTTGTATCCACACTCTATGACAAAGGTGCACTCGGACGTAAAACAAAACAAGGATTCTATAAAAAAGACAAAGAGACAAAGACACGTCTCGTCTTCGATGCTCAAAAACAAGATTACATTCCGATTGAAAAACCTCAAATTGCGCTCTTGGCACAATTCAAAAAAGATTTGGCACACAATTTAGATGTCATATTTAATGCTGAAGATCAGGCTGGACAATTCTTATGGGAAACGTTGCGCAATAATTTCTATTATGCCGCACGTAATGTACCTTATGCCGCAAAAGATTATAAAGATATCGACAGAGCTATGGTTTGGGGATTCAACTGGAAGTTAGGCCCATTCCAACTTTGGGATTTAATGGGCTTTGAACGTGTGAAAACACGCATGCAACAAGAACTTGGCGAACTTCCAGAATGGCTTGAGTCCGTACGTGACCAATTTTATGAACAAGGCGAATCTATCGAGCGCGTCACACCTGTTTCTGAATGGATTACAGATACCCTTTGGGATCGCGATGATTCAAATTTAGCTGTTGCTCACCACCAACAATTGTTACTGAAACTTCAAAGTAACAACAATGTTATCACAGACGGCTTTACAGACGATTTGGTTGAAGCGATAGATTTACTTGAGTCCGAAGCTTATACAAGCATGGTTATTTATGCTGGTGGTCATAACTTTAGTGTAGGCGCTAACCTTTATCAAATGAAACAAGCACATGAAGAAGGTGTCGTCGATGACGTCGTCGGTCCAGCCATCGAAAAATTGCATCATAGTTTCAATCGTTTAAAATACAGCACTAAACCTATCGTCACAGCCATTCATGGTCGCGTACTTGGCGGCGGTTGCGAACTTGTATTGTATTCACCCATTGTTGTTGCTGCAAGTGAAACTTATATAGGCCTTGTAGAAGCTGGTGTAGGATTACTACCAAGTGGTGGCGGGCTTGCAGAAATGGCCAATCGCCTCTTACAAACTGCACACTTAAATAATGATAAGCAAGCAAGTATGTCTAAAGTGTTGATGACGATTGGCTTTGCGAAAGTATCAACCAATGCCTATGAAGCACGTAGATACGGTTATTTGCGCGATACAGATACCATCATTTTTAATACTGAAAAACGTGTTGAAGCGGCACTGAAACGTGCACAATATGAAGCAGACACAAATTACCTTCCTACACCTCAACAACAATACTTTGCGTTAGGTGCCGATTTTATAGCACTCGCACAAGGACAACTGGACGCACAAAAAGAAGGCCACTTTATTAGTGCACATGATTATGATATCGCTTTACGTATCGCCACTGTGCTCGCTGGCGGAGAATTGCCAAGAAATACGTTTGTGAATCAACGCTACATTCAAAAACTTGAAAAGCATCATTTCCTTGCATTACTAAAAACAGATAAAACATACCAACGTATTTGCCACATGCTAAAAACTGGTAAACCATTACGTAACTAACACAAGAAAGGGTGAAAAAACATGAGAGAAGCTTATATTGTCGCTTATGGCCGCTCTGCATCTGCCAAAGCGAAGAACGGTGCCTTATTCCATGAAAGACCAGATGACGTAGGCGCAGCAGTCCTCAAAGGTGTGTTGGACCGCGTGGATGGTCAGTTTAAACCTGAGATGGTTGAAGATGTGATTGTCGGAAATGCTTTTCCAGAAGGACTTCAAGGTCAAAATATCGCACGTACAATTGCGTTACGTGCTGGACTGCCTGATAGTGTGCCCGGCCAAACGGTCAATCGTTACTGTTCTTCCGGACTTCAAACCATCGCATTAGCAGCCAACCAAATTCTTGCCAATCAAGGTGATATCCTCGTTGCCGGGGGCGTAGAATTAATGAGTGCTGTGCCAATGGGCGGTAATGAACCGACGAATAACCCCACCCTTCAAAATCAAGATGCAGGCGTATCCTATCCGATGGGGCTCACTGCTGAGAACGTCGCTGTAAAATATAATGTTTCGCGCGACGCACAAGACGCTTATGCTGTAGAAAGCCATCAACGTGCGTCAAAAGCACAAACAGCTGGAAAATTTGAGGATGAAATTATCTCAATCCCTGTAAAATCAGTCTCATACACTACTGAAGGCCCAAAAGTCACTACCCAAAACTTTGATAAAGATGAATTTATTCGACCGGACACCAACGTCGAAACACTTGCCAAACTCCCTACCGTTTTTAAAGCGGATGGTACGGTAACAGCCGCTTCTTCTGCACCACTGTCAGACGGCACAGGATTTGTCGTTATAATGTCTGGTGAAAAAGTGAAAGCACTTGGCGTTACACCAATTGCACGTTTCGTTGCTTATGACGTCGTTGGTGTAGATCCTAAGCTTATGGGGATTGGCCCGGCATACGCTATTCCAGAAGTATTGAAACGTGCGAACTTATCTATTGAGGACATCGATTTAATAGAACTTAATGAAGCATTCGCCTCACAAACGCTTGCAACGATAAATGAAGTAGGATTAGATACACATAAAACAAATGTCAATGGTGGCGCAATCTCATTAGGCCATCCACTTGGCGCAACGGGAGCGATGCTCACTGCACGCTTATTAGCAGAAATGAAAAAACGTCCAGATACACGATACGGTATGGTGACGATGTGTATCGGTGTAGGTATGGGCGCCGCTGCGATTTTTGAATATGTCGGAGAAAGATAAAGTACGTTTTAAAATGATAAACCCAAGGGGCTAGTCAATCCGCTTCCCCTTGGGTTTATTCTATATACAACTATATCTCCTTATCGACAAGCTTTTGGGTATGTGAAGAGATTGGAGGCTCCATGTCAATAAAGCAATTGGAATATAAATAATAAAAGAAATTGGAGAAATAAAGAAAAGAGAAAGTAAGGACGCTTAGGCAATAAGTTTGAACACTTAAGGAATAATAATCACCTAATTTACTTACTTTGATATTCTTTAATTGTAATCAAATAATGATGAGAAGATATATTTTATGAAAAAAGTATCCTTTCTAAATTGTTATTAAGACTTGGATATTAACAGGCTCTTTAGCTGGAGCGGGTACCGTTTATACGGATTCAACTCAAGCAGCAGAGACACAAAATAATGGTCAAAATTCTGGTGAATTTAGACCTATTAATGAATCACAAGCTACTATTACATTGAATGAAGGCATTTCTTATGAAGTTAGTGACAATGGCAGTGCAAAATTAGTTTATGATACCACTGGTAAAATAGAAACATTACCTTCTGAGGCTAAAGATAAGCATGGAAAGCCAGTAGTATTAGCTTATGAAGCAAATGGAAAAGACTTAAAAATTAGTATTATTGATAAAAGTACTACTATTCAAACTAGAGGATGGAAAGAAGGATTGAAATGTGGCCTTGGCACTGCTGAGGTGCTGGTTTAGGAGGCCTTAGTGGTGCTGGTGCTGGTAGTGTAGTTCCGGCAATAGGAACAATTGGCGGTGCAGTAGTTGGCGCTGTCTCCGGAGGTATGAGCGGAGCAGCGGCGAGTTGTTTTTAAAATATAGAATAGTGGGTGAGTTTTATGAAAAATTCTATACTTTGGAAACCTAGTTTTATACCTGTTTATTTTATTGCGGCTTTCTTAGGCTTTATATTTTATAGGTTTTATATAGAGACAGATGTTTATTCTGTGTATATACTTCCGTTATTTTTAGTTGGATTAGGAATTGCATCTATAATATATAATGCTAAGTTCAGGTAGTGATAATCTACTTGTTATAAAAAGAAGTGATGATTTTATATTTTGGAATGAGTTTCTTCTTTTCTTGATAATAAGGGTGACTATTCCCGGTGATGGGGATAGTTACCCTTAAATCGTTGATATGACTGGCTTCAAGCGCGAAAATGTGGTTTTTTCATACCTATTAATGTATCGTTTAAGATGTCCAGTCATAAACTTTACAGAAAGGAGAAAAAGCAACCTTTTCATATACTTAGTTTTAGAAAAGCTAAGTTGTTTTTGTGTTTTATAACATGGATAAGTATACTGAGAAAACAAAGAAATCAAGTGTTTCAGAATTTTATAGTACGTCATATTGGGAAAAATCAAATGGAATTTGTAAGGGAATATAATAAGGCTTTCAAGAAAATGTTTGAGCGTAAAAAAGTAAGAACGATTCAAAAGGTTATAGGGTTATGTTTGAAAACTAGAAGTACCATATAAAAAAGAACGGCTTGAATCATGACGTGATGTAACATGTAATCAAGATATTATACAAGTTCATGTTCAAAAGATTAAACAAAATAATAAAAAGCTTTACAAAATAGCTAAATATTCCAGTAACGATACCGATTATTTGATGCATTTTATAAACCTTTGAAAGTTAAGCAAGTTTTGGTATATTCAGGTCTTTTTAAAGAGACAAGAAAGAAATTGAAAAATGAGGATTTGGATTATTTAACAGAGGTTGATTCTACAGAATGCATTTATCAAATTTTCTATATTTGGAATAAAAAAGAATACTTAGCAAGTGCATTACATGATTTAAGAGAACAAAGAAGTTAATAAGCAAATGACAGATGAAATTAATGAAGAGTAACAAAGGGGGAATTATAAATGAAAGAAAGATTTTTGTGGTTTTTCATTTTTTTAATTAGTTTAGTAATTATGATAATTATAAATATTGAATTTCAGTTTTTCTCTTGGTTTTCAGTAGCTGTTATTTTTGTGATATGTGGAACAGTTTCATATATTTTATTAGAAAAAAATATAGCAAGAAAAAAGAAAAAAACAGAGGATTAATCCTCTGTTTTAAATTGGTTTTGTGCTAAAATAACTTACTACATAATATTTATCGGTGCCATGTCTAATAAATTGATAATGATCTGTTAATTTAAATTTTTTAGCGATAGATTTTTTTATGTAGACTTTAGTTGATCAGATGAGTGTGGCAAAGCATGGGTTGCTATAGCTGTCGCTACCACAGCTGTTACACTTACATAAGGAGAAAGTGGACTTGTTATGAATCCTACTCCTACTGAATTTACTACATCTCGAATTCCTTTATTACTTGATGCTGCTTTGTCTATTTTAGTCAGTTATTTTCTTGATACAGTTTTTGATTACTTAAAACCGTTAGAACCGTACTTTTTATATAATTTTTTAGTCACAAATATAGTGTTTCCTGATGGTTCTACTTCGCTCTTTTTATTTATTTCTCCAAAAAAGACAAAATAAGACATTAAGACATCACACGCAAATTAAGATCGATATTTTTTAGCTGTGTAAGTGCGCCCGCGGATAGATAACAAATAAAAAATAATCTTAATTAAACAGGGTTTATCACGAGAAATTGAAGATGCGTTAATTCCGAGTTTCTTCAGTTGTGCCGTTTAAACAAGGAATAAATCGACTATAAACCAATATATCACACAGGATGAAATCAGAACATAAAACAAGCACGCATTTAAACCGAGAAAATTTATTGATATTGAGAGGTAATCCTTAACTAAACTTTTAGTCGAATGTCGGTATTGCGTGAGCTATTGAGCCGACCGTTCGACAAGCTTTTGGTTTGTTAAGAGGTCAGAAATTCAACCTCAGTAAAGCAATTGGAATAAATATAAAAAGCGCAGCCGAATCTAATTGGACCTGACATGTGTGAAATTTATGTTTTGAACGGGTGTAAATTTTAACTTCTGTTATTATTTTTAAGGTCAAATATACTTTCAAAAATGATATATCCTATAGTGATGCTTATAAAAAGTATAAATGCAGTATGTTGATTATCATTGAAGATTACATATAGCCCTAAAAGAGTTATTATTAATTTTATTATCAGCTTAACATTTTGCATATTTAACATCGCTCCTTTATCGAGTGAAAACGAGTCTCTTCTTTTCTTGATAATAAAGGTAACTGTCTCGCTGGGAATAGTTACTCTTAAATCGTTAATATACTTGGCTTCAAACACAAAAAATGGCTTTTTCATGTATAAATGTCGAGTTTCTTCAAATGCTCGAAATTAAGATATAAATTATGGTGTGATTGAGATTATGGAATAAATTTTCTTATATATAAGTACTAATTGTTCTTTGAAGAAAACCCATATATGACTAAATAAATAATAGCGATTATTACGAAATTGATAATACCTAAAAATATCATGAATTCATTTGTTGAAAAGGGTTTGAAATAATTTGAGGCATTGTAATTATTCAGAAACATTTGGGTAATCCCCAAAGAAACGATAACCCCCAAAATTCTGCTTATTAGTATAAACGCACTTTTTTAATCGTATTTTTAAATATATGTAAGCTAATAAGTGTAGAAATAATGAGGTAAGGAATATACCCAAGCAATGAACTTGATGTGTAATTAACATAGGCTCCTATAAATTCTATTGGCATAAGCGCTAATAATACGCATAAATACTTGTATTTCATTTTCAAACACCTTTATTTATGTTTTTGTCAACTTACTTTTGAAGTCACTTATGTAATATCAATTGTAAACGAAAGGAAAATACATGTGAAAAAATAATCACTTTTTGTTTAGCTTTAATATTTACAACTTCTTTTATTTTACTTTATTTTTCTGATTCTATAAATGCTGACGAGCTTGAAAATGTTAATTATCAAACATTACAACAAGAGGGTGTTTTGGACAATACAGTCAGTCAAGAGCAATGAAACCAGTTTTTACAAGAAAAAGTGAAACTTTTCCGTAACCATATGCATAGCGTATGGTTTACATTTAATACAATAATAAGGGTAACTATCCTCTCTGGATAGTTACCCTTAAATCTTTGATATGACTGGCTTCATCGCCTCACACAATTGACGAACTGAACTATTAAAAGGCTTAAATTGAGTAGGATTTTGTGTCATTGTCACCTTCCAACTTCCTGATGCTTTCTCAATAGCCACCGGAATGGTACCCGCGTTCGTTTCAATTTGTACTTCATGTGCAATAGCCTGCATTTCATCAGTTGTTAATACATCACCGTTTAATACAACATCAGCGGGGTTACCTTGGTTTGGTTCGCACAAAAAAGCATCGTATTGATACACTTTTACTGTTTTCATTGCGCTATGCCACTGATATTCGATTTAAATATCTTATTTTTAAATATTTCATTCTTAAGCAATACAACTTTATTAAGGGTAGAGACTTCCTGTCTATGATCACGTCTAAACCCTTTTTGAATCCTCTAGTTCTACGCTAGTTTTTATGTGTGTACCTTCGCCATGATTTGCTTAAATGTTTTTGAAGTGATTTCATTTACATGCTGTTTTTGGTAATTGAGACGGACTTTAAAATAACGTTTCTTCTGTTGAATATCTTTCAATGCTTGTTGAAGTGCCAAGCTACCATCTGCTTTACTAAATCGATTTTCAGGCGCCGTTACATTCACATTATGTGCGAGATCTTCGTAAGCTAAAATGAGCAACTCATAATCAAAGGCTTGGCGTACCGCATTAATGATTTCGCCACCTTCATTAATATCCAAGTAAATGTCACAGCGTTCATATAATTTTCGAACCGTTTCAATTTCAATTGTAGGAAAAAGTTTCACATTAGGGTATTGATCAAAAGCTGTTAAGTTCGCAGACATTTCTGTTACTGCGCCAATATGGAAAGTAGCAAATGGACATGCTTCGACAATTGACCCTAAATGATGTATTTGATCCGAGTTGGTCATTATCAAGACATTCATTGAATAACGATTCTTTTTTTGATAATCGTAAATGTAACCGGCTGAATGCACATGCGCACGCGCTTCCTCTGTCATATGTTCAGTTAAAAGATGATATTCTCGTTGATTCGGAACGACAACTTCAAACTGGCGCACACCTTGATTTTGCAACATAAGCGTCATATTTCCCGGGACATGACCCATACTTTCTTCTTGCCAAAAAAGAACGTCTTGCCCTTTTGCATCTAAATGATATAAAACAGTAAACGGTGTCCCAAGTGAATTGATAATACATTGGCTCAAATCAATATTTAGCGCTTTAATAAAAAATAAAAGGAAGCTCACTTTGTTATTGAAATGGTGATATTGGCCTTTCCAATTTAAAATAATGGAACGAACGACAAAGTTTTCATATATAACTTCATGACCTTGTTGATCGAAGTATTTACGCAAAATCAGTTGGCCAGTTAAATCGTATACCGATTGGGCAAAGTACACACCATGTTGGGTATAATGATCTACAAATTGTAATCGACCTTGACTGTCATACCAATCTACATGACTCACAACACGCGGTTTGCGGTCAGGGCGATAATTAATTTTGGCGCGTGTAATGCCCATATCTTTCACCCATGCCACATCATTGTTTCCTTCGATTTCCCAAAAGCGCGGCACCTCAATTTCGTTAAAGTAACGCGGTTTTGCGTGTTTCGGTGCTTGATAATTCGAGAAGTATTGATAAGGGGTCACAATTGTTTCAGGTAAAAAACCATCATCTTCAATCACGATCGGTGTCACTTTTTGATTGGAAAGACGCAATGTATCATACAAAGTACGGGCATTGAGATCAAAGTGTTCAAATAAACTAATCATGTGCCACCTCTTCTATTAATTTTTTCCATTTTTGTTGTATTTCTGGCGTTAAAAACGGTTGGGCCACTTTATAAGAGGCTTCGTGTGGTGCGGTAGGGCCATCATTAAAGTATTGAACAATCCGCTCCGCATAGCGCTTCACAATATCTTCAGATGCTTCTTCTTTAGCATTCACCGGGATAAGGTAACCATTGATACCGTCTCGGATGAAAGTCGGATTTCCATAATTCACATCAAACCCAATCATCCCGAGACCTGACCCTACTGCTTCTAACAATGTTAAGCCAAAACCTTCGCTCGTTGAGGCAGATACAAACAATTGATAGTTTTGGTACACCTCTTCCAAATGCACATGCCCTTTCAAATGAATATAATCTTGGGCGTGATGCGTTTGAATCAACGTTTCAAGCGTGCCTTTGACAGCACCCTCCCCGTAAATATCAAATTGCAGTTCTGGAACTTCTTTTTTAGCGATGATTGCAGCACGTACAAGCCAATCGATATGTTTTTCATTCGCTAAACGTGAAGCACTTATCATCGCATAAGGTCGTCGCGCATGCTGAGGTCGCTTAAGCTCATGTATACTCCCTACTGGAATCGTGTACACTTTCGGTGAAACGTGATGGTACTTTTGAAATTGTGCACTTAAAATTTGGTTTTGCAAGTCTGTTGCTGTAATATAAAAATCGATTTCTCGACTATTCATAAATTGATACTCATAATAGTTATTCCATAATACGTGTGCGTCATCCGTTGCATGCACACTAAAATGTTCCGCATGTACCACAACGCCCATTTTACTTTTCCCCTTATGTTGCAACAGCGCTTGACCTACTTCACTCGCACGATCTAAAATCACAATGTCTTCTGACGTTAAATTCAATTGTTCCATAAAATACGCAATAAATGCTTGGCGACTGTATAACTTCTTATCTTTAAAGCTATACAGATTTGTTTCACCATCGATATACTCGCTGTATGCCACTGAACCATCTTCATTGTAAAACGTTCTCATATAAAGCTTAGCTGTGTTATTGTGTGGGGCATAGTATTCTGAAAAAATACGTACGTAACTGTAAAAATCTTTGCGCACAAGCTTACCATCTATGACAAATTCTGCACGGTCGACAATATGCGTTCCAACCTCTTTTAAATAACAGGTAATAAACGTTTGTTGTTCATTTAAAAACAATCGATGTACTTTGCCATCCGTTTCTTCTCGGATAATTGGTTCATGCACATCGCTTTTTATTTTTTCCACTGTATAACTTGTGGGTGCAATCGGAATGTCCGTAAAGTATTGATACAGCCAAATCACTTCATCATCTTTAAAACCAATATTTTCAGTTAAAGTTTGAATGTTTTCAGCATTAATAAAATCTAAAAAAACAAACTTTAGTGGATAATTCAGCCCTCTTAATAATTTGGCACGATAACTTTGCGCATATTCAACGCCACTACTCGCCCAACTAATTCCAAAATTGATATTATAAATTGTCACGATTTGTCCACCTCTTTAATTTGGGAAATGTACTACGAGCTTACCTTCTTTATCAAATGTGGTCACACTTTGACAAAGATTACGAATGATATGCCCTTTAATCTCTGTGCTCATCACTTCAAAAGATTCTAATGCGACGCGATGATATTCGAAAATAGCGTTACGTTGACCATTTTGACGGTTTTGAACGCTACTTTTGAGTTGTTGTAAATGATCAACTTGCTGAATCCAATGACTGTCTATCGCTTTCAAAATTGCTTTTTGAACAAACCGAGAATAAAAATAAGGGTTATTCAATGCGCTTTTTTGTCGATGCAATGCCTTTTCAAATAATTGGACAAGAAACGTCACGACAGCTTGTTCTTGATTCAACGATAAATCACTCATATCTTCTTTAAATTGAAAGCTCACATTTTTATAGATATAATTCACAAGTTCCGCTTCCGAGTCTAATACCTCTTTACGATAATCACGACGAAAAACATCTCGTGCCAGTTGTGTTAAGTCTAAATCCCCTGTATCCCAGAGGTCGAGTACACGATCACGCTCTTGATAAATCAATTCACGTTGTATACTGATACTTTTTTCATATTCATTCGCCATTTCACGTTGTATGACACTCTGTTCTTCAGATACGCGTTGTGCACGTGCTACCGTATTCTGAACTCGCTTTTGAAAAAGACGGCTATTTTGAAGCGCCTCTCCATCAACTTGTTGTAATTTCTTATTATTCAACATGTTGCCTTTGCCCCAACGTTCTACCAAATAATCTTCTAATGAAATATAAATTTGAGAGGAACCTGGATCACCTTGTCTCCCCGAACGCCCTCGCAATTGACGGTCGACACGACTATTTTCCATATGTTCACTTATACTTACTGCAAGACCTCCGAGCGCCTTCACAGCATTATCGAGCTTAATATCTGTACCTCGTCCTGCCATACTTGTCGCAACTGTCACTGCTCCAAGTTGACCTGCTTCAGAAATCATTTGCGCTTCTTTAGCTACGTTCTGTGCAATTAATAAATTGTTTGGAATATCCATTTCAAAAAGCATCATTGAAAAATATTCTGCAACTTCTGCTGTTCGCGTAATAAGGAGTACCGGGCGCTTTGTCTCATATAAGGTTTGAACGCGCTGTAAAATCGCTCTATTTTTCTCTTCTGCGTTTTTAAATACGCGATCTTCATAATCCTTACGCGCAATCGGTTTATCTGTTGGGATTTGAACTACTATTTTAGAATATAAGTCGAAAAATTCCTTTTCACCCAACTTACTTGTAGCTGACATCCCAGAAAAAGCATTAAACTGACGGAATAAATTTTGAAACGTAATCGTCGCCATCACACTCATGTCTCGAGACAATTCTACATTCTCTTTTGCTTCAATCGCTTGATGTAAACCCGCTTGAAGCTTGGTACCTGGCAACATTCGACCCGTAATGCGATCAATAAGTACCACTTCGCCATTGTAAACAAAATAATCGAAGTTAGATTCAAATAAGTGATGCGCACGCAATGCTAGATTAATATTACGTACTAGGTCGAAATAGCGCTTGTCATAAATATTATCGACGCCAAAATAAGCATTTGCCGCTTCTATACCTTCATCTGTCAGCCAAATCTCTTTTTTTGTTTTTTTCATTTGAAAATGTACGGATGCTTCTAACGTCTCGACGAACGCTTTGACAATTTGAAACAAATTTGATTGAACACGTGGCGCACCAGAAATGACGAGAGGGGTTTGTGCAGAATCTAAAATAATCGAATCCGCTTCATCAATAATTCCAAAATTAAGTGACGGTAAAAATTTACCTTCTTTGCCGTCAGCTAAGTTATCAATCAAGTAATCAAACCCTAAACGTCCATTTGTCGTGTAAATAATATCGTGACTATAAATCGTTTTCTTTTCGCCAGGTAAATATTCATAATCTGGAATATCTACAAAACCTAATGCAATCGTCAAACCTAGCCACTCAAACAACGGTTTCATTTCTTCATAATCTCGACGCGCAAGATAATCATTCGTTGTAATAAGATAAGCCCCTTTGCCTGTTAATGCATTAAGATACAAAGGCATTGTTGCCGTTAACGTCTTTCCCTCACCTGTTTGCATTTCTGCGATATTGCCTTCATGTAACACAATCGCACCAAGCACTTGCACGTCTTTAGGATACATCCCTAATATGCGACGACTCGCTTCACGTAAAACGGCGTAAGCTTCAGGCAATAACGCCGTTAAAGTAGCACCGTCTTGTATGGCTTTTTTAAATTCAGCTGTCTTCGCTTGAAGTGCTTCATCTGTTAGTTTTGAAAATGCGTCGCTATAATGATTCACTTGTTTTAAAATTTTATGAAGGCGCTTCAAACGCATCGCATTAATCGTGCTAGTCATACTATATTTCATCATCCTTGCCTCCATTCAAGATTTCTTCATTGATGTATTTTAAAAAGCGACTTGGATTCAACATATTTTGAACCATCTTCATATGTGCTGGTGCTTCATCTTGTTCATACATATATACGACCGTTGGTGCGCCCTCTCTCAAGTGGAACTCAGGTTGACCCGCATCGTGATGATGCGTCACAAACGCGACACCTCCAAGTAATGTAGCCAATTTATACGCCATTTCATTAGACTTATGATGATAACCAATGAAATGTAATTGGTAATGTTGCTTCAAAGATACCAATTGATGCTTCAAAATTGGACTATCATCATAATGCCAATTTTCAATGCCTATCACATTTTTAAATAAGCGAATCGCATCGTAAGACAACGGTTGTTCCTCAACCACAATAATATTGGCCACTGGTATAGCCGAATCCTCATTAACCATACTTGACACGTATAAATCTGAAGCACTTGATGTGTCAGCTTTTTCTTGAATCGTAATTGTACGAAAACGAACGTGTTTTGCCGCAGCATTAATCATTTGTAATTCATACGAAAAAGCATCTATAGGATATGTCACCTCTATGTCTGGCTGTTGAATAATTTGAACTCCTGATTCTGTCCCATTCCGGCGTTTGAAAATCAATTTAAAATAAATACTTCCCAAAGGCTCAACTTCATAATCAAAAGTAAATTGATATTTTTGACCTCGCTTTAAAATAGGTAATGTGGGGATTGTTTTATCTGACACATAGTCTGTCATCATCTTCCATTCGTGTATGACAATTCCTGACGGCATGAGCGAGTTGTTAAAAACGGTATCTTCCGAATTAAACTGTAAGTGCGTCCCATACATAAATGTGTAGGGATGATTTGTGTCCAACGAATTTTATAGCTGTTATTTTGCACGTTGCGTCACTCTCCCAAACCGACTTTCCAAAATAATATTGTAAAAATTGACAAACCAACTTGTAATTGTGGAGGAATCATCATTATGTCTTCCAGGTACACCGCGGCTCATAATACGGGCATGTTGGCGTGTCATCACTGGCAATAACATCTCAAATGCACGCATATCATAATCATCATGTTCCATGTAGGCAATCGCAAATGTTGTATTTGAAAAATCTGCCTTTTCAACTTTATGCCAAAATTTACGATTCAGACGTTCAACATCTGATTTTTCAAGCCCACTTTCATTTTTCAAAAGGACATCTAATGCTGTGCCAAAATCTTCTGGACGTAATAAAGGCATATTTTCAGCAACTGTTCCTACATTAATTAAAGGTTTACCGACGACAATGCCCGCAGGATTTAGTTGCGCTCCGTAATACAATGCGCCGAATGAGCCCATAGAAAGCCCTGACAAAATCAGTTCGTCCCTATTAAATCCTAGGCGATTTAAGCCGTCTTGAATCACCTGTTTGATCGCTTGTTCGTATTCTTCAGAACCAAGATAAAACGCACCACCTTCAATGCGCGGATCTCCAATCAAAATAAAAGGTGCTTTAAAACGATTCATCATAAAGAACCCTTCAAACCCTTCCGCAGAACGATAACCACTAAAATACACATTAAGCGGTGGCTTCATATCTCCAGGATTAAAGTAATGGATAAATTCGTCACGATTTTTATCCGTATAACGTTGGCCTCCTAAAATAAACTGCCCCATTTCTAATCGTGACCATCGTTTGTGAACTGCCCTCATATGAAATGAACCTTCGCCCTTAGCTCGCGCACTTAAAACGATGTACGCATCGTGTGTACGTCTCGGAATTTCTAATGGTGTCGTTAACTCTGTATGATGCATAACAAATTCATCAACAACTGTATCTATGCTTCCTTTAGAAATGAGTCGAAATACAAATTCCACTTCTACACTTCCGGTTAGCGTAAATTCTGGCCATATTTGGATGACTTTACCTTCATCATAAAATAAGTTTTTTTGCCATGATAAAATTGGTGTCATCGTCTCACCAAAATTTCCCTTCAATTCTATCGCTTTATTGCCCACATAATGCGCCTCACCATTAAATGCAGGGTTTACTACACAAAACTTCGGAGAGACCTTATCACCATATTGCCCCGAAAATGTTACAGACTTTAACTTTTCATATAAATCATTAAGATCTTCATAGTCTAATGGTCGAATGATACGTTGATGCACGAGTGGATGTGATTCAAATTGATCATTCCAAAATCGTTGATCTATATAAGTCGTATAAGGTTGACTCGCTATTTCAAGCGTACACATTAACCCTTCCGAATACGCAGTTTGTACTAAAATAAAATCAAACTTACCATGAACATAAATCGTATCTTTAACCGCATGCGTATATTCACTAAAATCACTGAAAACATTCGGATCTAAATAATCCCAATCTGTATTTTTATTTTCTTCAAAATGAGGACCGTAATCTTTTCCTCCAATTTGGAGCACTCTAAATTTACGTGCCATCTCGGTCACCTTCAATCAATTGATCTAACTGTTCTATAATTTTTTTAGATGTGTAGTTTTTAGCAAGTCTCTGCGAATATGCATACGAACGGTTCCAATGTTTCAAATGCTCTAAATAATAATCTAATGCCGCAATCAAATCATTCTCAGTGGTAATCACAAGTCCATTTGTTCCATCTTCAACATAATCCGTGTGATTTCTGTTAATTTGAGGCAGTCCTGCCCCTAAACAACAAATTTGTAAGAATAAATCTGGTTCAACTGACAAATCAATTACAATGCGCAGTGTAGCAATGGCTTCAACGATATCCATTTCGAATGGCACGCTTTTCAGTTCCACATATACAATCGCTTCTTCGTCTTTCATTAATTCTGAAATTTCTTCTGGCACTTCTGATTTATCATTAAAGCGATCATTAATGATGGTGATTTCGTTTAATAGCCACGTTGAAACATGATGCCGCTCTAACTTAGTCAATAAAACGATACGTATCGCTTCTTTCTTTTCCATATAATGCACGAGTTGTGACATGATTTGTTTCACTTGTGTGTCGGTCAAACCATCAATCCACAACCCAATGTATGTTTCATAAAGTTGGTTACTAATATTCGGCATAACTTGGGCATCAAATGGTGTAATACGCATAAGCCGCTGAGTCAAATCATTTTTTTCTTTATAAGCTTCTAGAATACGTTCGCTTTCCAATGTGTCGACCAACCAACTTTGACCACCTACCATCGTTTCAAACTCAGTTTTTGGTACACCTTTATTACGCTGTTGAAAAATGGAAAAACATAGGTGTTGCGGCTTAAAAGTCTCTGCAATAAGTTGATTGTGTCGTATATCAGAGGCAACGATAATTGGATCGCAGTCATCAATATTATTTTCACGATAGTGATTAAGATGTTCTTGAATAACTTCTTCCATAGAAAGATAACGTCGGCAGTTAAAATGATGTTGATAATGATCATTGACTTCAACTGCGCCATCATTCACATTTTCTTGTAAAATCCAATCACCATCTTGCGTCATATAACGGATATTACTTGGAGCACCTTTATCATCAAACGCAATCACACTTGATAAAAATCCACGATCGTCAAACACATAACGTTGACGCTTTACTTTATGTTCAAAATCTTCAATCCATATAAGATAACCGTCTTGACTAAAATAAATATTGGAATAGCTGTTCTCACTTGTTATTGCGCGAATCAAATAAGGCGTATAAATAAATTCCGTTTCCTTTGGCCAATGAAGTTGCCTGTAATCTACAGATTGTGGGGTTTGATGTGTAAAACCTTGAATCTCATCAAATACTGACCAATAATTCGATTCAAACAACTCGTGACGATGTAAAAAAGTACGTAAATCAGGACTATAATTAAGGATAATCATTTCAAAATTATATTCATTTTTATGATGCATCGACATCAAACTGATTAAATCATCAAATTCTGTAACAGAACGTTTGCGATAAAAAGGTTCAGCTTTACTTTCCCACCACTGGTTCTGGCTATACCAAGCCGGTATAAAACGCTTCATAACAATCTCCTTACCAATATTTAGTCAAAAACTGCTGATATTTATCAAAATACAAATATGTGCGAATCGTTTCCGCAATGTTCATACTAATGTAAACTAGGATGATTAATTGAATTGCAAAATAAATTTGTTGTGAAAGTTGAGGGACAAATAACGTGCAATACAACGGAATACCGATAATCAGTCCTACAATCATTGCACCCGTCCAACATACACGCCGTGCTTTTTGATTTAAAAACGCCTCCGTCTCACGACCTGGATAAATGTTCTCAAAATAGTTCCCACTTTTTAAGAAATCTTTTGTTTTTTGCTTCGTGTTAATAAGTAATCTTGATAACAAGTAACCCAAAATGATTTGCATAATAAGATAGAATGTAATGCCTTCAACATTAGCAAAACTCAAAATCCCACTATCTGATGAAGTTCCTATAAACACACCCATCATTAAGCCAATAAAACTGTTTAAAAGGATAAACATAGACAGACTAATCATAATAGAAATACTGCCCGCTGGATTAAGCTTCCATGCGAGATAGGATTGTGTGCGTGTTTCAGTTACATGCATAATGTCACGATAATTTAATCGGTACTCTACAAGCTCAATCAGTAACAAAATGAGCAATGCTATCGCAATAAGGACAATGATAGTCACTAAAATGACTGTGTGAACATGAAGTTCGGGAAGCCTTTGATTAAAAATAGAACGAATAATGCTCAACAGTACAATAGGCATAGGCCCCGCAATACCATAACGCACATTTTGATCTGCAAGCCAAACGAGTAACATTGCGCCTGTAACTACAACTAAAATTAAGAGTGCTATATTTACCTCTTTAATATGTTCTTTGACAATGGATTGATTAATCACAAAATAGCCTTGTACGATACAAAACGCGAGTGTTAATAACTTTTCTTGATAATGCTTCTCTTTACGCGTTTGTTTCATCGCTTTATCTAAATTTCGATAGCGTAGTAACATTAACAAAATCATCGCTGTTAACCATGGACCAAGCCCAAGAGAAAAAATATTGAGCGAGTGAATGTCACCTCCCATATTTGACACTGCAAGTTTGTAAAATGAATCTTCAT
Organism: Staphylococcus ratti; assembly: GCF_020883535.1. NCBI lineage: Bacteria > Bacillati > Bacillota > Bacilli > Caryophanales > Staphylococcaceae > Staphylococcus > Staphylococcus ratti. The sequence goes on along the minus strand of NZ_CP086654.1, from coordinate 174,295 downwards.
GACGATTTATTTTTTCCTGACTAACGATGTCAATATTACTGCCTGTTATGTATATCAATAAGATAAGCATCGTAAATAATATGCGTTTATGTAAAATTTTATATTCGTACTGTCCTAAAATACGAAAAAACAGATTATTCTTCACATTAACCCTCTTTTATAACATGTTGCCAAAGAGGCTAGAAGCACGAGTCTCTGGCGAATCTTTCCCAAAGTTCACTTGTGTCTAGCCTCTTTAACCCATGTTGTCTATTTATTATTTGTTAGACTTTGTTGCTTTCTTTTTATCTTTTTTTGATTTTTTGAATAAGCCAAGTCCTGCTAACATCGCTGCAACCGCTCCAACTAATCCATTGTTTTGTGTTGCTTGCCCTGTATCAGGTAACTGTGCTTTTTCAGTTGTTTTCGCATCTTTAGATAATGTTTCTTTAACGCCATCATTAATTGATGTACTACCAAATGATGGGGCTTGTGATTCTGATGTAGTGAGTGATGTGCTTGTTGAAGTTGACGCACTTGCACTTGATGACTCTGAACCACTTGTTGATGCACTTGTGCTTACTGAATCCAATGCTGATGTTGACGTGCTTGCACTTGCCGATTCAGATACTGATGTTGATGCACTTTCGCTTGTTGAGTTTGAAACAGATTCCGATTCACTAGTTGATGTTGATGTACTTATACTTTCGGATGCTGAAACAGACGTTGATGCACTGTTCGATTCGCTCAATGAAATCGATGTGCTTGTTGACTCTGATATTGATGTCGATTCAGAAGTTGATGTACTTGTACTTTCTGAAACCGATGTCGATTCTGATGTTGAGTCGCTCAAAGAAGTACTCAATGACGTACTGATTGAATCGCTTAATGAAATCGAAGCACTTGTTGACTCAGATTCTGATGTTGATGTACTTTCGCTTGCTGAGTTTGAAACTGATTCCGACTCGCTTGCTGATGTTGATGTACTAATCGATTCACTTAATGATGTGCTCTCAGATGTACTTGCTGACTCTGAACCACTTAACGAATCTGAAGCACTTGTTGAGTCAGAGGCTGAAATCGATGTGCTCACTGATTCACTCAATGAAATCGATGTACTTATACTTTCAGAAACCGATGTTGACGTGCTCTCACTTAATGACGCTGATCCAGAGATTGATACACTCGTTGATTCTGAATCGCTTAGTGACGTGCTTATTGAGTTTGAAGTACTAGTCGAATCACTTAAAGACGTACTTGTCGAACTGCTCTCTGATACGCTTGCCGATTCTGATAATGATGCACTTTCTGATTCCGAACCACTTAACGAAGTTGATGCACTTTCGCTTGTAGATATACTCAACGAAGTTGACTCACTGATTGATTCCGACACTGAAGTACTTGTCGATTCGCTGTTCGATCCGCTCAATGAAATTGATGTACTTGTTGACTCTGAACCACTTAATGAAATTGACTCAGATGCTGATGTACTTATACTTTCAGAAACCGATGTTGACGTACTCATTGATTCTGAGTTGCTTAGTGATGTGCTTGTTGAGTTTGAAGTACTAATCGAATCACTTAATGAGATTGAAGTACTTGTACTTTCAGACGTTGATGTACTCATTGAAGCTGAGTTGCTTAGTGATGCGCTTATCGATTCAGAAGTTGATACGCTTTCTGAATTACTCAATGAAATACTTTCAGATGCTGATGTCGATGCACTTGCACTCTCTGACTCTGAACCACTTAATGATGTGCTCTCAGAAATGCTTGTTGACTCAGATTCTGATATTGACACACTTTCGCTTGTTGAGTTTGAAACAGACTCTGATTCACTAACTGATGTTGATGTACTAATCGATTCACTTAATGAGATTGAAGTACTTGTACTTTCAGAAACCGATGTTGACTCGCTAATTGACTCTGACACTGATGTACTCAACGAAGTTGACGTGCTTACACTTTCTGATTCTGATGTCGATGTGCTTGTGCTCACTGACTCTGAACCACTTAATGATGTGCTCTCAGAAGTACTTGTTGACTCAGATTGTGATATTGACGCACTTTCGCTTGCTGAGCTTGAAACTGATTCCGACTCGCTAGCTGATGTTGACGTACTTATCGAATCACTTAATGAGATTGAAGTACTTGTACTTTCAGACGTTGATGTACTCATTGAAGCTGAAGTGCTTAGTGACGCACTTGTCGATTCAGAAGTTGATACACTTTCTGATGCTGAAATAGACGTCGATACGCTTGCACTCTCTGACTCTGAACCACTTAATGATGTACTCTCAGAAATGCTTGTTGACTCAGATTCTGATATAGACGCACTTTCGCTTGCTGAGTTTGAAACAGACTCTGATTCGCTTGCTGATGTTGACGTACTTATCGAATCGCTTAATGAGATTGAAGCACTTGTTGACTCAGATTCTGACGTTGATTCACTTACTGAATTACTCAATGAAATACTTTCTGATTCTGATGTTGATGCACTCTCTGATACTGATGTGCTCTCAGATGTACTTGCTGATGCACTTACTGACTCTGACGTTGACGTCGATGCAGAGTTAGATGCACTTATTGATTCTGAATCACTTAGTGAAACTGATTCTGATGCGCTTACAGAATCACTCAACGATGCTGACTCGCTGATTGACTCTGAAGTACTTTCTGACACTGATGTACTCATTGAAGCTGAAGTGCTTAGTGACGCACTTGTCGACTCAGAAGTTGATACGCTTTCGGATGCTGATGCCGATGCGCTTGTACTTACTGACTCTGACCCACTTAGTGAAATTGATGTGCTTGTCGACTCAGATTCTGATGTTGATGTACTAATCGATTCACTTAATGAGATTGAAGTACTTGTACTTTCAGAAACTGATGTACTCAACGAAGTTGACATGCTTACACTTTCTGATGCTGAAATAGACGTCGATACGCTTGCACTCTCTGACTCTGAACTACTTAATGAAATTGAAGCGCTTGTCGACTTAGATACTGATGTTGATGTACTTTCGCTTACTGAGTTTGAAACTGATTCTGACTCGCTAGCTGATGTTGATGCGCTCGTTGATTCTGAAGTAGATACGCTTTCTGAATTACTCAATGAAATACTTTCAGATGCTGATCCTGAAGCACTCTCTGATACTGATGCACTTTCGCTTGTTGAGTTTGAAACTGATTCTGATTCGCTAGCTGATGTTGATGCACTTGTACTTTCTGAAACCGATGTCGATTCAGAAACTGATGCGCTTTCGGATGCGCTTACAGAATTACTTAACGATGTTGACTCGCTGATTGATTCTGATGCTGATGTCGATGCGCTTGCTGAATTTGAAACAGATTCCGATTCGCTAACTGATGTTGATGTACTCATTGAAGCTGAAGTGCTTAGTGACGCACTTGTCGATTCAGAAGTTGATACGCTTTCTGATGCTGATGCCGATGCGCTTGTGCTTACTGACTCTGACCCACTTAGTGAAATTGATGTGCTTGTTGACTCAGATTCTGAAGTTGATGTACTTTCGCTTGTTGAGTTTGAAACAGACTCTGATTCGCTAAATGATGTTGATGTACTAATCGATTCACTTAATGATGTGCTCTCAGAATTACTTGCTGATTCTGATGTTGATGCACTTGTACTTTCAGAAACTGATGTCGATTCTGATAATGATGTACTCAACGAAGCTGACGCACTTGTCGACTCAGATTCTGATGTTGATGCACTTTCGCTTGCTGAGTTTGAAACTGATTCTGACTCGCTAGCTGATGTTGATGCGCTCGTTGATTCTGAAGTAGATACGCTTTCTGAATTACTCAATGAAATACTTTCAGATGCTGATGCTGAAGCGCTCTCAGATGTACTTGCTGAAGCACTTACTGACTCTGATGCTGATGCACTTTCGCTTGCTGAATTTGAAACAGATTCTGATTCGCTTGCTGATGTTGATGTACTAATCGAACCACTTAATGATGTGCTCTCAGAAATGCTTGCTGATTCCGAACCACTTAATGAAATTGATGTGCTTGTCGACTCAGATACTGATGTTGACGCACTTTCACTTGCTGAGTTTGAAACAGATTCCGATTCGCTTGCTGATGTTGAAGTACTTGTACTTTCAGAAACCGATGTCGATTCAGAAACTGATGTGCTTACAGAATTACTTAACGATGTTGACTCGCTAATTGACTCTGACACTGATGTACTCAACGAAGTTGACATGCTCTCACTTTCTGATGTTGAAATAGATGTCGATACGCTTGCACTCTCTGACTCTGAAGCACTTAACGAAGCTGACGCACTTGTCGACTCAGATACTGATGTTGATGCACTCTCTGATACTGATGTGCTCTCAGATGTACTTGCTGATTCAGATGTTGATGTGCTTGCTGAGCTTGAAACTGATTCTGATTCGCTAGCTGATGTTGACGTACTTGTCGATTCGCTTAATGAGATTGAAGTACTTGTACTTTCAGACGTTGATGTACTCATTGAAGCTGAATTGCTTAGTGACACACTTGTCGATTCAGAAGTTGATACACTTTCTGATGCTGAAATAGACGTCGATACGCTTGCACTCTCTGACTCTGAACCACTTAATGATGTACTCTCAGAAATGCTTGTTGACTCAGATTCTGATATAGACGCACTTTCGCTTGCTGATGTGCTTGCACTTTCTGATACAGACGTCGATGTACTGTTCGATTCGCTCAATGAAATCGATGTACTTGTTGACTCGGATATTGATGTTGATTCAGAAGTTGATGTGCTTATTGATTCTGAAGTACTGATCGAACCACTTAACGATGTGCTTGTCGAACTACTCTCTGATACGCTTGTCGATTCCGATACTGATGCACTCTCTGACTCTGAACCGCTTAACGAAATTGAAGCGCTTGTTGACTCAGATTCTGATGTTGATGTACTAATCGATTCACTTAATGAGATTGAAGTACTTGTACTTTCAGAAACTGATGTTGACTCGCTAATTGACTCAGATACTGATGTTGATGCACTTTCGCTTGTTGAGTTTGAAACTGATTCCGACTCGCTTTCTGAATTACTTAATGATGTTGATTCACTTATTGATTCTGACTCTGAAGTACTCAACGAAGTTGACACGCTTACACTTTCTGATTCTGATGTCGATGCGCTTGCACTCTCTGACTCTGAACCGCTTAACGAAATTGAAGTGCTTGTTGACTCAGATTCTGACGTTGATTCACTTACTGAATTACTCAATGAAATACTTTCTGATTCTGATGTTGATGCACTCTCTGATACTGATGTGCTCTCAGATGTACTTGCTGATGCACTTACTGACTCTGACGTTGACGTCGATGCAGAGTTAGATGCACTTATTGATTCTGAATCACTTAGTGAAACTGATTCTGATGCGCTTGTTGAGCTTGAAACTGATTCTGATTCGCTAACTGATGTTGACGTACTTATCGAATCGCTTAATGAGATTGAAGTACTTGTACTTTCAGACGTTGATGTACTCATTGAAGCTGAATTGCTTAGTGACGCACTTGTCGATTCAGAAGTTGATACGCTTTCGGATGCTGATGCCGATGCGCTTGCACTCTCTGACTCTGAAGCACTTAACGAAGCTGACGCACTTGTCGACTCAGATTCTGATGTTGATGTACTTTCGCTTGCTGAGCTTGAAACTGATTCCGACTCGCTAGCTGATGTTGATGTACTAATCGATTCACTTAATGAGATTGAAGTACTTGTACTATCAGACGTTGATGTACTTATTGAAGCTGAATTGCTTAGTGATGCGCTTGTCGATTCAGAAGTTGATACGCTTTCTGAATTACTCAATGAAATACTTTCAGATGCTGATGCTGAAGCACTCTCTGATACTGATACGCTCTCAGATGTACTTGCTGATGCACTTGCTGACTCTGATGCTGATACACTTTCACTTGCTGAGTTTGAAACAGACTCTGATTCGCTTGCTGATGTTGATGTACTTATACTTTCGGATGCTGAAACAGACGTTGATGCACTGTTCGATTCGCTCAATGAAATCGATGTGCTTGTTGACTCGGATATTGATGTCGATTCTGATACTGATGTACTCAACGAAGTTGACATGCTTACACTTTCTGATTCTGATGTCGATGCGCTCGTTGATTCTGAAGTAGATACGCTTTCTGAATTACTCAATGAAATACTTTCAGATGCTGATGCTGAAGCGCTCTCAGATGTACTTGCTGAAGCACTTACTGACTCTGATGCTGATGCACTTTCGCTTGCTGAGCTTGAAACAGATTCCGATTCACTAGTTGATGTTGATGTACTTATACTTTCGGATGCTGAAACAGACGTTGATGCACTGTTCGATTCGCTCAATGAAATCGATGTGCTTGTTGACTCAGATACTGACGTTGATGCGCTCTCAGATGTACTTGCTGATGCACTTACTGACTCTGATGCTGATGAACTTACGCTTTCTGAGTTTGAAACAGACTCTGATTCGCTTGCTGATGTTGATGTACTAATCGAATCGCTTAATGATGTGCTCTCAGAATTACTTGCTGATTCCGAACCACTTAATGAAATTGATGTGCTTGTTGACTCAGATTCTGATATTGACGCACTCTCACTTGCTGAGTTTGAAACTGATTCTGATGCAGAAATTGAGACACTCGTTGATTCTGAATCGCTTAGTGACGCGCTGTTCGATTCACTCAATGAAATCGATGTACTTGCACTTTCGGATGACGAAGCCGATGTCGATTCAGAAACCGATGTGCTTTCGCTAATTGAATCACTCATCGATCCACTTTCGGATATACTTGCTGACTCTGAAACGCTTAACGAAGCTGAAGCACTTGTTGACTCAGATACTGACGTTGATGCACTTGTACTTTCTGAAACCGATGTCGATTCAGAAACTGATGCGCTTACAGAATTACTTAACGATGTTGACGCGCTGATTGATTCTGATTCTGAAGTACTTGACGACGCACTTTCTGACACTGATGTACTCAACGAAGTTGACATGCTTACACTTTCTGATTCTGATGTCGATGCGCTTGTACTCTCTGACTCTGAACCACTTAATGATGTACTCTCAGAAATGCTTGTTGACTCAGATTCTGATATTGACGCACTTTCACTTGCTGAGTTTGAAACTGATTCTGATGCAGAAATTGAGACACTCGTTGATTCTGAGTCGCTTAGTGACGCGCTGTTCGATTCGCTCAATGAAATCGATGTACTTGCACTTTCGGATGACGAAGCCGATGTCGATTCAGAAACCGATGTGCTTGCTGACGCACTTACTGAATTACTTAATGACGTGCTTGCCGATGCACTTACTGAATTACTCAACGACGTGCTCTCTGACGCACTTACTGAATTACTCAACGACGTGCTCTCTGACGCACTTACTGAATTACTCAACGACGTGCTCTCCGACTCACTTACTGAATTACTTAACGACGTACTTGCCGACTCACTTACTGAATTACTTAATGACGTGCTTGCTGATTCACTCGCTGAATTACTTAATGACGTACTTGCCGATGCACTTACTGAATTACTTAATGACGTGCTCTCTGACGCACTTACTGAATTACTTAACGATGTGCTCTCTGACGCACTTACTGAATTACGTAACGATGTGCTCTCCGACGCACTTATTGAATTTCTCAACGACGTACTTGCTGATTCACTCATTGAATTTCTTAATGACGTGCTCGTTGAAGCGCTTAATGAGTTACTGAGTGATGTACTGATTGAAGCACTTAACGAATTGCTCAATGAAGCACTTTGAGAAGCTCTTATCGAGTTGCTGATCGACGTGCTCATGGATGCACTCAATGAGTTACTTAAAGAAGCACTAATTGATGCACTCGTTGAAGCACTTAACGAATTGCTCAATGAAGCACTTTGAGAAGCTCTTATCGAGTTGCTCAACGACGTACTTGTCGATGCACTCGCTGAATTACTAATTGATGTACTTGTTATAGGTTCATTACCTCTAATGGTATCTTGGAAATAGTTAGGGTAATATGCGTTATTTCCGCTTTGACTCGCGAATGGTGAAAAAGTCCAGTTTAAATTACCGTTAGGATTAGTAATTGGCACTGTAAAAGTAGACATCAGCGCACTTCCTTTACGGGCATAAAGACTATTTAATGTACGCCCATCTCCTTCCCAATAATATCCAGTAGCAGTATTTCTTATTGGTGTGTCAATTGCACTTGGCCTAACTTGAGGTTCTGGATTAGTCGAATAACCTGGCTGTGTAATAGATTGTGTTACCGACGAAGGTTGACCATAGCCATTACCTAGAGTGAGCATGGTAAACAAAGTATCATTGGCACTCTTTATCGTTGCTCGTGTATTTAATGTAGACGGTGCTTCAACAGTTGCTGTGTTAGGATTGTCATATGAAACAAAATACGTAAATTTTAATGATGTGCCATCACTTGTAACAATTAATTTGTAATAAATCGTATGCTTATACAATGTATCTGTCCCCACACCAGTATACGTTTGCGTCACTGGAGCCGTTGCCGCTGCTGTTGCAAATGTTGTTGGTGCAGCTCTTAAACTCAATGAACGTAATTTTGTAGGTGCAGTGCTTTGAGTTGTGCTATCTGATGAAGATAAAGATAGCGATGTTGATGTTGATTCTGTTGTAGAACTTGATTGACTCAACGTGGTACTTTTTTCAGATGTAGAACCACTTTGACTTACGCTTGTTGATTTACTATCTGAAGCTGTGCTGGTGCTCGATGATTGCTCGCTTGTACTTTCTTTCGTTGACGTACTTTGACTTTCCGTTGATGTTTCACTATCATGTGCGGAAGTACTTTGACGCTCTGATGACGTTGATGTCTGACTATCAGTAGACGTGCTACCTTCATCTACTGATGATGTTGATGCCTCACTTGTAGAGGAAAGTGTCGATTGGCTTTCTGTTGACGATTGCGATTGTTCGATGGCAACAGAAGTTTGGTCACCAACTGTTTGACTTTGAGCAGTTAACTCAGAGGCTACAGGTGCTTCAGAAGCAGCAAAAGCTTGTTGATCATGTAACATATTAACGGTAAACATTCCACCTGTTATGGCAGTTGTTTTGAGGGCATTTCGTTTAATAAAACCTCCGATATTTTGAGGTCCTTCTTCAGTTTTTTCTACTTTATCCGTTAAGAAAGGTAGCCCCATTAGACGGAGTAATTGAAATTCTTTAATCCCTGCTTTCACCCAATTTTTACCGGATTTGTACAATTTGACTCTTGCTTTTTCTTGACCAAAACTTCTTTTAAATTCCCTTAATTTTCTTGGCATTACAAAACTCCCGTTAATTTATTCGGGAAAAATTTTAAACCTCTTTTTCTCTTGAAAAATTCTCCCATGCATTGAATTTCTAAATACACTTTTACATAATACACTCATCTAAAGTTTTGTTCAATATTTATTCATTAAAAATCTAGTTCCACTATTTACAGTATTTAGAATTAAAGTTTGTATGAAAAAACAACTTATTGGTCGAATCTTTTTATTTGGATACTCAATCGTTAAAAGTTTCTCGAATATGCCTAAATAACGTATTTTTATTTTCAATGTATAAAGCAGACTGCTTATTCATATCACTTGTTATCCCATGTTTTGCTAATTTTTTTATACAAGCCATCTCAATTACTAATTCTAAAATTTTTTAAATTTGTAACTTTGACTGAGAAGTTTGTTGATGTTTTTAAAAGTATTCATAAGTATTAAAGCCGCTTTAGCCGTTTTTTATTCAAATCAAGATTAATACGTACATAAAATAGCGTTTGTGGCATGTGACAAATGCACAATACACTCCTTCAATAAAACCTTTTCATTTTGCAGAAAATTTCTATTTTGAAGATTGTAAAATTCCTCTTTAGGTTCAAATAATAATTTTTTGTGAAATCGTTTCGTTTAATTACAAAAACTTTAAATGTAAGGTTGAATAAATTGAGATAAACGCTTACAATTTCCATATCAATATCATCTGCTCATCAGATGTCTTTGGATGTTAGTTTATAAAATACGGGAATTTGAGGTGGAAACCATGTTAATGCTCGTTGCATTAAGTGCGGTAATTGTTCCATTTATTTGTTTAGTCTTACTACGTATGTCAGCGTTAGTCGGTATGACGATTAGTGCGATTGTAGTGATTATTCTAGGAACTTTTGCATGGGGCATAGAAAGTGGCGTTATTGCTGCGTCAATACTACAGGGGATACATAAAACATTAACGATTATTTTAATTTTATTCGGTGCACTAACGTTATTAAATACATTGAGGGAAACATCAGCTGTTGATCGCATTAATGCGGGCTTTCAAAATGTGTCAGGTGATATGCGTGTGCAAGTTATCATCGTCGCATTTTTGTTTGGATCTTTAATTGAAGGGGCTTCAGGATTCGGAACACCTGCAATGGTTACAGCACCATTAATGGTAGCATTAGGCTTTAAACCTTTAACAAGTGTCGCTACAGCGCTTATCGCTGATAGTGTTGCTGTTTCTTTCGGGGCGGTTGGTACACCTGTAATTGTTGGTTTAAGTACATTAAAAGATGCAGATGCATCACTTTTTTCTGAAACAGCAATTCGTATTACGATGCTTGATTTATTAAGTGGTATTTTAATTCCGATGATTATTGTTGTGACAATGATTGTTTTCTTTGGAAAAGAGAATAAACTAAAATCAATAATAGAAATCTTACCTTGGACACTGTTAATCGGGGCGACATACGTGATTTCAGCACTTGTTTATGCATTATTCACGGGTCCAGAGTTTGTATCTATTTTAGGCTCGTTAACAACAATTATCGTTGCTGTACTTACTGCTAAAAAAGGATGGCTCATTCCTAAAAATGAATGGAAAGATGCTTTATCTGAACTTTACGAATCTAAACCACAAACAACACATCAAATGAGTTTATTATCAGCGTGGTCACCATATCTTATCGTGGTAGCGCTGTTATTATTAACTCGTGTTGTAGAACCAGTAAAAGCATTTACAACTTCTGTTTTCAACTTATCTTGGAATAATATTTTAGGGTATGATTCTATTTCTTCAAGTTGGGAAGTTTTATACTCACCTGGCACAATTCTAGTCGTTGCTGCGTTCTTTGCGATTATTATTCAAAGAAAATCATTTAAACACTTTACGAAAGCATGTAAAGATTCAATCAAAACGATTCGTATTACAGGTATCACTTTAATTGCGACACTCGCAATGGTTCATGTCTTTAGTAACTCAGGCATCAACACGAAAGACTTAATCAGTATGCCTGAATACATTGCCAATGGTATGGCTGCTACATTTGGACAAATGTGGCTCTTCGTAGCACCATTTCTAGGCGCACTTGGTTCATTTATTACTGGAAGTGCGACGGTGTCGACACTAACATTTGCACCTGTCCAAGCTAATATCGCAGCTGCAATCGAAGGTAATACGACAACCGTTTTAGCCGCTCAAATCATTGGTGCCGCTGCCGGTAATATGATTTGTGTACACAACGTTGTCGCCGTTTGTGCAGTCGTTAATATGGCAGGTAAAGAAGGTAGCGTTATTAGAAAAACATTAGGACCCGCATTGCTTTATTGTTTACTTGCAGGTATTAGTGCCTATATCTTTACAACATTCTTCTTATAATTCAAAAAGGGGAGCGGGACAGAAATCTATTTGATTTCTGTCCCGCTCCCCTTTAATATATGACGCGCTTCGGTTGTTGTTGGCAAAAATAGAGAAATGTTTCCATGTTAAATTGATGATTCACAAAAATAACACGACCGCCTTCACGAGAGCCTTTCTTTTTCAACTCAAATAGTCTGTGATACCCCTTTTGGTTCGCAAAATAACCAGTCGTATAGTTTAAGTCATCGGAGACACATAACTCGCCAAGTACGCCTTCATTCGATTGTATAATAGAAGCGATAGACAACGCATCTTGAACACGCGCATTTAAAACGCTTTTTTCACTGCGCTGTTGAAAACAAAAGTGCGTGACACGACATCCTCGCACACCAAAATTGTCTAATCGCTCACCTGTTTGTGCATCAACTATAACCGCACCTCGGTAACATGTCTCATTTCTAATGATTTGCCATGCCTGTGCTATCGCCATTTGAGATATTCCAGTTTTTACCGCTAATGTTTCAAAGCTAAACTGTGGGTGCTCCATAATTGGAAGTGCATGCACATGCTTTACTGGCGAAGTGAGCTTTTCAATTTTCAAATTTAAAAAGTCTGCGTGACCATTTTCATGTTGAAACCCCTTTTGAAAATATGATTGAATCATATGTTCAATTTCACTTGCCTCACAAATCGTCTCAGCACCACTCAAATGTTCATGATCCTGAGATGCACGCATTTTAACACTATACACCGCCTACGCCTCCTTTTTGAAGCATATGTATCAGTTTCTGAATATCTTTACTTTTATGCCATGAAGATAGCGACATCCGCAATGTTGGTTTTTCAACTGTCGGATAACGGAATAAACTTACCCATATGCCTTCGGTTAATAATGCTTCATAAACGTCGTTCGCTTGCTTATTGTTTTTAACCTCTATTGCTTTAATCGCTGTTGACGCACCACAAGAACTCCCGAAATAATGATTAAATTCTTGAATATTGTGATGCAGACGTTCTCGTTCATTCTGCGCTTCTTCCAACGCTTCAAACTGCTGCTCGATTAAATACAAATTCATTGTCGGCATACAATTAGAATAAATAAGCGGTCGTGCCATATTAACGAGCATATCTTTAATCACTTTCGAACATAAAATAAGTCCGCCATGTGCCCCTAATCCTTTAGATAAGCTCGTCGTCACGACATCTATGTCATCATAACTCATATCATAGCCTAATCCGAAGCCATGTGAATCATCTACTACAATGATCGTATTGTCGAATTCCATCTTTAAACGACGTATCGCATCTAAATTTACCAAATGACCATTGGTAGAAAATACCGTGTCTGTCACAATTACTTTTGTGGCATTCGGATATTTTGCCATTTCTTTTTTTAACATGTCGTAATCCCGATGTGGAAAAATGACTTTTTTCACACGCGACAGATGAATACCATCTATAATGCTCGCATGATTCAATGCATCGGAAAATATGACAACGTCTTGTCGCTTAAAAATTTGAAATACCGCTAAATTTGCATCATAGCCACTGGCCATAATGAGCGCCGCTTCATACCCCAATGCTTCCCCCATCTGCTGTTCTAACTTCGTATACAATGCAGAGTTGCCACTCACTAAACGTGAACTTGCTAAATGTGACGCGTACTTTTCACCATAGGCTTGTAACTGATTAACGTCTAAAGGGCGCTGTCCTAGCCCTAAATAATCATTTGAGGTGAAGTTAAGCCATTCTTTTCCATCCTTATATATCCTTTGTTGTAGCACCGTTTCGACTTCCCTCAAATGACGATATTGTCCACGTGTTTTCAACGCTTCTAATTGCGCTTCAAACGCCACCTAAATCACTCCAAAACATCTAATAATACATTTTCAAATATTGATGTCATCTTTTTAATTTCACGTTTTGACATACTTAATACGGGCACGAACGTAACAATATTTTCCAAATTGCGTATCATTAGCCCACGTCGTTTACATTCCGAAATAATCCGTTCAACCGTCGCAATCGCTAGAGGCATTTTCTTGTCAGCATCAGCTACAAGTTCTACCGCGTACATCAAGCCTCTTCCACGCACATTACCAACATGCGGATGTGTTGCTAACTGACGTAATTGCTTGTCTAAAACTTTAGATGTTTTTTGGATATGACGGATGAGCTTGTTCTCTTCTATCATTTGAATATTTTCTAGTGCCAACGCACATACGACTTGGTTCCCCGTGTAAGTATGACCATGGAAAAACGTTTTAAGCCCGTGTTGGTCACTTAAAAACGCTTCATAAATGCGTTGAGATGTTAACGTCGCTGCTAAAGGTAAATAACCACCTGTAATCGCTTTTCCAAGACACATGATATCTGGTTCAACATTTTCATGCTCACATGCAAAGAGTGCCCCTGTTCGACCAAATCCTGTCGCAACTTCATCGACAATCATAAGTACATTGTATTTACGACAAAGTTGCTCTACCCCTTTTAAAAAACCTTCAGGATGAACAAACAAACCGGTTGCACCTTGAACAAGTGGTTCCATCACGACACCAACAATTTCATCAGCTCTTGTACGCAAAACGTGTTCAATTTGTGAAAGCACCGCATCACGCAACGCTTCTTCTGTTAGATACTGACTATGATAAAATGACGGACAAGCAACTTGAATATTTTCGAAAATCAAATCATTAAAAATCTGGTGAAATGTTTCGATTCCCCCTACACTCACAGAGCCAATAGTGTCACCATGATAACCATTTTTCAAAGTCACAAATTTATTCTTTTTACGATATTTCACTGGGTCAATATTTTTCCAATATTGATATGCCATTTTAATCGCTATTTCGACCGCTGCACTCCCGGTATCTGAATAAAATACTTTGCGCAACGACGCTGGCGTAATTTCAACTAATTTTTCAGCCAACAAAATTGATGGAATGTTAGAAGATCCCAACAATGTCGAATGGGAAATTGACTTTAATTGTTTCTCAATGGCTTTATTTAAGCGCTTATTGTTATGTCCATGTACATTAACCCATAGAGAAGCATAGCCATCTAAATAACGGCGACCTTTCGTATCATACAAATAGCTTCCTTTACCTTTTTCAATGATAATTGGATCATGTTGGCGATACACGCCCATTTGCGTAAAAGGATGCCATACATATTCTAAATTTTTATCTACAAGTGTTTGATGTTTCATGTGACATTGCCTCCTTAAAAAGCTCCAAAATATGTCCTGGGAAATCTTCTGCTTCTCCATGTTCTGGAAAAGTCAAAATGGGTTGTTGTAAGTAGGACTCAAGTGTTGTTCTGTTATCACGTTCAATGGATGTATCTTGATAACGATTCATCACAATAATATTCGACGGACACTGCTGCGTTTTGAGAAACGATTGATGCACAATCGTATCACTAATCGCACCAAGCTTTGCTGGTACAACACTTAAAATGACATCTGCCGTCGCGTTTATTAAATCCGTCGTCATAAAAAAGTGTTCTTCTGATACGTGAATGGGAACAGCAACACCGCCAGCACCTTCGATTAACACAATGTCATATTGTGCCTCAAGTGAAGTCAACTTTGCCATCACTTTATCCATATCAAAACGTTGATGTGGTTCTTGTTTAAATGCCAAATGTGGTGACACTGGCGCTTTAAACGTATACAGACTCGTCGTCTTATAATCTAAATGACATAACGTACGATAGGCTTCCAAATCTGGATACACCCCTTCTGATAATTCCTCTGTTTGAAAAGGTTTAAAAATGACAGCTGAGACGCCCATTTGGTTTAAACGTTGCCACAACCGTGTAATGACATACGTTTTTCCTACATCTGTATTTGTGCTCGTTATAAATATTCTCATTGAGATCACCTATATGTATAAAATACGTCCACCTCAACATCTTAAAACGTAAACGCATTATTGTAAACCTATTTATTATATAAGTTTACAATAGGTACACAAAACTTTTATAGCGCACTTCCTTCCGTTGAGTTTAAAAATATAACCGTTTAGTCAATTCTTCACTATTGCTAAAACTTTTATGATTTAATCAAGATGAAAGGAGTTGCAGCAATGAAACTGAGCCTTAATATCGATGAAAACATAACAGAACCTAACATAACGATTGAAGCACCAACATTAACAAACAATATTAAAACCATTATTCAATGTATTGAAGACATTGACCAAATTGAACAACTTCGCGGTTATCACGATGATTCTATTTCATTTATTAAAGTCGATGATATCTTAAGCATCAAGACTGAGCACAAACAAGTCGTCGCATTGACACAACATACGCAATATGTCATCAAATCAAGATTATATACTCTAGAAGATGTACTTCCTTCTCATTTTATTCGCATATCAAAATCGGAAATTATCAATATCAACAAACTACACAAACTATCTATCGAGCCCAATGGACTTATTAAAATGTATTTACAAAATGCGTATGAAACGTATTCTGCACGACGCTATTTAAAATCAATAAAGGAGCGATTAGAACTATGAAAAACATCAGAAAAAGCTTTTCCTTTGGTATCTTAATGGGCTTAACTTTGTCCATTATTTTTAGCCCTATTTTTGGAAGAGGCCACTATTACCCCCTATCTCCCTCTTCAACAATCGGCGAATGGTATTTTACTCATTTCAGTGAACCGATTGTTATGCTCATGATGGTCGTTATTTGGGGAATTATAGGGGTTTTATTTGGACAAACAAGTCGCATCTTTGAAGAAACAGACTGGAGTATAACCCGGATGACGTTAACCCACTTCGTTATTACGTATATCGGTTTTGTGCCTCTAGCTACATTGGCTGGATGGTTACCATTTCGTTTAGGTGGATTGCTCTCATTTACTATTATTTTTATAATGATATACATTATCGTATGGATATGTAACTATAAATCAAGTAAAAAAATGATTAAACAGATAAATCAACAAATTAAAAAAAGATAAACGAGCTAGCCTCTTCTAGCTCGTTTATCTTTTACGATTTGTAATTAAAATCAGGGATTTCATGCCATCTTTTTCTGAAATAATGTGCCACTGCTTTCGGCGCTCTTTCTCTCGTAAAAATGCCTTTTTTATTCCCTTTAACACGAATAATGCCATTACTCGTTTCAAAGTCAGCAAAATTCCAAACTTGTTCTCCTATGAAATGTTTAAATTGATCTACGACTTCATGGTTGGCTTCATAAAACTTAATTTGATATTCCTCAGTAAATAATTGATCATCTATGGCATGGAATCCAGACAATGTATCCGCCCCATATTCAGTGAACATTATTGGCTTACCTGGTTGCCGTTCTGTCCACGCTTCTAGTTCTTGATGCAATGCTTTTTTGGCAGCATCTAAATCACCTGTTTGTGTATACCATCCATAATATCGGTTTAGACATAACACATCTACTAAGTCTTGGACTTCACAATTATGTGGTTGCGCCATTAAAATTGTGACAATCGTCACCGGTCTATTTTGTGGGTCTAACTCACGCGCTAAATCAACAAAGGGTTCGAAATAGGCTTTAGCACCTTTAAGGTTTGATTCTGGTTCATTCGCAATAGACCACATGACAACGCAAGCATGGTTTTTATCACGTTCAATCAATCCTCTAATGACTTGTTCATGTGCTTCTTGTGTTTGAATCTCTTTCCAAGTATCAACAGGGTCCTTGACATCTCCTAGCGCTGCTAAGAAATTCAAATGAAGTCCAACGGCTGTGGTTTCATCAATCACTACAATACCTTGTTCATCTGCAAGTCTCATCATTTCTTCTGAATAAGGATAATGAGAAGTTCTAAATGAGTTTGCACCTAGCCACTTCATCAATTCGATATCCATAACATTCGCTACTTCATTCAACCCTCGACCATGATAATAAGTATCTTCATGTTTACCAAAACCTTTAAAGTAGAAAGGCTGATTATTGATTAAAAATTGCCCATCTTTAACTTCAATTGACCGTATACCAAAACGTTCAGTATACGTATCTATCAATTCACCATTTTGGTAAAGTTCCACTTTAAGGCGGTAAAGATATGATTTTAGCGGTTGCCACAAGTGGACGTCAGTAAGGTGAATATCACCTGATAATTGATTCTGTCTACCACAAACGTTTTGTGCTTCGTCAATAATTACAACGTTAACTTCGTCTATTTTATCGTCATTACTTGCTACTTTCACATCATAATGCACTGTACTCTCATTTGCACTTTCAACATGAGGAACAATAACAATGTCTTCAATATACGTTTTAGGTGTTGAATAAATTTTCACTGGACGATGCAAGCCAGCATAGTTAAAGAAATCAAAGTTAGGCGTATTTACTTTTTTTATTACACCTTCGTCATTTTCGATTTCTGAATAATTCCCTACCGGTAAAGTCTTATGCGTTAAAATATTATTTACTTTAACGGTTAAGCGATGCTGTCCAACCGATGCTATATCGCTAATATCCACTTCAAATGGCAGAAACCCTCCTGTATGTTGCGTAACATATTCACCGTCTAAATATACATCTGCATGATGCGTCGCTGAGCCAAATCGCAATACAATACGTTCATCTTTTAAATGCTTTGGGATTGTAAAATCGCGTTCATACCAAACATCTCCAACATGATGCCTGATTTCTTGGACAATGCCTTGATCGTTGTAAGACCCTGGAACCGCCATTACTTTATCTGTATCGAGTGGTTGTTTAATATCTATGTCCTCATTTGCAGTAGCTAATTTAAATTTCCAGATTCCTGTTAAATCGATGACTTGCCTCGTCTCCGTTACAATTGGATATAACATAATAAAATACCTCCCTTTTGTTTATACACCTGAATATGCATTAAATCCGCCATCAATAGGTAAAACTATCCCATTTACAAAGCTTGAAGCAGGGGCATAGGCTAAAAAGAGTAATGCACCAATCAGTTCATAGGGCTCACCAAATCTTCCCATCGGTGTTGCAGCTAAGATTTTTTGGGAACGTTCAGTATAATCGCCATTTTTATCTAACAGTAAGGCTTCATTTTGACTCGTTAATAAAAAACCTGGAGCGATGGCATTTACCCGAATGTTTGTTTTTGAGAAATATACACTTAGCCATTCTGTGAAATTGCTAACAGCTGATTTTGCCCCACTATACGCAGGAATTTTTGTAAGAGGTTTAAACGCGTTCATAGATGAAATATTAATAATTGTCGCTTCTTCTTTGTCTACCATATCCTTAGCAAAAACTTGCGACGGGATAAATGTACCTAAAAAGTTCAAATCAAAAACAAATCCTACATCTTTTTCATCAAGGTCAAAAAATGTTTTAGACTGACTTTTGCCATTCGGCTCATAACGTTCCTCATCCGTTGTGCCTCCAGGAGCATTACCTCCAGCACCATTAATCAATATATCAACTGTCCCAAAAACATCATGTATTTCTTTTTGAATATTTTCCATACTGGCTTTATCTGTAACGTCACCTAAAAACACTTCTACTACACCACCACTTGATCGAATTTCTTCAACAAGTTTTTCTGCTTTAGTATTCAGACTAACAATCGCAACTTTAGCACCACTTTTAGCTAAAGCTCGAGACATCTCGCTTCCTATGATACCTGCCCCGCCTGTAATCACAACAACTTTATGACTAAAATCAACTTTAAATGGTAATTTCATCCAAATGCCTCCTACAAATTGGCTTTCGTAATCGCTTCGTATAATCCATTAAGGTAAACAGCACCTAATGCTCTGTCATATAACCCATACCCTGGCTTGCCTGTTTCTCCCCAAATCATTCGTCCATGATCGGGACGAATCGGACCTTCGTAACCAAAACTATGCAATGCTTTTATCACTTCATACATATCTATAGACCCTTTTTCAGATAAATGTGCCGCTTCTTGAAAAGATTTCTCTCCTACAAGTTTAACGTTTCTTGCATGCACAAAATTGACACGTTCTTTATCACCAAAATACTTCAACATATCTACAAAATCATTGTTTTTATCTGCACCTAACGACCCTGAGCACATTGTTAATCCATTATGCTTAGAATCATAAATATTTATAAATCGTTCTAAATTCTCTTTATTTGTGATGATGCGTAGTAAACCAAATATTTTCCATGGGGGATCATCCGGGTGAATTGCCATCAATATGTCTTCTTCCTCTGCAACCGGCATTACTTTACGTACAAAATAAGTAAGGTTTTCCCACAACTGCGCTTCATCTACAGATTTATAGTCGTTGAATAAAGCTTCCAACCCTTCTTTCGTATAGCTAGAATCCCAACCCGGCAAAGTTAATTCTCCACTCAAGGGATTCATTTTCTCTATATCTGTTTCGTCATAAATTAATGCTGTAGAGCCATCTTCAAGTTTAAAATCCAATTGTGAACGCGTCCAATCAAAGACTGGCCTAAAGTTATAACATACCGTGCGGATGCCACATTGGCTTAAATGGCGTAACGTCTGACAATAATTCTCTATATATTTATCCCGAGTCGGTTTGCCGAGTTTTATGTCTTCATGTACTGGAACACTTTCAATAACTGAAAGTACTAACCCAGCATCTTCAATCTCTTGTTTTAAAGCTTTAATTTTCTCTAGTGGCCGTACTTCTCCTACTGGAACATCATAAATGGCACTGACAATCCCTTCCATACCAGGAATTTGTCGAATGTATTCAAGGCTGATTGGGTCCTCTTTACCATACCATCTGAATGTCATCTTCATTCATACTCACTCCATTTAAATTAATTTGAAATAACGATAAGCATTGTCATAGCATATATTTTCAATCATTCTCTTCAACAATGTTTCATCATTTGGGATCTCACCAAGTTCAACAAGTTCACCGATAAAGCTACATAAAATCCGTCTAAAATAATCATGTCTAGAATAAGAAATAAAGCTACGAGAATCTGTTAACATTCCTACAAAATGCATGATAAGTCCTTGATCCGCCAACGAAGACATCTGCTTTAACATACCTCGCTTAGTATCATTAAACCACCATCCAGCACCATGTTGCATTTTGCTCTGGATACCTGCTTCTGTTTGAAAGTTTGCTATAGTAGAACCTACGATGTCGTTATATACAGGATTTAGGTTGTAAAGAATTGTTTTGGGCAAATGATTTTCTCTTTCCATCATGTCCAACGTTGCATTTAAATGAAATGCCAAATTATCTTGGTCACGAATTGAATCAAATCCTGTATCAGGCCCTAATTTCACAAATGCATTATGATTATTATTTCGAATTGCCCCAAAATGAATTTGCATAGTCCACGCTTTTTCACTATACGCTTTACTCAATTCATTAAGTATAAACGTTTGAAATTGAAAATATTCGTGACTGGTTACTGCTGTACCGTGCAATGCTTTATCAAAAATAGCGTCAATTTCTGTCGGTTTAAATGATTCAAAATGAATGACTTCTAAACCGTGGTCTGCCAGACGCCCTCCTTTGTTATGAAAAAAATCGATACGTTTTTTTAGCGCATTAACAAACGTTTCAACATTCGTAATAGAATGTGTTTGTTTTTCTAATTTTTTTAGAAAGGCTACAAACTGCTTTGTACCAACTTTAAAAGCATCATCTGGTCGAAAAGCAGGTAATACAGTAGTTTGAAAATCTTTTTGCGCTTTAATTGCATCATGATATTCCAATGTATCCGTCGGGTCATCTGTTGTACAAATTAGCTTTACATTTGAAGATTCGATTAACGTTTGCGTTGTAATATTGTTTTCTTTTAAATAATGATTCGCTCGCTCATAAATTGCTTCTGCATTATTAGAACCGAGTGTCTCGTCGATACCAAAGTACATTTTAAGTTCAATATGAGACCAATGATAGAGCGGGTTACCAACTGAATTTTCTAAAGTTATTGCCCATTTTTTAAATTTTTCTTTAGGATCTGCATCTCCAGTAATGTATTTTTCTTCTATACCTTGAGCGCGCATCGCTCTCCATTTATAATGGTCTCCTCCCAACCAAAGTGACGTGATGTTATCAAAATATACATTGTCACTTATCATTTTTGGGTCGAGATGACAATGATAATCATAAATAGGTTTATGTTTTGCATACGTATGATATAAGTGCTTCGCTACATCATTAGTTAACATAAAATCTTCAGTAATCAATTGCATCGTATATTCCTCCTTTTAAACTTCTTCTCTTAATGTCAGTTCTTTTACTATTTGCTTATGCTTTCTATCTGTTAATGGATAGAAAAATAAGAAAATCAATAACGCCACTAAACTTGCTCCTGCAGGAATTACAAAGAATAAAAACTTTAATCCATGTAAAGTTTCAGCACTTTGTTGTACATTAGGTTGGTAACCAATGACAGTTAATGCCACACCCGGTACAAAACCTGCTAAAGCTTGAGACACTTTTCGTGTAAAGCTATAACTAGAATACGTGATACCTTCCGAACGAATACCAGACTTCCATTGCCCATACTCCACAACATCAGCAATAAAGGCCCAAGTAACGGTATTAGGAATAACAAGGAAAAATGATGAAATCGTGCTAATAATAAGAAATGGAATCAAGTGTTCTCCAAAGAAAGCATAGTTTAAAAGTTCAAATATGATAAATCCACCTACGCCAATTAAAGCTGTTGCTTTTTTACCAAATTTTTTACTTAATACAGTGGTAAGATATAACGCAGGAAATAACACAGCAAAATTCAGTGTACTTACAAGCCCTACTAAATTTGGATACCCCATTACATACTCAAAGTAATAAAGTTGCGCAGATTGTTTTAAAAATAGAGCCATAATAGTAAGTAACGTGTAAATCGCTAATACAGTAAACGCTTCATTTTTTAATAAACCTAAAAAAGCTTTTTTATTTGTCCCTTTAATTTCTTCTCTTTCAACGATATAGCGCTCTTTTACACCTTTATAACAAATCAGATGTAAACAAATACCTACTAATGCAAGCGCACCTACTACAATTGGATAACCTATAGCATGATTAGAAAATTTATCTACCATAGGAATCACTATTATTCCAGCAAAGAAAAGCGCGCCTTGTGACCCCATATTACGAAACACTGATAATTGCGTACGATCATCTGAGTTTAATGACATAGAGGCAGAAAGTGAGCCATACGGAATATTCACAATAGAATAGGCCATGTTGAATAATAAATACGTGGCAAAAGCCCAGACGACTTTTCCTGTATAAGACAAATCAGGTGAAATGAATGACAAAATGGTTAATAATGCTAATGGCACTGTTCCATATAATATAAAAGGTCTAAATTTACCTTTTGGTCCTATGTTGCGACGCGAATCTACAATTGTTCCTACGCCAGTATCTACGAAAGCATCAAAAATTTTAGCTACAAGGAAAACAAGTCCTCCATAAAATGCTGAAATTCCTAATATATCCGTATAAAACTTTAAAAGATAAATCATCCCCATATCAAACATTAATCCATTGCCTAAATCTCCCAAACCATATGATAATTTCTCTTTAAACTTCAAAATTGGTTTATCAATTTTCTCAAACTTTTTTAGCTTTTGTTGGTCTTTGTGAGTCATTTGAGATGTCATATTCTCGCCTTCTTTCTAACGATCAATATCGTTATCTTTGTGTATCACGGTTTGAATTTCTGATAGCGATGCAAAACAAAAATCTCCCGGAATCGTATGTTTAAAGCACATATTTTGTATCCCAAAATCAACCGTCTTTTCTAATGACCATTGCTGTATGAGACCATATAAAATCCCCACGCTAAAAGCATCTCCCGTACCGATACGATCCACTATCTCAACATCTACAAACTCTGTTTCTACTAAATTATTAATTGTGGATATATATCCATGTAAGCGGTTTCTTTTAGGACTAAAATTTTTTCGTTGTGTAAACGCAATATACGTAATGTCATAAGTTTCATGTATCTCTTTTAAAAGAGGTCTAAGCACATTTATCGGTGGATTACGTGTTAAACCTTCCTTTTTATCTTTACCGGTAACCTCATTAAGTAACGTAATCGGTTCGTAACCAAAAATGAGATCAACATCATATAAAAGTTCAGACATTTTTTGACGTGCTGTTTGAAAATCCCACAGCTGTGAACGAAAATTCAAATCACAACTTATTTTCATATTTTTACTTTTAGCTACACCTATGGCACGTTTAATAAGTGAAAATAACTGCGCATTGAGTGCTGGTGTAATGCCTGTAAAATGAAACCATTGATAGCCATCCATGAGTTGTTCTAAATCAAAGTCCTCACTCTGTGTGTGACTAAAAACACTTTGAGAACGATCGTAAATAATTTTGGACGGACGATTACCATAACCTTCTTCAACAAAATAAAGTCCTAGCCTTCCCTTTTTTTGATAAACCCCTTCAGTATTTACCGAATATTTTCTCAAAGTTTGAATAATCGTATTGCCAAAAACATTGTTAGGGACAGCTGACAGCATTGCTGTAGAAACACCTAACCCTGACAAACCAATTGCAACATTCATTTCAGCGCCACCAAAGTTTATCGCTAGCGCCTCACTATCTTGCAAGCGTTTATGCTGCATCGTAGATAAACGCAGCAATATTTCACCTAAAGTAATTACAGACATGCTATCACCCTTTTATTTCTTCAAGTTTTTGAACAAAGGCTTGTGTATTAGAGATAATTGAGTCTGATGCTTTTGTTAATGCACTTCCAATTCCCACCGCAAAAGCACCTTTTTCATACCATTCATGTAAATTATTTAATGATACGCCTCCGGACGGCATTAATTCAATGTGTGGAATTGGCCCATGTACATTTTTGATGAAATCTGCACCTAGTAAATCACCCGGAAACAGTTTTACGACTTCCACACCATAAGTCAGTGCTTCTGTTATTTCAGTGACAGAACCACAACCAGGTAAGTATGGGATGCAATACAAATTACATATTTTTGCGATCTCTTTATCAAAATGTGGGCTCACAATATATTCCGCACCATTTAAAATAGCCAAACGTGCTGTAATGCTATCCAGCACCGTCCCAGCACCAATAACCATCTGCGTGCCTTTTACAGTTTTTCTTATCTCTGCAATTACTTCATGCGCTTGTGGTGTTGTAAAAGTAATTTCAATATTGTAAATGCCACCATTAATGATTTGTTTGGCAGTACTTAACGCCTCTTCTTTTGAAAGGCCTCTTACCACTGCAACAAGATAATGATTATGCATGCGCTCCAGTATGTTACTTTTTTTCATTTTCTCCCTCCTAAACAAATTATTCTGCCTTGCCAACTCACTTTCATTATATTTTGAGAGAAAAGACAGTCAATTTTGCACAAGAAAAAACAACCTGTCTTTACATTGAGACAAAATAAAAAACACTCTTATTCAAGCTTTGAAAACCTTGAAATAAAAGCGTTTTTAAATTCCGACGAGCAACCTCTACTTTTCAAATGATTTTTCAGACAATTCTCAAATTGCTTTGCATTTTTAGAGGTTAATTTCAGTTGTTTTTGTTAAATTTTTGTCTTTTTATACAAAATAATGCTATATTTTGTTGAATTTTCACTACTTTTTTAATTTTTTTCAAAATAAAGTCGTTTTTTAGAGCCGACTAGTGATAATTTTAAGGTGAACGAAGGATGAACATTGTTTATGTTTGGGTTCCTTTGTTAACTTTTCTATATTGCATTGGTGTACTTCCATAAGCATCCTTAAAGCATTTACTAAAATAGCTTTGCTTATTGAATCCTACGTATTTAGCCACTTGTTCGATAGACATATCCGTGCTTTCAATTAAATTACATGCTTTCTTCAATCGAAGTTCCAAAATGTATTGTGGTATATTTTTTTCAGTTTCCTTACTAAATGTACGTGAGAGATATGCCGGTGATAGCTTGACGCTTTTTGCCAACTCATTCAATGTCAACGGTTGATCTAAATACATCTCAATATATTGAATCACTTTATTGATCTTTGGACTATACTTCAAAGCATTGACTTTAAGCGCTGTTTCAGCATAATCTCGAACCATCTCATACGTCAGTGATTCAAGTACATCTATGTTGTCCGCTTCATCAATCAACGCTGCGTATTTTGCAGATATTTCATCAATCGTTAGTAAATTGACATTCGCTTTTTCAATTGCTTTTCGAAACAATGTATTTTGTAAGTACGCACGATATTTAAAGTTTAATAAATCATCTTTTAATCGCTTTAAACCTGAAACAAATAAATTAACTTGAGCACATAGTGCTAAGGCTTCTTCAACATTTCCATTCCGAATTGCTGCTAACATTTTGTTTTCCAACTCATAACGTGTTTTAATATCTGCCAATATGTAGTTATAACGTAGTTTTTGTTCAGCATAACTTACCGATTCAGGATGGAAATTAAGGTCAATCTCTACCACCTGATAATGTGAAAATTTATTTTTTAAAAATCGGACAGATAAATATGCCATTTTTAAAGCATCATTGTAATGACACACAGGCACCTTGGTAAGATATTGTTTCAGCGACGTTAAATTAGAGATTGAAATATTCGCATTAAGTAGCATCTCATGACACATACGTTCACTCGGCCTCTTTTCTAAAAAAGGCCCTAATATAACAATTTGATTGTACTTTTTATATTTAAATAACAAATAATGAATGCCAAACAAGTTTTTATAATGATAAATTTTACGGCTTTCTAGCTGTGAAATAAACGTTTGAAATTCTTTTTTAAATTGTTTTCTTTTGGTATTAGTAAAAGGCGTTTGAAATAATTGAATGATGTTCTTAAAGTCATTTAATTCATAAACATTTACTTCTAACTTTAATAACTCAAGTGCATGCGCTTGCACTATTTCTAAATGCTTAATATCAATCATCATGTATCACCTCAACTTCATTATAGCAATTTTACTCGAAAGGAACGGATAATATGTCAATATCTTTCACCCAATATCAACCTTCACATCCTCAACTTATTTGTGTAGATTCAGATGGTTGTGGTATGAATACAATGACAATCAAACATCAGCGTGCTTTTGGTCCTGCTTTACTCGATATATGGGATTTAGAAAAATATAGGGAAAAGGTTCTAAATCGATGGAATGCATTTAACCTTTACGAAATTACACGTGGCATCAACAGGTTTAAAGGTTTAGAAAAAATACTTACTGAGCTGCATCATGAAGGCATTACCGTCAAAGGTTACGAGGATATCAAGGATTGGGTAGACCATACTACGGTATTTTCAAATCCTCAATTAGAAGAAGACTTTAAGCGCAATCCTAATAAAATCGGTCTCAAACTTGCCTTAGCGTGGTCTAATCGTGTAAATGAAAGGATTAAGCAATTGCCTAGTCTAGGCGCATTTTCGTACGTCAAAGCTTCTCTGGAAAAAGCAAGTCAATTTGCTGACATTGTTATTGTTTCATCTGCCAATCACTCCGCTGTCGAAACAGAGTGGCAAACGCATCATTTAATGCCATTAGTCACTGAAGTCTTTGCACAAGAGGCGGGCACTAAAGCGCATTGTCTTAATATGCTTAAAAAGCATTATGATGACGGTAACATTTTAATGATTGGCGATGCAGAAGGAGATTTAATGGCAGCAGATCATAACAACATCTACTTTTACCCAATATTAGCACATCATGAAAATGATTCATGGAAAGCTTTTTATGAGCATTATAGCGATATATTTAAATCTCAAAAATTTGATCAACGTATACAATCAGAGTTAATTCATAAATTTTATAAAAACTTCGAAAGTGAGGATAAATAAATGGCGTACGTAGATTTAAAAGAAAAACCTTATTATTTAAATGACCAACAAATCGAATGGGTTGAGTCTACAATACAATCATTAACGGATGAAGAAAAAATAGGCCAACTCTTCTTTCATTTATTTTCTCTAGAAAAAGACGGAAATTTTAATGATGACGCATTATCTAATCATGACATTTTAAAACAGTTTCACATTGGAGGCGCACGTTATCAAGGCGGTAACAAAGAGGATGTACAGGCCTTATTGAATGATTTACAAAAACATAGTAAAATCCCTTTGCTTATTGCTGCTAACTGTGATTCAGGGGGCAATGGTGCATGTAGTGACGGTACTTATATTGCGTCAGCTGCACAAAGTGAAGCTGCACAAGATACTAAAGTTGCCTATAATGCTGGATTCGTATCAGGGCGAGAAGCAAAGGCTTTAGGTGTCAATCTCAACTTCGATCCGTGTGTAGACATTTTAGAAAACTGGCGCAACACTATCGTGAATACAAGAAGTTATGGAACCGATGCAGATACAGTGATTCGTTATTCTAATGCTTATATCGATGGCTATCGTCAAACATCAGATATGCTCACATGTGTCAAACATTTCCCGGGTGATGGTACAGAAGAGCGCGATCAACATCTCGTTTTAGGTGTAAACGCACAAACTGTCGACCAGTGGAATCAATCCTTTAGAAAAGTCTACGAAAACCATATTCATCGTGGCGTTGAAATGATTATGGCAGGGCATATTGCTCAGCCTGCCTATTCTAAATTACTCAATCCTAATTTAGAAGATAAAGATATTTTACCTGCATCATTATCAAAAGAACTTATTACAGACTTACTTAAAACAGATTTAAAATTCAATGGTCTTGTTATCACTGATGCAAGTCACATGCTAGGTATGACTGCTTCTATGAAACGTGAAGAGTACGTACCCCTAGCCATCGCTGCAGGTTGTGATATGTTTTTATTTTTTAATGATATTGAAGAAGATTTTCATTTTATGCTTAAAGGTTATCAAAATGGGATTATTACTGAGAATCGACTACACGATGCATTGAGACGTATTCTTGGTTTAAAAGCTAAACTACATTTGCCAGAGAAACAGAAAAATAAAGCGCTTCTAAAACCTTCATCTGAATTAGACATTATAGGTTCGGAGTCACACCTCCAATATCAACAAGAAGCTGCAGATTTAGGAATTACATTAGTTAAAAACACGTTAAATCAATTGCCAATCAGACCTGAAACACATCCAAACATTCGCTTATACATGATAGAAGGAGAAAAGGATGGTATTTATAAAGCAGATAAATCTGTGACGAACCATATTATCGAAATATTGGAAGAACGTGGGTTTAACGTTACTTTAAATGACGGGTCAACCCGCATTAAAGGTAAAACACTCGAATACCGACAAAATGTAAATGCAGCACTCGTTTTTGCTAATATTGTAGGCTACGCGGCCGAAAACAATTACCGGATTCGTTGGTCTACCGCAATGAGTAATGAAATACCATGGTACGTTCACGAAGTGCCTACTGTCTTTATTTCTCTCAATTACACCACACACCTTCACGATGCAACGATGGTAAAAGCATATATTAATGCTTATCATTCAAATCGTACGACCCTTGAAGCAGTTGTCGATAAAATCATGGGTGAAAGTGACTTTAAAGGCCAACCTAATGACAATGTTTGGACTGAAAAGTGGGAAGCTAAACTTTAAGTCATCACTAAAATAATATTATACGCAACAACCATCCTTTTTCATCGAATGATTTAGGATGGTTCTTTTGTTGATACATATGTGATTATTATGATGGTGTGGAACTTTAAACCTAATATTAAAAACACAGCACTTTACACGCTAAAAAATTATTGTATAATAATTTTGTTAGGTTAACCTAAAATAATAGGAGGTGCTGAAAATGGGTAAAAGCCTCGAAGAAATTAATAATACTGTCAGCATTGATGAAAAAGGTTCTTATTTAACACGCCTTTCTAAATTTATAGGTCCAGGCTTACTCGTTGCAGTGGGTTATATGGACCCAGGAAATTGGATTACCTCCATGGGTGGTGGCGCAAGTTACGGTTACATTTTGTTATTTGTCATCTTAATTTCTAGTTTAGGCGCAATGTT
This sequence comes from Staphylococcus ratti, assembly GCF_020883535.1. Classification (NCBI taxonomy): domain Bacteria; kingdom Bacillati; phylum Bacillota; class Bacilli; order Caryophanales; family Staphylococcaceae; genus Staphylococcus; species Staphylococcus ratti. The sequence continues at coordinate 144,768 of NZ_CP086654.1, read as the reverse complement.
TTTACAATCTATGTGCGCACGCTTAGGTATCGCTAGTGGCATGGATTTAGCACAAGTCACACGCCACATGATTTCTAAAAAACAGGCTCTACTTGCATGGATAATTGCGGAGCTCGCAATCATCGCTACAGACATTGCCGAAGTTATCGGTAGCACGATAGCACTTAATTTATTATTTCATATTCCATTGATTGTCGGTGCAGCGATTACAATTGTAGATGTTTTTTTACTTTTACTTATTATGAAATTTGGTTTTCGAAAAATAGAGGCCATTGTGGGGGTACTCATCTTTACAATACTAATTATCTTTTTATTTGAAGTATATATGGCACAACCAGGTGTAAGTGCAGTCTTAGAAGGCTTTCTTCCTCACAAAGAAATTGTTACAAATAACGGCATATTGTACATGTCTTTAGGTATTATTGGTGCGACAATTATGCCTCACAACCTATACTTACATTCATCTATCGTTCAATCAAGAACATACGATAGACATAGTATTTCATCTAAAAAATCTGCCATTCACTTTGCACAAATGGACTCTAATATTCAACTGTCCATCGCATTTGTCGTAAACTGTCTGTTACTCATTTTAGGTGCAGCACTCTTTTATGGTACCAACCAAGATCTCGGACGCTTTTATGAATTGTATGATGCGCTTAAAACTTCGCATGTTGCAAGTGCTATTGGCGGCGGTGTGACAAGTACTTTATTTGCGGTCGCATTACTCGCAGCTGGACAAAACTCAACAATAACAGGAACACTATCCGGACAAATCGTCATGGAAGGCTTCATCCATTTAAAAATGAAACCGTGGGTTCGTCGTGTTTTAACACGTCTGATAGCCATTCTTCCTGTTTTCTTATGTTTAATCGTTTACGGCGCTGACACACAAAAAATAGAAGATTTGTTAGTTTTCACCCAAGTTTTCTTAAGTATTGCCTTACCTTTAAGTATCATTCCACTCATTTTAGCAACGAATAATAAATCGATTATGGGTGATGCGTTTGTAAACTCCAAACGCGTTAATATTATCGGTTGGCTACTTACGATTATCTTGTGTATCTTAAACGTTTATCTCATTATTAGCACTATCATGGAAATGGTATAACAAACGCAAAAAGGTAGATGGATATTACATGCATACTACCTTTTTGGTGTTTATTGATGATCAAAATTTGAAATATACTTCTGCATAGGCGGACTTAATGCATCATAATTAATCTCTAATCTAAATGTTTGATTCACATGTTTCATATATTTTATACCTACATATAAATCAATCGGTTCAAACAACATGATGTCACCTAATTTATAATTCGTAATCACTGGATTTAGTTCCATTTTTTCTTGATAGAGTTGAATAAATGCGCTTAAACTTTGTTTAATTTGACTCTCCTCAAAATTTAATGGTGCGTCCCATACAAGTTGCTTTAAAAATTCAAGTGTTAACATTTGCCGTCCATTTCTCAAATAATTATTAGTGCCTAAATGAGAACTTAGAAAGTGTACAGAACCTGTCAGAACAATGATTGGAATATCTAACCTTTCTAAACAAGCACGAAAGCGTTGTTGTTCTTTAGGGCTTAGATTGGCTTCAGGATAATGATAGATTAAAAGTGTGCGTTGATGAGATAGTGCATTCATTTCTTCAACTAACAAAGGTAATAATTTTTCAAGTCTAACAATCAAGCGGTCATAATCTTCACAGCTTTCGTACTGGAATTCTAATAATTTTAGAAAGGCTTTGAAATCAAATCGTTTTATACATAATGGTAACTCAGTTTGAATGAGTGTCAGGACGTCTTCATTCAATGCATTTATCGAATTAAAATAGCTTTCTATTTCATGATGATTTCCTAACTTTCTTAAAATCTTTTTTGTTAAAATCGCAGTCGTAGCTAGACTATGTTCTTTTTCTACAATTTCATGATTTAAAGACCAACATTGATATGTAGAATGAGAAACATTTTCTTGATTTTGTGTGTCAAAAATAACCACTTCATTTTTATTAGAATTTCTTTTTTGAAAATAATTATGAATCACTTGGAGAATATCTTCCTCTTTCGTATCATACTCATTATAAATAGAAGTATAATGCCCTATATTCAATGTCACTTTCTCAATCTCTTCACACTTGATTTCCCAAGTCAGTTCATTCATCGATTGAATCTCTCCTAGAACAATATCGTTCGATTGTCACCTAACAATGCGATATTTTGATCTTCTTCACCGAGTAAAATCTGCATTTTCTCATACTGTTTCTCAGTAATGATAAGCACCCGTACGTGACCATCGGAAGGTAAAAATTGTTTAACTTGATTCACGCTAAAAGTGGCCGCATCTTTATTAGCGACACTTTTAATATAAATAGAGTATTGCATCATCAAAAATCCATTTTCGAGTAGCCTTTTCCTAAACTTACTATAAATTCTTCTTTGCTGTTTCGTTTCAACAGGCAAATCAAACATCAACATCACGCGCATAAATCTATAACTCATAAAACTCGTATTTATTAAGATTAGGAAATTTGATAATGTCAGGTCGACCTTCTCGAAAATACTCAATAATAGACTGAATCATAATTTCAATGGCACGGATAACGGTCTGCATTTTTCCATCTATTTCCACTCGCGCGTGTAACAAATTCACTAGCTTCAAGCGGTACGCCTTAGACATATAATCTTCTGGAGGATGCTTTAGTAAAAATAAATCTACCAATGGGCGAAAAGGTTCTATTAAATCAGATGCTAAATTAAAATGGTTGCGACTGCCAATATGATGAATACCCATAGATGGAATCAATCCTTTTGCAACAATTGTACGTGCAATCGCTGAATTTAGTATAGTATAGCCATAATTTAAAACGGCATTTTCTAATAAATCATCATTGTCTCGTGTAAACTCGGTAAAAAAGCTATTGAAGTAATATTTTGCTGCTTGACCTTCAATATTTTCTCTATCAAACAATTTGACAGAAGATTTTAATTGCTGCATTTTATTGATTCTTGTTTCATCAATTTGATTATGTTTCATGCACTCAATTTGATTTCCAATTTTCTGTCGAACTATCATTTTCCATAATTCGTCTTTCAAAGCTTGCTCCCAAATCAATTGTTCTTTCATTTGACTATATTGTTTAAAATGACCAGAAATCGGCTGTAATATACATTCTGGTAAATGCTTTTGATTACATAAAATGACTAAAATATTATAATCAGACAATTCCACCAGCAACCTAGCTGTTAAAGTCACTGTTAAATCTTCTATAACAATCGCAAAAATATCACTTAAGGGGATTTTAACTTCCAAATCCCCTTTTGTAACTTTCAAACTGTTCAAGTTTAACGACATTTTACCGACATCTGAAGCATATACAATCCGCCATGACATAGTTATATACCTCTTTTAAAAATAAGCTGTGGCTTTTTAGGCGGTGTCGCTTTGTAGAGATTACCTAAAATATCAGTCGTATACTTTTCGATTTGGTTTGTATTTTTACTGATTATTTTAATTATTCTTGGCGTCTTCTTAATATCATTCAATTCACAATACTCTTTATAACGAATGTCTATCATATCCAACTCTATTTTATTAGTTTTAATATTGTTAACTCCAATCACTTTAAACATCTCTTCGTTGAATTTAATTAAATCATTGTAGTAGAACGAGCCGATAAATTTTGCATCTTGATCTATGTTTTTTTTCTGTAATAACACTTTATATGTTTTGTCTGGAATATAATAGTATGTGTCTTTCTTTTTAACATCCAAATAGGTTAATGGGACCATCTTATAGCCTGTGGATGTATGATATACATCAAATCTAAATGATTTTTGGGATAGTTTCACCAGTTTGTTTTCTGAGTCAATATAATTGTTCGTAACATCTAAATGATTTCCTAGTTTTTTATCAGTATACTTCAACCGCTTGACTGCTGGCCCATCCCCTGATTTTGCATATTTAGTAATCATGGTTTCGTTTTCTTCATAATATTTAGCTAGCGGATTTTTTTCATTATTGTATTGCTTGATGACTGTCTGAATTTTTTTAAATGTTTTTGGATCATGATGATACATCAAAAATTTAGTAGGATCTTTTTCGATCAACTTTTTAATATTTGCATTATCTTTGGCATAAATGTTTTTTAACGTTTGAACTACGTACTCTGTATCATCAATTTTTCTTGTTGAATAGAGTGTATCGTTAATGAGTTGTCGGTTAGGTTTTTTATCCACACGGTGCGAGAATTTGATAGCTTTAAAATCTTTAATAGCTTGTGCCTTTTGTGTGTTCTCAAAAAGTTGTTGGTATTCCTGTTCGCTTTGCACATTCGTTCTAATATTTTCTACTTCTCCGCCCGGCTCATCCAAAACTTTTGTTATATTTTTTAAACTTTTATGATGCTTAAATAGAAAATCTGCATTCGCAATAATTAGTGCGTCTTCAGCATGATGCTTGTATCCTTTATTTCTTTCTTTATCAAACTTCCAAACTTTTCGTAAATAATTCGTAAAACCACCGTTAATCGTTTTAACTTTTACTTCTAAATCATTTGCGCTAAAATAAGCTTTTAGTAAATTAGACAATTCACGTGTCGCATAACGTGTATCCACAAGGTTACGATTAATAAATTCTTTTTGAACATCAAATTTACTAATATCACGTTCTTCTAACAAATACTCCTTCTTCTTTTTAGAAATACGATCTTTAGCTTTACTTAAATTCAATACATGTTGTTTAAAAGCTTCATAAGACAATGAAGCATCATTAGATTTTAAATATTGATATGGCGTACGATTATTTTTTTTTCGATTTTCTTCAGCTCTGACTAACACTTTATTTTGCATAGAATTATCAAATGATACTGAACGTGGAATGATATGGTCTACATCATAATGATGCGGATTTCTAATCAAATCATCTAGAGGAATATCTTTTAATGAATATAAGCATTTCCCTTCTTGCATATCGTGAAGTTTAATCTTTTGAATAATTCTTTTAGCGTTGTCATTTCCATATTCTTTGAGGAGCTCTTCTACACGTTGACGTGTTGCCTCATTTTCTTTTTGGAAATTTCTTAAAAACTTTTGTCGATCAGCACTATTGCTTTCTCTCGCGAGCTCTATAATAATATCGTTAGGCAACCCGTATTTTTGTATAACCGCATTGACGACTTCTATAGATTAAATAAATGCACGTTTTACAACAGGAGAAAGTATAAAATCATCTACTAAACTTGTAGGTATTTTTGATTGCTTATTCAATTCGATTTTTTTAGGTTTTAGATTCAACTTCGTAAATAACTCCATTTGGTTTAACGATGTTTCCCATAAATCATCAATAAGTAAAGTGATACATTTAAGTGACAATCGATGTGTTCCTGAATACCCTTTTAAAATACTTATTTTTTGTTTCTCATATTCGGTTAACTCTTCGGGCAATTGATTTAATTGCTCTATAATATGATCGGGTTCTTGATAAATCGTGATAATTTCAGCAATATTGTCCATAAGTTGAATATCATTAAGGTGTTTTGGATTTTCAAAAATATTTTTTAAATCATGATATAACTTAAAATTGGTGAATTCTGGTTTTTCATTTCGATTTACACGATACCCTTTGATATCTACTTCTTCAACATCAATCTCTGTGGCAATATGTTTCAACGTCGGTTTCTTTTTTTGTTTGAAAACATTTTCAATAATCTGAAATTTTTCACCATAAGTTAGTTTTGAATTTTCATCACGTGTAATAACAAGATTATTTAAATCATTTAATGCATTAAACAAGTCGGCACTGTAAGCATACTTCACACTTCTTAATTCATTCGGAAAATATGTACAACGTCCCATCATTTGTTCGTACCATTTTCGAATGTCGCCTTCCCAGCCATACGGACTTCCTTCACCAGGACCTTCAAAATATTCTCTTCTTGTTTCAATTAAATCAATGTATTTATCAATAAATGCTTGATCAATCGCATGAAATTTTGACTGCACCTTTAAAATTTGACGTGCTTCTTTAACAAAATCTTCCGTTTTAAATCTATTTTTTTCTCCTCGAACTTCAGCATCTTGTTCGAAACGCTCTAATTGTAATTCACACACATATTTATCTTCCAACGCTTGAGCATTCTTTTTTAACTGTTCTTTAGTCGAAAGCTCATTTTCATTTTCTTTATCATCTAGCACTACTGCTACGTTATGAATCCCTCTTCGTTTAGCAATATGTAATAACGCAATAACGAGTTCGTCTTTAGTGAGCGCTTCTCTTAAACCTTTTACTCGAATTTGATAAGGATTTGTACTTTGTGGAATATTAGAAGTGTCTAGCAAGTGATACGCTGACAACAATTGTTTTACTCTTGATAGCCGATGTACACGGCGTCGCTTCAAACGACGGGCGCCTCTTTTACTACGTCGACCTTCATTATTCTCAACGTTGGCTTCGGGAAAAAGACGCACGCCGGCATCTATCACTTCTCGTGTTTGGGCATCTACAATACCATATCCAACAGATGTAATACCTATATCGAGCCCTAGTATATAATTTCTTAACATATGCCTTACCCCTTTTTATTTTTAATTATAAAATAAAAAACAAAAAAATCCCACTAATAAATTAGTGGGATAAACACGACATAGTGTCTTGTTTTAGTAGGTTCTGTAATTTTAGGTATAAGCACAAATTAAGTACTTGTAAATTAAATATATCACACCCAATGGCAAAGTCAAGAATTTTCTGAAGAGCGACCTTATATAATTTATCCACTAATATTTCATAAGTAATATCTTTGTTATATAATTTATTCATATCTTCTTCATCTTAAACTTAGGAGCATTTATTATGTCTAAAAAACATATTGTATTATCTATTATTATTGTTATATTAATTATTATTGGTGGTGTCTATTTCAAAATGAAACACGATGAAAAAGAAAGAATTAAACAAGAATACTACAAAGAACAACAAGAACGTATTACGCTTTATCTTAAATATAATACTAAAGAACCGAACACAATTAAATCTGTCCACTTCACTAACATAGAAAACAGCCCTATGGGAAATATCTTTATTGAAGGCTATATCAATAATGATCCTAAAGCCACATTTTCAACACTCCAAACACCAGAAGATCGTTTTCAATTTGAAGGAGATTTAACGACAAGCCCTCCTATAAGTAATTCACTCAATCCTGCTCACAAGATGAAATCTCCTGATGAAATCAAAAAAGAGCTTGAACAAAAAAAGAAAGACCACTAAGCTTAGTAGTCTCAGACCGTAAACAAACTATCGTTTTAAATTGTAAATATAGCGATAGTTTGTTTTTTATATGTATAAAAATGTGGAGCTAAAGTCCTCTCTGGATTTTTATGTCACCCATGTCGCTACTTTTTTCAAACCTCATAATGTTATCTATCTCATACCTTATACCTAAAATTACAGAGTACTAAAACTGGTCTGTGTATGATTGTTTATATGGGAATGAATACCTTATACCTAAAATTACAGAGTACTAAAACTTGGTTCTCCGTATTCATTTCTGACAATTTGAATACCTTATACCTAAAATTACAGAGTACTAAAACGAGCTTCTTTAAGGCTCTCTTTAACGATTTGAATACCTTATACCTAAAATTACAGAGTACTAAAACTGATGCTTGAGTGATAATCACTTCGTATTCGAATACCTTATACCTAAAATTACAGAGTACTAAAACTGAACGTTACAGGGTTATTTGTACCCGATTGAATACCTTATACCTAAAATTACAGAGTACTAAAACAACCTCTAAACATTGTCGACCTTGTAATTAGAATACCTTATACCTAAAATTACAGAGTACTAAAACCTCTAGCTATAGTATACTATAACTCCAAAAATTGTCTAACCTCTTTATATCAACACGTTTTACACGCCTATATTTCAATATCTCTTCCTTCCTGTTCCAAACCCTCAAAATACTACTAAGGTTATTCACTGTACACCTCGTACTTCTCACACAACTACTTTTTATTTATGTTTTGTATCCTATCTAGCACCTGTGCGATACTATAATTATTAAATTTTCGAGGTGATGAAATGCAAAAGCATGTTCATATTATTGGCGCTGGCTTAAGTGGCCTTGTCGCTGCTACTGAACTTTTAAAAAAGGGACACCGTGTAACTTTAATTGACCAAGAACCGCCTCAAGCGATAGGTGGGCAGGCCTATTGGTCATTTGGAGGGCTCTTTTTAGTAAATTCTAAAGTTCAACGTCGTTTAGGTGTCAAAGACAGCTATGACTTAGCATTGAATGATTGGTTAGGTTCTGCTGGGTTTGATCGTTTAGAGGATGAAGATCGTTGGGCGTATGAATGGGCAAAGGCCTATGTGCGTTTTGCGACTTATGAAAAAGAAGATTATTTGCGACAAATGGGTATTAAACTTACGCCAATCCTTGGTTGGGCAGAACGTGGTGGCAGTTCCGCTTCTGGGCATGGTAATTCTGTACCACGTTTTCATATTACTTGGGGCACCGGGGTGGGTCTCGTTGAACCTTTCATTAATTTTGTTTTACAACATGAGGCAACCGGTCAACTCACATTTTTACCTCGCCATCAAGTAACAGAGATTCACATTGAAAATAATGCCATTACTGGTATTTCAGGAAATCAACTTGAAGCAAGCGATGTTCCTATCGGCGCACCTTCCTCTCGTAAGATCGTCGATACATTCCATTTTGATGTTTCCTACTTATTAATTACAATTGGCGGTATTGGTGCTAACGAAACACTTATTAAAAAACATTGGCCGAAAAGACTCGGAGCGCCTCCTAAAACGATGATTCAAGGTGTGCCCGATTCTACAGACGGCAAGCTACTTGAAATTAGTGAACGTTCGGGTATTCAGCTCGTCAATAAAGATCGTATGTGGCATTACACAGAAGGCGTTCAAAACCACACGCCAATTTGGAACAATCATGGCATTCGTATTATTCCAGGGCCTTCGTCCATGTGGTTCACCGCTACAGGACAGCGTATGCAAGCTCCAGACTATCCAGGTTTTGATACGTTACACACACTTGAAACCATTATGAAAACTGGCTACGATTATTCGTGGTTTATTTCAACAGAAGATATCGTCAAAAAAGAATTCGTCTTATCAGGCTCTGAACAAAATCCAGATTTAACTAATAAAGATATTCAACGCTTGATTAAAGAACGTTTAGGCAAGCAAGCTACAGCCCCCGTTCGCGCATTTTTAGAAAAAGGTGCCGATTTCGTCATAGCCGATGACTTAAAAACGTTAACTGAAAAAATGAACGCACTAACAGACACCGATTTAATCGATTATCATCACATTAAAGATGAAATTGAGGCACGCGATTTACAATTAAACAATACATTTAGCAAAGATCCTCAAATCACATTCATACGCAATGCGCGCCAATTTTTAGGAGACAAGCTCATACGCACAGCAAAACCACATCCTATTTTAAGTGGTAAAAACGGCAAATTGATTGCTGTGAAGTTGCATATTATTAGCCGTAAAACGTTAGGTGGCATTCAAACAGACTTAAATGGTCAAGCTTTTAACCAATCTGAACAACGTATAAAAGGCGTTTATGCTGCGGGCGAAGCTTCAGGTTTTGGTGGAGGCGGAGTTCATGGCTATCGCGCATTAGAAGGTACTTTTTTAGGCGGTTGTATTTTTAGTGGCATCCGTGCTGCAGAAGGTATTAACAAGGACACTTGATATAGAATTCATCAGAATACGAGCCATCCCATTTTTTCTTATCGCACATTTTCAGTTTAAAAATTACAGAAGCTGTCTAAGTTTGAAAAAACATTTTTCAATCCTAGACAGCTTTTTGTATATAGGAAAGAAACCGAATCGATTCCCGCTCTATCCTCTATTTTTTATATTTTCGTTTTTCTTCATTGCGTAGCTCTATACGTCTAATTTTTCCGGAATTCGTTTTAGGCAATGTGTCTACAAATTCGATAGCTCGGGGATATTTATAAGGTGCCACACTTTGTTTTACAAACTGCTGCATTTCATGAATCAACGCCTCGTCCCCGTCGTAGCCATCTTGTAAAATAACAAACGCTTTAACGATGTTCCCTCTTTCAGCATGAGGACTTGCGACAACCGCGCATTCTTTTACCGCTTCATGATGCGTCAATGCGTCTTCTACTTCAAAAGGTCCAATCGTATAACCTGAACTGATGATAATATCATCTTTACGTCCTTCAAACCAAAAGTAGCCGTCTTCATCTTTTTGGGCCAAATCACCTGTAACGTGATACCCCGCTACACGTGCTTCTTCCGTGCGGTCTTCGTCATTTAAATAACCTTTGAAAAGTGCTGGCAAGTCTAAAGGTACCGCAATATTCCCTTCTTCATGAGCACCTAATTCGCGCCCTTCATCATCGATGATTGTAACGCCTGTTCCAGGTATTGCTTTTCCCATTGAACCAGGTCTCTGAGGTGTGCCTTCTAAAAAGCCAATCAATAATGTACTTTCCGTTTGACCGTACCCATCACGAACTGTCAAATTAAAATGATGTTCAAATTTCGCAACCACATCACGATTAAGTGGCTCACCAGCTGAAACTGCGCTATGTAAGTGCGTCAATTTATAATCATCTAAATTTTGTAACTTAGCCATCATACGGTATTCTGTTGGCGTACAACATAGCGCATTAATTTTAAAGTCTTGAAGTAATTCAAGATAACGTGACGCTTTAAATTTTCCATTATACACAAACGCAGTGGCCCCTGAACCCATAATCGACAGAAATGGACTCCACACCCATTTTTGCCATCCCGGCGCTGCTGTCGCCCATACGAGATCATCTTCTTTAATATTTAACCATTGTTTAGGTGCCAATTGCATATGCGCAAATCCCCAACCATGCGTATGCATTACTGCCTTGGGGTTACCCGTTGTGCCTGATGTATATGATAAAATCGCCAAATCATTACGTGAAGTGGGATATTTTTCAAGTGATGTAGCATATTTTGATTTTTCTGTTTCGATAGAAGTCCAAGATGTATGTTCGCCTGTTACTAAAAGTTTAATTAAATCCGGATATTCTTTTACTTTTTCAAATTCTGGAATGTAGTCCGGCATTGTAATGACCGCAGACACTTGACCGTGTGAAATGCGATATTGTAAATCTTTTGTGCGTAACATTTCCGAGCTCGGAACAATCGTTAAGCCTAATTTTAAAGCTGCAATATACACTTCATATGTTTCAATCGCACGCGGGAGCATGACCAACACACGATCACCCTTTTTCAAACCACTTTGTTGTAAAACATGCCCGACTTGATTGGCACGTTGTATTAATGTGGCATACGTCACTTTTTCCGGCGCATCAAATGCATGTTCATAAATCAATGCTAACTTTTCTGGATTTTCAGCATATTTTTCAATTTCATCAACAATATTATAATTTTCCGGTGCAAGTAATTCGGATTGATTCATCGTTCAACTTCCTTTCTACTAACTATGTTCATGTTATCAAAGGACTTACAAAGACCATAGAAAATACACTTATAGAGTAAAAAGAATTGACATCAGGTACTAAAATATGTCCTAACTCGTTGACGTAACTTAACATCTCAGAAAATCTATTCGAAAAAGTAGAACATACGTTCGATTTATGTTAGTATGCACTTAGGCCATTGATGGAGAAACTTTAAATAGATGGGGTGATGCTTATAGATGACAAAAAGCAAAGGGGTAAGTGCCAATGACAGATTATGAAATACTAATGATCGTCTTTTCTGTCATGAGTCTCGTTCTCGTGACACAACAACGCAAAAAATAACCACTCAACATCGTGTTGAATGGTTATCATCATTACGGAATAGCCGTCAATAGGCCTAAAGGATTGTATGTGTCGGCATACAGTCCTTTTTATTAAATTCATAGATACTATAACAGTTGAACACAACGAAGTCAAAATATGTGTGTTTATTCTTTTACGATGGTTCACCAATGATACTCGCAATCATCAGTGCTTTTATCGTATGAAGTTTATTTTCGCTTTGATCAAATGATTTACACTTGTTACTTTTAAACACATCATCTGTCACTTCTAAAGCTGTTAAGCCAAATTTTTCATAAATCATTTGTCCAAATTCTGTATCTGTATTATGAATCGCAGGCAAACAATGGAAGAAAATGGTTTCTGGCTTTCCTGTTTTCTCCATCAACTGACGATTCACTTGAAATGCCTTAAGCAGTTCGATACGTTCCCCTATCTCAGATTCTTCACCTTTAGAGGCCCACATGTCCGTATAAAGTACATCCGCATTATGGACGGCTTCATCAACATTTGAAGTCACTGTGATCGTTCCCCCAGACTGTTGGACATAACTTTGTGCTAAATCAAACACGGCTTCGTCTGGTTGTAACGCTTCAGGTGCACAAATTCGTATATTCAATCCACATATTGCGCCAGCAACCATCAAAGAATGCGCCATATTGTTACGACCGTCTCCCAAATAGGTCAATGTGATACCTTCTAAACGCCCAAAATTTTCCTTTATCGTCATAAAATCAGCCAACATTTGTGTCGGATGCCAATCATCCGTCATACCATTCCATACAGGCACAGTCGCATAATGTGCGAAATCGTCGAGTAATGCCTGAGAAGAAATGCGATATTGTATACCATCAAAATAGCAACTTAATACCTTTGCCGTATCTTCAACTGTGTCCTTTTGACCCATTTTAATATCATCATCACTTAAAAACTCCGCATGCGCTCCTAATTCAGTTGCGGCACACATAAAAGCAGCCCGCGTTCTCATAGAAGGCTTATCAAACAGTAAAGCGATATTTCTCCCCTCTAAATAACGCTTTCGTACCCCTTCTTTTTTCTCAGCTTTTAACTGTATCGCAAAATCAATGAGAGATTCAAACGTGTCTTTTGTTAAATCTGTCTCTTTTAAAATAGAAATCCCCTTTAAATCAGTCATTTTCATTACGCCCAAATCTAACTTGCTCCTTTCCTAGTTCACTTGAATGAGGCAAAAATCAGTAACTAATTGGGTTGTTCATAAACACATTTCATTTTTGATTATTGTATAAAGCAAAAGTTTATGCGTATTGAACTAAAAACATTTCAACAATCAGCACGAACCCCACTCCTACCAAAAGACATATACCCTAAGCAATCAAAAATAAAGCTATATGAACATATTTCCAAAGGATAATCACGCAGAAAATGCATATGCATGAAAAAGGGACCTATTCTCTTGAAAGGAAGTCTTACCGCTCAGTTCCCTAAGCCTTCCAGACCTCTAAAAAACACCTATGCGCCGATACTTTAAATACAACTTAATAAAATTAATCATACTTAAATCACCTTTAAGTATGATTAAATAAAAACAATTTTCAAAAAAATCATGATATAGTTAACTCAATAAATAATTAGGAGTGATTACAATGAGTATAGACAAATTAATTTTAACTGCCGTAACAACAGGAGTTTTAGCCACTGGAATTTTCGTAGCAACACCTCACGAATCAGCAAACGCATCGGTTTCATCACAAAATGGTATTGTTTTACACGATAGTTCACGTATTTTAGAGCACGAACTTGACTACGTTGCAGTATTAGTAGATAAAAATGCTGACCCAGAAATCAAAGCAAACTTAAAAGCACACTTTAAAGCACAAGGTTTAAACTCAGTATCTGACATTGTAAAAAAAGCAAAAGCACAAGGCTTAGATACTTCTAAATACGACTACTTAATTAACAAATAATAAACTAAATCAATATATGTCTAACTTCAAATCTGCGCCGTGATGCTGTCACGGCGTTCTGTTTTTTGTAATCCTTACATGCTTTTCAAGTTCGGCATGAGAAAACCGGGTTGAGCGATACATGCTCAACCCGGTTTTGTATGATTATGCTTCACAACTACTACGCGTCGTGTGCGTTAATTTGAAAGTCTGTTACATAACCATCTTTGACAATAATTTGAATGACATTTTTGCCTAATTTATATTTGTAATCTAAGCCTTGTTGGCTTTCATATGGTTCCTCTACAGGTTGTCCAAATGTTTTGATAATATCATCTTTAGAAACTGTATTTTTCTTAACTTCAAAATTAACCATAGATGCAGTGTTATCACCAGTTTTACCAATGATTTGATCATAAATATCAACCATTGTTGTTTCTTGATCTTGGTTACCAGTTATTTTATAGCCGTTAATAACTAAGTTGTTGTTTTTAACAGCATCGATAAATTTTTGTTCTAAAATAAATGCACCTTTGTCAGAAGTGTTACCCTCAATAGTATAACCTTCTTCCGTTGCAGCGTGTACAACTGAAGGGTTGTGGCTCTCGCTTGTAACGTTATATGTGAAAAGTGCAGCAGTAGCAATGCAAGTAGCACAAGAGACTTTTAAAAGTTTTTTCATTGTCGTTATACCTCCGTTATTTTCTAATATTTTTAAATTAATACTCCCAATATTTATAATATAGCATAATTAACATTTTTGAACACCCATACTTTGACCACTTTTAATATAAAGTGTTTTTTTGCACATTCATATATAAAAAGGTGAAAATTACACACCATTCACACACTTGTATTTTTTGTACTAATCAAGCAAAACTGCTTTTACTAAAAAAGAGTAGGACAATGAAATTTAATTCATTTTAGTCCTACTCTTTTATAGAAACTTTTAATTTTTAATTCACTATTGCTTCATTTGTACAATTTTATAGTAGATCGTTGAAGTAATCCAATACATCAAACCATAAATAACAACTACTATAAAAATAATGGCAAAATAACTTGATAAAAATAACGAGATGTCCCGAACACCTAATATACCTAATAAATGATAAATGAGCTTACTTGCAAAAAGTGTATGAATGACTGCAACAAGAATAGGCAGCACAAAAACCCACATAATTTGTTTGTGAATCGTTTTTTTAATTAATTGATAATCAAGCCCTACTTTTTGCATAATGTCAAAATTGCGCTTATCCTCATATCCTTCAGAAATTTGCTTATAATACAACATTAAAAAAGTCCCTGCTAATAAAACGATAGAAACAATAATTCCTATAAAGATTAGACCGCCATTAAGTTCATATAGCATTTTTCTTACTTGTTCTTTAACTGTAATATGCGCATCATATTTTTCTTGAAGTTTTGGTATGGCTTTTTCAAATGCATGTTTGTCTGCCTGAATATTAAAATCGATGTCTGTACTTCCTAAATCGACTTCTGATTTACTTTGTTCGCCTTGATTTGAAGCATAATAACTTGAGATTTTTTTGAATGTCTTATCATCTTTAACAATGATATACGCCGAATCCCCTATAATTTGATTCCCCAACTCATCTTTGTCACTATGAATGACATTATAAACATTTCCTGCAATTTTTATCTTTTTTATATCCTTAAATATAGGTGAACTAGATGACAAAATGATTTCATCTTCTTTTAAACTCACATGTTGATTTTGAGATTGATTATAATCTTTTTCAGTCGTAATAATCCCGTATACCCAAGCGCTGACATACACGCCCGACTTTGAAGTAGTGGGCACCTTCTGCAATTCTCCATCCTTAAAATTAGAAGCAAACATTTGAGAAGCATGAACTCTATATTGATCAACTGTCGTAAGTTGATTAATCTCTTTTTGGAGTGTTTCTATGCGCTTATTTACTTTTTGATCAAAATTATAATTTCCACCTAACACAACTTTATAGTCTGTTTTCATCTGATTGACCACTTGACTTTCCAATCCTCGATACGTTATCAATGTCATCCCCATTGTGACAATTAAAAATGAACATAGCATAGTAATACTTGCTAATCCAATAGCATTGGTTTTCATTCGAGATAACAATCCAGAAATGAAAAAGAAGTTTTTAGGTTTGTAATAAATTCTAGGTATTCTTTTTAAACTTTGAAGTAATAAAATACTTAAAGACATGAATAAACAGTATGTCCCTATCATGACACATAAAATTGCCAAAAATATACGTGGAAATGCGCTTGCCACTGTTTCTGTAGTTAATGCTATATAATATCCATAAGCTAAAAATACAGATCCTACCACACATAATATGATAAGCAGCCATTTTTTCGTTGTTTTCTCGCCAGCATGACTTTCATTCATTAATTTAATAGGGCTACGCGTACTCGTGTGTATAATATTGATAATAAATAAAATAAAGAAAAGTATAGCATTGAGCACGAGCGTCATGACCATCGCATTTAAGCTGAATGGATAGTGCATAATTGAAATTTGTGTTTGACTAATCAATTTATTCAGTATCAAAAATAACAAATTGCCGAATAAATAACCGCCAATTATACTTAACACACTCGTCACTACAAATTGAGCGAATAATTCTAAACTTGATAGTAAATAAAGGTGTTTTTTCTCTAACCCTAGTACCATTTGTAGTGCATATTCTTTACGTCGACGCTTCATAATAAAACCATTAGCATAAATAATAAAAACACACGTTAAAATCATTAGATAGCATTAACAAATTTCAACAAACTTGGTAAGTCTTTATGACGTTCTAAAATATAATCATTATTAATAATCGATGTAATAATATATTCTAACCCCAACATAATACTAGCCGTAACAACAAAAGGAATAAACAACGACTTCAACGCAATAAAATTACGTTTTACAAGTTTTAAAATAAGTTGAAGTGTCATATTAAACACCTCTTCCGTTTAATAAAGCTAAGCTATCGGAAATACGCTTTTGAAACGCTTGTTGCGTCTCTTCCCCTTTATAAAGTTCGTGATATAAACTTCCATCTTTAATAAACAAAATACGATTGGCAAATGAAGCATCTCGGATGGAATGTGTCACCATTAAAATCGTTTGTTGATTATGATTAATTTCTTTGAACATATTCATAATTTCATCAGATGTTTTAGAATCAAGTGCGCCCGTAGGCTCATCTGCAAGAAGTAACTGAGGCTTATTTATTAAAGCACGTGCAATAGCCACACGTTGTCTTTGTCCACCCGAAACTTGATACGGATATTTTTCAAGCAACGTTTCAATACCTAATTGACGCGTAACGTGTACGATTCGATCTTGCATCGTTTTAACATCTACATTTGAAAGCACCAGTGGCATCAAAACATTATCTTTATTGCTCATCGTGTCTAAAACATTAAAATCTTGAAAGACGAATCCTAATTCATCCCGACGAAAACTTGCAACCGATTTATTTTTAAGTTGATGTAACGCTTGGCCGTTAATCGTAATCGTCCCCTCTGTTGGTCGATCAAATGTCGCAATCAGATTAAGTAGTGTAGACTTTCCTGAACCCGATTCTCCCATAATCGCAACAAATTCCCCTTCTTGTATGTCAAAATTCATATCTTTAAGTGCTGTAACCGTATTGATTCCTTTACCATATACTTTTTGTAGATATCTTACGCTTAATAGCATAGGATCGTTCCCTCCTTTTTCTTTGACTTAAGTGTATAAGATAAAGAAAACAGCAACATTTATAATTTCTTACAAAAGTTGCTGCGAAACTTACATTTTTGAAAGGTTTGAATCAACAGGGAAGTAAATCGTAAATGTCGTTGAAACCCCTTGCTCTGAATTCACTTCTATCGGATGTTGTAGCTTTTTTGAAATTTGCTTCACGACAAACAAACCTATCCCACTTGATTTTTCATTCAATCGTCCGTTAGTACCAGAATACCCCTTTTCGAATATTTTAGGTAAGTCTGCTTTACTAATACCTATCCCGTTATCACGAATGGAAAGTGCTTTTTGATCGCTATCATATGCTATCCAAATGTCACCACTTTTCGTATATTTCAACGCATTATTTAATATTTGTTCAATCATAATGCGTAACCATTGCGCATCCGTAGTTACTTTTTGATGAAGATTGTCTGTATGTATTCGCGTTTGATTTTCAATAAAATGTAAGGCATAACGTTTAATTAAAGGTTTAACAACCGCTTCAAGCGTGACACTTTTAGCGACCATGTCCGTTTCATGATTCAACAATTTTAAGTAATTCAATGCTAAATTGGTATAATTTTCAATTTCAGTTATTTCTTGACGGACACGATTTACTGTCCCTGCTTCGTGACGCTCTAACAACAATTTTGAAGCAGTGATCGGCGTTTTAATTTGATGTATCCATGTTAAGAAATAATTTTCAATATCTTTTTGATACATACGATGCGCCATTTTTTCCTCATGTAACATATCTTTTAACTGTTCATTCGCCTGCTTTACAGTTTCTTCTTTATGAAATGAGAGATACTTAAGTGCTAAAACAACGCCAAATACAAATATACCGATTGCTAATGTTAATAAATAAGCTTCCATCGATAGCGCATATACATAAAATGTAATCAAGAATAACATGTAGAATAAAATACAACTGATAATATCACTTTTAATGGTTCTCAAAAAACTCAAAGACGTCACCTTCTTTACACTTTATAACCCACGTTTTTCTTTGTTTGTATCAAATCCAATACCCCTAATTGCTTAAGCTTTTTACGTAAACGAGACATATTAACCGCAAGCGTATTATCATCTATAAAATTTTCTGATTGCCAACATTGTTCGATCAAAGCATTACGACTTACAAATTGACCTTCATTTAAAAACAGCAATTGCAAAATTTGCAGTTCCGTCAATGTTAATGCAACAGTTTCCCCTTCATAAGTTAGCAAAGCTTTCTCAACCAAAAGTTGACACCCTTTCACGTTGAGTTCCGTTTGCTCCACTTTAAAATCATAAGCGCGTCTTAATAATGCTTGTATTTTCATAATCGTTAAACTTAAATTAAAAGGCTTTTCAATAAAATCATCCGCACCCATTTGCATGGACATCATTTGATTCATATTGTCTGAAGCCGAACTAATAAAAATAATGGGAACTTTAGATACATTTCGTATTTCTTGGCACCAATGAAAACCATTCAAATGAGGGAGGTTAATATCTAATAAAACTAAATGGGGCTGCATATCCAAAAAACGTTCTTTAATGTGGTAATAGTCTTGAATATTGATTGCGTCATGATTCCATTTTTTTAGTTCTTTAACTAAACTCTCAGCAATAATCATATCGTCTTCAACAATCATGATTTTCATTTAGCTAACCTCCTTTTTTATCATATTAACATAAGTTAAGAAATCGCATTCATGTCTTTAACATCTTTACAATATGTTTTGTGAATTTGGGTATAGTAGTTGTATCAAATTACTTAAAAAGGAGCATCTACATGATTAAATCCGTTTCTTACTTTAATTTCGAAAATGCGTTAGAAGCCTTAAATTTTTACGAAGCAAAACTTGGTGCAGAAGTGGTCTCAAAAACAATGGGTGACGATGAAATGTTTAAAGATTTACCAGAAGAATATAAAATGCCCAAAGACGTGGCAAAACGCTTTGTCATGAATGCAGAGTTCAAAATTTTAGGTGAAACATTTATGGTAAGTTCCACACGAGATGAACGTCCAATTAGTAATGAAGGTACCAATGTATGCTTCACCTTCGATGGCAGCAATGACGCAGATGTCAAAGCGGCTACGGACTTTTACAAGCGTGCGATTGAAGCAGGTTGTGAAGAGACAATGCCTTTAGGAGAAACCGAATGGTCAAAACTTTATGGCATGTTCAAAGATCCATATGGTGTAACATGGATGATAAATGCTTGTTAAAAATATAAATGTGTGACGCGGTTTATGATACGTCTAAAAGACAAAAAACATCATAAACATAGTTGAAAAATGACTCAAAAGTAAAAGTTGAAAAAACATTTTTCAAAATCGAAAACATTGATTTTATTGAAATGCATCGCAACAACTTAAGGGTAACTATCTCAAATTGAAATAGTTATCCTTATTATTATAGACGAAAGTATAACAGACTCATGCTTTGACGAATTTTGCTTTAAAATACACCATAAAATAATTCGCATACTTTATCAATATTGTCACCAGCGCAAAAACGCTTCTAACCATGGATTAATATACGTTTTTGGAGGTTAACAGATGATAGTCGTCATATATCAATACATTTTGTTTTTTGTCATTTTAGGAGCATATGGCTTAATGGTTGGAGGTTATATGGACATAAGATGGAATTTTTTATTATCTGAATATGGCATGTTTGTAGGATTCCTTTATATGTTTTATATTTCAATCTATAAAAGTCCAGAATTTAGCAAGCGAAAAATTAAAATAATCACAATTATTAGTTCTATTTTAACAATTCTTATCCTTCTAGCTCTAGGCCATTTACTATTTATCTTACTCACCAAATAAAAACAATTTAAAATGTTTATGTTTTCTTCCCAATACCTTGTTACTTTAATTTGCCAAAATACTTAAGTTGGCGAATGATCGGTTTAATGGCTCATGCTATGCCGACATTCGTCTGCAAGTTTAGTTAAGGGTTCTTTAAAAATAAATAAAAATTTATATAAATAACTATTTCTTTACAACTTTATAATTCATAATTATAATTTAGTTGAATCTTATGAGAATACTTAACATGCTATAAAATACGTCCAAATTACAATCATTTTTTTAAATTTAATGGTTAGTGTATTCTGATTAGAAATAAAAAAATAAAAATTAATGATTTTTATTAAAAAGGTGAACAATAATGAAAGAAATAGTAAACTTTTTCATTTTAACTTTAGCTCTTTTAAAAGCTTTAGGGAAATTTTTGGATAATAAGAAATTCGATTTTTATTCAACAGTTTTTCTCCAAATAGCAGTTTTTTTGATTATAGGCGTAACTTTATTTTCTATAGATTTTATATTATTGTATTATTTTTACTATCATACAAGCTTTTCTTTCATAATACTCACTATAGATTTTTCAATAATATTATTCCTTACTTTCATGTACATTGCCACTTTTAGATTATCTTTAAATAGTTTCATACTATTCTTAGATAATGATAATTCGATTTTCGAAAGAAAAAGTATTATATCTCCGTTTAATAAAGAGTTATTGAAAGTTCAAGATGAAGAGGCATTAGTTAAAAAGTACACAAAGAAACACAGAATTTACCAATATATTTATAATTATCAGGTTGAACAATTTGACTATATTGACATAAATCGTCAAAAATATAAAGAGTTTGTGTGCCAACAAAAAAGATTCAGTTGGAAAAGAACTTTCAAATATAATTCAAAAATGGCATTATTGGTCGTGGGTTTTTGGGGAGTGTTTTTGATTACTTCAATCATTGCATTTATGTGGTCATTTTTACATTTTTCACCGATGCCAATAATAATCATCATACATATTTCAATATATATATTTAATGTTTACTTTTTATCAAAAATTTTTCCAAATCTATATAAAGAAAATTATAAAGACAAAGTAAAAATAATGAGGTATCTAAGAAGTTTTAGACATTAATGATAGTACGATTTCTCGAATTGATTTGGTTCACCCTAAATATGTATACTTCCTCGTTTGTTGGCGTTATTTCCAGCAATAAAATGCGATTATAAGTCTAATATTTTCCAATTATGTTGTATCTTGCAAACAAGAAAGCAAAATAACATTATAGTGTTTATTTTAATAATCAATAAATTTTATAGATATATATACATACAAATATTCCTTCTATTACAAGTTATCTACCTGAAAAAGCATTGAACTTAAATTACATATATCTACACGTACAGACAATACAGATACATATTTGTTAGATTATATTATTCAATTACATTTTTATAAAATGCATTAATACACGTTTTATTGCCATGTATTTAGTCTCTTTTTTAAAACTACTCGCCATACAAATAGGTATGGAATATTCCTAAGAAAAGAAGTTCATATTCTTTCAAAGAATCATCCAAAAGTTCAAAATAGTTAGATACGGGAGAGGTTAAAGGATTTTTCCATTTAGCTACTTTTTGATTTATTTCTTTATTAATGATGTATGCCCATTCTCCTATGTTTTTATGTAATTCATAGCTAGAATTCAAAAAGCGAAATTCGTTTTTTTCAGAGAGCTTAAACCAATGGCGGTCTACAATATTCAGAGAGATTGATTCCTTATTTTTCTGAGTAAAATGAATTATAAAATCTCTAAACTTAAAAGGACTTCTTTGTTTAGATACAAAAGCTAATTCGTTGTCTTTATTATAGACTTTAAAACTATTAAAAAACTTTCCGTCTCCTATTAAATCAATAGAACGTGTGAAAATATTAGCATAGCTTTTTTTAAGATACCCAATCGTCTCATCGGTATCTTCGTTTACTATTTTAGTACGTGCTGTAGATAGTTTATTGTATATTTTATATTTGTACATTGAAAATCAATCCTTTGCATAGAAATAAATTAACTAAGCGCAACAACGATTTCCTAACGTTAATAATTATCTTTCAAAATCTTATTAATCAAACTTACATATAGTTTACTATTGCGATAACCTTCTAAAATATCATTAACTTGCCCCATTGGGATTTCAGGAAGATTTCTAATTTCACATAACTTTGCCTTAAATTCTCTCTTTGTTACCTTTTCATTTTCAGTTGTTAATTTAAATAAATACTTATTTAACTTGTCAATTTCATCAACCTTATAACCATAACGTAATAATACCAAATCTTTAGTCTTCAAGTCAGGCGCTAATTCTTCCTGAAGCACATCTATAGACTGTTTAATTAATAAGAGCTTAGACTCTAACTCTTCGTTGTTCATTAAATCCATCCTTTCTTATATCAAATCTCCAGCATCCTATACGACAATCTAAAAATTTTTAATAATCGTACGCATCAGATTTTAAGCAACTTCCCCTTTTATGATACTTAAAGTAGCTTCTTTCGATTTTAAAATATAATTCAAAGTTGGGACTACATATTTTTTCAACGTTTTTCTATAGCTTTTTTCATTGGTACTTACTTGACAACAACAATACTATACTTATTATGAATGTTTCAAATGATTCCTTTTATTTAAAATTAACTTTCTATTTTAGTATTTAAAAACATACTAATAAAAATTCGTAATTTATAGCCTTATCGCTATAATTCAATCAATAACTAGTTTTTCTAGATATACCAATTTCCTCACTATTCACGATAACGAGGGGACTTTTGTAAACTAATATCGTCTATTTTCTTGTGCGGCATTATATGGTTTCCATGTTTAAAAAATGAAGCCATCCATGATATCTAAGGTCGAGATATATGGATGCCTTCATTGCTTATTTTAAATATGTTTAATGGTTCGTTTTGCCCTTGTGCTTTTCGTTTTCACTCTTACTTGTTTCACGTGTGACATTTACGCGCTTTTTAATGCGATTTCTATTTCAAAAATCGGCTTTTTAAATTGAACGCTCACTGATCCTTGTTGTCGCTCTACCAAACTTTTCACTATATATAATCCTACGCCTGATTGATAATCTGTACGGCTTTCGTCTAACGTATAGGAACGTTCAAAAAGCTTTAATAACTGTTCCTCATTCATGTTCAATTGCGTGCCATTTTTAATACAAACCACAATTTCACTGTTCGTTTTTCTAAAACTTATATGCGCTAAACTCATCCCATAACGGAGTACATTTTGTATCACATTACTCATGACCCTCATCATACCTTCTTTATGCGCGTACACGTTTAAAACTTGTGCTTCATCAAATTCAATTTGAATTTGTTTTTCTTCAAATTGATGAAAGTACGATATGAGTTGTGTTTTTGTAAAATCGACAATATCTATTTTTTCTAATTCTAAATCGTAATCAAACGCATTGAAATACGTCAGTTCATGAAAGAGATTCACACTTTGTATTAAATGCGATACTTTGCCATCTATCGCTTGAATATATTGCTTTATGTCATTTTCATTATTCGTTTCTTGAAGTAGCTCTGTATATCCTTTGATGGCTGTTAGCGGCGTTCTTAAATCATGAGAAACATTGTTAATTTCTTTGTTTAACATCAATTCTTTTTTTCTATAAAATTGGTGATACTTCTTTACTTGATTGATGTACGCATTCAACGCTTGAATCAATGATTTACTTCCTTGAAACCCCGTTGATGACCTTATATATTGATTAGATTCAATATCTTCATTTAATTGATTGAGTTGTAACTCAATATATTTTAATTCGCTTTTTAATCTCCAATAACATACCCCTAATATGGCGATAACTAAAACAAGTAATGTGATAACAACGTATAACATAAAACCTCTTCCTTAATATTAATGCTCTAATTTTTTAAATTTCAAATAGCCTAAAACTAAACTGAATAGGCCCATCATTAATCCAATAATCCAATACTCGATACCTAAATCCACATGGTGAGATATGTACATTTGTAAATTTTCATCTAATAAATATTGCGGTGTTAATTTGTAAATAGGCTCAAATCCTTTATTTAATAGCGTTAATCCGTAAAAGAGTTGTTTTAACCCTGTAAAAAGCAACAAAATCGTTATAACCACACCAACTGCATTCATTCTAGAACTGAATAACGCATGCCCCACAGCGAGTGCTCCAAATATCATAGGCGCCATATTAATAATGCTGTATACCAATAGCATAATATTTCTTGTTCCATCCTCAAATAGCAAACTTCCCATTGTGATCAAAATTAAAAAAGATACGAGACAAACAGTAAAAAAATAATATAGCAATGCGTAAAACTTCCCAAAGTATAATGTTTTTTTAGGCATATCAAAAGCAATGCTTACTTTTTCACTTTGATGAATTTCTTTTGTATGGAAAAATTGGTTAACAATAACACTAATTATAATAATTAATCCACTAAATCCTACCACATTCACATAATAAAATCGGGCATTATCGTAAGGAAAATAACTGCCTGATTGTCCCGTAAAATACAGTACTAACCCTGCTAAAATAATAAGCACATAACATACAGCTGCTAAAATATAGAATTTCTTACTTCTTAGCATAAGATAATTTTGGCTTTTTAAAAAATTAATCATGGGACTCACCCCTTTGTTCTTGTAAAAAATAATTTTCCAAATTAAACAACTCTTCTTTAATTTGATATACACGTATGCCTTGCTCCCACATGAGCGCATTCACTTCACTTGGCTCTAAAACATCAGACTTAATCATAATGGTTTCATCGCGAAGTACTTTATAATCTATGTCTGAATTTGTATTGTCTATGATTTGTACTGCTTTAGACGTTTGATCTACCTTTAAAGAAATGGCTTTTTTCGCCTTTTTAAATAGTGCCTCTCTACTCACTGATTCAACCAAGTGACCCTTTTCAATAAAGACGAATTGGGTAGCAATTTGCTGCAATTCACTTAAAATGTGACTAGAAATCAAAACGGTCATTCCGTACGTTTTATTCAATTGGACGATAAGATTACGAAAATCTCTTATTCCTTCTACGTCTAAACCATTAATAGGCTCATCTAAAATAATCAAATCCGGTGCATTAAGTAACGCTAATGCAATGCCTAATCGTTGTTTCATCCCTAAAGAATAGGCTTTTACTTTTTTAGATACTTGTCCCAGTCCCACTTCATCCAAAACATCTTGAATACGTTGTTTATCGATAAGTCCATATTGCGTCGCAAAATATTCTAAATTTTGCTTAGCAGTAAAGTGGGTTATAAAGACAGACGTATCAATTAAAAATCCTATCCGTTTTCGCACTTCCTGATTTGGTTTAGCTACACGACCAAATAGTTCTATCGTGCCTTCAGTAGGTTGAATGTGATTGGCAATCAACTTAATCAATGTAGACTTCCCTGCGCCATTTTTACCAATTAGCGCACAAATTTCTCCTTTTTTTAAAGTAAAATTCGTTGGATGTAGTGCAAGATGGGTTTGATACTTTTTACTTAAATGCTTCGTTTTTATAACAACATCCATAAAAAAACCTCCTTCTATAACTTTACTATAGAAGAAGGTTCTTCAAATTACTTTAAGCAAATTATAAAGAAAGTCTTAAGAATTAGACGAGCATAAAACCAATACCCCAAACTGTTTTAATATACGTATCTGTTGTATGTTGTGCTAATTTCTTTCTTAAATTAGAGACATGCACATTCACCGTATTGTCATCCCCTAAATATACACCTTGAATCACTTCATAAATTTGTCTTTTCGTAAAAGGGGTTTCTGGGGAAGCAATTAACAAAGCTAATATGTCAAACTCCGTATTTGTTAACGCAATCTGCGTCTGATTGAATGTTACACTTCGTTTAGATTTATCTAATTCTAACGCTTTCCATTTTAATTTTTGATTCGTTATTCGTTTGTTAAGATTGCGCAATTGCACTTGAATTCTTGCTCTAAATTCTTCTTTAGCAAATGGTTTTATAATGTAATCATCCGCTCCAGATAATAATAAATTGACCTTATCATTCACTTCTGATTTTGCAGATACTACTACAATTTTCGCTTCCGTTTTATTTTTTAGTTCCTTAATGATTTCGTCTCCGGATTTTCCTGGCAACATAAGATCTAATATAACAAGATCAAACGTATCTTTTTCTAACTTACTTAACCCTTCATCACCTGTGTATGCGAGCGTCGACTGTGTTTCCATATGTGCTAAATTCAAAGAAATGATATGCGCAATTTCAATATCATCTTCAATAATCAAAGCATTATACTTCATTCGTACACCTCTGAAATATTTAATTTAGCTTTATTATATCAAATGATTTATAGATGAATTTATTCTTTACGTCCCTCGATATAATGTTTGAACTTTTCTTACTTATTTTAAATAATCTAATACGACAGAACCTACTGCTTTCGCTGCTACAAGCAAGGCTTTTTCGCTAATATTAAATTTAGGATGGTGGTGAGGATACGCATCGCCTTCTTCAGGTTTTGCACCTACATAAATAAATGCACTCGGCTTTTCTTTAGCATAGTATGCAAAATCCTCAGATGGCGGTTGTGGATTTGCCTCTTGTATGTCTAAACCTGCTTGATCAATCGTTTCAGCAACGTAATGCGTAAAGTCAGGGTCATTATATAGCGCTGGATAATCATCGTGATAATCTAACTCGCACGTCACACCAAATGTGGCTTCAAGCCCTTTAGATAAACGTTTAATTTCCTTTTCAATCGTGGCTTTCGTTTCATCCGTTAATGCACGCACGTCTCCCTCAAGCTCAACGACATCTTTAATCACATTAAATTGTCCTTTACCATCAAATGACCCAATCGTTACGACGCCCGTTTCAAAAGGATTTAGCCGTCTTGAAATGATGGTTTGTACATCCATAACAAAAGCACTTGCCGCCACAATCGCATCGTTAGCAGTATGTGGAGATGAGCCATGTCCACCTCTCCCTTTTACTTTTAACTTGAAAAAGGCGCGGCCTGTTTGAACGAATCCAGGGCAATAAAATACTTTGGCCGTGTCCATTTGGCTCATCACATGTACGCCTAACACACGATCAACGCCATCTAATATGCCATCTTTAATCATCGCTTGTGCGCCGCCGGGAGGGACTTCTTCTGCCGGTTGATGAATCACTATAATTTTCCCTTTAAATTGATCTTTCATCTCTATAAGTGTTTCAACAAGTACAAGCATATACGCTGTATGTGCATCATGCCCACACGCATGCATCACACCATCAACTTGAGAAGCAAAAGGTAATTCTGTTTCCTCTTGAATCGGTAAAGCATCAAAGTCTGCGCGAATCGCAAGTGTTTTCCCAGGACGCCCCGAATCGATTTCAACTTTTATACCCCGTGGACCTACATTTTTTGTTACTTTTACATCTTTATCTTTGTAAAAATCTTCAATATATTTTGCTGTATTTTCTTCATGAAATGATAATTCTGGATGTTGGTGGAGATAGCGTCTAATTTCAATCATTCGTGCTTCTTTAGATTCTAATACTTCAAATAATGATTTTGCCATCGTGTAACCTCCCATTTTTAAATCCTCAATATTAGTTTATCGCATTTATCACTTATTTATAGAAAAAATGCTTAAAAAAGAAGCAAGGACATGTGCTATCCTTGCTTCGTTAATAGATTAATATTTGTATGGGTCTTTTTGAATTTCTTTTGAGCGTTGCGCTTCTTCTTGCGTTTCAAAATGTTGATTTTGATTGTGTTCATGACGTTGCGGATTATGGTTTTCCACATTATGAGGGTATTCAGTAGTAGTGTTTCTTTCCTCATAGTTATGGTAATATTGATGATTTTCTGCTGAAGTTTTTGGTTTTCTCACTAACAACATAATACCTGCAATGATCCACAAAATACTAGCAAAAGAGACAAATAAACTAAGAATACCTGCTACAAGCAATAAAATCCCTGCTAATTTTGCTTTCTTACTAATTAATATTCCCGCTACAATTGCTACAACCAATAAAATAACCCCTAAGAAGATACCAAAGCCGAAGATAAATCGAAATACCGCTATAACGCCTTCCGCTTCTTCATATGTATATGATCCATCTGCGACCATCTCCTCTTGTATTTCTTCAGGATTCGCTCCTATAACAAAAGCAAAGAAAGTAAAAAAGAGCACTCCGATAGTTTGTAATCCTACACCAATCCATGTTAAAACATGTTCACCTGTTCTTTTAATCATAATTAAAACTCCTTGTTGTTTTCTATAATGTTAAATGAAATTAAAGCCGACTTCAATACAGAATTATAAATATTTTCTAGATAATAAACTTTATTTCTCATTTATGATTTGGTGTAAAAAATAAGAATGTACAGATAAAACCCTTGATTCTACACTAGATTAATATTTATATAGGGCGTTGCGGATTGTGATTTTCTACATCATGAGATTGTTCAATAGTATCGTTTCTTCCCTCATGATTACGATGATATTGAGGATTTTCTACTGAAGTTTTTGGCTTCTTCACTAACAACATGACACCTGCAGTAATCCATAAAATGCTACTTATAGGGAGACCTAAACTAAGCGCACCTACAAAAGTCAATATAATACTAATTATAGCGCTACCTAAACTAAAAACACCTGCAATAATCAATAAAATTCCTGCTAATTTTGCCTTCTCATTAATCAATATTCCACCTACAATTGCTAAAGGAACTACAATGAGCTTTAATAATACACAATAGCCCAATATAAACTGGATTAGATCGACGCCACTCGTCCATCTATCAGAATTATATAAGCTTAAATTCTCTGGGAAGTTTAACGGGTTCCATCCTACTAATAACATGAAGAAACACATGCAAAAAAATATGGCGCTTTGTATACCTACACCAATCCAAGTAAAAATATGTTCATCTGTTCGTTTAATCATAATTAACCCCCTTATTGTTTTCATAATATTAAACCAAAGTATAGATGACTTCAATATTGAATTATAAATATTTTATAGATAGTAAATTTTATTTTGTAATTTAGATTCATTATACTAAAAACAAACCAAGTCACAACTGGTAATTCAATTTTTATTTTTTTAATTTATCAATAAATCCATTCCAATCAATAGTTAAAATGCCATCACTTATTCTATTTTTTGTCAATCATAACCATCCGTAAAACGGGTGGTTTGTTCTGCGGTTGAAAGCCTCTGTTACTAACCAGCCCTTATAAGGGCACTGAAGCCAACTGTACTACTTTCTCAGTAACCCTTAAAAGGGTTCTATTTTTTTCTCTACTTTTTTTCTTCCGACCGTGTCTACATAAAAACCCTTACACCAAAACTTTCTATTCCCATACTTGTATTTCAAATGAGCATGGCTATCAAAAATCATTAGACTGCTTTTCCCCTTTAAATAACCTACAAATTGGGAAACACTTATTTTGGGCGGTATACTTACCAACATATGAATATGATCTTTACATGCTTCGGCCTCTATAATTTCAACACCTTTTCTTTCACAAAGCTGTCTCAAAATTATGCCGATATCCCTTTTTATTTTTCCGTATATAATTTGTCTTCTATATTTAGGTGCGAAAACTATGTGATACTTACAATTCCACTTTGTATGTGCTAAACTGTTTGTGTCTTTAGACATTTAGGCATCTCCTCGTGTAGCTAGTATTGGTTGGCTGACCAAATATTATTCTAGCATGTTGAGGTGCCTGTTTTAATACAACGGTGAAATCTTTCCTGAACCACACGCATAGCGTATGGTTTACATTTAATACAAAAAAAGACTTTGAATTAGGGCTAGCTTAAGTCCCTCTTCAAAGTCTTATTCATTGTAATCCCGTCCCTTTATTAACCCAATAGCGTACTTAAACGTGACCATTTAAGGATGCTTTATAAATTCAAATCATTTGAAATCACAAGTTACTCACTTAAAAATTAGCGTAAAAAAGTATCCAAATCATTACGCCTATAAAAATCACATCAAAAACGGCAGCTGTAACATTTTTTCTCAAAAAATCAGGAATCGCATCAATAATTAAACTTAATATAAATATTGAAAATAGACCGTAAATAATATAACTTGAAATTGTCCATGCAAATAGTAATTTTAAAACTAAAGCCAAAAGTATTAAGCTCATGGATATAGCCATCATGATTTTAGACACTTTAGCATATTGTTCGTAGCCATTTCTCTCTTTTAAAAACATAAAAACCTCCTGGAAATATGATTTGAATTTTATTTTACTCCTTCTGTGCTAGCTCAAGCGCGACTTCATTTAACCGTTGTAATTCCTTGAAGAAATTTCTTCAATTTTTTCATATAATAGCATATCAACGTGCACCTTCACTATTATTTTCATTACACTTTGCGTTTAGTATGGAGCAGTTATATTAAAATCGTATCTATCTACTATCAACTTATGATGTCGATGCTTAAGCGCTCTTCTTTTTCTCAATCTATTAACTTAAATTAAAGGTACATTTAAGTTAGATTTAATGGTTTTATGAATAATTTCAAATTAAAATATAAACATAATGCGATACCGACGTGATACCTGTAGATGGCAACCTAGATCTCTCACCATTATCACGTTGGGTTGCATTTTTTTATTCTAAAAAGAAAGAGATGACAAACATCATGGTTGTAACACTTCTAGCAGCATTTTTCCTAATTCGTCTGTATACGTTATACATATCTATTAATAATGCTAAAGCACTTATTGTTGAAGGCGCAAAAGAATATGGACAAGCCAATTCCAAAGGTCTCGCAGCGACACATATTTTAATTTATGTCGGCGCCGCAATTGAAGCGTTGATTTATCACACAACACTCAGTTTTATGAATATTTTCGGTCTTATTTTACTCATCTTAAGTTACTTAGTGTTATTTCACGTTATTCGTACACTTGGCCGTATTTGGACGCTAAAGATTTTTATTTTACCGCATCATCCGATTGTAAAATCAGGTTTATATAAAATTACAAAGCATCCGAACTATTTCTTAAATATTGTTCCTGAACTTATCGGTGTATTATTACTTACAGGCGCTAAAGTCTCATGGTTATTACTGTTACCTTATGCTTTCTTTCTCTTCAAGCGTATTAAACAAGAAGAAAAATTAATGGAATCCATGATTTAATACCATACTAATCACAAATTGTCACATATTTATGCCATACATTTTAAAATTTCTTTATCTGTACAATTCCATAATAAAAGTAAATGTAATATAATTAAAGCATATCGTTTAATATAAGCTTATGCTAATGGTTATAACTAAATTTGAAAGGTGATAAATATGTCTAATCAGTCAGAACCTAGAAATATCATTGTCGTTGGTGCTGGGGTGCTTAGTACAACGTTTAGTTCAATGATTAAAGAACTTGAACCGAACTGGAATATCAAGCTATATGAACGCTTAGATCGTCCAGGTCTTGAAAGTTCTAACGAACGCCACAACGCTGGTACTGGTCATGCTGCACTTTGTGAATTGAACTATACGGTTTTACAACCAGATGGTTCAATCGACATTGAAAAAGCAAAACACATCAATGAGGAATTTGAAATTTCAAAACAATTCTGGGGATACCTAGTTAAAAATAATAACATTTCAAACCCACGTGAGTTTATCAATCCACTACCTCACATCAGCTTCGTACGCGGTGTTAACAACCGTAAATTCTTAAAAGATCGTTATGAAGCGATGAAAGGTTCTCCAATGTTCGATAACATCGAATATACTGAAGATATCGAAGTAATGCGTAAGTGGATGCCATTAATGATGAAAGGTCGCGACGCGAACGACATCATGGCGGCAAGTAAAATTGATGAAGGTACAGATGTTAACTTTGGTGAGTTAACACGTAAAATGACTTCAAACATTGAAGCGCATGAAAACGCTGAAGTGAAGTACAATCATGAAGTGATTAACTTCTCACAACGCGCAGATAAAAAATGGGAAGTTAAAATCCGTAACCGCAACAGTGGTGAAGTATTCACTGAAATCGCACATCACGTATTTATCGGTGCTGGCGGCGGCGCGATTCCTTTACTTCAAAAAACAGGTATTCCTGAAAGTAAAAACTTAGGTGGATTCCCTATTACGGGTCAATTCTTAACATGTACAAACCCTGCAGTTGTTGAAGAACACGGCGTTAAAGTGTATGGTAAAGAGCCACCGGGCACACCACCAATGACAGTACCTCACTTAGATACACGTTATATCAACGGTGAGAAAACATTGTTATTCGGACCATTTGCTAGCGTAGGTCCAAAATTCTTGAAAAATGGTTCTAATTTAGACTTATTCCGCTCTGTTAAACCATATAACATTATGACTTTACTTGCATCAGCAGCGAAAAACTTACCATTAATCAAATATTCAATCGACCAAATTTTAATGACAAAAGAAGGTTGTATGAATCACTTACGTACATTCTATCCAGAAGCACGTGACGAAGATTGGGAATTATACACTGCTGGTAAACGTGTTCAAGTTATCAAAGATACCGAAGATTACGGTAAAGGATTTATCCAATTCGGTACTGAAGTGGTTAACTCTCAAGACCACACTGTTATCGCTTTATTAGGTGAATCACCAGGAGCTTCTACTTCTGTATCTGTAGCTTTAGAAGTACTTGAGAAAAACTTCCCTGAACTTAAATCAGAGTGGACACCTAAAATCCAAAAAATGATTCCTTCATACGGTAAATCATTAATTGAAGATGTTGCGTTAATGCGTAAAACACGTAAACAAACATCTAAAGACCTTGAATTAAACTATTACGAATAAAAGGAGTCGTTGCGACATGAAAGCATTAGTGACACTAACAATCGTAGTTGGCGTCCTTAGCGGCGCATTTGTTGCTTTAAAACGTTATCAACAACACGTTAACAAAGCACCAAATATCGAATATTAAAGGCTAAAAAACGGCACGGAAATGAGACAGAAATCTGATTGATTTCGACGTCCAATTCCGTGCCGTTTTATGTTTATTTATAAATTTGATAACGACTTTCGTAAAAATAATTACCTATATTCAGTACGATGCCTATTAAAATAATGCTTCCGGAAATTAAAGTGATTTGGGCGTATGGTAACCCCATGCCGAGCAACCCTGACCCAATCATCGCACCTATAAAATTGGCAAGATTAAAGATGGATCCTACCATCGTACTCGCTAAAAGCGGTGCGTCGCTTGCACCGAATATAATTTTACTATTGAGTAATGGCGTCGTGCCAAACGTACCAAAACCAAATAAAAATACAATGATTAGTGCCAAAGCGCCGATAGGTAACGCGTAAACTAGTAAAATAATCGTTAAAAATAACAACAGAAACGAGATAAATAAACCTATTGTCAATTTTTCTTCTGTCACATTACCTGAAACGACATTGCCAATTACACCACCAAGTCCGAATGAAAAGAGACAAATTGTAATACCTAACGTTCCAAATGGTGAAATTTCTTTAAGCATCGGTTCAACAAATGTATAAGATGTAAACACACCAGAAAAGCCGAATACGATCATTGCTATCGTTATAATGATTTGTGGTTGTTTAAATGCTTTCAATTCTTTTTTCAAGTTCGGCTCTGCGCTCATTTCAACGTCCGGTGTACATTTAATTATCCCTATTAATGTTGCGATGGCCACTAATACCATAATGCCAAAAACAACCCGCCAGTTGGCCAAATCTCCTAAAAATGCACCAAATGGTACGCCGATCATAATTGCGATCGTAAGACCTGTTTGCACTAATGCAATCGCTTGTGTCCGTTTAGAAGGATGCACAATGTTCGTCGCCACACTCATGCTCACCCCAAAGAAAGGCGCATGCATCGCAGCAGATAATAAACGCGAAAGCAATAACACGTAAAAATTAGGTGCAAGCATGCCTAACATATTACTGGCAATAAAAATACCGACAAAGATAGGCAGTAATACCCTCGCACGGTAACGTAACGTTAAAATCCGCATGACTGGACCGATAAACGCTACACTTAAAGCATAAACACTTACAAGTAAACCCGCTGTAGAAATCGATACTTTCATATCTCCTGCGATTTGTGAAAGTAAACCGATGACGACATATTCAGACATTCCAATCGCAAATGTCCCTAACATAAAAAATAAAATTGTCACTTTTGGTGAAGTTCTTCGCACCCGCTTTCCCTCTCTTTCTCCTTTTTAACACGCTTGTTATATTACATAAAATAGATTCAAAATAACAGCGCACTGCTTAAAAACCCGCTTCACTTGTCTGCTTATTTTTTGTCACAACTTCGTAAAATCCCTTTTTCTTAAAGGCTTTAAAGCACTTTTTTCAGTTATTTTCGTCTGAATTTATCCTAGTTTTTTTGATTTAATCAATCAATTAGGTTAATAATTATCAGTGATAGTTGCTATATAAAATATATATCATAATTATAAAAGGAGGCCTTAAGATGAAACGCGAGGAACGACAAAAGTTAATCGAAAACATCGTGAAGCATCAGTGCATTAAATCTAAACAAGAAGTGATCGACATTATTGACGCACGTTTTGGCATTCACTTTAGCCAAACAACCATTTCAAATGATTTTACGCAGCTCAACATACATAAACTTCCGGCACAAAATATGCCAGCACACTATCAAATCATTCATAAAAACAATGCTAAATATCTCAAAATGCTAAAAAAGTTATATGCACATGAAATTAATCACATTTCAGTCATCAACAATTGTATATTAATTCAATCTTCTCCTGGATTTGGACAAACGGTAAATTTTTATATTGATGCGCTAGAAATCCATGACATTATCGGTACTGTAAGTGGAAATGACACGACAATGATTATGACACAGTCTAATGATATTGCACGTCTTGTCGTAAATGAACTTTTCCCCGACCATCCACTATAGTATTTTCATACAAAAATATGTATCAACGACAAATTTAACACGCTGACACTTTAAGATATACGGAAATTATTCACTTAAAAACGTATTAATTCGTATTTTCACTGAAAAAAAATAATTATTTTTGCATATAACCATCTTTAAAGCGAGAAATTTTCCTCCTTTTATTTGTGAAATAAATCACGATAAAAACGCTTAATTGGATTTATAGTAAAAGTACCAACAAATAAAGGAGGCAATAAAAATGCAACGCACGATTAAAGTAAACAGTGAAATCGGTCGTTTAAAAACCGTATTACTTAAACGTCCGGGCAAAGAACTTGAAAACCTCGTTCCAGATTACTTAGGCGGCTTATTGTTTGATGATATTCCTTATTTGAAAGTTGCCCAACGCGAACATGACTACTTTGCTGAAGTATTAAGAAATGAAGGCGTAGAAGTCTTGTATCTTGAAAAGTTAACAGCGGAAAGTTTAGAAGATCCTAAAGTCAGAGCACAATTTATTGATGACATTTTGAAAGAGTCACGAAAAACCGTGCTTGGTCATGAAGAAGAAATTAAAACGTTGTTTTCAACATTAGATAACCAAAGCCTAGTTGATAAAATTATGGCCGGTGTGCGAAAAGAAGAAATCAACTTAAAAACAACACATCTCGTCGAATATATGGATGACAAATATCCTTTCTATCTCGACCCAATGCCTAACTTATATTTCACGAGAGATCCACATGCATCCGTTGGAAATGGTGTTACGATTAACCGTATGTATTGGCGTGCACGCCGCCGTGAATCCATTTTCATGCAATATATTTTGAAATATCACCCTGATTTCAAAGATAGTGATATTCCAGTTTGGATTGACCGTGATAGCCCATTCAACATTGAAGGTGGCGACGAACTCGTTTTATCTAAAGAAGTGTTAGCTATCGGTATTTCAGAACGTACATCTGCGCAAGCGATTGAACGTTTAGCACGCAGTATTTTTAACAATGAACAATCTACATTCAAAAAAATTATTGCGATTGAAATTCCAACAAGTCGTACATTTATGCATCTCGACACCGTCTTTACAATGATTGACTACGATAAATTCACAATGCATGCAGCCATTTTAAAATCAGAAGGCAACATGAACATATTTACGATTGAACCTAGTGACGGTGATGATGACATTAAAATCACACATTCTAACCAACTCAAAAAAACATTAGAAGAAGCGCTTAATGTCGATAATATTGACCTTATCCCTACTGGTAATGGTGATACGATCGATGGCCCTCGTGAACAATGGAACGATGGCTCTAACACGCTTTGTATTCGTCCAGGTGTGGTCGTTACTTATGACCGAAACTATGTGTCTAATACATTATTACGTGAAAAAGGCTTAAAAGTAATTGAAATTCCTGGCGGCGAGCTTGTTCGCGGTCGAGGGGGCCCACGTTGCATGAGCCAACCGTTATATCGTGAAGATATTTAATACACTATAGGAGGCATTAATGATGACTGAATTACAAAAACCTGTCCCATTAAAAGGACGTTCATTATTGAAAGAAAACGATTTTACAAAAGAAGAATTTGAAGCTTTGATTGATTATGCAATCACTTTAAAATCTTACAAACATAAAGGCATTGCTCACCGCTTCTTAGAAGGCAAAAACATCGCCCTACTTTTTGAAAAAACGTCTACACGTACTCGCGCTGCTTTCACGGTCGCATCGATTGACCTTGGCGCTCATCCTGAATTTTTAGGAAAAAATGATATTCAATTAGGTAAAAAAGAATCCGTAGAAGATACGGCTAAAGTGCTTGGACGTATGTTTGATGGTATTGAATTCCGTGGCTTTTCACAAGAGGTAGTGGAATCCCTTGCTGAACATTCTGGTGTACCTGTATGGAATGGTTTAACAGATACTTGGCACCCTACTCAAATGCTTGCGGACTATATGACTGTCAAAGAAAACTTTGGTCATTTAGAAGGCATTAATCTTACTTATATCGGCGATGGTCGTAATAATATGGCACACTCACTTATGGTTGCTGGTGCTATGCTCGGTGTCAATGTTCGTATTTGTACACCTCAATCTTTATTCCCAAATCAAACATTTGTTGATATGGCACGCCAACGTGGTGAAAAAGACGGCGGTTCCGTTATGGTAACAGATAATATCGAAGAAGCTGTTAAAGATGCTCATGTTATTTACACAGATGTATGGGTATCTATGGGTGAAGAAAGTGAATTCGAAACACGCGTTAACTTACTTAAAGATTATCAAGTCAACAAACAATTAATGCGTCAAACTGGAAGAGAAGATACTATTTTCTTACATTGTTTACCAGCATTTCATGATACGCAAACACTTTATGGTAAAGAAATCGAGGAAAAATATGGCATTGGTGAAATGGAAGTCACTGATGAAGTGTTTAGAAGTCCTCAATCAAAAGTGTTCGACCAAGCAGAAAATCGCATGCATACGATTAAATCTGTCATAGCGTCAACACTCACTTAACACATAGGTTTAGGGCGGGCGGACAAGCTTATGTTTCATATGACTCCCCTCGCCCTTCATCCTTGATTAGAAGGAGATGAAACACATGGAAAATGGTCACCAACAAAAACTGAACAAATCTTCACTTATAGGACTTGTTATTGGTTCTATGATTGGAGGCGGTGCTTTTAATATCATCTCTGATATGGGAAGTCAGGCAGGGGGTCTTGCCTTAATTATTGGTTGGATCATTACCGCAATAGGCATGATTGCGCTCGCATTCGTGTTCCAAAGCTTAACAAGCGCTCGTCCTGATTTAGACGGTGGCATTTATAGTTATGCTCAAGCAGGGTTTGGAGACTTTATTGGATTCTGTAGTGCTTGGGGCTACTGGTTTGCAGCATTTTTAGGAAACGTTGCTTATGCGACTTTGCTTATGTCTGCGATTGGTAACTTCTTTCCTATTTTTAAAAACGGTAATACATTACCGAGTATTATTGTCGCTTCGATTCTTTTATGGGGCGTGCATTTCTTAATATTAAAAGGGGTCGAGACTGCTGCTTTTATTAATAGTATCGTAACTGTCGCAAAACTCATCCCTATATTTCTCGTCATCATTTGTATGATGGTCGTCTTTAACTTTGATACATTTATGGCAGGATTTAGTGGCACGTCTTCTGAAACAATCGAATGGCCGTCAATTCTCACACAAGTAAAAAGTATTATGCTTGTCACAGTATGGATTTTCACGGGTATTGAAGGCGCAGTCGTCTTCTCTAGTCGTGCTAAAACGAAAAAAGACGTCGGTACTGCGACTGTGGTCGGTCTCACTTCCGTCTTAATCATTTACTTTTTAATGACAGTACTCGCTCAAGGGGTCATTCATCAACATCACCTTTCTGAATTAGGCGATCCTTCAATGGCGCAAATCCTTGCACACATTGTAGGTCCTTGGGGTGCGGTATTCGTCAACATCGGTCTTATTATTTCAGTCCTTGGGGCATGGCTCGGTTGGACGTTACTTGCCGGCGAATTACCTTATGTTGTGGCCAAAAATAATCTTTTCCCAAAATGGTTTGCTAAAGAAAATCGCAATGGTGCACCGGTAAACTCATTACTGATTACGAACATTTTAGTACAACTGTTTCTTATCAGTATGTTATTTACAGAAAGTGCTTACCAATTCGCATTTTCACTTGCATCTAGTGCCATTTTGATTCCTTATATGTTCAGCGCATTTTATCTCGTAAAATACAACATCATTCAACATCAAACATCCATGAGTAAATGGATTATTGGTATCATCGCTTCAATCTACGCACTGTGGTTAATCTACGCGGCTGGTTTGGAATATTTATTACTCACAATGATTCTTTATATTCCTGGCGTGATCGTATTTATCAAAGTGCAAAACAACCTTAATAAAAAACCAAAAACGATTGAATGGGTCATTATCGGTTTAATTTTACTCTTTGCCGTTATCGGCATTATAAAACTTATGACACATTCCATTACAGTGATATGATTAAGGAGTGGTAGTTATGGCTAAAAAAATCGTTATCGCGTTAGGTGGTAACGCAATTCAAAATAAAGATGCATCTGCTGCTAGTCAACAAGCTTCTATTCGACAAACGCTCGAAAAATTGAAACCACTGTTTGAATCAGATGCTTCTATCGTTATCTCTCATGGTAACGGACCACAAATTGGAAATTTACTTATTCAGCAAGCAAAATCTCACAGCACACAAACACCTGCGATGCCGCTCGATGTTTGTGGCGCAATGACACAAGGCATGATTGGCTATTGGCTAGAAACTGAGACAAACCGCATGCTTCAAAAAATGAATAGTCACAAACATGTAGGGACTGTTATTACGCGTGTTGAAGTCAATGCAGATGACCCGCATCTTTCAAATCCTACAAAACCTATTGGCCCATTCTATTCAAAAGAAGAAGCCGAAAAATTACAAGAAACAGATCAAAATAGTGTTTATAAAGAAGATGCAGGTCGCGGCTATCGTAAAGTCGTCCCTTCACCTATACCCGTTTCAATTTTGGAACACGACCTCATCCAAACACTACTTGAAAATGATAATATCGTTATTGCTTGTGGTGGAGGCGGCATTCCAGTGATAAGAAAAGAAGATACATTTGAAGGGATAGAAGCGGTTATCGACAAAGACTTTGCGAGCGAAACTTTGGCAGAACTCATCGAAGCAGATACGTTAATGATTTTAACAGCTGTGCCAAATGTATTTGTTAATTACAATACACCTGAAGAAAAAGCCTTAACAGACGTAGATGTTACAACTCTAAACAACTATGTTAAAGAAGGACAATTCTCAGAAGGGTCCATGTTGCCTAAAATTGAAGCAGCAATTAAATTTATTGGGGAAGATTCACATCGAGAAGTCATTATTACAGATTTAGATAACGCATACGATGCAATAAGAAATGGAACAGGTACGCATATACATTTATAATCATGTAAGGATGTAATCGAAATGAATACTCATTGTAAAACTTTAGACGCTAATGATTTAAAGGTAGCTATTCAAACCTTCGCGCATTATATCCATGCTTCACCCTCGCAATTAAAGGTTTTTGCGGATGATTTTATATTGCGCAGTTTTGATAAAAATCAAGTGATCTACTATGACAAAACAGAAATGACACATTTAAAATTTTTAATGCGTGGCATAGTGGTAAGAGAAGCCTTTACAGATACCGGTGCACATTATAAATGGCTTAATAGTGAACATACATGTTTTCCATTAAGCCAAGTGTTCCGCATTCCATCTATTGATGAAACATGTTCTGCTTTGACTGAATGTGTCGTGTTAAGTATTCCGCTCTACCTCATAGAAAAAATTTCAAAGCATGATACAGAAGTATTGTCTCGCTTGTATGAGTTATTAGTAATGAGCGAAACACAACACATTCAACATAACATGATTTTAAACTGTAAAAATGCACGCGAAAAAGTGATTCATCTCATTCATTTGCTTTGTCGCCATGTCGGCAAAAACAATGAAGCGTATTATGAATTTACGAGTGCCATTACAATTCAACTATTAGCTGATCTAATTGGCATGTCGAGAGAAACGGTGAGTCACATCATGCACAGTCTAATAATGGAGAGCTTTATTTTAAAAGATAAATACACGTGGATTGTAAGCAAGAAACTATTTCAAATACGACCATCCTAACGATTCAATATATTCAAACCTTCCATTCATTTTATCCGTATATATAAAATCCCTTAATGAGAGTGCTAAGGTCCTTTCCTCCTCTGAGCCCTCTCGATAAGGGATTCTTTTTAGGCTATACACTTTATATGGTGGTTATGTATCTATAATAATTAACTCGCAAACTCCCAATTGCTACTTCGAGTCTCGCTTTCCCAGGCGCCTTACCTCTGCATGAACACGTTTGAATGTAATGAAATACGTGTTCAGTACACATGCGAACATAAGTGAGCATGTGTTCCTTATCAACGCAGTCTATGACTGGTTTCTAACTGTTATTAGAAACCTAGTCATAGTTGCGGGGGAGATACTACGAAATCAATGTTATGTGATTTCTGTATCTCTCCCGGATTTTCTGTTTCGGCTCTATGCCTCGGGAGTCTCGACTCGGTACGCAATCTATTTAAGCAATATAGGGCCTAATTCAAGTAAATGCGCTAAAATATCTCTTGAAGTTTTATACGTTTTAAATTTGTATGATAGCAGTGTGGATAAGTCTTAGACTTAAATGAAAGAGCGCCAAAGATGATGTTAGATTCCTTACCTTTAATGACTACATCTTCTTCAACTTTAGTAATTTTAATATGACTTCTTTAATTTTTAATAACTTTAATATATCATTACACAAAGGCGCAATATGTATCCTTTATTTTTTGTTTGGTCACTTAAAATTATAGAGACATTTGCGCTATTTTTGTACAAAAAAAAGCAGGATGACTTATGTCATCCCATCATAAAAAATGAAGAACCCTTTTATAGAAGCCACAATCCTCTCATTTAGCAATAGAAAAAGCGTCCATATACGACATATACCGCAATGAACGCCTAATGTTATTTATTTAATCTTCTACAAACGTTTTTATAACCATTTTGATAGCTTTATCCCAGTAGTCATAATCATGACCTCCAGCATTAGAAACAAATCCACAAGGAATATGATGTTTTTCTAAGTAATCCCAAAAGTCGAGATTACTTTGGTACAAATCATCCTCTGTGCCACAC
Organism: Staphylococcus ratti; assembly: GCF_020883535.1. Taxonomy (NCBI): domain Bacteria; kingdom Bacillati; phylum Bacillota; class Bacilli; order Caryophanales; family Staphylococcaceae; genus Staphylococcus; species Staphylococcus ratti. Next base: position 102,783 of record NZ_CP086654.1, on the reverse strand, counting down.
ATCATTAGTATTTCAGGTATCTTGTACCCCTCTGAAACTGCTACATCTACTAAATAATACGGATCAAACGTGGTTCCTACCGCATTTATATTATCTCCGGCAATCGCTTGTGGTTTGAAATCTGGATAAACATAATGATGAATTTGAGACACATCGACCGCAGAAGATAACGGCGCCGCTTTCCCAAAGCGCTCTCCCGCAGTTAACGCAAATCTAATCGTGCCATAGCCGCCCATAGAATGACCAGCTATAAAATTATCTTTTCGCTCTTTAGATAACGGCAATACTTGATGAACGTAATCCCAAACTTCAAGAATATAATCATAATAACTGTGACCATATTTCATATTTGTGTAAAAGCTATGATCAGCATTGGGCATAATAATAGCCAATTGGTGGGTGTTCGCATAGCGTTCAATACTTGTATAACGCATATACGACGCATGATCACTCGACAGTCCATGTAATAACAACAAAGATTTTAATCGTTTAGGTTTTTCCTCTACTTGAAAATAACTGCGATCTTCAGGCAAGATTACCGTGAAAGATTGATGCATGCCAAGCGTTTTTGATTTGTAGTTCATTTCCATTAATGCCAAGAACGGTCACTCCTTTTAACTCGGTGTCGCTGTATTTTTTGTACGACGATTTACTGGATCTAATTTCTTCTCAAGCATACGTAAAAGTATATCAACAATCAACACAATCAATACGATTGGTAAAGCACCGGCTAAAATAAAAAGTGTGCCATCCGTCGCATTCGTTCCACGAATAATTAAATCACCTAATGTCGGTGCACCAATAAATGAACCTACTGCTACAACACCGATTGCAACTACTAGCGCGATACGCAAACCGCCAATAATAACAGAAAGCGATAAGGGTAATTCAATCATACGCAACACTTGATTGCGTGTCATTCCCATGCCTTTACCTGCATCTTTAATATTCGCATCTACACCTTGAATGCCTGTATACGTATTTTTAATAATCGGAAGTAGTGCATACAAAAATACAGCAAATATTACTGTATTCATACCAAGCCCCATGCCCAACATTAAAATCGCTAGCATCGCAATCACAGGCACCGTTTGAATAACATTTGCCACTGTTATCACTGCCGTAGATAATTTGCCATAACGTGCAATTATAATGCCTAACGGAATGCCTACAATCGCCGCAAATAATACCCCATAGAGCGACATTAATAAATGATTCAGAAACAATTCCCACAAATAGCCAAAATTCGTATGGTAATAGTCCCAAAGTTGTTGAAATAGGTTACCTTTCATTATTTTTGGCCTCCTTTGTATCATCAAAATAATGATGTTGCTCTAAAAACTTTTGTGCAACGATGGCAGGCTCTTTGCCTTCTCCATCTGCTTGATAATTTAAACGTTGCATGTCTTTTGTTGAAATTTTACCTTCTAATTTTTTAATAATTGGCTTTAATTCTGGGCGTTCTTTCAACAACTTATCTGATGCTAAAGGACTCGCATCATACGGTGGGAAGAAATGCTTGTCATCTTTAAGTACTTTTAAATTGTAAGCTGCAATACGTCCATCAGTAGAATACCCCACTGCTACATCTAAACTGCCACTTTGAAGTGCATCATAAACTAAACCGATTTGCATAGGACGGTTCTCTCCAAATTTAAAGCCATACTTACGTTGAAATGCCGGATAACCATCAACTTCACGGTTCGGCCACGTCGTATCCATTCCTAATCGTAAATCTTTGGCATATTTTTCAAGATCAGAGACCGTTTCTAAATTGTATTTTTTTGCTGTTTCTTGCGTAACCATTAGCGCAAAGGTGTTGTCAAAACCGTATGAATTAAAGAACGTTTGTTGATACTTGTCTTTAAATCCTTTTTGCGTTGCTGCCATCGCTTTTTGAGAATCCGTAATCGGAGACATTTTAAGCGTACCTGTTAAATCCGTACCTGTATAACGCGTTCCTGACATATTTGCTTGGCCGTTGACAATCGCATTATGTTGTATCGTACTAGAACCTAAGTTATTAATAATCGTCGGTTTAATTTTACCGTGAGTATCGTGTTCTATAAGCAATCTCAACATATGAGACATAATTTGTGATTCTGACGTTGCAAGTGCTGTAATTTGAACTTCATCTGGTGCGGTCGCATTCTTTAACCCCGGCAAGTTACATCCAGATAACACCGTGAGGCAAAGCACTAAAACGACAATATACTTTTGATAATGTTTCATCTTATCCCTCCAATGTTTATCTAGAAACTTTTAAACCTTTTGGTACAATCCATTTTTCAATACGTGACAAACAAAAATCGACGAGTAACGCAAGCGCAGTAATTAATATTGTTGCTGTAATAATCATATTTTCATCATATAAATTAAGCCCATTGAAAATATAATCACCTAAGCCTCCCGCACCGATAAAACTTGCGAGCGTCGCCCAACTAATCACGTATACCGACGATAATCTAATACCACTTAAAATCATCGGTAAGGCTAACGGGAACTCTACATCTTTCATCAACTGATACGCTGTCATTCCCATACTTTTTCCCGCTTCTCTCACATTTTTATCGATACTTTCAACCCCAATTACCGTATTATTAAGAATCGGAAGTAATACGTAGAAAAAGAGTGCGATAACTGCAGGTACTTTACCGACACCAAATAGCGGAATCATTAACGCTAACACCGCAAGTGTCGGTATCGTTTGAAGGATACTCGCAATCGTTAATGACACTTTGGCTATCCGTTTTGTACGTGTTAATAAAATACCGACAGGCACTGCAATGACAATAGCTAAGACGAGCGCAAGAATCGAAATGTAAAGATGTTCCAACGTTTTTGAGAACAAATCACTGGCATTATTCACAATGAACTCTATCATGCGCGATCAACTCCAGCCGTTTCAGTTGTGGTAGCTTGCTTTTCACCACTGTCAGTTTCTGGTTCGCCCCATATACTGTCATATACAATATCGACAAGATTAGCTCGAGTAATCAATCCCACAATATGATGTGCTTCATCTAACACAGGCACATTTCGTACATTTCGTTTTAAAATCGTACGCACAGAATCTTGAAGTTTACTATCATAAGGGACGGTGTAAACCTCTCTCTGAATCACATCGATAAGTTCGGCACGTGCACGTAAACCTTGATTAATATCTTCAATATCAAGAAAGCCTAACAATTTATTTTGATGATTCACTACAAACAATGTGTCAATACGCTTCTCTCTCATCAATTGAACCGCATCGTTTAATGATTGATCGGCCGTAATCGTAATTGGTTTAATCATCGCATCTTCAACTGTACGCACATTTGGTCGGTCTTGAATGAGGCGATTTTGCCCGATGAAATCACGCACAAAATCATTCGCAGGATTTCGTAAAATATTATCTGGTGTATCGTATTGAATCACTCGACCATGAGACATAATACAAATTTTATCAGCAAGTTTGATCGCTTCATCCATGTCATGTGTCACAAATATAAAAGTTTTCCCTAATTGTTTTTGTAGCTTTTTCACTAAATCCTGTAATGTATCACGTGTTATAGGGTCTAATGCGCCAAAAGGTTCGTCCATCAAAATGATATCTTGTTCAGCCGCAAGTGCTCTCACTACACCAATACGTTGTTGCTGACCTCCAGACAATTCAGAAGGATAGCGATCTAAATACGCTTCTGGTAAATCAACAAGTTTAATAAGTTCACGCGCCTTTTCATCTTTCTTTTCTTGAGACCATTTTAATAGTTTTGGCACAAGCACAATATTTTCTCTTACCGTCATATGAGGCATTAGCCCTATCTGTTGTATCACATAACCGATACTACGACGCAACTCTACAGGATTCATTTGACGTACATCTTTACCGTTAATCATAATCTGGCCTTCCGTTGCCTCAATCATCCGGTTGATCATTCGTAATGCGGTTGTTTTACCGCTACCGCTCGTACCAATAAACGCTACGAACTCCCCTTGCTGAATCTCAATATTCATATTGTCTACAGCTTTCTTACTCCCAGCATAGACTTTTGATAAGTTTTTAATACTTAACATATGTCCATTCCTTTCCCTTTTGAAATTTACCAATACAAAAAAGACTCCTTGTGAATGTCATACAAAGCGTACTTAGTAAAAACAAGGCACAAAAAGCCCTAATCGCTATTATTTACGTTAATGAAGCGTGCACATGAGCGCTACACCTTAGCTGACTGAAGTCAATTGTTGAAAATGATAACTGTCACGTGCCCACCTTATGTAAACAGTTCACCTTTTTACTATACCAATCGGTCAGTTTTATTTCAAATGTAACTCAAATATAAAAGCCGAATTATGCACATTTGCACAATTCGGCGATGACTCTATTTGAATGCCTTACTAACAAAGCATTCTTCTTTATTTTGGTTGTTGTGTGTACATTTTTAAACGATTGAGTACAGCCTCGCGCATTTCTTCATCAATTGCGCTAAATTCAAAGATTTCAGAGAGCCATAGCCCATCAACTGCTAAACGAATAATCGTTGCATCAACTGGATCTACACCTTCATTCACAATCGTATGTTGCCAATGTGCATATGTGTCTTTTAAAGGCGCTAAGTGATCTTTGTTTGTCCCATGTGCAGCCAACAATCCAGACGTAATCGGCGCATTTTCAGCACGATGTTCACGCGTTGCTTCTATTAAAGCATTTAAATATTGTCCTTGTGACAGTGCCGGCTCTAATGCTTTTTGAACGTTATGTTGGTACAACTGATTCGCATAGTGCACCAATGCTTCAATTAAGCCGTCTTTCGTTTTGAAATGATACAATAATCCACCTTTACTCACACCTGCTTGCTTTCCCACTGCATCAAGCGTTAACGCATCCACACCACGCTCAAAAACAATTTGGGCTGCTGCTTCTAAAATTTGAACTCGCTTAGATTTCCTTGCCAATTCGACCACCTGCCGTCATATACGATGTTTAAGCCTAGCCTACCGTCTTATTCATTAGAAAACAACAATATTTTAAGCAAATTTGATACAGATGGCAATAAAATGAGCGGAATATTCATTTTTTCGTACTTTATTATTGCGTTAGCCCGACTAGCACAAAAGGAATCACTTTAAAGGCAACATGGCTCACTCGAGGTCATAATATACGTTCCAGTCCTAGAAAAGCTTTGATTCAAACTACAAGTAGTGCTTACGTACTTTCAACAAATATCCGAAGACATTGTATATAAAGAGCACAATTAAAACAAACAATGCTAACGTTTGGTTGTTGTTACTGCCTAATGAATATATTCCCAAAATAATAATTGAAATGATAAGTAAGGAGATATTAATATGATAAACCTTATACATTGAAACGAGCGTGATATGGCGTTCCCCTTCATCCATGATAGACAATGTTTTTTCGGTGTATTCTTTTTCTCCTTGTTTAGGATAACGCGAATCGTATTTTCTAACAAAAAATCCATACGGAATTGAGAACAGAGATGCCAATAAAAACCCTGAAACTGGATAAAAAACATATATACTTGGCACATTTCCTAATACATAAATAAAGAATAAGAGGAACACAACGACATAAGATGTAAACATTAGAAACGACACATTTAAAAAGTATAATGCGGCTTTTCTCTCTATATTATCAGTGGCTTCATCCTCTATATTACTATCTAATAGCCTTTTTTGTTTTAACACCTTTTTTTGTGTGTAAAATGCCCATATTAATAAAGCCACAATAATGATTAAAAACAGAATACCAATCATATGAATAGTTGATGGATCCGTCATTTTAAATTGTGTAAAAAGCTTCAAATGGTCTGTATAGCTGAATAATAATCCTATTAAACCACCAATGAGGCCACCTACAAGTACCATCACTAAAAACCTAACTACTTTCATAAATCCTCCTCCTCAATAATAAAAACACTTTCCACCGTTTCATTGAATACACGCGCGATACATACCGCTGTTCTAATTGACGGTGTAAACTCATTACGTTCTATTAAAGAAACCGTTTGTCTAGAAATCCCAGCTTTTTTCGCAAGTTGTGTCTGATTATAACCATCACGCGCGCGCAATTCTTTAAGTCGATTTCGCATATCAGTCAACTCCTTATATATAAACATATAACAGATTAGTCAAAATGACAAATATAATTGTCATTTTGACGTATATAAGTTTCTTAAAATAACCATATTAAGCGCTTATGACAAGCAATGAGAAGTCCATGTACACCTTAAAATTGTTATAAAGCGCGATTGTCTTACGTTTTACCCCCTTAACTCAATTTAACGTTATCCCCATTTTTCGTTGCCCTCAATTAGCCATAGCACTTAATATCATTAAAAACGTTCCACATGAAACATTTCCAGATGAGAAACTTTGTAAAAAATGTATGCGGGAGTGAGACAGAAATCTATTTGATTTCGTCGTCCCACCCCTCTATATTTCAATATTAAATTGTTTTATCATTATTCGAGAGAAATGGTCAATCCTGTTTATCATCAGAACTAAACAGAAATAAAACAAAGAAAATAAACGGAATAATCTCAAATACTCTAGTAGAGAAATGATAGTTCCCTGTTATTTGTGGTAAAGCGTAAACAGCCAAAGCAGTTATGATCAATAAAATTAAATAAACTTTTCTCTTTTTAGCCATAAATCACAACTCCAATTAAGTAGTTTTATAATATGATGCTATTGTAACACCTCTCTTTTTTATCTTTAAAATATAAACTGACATTAATTTTGATAACAATTATTAGAAAGTGAGTTAGTTATGTTATTAAAAAATAAAATCTATGCTTCATTGGTAATTGTATTGTTTTTAGTAAATCTTATATTAGTACTGAATGGCGCTATTTTTTCCTATGAATTAGGTAAAAAATCGTAAATCTACTAAATCTCTTTCTTTTTGCGCTTTTTTTCCTAAAATTTTTAAATTCAAAAAGGACTTTGTACGATAGCGCACAAAGCCCTAGAAAGAGAAAAAACGACATGTCATCTTTTAGCACTTACGTTAAACATCCTTTTCTTTATATCCTAAAGAAAAACTAACTAAGATGCCTGATAAAATGTAACCTAAAGGCCTCAATATAGAATCGCCCAATTCCACTTTAAAATAAAACATAGCGAGAAAAAGTATCACTCCTAATATTAATAATGCTTTACTTTTTACATATAGCATCATATCTACCTCCACACGCTTACATCGAAATTTCGGTGTTTTTTAGCATTGAGATTCGCATTTGCTTAGGTTACGTTTGATAATATTGTAATACTTTAATTTACTGATTCGTTTTTCATCACCTATAATTACAAATTCTTTTTTTGCTCTTGTTACAGCAACATTAATTAAATTAGGCTTACTACAAGACCATTGGATCGCACCATTTTGCTTGTGGTCTGTTCCTGTAACAAAATAAACTTTATCCGCTTCCTTACCTTGGAATGTATGAACCGTGCCTATAGATGCTTTAACCCAATCATTAATATCAACTTCAGAAGTTTCAAATGACTTCAATTGTTTCCTTGCCAAACGGCTTATTTCAGTTTTAATGGCTGTGAAAGGAGAAATTACAAACACATTAGGTGCGATGTCACCATTTTTTTGAGCATGTAACCAGTCTCCTTTGAGTAACTCCAACACTGCTTTTCCTTGCTCTTCAACAAATTGTTTTTGTTTAGCATTACCTGTAACATTTAGCCACGTCACTTCTCCAGTTTTACCTTTTATTTCGCTATTTTTCACGTACTGCGGTAAAACCATCTTATTTTCATAAGCGACGCTATTACTAATTGTAAACATTGGATTCAAGCAACGCCTATGCACCCATAAAGGCATACCAATCCATTGTTTTTCATCTCCTTGTCCTTTCCAATACCCATAATTATTGGCATAGTCTGCTATCGTTTGAACAGAGGCATCTATGCTCACTAGTCTTTCTGGAACATTATATGCATTTCTCACAAGATCGATTAAATGACGTTCAAGCGTGACTACTGGCTCAATTTGAAGCGGATCTCCTACTGCTACCACATGACGCGATCTGTGTAGGGCACCTACTGCTGCTTGAGGAACCGCTTGACCCGCTTCATCAATATAAAGATAGTCTATAAAATCTTTACTCATATTCGTATAAAGCGTACTAAAACTAGCGAATGTCGTACTTATTACTGGGAAAATGAGATGAATGATATTCCAAGCATTTTTAACTTTTATTGGTGCTGACTTTAAATACTCATATCGTCTTTTAAAATCATACAAACCAGATTGAATAGATTTTGCATTACCAATTAATATATATTTATGTAATACCATTGCTTTCAAGAAAAGTAAGCCTCTTTGAAATTGAAGTTCATCAGATGTGAATAAAACCGATTCTTGTCGAAAACAATAAGCTTCATTACTATCTTTCCAAAACTTTTCATCTGGATACATTAAACCATTATGTGTAGTTTTGGCGTCTTCATAATCTACAATACGTGCATTCAACTTTTCAATATTTGCTTCGAGACCTTTCATTTCCTTCAAAATATTTGCTTCTTCTTTTTTACGATGATCTACATCTTTTTGAAGTTCATGCTTTTGGTGATTCAAATCAATTTTGCGCTCAATTAATGCTGCTTTTTGAGCGCTATATTTTGAAGTGTCTTCGTTGTCATTACTACCCACTACCCACTTTTTTAATTTTTCTTTTAATGAGCTAGAAGGTTGTATCGTTCGTTCATATTCGTCGATATCTTCAATTTGCTTGTTGATAAACTGTATTTCTTTGCTCATCGAAGCTATGTCACATTCAAGTTTATTACTATTTTCCATATGCTCCAATGTTTGCTTTAACTTTTGTACTTGGTTTTTAAACTGCTCCATCTTTGCAATGCTATGACTATAGTCTTGATACTTTTCATAACCGTTCTTTATTTCAAGTTTGATTTTTTGGATTCTTTTTAACGTGTCATTAAATGACTTTTTAGCCTCTTTCCAATTTTTAAGGACGTCTGATTGTGCTTCTTCACGAATGAGTATATGATTCAATGCTTTATCATCACCTAGCATTTGATCCATCACTTTATCAATATTACGCTTTTTACCTAAAACTCCTGAAAAAATACCCCAAGCCTCTTCATTGATTAAATGACTTGCTATACCTTTAAATATTTCAAGTTCTTTCGCTAAAAGTTGATATTCCGTTTCATATTGCGGATACTTGGTTTTTACTTCATTTCTAATAACTTCTGAAATTTTAGGCAAATCTTTTGATATGTTTTCAACCGCCCCATTATTACTTGAAGCTACTACCATTTTAAATTGCGCATGTACCTCTTTTAAAAAATGCGTCGGATGTTGATCGGTTTCATGAATTTTTTGAGCTTTAAACGCTTCTTTGGGATGTGATAATTCAGCAAATGTTTTAGCGCGTTCTACGATATGGTGTGCAAATAAATCTTTTAACAAAGTTGTCTTTCCAGTACCCGGCGGTCCATTTACAGAACTGATTAATTTATTATCATGTGTAATATGATTTACTGCTACTTGTTGCATTAAAGAAAGACGATGCTCAACTAAAGAAGGCCACCGACCATCTGGGTAAAATTTTGGTTGTAAATAATACTCAATTAATTTTCTATTTTCATCTATATTTGTTTTTTGATTCTCTTTTGTTCCAGTAATATATTGCTTTAACGTCTCATTTGGATTTTCTCTTGCAGACTCTATATCCGTAAGATAAAAGCTATTTAATTCTTGATCTACATCATTAGGTCTAACAAATTTCACTTTAACAGTATGCTGAAAACCATTTAGAAACTCTGTTTTGAACTTTTCAAAGTACTTACAATACAATTCATCCATTTTTTGAATTTTTGAAGCGTCTAGCGGATTACCCCCTAATACTTCTTCACATTCAAATTTAAATTTCTCAAAATTATCCTCATGTACTTTTTCAATATTTTTATCGTGTTTAAAATAACGCATAGCTGTCATGAGCATAGGAACAAAAAGTGAGTCTATCTCGACAAATCCTTTATCATCCACTGTAAATGTATAACCGTAACATTTTTTAGTGCTTGGATTATAAACTTCTTCATCATTGTATGCTGCTCTAAGACGTTTTTCTATCTCACCAAAGTTAAAACAAAAGCGATACATTTGAAATTTGATTGCGCCTTTATTTCTACTTTCTTTTTTTAAAACAAACGCTCTATTCTCCCAAATAGGATAAAAGTTTTCAAATTCACGCCCTTTTTCCTGACTCTCATTATTTTCAAATAAATGTGCACTCAAAATGCCTTTCAAATCACTTAATTCACCTGGCTGTAGGGTTTCAATTAATCCCCATGCTGACAATGTATTTTTAACTAGATCACCCATTACGTTTTCCTCCAAGCATTACGACATCTTAATTTATTATCATTTTAACAAAAATATTATTATAACGACGCAATTTTATGAATTATCCTATCATTTAATGTAATTATAACTATTTTTCAATACAGAGTGAAAATACTCTAACGTTTGCTTATTTCTTCGCACACTTTTACAATGTCACTGAATAAAGTCATTAAAGTAAAACTTTTTCTCGGAGTGATGGATATGAGTCAACAAATTAAACAATTGAAGCAAATAGTAGACAGCGCCAATAAAATCACTTTTTTTACTGGTGCGGGGATTTCTGTCGCAAGTGGTATTCCAGATTTTCGTTCAGTTGGGGGATTAAATGAGAAGATTGCAGAAAACGGCTATTCTCCTGAATATATGTTGAGTTCTGATTATTTGAATGCAGATCCTGAAGGTTTTATGCGTTTTTGTTATCAATATTTGTTGTTTGCAGACAAAGCGCCAAATGTTGTACATCAATGGATTGCACAACTTGAAAAAGAGGGACGTGCTTTAGGGGTGGTGACTCAAAATATTGATGGTTTGCATTCTGATGCGGGAAGCGAAAATGTAGACGAACTTCACGGTACGTTAAATCGCTTTTATTGTATCAATTGTAATGCGCAGTACACAAAATCGTATGTTTTAACGCATCAACTTCATCATTGTGAACATTGTGCAGGCACAATTCGCCCAGACATCGTATTGTACGGTGAAATGTTAAATCAAGCTACGACTTTAAATGCACTCCATAAAATCACTGCCTCGGACACGTTGATCGTATTAGGATCCTCTCTCGTCGTCCAACCTGCTGCAGGGCTCATTTCAAACTTTAATCGTGGTCAGTTAATTATTATCAATCAAGATCCGACGCCTTACGATTATCAAGCCGATTTAGTTATTCATGATGATATGACGCATGTCATCAATGCATTAAATGCCGTAGAATGAGGTTAAAATCACATAAAAAGGTACGATACTGTTTTAAGAATGACGCTTAGCGCCTTATGTAGTGCATGAATGCTTAGGACGCTCATCTCTCGCATAAACTTATGTATCCCATAAAAAAGAAATGAGGTCATTGGCGACATCTGGATTATCGTGAATTGCGCTATGTTGGGCGTTATCGCCTTCATATTTGATTTCTTTATAACTTTTTGGGCTATCTCCAAGTAAATATTTTAAAGATTTTGATGAACTTACTGAAACGACGCCATCAGAATGGGTGTCATCTAAAATGTCTCCATACATATTTAAAACTTCGATATTTTTACCTTTATACACTTCTTTCAGTTTAAGAAATCCTTGATATGGAGGAATCATACGACTCGGCTTACCTTGTTCATCCACTTCTATTTCATTGATACTTTCGTTCATCCCTAAAACACCATTATAGGGACCAGAGATATTCACTTGCTTTTTCAACTGCGGCAAAGATGTATCATTGCCGTAATTTAACATATATTGTGCAAAAGATGTATTTCCCATAGAATGACCTACAAAATTAAACGATTGAATATGATATTTATTTTGAAGTGTCGTTAACACATGCTTTATCCATTTGGCATTTTGATTTAAATCCATATTTTCATTATCTTCTAATTCTATTTGAATGATGGGATTTATTGCATCTTCAGACATGTTGCCCTCTAGATTAACCGTGCCATCCTTTGCGACATGTGCGATGATGACGTCTTTGGTTACGCCTTTATCTTCGGCCTGATCAATTAAATAACTTAATGAATTTAACGTTCCTTGTGTTCCGTGTAAAAATAACGTCGGTGTATGCGCATTAATAAAATTCGTATGTGCTGTTTCGTTACTTTTACCTTGCTTTTGAGCGAATGCCATGCCACCAGTGCCAACCATTATGACCACGATAATTAAACTACTCATCCAAATTTTCATTTTTTTCACATGCGTCACCTCGATTTTCCGAAAAGCATTAAGCTTTCTTGCCTCTCATCCACTTATTGTTGTTTTCCATAGCTCTATACCCGTTTTTCAACAACATAAAGTAATCCTATGAGATTAAGATTTTAGTGGTTGCGCTTCCACAGACTCCATATGTCCTATTTTTGACACCTACTTATTGCCATTCAAAGCGCTCAAGATATAGTATCGGTCACACTTTTAGAAAATACAATTTCATCCATAATCGGAATGCCATTTTCCGCAACCTCTGGAATAGTTGGCTTAAGTACTCTTGCCTGTGCTACAGCATTTGGAATAATTTTAGAGAATCTGAAACCGCGCTTTTGATAAAATCGCACCGCATTTATATTATCATTGGTAGTAATGACCTTAATTTCGCTCTTATTTAATTGTTTAGCACTATGTACGATACCGTTAACAAGTGCTGTACCAATCCCTTTATTTTGAGTCGCACAATCTAAAGAAATAATTTCAAGGTAGTCATCATAAATTTCATAAGTGATTAGTCCAAGGATTCGTCCGTTTTCTTGAGCAGCATAGCCATATAATTGAGATAATTTAAAATCACCCGAAGTAACCACCATTCTATCGCTACCACAATAATGCATAAAAAATGCTTGTCTGTCCGTTGAGTTTAATGTTTGCGCATCAACAATTTCCATTACATCACCTACATTCTATTGGTTGAATTTAATTAGTATAATGTGGTCCCTTTCCTATTACTTAATCGACGGAATGTAAAATTTAGCGTTCGTTTTTTCGAAAACAATTTGACTGTAATCAAATGGAACCCCTGTTTTTGTATAAAATACTTGTTCGTATCTTAGAGTAGGCGCTCCACTGCTTTGATTTAGTATTGCCGCTTCTTCCTCATTTAATGTGTCAACGTGAAAATAAATATCAGAATATCCGATATTTATTTTTAAGTTTTCTTCTATATATTTAAATATAGAGCCTTTCGCAATTTCTCCACTCATATAAGGCACCAATTTTCGGCTAAAATACGCTTCTTCTATACATAAAACCGCTTGATCAATATAGCGTATTCTTTTCACATAATATACTGCTTCCTCTTCAGTTAAATGTAATTGTTTGCGTACCACAGCATCTGGTTTTGCAATTTCACACACTTCAATTACACGACTCGTAATCTCATGATTTTTTAAATCCTCTGTAAAGCCATTACTAGTAAATAAATTGATGTATCCTTCTCTCTTAGGACTTCTAACAAAAATACCACTGCCTCTAGATTGATAAATATAGCCATTCTTTTCTAATATTTCGAGCGCTTTAATAACTGTACTTTTACTCACATGATATTCCGTTTTTAAATGTTCAATATTAGGTAGACGGTCTCCAGCGCTGTAAACCTCGTTCTCCAGTAAGTTACTTATTTTATGAGCAATTTCTTCATACTTTAACATTAAAATGCCTCTCTTTTATTAGATTCGTAAATATTATATCACTAAATTCCGCCACTAATTTAAAATGTATCTGCATTTACAAATTATACCGGTACAATTATAATATGCATGAACAATACAACACTTGAACAACAACGCTTTTAGCTCATATTCTATCAAGACGAAAGGATGAATCGTATGGCTCAACTACCGAAGCACTTTTTATGGGGCGGCGCTCTCGCTGCGAATCAATTTGAAGGCGGATATAATCAAGGAGGAAAAGGGCTAAGTGTCATTGATGTGATGACTGCGGGTACACATCACCAACCTAGACAAATCACGCAAAACATTGATAGCAACCATTATTATCCGAACCATGAAGGTATTGATTTTTATCATCGCTATCAAGAAGACATCGCATTGTTTGCGGATATGCATTTGAAATGTCTTCGTACATCCATAGCATGGACACGTATTTTCCCTAACGGAGATGAAGCAACGCCTAATGAAGAAGGGCTTCGTTTTTATGACAATGTAATCGATGAACTCCTCAAACATCATATTGAACCAGTCATCACATTATCTCACTTCGAAATGCCACTGCATCTCGCGCAACATTACGGCGGATTTAGAAATAGAAAAGTGGTAGAAGCTTTTGTGAAATTTGCAGAAGTTGTTTTTAAGAGGTACAAAAATAAAGTTAAATATTGGGTGACATTTAATGAAATCAACAATCAAATGGATACGCACAATCCTATTTTTCTTTGGACAAATGCTGGGGTCTTACTAGAAGCACATGAAAATCATGAAGAAGTGCTGTATCAAGTTGCACATCATCAATTAATCGCAAGTGCGTTAGCAGTCAAAGTAGGAAAAACCATCAATCCAGAATTTAAAATAGGAAATATGATTTCTCACATTCCTATTTATCCGTATTCTTGTCATCCTAAAGATATTATGGAAGCTGAAATCAATAATCGACTTCGATTCTTTTTCCCAGATGTTCAAGTTAGAGGCTACTATCCCAATTATGCGAAAAAGATGTTTACAAAGAAACATATTGATATTGGTTGGCTTGAAGGCGATGAAGCAATATTGGCACAGGGCACTGTAGATTTTATTGGCTTTAGTTATTACATGTCTACTACTGTCAAACATGCCAATACAACACGAAATGCATACAATAAAATATATGGAAGCTTACCGACTTCTATAGACAATCCGTATGTTGAAAAAAGTGACTGGGGTTGGGCTATTGATCCTATAGGCCTACGTTATACACTTAATACACTTTACAATCGTTACCAAATCCCATTATTTATTGTAGAAAATGGGTTAGGTGCTATAGATGAATTGGATGAAAATGGTGACATACATGACGATTACCGTATCGACTATTTAAAACAGCATATTGAGGCAACCATCCAAGCAGTTGACGACGACGGTGTAGAAGTCATGGGATACACCCCTTGGGGAATTATCGATAGCGTCTCTTTTACTACAGGAGAAATGAAAAAGCGCTACGGCCTCATTCATGTCGACCGTGACAATTCTGGCCACGGTACGTTAAAACGCACTAAGAAAAAATCTTTTTACTGGTATAAAAATGTCATTGATTCTAATGGTGAAAATTTAGGCTAAATACTTTGCGAACAAAAGCACGACTGAGTTTGGGACATCCTTGTCTTTACCTCAATCGTGCTTTGTTGGTTTTTATTTTTCCCACAGCAAATGAATCATCTGGCTTGCGACTTCGCTATTATCATGAATCGCACTATGTTGGGCTTCTTCGCCTTCGTACTTCAATTCCTTATAACGTTTAGGACTGTCCCCTAACAAATATTTTAATGATTTAGAAGAACTATTTGAAACACGTCCGTCAGAGTGCGTACCGTCTAAAAGGTCTCCATAAATATTTAACACTTCAATGTTTTTTCCTTTGTAAATGGATTTCAGCTGCATAAATTCCTGATACGGTGGGTTCATATGATTAGGTTTACCATTATTATCCACTTGAATTTCGTTGACTTCTTCGTTCATGCCTAATACTCCATTAAACGTCCCCGCTATATTGATTTGCTTTTTCAATTGCGGTAAAGTGCTATCACTACCATAATCTATCATGTACTGCGCAAAGGAAACATTTCCCATTGAATGCGCGACAAAATTAAAATTTTTAATGTGATACGTATGTTGCAATTTTTCTAAAACATTTCTAATCCACAGCGCATTTTCATGTAAATCTACTTGCGTATGATCTTCCAATACAATTTGTACGATTGGATTTACCGCACCTTTTGAAAGTTCTCCATCGAATGTGACGTCCCCATCTCGTGAGACGTTTGCGATAAGGACATCTTTCGTTACGCCGCTCTCTTCCGCTTGATTGATTAAATACTTCATAGAATTTGCTGTACCACTGTAACCATGTAAAAAAAGTGTAGGCGTTAAATCTTTCACATATTTTGCTTGTGCTTTATCTTCATTTTTCGCATGTTTTTGAAATAAAAAAATGCCACCCATGACTATTACTATCACGCCTACCGTTATAATAAACTTTCGCCAAAACTTGGTTTTCTCCACAAATACCAGCTCTCTTTTTATATTTTTTATAAGACAGAAATTGTTCCGTTGTTTTGAGTCCAAAATTACACAACGCCATGTAGCTTGAAACCAATACCACCCATTCCTTAAAAACTTATCTTTTCTATGATTATATAATAAAGTGCATTCATTGAGACATGTAATGATGCATTCACTACAAAAGCCCTCTAACATGATACTTTAAAATCAATGTCAAAGGGCTTTCTCGTTCAATTATTCCATAACATCACTTTTCTCAGCTTTAGCCGCGATTTTTTTCATAATCGGATCTGTAATTGGTTTCAATATAATACCGATAATTAAAAAGCCAATTCCAAATGCAAGAAGCGTCACTAATTTTTGCGTTAATATTTTAGGCACATATCCGCCAACCGCTTCTCTTAATGCATCAATCGCATAGGAGAACGGAATAAACGGATGAAGTTTTTGGAAGAACTCCGGTGTAACTTCAATTGGGAACGTTCCCCCGCCACCAGCTATTTGGAGTACGAGCAGAACAATCGCTAATGCTTTACCTGGATTTCCTAATAACGACACTAACGTATAAACAATCGTTACGAAAACCATAGAGGAGAGCACAGTAATGCCAATAAACCACGGCACACTTTCTACTTGCGCTTCTAAAATCACAATATCTCCGATAGACACAATTAACGCCTGAATGATTCCAATCATATAAAACAAGCCTAACTTGCCAAGATAAATTTCTCGTTTAGTTAAAATTGAAGCTAACTCTCGATGCTTGTTGTCTGTCGTTAATAAACTTACCATCAGTAACGCCCCAACCCATACGGCTAATGCAGTATAGAATGGTGTACTTGCGGAGCCATAATCTTTAACGGGAAACACATCTTCATGGTTCATTTTAATTGGATTTGCAATCACATCTGCTTGTTTTTTCAAGTCGTTCTTCAGTAGATTAACCAATTTGTCGATAGTGTCATCTTTATCAATTTCTTTAAAAAGTTTGTCGGCTTTAGCCAAATCTTTTTCTAAACCAGGCAAATCGTTTCTTATAAATTCAGCTAACCGATGTAAATCTTGTTTTGCTTGAGGCTGGTTTTCATTAAGTAGCTGCACTAAACGATCATACCGGTTGAATAAAATAGGCACATTTTGATTTACTGTCGCTGTCGTATCTGCCAATCGTTGTTCGAGACCAGGTAAGTCATTGCGTATAAATGTTGCTGCTCTTGCTACATCGCTCTCAAATTGCGCATAATAATGTTGCGCCACGGACATTGCGTCATTATAACGTTGTTCAATGAGTGGAAGCTCACTTTTTATGACATCGAGCCGTTCTTTAGTCTTACCTAAAACCGTTTGTCCATCTTTAATCACTTGATGAACGGTATTAAGCTTCGATTGAATCGTAGAAAGTTTAGCGTTCCCACCTTCTAAAGCAGCCATAATGCTTTTTGAAACTTCTAGTAGTTTTTGATTCAAATCAGATTGAATATAACGACTTAAATCTCCCAAGCTTTCATTCATTTTTGACAGCTCATTGAGTAAATCTATCGCTTCTGCTTTACCTGAGCTTCCACGAGATAATGCATTACGAAGTTGATTTTCTTTTTTTATAACTTGATTGATTTTATTATTTACAGATTCTAGCGCCTTAATTTCTGAAGTAAGTGGCACTCCTTCTTTATTTTCAAGTTCAGACAACGTATCAATCAATTGCTGATTGGTTTTGCTCGTTAACTCCAATCTTGATTTAAGATGGTCTAAAGTTGGCACGAAGTCTTTCGGGTGCTCTGACGCCATAATGCCATAAAGTACGTTTTCTAACGCTTTAATATCTTGTTGACTACTTTGGGCTTGTTGATCTGTTTGATGAGATAACGCTAATAACGCTTTGGACAACGCAGATTCCATAGCATTGGCGTCATCCATACCGTTACTCGGTGTGTCACTCGCATTCGTACTCATTTGTGCTGTTTGAATATGACTATACCCTGAGGTTGACAGCGTACTTTGCGGTGCCGTCTGTACATCATTTTGTGGCGCCTGTTGCGCATTTGGATTCACCTCTTGCGCATTTTGAATGTTGTTTTGATCATATCCTACACGTTGATCGATGGCATTTAAAAAGCTGTCTGCCTCTTTCAAACCTTGTAAACCATGGTCTACCCCTTGGCTCGCAATATCTACGCCTTGATTGATTTTCGGAAAAGCTTTCGGTACATCGTTAGAAGCCACATTCAATGCCTCTTTAATATGAGGCATATGTTTATTCAGTGCCAATATAAGTTTAGCGCGCTCGTTTAAGGCGGGAATCGCATTATTCACTCGATTAAGTTTATCTACCGCGTCTAAAACCGGCCCTTTGTAATGCTCTAAATTTCTGAAATCATTCGCATATTGATCTATTTGGTCTTGATGGTTATCTAAATATAGAATCTTCTTCGCAAATTCATTAATTTTAGGTACGGATTGATTCGCAGTGTAAACTGCATTTTTAACTTTATTTATAGTTGGTATTTCGTTTTCTAATTTAACGCCTAGACGATTGGCCTCTTTAAGCAATGACTTAGTTACCGTCTCATTAAATTTGTCATTCGCCTTTTGGACGATAGCGCTTGTTCCTGCATCCGTCATTTTAGGCGCGATCGCATTTAATTTTTGATTCACTTTATATTCGATATTTGCGCGTTGCGGCTTTTTGCGAAGGGTACCTGTAATTTGATGTGTGAAAGGTTTAGGTATGTAAATTGCTGCATAATATTTACCCATCTTTAAATCGTGATCTGCCTTTTCTCGACTTACAAATTCCCAGTCAAAATGATTATCTTTTTTCAGTTGATTAACTACTGTGTCACCAACATTTAACGGCTTACCTCTCACTTTATCTCCCTGGTCTTCATTGACCACCGCAACCTTGATATTCTTTGTATTCCCATACGGGTCCCAATTGGCGTCCAAATTAAACCATGCATAAAAGGAAGGAAGGAGCGCAAGTCCTGTGAGTAGCACAAACACTGCTGGTGCTTTAACAATCTTTCGTAAATCAGTCATAAATAGTTTAATTGCGTTTTTCATTTTACACCTCACTCACATTTTATATTTATTGAATATATGATTCAAATATTCATTTGTTTATTTTAAATAAATTGGTATAATAATTTCATTAAAAGGTATCTCTGAAAAAGTTGACGATGGTCAACTTTCATATCACCATACATATTTTAACAAGGACTTCTATTATTTGTACATAGTAGAATTTCATATATTAAAGCGAGGTAAGTTTATGAAAAAAGACAAATGGTTCATCTGTATACTGTCAACAACGTTATTATTCCCCTCATATACTGTCTACGAAGTCCACGCAGAAACCGCAAAAACCGTTTCTGAAAATGCTCAAACAGATGATACCAAAATATCTAAAGATCGTCAGACTTCAAAAGATACAAACGACACGTCAAAAGAGACAGTGAATGGCAGCAATGCAGATTCCAAATATAAAGATGCAAAATATTTAAGTACAACACATGACACCGCTCTAGAAAAATTATCTACAGATTATTTTTCAAATCCGTTTCTTCTATTTACATCTCAACCTGTGACAACAACATTTTGGGGCAACTGGTTGACACCAACATATGCTGAAACATCCTCAACAGGCGAAACACGCACACATGACGCGCATCCTTTGACTCAACAATCATTACAGACAAGTAACCAAAAAACACCTATCAATCATGCAACAACTCAAAATGGTACACTGACGTCGTCTCAAGATAGTCACCCTTTACCACAACGCGATCAAAAGGTCGCAGATGAACTTGATTCGATTACAGCTTCTATTCAATCAGAAACGTCATCACAATTAACAGAAGATACATCAAGTCGTTCAGAAGAAACTGATTCGACTGATGCGCATTCGAAAACGACGCCTACCAATGAGCACCGGTCAACAACACAAGCAAATGACCGTGATATCGAAGCACTACTTGATGAATACAGTGAAAAGTCCCAAAAACAACGTCAGCTGACAAATCCACAATTACCTTCTGACGTGGATATCGAACAAAGCGAAGTACCTAAACAATCTTTTGACAATGAATTAAAACAATCAAATATGCGTTCTACAGCAACTTTTGAAACACGACCTAACTTGTCGAGTCCAAACACACAGTCCGTTGATTATCAGATAACGGAAAATAAAGCGACGCGTGATTTTATTAAAAGTATTGCCAAAGAAGCACATGACATCGGTCAAAATGAAAATATTTACGCCTCAGTCATGATTGCGCAAGCCATTTTAGAGTCTGACTCAGGTAACAGTGCCCTCGCACAAGCCCCATATCATAATTTATTCGGCATTAAAGGGGCATATTATGGGCAATCTGTGACCTTTAATACATTAGAAGATAATGGGAATTCAATGTATCAAATTGCCGCACAATTTCGTAGCTACCCTAATCAAAACGCCGCTTTAAAAGATTACGCTACACTCATTAAACATGGTATTGACGGTAATCCTACAATGTATCAACCGACATGGAAAAGTGAAGCACGTACATATCGTGAAGCGACATCACACCTTTCCCATACTTATGCGACAGATACGCACTATGCTGAAAAGCTGAACAGTATTATTCATCATTATGATTTAACGCGATTCGATAAAAAAGCAATGCCCAAGTCAAGTGAGGATGACGCTACATATAATGAAACACCTATGGCTTTCAAAACATTCACAGAAAGTGGTCATTCCCCGTACCCTCATGGACAATGTACTTGGTACGTCTATGAACGCATGGCTCAATTTGGACTTCCGATTAGTGGCGATTTAGGCGATGCGCACAATTGGGATAATCGCGCAGCAAGTAAAGGTTATACAATCAGTTTAACGCCTACACCACACAGTGCAGTTGTTTTCGAAGCAGGACAACTTGGTGCCGATAGTCATTATGGCCACGTCGCATTTGTCGAAAAAGTGCTTTCAGATGGCACTATAATCATTTCTGAATCTAACGTTAAAGGGCTCGGAGTCATTTCGTATCGTACCATTGATGCGGATGATGCGCAGTATCTAACTTATATTAAAAGTAACAATTAATATAAATAGCGCCATTGAATTAACGTGATTCAATGGCGCTTTTTCAGCTCATATTGTATTAAGATTTTTTAGACTTCCGACGTATAGCCCGCACAATGAAAGCACTACCAAAAATAATTAATACGATACTTACAGGAAGCACAGATTTTTTGACCATCTGTCCCGTTGCAGGTAAATCAAGGTTCCCTTCATGATCAAACAAACCACTTAGGAATCCATCAGACGGCTTAACTAACGATAATGCGCGCCCTTGAATTGGATTTGGAATATCCGGAATATCATCTAAAATACTTTTTCCTGTTGAAAATTTGGAAAATCCGCCTAAAGCATCCCACAAGTCAGACTGCCCTCTGAGTAACCGGTAGTCTGACTTGCGAATCTTAAGGTCCTCTAACGGTTGTAAAATGGTTTGTAATTTGGTTTTAAGTCGGTGGGCTTCATTATCTACTTTTAGCATTTTATCTAATAATGCGTCTGGATTAGATCTCAATAAGCGCATTAAGTCCGACTTAGTATGTGCTTGATCAACAATACGCTCAGCAAGTATGCGCGCTTTATCTTCACTAAACTTTGACGCTAAAATCGTCTGAATGGCTTGTTGCTTATCATCTGCTTGGTCTAAAACATTTTCTAAAATCATATCTCCCGTAACGTTCTTACCATATTGTGTTTTTAACCGTTGTACCACTTGGACATTCGTCGGATGATCATGTAAGATTTGATTTGCGATCTTAGTTGCTTTATTACTATCAAATTGCGTTGACAGTAATGCTTCAATTAATGCTTTACGTTCTTCCGCATGCGCCATCATTGACCGCAACAAATCATCACTTGAAAGTACAGTTAGACTGTCTAATTGTCCGACGACTTGATTTGCAATTTGCACATTCGTCTTTCCATCTATTTGTATACGGCTCAAAATCGCTTTAGCTTGTTGCCCATTCATCATACTATCCAGCAGATCTTTCACAGCTTGGGATTTATCATCCGTATCATTTAAACGATTCAAGACAAGGTTATTTTTGTTGTTTAATTGTGCCTTTAATACGTGAATCTCTTTTTTTAATAAAGATTTTTGTTCAGGAGACATCTTTGCTTCTGTCGCTAACTTTTCTTCAAACTGTTCTAAATGTGCCCTTTTTGTAGATACATAATGATCTGAAGGAGCAGACATTTCGACAGGCTCTGTTAAAATAACATGCAATGCATTTCTTATCTCACTTGCTTGAGGTGCTTTCCGGTTTAATTCATCCACTAATTTTCGCGTTGATACAGCAACATCATCATTGAGATTATTTAGTTCACCCCTATCAACTTTATTCGTTGATTTAGTGATTTCTGCGACACATTGCGCAATATTTTGTTCTATCTTTTCAGTCTCTCTACGCACATCTTCACGTTGACGATGCAAATCTACCGCTTCGTGAGACAAACTCGGCATAGCTACGTGCGCTTCTTTTAAAATATGATTAATCTCTTCGACACTTTTAGACTGGCCAATATTCGCATTTAACTTTGCTTTTTGCTTTATGTTCATCTCTTTTACTTTTTTAACTTCTGCCTGACTTTTTTGAATATATGTTTCAAGAGACGGTTGTTTACCTATAGAAAACACCTCTTGAGCTGTAGCCATTGGTGCACATTGACTTCCGATTAAGCCCATCGTAATAAGCAGTAGTGCACTTGATGTCTTAAAAACATGTCTTAATTGATTAGTATGCTTCCATTGATGACCTCTCACCTTTTTCATAGCCTTCACCTTTCTAAAAATAACTCACTCATATTATAGACGTAATTTAATATAATTCCTAGAACAAAACATAAGGATAGATTTAAATGTAATGTTAATATTTTGATGAATTACATAGATGTAAAACGGTATCATTCGCATTATTGCTAAATTAGCAACATTGTTTCCAAAAGATGCTATATGAGAAATACATTTCGTTTCACAATTCTAGTAACATATGAACTGAGAGGTGCTACTAATGATACAAATTAATCAAACGATAAAAAGAGAACGTTTAAGATGTGGCATGACCCAAGACAATTTAGCTGAACATCTTAATATTACAAAAACAACTATATCTAAATGGGAAAATGGCATACTTTACCCTGATATTACTTTGCTTCCTAAGCTAGCTAAAATTTTTAATATCACAGTAGATGAATTATTAAACTATAAAAAGACATTGAACAACGCAGATATAAGAAAAATCTCTTTAAAATTGACACAAATGATTCCACAAACTAGTTATAAAGCTTATTTATTATCAGTAAAAGCCCATTACATTGACCATGCAAATGAATTCAAATTCCTTAATTCATTATTAGGTGTTTTAGCGAATAATATATTGTACTGCGATGATGAAATACTTTTTAAAGAAACACTTTCCTTAGCACGATCAATTATTAAAACAACAGAAGACAATTGTGATGATGTCTACTTAAAAAAACATGCTCAAGTGTATAAAACAATGCTATATGCTTTTGAAGGTGACTTTGAATCCGTTATAAATGCCACTCCTGATTTTGATTTAAAACTCGGTGAACACGCTTTATTAACACGCGCTTATTTACAACAAGGAAACCATTTAAAAGCTAAAAACGTGCTTCATACAGACATGTATCAATCATTAATGATTTTGATGTACGACTTTTCTTTAATGCTTACACATGAATTATATACTACGCCAATAGAAACTCTTGAATTAAAATTTTACCATTTGAACCAAGCATTAAATGTTGATGATTTATATCCTTATGTAAGCATTAATTGCTATTTTCAATTTGCGCTATATTATGCGAAGAAAGATGATCAAAAAGCTGAAACTTATCTTAATAAATATTGTGACTGTTTCGAGTATTTAGTGAAACATTTTATTTTTCAAAAAGACGATTTTTTTACGCATATTGATGCATGGATTGAGACATTGCCCCTAGGAGAAAAATTGCCCGCAAACTATGAAAATATGCTCAAAACTCTACTGACAACCGTTTTAGAAAATGCGCACTTTACATCCTTAAATGGGTTTGAACCGATAAAGCATAAATTACTCAATATTTATAATCAAAGGGGGATAACGTATTGAAAACATACAAAAGTATCTCAGTTTTATCGCTCTTTAGCCTGA
This sequence comes from Staphylococcus ratti, assembly GCF_020883535.1. Lineage (NCBI taxonomy): Bacteria > Bacillati > Bacillota > Bacilli > Caryophanales > Staphylococcaceae > Staphylococcus > Staphylococcus ratti. Next base: position 78,267 of record NZ_CP086654.1, on the reverse strand, counting down.
TTCTATTATCAGGTTGTAATTATTCCGGCGATCATCGTGAGAATAGCTTATATCATCAATTCTCTGCTCCGATGGACACCCTTTTACACTTGATAGCTACAACTTTTAATAATAATTATGGTTTAGCTATAATAACAATCGTGTTCATCGTGAGACTGGTTATGCTGCCATTTATGCTTATGCAATCAAAAAACGGTCATCAATTACGTACCAAAATGAATCTGATAAAACCAGAAATCACCCAATTAAAAACGGCACTTATTCAAGCCAAAACGCAAGAAGAAAAAAATAAGGCCAACAAAGCCCTAATGAAATTATATAAAGACAACCATATCAATCCTATACAATCCATACTCGGTTGTCTCCCTTTATTCGTACAAATGCCTATTTTATTCGGCCTATATGCTGCACTAAAATGGCCATCAAGTGGCGGACTAACAGCACACGCTGATTTTCTGTGGTTTAATTTAATTCATCCTGATATCATTATCACTCTCATTGCAGGTTGCTTGTACATTATTCAGCCATTAATCACCATAAAAAGCCTTCCTAAAACGCAAGCTCTATTAGCTATGGTATGGCCATTATATCTCCTATAATTATCGTGTGTGTTTCACTTACCTCTGCATCCGCATTAGGGTTATATTGGTCTATTAATGCAGGATTTCTTATAATTCAATTATTCTTCACGCATAAATATTATTTAAAAGACACTTTATAGCGGCTAAACGAAATAACTAGTTTAGCCACCAAAGTAAAAGAACGAGATAGAATCTCTGAATTCTATCTCGTTCTTTTTTCTACTATATAAGTGTTATAGCCATCCAAATAACCACATGCTTAATAGCATAATTATGACTGCAGAAACTATGAATCCTGTTACAATAAAAATTGTTTCAAAAATATACTTTGTTTTATTTCTTGGCGCCTTCGGGGTTGTATTATTATTCTCTAGATAGTCTACTATTTCTTTATATGTTTTTACATCATATTTTTTCTTTAAATATTCTATCTTCATTGCATAGCGCATCCCTATTATCCAAAACACAAAAGGCAATAATAAACCGAACCACCCATCGCTTAAACTCAATGCTGCACCTTCAGACACTGCAAATAACAACATGAAAATTACCATACGTTTTCCGTATTCATCCATGTTATTTCTGTCTAACGTATTTTTCATTACTTCTACATCTCCTTTAACAAGTTGATCAAGGGAAATGTTAAATAATTCAGTAAGACTAATTAAACTTTCTAAATCTGGATAGCTTCTTTCGTTTTCCCAATTAGAAATTGTTTGGCTAGAAACATAGACTTTATCTGCTAATGCAGTTTGAGATAAATCATGTGCTTTTCTGTAGTATTTGATTTGTTTACCTACTTCCATATTTAACAGCTCCCTTACTTTTAAACTAACTTGATAAAATGATGCATACCACCCAAACTCTTTATAATTCCATGTATTGATACTATAAAACTTTTTATAGTACATTATTTCCCAGGAAAAGCAATTGACGTCTGCCAATACTGGTGATTTAAAAGTAATTTACTTTTATTTGTGCCATTGTATTAGCGCAACTTTGAGATTGCCTATTCCTTTTAATGTTAATTTAGAGACTTTAACCGTAGGAATATCGTATCTGTTTCTCAGTTATTTAACATTGTAATCGTTATTCGTTAATTGGTTTTCTGCGGAATTATTAGGACATAAGCCTCTCTATTTTGGTAGTGCTTTAAATTTGGCTTATTGTGCAAAGATCTAAATTATTTTCTCTCTAAAACTTGCTTTCACATAACGTTTCTTTCAAAGCTTATTTAATCTCTTCTTTTTTGGGTTCGTAAAATTACACCTTAATGCTTTTAACAATAATACTGTTATTCGATTCGTTTCTTTCAACTTTAGGCCTCTCTTTTCCTTTACAGCACATCAAAGTTATTGATAATCACTATATATACTTTTACATTAGTAAATCTATTTTATCATTTCCATTTCATGTTTTTGCTTTTTAATTTTACACTTTTTAAAATGTTTATTTTGCTTTTTTCTATCCAAAATTTTCAATTACTATAGCTATTCAAAAGCGCACAACATTTGTGTTTTCATTAATTTTCATAGTGCAAATGCCTTATTTTTATTGCGTATAAATTTGAATATATAATCAAAAAAATCAGTATTTATGCCAGTTTTGTTTATTAAAAAAATTCAATAATTATTTAAGCAAAGTAAAAATTTAAAATCTATTGAGTTCCTCCAACATTCTGCTATACTGACCTATGCGTTACTCATCTGTTTTATTATGAAATTATATTCCGTGTCAAAAAGTAGTGCGATACTTATTGTATACATTCTGTCACACGCATAAACAACTGAGTAACTACAAAATTTTATGTAAACAATTGGAGGAATACCATGAAGAAATATGCTTTTCTTCCGAATAGACAAAATAAGTACTCTATTCGTAAATTTACTGTAGGTACTGCGTCTATTCTTTTAGGCTCACTTTTATTACTCGGCACTCACGATGAAGCCAAAGCTGCTGAAAATACTTCAGCCACTTTAACAGACGTAACAACATCAAAAACAACTAATGATTCAGAGGCACTCACTAAGACCACTGACTCAAATGCGAATCAGCAAGCAGCTGAAAAAGCATCAACACCTTCTACTGAGGCTAGTTCCTCTCCTGTAAATGAAGCAACTACTAAAACAGCAAAATCAAACGACAATGTTGATAGTACTACTGAGAAAGAAGCTACTAAAGCGTCATCTACAGAGTCTAGCACTACTACAGAACCTTCAGCTCAAACAACTAAAACTGATTCTGAAGCTGTTCCACAAAGCACAACAAAAACAGTCAAACCAGAGGCCTCTTCAGCTCCTGTAAAGGCTTCGGATACGTCTGCTTCTAGTGCAACAACTACATCAAAAACTCAAGCTGAAAATGATGTACAACCTGTTAATGTTGACTCAGCTCAAAAACTTCCGACTACAACTGTTTCTAGCCCAAGTGCAACTGATTTAACAAAAACACCTTCAAATGATAAGGATACAGATACAATTGCTAAAACAGCTCAAAAAGCACCAGCATTACGTTCAGCTAGTGTAAGATCTACGACAGCTACACCTACAAGATCAGCTGATGCAACAGGTTCTAACGTCAACAATTTAGTAACAATCAAGAATCCAAATACTTCTGAAACACAAATTGACCCTAATGCGAGTGGTAACTTCCGTTTAACTGCTCATTATACAGTTAACGGCAAAATTCATGGTGGAGACTATTTCACACTTCGCATGCCAAAATATTCAACACTTAACGGGGAATCAGATTTTTCTGCAAGCAATAATCAAGTACCTATAAATTTATATTCGCCATCAGGTTTCGTTATTGCTAATGGTGTATACGATACCCAGTCTAAGACACTTACTTATACTTTTACTGATTGGGTTAACAATAAAGAAAATATTTCAGGCCAATTTGATTTAACGCAGTTTGCTGATCGTAAAACAGCTCAAAATTCTGGAATATACGACTTAACATATGATTTAGCTGGAGAAAAATATACAACATCTATTACTTACGCGTATGATAGACATGACCACGGGGCATATCCAGCATCTGTTGATTCTATGATTACAAGTGTAGATGGTACTAAAAAAACGAATAAGTTTACTGAAACCATTTACGTTAACCCTAAAAACGCAAGCTTAAGTAGTGCGTATTTAGTACTAGGTAAAAATAAGCAAGAAAGTAATGCAATCATCAATTATGACATTTCTAAATTGCATATTTATCAAGTTTCAGATCCAAGTTATTTAACAGACAGCTACTACTTCAACCCAGAAGGCTATAAAGATTTAGCTCCAGATTTTTATAGAAATGGTAGCATATACACAAATTCTAACGGTAATTTAGAAGTGAACTTTGGTGCAATCAATACACCTTTTGTAGTTGTAATGGATTCTGAATTTGATCCTACATACAGCACTGAGTTGTCAACAAGAGTAAAATTAGCAGCAACCGATACGTGTGGCGCTTCATCAAGCTTTTACTTCGACAACGGTTTTATAGTTAAAAAAAGCTCTGGCTCTGGAGATGGCACTGATAAAACATATAGTTTAGGTGATTACGTTTGGAACGATTCTAATCATAACGGTATTCAAGATGTAGGTGAAACACCGCTTTCAAATGTCGTTGTCACATTAAAAGATAGTAATGGAGAAGTTGTTAGAACTGGCGTTACGGATCAATACGGAAATTACTTATTCGATAATTTATCTAACGGTAAATATACTGTTGAATTCACAGCACCTGAAGGTTATCTTCCAACAATCGTAAATGCTGGAAGTGACACATCTGTTGATTCTGACGGACAAGTTAAAGAAGTTACAATTAACGATGCTGACAATTTCACTATTGACTCTGGGTTCTACCAACCAGCTCCAGAACCAAAACCTGCACCTGCGACTTACAAATTAGGTGACTACGTTTGGAACGACTCTAACAAAGACGGTATCCAAAATTCTAACGAAATGGGTATCCCTGGCGTTACGGTTACTTTAACGAAACCAGATGGTTCTACTGTAACAACGACTACGGATGCTTCTGGTAAGTACGTCTTCGAAGGTCTTGAAAACGGTGACTACACGGTGACTTTCTCTCAACCTAAAGGTTATGAACCTACTCAATCAAATGTGGGTGATGACCATCTTGATTCTGACGGCTTGTCTGCAAAAGTAACGATCGAGAATAGTGATAACCTTACTGTTGACTCTGGGTTCTTCAAACCAACGCCAGAACCAAAACCTACACCTGCGACTTACAAATTAGGTGACTACGTTTGGAACGACTCTAACAAAGACGGTATCCAAAACTCTAACGAAGTAGGTATCCCTGGCGTGACTGTTACTTTAACAAAACCAGATGGTTCTACTGTAACAACGACTACGGACGCTTCTGGTAAGTACGTCTTCGAAGGTCTTGAAAACGGTGAATACACAATCACTTTCACTCAACCTCAAGGTTATGAACCTACTCAATCAAATGTAGGAGATGACCATCTTGATTCTGACGGCTTATCTACAAAAGTAACGATCGACAATAGTGATAACCTTACTGTTGACTCTGGGTTCTTCAAGCCAACGCCAGAACCAAAACCTGTGCCTGCAAAATATGAAATCGGCGATTACGTTTGGAACGACGCAAACAAAGATGGTATCCAAAACGCTAACGAAACAGGTATCCCTGGTGTTACTGTTACTTTAACGAAGCCAGACGGTTCTACTGTAACAACGACTACGGACGCTTCTGGTAAGTACGTTTTTAAAGGTCTTGAAAATGGTGAATACACAATCACTTTCACTCAACCTCAAGGTTACGAGCCTACTCAATCAAATGTGGGCAATGACCACCTTGATTCTGACGGCTTATCTACAAAAGTAACAATTAATAATAGCGATGACTTCTCTGTTGATTCTGGGTTCTATAAACCAACGGCTGAGCCGACTCCTGGACCAGCGCCAAAACCAACGCCAGAACCAAAACCTGAGCCAACACCTGGTCCGACACCACAACCAAAGCCGGAACCAAAACCAACACCTAGTTCAACGCCTAGTAAGTCTCAGTCACAGAAACCTGTGGCATCAAAAACAATGCCACAATCAGGTAAAGCGCATCACTCACCTGCAAAAGCGACATTACCTGAAACAGGTAGCGAAACAATGAACAGCGGTCTCGCTGGATCATTCATCGCTGGACTCGGTGCACTTTTCTTACTCAGAAGAAAAAAACACAATCAAGACAAAGCTAAGTCATAATTGTACTTAAGCATTACATTGAAATAAGTTCATATCCTGTGATTGATTAAATAAAATGGCCTCGTGAATCGTCTGTGACGTTTTCACGAGGCTTTTTTTATTATTTGAACTCGATACTATCCTACCTTCTTATTCTTATACTACTAAGCTATACGCCAGTCGCATCGTTGATCGATTTATCATTCTATCTTGATTTCCAAATCGCTTTTATATTAGGCGATATACGTGACAGGTTTTCCTTCATTGAGTGAGGCTTGGACGTCGATCACACGTTGATTTAATGAGCCTTTATACGGCAAGTTGGGTTGATATAATGCTTGTATAAATGGGCCGTCTATAAGCACATCAATTAAAGAAAGTAATTGAAAACGTTTGTTTGTCGTGCGACTTAAATATTCAAATAAAAAACCCGTCCACACCCATAAAGTTTTACGTTGTCCAAATTTTTGACGAAACGCTTGTGCGACTTTCAACGTAATATCTACATTACAAAACGGTTCGCCGCCTAGTATGCTTAATCCCGTAATATAATTCGGTTCACATGAAGCCAAAATTTCTTCAAGTAATGTTTCGGAAAAAGGTTCGCCATACGTGAAGTTTTGTGCTGCGACATTGTAGCAACCTTGGCATTGAAAAGGGCAACCTGAAACATATAAACTCACGCGCACGCCTTCCCCATCGACAAAACTATGTTGTTCTATTTTGGCGATATAACCGCGTCCTTCAACGATATTTAAGGCGCTCATACTATTTCGGTTCCTTCATATGTTTTACACGTGCACAAATTTCTTTTTGACGTCCTTCAATTACAGGGCGTTGAACAGGATTACCTAAATAACCGCATGTTCGTTTTACTACATCGATCGTTTTAGGATCTTGGTTACCACAATGTGGGCAAGTATAGCCTGTTTCTGTCGTTTCAAAATCTCCTTCATATCCACAGTCATAGCAGCGGTCAATTGGAATATTCGTTCCTAAATAACCTACTTTGTCGTAAGCATAATCCCATACCGCTTCAAGTGCCTTTAAATTATGATTCAACTTAGGATATTCACAATAATGAATAAATCCACCGCTCGCATACTGTGGATATGCTTTTTCAAAATCTATTTTTTCAAAAGGTGTGACGTCTTTTCTTACATCATAATGGAACGAATTTTGATAATAGCCTTTGTCCGTCACATCTGGAATAGCACCAAATCGTTCATAATCTAAGCGACAGAAACGGTCGGTCAATGATTCACTTGGGGTGCTGTAGATACTAAACCAAATATCCGTTTCCTCAGTCCACTTCAGTTGGTAGTCTTTCATTTCTTTCAAAATATCGAGTGTAAAAGCTTTAGCTTCAGGGTTTGTTTCCCAATTCGGACCATAAAAGACGGTTGCCGCTTCATATAGACCGATATAGCCCATTGAAATTGTTGCTCGACGGTGTTGAAACAATGCGGCTACCGATTCTCCTTCTTGTAATTTATATTTATATGCCCCGCTTTGATATAAAATCGGCGCATTTTCTGGAGTGGCCTGAAGCACACGCTCAATGCGATACAACAAGGCTTCATGTAAAACATCCATACGTTCGTGAAAACCGTTCCAAAATGCGACTTTATTTCCTTTCGATTCAATCGCAATTCGTGGAAGATTTAACGTGACAACACCTAAGTTACAACGGCCGTTGTTTTCAAAGTCGCCTTTTGCATCTTGCCATGCCGGAAGAAAAGAGCGACACCCCATTGGCGCTTTAAAATCACCTAAAATGTTAACCAATGCTTCGTAGTTTAAAACATCTGGATACATCCGTTTTGTGGAACATTCTAAAGCAAGTTGTTTAATATCATAGTTAGGGTCACTTTCACTAAAATTAACACCTTTTTTAATTGAAAATACCAATTTAGGGAAAATCGCAGTCATTCTATTTTTGCCCAACCCTTTAATCCGTATTTTCAAAATGGATTGTTGAATTTTTCTACTCAATTCGTCTGTACCTAATCCAAATCCTAATGTGACAAATGGTGTTTGACCATTCGATGTATATAACGTATTAATTTCATACTCTAAACTTTCAATCGCATCGTAAACATCTTTTGAGACTTGTTGATCCACATAATCGTCTATCGCTTCTGGTTTAACAAATTGTTCTGCCACTTCACGATGGTGCGCTTCGTTGTAACGCGCATATGTACTCAGTAATTCATCTACACGGTCAACCGTACAACCGCCATACTGACTGCTTGAAACATTCGCGATAATTTGTACGAGTTGCGCCGTTGCGGTTTGAATAGATTTCGGAGAAGTGACATTCGCATTTCCAATCTCAAACCCATGTTGTAACATCGAGTCTGCATCAATTAAGCAACAATTGGTTAATGGCTGAAACGGGTGATAATCTAAATCGTGAAAGTGAATATCTCCATTTTTATGTGCTTCTGCCACGCGTCGGGGTAACAAATGTTGTAAAGCATAGGTTTTTGATACGACACCTGCTGTCAAATCACGCATCGTTGAAAATGTATTACTATCTTTATTGGCATTCTCATTAACTACCGTAGGATCTTTAGTAATCAGACCTTGTAAAGCGACTTCAAGTTGTTTCATCATGTCATCCCTTTCTATATATAGTATCTATTATCAATTTAAAACACTATATATAGTTATTCAAATAAAAAAAGAGATGTTAACATAACTGTCAAAGCATTGTTAATAAATCTTGAACTTTGGACCGTAAACAATTCAACAATACTTTGGATTATAACAAATTCTAAATTTAACTTGGATGTTGCAAGCATGAAAAAACAACCAACAAAGTATGAAACAATGTTGATTGTTGATAGTAGTTATTCAAAACTGTGTTCGTGCACTATCGTTGGTTTTTAATATCAATTGTAGCTTTAATATAACTTTGCGCCGCTTCAAATTGTTGACGTTCATTGTCATCTAATGAAATATCAAAAACGTGTTCAATGCCCTGACTGCTGATACGTGTCGGTAAGCTTATAGCAACTTGTTGATGCGCATATAAAGACGTTATCGGTAAAATGGATTTTTCATTTAATACTAAACTTTTAATCAGTTCAATCGTCGTTTTAGAAATCGCAGTGTTCGTCCACCCTTTGCTTTTTAATACATCAAAAGCAACTTTAACAATCTGTTGACTTATCGTTGTTTTATCTATGCTCGGTTGATCGGACAATTGTTCAAACTCATCAAGCGTCATTCCAGATATAGTGACCTTACTCCACACTGGCACCGCATTTTTACCATGCTCTCCAATTACAAAACCTTCAACGTTTTTCGGATCAATATCATAATGATCCGCAATTAACGTTCGAAAACGTGCACTTTCTAACAAAGTTCCTGTTCCCATAATTTTTTTGTTCGGATAATCATTCGTTTGTGTCGCAATGTACGTCATCGCATCTACCGGATTCGAAATAAAGATGATTAATGGTTGCGTGGTCACTTGATAAATACGATTCATAATATTTTCAACAATAGCGATATTGCCTTTAGTTAATGTAGTTCTATCTGATATTTCAGCATCCATAGGTACACTTGCTGTGACAACTACGACATCTGCATCTTTTAAATCATCATAATCGCCGCTCACAATATCAATATGATTTGTCGATTTTAATCCTTGGGCATGACGATGATCTAAAACTTCTCCATACGCGCGTTCTCTGTTTGAATCAATCACTACAATCTGTGAAAATAAATTGGTATATTGTACATCTGTCAAAAGCTGACTACCAACTTTACCTACACCAATAATTCCTAATTTCATAATATCTTCTCCTTTATTTAGAAACGTCATCAACTGTCGCGGTTGCTTCGTACAAAAGAGAGAGTTAAGTAATACTTTAGCGCTAATCAGCATAGCCCTAAACTCGACTACTGTATCTCTATTATATTAAAGACAGTTTAATACAATACACATTAAATATAAAACGAAACCCCTAGTACCTTTAGAGAAAATGCTAATATGTGGTACGCTCAAGTAGAAGAATTCACGGAGGTGTCTAGTTATGTTTAAAAAAAGCCAAAATAATCGCTTTATCGTCGAAGAATGTGGTAAAGACAAAAGCATATCTTGTTACATATTAACAGATAAAAAAACAGGCATTCAGTACTTATCTAATTGGACAGGAGCAAGCGGCGGTATCACACCATTACTCGACGAAAATGGCAACATATCAAAAGTGGATACAAAAACATTGTCATAAAAAAGGGAGTGAGACAGAAATCTATTTGATTTCGTCGTCTCACCCCCACAAGGCTGACTAGGATTGAAACAAGCTGCTAAGCGAATTTTCAATTCAGACAGCTACTGTGCGCTTTATATTCAACGTCCTATCTATAGTGCGGGACAGAAATCTATTTGATTTCGTTGTCCCGCCCCCACAAGGCTGACTAGGGTTGAAATGAGCTATTAAGCGAATTTTCAATCCAGACAGCTACTGTGCTCTTTATATTCAACGCTCTACCTATGATGCGAGACAGAAATCTATTTGATTTCGTCGTCCCGCCCCCACAAGGCTGACTAGGATTGAATAAGCTATTAAGCGCGATTCAATCCAGACAGCTACTGTGCGCTTTATATTCAACGCTCTACCTATGATGCGAGACAGAAATCTATTTGATTTCGTTGTCCCGCCCCCTTTAGCGTCTTGCAATGCTAAATTTTTATTCCCCTTGATATGTTTTAACTTTGTTCGTCTTCATATCAAAATATTTCAAAGATTGCTTACGTTTCTCAACTTTTTGTTTAGCACTCATACCGTAATCGTTATTGTATAACGTTGCTTCCCAACTACCGTACATTGGATTTGGGAAAATAATGTATTTACTACCAAAATCATCTTCATGTTGTCTTACTAATTCCTCGCGCGATTTTTGCGTTGCCGCTTTAGGCTCATCAAAATCAAGTAAATTATCTCCGAACAACATCACCAAATTATAATCTGTGCGTACTTTATCACGACGTTCAGACTTACTTTTATCGCTTTCTTTTTTCAATAACACATGCTTTTTGTCTGCTTGTGGCAATTTTTCTTTCTTCAAGTTTTTAATCGTTGCATTTAAATCTTTTTCATGAGAACGATCAGAAACATAGAAAATTTCAACGTTATGTTTGTCTGCATACGTTAAAAAGTCTTTAGCTCCATAGACCGGTTTCGCTTGAGCACTTTTTACCCATTCGTGCCATCCCGTTGGGTAAGATTGTCCTTTTAAAGCACTTGCTGCTTGATATGGTGAATTATCAAGTACTGTCTCATCAATATCTAAAACGATGGCTAATTTTTTACCACCTTTATGTTGTTTAATCTTTTTGCTTAAGGCTTCTTTGGCACTGTTATAACCTTGCGCATAAAGTGCTTTTGCCTCTGCAGAATTTTGGTACCACGATACACTCGTAATATTTTGTTCACCGAGTTGTTTAACATATTTTGCATCCTCTTGCGTTTGCGTATGTTGCGTTGGCGCTTGTGTCGCTCCTGCAAATGTGTCTGTAGGTACAGTTGAAGTCATTACACCTAAAGCTAAAAGCGTTGTTGCTGTCTTTGTCCATTTGTTCATGTTTTCGATCACCTTTTTTATGTATTGTGTATAAAAGTTGGGCAATTAATTATTATTTTATACGTTTATATATTAATTGTTTTTATACTGAATCACAAGGTTTCTATAGACTTTTTTCGATTTTAGTCCAAAGTCGATACAAAATAGGTGCATATTCTTGTACCCACCGATAGATAGTAGAATGATAAACGTTCACGCCAGGTTCTCTTAATATTCAAATACATCACAATAACTCAATATGTATCTTAAATGGTAGACCAAAGGTATAGTTATGCCATCTTTATCGAATTGTTTATATTTAAAATAGTTCATACAAAATGCCCTTTTTGTTAAAATTGGACTACAAAATTAACTTTGTAACAGAATAGGGATGTTCTAAGTGAATCTTATTTAATTTCATAAGTTGTTTTAAAATTTTTAACTTTTTTGTATTTTTGGATCTGATATAAAATCGATATTTTTTGTCAAATTCATATATAAACTAGAGGGTGAGGGTATTATGATTAAATTTTTATTCATTTTAGTAGTAACCACTTTCATTTACCTTTTTTGTAAACACGCTTATATATTTTTATCTAAAAAATTAAAAGAAAGCACTATAACAAAAAACAACTATGTGGTCAGAAACATCTTACTTTCTTCTAATCATGAAGGTTTTGACCTTTTTGATATTATAGTTGTTCTTGTAATAGCTTTTTCTATTTTTTACAAATAACCATGATTTGACGCGCTTATTTTTCTAGCGCATTTTTTACTATATATATACATATCTTTAGCGAAAACGGTAGCTAGAATTCCTAACCAACATAGTAATCCCCCATATGTCCATGACTACGATTAGAACTGATGCCGCAAAATATGGAGTAACATCTTGTTGATTTTTATTTTGAGGATTGTCGAATTGTTTATATCTAAAGCACTTCACACAATACAAAACGGTAAAGTACACTATTTCCATAGTATTACTTTACCGTTCATCTTAATATTTTAGACGCATACACAACGTCGTATTATTGTTCTACTAGATAAACTTTTTCTGTGTAACAACGTGTGTTGGCCATTTTGTCTTTCAAAAATTGATACCACGCCATATTCATACTTCGGTTATGACCGTTTTTCAAAATTTCTAATGGAACTTGAAGGTTTAAACATCGGCCTGAGACATTAAAGCGTGTCACCCCTGCTGGGACGGTTTCGCTTCTCTCAACGACAGCTTCTATCTCTTTAATGTCTAACGGCTGGTATTTCATCATGATGTATGACGTATCGTGACAATAACCGTCACAATTTGTAACACGTTCAACTGCACAAGCATCACTATAACTGCCGACAACTTTAGCCCAAGCTTCTAACTTCTTATTGCCAAGATCTGCGAGATAAAGGTACTGTTCGTCTTGTCCTTTACACATTGTAATAAATGGTCGCTCTGAGCGCATTTCAGTCGTCCAAGGGAGTGAGCCATCTTGTTGTAGCTCTGTCCACCATGTTCCAAATGGCACTTTATGATTCCACGTACTAATAGAATATTGCGTTTCACTGATGACTTGAACCGGTACAACTTTACACCCAAGTGCCTTTAAGCTAGTAAAACGATGTACACCATCAATTACCATATATCTGCCTGTTTGCGTTAACGTTGCCAAAATAGGATGTCGTATAAACTGATCTGCTTCGATACTCATTTTTGTTTTTTCCAGTCGACATGGTTCGTACTTCTCATGTAAATCAATTTGGTCGACTGGAATGAGTTTTAAGTCTTTATACATGTGTTTCATAATTGTCCTCCTTTGTATCAGATAAGTAGACAAATGTTGGGTGTGGATGACTCAAGAAATCATGATGCGAAATGGACCAACCATACGCGCCAGCATATTGAAAGACGACGATATCACCTAGTCTAATCTGGGGCGTTTGTCGCTCTTTTGAAAAGACATCTTTTGGCGTACACAATTGTCCTACAAATGTGACCGCACGATTTTTTAATTCAGGACGTTTAAAATCATATTGGAAAGCCTCTACTTCGCATATTTCAAGCGGATGATTATGTTGCCACGAAACAGGGAGTCGGAATTGTTGTGTTCCCCCTTTTAAAATGGCGTAATGGGCACCATGAACTTGTTTAATGTCAATGACTTCTGTCGCATAATAACCCATATGCGCTGTTAAATAACGGCCACATTCAAAATTGATAGGTACGTGATGCATATCTGCTTCATCTATTACTCTGTGCAAACCTTCAACAAACGTCTGCCAATCGAACTGTGCGTCTAAATCTTTGTAGTTCACGCCAATGCCACCGCCGACGTTTAAATGTTTCAATGGAAAATCATACGTTTTTGCCCATTGTTTCGCTTTTTCAAAATACAAGCGCATCACGTTGACATGTAACTCAGCGTCTAAATTATTAGAAATGGAATGAAAATGAAAACCTTGTAATTGAACGTGTTTTAAATGTAATGCACGTTGGATCGCCTCATCGATTTCATTTTCTGAAATACCAAATTGCGTCGGACGTCCAGCCATGTGTAACGTCGCATTAGGGAAAGGACCAGACAGGTTCACACGTAACAAGATAGGCATCGTTGTTTCATGGTGTTCTAAACGTGCATTCAAACGCTCTAATTCGTGAATACTTTCAACATGTATACGTTCTATTCCTTTTTCAATCGCGTGATCAAGTTCTTCGTCTGTCTTACCTGGCCCACCAAAAATAATGCGCTGTGCCGGCAAATGTGCACATCCTTTATCAATTTCACCCATAGAAGCCACTTCGAACCCCACAACATGCGATGCCATTGCTTCTAAAATGCGTGATTCGCTGTTGGCTTTCATGGCATAATACATATCGCAATTGTTCGGTAATGATTTCACGATACGTGCGACATGTTGTTGCATCGCATCAAGGTCGTAAATGTAATGACAAATCGGTGTGCCTTCTGTCTTCATTTGACGTAGCGATGCATAAATTTCCTCACGCTTTTGTAATGTATGATTTTGTTGCTCGATGACATGCGTACGTGATGGCTTCATGCGCGTTCGCCTCCTTTAAATGATGCGAGTTCTTGTTTTAAATGACGATAAAATTTACCCCGATCATCACCTAAAACAAATGCTTGCACACCTTTACCTTGCCATGCGACATGTTGCGCTTTTTCTCGTGGTAATGCGATAAACCCTTTATGATGACGTTGAGTGATGTCAAACATACGTTGTGTCGCTTGTTCTACCACATCGCTCGTTGTTTGCCATGGTATGCCAAAAGATTGTGATAAGTCCGCAGCGCCTTCAATAATCATGTCGATACCGTCCACTTGTGCAATCTCCTCTAATGCGTCTAAGCCTTGTTGGCTTTCAATCATGGCGATGACGACAATACTCTCGTTCGCCTCCACCATATAAGTCGTTAGTGGCGTTTCACCAAATTTTGGCATACGTCCGCCGTTCAAACTACGCATACCTTCAGGGTAATAACGACTTAATCTCACAATTTCTTCTGCGCGCGCTTTACTTTCGACATGTGGGACGATAATTCCACGTGCCCCCATATCTAACACCTTTATAATATCGCGCTCGATCGCTTGTGATACACGTACAATAGGTGTAATCCCCGCTGTTTCTGCAGCACGTATGAGGTGTTCAATCGTTTCATCATTAATCGCTGTATGTTCAGCGTCAATAATGACAAAATCATAGCCACTCGCTGCTATCATTTCAATAACGAGCGGATTAGGAATGGAATTAAATAATCCGTAGACAACTTGATTTTGTTGTAATTTCTCTTTAAGAGATAACGCTATCATGATGAATCACTCCTAGCGGGTTCGACACATGATGAATACGTAATTCCGTATCTTCTTGTAATCGACGTGTCGTTAATTTTTCTACTTGAATGGTACGTTCAAATAAATCAAAGGTTGTTTTAAGTGGTAAGTCTGAAAAAGTTTCAAGGTAATCTTGAATGCAATCATAAACGTACTGCCACTGCTCTGTTTCAGATAGATGATAACTTTCTTTCATAAAGAGAATCATTTGTGCAATGTTAATAAAGAAAAAGGCATCTAAAACAAAATCTCTTACAAGCGCGACATCATCTGTCTCAATAAATGAATTACGATTAATACGTTGATGTTCAATTGGTGTATCTTGAAGTTTTGGATCTTTAGCGATATCACTAAGCAAGTCACGCTTAAATCGTACACCGTCATGAAAGTCTTTAATCGCAACACGTGTCGGCCATCCATTTTCATGGATTAACATCATATTTTGCGCATGAGATTCTAACGCAATTCCATGGTAGTAAAGCATGTGAATCAATGGACGTACTGCAACTTTTATAAATTGTGCCATCCATGTTTCTAAACCATACTGTTCAATCCACTGATTAATAATTGGCATGTCATTTATATCTTTACTGTAAAGGGCATTAAATGGAATGGCTTCTTCATTAGCTTCTAAATAATGATATAAATTCTCGCGCCATATCGCACCTAACGCGCCATAGGTTGCTGTTCTCTTGTCTGAAGATAAATGATGATTTATATATGACATACCAAGAACTTCACCTAAGAAAACCGTGCGCAAATCATCGCGTAAATAACGATCATCTGCTTGAATACGTTTCAACCAATCTGTAATTTGTGCAGCATTTTCAATTGTATGTGGCGCAAGTACGCGTTTCGTTGATGTATTCGTAATACTAAGCGGGACTTTAATGTAATATTTATCTTTCTCAACAGGCGACAACGTACGTATCGACTGTTGCGGCACATATGCTTCCTGTGATTCTCCGAGAAGTATCAACTCACCATTTAACCATTCTTCGGCTAAGTCGTTGGCGATGACATGGTCAAATTGCCACGGGTGTACTGGAAGCCACGCATAAGCTGAGATGTCATCTACATGACGGCGCAACGTTTTCTCAAATTTTTCAATCGTCGATGCACCGAGTTGTTGATGTAACAGCGTCGTAGGATCAACCGTTTTTGAAATCGTTTGTTGCACTTTATCTTTCGGTACAGCGACCCATTTTAAGTGAATGCTTGGCTTAAAATCTGGGCCATATTTCAAATTGTCTGCAAGTGTGAAACCGAGACGAGACTTATAGCTTGGATGGTACGTATGTCCTTCCATTGCGTAAGATTCAAGCGCATTAAAATCGCTAGGCACCGCTGCTTTAGCTTCATATTTATGCGTCAATGCTTGACGATCTTTCAACTCCGTTTGAATCAGTTCACAAATAAAGGCTTCTACTTTTTTCGGGTCTTTATCAAACGTGTAATGGACGTCTCTCA
This sequence comes from Staphylococcus ratti, assembly GCF_020883535.1. Taxonomy (NCBI): domain Bacteria; kingdom Bacillati; phylum Bacillota; class Bacilli; order Caryophanales; family Staphylococcaceae; genus Staphylococcus; species Staphylococcus ratti. The sequence goes on along the minus strand of NZ_CP086654.1, from coordinate 61,581 downwards.
ATAACCCTGCATAGTCTGTTGTTGCTCCTTCATCTCCGTTATGATGGACTTTCATCACAGGAGAAACGAGTAATAAGCGATCAAAACTGCGTGTCACGTTCACATCGAAGCGGTACGTTGCACGGTCACCTTGTATTTCAACATGTTGAATATTACTGTCCTTATTCGACATTTGATATTTAACAATGTCTTCATAAATCATCGACGTGATTAATTGTTGCATAATTCGTGTTTTCACACGTTGTTCGATTTGCCCCATCATATTACAATGCCCCCTCTTTTACACACATCGGATTCGGTATATTCGTATAGATAGGATTTTCACCACAATCTTTAATTTTACTTATAAAATTTGCTTTAGCTGAAAACGTTTCTGCATGAAGTAAATCTTCAACATACGCTGACATTACCTTTTCTTCTTGCCACGTTTGCATTTCGCGTTGGACGACTTGCCATAATGCTGCTTCATCACCAGTTGCCTTACCTAATGTTGCAACAAGGTGTCCAAGATGATTAACGATGACGTAATATTTAAAGCGGTGCCATGCTGTATCATGTGTACACACCACTGGACTATCTGACGCCACAACATGTGGAATCAATTGTCCCTCTGTCGCAATCGTTTCTGATATGCTAATGCCTTCAAGGTCTCGGACATAACACACTTTAGGTACACCTGCTTCAAATTGAACAAGCGTATTTTGAACGTGTGCTTCAAGACTAATCCCTGTCGTTGCAAAGAGTGATAACATAGGCTTTATCGTAATGTCTAAATAACGTTGTAACCATGTTTTAGCATTTAAATCACTTCGCTCTAACATTCGACTCAAAGTTGACGTTGTCTCATTCGGCATCGTTTCAAATAGACTCGCAAGCACATGTATATCCTTATCGGCGCCATAACCTGCAATGCCTTCCCGAACAATCATTGCTGTTTCCGTTAACAAATGAAGATCGTTTCGTGTCTCTTTATGTTGTACAGCACGATAACCTTGTTCAAACATTAATTTAAACGTTGCTGTTTCGACATCTTCCTTAACATGCGCAATCACTTCCGCTGCATCAAGTGTACGTTCGATTTGTTCATGATCATTGGTACGAATGAAGTTTGTAATTTTTACATGTATCGGTAACTTTAAATACACATTTAAATCTTTTTCAAAAACTGTACGTACTGAAGACGTCGGGTAGACTGAACGCCCACGTATGCCTAAGTCTTTAATGTAGCCTTTTTGCAACATATCATCGAATTTTGGATATGCTTTAAGCCCACGCATTTGATATGGGTGAAGCGGCAATAATATATGGTGCTCTGGTAAAGCACCTTTTTCAATGTTGGCAAGCGCATAAAGAGCGTCATCCACTGTATCTGCTAAGCCCTCTACGTAACGTGTAACACTTTGCGTTTTATCGACACTTAAGTAATGGAGTTGAAACTGCGTGTGACATTCCGGCGCATAATGATTTAAATCATTATCCGTAAATCCTTTTGAGCTTTTCGGCGTTGGATGAAAAGGATGACCTAAATATAAAGACTGTTCAGACTGAATATAGCCATCGATATGACGTGTTTCATCTTTGTAGTTAAGGTAGTGTGCCGTACGTGTAATACTATTTTCAATATCCTCTAAAATGCGAGAAACATTTGAATCACTTTCCGATTGCGCAAGTTTTGAGAGAATACGTTCGATAGCTTCTTGACATGAAACAGGAGCGGATTGTGTACCGTCACTAATATGAATATCAGAATGGTATACGTGATGTCCCATCTTAGACCAATAGAGGAAAGTGCCTGTCAATGATTCACTTTCGTTAAGCTTGATACACCATTGTGCGTTATCAGCGGCTTCATGATATAAATTGTTTTCTCTAAAATACACATTGAGAATGCGTTCTAATGCCGCCTGTTCTGCAATGGTTTTATTTTGAATGTTTTGCACGTTGTACTTTCAACTCCCATACTTGATTCATTAATAATTGATAGTCTTTCACACGACTCAATTGTGATGATAAGAGCACGAGGCTACTTGACATAAAGATGATACCCATCACAATAAAGGTCACTATAGGACTGTAATAACTTGTCACAAGTGCACCAATCATGCTTCCAGTCACTTGACCAATAACAAGCATGCTGTTCGTTGAACCGACAAAGCTTCCCTTTAAATCTTTATGACAAGCATTGACTACTACGAACATGACACTTTGAATTAATGCGCTATACGTAAAACCTTGAATCATACGAAAGAGGAGTAACACCCATAAACTGGATGAAACGCCTTGCAAGACGACACTCAGTCCACATACGAGCGTCGTCGCAATATATACATATTTCACATAATGTTTGTCATTCAGCATTCCCCATAACGGGGCACTTAAAATAGACGCAATCCAAAAAGCAGATTGAATTAGTCCTATCGCTGCCTTATCATCTAGCACTGTCGCATTCACACCAGACACAAGAGGCGCTAATGCCGTCATCATGCCGTACATCGCCAAGTTGGCTAAAATGCCGACAATGATAAAGCGACGCGTCACTTTAGTACAGAGTAGACATTTAAATGACTGGCTTACACTACATTGAACAGGTGGCGCTGCATCTGCATGATGTTTATGATGTGCCCTTTCAATGAGATACAGCATTCCTATCGCACAAACGATAAAAGTCATGATACCTATGCTCAATAATAATGTTTGAAAACCGACGATCGTTGCTAACACGCCACCAATCAAAGGGCCCACTAAAGAACCCGCACTAATCGAACTTTGTAAATGACCAAGAACTTTTCCACGTTCGTTTAAGGGCGCTTCACTTGTCGCAAAGGCATTAGACGCATCTACGACACCGCCAAATAAACCTTGAAGTAACCGCACTAAAACGAACTGTAGTGGCGTCGTACAAAATGACATCAAAACTAAACAAATGCCGAGTCCAATTAAGGCACGAATGACCATCCATTTTCGACTGATTTTGTCTCCGAGCTTGCCCCATAATGGTGACGAAATCATAGTCGTTACTGCGGGTGCTGCAATGGCTACACCACTCCACAACTGAATTTCTGTTACCGATAAATCCTTAAGTGAAGCAATATATATCGGTAAGAGCGGAACAAGTACGGTTAAACCAGCAATAGAGATGAACTGACTGCTCCATAAAATGCGAAAATTACGTTTCCAAAGTGCTTCGTTACTCATTAAACATCATTGGATTAGCGATTTTTCCAATACTAGAAGGCATACTGCCACCACCAGAATTTTTTTGATGTAATAACGGAAGTAAAATGCGTTTGAAAGGCCATGTTTCTTTTTCAAACAGTAGATTCATGACATCTTCTACACTGTTTTGAGGCCATACCGTCTCCTGTGCCGTTCTTTTCAGTGTTGTTCTCAAAAAGGCCATTAAGCGTTGTTCGTCAAGGTCATACAGATGCACAAGTGTATCAATCACCGCATATATATTGACCGATATGCCAAGCGTTTGGAAATACGTAAAAAACGTTTCCAAATTTTCATTAATTAACGTGTTAGGTGTATCTTTTCGAATCGTATAATCTGGCACTTCTAGTCCATTGTCTGCCATCCACGTTGGGTAAATACGTACAGTGTCATGATCACGCAATACAAAGCGCGTAACTTTGCCCGCTTTAAATGCGATTAAAATATTTTGGCCATGCACTTCAGGTAAGACGCCGCGTTGCATTAACGCAAACATCGTTCGTATAAAATGCGAAACGATGTCTTGATACATCATTTCAACGTCGGAAGATGTGTAATTCGAATGGCCGAAAATAGCATCATATACACGTCTATCTGGCATCGCGAGCGCAGCCATCGAAATAAGCGTCGTCTCTTCATCTTGAATCTCATGAGGATACTGACGTAATTGTGCTGTTAAATGACCAATTTTATCTTCAAAGATGTCTTTAGAAGGTTCAATAAACGACCACCAATGCTTTTCATCGCATAATGAAAGCGTGTTTGTCAGATGTTCAGATTGGTGTATGACTTTTTCAAGTAACTGTTCTGCCTTTTCACCGTTAAGCAAATAGCGTGTCGGTGTTAAACGTAACGCACCTAACGATTGCATTGAAAACGGCACTTTCACATGTTGATAAGGCTGCTTCAAGTCAATAAGCGAGCGCATAGATGACGAAGCTAAAAACGACCCGCATTCTATGTCCAATGGCACTACTATGCGCTGTTTAAACTCTTGCTCAAAGTATTCAGGCAAAACATGTTCAAGTTGCCAAGGATGCACCGGGAAAATCATAAAATCTTTCGCTTGTAATCCTTGCTCTTGCAACACCTTAGCGTATTGAGCTTCGTTGTCGAGACCTAAAGACTGTAGTAATTTTTCCTCATCTGAAAACTGACTCTTTATAAGGGCATCACGGTGAATCGCCACTGTTTTTAACGCTACAGGCTGATAGTATTCCGATTGATAACGCTCATAGTCATACGCACTTAATCCACGTTTCTCTTTAGCTAACGGGTGAAACGGACGATCTTTCAAACTCGCAAATTGCTCGGATTGAATAAAAGGATGGTCTGAAAGTGTTAAACGTTCATATTGTGCAGATAACTGGGCTTGTGCACTTACAAGCCCTTCTCTAAAGCGTGTCACATTCATCTGCTGCGCACTATGAGGATTCATATCCACAATCGCATCCCAAAGTTCCACTGCATTGAGGGTTATCTCTTGATGTTGGTGTTGCAACTTTACGTCTCCGTGCGTACGTGCATAACGATACACATTTAGTCCGCTAAAATATACAGGTATCGTGAGTACCTTGCCCATACGTTCGTAAACCAAGGTCGTCTCACTTTCCTCACGCACAACATCACTTTTTGAATGGAGCTCAAAAACATCTTCAAAGAGCAAGGCATCAATTAAATCACTCAAAATCGTGATAGCGGCACGTTGTTCGTAGTTGTTTTTCGTTATTTCTAACATATTTAGATGCTCCCTTATTTGTGTTAAGACATTGCTAACGGGTCCATTACATTAATAAAGACTCAGTGACGTACCGATGTTTTGTGCTTTCGCTGCTTTATAAATGTAATAAGCACTTGAAATGTCTTCAATCGCCATACCCATTGGGTTAAGTAAAATAATTTCGTCGTCGTTTTCACGCCCCGGCTTTTCACCAGTCAGTAATTGACCTAATTCAGCGTGTAAATCGTCTCTAGAGAAGCGTCCTTCTAATACAAGTTGGTTAATCGTTTTCTTCTCACGGTTAGCTTGAGACCAGTCGTCTACAAGTACTTTGTCCGCTTTAAGGAAGACTTCTTTTTTCACATCCATAATTGAAATGTTGCTCACGAAGGCACCTTTTTTCAACCAGTCATATTCGATATACGGTTGATCCGTTACTGTACATGTAATCACGACGTCACCTTGTGTAATCGCCTCTTTTGCAGTTTGCGCTTGTACAAAGTTAAGATCTGAGCGCGCTGCTTTCCATCTTTCAACAAATGCGGCACTTGCAGATTCAAATTGGTCAAACACGTAAACATTTTTAATGTGATCAAATTGTTCTAGCATGCTTTGAAGTTGACGGTCACCGATTAAGCCACAACCAATAATCGTTAAATCAGTAAAACCTTTTTTCGCTAGATGTTGTGCTGCTATCACTGATACCGCTGCCGTTCTCATACTACTAATCAAACTTGCTTCCATAACTGCGATTGGATAGTTCGTTTCAGGATCGTTTAAAATGATAACCCCACTTGCACGCTCCATTTGACGTTTTGATGGGTTGTCATGCTTACTACCAATCCATTTAATACCAGATACTGGGTCTTCAAGACCGATATAACTTGGCATCGCAATAATACGGTCTGCGATATGGCCGTCTTTACCATTTGCACGAAGGTAAGGTTTTAAAGGTTGAACAAATTTCTGTTCCGCATGTGCTTTTAACGCTTCTGTTAAAGCATCAACGTATACGCTTGAATGTGCACCTCCTGCTTGTTCAATATCCGTTCTATTTAAATACAATAATTCATAGTTCATGTTCGTAGCGCTCCTCTTAATCCTTTTATGTTTTTATTTGAATTGTGTTTTTGAAATCTTAAAAGGGACTGGACAACACTTTGCTTTTCGGTCACCCTTATCGCTTCCTCAAAGCATTCATCAGTGATGTCCTCATCCCCCATTTTCTTTTATATAGAATTGAGCACGGTATCCGTCTCATTTTTATTTTGTAACTGTTGCAACCATTCATCCGAATAAACGAGCTCTAAATAGCGGTCACCTCGGTCTGGTAGTATCGTGACAATCGTTTTATCGTGACCGACTGTCTCTACAAGTTGCTGAATTGCAGCAACGATAGACCCTGTTGAACCGCCCGCAAAAATGCCTTCTTTTGCCACCAACTCATGACAACCTAGTGCGGAACGATAGTCGTCAATATGTATCACATCATCAATTTCTGATGGATTTAATATTTCTGGAACTCGACTCGCACCAATACCTGGCAATTCACGATTTGTCGGTGCATCCCCAAAAATGACAGACCCTTTCGCATCGACAGCGATAATCTTAGCATTCGGATGATGTTCCTTAATCTTGCGACTCATCCCCATGATGCTACCAGTCGTACTCACTGGTGCAACAAAGTAATCAATCGCACCTTCAATCGTTTCGACAATTTCAGTCCCCGCACCGTGATAATGTGCTTGCCAATTTAATTCATTTGCGTATTGGTTAATCCAGTATGCATTGTCAGTTTCTTTTAACAACTGATGCACACGTTCAATACGTGTCATTAAATAGCCCCCATTTTCATCGGCTTGTTGGACCATATCAACATTCGCACCATAACTTTTAATAATTTTCAAATTCGTTTCAGAAATTTTCGGGTCAACGACACATGTCAGTTTTAGCCCTTTGATTTTGGCAATCATCGCAAGGGCAATCCCAAGATTTCCGGACGTACTCTCAATTAAATGTGTTTCTGGTGTAATATCGCCTTGTTCTAAACCACGCTCAATAATGTATTTTGCTGGCCGATCTTTCATACTACCGCCAGGGTTCATGTATTCTAACTTGGCATACACCTTATGATTCGGAAAAAGTGATGACAGTTGAACCATCGGTGTGTTGCCAACACAAGACAATATCGAATCATGACATTTCCGTTCTTTTTGTATCATACTTAATGCCTCCTAATAGGATAAATAGCGATAACACAACCTAAGTGAGAATGATTATCATTATCGATGTGGGTATTATATAAATAAGGATTTCAAAATGTCAAATGAAAAATTAAATTAAAAAAGTTAAAAATTACTATTGACTTGCGGGGCAAAATATAAGACATTATAAATGATAATGATTATCAATGAAAAATATAGGAGGTCTCATCAAGATGATGAAAAAACTATCTAAAATGTTAGTCATTGCAGTCGCAATGATTTTTGTTCTGGCAGCCTGTGGGAATGGGAGTTCCTCTTCAAGTACTAAAGAAGATGGCAAAACAATCGAAGTCAAACACGCAATGGGTACGACTAAAATAAAAGGTACACCTAAACGCGTTGTAACACTGTATCAAGGTGCAACAGATGTTTCTGTAGCGCTCGGTGTAAAACCTGTCGGTGCGGTAGAATCTTGGACACAAAAACCAAAATATGATTACATAAAGAAAGACCTAAAAGATACTAAAATTGTAGGTCAAGAACCTTCACCAAATTTAGAAGAAATTTCTAAATTAAAACCAGATTTAATCGTTGCTTCTAAAGTTCGTAACGAAAAGCAATACGAACAACTTTCTAAAATTGCACCAACTGTAACTGTAGGTACGGTTTATAAATTTAAAGATACATTAGACGTAATGGGTAAATCTTTAGGTAAAGAGAAAAAAGCAAACGAATTAAAACAAAACTATGAAAATAAAGTAGAACAATTCAAGAAAGATGCGAAAGCGTCACTTGGAGACAAATGGCCAATGAGTGCTTCAGTCGTGAACTTCCGTCCTGACCACACACGTATTTACGCAGGTGGATTTGCAGGAGATATCCTTCATGACTTAGGCTTCAAACGTCCAGAAGCACAACAAAAAGAAGTCGATAAAGGTAAAGACATCATTCAATTAACATCAAAAGAAAGCATTTCTATGATGAATGCTGATCACATCTTCATCTTTAAATCTGATACGATTCCAAACGATGCTAAATTAGCGAAGAAAACAAAAGAAGAATGGACATCTAGCGAACAATGGAAAAACCTAGACGCCGTTAAAAATGGTCACGTATCAGAAGACATCGATGAAATTACGTGGAACATGGCTGGTGGTTACACATCATCTATCAAACTTATCGATGACTTATATAAAAAATTAGACATTAAGAAACAATCTTAATGCATAAGGGAGTTACTTCATGTTACTTAAACCGCGCTATCAATTGATGCTTGCCGGTTTATGTCTTATCGTTGTAACAATATTAAGCTTAATAATTGGAAATACGCTTGTATCACTCAATGAGTTGGTACAAGCGTTATTCCACTTTAACGCTCATAACGATATACATATTCTGCTTGCTGAATCTAGAGGATCACGTACAGGCACTGCGCTTCTTACCGGTGCGGCTTTATCCGTTGCAGGATTGTTAATGCAAGTTTTAACGAGAAACCCTATCGCCTCCCCCGGTTTGTTCGGAGTGAATGCAGGGGCCATCTTCTTCGTTATTGTCGGCTTAACTTTCTTTAGCATCGGTTCGTTCGAAGCATTGATTATCATTTCGTTTATTGGTGCGATACTCGTCACATGTATCGTTATCGCACTGGGGATGTTTAAACAAGCACAGTTTTCACCGAATCGTGTCATCTTAGCTGGGGCTGCCATTTCAGCACTATTCAGCGCCTTCACACAAGGCATTTTAATTATGGATGAACGTAATTTACAAGGCTTTCTATTTTGGCTTGGAGGGTCTGTTGCCGTACGCAACTTATGGGAAGTCCCTTGGGTCATTCCTATCGTTATCGCTTTTATCGTACTTGCCTTTTTAATGTCGTCGCACATAAATATTTTAATGACAAGTGACGAAATCGCAACCGGACTCGGCCAAAATGTTAAATTGACAAAAGGCCTCATCATTTTAATCATTAGCGCACTTGCAGGTGTTTCCGTCGCTATTGCCGGCGCGATCATGTTTGTCGGGCTTATTGTGCCGAACATTATCAAAAAATGGTTGCCGCCGAATTATAAATATTTAATACCGATGACCGCCATGTGTGGTGCCATTTTAATGCTTGTCTCGGATATTATCGCAAGAATTATTATTCAACCACTCGAATTACCGATTGGGGTTATTACTGCTGTTATAGGTTCTGTGACATTAATCGCTATTATTAAGAAAGGAATTCAACGCTTATGAATGCTACGATTAACAAACGAGACAGTATCCGTTTAATTTTTGCCGTCATAAGCTTAATACTCCTTTCACTTTTAAGCTTAATGCTCGGATCAACCTTTATCACACCAGAAAGTTTATTCACGTATATCATGAACCCAATGGAAAGTGCAGACCAATTTACAATAGAAGTTTTAAGACTGCCACGTATCCTCCTTGCAATCGTCGCAGGCGCTTCCCTTGGCGTGAGTGGCTTACTTTTACAAAATGTACTGAAAAATCCTATCGCATCACCTGATATTATCGGTGTCACGGGCGGAGCGACGTTCGGTGCCGTAGCATTTATCGCTTTTGTAAGTGGCATTAGCATACATTTCTTGCCCGTATTTACATTGATTGGTTCAGCGCTTGCTATGATCATCTTGATGTCTTTTCAAACACGTGGCAATATACAACCGACAACGTTAATTATTATCGGGATTGCGCTACAAACCTTATTAATGGCACTCGTTCACGGGATGCTCGTAATGACCAATCAACTGTCCGCTTCTAAAGCGTATACGTGGATTGTAGGTAGTTTGTCAGGTGCCACGTTTACAGATAGTCTTATTATTTGTGCGTTCATCTTACTCATGTTGCCATTGTTGTTTATTATTATTCCAAGATTGAATATCGCAACGATGACAGACGATGTCGCTACAGGCCTCGGGCTCAACGTTAATCAGACGAAACAATTGGAAATGATTGTGACGACAGTATTAACCGCAGCAGCGATTAGTTTTGTCGGTAATATCGGATTCGTTGGTCTTATCGCACCTCATATCGCGAAAACATTGATTAAAGGCAGTTACTTCAAAAAGCTGTTGATGTCTGCCCTCGTCGGCGCTGCCTCATTAGTGATTGCCGATCTTATCGGTCGCGTTGCTTTCTTACCAAAAGAAGTGCCTGCGGGTGTCTTCATCGCGGCATTCGGCGCCCCATTCTTTATTTACTTATTGCTTACAGTGAAAAAATTATAAATCAAAAAAACAGCGACTTGCATTAGAACTCGGCAAGTCGCTGTTTCGTTTGTATTTATCGTTGTTTATCTTATGTGGTAGTTAGAATCTATTATAATTAAGTCGCAAACTTCCGATTGCTACTTCGAGTCTCGCTTTCCCAGGCGCCTTACCTCAACTAATTTTGGCTTTTATTGTAGCTCATAAGAAGCCAAAATGGATTTTCGGTTTCGGCTCTATGCCTCGGGAGTCTCGACTCGGTACGCAATCTATTTAAGCAATTTCACTATTGAAGAGCGGTATTGCTTTTTCTTTGGTCATTTATACAGTCTAAAAATAATAAAAATGCGATTTTTGAAGTTATAAACGTTGCGATAGCCATATGAAACTCTTTTAATCAGTTTAACTTTTTTCTCAATTCTTTCAATTTTAAATTACTAACTTGAGATATTCCAACAGTATACACAATGGTCTAGAAACATTTTTAACACTTTTAAGTTCATACATTGTGCTGTGTGATGGGAAGTTTATGGTTTATTAAGATTTCCAATACTTATTTTATAAATCGTGCATTTAACAGCAACTACAGAAACGTTGCAATCATTTTTGTACCAAAAAGTGAGATGAGAAAGTCATCTCACTTTAAAAAAGAAAAACTGTATTTATAGTTGTTTACTTTCAATTTAAGTATCTTGTGCTTCATGGTCTTGTTTCATCATTTGGTAACCTACGGAAAGGTGCGTCCGTATATAGTGTGGATTTTTAGGGTCATGTTCAATTTTTTTACGTAAAGTAGTCATAAAAACTCGCAATGACGGTAAATCAGATTCTAATACTTGCCCCCACACCGCTTTTAAAATAAATTTATACGTCAACACTTTACCTGTATGCTCTGAAAGCAAGACGAGTAATTTGTATTCGATTGGAGTTAAGTGTATCTCTTTACCCTCAATCGCAACGGTATGGCTATTATAATCAATGACTAAATCGCCATTCGTATAAATGTTAGATGGATTCATGCAATCTGTATATTTTCTTTTAAGTACACGTACACGCGCCAACAATTCCTCCGAATTAAACGGTTTTGTAACATAATCGTCTGCGCCATGATCTAAACATATCACTTTTTCTTCAGCATCTTCTCTTGCACTCAGCACAAGTATTGGCGTCTTGTATGATTTTTTTACTTTTTGAATAATACAAAGCCCTTCCATATCTGGTAATCCTAAATCAAGAATCATAATATCAGGCAACACATTATTAAATTGAAACAATGCATCTTTACCATCGCTGGCAAGATGTACCCGATAGTCGTTTTGTTCAAATAGCCGTTTAAGCAAATGTTGTACAGAAGGGTCGTCTTCTACAATTAACAATTGCGTTTTCAATTTATCACCTTCTCTAACGGGAGTTTAAATCCAAAGATTGCGCCATTAGGCTCGTTTTTCTTAATATAGAGACTAGAATCATGCCGTTTAAGAATCATTTGGCATAAATACAATCCAAGTCCCAATCCTTTACGAGAGCGATCTGACGTATTATCACTCGTATAATATTGGTCAAAGATACGTTCTTGCATTGCTTCATCTACCCCATAACCATTGTCTTGTACTTCAATGACAGCACTTTCCTGTTCTTGACGGCAACGAATCGTAATGACCGCATCTTCAGGCGTATACTTAATCGCATTTTCGACTAAATTAATAAGTACCTGTGTCATCATTTTTTCGTCTATTTTGACTAATAAAATTTCGTCAGGTTCTTCAATATGAATGGTTCGTATACCTGCTCTTTTTACAGTGAGTTGATAAGCGGTATAAATCACTTCGGACAACACGATAATTTGATGATGCGCATTGTCATCATCATGATCTATTTTAGTCACTGTTAGTATATTATTAACCATATTATTAAGCCAAGTCGCATCCTCTTTAATACTTTTTAAAATAGGCTTTTGTTGGGCATTCATACCCCCTTCAAGCACGTCGAGATTGCCAATCATCGCCGTCAATGGCGTACGTATATCGTGCGAAATCGACTTTAAAAATGTACTTCTCGCTTTTTCACGTTCCTTCTCTTTTTCTTGTTGTTTATTCTTTTTGTATAAATTGATTTTTTCAAGTGTATTCGTCATATCAATGGCCATAGATAAAATGATTTCTTTCTCAAACGCTAATTGCTCAGATGCTGGAATGACGATGATATGGGTACATTCTTGTTGGTTCACCGGTAGTAAATAATACGCTAAACCCGGAAAAGTTTCCGTCGAGTAACCCGCTTCTTGTTGATGATATACGACCCATTTCAAATGCGCTTCTAATTTTGGTAACGTCTGCGTTTGATCCGCAGAGATAATCATGACATTCTCTTGTGTTAGTTTAGAAAATTGTTGCGTCATCGTCTTTATTACGGCTTGTTCATCAACACTTTGTATAAGCAATTTATTGGTTTCTAATAATACTTCTGTCCGATATGTTTTTTCTTTCGCTACTTTAGTTTGTTCTGTCACTTTACGCACTACGGTACTCATAATCATGCCGCATATAAACATAACCGTAAACGTCGTAGGGTAGTCTTCCCGGTAGGCTTCAAATGAAAAGCGTGGTGTCGTAAAAAAGTAATTGAACATCAAGACCGCACTTATGGAGGACAGTAGCACATTTAATTTCGAACGTATCCATAATGCTGACAGAATGACACCGAGCATGTAAATGGTTATCGTATTAGACTCATTGAGGTTATATTCATACATGACTAAACTGATGACGGTACAGATCGTCATTATTAAAATTAATTTCATCAAGTCGACCGTTTGAAATTGGAGCCACGACGTAAATAACGGTTGCGTCTCTTTCTTTTTACCAGCACTTGGAATAATGTAGACGTCGATATTAGGATAGCGTGTATTGAAGTCTGAAATAATGTCATAACGTTGAAAAATATGCGTCTTAACTGGACGTCCTAGCACGACTTTACTTACTCTATTCGCCGTACACCATTCCCCAAGCTGTTCACTTTCTTCACCATAAAGGCTAATAAAGCGGCCTCCTAATGACTCTAGTAACTTACGGTTCATATCCAATTGTCTAATTTCTTCTGTTTCAAGTGCTCTACTTTCAATATAAATCCCCGTGAGATTACATTTAAAAGCTTGTGCGAGTCTCGCAGCATGACGAATGACCTTCATATTTTGCGCATATGGCGAAATACCTACTGCGATTACTTGCTCTTCATTATCTAGACCGACTTCCGCCATTTTAGCATCAATGAAATTGGCAAGTTCCCTTAAAGCAAGTTCTCGAAGTTGGATAAGATGATCTAACTGAAAAAAGCTATCTAACGCACGTTGTGCCTGTGATTCTTGGTAGATTTTTCCTTCTTTCATACGTGCTTGTAAATCTATAGGTTCAATATCTACAAACTCAAACGAATCCGCTTGTTTAATGATTCTGTCAGGCACACGTTCACTGATTTCCACTTTCGTAAAATGATGAATAATATGATACAACGATTCAATATGTTGAATGTTCAACGTCGTATAAACATTAATGCCTGATTGTAACAATTCTTCTACGTCTTGATAACGTTTATCGTGACGACTTCCTGGCGCATTATGATGGGCTAATTCATCAATTAAGACGACGTCCGGTTGCGCTTCAATAATCGCATCAATATCGGGCTCATGAAATGTATGTTGATTATAATGTATCGTTTTAAGTGGAAACGCATCAATCGCGTGGGTCAACGCTGTCGTCGCCGGTCTCTGATGCGGCTCAACATAACCAATACGCACATCAATCCCTTTGTCGATAAGATCATGTGCATCTCTTAACATGCGATACGTTTTCCCGACGCCTGCCGCATAACCTATATAAATCTTCAGTTTGCCCTTCATCTTCACGCCCTCCTATTCTTCATCAGTGTAGTCCTTTCACGACATGAAAACCAGTAAGAACCACAACGCGTTTTAAATCTTAATACCATATTAATATCTACAATCCATATATTAACGCCTTCTTAATATGTTTGGTGTTATATTTTTCACAGATTAAAAAGGGAGGCAAAAATAAGATGGAAGATATCATGTATATCCTTTTATTTTTTTGCATGTTCGGATTACCTATTTTAGGAATCAACGTTTTAGAAAAATATTTAACTAAAAAGGAGAAGTAACATGTTACTACTACTCATCATTTTATGTATCTTCATCTATCTCATTCACGTTTTGATTTTTCCCGAAAGATACTAATAAAGGAGTAATTTTTTATGGCTAGCTGGTTCATTTTAATCACTTTATTTCTTATTACATCAACGCTTATAGGCTGGTATCTCTACTATATTTATTTTAACTACAATGGTTTTCTCTATGTGCGTTATGCCAAATTAGAACATACACTCGCCAAGTTATTGCGACTGAAATACAAGCCACAATCCGCTAAAGATTACCTGAAAAGCTTACTCGTTACAAATGGGATTGCGGCGCTCATTTGTTATGTCATATTACGAACGCAACATGGCTTGTGGCTTAATCCAAACCATATTGACAATATGTCTCCGGATTTGGCATTTAATACTGTCATTTCTTTTATTACGAACACGAACTTACAACATTATGCTGGAGAAGCGAATTTAAGTTATTTTTCTCAAATGACAGTCATTACATTTTTAATGTTCCTATCAGCGGCTTCAGGGTTCTGTATCGCACTCGCCTTTATCCGTAGAATGATAGGCAATCAAGATGCTATCGGTAGTTTTAATAGTGATCTTATTAAATTTATTACGCTTGTATTGCTTCCACTCTCATGTATCATCAATTTGTTATTGATGCATAATGGCGTTATACAGACGTTCAGTAAAAATATTCAATTTGAGACAATAGACCATAAAATACAGGCGCTCGCCTTTGGACCTGTTGCATCGCTAGAAAGCATTAAACACCTTGGTACAAATGGGGGCGGATTTTTTGGCGCAAATTCATCAATGCCATTTGAAAATCCAACATTAATGACGAATATGCTTGAAATGATGTCAATGATGATGATACCAGGCGCTGTATTTGTTCTTTTCGGCATTGTGTTATTTAAAAAGCACTTGCCTTCAAAAAAACAGGCATTCTATTTTATCGGTTTATTATTAGCGATTTTCACATTGTTCTTTATCGTACATGTATCTGCGGAACATATGGGAAATCCACACATTCCTGGTGCCAATATGGAAGGCAAAGAAACCCGTTTTGGTATCACCCAAAGCGCCCTTTTCACATCAGTGACGACAAGCTTTACGACTGGAACAGTAGACGCGATGCATGACTCGCTCACTGCATTAGGCGGCATGGTACCGTTAATTTTAATGATGATTAATGCGGTTTTTGGTGGTTCAGGGGTCGGTTTTTTAAACTTTATGACTTATGTGTTATTAACCCTATTTATCGCAGGGCTTATGATTGGACGAACACCACAACTCTTTGGAAAACGTATGGAAAGTAAAGAAATGACATTAGTCTCAATCATTCTTATTATCCATCCACTGATTGTGCTCGTTTTTTCAAGTATTGCATTAAGCTTTCCAGATGCGATGGCAGCTATCACGAACCCTAGTGAACATGGTATTTCTCAAATACTTTATGAATACACTTCTGCTAGTGCGAACAATGGCTCAGGCTTTGAAGGATTAAAAGACAATACAACATTTTGGAACATCACTACTGGACTCGCCATGTTTCTCGGCCGTTACCCAGCGATGATTTTACAACTCTTTATCGCATCATTACTTGTACGTAAACCATTACAAAACACTGCTAATGAAATGGCGATTGATACACCAATATTTAACGTACTCCTTGTCGTAATTATACTTACAATCAGTGCGCTTACTTTCTTACCAGGACTTGTACTCGGCCCTATCGGTGAGTACCTTACTTCTTAAGGAGGATAATTATGAAACAGGAACTATTAAAATCGGCCATTTGGCAAGCTTTCGTCAAATTGAATCCTGCCAAAATGATTAAAAACCCAGTCATGTTTGTCGTATTAGTGACCTTTTTTATCACTGTACTCGGAGGCCTATTTCCATCTGTTTTTTCAATGCAACAAGCCAATCACTATCACTGGATGATCGCTATCATCTTGTTCATTACTTTATTATTTGCCAATTTTGCGGAAAGTCTTGCTGAAGGACGTGGTAAAGCAGAAGCCAATGCACTCCGTACAAAGAAAAAAGAGATGACTGCCCGCTGTCTTAAAGCACAAGGTGAAGTTGAAATCTCCGCGACAGAACTCAAAAAAGGCGATGTCGTTTTAGTAAAACAAGGCGAAACCATCCCTTGTGATGGTGAAATCATCGAAGGTATTGCGATGGTCGATGAATCCGCCATTACCGGAGAATCTGCGCCCGTCGCCAAAGAATCTGGCGGCGACTTTTCAAGCGTCATCGGCGGCACAGTTGTCGTTAGTGATCAGTTAAAAATCAAAGTCACAGCCGCTTCCGGAGAATCTTTTCTTGATAAAATGATTGCGCTCGTCGAAGGTGCTTCACGTCAAAAAACACCGAATGAACTTGCATTGTCGACATTATTAACGAGCTTAACACTCATATTTTTAATCGTCATCGTGACTTTAGTTCCGATCGCTAAACACTTGCAGTTCAATTTGCCAACAACATCATTAATTGCGCTATTTATTTGTTTAATCCCAACAACAATTGGCGGTTTGTTGTCAGCCATTGGGATTGCAGGAATGGACCGAGTGACCCGCTTCAACGTTATCGCGAAAAGCGGTAAAGCTGTAGAAGCATGTGGAGACGTCGACATGATGATTCTAGACAAAACCGGCACTATCACTTTCGGTAACCGTATGGCTCACGCTTTCTACCCAGTACAAGGCGTGGCACAAGAAGCACTCACAAAAGAAGCTATTTTAAGCTCATACGATGACGATACACCAGAAGGCCGCTCTATCGTAAGTTATGGAGAAACACAAGGCGCACACATAGACCCACCAGCTTCCTATACGCCCATCCCATTTACCGCAGAAACACGTATAAGTGGCATTGAAGTAGATGGTTGCTTTCATATTAAAGGGGCAGTCGGCGCCGTAATGAAACGTGCTAAAAAAATGAACATTGACATACCTGAAGACTTATTAACATTAACAGACGAAGTGGCACACCAAGGTGGTACACCGCTTGTTGTTATGGATAATACCCGCATCTACGGTGTCATTTATTTGAAAGATATCGTCAAACCGGGTTTACCAGAACGTTTTACATTACTCCGAAAAATGGGGATTGAGACTGTGATGTGTACAGGGGATAACCCCCTCACAGCCGCCTCTATTGCTCAAGAAGCAGGCGTAGACCGTTTTATAGCAGAATGTAAACCAGAAGACAAAACACGCGTCATTAAAGAAGCTCAAGGAAAAGGGAAAGTCATCGCAATGACAGGCGACGGTACGAATGATGCCCCGGCACTGGCGCTCGCCAACGTCGGTGTCGCCATGAGCTCAGGAACTATCGCCGCTAAAGAAGCCAGCAATATGATTGACTTAGATTCCGATCCAACAAAACTGATTGAGATTGTAGAAATTGGTAAACAATTATTAATTACACGCGGTGCCTTAACGACTTTCAGTATCGCTAACGATATCGCGAAATATTTCGCGATTATTCCAGCGCTCTTTTTACCATGGATGCCAAGTATCAATGTACTTAATATTATGCATCTTGAAACGAGCAATTCAGCGATATTATCCGCATTAATTTTTAATGCCATTATCATTCCGTTGTTAATTCCTATTGCGTTAAAAGGCGTTCAATTCAAACCAACAACGCAAAGTCGTTTACTGTTAAACAATACACTCATCTTTGGTCTTGGCGGTATCATTACCCCTTTTATTGGCATTAAATTAATCGATATCATCATCAATCTATTTTGAGAGAAGGTTAAGCTATGTTAAAAAGTTCGCTAATTACGACCCTATTGGTTTTAATCATGTGCGGGTTAGTGTACCCCTTAGTTACAACCGCAGTAGGACAAACGTTCTTTCATCATCAAGCTAATGGGAGCTTAATTGAAGAACACGGCAAAGTCGTCGGGTCATCACTTATCGGACAAGAATTCACATCGCCCGTCTACCTACATGGTCGTCCATCAGCACACCATTACAGCTCATATAATGTTTATGAAAAGAAAGCAAATATCCTCCCTGTAACAGGTGGTACAAACTACAGCAACACGAACCCAGAATTACTAGACCGTGTTGCGACGGACCGTAAAATATTTAGTAAAGAAAACGGAATCCCAGCAAAAGACGTTCCCGTTAATATCCTTACCGCATCTGGATCAGGACTAGATAACGCAATCACGAAACAAGCCGCAGACATGCAGATCAAGCGCATCGCAAAACATAGCGGCTTAACAAAACAACAAATACAATCTATTATTAACCAACACACAGAACGTCATTCTGAAACGAATACCGTCAATGTCCTCGCTGTGAATTTAGATATTAAAAAATTAATGGAACACTAAATGGACATACAAACGCCCTCCCTCATCAGACCACGCGCCATTATGCGTCGTGGTAGACTGAGGGAGGGCTTATTTTGTGGTGAATGGTGGGGATTATCGATATATTTTACGTTACTTTCTCCTATGATTTCGTTGTTTCAATTTAACAATAAAGATACACATATCACTATTACACCTATAAAGAGAGAAAAAGCTAATTTACTCACAAACCTTCCCGAAGTTGATCTAAGATAGGAATCGACCCTGATTTTAAAGCGTATTTTATTTTGTAAATATATCCCTCATAAAGTGTTAGCCTTTAAGGTAAATAGGATATAGATAGTCGATTAATTGCTAATATTGAGAATGTTTTACAGAAAACTTCTTCTTAAAAACTTCAAATAATGAAAACTTTATATATTTAGATTTACTATTTGTTTAATTCAATATCATAAATGAATTTATAAACTCCTGGTATTGAAAAAAGTTGTTCTTCATAGTACTGACCACCATAATAACTAATTTTTTGAAAATCCCTGTAACTAAATTTTTGATCTTCTATACTTTTTCTTCTAACTCCAAAAAGTAACTTTGCTGCTTTTTTATTATCATATGTCATTTTTATATTTAATAAAGCACTAAAGATAAAAATCATTACACTAATTATAAGGATATAAGTTGTTATGTCAGAAGTAACAACTGTCATTTGAGTTTGATAGATAATATCTCTTATAGTGTTTACAAATTCCTGATTTGAAAGAATGTTTTGAACTTCGTTAGGAAATTTGGAAAAATTAGGATCTTTAGTAAAATCAAGATCCGGTTTTTTTATATTATTCATTGAAAGTATCATAATTATCAAAAATATATTGGGGGCACTATTAATAAAAAACTGCTTATTATGTAAACTTCTAATAATATACGGTGGTATTCTAAGACATGCAAAACCAAAAAATATTGAAGAAATAATAATAAATAAAACTTCCAACGTAACAAAATTTTCTATTATTTTACTGTCATGTAAAAAGAGTACAATACCCAAAGAAAAGATAGGTATTGCTAAAAGCCTAATAAACGGAAACATACAAATGATATTTTTATAACCAATACAACCGATTATAATAAGTATTATAAGTAAAAATATACCTATGATAGGAGGAATTATTGTTGCCAATCTAAAAAAAAGAAGGAGAAGAATGAAAATACTACAACCAAATGTACCTATTATTATGTTAATTCCATCATATTGTTTTTTAACCATTTTTTTATGAAGTCTTTTTTTATCATCTAATATTATCCAATGTTCAAGACGTTTTGTATCTTTTCTATATTTATATAAATCTAACAAAAACATTTTTATTTTATTATTTTTTATATTTTTAAAAACGAAATAAAAATTTATCACTAAGAACATTATCAAAACAATAAAATTTATTATATAATTAGAATTTACAGACAGCGCGCAAATTATAAAAAATACAAAAATAAATATTACATATTTGTCATTCAATAAATTTCATCTCCAATAAATAAAGATAGTAACAATAAGGTTACAATGCAAAATCTCTTTTATAGCGTACATTCTATTCAACAATAAGGAGTATTATGTGTTAATTTTTTAACATAAACCGTTCAATAATACATGACAACTATAGCGCACTAACTAATACTCAGATACGTTCTCAGCTATTGTGATATATTTGAAATTCTAAGAGAAGGGGAATCCATATTCATCACTCAACTATCTATCATAGAATTCAAAATACTCTCTTATTTCGTATCAACTTTAGAATAAAAATATTCATGTTACAATTATATAAAAGGAGTGATACGTATGGCATTCGGTGCTGAAACTATAACTTTAAAGCAAAATAAAATTGTAAAAACAATGAAAGCTAATAACGCAATTTCTTCTGAAACCGCTCAATCATGAAATACATTAAACATCAAAAAAACACGTACTTTTAATCATTTAATCAAACAAGGTGTTATTAAAGAAACTGGAGATAAATATTATCTCGATATTGCAAACTGGGAAACATTCAGAAAATCATTAAAAAGATGGTTTTTAATATAGATAGGGTGTCGGAATTTACTGAGGTTGATGATAACTCACTTGTATTCCGGTAATTGTACTAATATCTATAATATAAAAAATGCTAAGTACTGGTGCTCATACCTAGCATTTTTTGATGTACATGATAACTTAATGCATATCTCCATAGTGTCACACAAAGACATTTTTGAGTTTTTATTGAGCTATTTAATATCTGAAATAATGAGCAATGGTTTTTTCATTGAAATTATGCTTTCTCTAACAATACTATCGTGATTCATTCTGGTAAATCACATAATATAATAAGCCGTTATCATAAGCTTAGATGAACATCTTCTGTAAAAAGCCCTTTTTTCTCTCTTTCAATAATTCAATTTTAGCTGATTGCTTTTCAATAAAAGTATCTAACTTACTGAAAAAATCACTGATTTTTATCATTTCATTAAATTTAGGTAAGTTGACATCTATGTTTTTCATAGTTGAAGCTGATAAGTTACTTTGAGTGCCAGTACCTACTAATTTATTAAGAATTCCTGTATCTCTTATATAATTAAGATAATAATATAAATATTCTGTTAAGTAGTAATTATCAAAAACCATATTAAAAATGGCCTGACTTGTAGCTACTTCAATTTTATTTATACTTAAATAGCCCACAGAAGCATACATAGCATAATTTATAGAATTCTTAGGCACTAACCATGCAGTACTATTTTCTAAACCAGCTTGAGTGATAGATTTTTCTGTTTGGTTTAAAAATTTACCTTGTTCAGTTATGTCACTAATTGATAAAAATGGTATGTCTCCATTGTAATATTTAGATTCAGTTGATTTTGGAGTGCCTCCTGCTTTTCCTTTATCATATAATTCTATTAATTTTTTCTCTTCCCACTCTGGATACTCATCCCCATTCTCATCTTTAAATCTTAATTCTTGAGAGAAAATCTTTTGCATATATCCCTTTTTCTGTTCTTCCAGCTTCTCTAATTTCTTTTCTTCGAGTTCAATTTGGCGGTCGAGTTTGTTGAAGAAAATACCTAACTTTTGTTGTTCCTCGTACTTTGGTATAAAACTTTTTATACTGTAAAAATCTGAATGATTTAAATCAGGATAGTAGAGGTTCCAGCAAATGATAAAATTTTATTATTAATCTTAGAAGATTTTAATAGTTCATATATAAATAATCTATCGTACTGTTCGTTATCAAATTTAATCTTGAAGAAATTATTATGGAAAGCTCCATGAACTCCTGTTATAACTTTTCCGGTATTACCAGTCCTAGTCATCAAAATATCGTCTTTATTAGCTATGACAGAATTCGGTGGATTTTTTATATAATATTTTATTTTGCTATTTGGTTTAAGAAATTCATTAGTTATATAGAAATAATACCCTTCTTTATATTGGGTTTCTCTATTACTTATTGCAATTTGAAGCCCTTGATTAGTTTTAGTAAAATCTCCAAATGCTTTTTCTATCCATTCATCTTTAAACTCTGGAAATCTTAGTTTTGGAGTATTTGTCTGCTTATTCATTTTTCAACACTCCTAGTTCTTTGAGATAGTTGTTAATCTCTGATTCAACATCTGCAATTTCTTTATCAATGTCTGTGAGTTGTTGTTGGACTAAATCAAGGTCAATGGGTTCTTCTTCTTCAAAGGTATCCACATATCTTGGGATATTGAGGTTATAATCATTTTCTTCTATTTCTTTCAAATTCGCCGCATAACTATACTTATCTATCGTTTCTCTGTTTTTATACGTATTAATGATTGTTTCGACTTGTTCATCTGTGAGATGATTTTGGTTTTTACCTTTTTCAAATTCGTTAGAAGCATCGATAAATAAGACATCTTGATCTGCTTCACGACATTTCTTAAATACGAGGACACAAGTTGGAATGGAAGTCCCATAGAAAATATTAGCCGGTAAACCAATTACTGCGTCTAAATAGTTTTTCTCTTCTATAAGATATTTACGTATCGTCCCTTCGGCTGCGCCACGGAACAAGACACCATGCGGTAAGACTACGGCCATTGTGCCCTCATCATCTAAATAATGTACCATATGTTGGATAAAAGCGAAGTCTGCTTTAGATTTAGGCGCTAATTTACCATAATTACTAAAACGTTCATCATCGTTAAATTTACTGTCCGCAGACCATTTGGCACTATATGGTGGATTCGCTACTACAGCATCGAATTTTTCATCTAAAAAGGCTGGATTTTCTAGCGTATCATCGTTTTGAATATCAAAGTTTTCATAACGCACATTGTGTAATAACATATTCATTCGAGCCAAGTTATATGTTGTATTATTACGTTCTTGTCCATTATAACGATAGACAGTTGTTTCTTTACCAACACGTAATAATAATGACCCTGAGCCACACGTAGGATCGTAAACGTTTCTCAATTTATCTTTACCTAATGTAACAATTTGAGCTAATATTTTAGACACTTGTTGGGGTGTATAGAATTCTCCGGCTTTTTTCCCTGCATTTGCCGCAAAGCGACCAATTAAGAATTCATAAGCATCGCCTAACATATCAATTTCTAAATCGCTGTGTACAAAAGGTAAGTCTGCTAAATTAACCATGACTTTGCTTAGTAATGCTGTTCTATCTTTAACGGTGTTACCTAATCTTGTAGAACTTAAATCCATATCACTGAATAAACCGATAAAATCATCTTCACTATCTTGTCCAAGTGTAGATGTTTCTACTTTTCTAATAGCTTGAGCCAAGTGTTCAATGTCAAAACGTTGATTCTCGATTTCTTTAATCATACTGCTAAATAAATCTTGGGGTTCAATATAGTATCCAACGTTTTCAATAAGTTCTGCCTTTAGATCCTCTTGGTACTCCGCATCTTCCCAAGCTTGTTCATACGTTAAATCTTCACCAGATAAAGCTTCAGCAACCTCTGCTTCTGCTTTTTCTGATAAGAAGCGGTAGAAAATAAGTCCTAAAATATAGTTACGGAACTCACTTGCATCCATATTCCCTCTTAAATCATTCGCGATAGCCCATAAGCGTTTATGTAGTTCCGCCTGTTGTTGACGTTGTTTTTCAGTAATTGACATTTCATTTCCTCCATTAATTAAATCGTTGTTATGCTGCTTAATAATGACGTATCTTTTCCTTATGTATATCAAAACCTCTGTAATACTTATGATCACAAAGGTTTGATATCATTTTTAGCTACTATATTTTTCTGTCACTTCTTCTATAAATGATGTCACTGCTTTTTTAGTTTGACGTTTTTCTCTAAGTTTTTTATCTCCAACAATGTCTTTCAAGTGGTCTTGATTCACAATACCACTATATTCAAACTCACCAGTAAGTTTTTTAAGTATTTGTTCATCGACAGCTTGGTGATAGGCGAAATCATTGAATTCTTGTTCTCGTTTCGCATTTTCAAACAATAGATAAGCTTCGTCAATATTATCTTCTTCAGATAATTTAGGTATCACTTCATCGATAAATTCACGAATTAAATCACGTTTCAATCGTAGTTTTGGATCATCCGCGTTGTCTAATATACGTCTTATTTGTTCGCGATTACGTTGTTGTTCTGCTTTGTCTTTCAAATCAATTTGTCGAACTAAGTCCATAATATAGGACACATTTATCATATCATTTCGTAAGATGTCTATCTCAAAATCAATATCGTTTAGGATAGAGACTTTTTCAATTTCACCACGTTTTGGCTTCACTTCATCATATATCGCAAAGTATTTACTCTTATAATCTTCGAATTCTTGTTCATCCATACCAATATTTTCTTCTGTAAAATTGAACTCATCGAATGCTTTTAATCTTAGTATAAGTTTTGAAACTAAACGGAAAGCTTCCACAAATGCTTTTTTCCCATTTTCATCTTGGACGTTATCCATATCTTGCGGCTTTAGAGCAATAGACTTTAATTCAGCTAAAGCATCTACAAATTCAGATTGATACTCATCAAAGCTTCTCATTAATACGCGATTTGTATCATCTGTTTGAGAGAAAAGTTTTAAAGCATTATCTGTATTACGTTTCAGGTCACGATAATTGACGATTTTTCCAAATGGTTTCGTTTCTTTTTCTACACGGTTTGTACGTGAATAGGCTTGGATTAAGTCGTGATATTTCAGATTTTTATCTACATATAATGTGTTTAATACTTTACTGTCAAAACCTGTTAGAAACATATTAACGACGATTAAAACGTCAATTTTGTTGTCTTTGACACCTTTTTTGACATTTTTAGAAATATGATTAAAGTATTCTTGGAAAGTGTCCGTTGAGAAATTCGTTCCAAAGTTATTATTATAATCTTGCATAATTTCTTCCAGTTTATCTCTAGAATGCGCTTCATCTAAGTCATTTTCATTACGTTCTTCATTGGCTGCATAGGTAAACACACCTGTAACTTTTAAAGGATGTTCATAATCCTTACTAATTTTTTTGAAAGTGTCGTAATATTTTATAAGGGCAGGAATACTTTGGACAGTTAAAATAGCTGAATACTGTCTATTTCTTGTATATTTATCGTGGTTTTCTGTGATATGTCGCGCAATGAGTTCTACACGTTTATCAGCGAGCCATACTTCATCTTTATTAATTCCTTCAACCAAATCTTCTTCGGCTGTTTCGATATTTTGTGACTTAAATGTATTGATGTAATCAACAGAAAAACCTAATACATTGCCATCGTGAATTGCATTCTTAATAAGATATGTGTGTAAACATCGACCGAAGATGTCAGCAGTGCTTCGCCCATCTTGACTTTGGTTTTCTTCAAAACGAGGCGTCCCAGTGAAGCCAAAATATTGTGCATTATTAAAATGTTGACGAACAACACGATGCATATCCCCGAATTGGCTACGATGACATTCATCAATGATGAAAACCACTTTGTCTGTCTTATATTGATCTAAGGCTTCAGAGTTATTTTGGATGGCTTTAGACATTTTTTGAATCGTGGTAACGATAAGCGGCAAGCTTTTATCGTTTAACTGTTTAACAAGTTGTGCTGTATTATTCGTCTTATCCACTGAACCTTTAGCAAATTTATTAAACTCCTCTTCCGTCTGGCTGTCTAAATCCTTACGATCTACAAGGAAAATGACCTTTTTGATATGATCTTGTTCTGATAAAACTTGGCTCGCTTTAAATGAAGTTAATGTTTTACCACTACCCGTCGTATGCCATATATAGCCGTTATTACGCGTTTCTGTTGCTTGATGTATTAAAGCTTCCACTGCATGTACTTGATATGGTCGCATCGCCATAAGAATATGATCTGTCTCATTTAAAATCATATAACGTGAGATCATTTTGGCTAAATGACACGGTCTCAAAAACGTATTCGTAAAGTCATTCAGTGTATTAATGCGGTTATTGTCTTTGTCACTCCAATAAAACATATGACTTTTTAATATTTCACCGTCATTGTTAGAAATATAACGCGTTTCTATCCCATTACTAATAATAAATAATTGTATATAACGGAAAAGACCTGTATAGTTTTGTTTTCGATAGCGCATCACTTGATTAAATGCTTCGTTAATCGCAACGCCACGACGCTTAAGCTCAATTTGAGCTAGTGGTAGGCCATTCACTAATATTGTGACATCATATCTTGCTTTATATGTATCCTCTACGGAAACTTGATTGGTAATTTGAAATTTATTTTTACACCAATTTCTTGTATCTAAAAATGATAAATAAACTTCAGACTCATCATCACGTTTTAAAGGTAATTTATCACGTAATATACGTGCACTTTCAAAAATCCCCTTACCATTAATCATCGTTAACAAGCGTTGAAATTCTTTATCTGTCAGCGGCTCTCCATTTAATTTTTCGGCATGACGCTCATTTAAAATTGAACGAAAGTTGTCTAACAGTTGTTGTTCATCCCTAATCGTTACAGTTTCATAGCCATTGGATTTCAATTGTTCCATCATTTCTTTTTCTAATGCAAATTCACTCTGATAAACCATAACATCCCACCTTTATTTCTGTTACAACCAATTATTATATATAAATAGATTTAGTGGTGTAATTTTTATGGTTAACTATTTTGAGTGTATTAGTTAAATACCATCTCCACCACGTATAAACTTGAGTTCTATTTCTAATATTTAATTCATTCATAAAATCTTTTGTAATCAAGATAGCAGCTCTAAGTTCAACACACTTCCACTTAATCTCACTTGAATATGAAACTCTTTTCATAGAAAAACACCTCCGTATGATTCATTTTAATATGAATTCAACGAAAGTGTTTTTATATTATTCCCAATATTTGGGGTCAGCTCGTCAAATAACCTACCTCTTTATTATAAAAGTTCAAACTAATAATTGTGTTCCAAAATTTAAAGTTATTTATTAAAGTCTACGACAATTTTACCAAAAGCGCCTTTAGCCTGGTGTTTATATGCCTCTTTAGCTTGATCAAATGAATAAATTGTATCTATAACCGGTTCAATATTGAGTTGGTCTAATGCTCTAGTAAAGTCTTCGAAAGCTCTGTGATGTCCAACATTAACACCATGAATTTTCGCTTGTTTAGCAAGTAATGAAAATAGATTAACTTCTGCAACCATATTTTCAAGAAATCCTATAACATAAATATTTCCTTGGTATGCTAAAGCTTCAATAGATTTAGCAATACTTGAACCTCCGACAACTTCAACTATATGTTCTACACCATTGCCATTAGTTAATTTTTGAACCTCATTTTCCCAATCTGGATGTGTTTTATAATTTATGACTTTAGAAGCTCCTAGCGCTTTTGCTTTTTCTAATTTTTCGTCACTGCTACTTGTAGCAATTACTTCTGCACCCAATGCCGATGCAATTTGAATAGCAAATATTGATACACCACCTGTACCTTGAACAAGGACTCTATCTCCAGCTTTAATACTTCCATACTCTACCAATGAAAACCATACAACAAAAGCTGCAACTGGTAATGTTGATGCTTGAATATCACTTAATATATCAGGCGTGAATACTGTAGCATCTTCATTTAAGACCATATATTCTGAAAGTCCTCCATCCACAGTAGCACCTAGCGCATGCAATTGCTCATCACTTTTTGGTTTACCTTCTAACCATTTTGTAAACATATGTGACGTAACTCGGTCACCTTTTTTAAATTTTGATACATCTGAACCAACTTCTACAACTTCTCCCGATGCGTCTGAAACTGGTATGAATGGAAATTCAAGTAAATCTGGTGTATATACTCCGTCTACAATTGCTGTATCTCTATAATTCAAAGATACAGAGTTTACTTTTATTAAAATTTGATTTGCTTCAATTTTCGGCTTTTCTACTTCCACTTGCTTCAAATTATCTAAACCAAAATTTTCTAATCGCCATGCTTTCATTATAAAAACTCCTTAGTAGAATATATTTATGGAACGTATCGTCATATAGTTAAACAACGATTTGTAAAAGTGTAAAAAAACTATAAGAAAACGACTTATAGTTCTTTAGCAATTATCTCACTTAAGTACTTTATACCTTGTTCATTTCTTTTATAATATGTCCATTTTCCTAAGCGTTGATAATTTACAAGACCTGCTTTATTTAGTATTGATAAGTGCTGTGAAGCAGTTGACTGAGTCATATTTAATTTATCTTTTATTTGACTAACACAAACACCAATCTCTACTAAGTCAATACCTTCTTGGTCACCGAAATTTCTTTCGGGATCTTTTAACCAATCTAAAATTTGAATTCTTGTGGGGCTTGCTATTGCTTTAAACATTTCTAACTTTTCCATGTTCACACTATACATCGTTAATTAACGATTTGTCAATGTGTTTGTGTTAAAATTTTTGTACTCTTATGTTACAAATACAAGTCTATAATATCCAGACAGCATGCTACGTTCAAATTCACTTTATGAATCTGCAAAAAACCGCATCACTTATGATACGCTTCTCCCCGATTTATTTTAAAAGCACGGTATACTTGCTCTAATAAAACCACTCTCATCATCTGATGTGGAAAAGTCATTTTACTAAATGACAAGGCAAAGTTGCTTCGATTCATCACATCTTGATGTAAGCCATTAGATCCACCAATGATAAATGTGAAGTCACTTGCGCCTTGTGTCATGCACTGGTCCAATTCTTTCGCAAGGGCTTCCGAACTTAACATTTTTCCTTGTATTTCAAGTGTGATAACTGTGGATTGTGGTTTAACTTTAGCTAGTATCCGTTGTCCTTCTTTAGCTTTAACTTGTTCTATTTCTTTCTCACTCATCGTTTCGGGTGCTTTTTCATCAGGTACTTCAATTATTTGAACTTTTGTGTAGGCGCTCAGTCTTTTTGTATATTCTGCAATGGCCTGTTTCCAATATTTCTCTTTTAATTTTCCAACCGCAATAATCGTTAATTTCATAAAAACCTCCAGTTTGTTCATAACTTCCTAGTTATCCACAAGTTATTCAGTTATGCACATATTTATCCTCATTATACCGAATATGCATAAATTATTTAATACGAAAACAGCAATTTATCCACCTTTATTGTGAATAAGTCTGTGTATATGTGTATAACTTTGTGTGTAATGTGGTTATTAACATGTGGATTGTTTATAACCTTTCTGTTTTGTGCACATATTTGGGGATAATTTTTTGGATAAAATGCACATTTATTCATGTAAATTTTTGAAAACAACTCACATAGAGCCGTTAAAATTTTCAGTTATGTATATTACTACGACACCACACAAAATAACCATACCCACTTTAAAATTCATCTATTTTACATCCAAAGCTTAGGGAGCGGGACAGAAATCTATTTGATTTCGTCGTCCTGCCCCTACAAGGCTGACTAGAATTGAACAAGCTGTTTAGCGCTGTTCAATTCAGACAGCTACTGTGCTTTTTTACTTTATTCCTCTTTATATCATGCGGGACAGAAATCTATTTGATTTCGTCGTCCTGCCCCTACAAGGCTGACTAGAATTGAACAAGCTGTTTAGCGCTGTTCAATTCAGACAGCTACTGTGCTTTTTTACTTTATTCCTCTTTATATCATGCGGGACAGAAATCTATTTGATTTCGTTGTCCCGCCCCCACAAGGCTGGCTAGGATTGAAGAAAACTTCTATGCGTATCTTCATTCCAGACAGCTACTGTGCTTTTTTACTTTATCACATTACTATCATTGTAAGATATAGACCTAACAAGGTCATAAACAGAACTGGAATCGTAATCACTATACCAATTTTAAAATATGTACCCCATGAGATTTTTACGCCTTTTTGCGCTAGAACGTGTAACCATAATAACGTAGCTAATGAACCTATCGGCGTAATTTTTGGTCCTAAGTCTGCACCAATGACATTTGCATAAATCATACCTTCTTTTAGACTGCCCGCAACTCCAGATTGGCTAATCGCAAGGGCATCAATCAACACAGTCGGCATATTATTCATTACTGAAGATAAGAAAGCAGAGATAAAACCCATGCCTATTATACTTGTAAATAAGCCGTGGGAGGAGAGTATTGAAAGTATTCCTCCAAGCAATGTCGTAATCCCTACATTTTTTAGTCCAAATACTACAAGGTACATCCCGATTGAAAAGAGAACAATATTCCATGGTGCGCCTTTTATAACTGCTTTAGTATGCACGGCTGATGAACGCTGTGCCAATAAAATAAAGATCAGTGCGATTGTCCCTGCAATCAATGATACTGGTATGTTAATCAGCTCACTGAGGAGATAACCTAATAATAAAAGGCCCAATACAAGCCAAGCGATACGAAACAATTTTTGATCTTTAATGGCTTCGCTAGGTTGTTTTAAATGTTGTGTATCAAATGTTCGTGGCATTGCTTTTTTAAAATATAACCATAACACGACTATACTTGCGATAAGTGAAAATATGTTTGGAATAAGCATACGGCTCATATATTCTACGAAGCCTATATCAAAATAATCTGCTGATACGATATTCACGAGATTGCTTACAATGAGCGGTAATGATGTCGTATCTGCGATAAATCCACTTGCGATAATAAAAGGGAAGACTGCGCGTTCTCTAAAACCTAAGTTGCGCACCATTGCTAGTACAATCGGCGTCAAGATTAATGCTGCACCATCATTCGCAAAAAATGCAGCGACGATAGCACCTAGTAGCATAATATAAAGAAACATTTTAAAGCCATTTCCTTTTGATGCATGGACCATATGAATCGCAGACCATTCAAAGAAACCAATTTCATCAAGAATAAGAGAAATTAAAATAATCGCATTGAAGGTCAACGTGGCATTCCAAACAATCCCCGTTACTTCTCCGACATCATTTAAACTTACGACGCCTGTCAGTATCGCCAATATCGCACCTACCAATGCCGTAATTCCAATGTCTAAGCCTTTAGGTTGCCAAATGACAAAGATGAGGGTCAATAAAAAGATAACAATTGCTAGTATCGTCATCATCTCCGTACACCTTTTATCGTTAATTTGATATGTTCCATTATTTCATTTCTCCTTTTTACGTTGTCTCGCAATACAAAAAGGGTTAAAAACGTTTGTGTCGTTTTTAACCCTTGATGTCGTTATAGCGTATAAATGGGTGTCGCTTGCGCTTTATCTGTATCACACAGTTTCACTTCATTTACGGTATCAATGTCGTGTTCACGTAATATTTGACCAACGCTCATGCGTGCAAGGTCTTTCATATTGTTGTCTTGTGAAAGGTGTGATAAATAGACGCGTTTCGTCTGTCCTGTTATGACATCTGTCATCGCATGGGCAGCATCTTCGTTTGAAACATGTCCCATATCGCTTAAAATTCGTTGTTTCGTTTTCCAGGGATAACGGCACATGCGCAACATATCTACGTCATGATTGCTTTCGAAGATGAAGGCATCGCTGCCTCGAATCATCCCTTTCATACGGTCAGATACATAGCCTGTATCTGTAATCAACGTTAATTTTTTGTAATTGTTATGGAAAATATAAAACTGTGGATCAATCGCATCGTGAGACACGTTAAAAGACTCAATATCGAAACCTGCAATTGATTTCGTTTCATACGGATTGAAAATAAACTTCTGTTCCATAGGAATGCGTGAATCTTTTTTATCAATACACGTCCACGTTTTCTCGTTCGCATAAATCGGCAAGTTGTATTTTCTTGCCAACACGCCTAAACCTTTAATGTGATCGGAATGTTCATGCGTAACAAGAATACCATTTAAATCTGAAATTTTTCGGTCGATTTGATCGAAAAGTGCTTCCATCTTCTTGCCTGTTAGACCCACATCGACTAACAAGCTGCCTTTATCACTTTCTACATAAGTGGCGTTACCTGTACTCCCACTTGCTAAGACACTCATTCGTATCAAGTGACCACCCTTTCTATGTTATTCTGTAATTTGCGGATTTGAAGATACCGCTTCAACGTAATACGTATGGGATTTTCCTTGTTTACTTACAGTAATTTCCCAGTTAGCCTGTAAAACTTGAACATTGGTTTCTTTCACTACCGTATAATAACCAAGTCGAATACTATCAACAGATTGACCCGATTTAAGGTATTGATTGTAATACAATGCTTCAATCGCTTCACGTGCGCTGATGACATTACGTGGTTTATTATTTTCTCCTTTAGACGGACGGATGTCTTCCATCTTCGCTTGCGTTAAGGATTTCGTTTTATTGCCGTCTACGTCAATTGAGAGACGTGCGCGGTTATTGTTCATGATTGGAAAACCGTCGTACGTTTGTTCATAAATGATTTTTCCTTTTTGCGTCTCATGGTATTGGTATTCACTACCACCATAAATATTCGCATCAATGTAAGGTTTTAATGTCGAAATGGGGTCTTGGCTTACATTAACAGCGTTAGACATTTTTTGCGTGAGTGTGAAACCATCTTTGCTGACTTCTGCATGATCATCATCTTTCGCTTCACTTTCAAAGTCATGTGAATCAGCAGTAATCAATTGCATTTTCACATTATCCACTTTTGGCATATCTTTCGGTAGCTTAATATCTTCTTGTTCGAAATTGACGGCATTGTCATTCTCTGAATCGTTTACGTGAGACTTATTCACTTTATCGACGTAAATATAGATTAAACAGAGGTTGGTCAGGAAGAAGACGACGATGAAAAGGGTTTTAGCACGTTTCCAGTTCATGGTTTAATCAACTCCCCGTTTTTAAATTCATACCAGCCACCATTGTATTTAATATACCAAGTTGGTACAAATTGACTATTGTGTTGAATTTCGAGACCGTCACTTGAAGCATCATTAGTAATCATGCGATAACCGACAACCATTTGTTGAACTTTAGAAAAATCAACACCACCATTACTCGCTAAATCAGAACGCACTTCTTCAGCTTCTGGCAAGGCTTTTGGTTTCTCTCCGTTATCTACCGTCACATTGGTTTTAAGCAAACCACGACTGTATTCAAAAATACCACGTTCTCCCCAAATCACTCGAATTTGATTTCGAATTGTCGAGTCAAATATAGGTCGACCATTCACAAACATTTGGTACACCATTTCACCTTTTTCGCTATTTGCTTTAAATAAACGAAAATCATCTGTGAAACCACCATGTTTGTTGATGTAATCGAATGTTCTAGGAATGCTCACATTCATATCGCGTGTACTGTGTTCATCTTCAGACAAGTTCGTATAACTGTACGTTTCATTATTTGCATCATAATTCACCATACCAGTGTTGTTATTATACGTCGTATTGCCACTTTTTGTCGCACGTACAATCGGTGTATCATCAAATAAAATGGAATTTAAATCTTCGACATTGATATTACTAAAAATCGTGCGGTACGTACGCAAATCTTTTGGCGCTTTCGGTGCGTATAAATAAGTGGCTTTATTGACTGTCGTTTGATCTGTAAGAATATCAGTATACGGCTCTAAATTCGTAGACATATGATTCAAATGTTTGTTTACTTTCGCTACTGGAACATCTGTTGACATTTTGATCGCACGTTGACGTTGCGCATCTATCGCATAAACATCGACATGGTTCCGTTTCCCTATATCTAAAACAATCCGATTAAATTTGAAATTTGAAGGTACTTTTGCTGGCACATTCATCACTTCATTCAAATACATCGCAAGCGGGGTGTCTGTCGGGTAGTCTAAAACGATTAAATTATTGCTTAATGCATCTAACGAAAGGACGTTATCATTTTGAAATTCTTCAACTTTTGAAATGTGCTGCTGATGAAAAATATTTACTAAACTATTCACATACGGTGTCGCCGCAGCTCCTTCAATTTTATCTCGGTGCACATGTACCATTTGTAACGGCGTCATGACTTGAACGGCATCTTTATCGTAACGCGCCCCAATTGCTTTAGTACTTTCTTTTTGTGTATCACTGTACGTATCTTTAACATCAGGAGAGAAATTCCATATCATCACAGTTAAAATAATACTCGTTAAAACCAGTATGCCTAAAATGATGGATTTGATGAGCTCTTTAGTCTGCATCCCAATCACCATCTTCTATAATTTCACAAGGTAATGTAATAAATATGGACGTTCCTTGACCTTCAACACTATTCGCCCAAATGCGTCCATTATGTGCTTCCACAATTTCTTTTGAAATCGCAAGACCAAGTCCCGTACCTCCCATTTTTCGTGTACGTGCTTTATCGACACGGAAAAAGCGATCGAATATTTTGTCCACCTTATTAATTGGAATCCCAATCCCATTATCTTTAATACGAACGGTTAAACGATTATGTACAGCGTTTTGTTTCACGTGAAACTCAACACGTTTTTCACCCCGTGAATACTTAATCGCATTAGTGATTACATTGTCGAATACTTGTGTCATCTTATCTGGATCAATTTCTGTAAAGATAGATTGTTTAGGAATGTCACGCACAAATGTTGTATCTTTCGCTGCCATTTCATGACGGTTAATTATTTTATTAATAAACATATTAAAATCAACAATTTCTTTTGTGATTTGTTCTGTTTCATTATCCATTTTAGATAAATGAAGAAGATCGTTAACGAGTCGAATCATACGCTCTGTTTCTTCGCGTGTAACAGATAAAAATTGTGGCGCTATTGACTCATCTTTCCAAGCACCTTCTTCTAAAGCTTCGATATAACTGTTCATAGAAGTCAACGGTGTACGCAATTCGTGCGATACATTCGCAACGAACTCGCGACGTTCATTTTCAACTTGTTGTTGTTCCGTAACATCATGAAGTACTGCGATGTACCCTGTGACAAAGCCTGTATGTTGCACGATGTTACTAAAATTCACACGTGCAATAATGCCTTCTTCTTCGTTAATATCAAGTAGAAAACTGTCATGGTTTTCGCTGAGTTCTTCTAATGTATACGTATCACGTAAGTCTAAAATATCAAAAACGTGTTGCCCCGTAACATCTTCTTTCATTTTACCGAGCATTTTTAGTGCCATATCATTAATAATACGCACGCGACCACGTCGGTCTGTCGCAATAATACCATCGCTCATATGGGTGATGACAGAGTCTAGACGTCGTTTTTCACTCTCTGTATTCGCTTGTGCTTCTTGCACACGTTTGGACAAGTTATTGAATGCCAGTGCCAACTCACCAATCTCGTCATTACCATAGATTTTTACACGTTGTGTGTAGTTCCCTTTGGACATCTCTACAGTTTGGTTACGCATATCTGTAATCGGTTTTGTAATTGTACGCGCAATAAAGAACCCTAGTACTACCGTAATAATGAGTGAAATTACCGTTCCAATAATAAAGATTTGGTTAATGTTGCTTAATTGGTCATAAACTTGATTGATATTAGATTCAATGTAAATATCACCAATAATCCCTTTGCTTGTAGTCACAGGCATGTTTTTAACCCAAACACGCTGTTTACCTTCCCCATAATCTTTAAGCACTGTATCGGAGTTTTCTTGCCCAAGTGACAGTGCTTTTTGAATTGAACTTTCATTTGCTTTTTGATTAATCATATGGCGATGAGACTGTTTTGACGTCGCCAATATGATTTGATCGGTATCGATGAAGCGAATTTCAATCATTTCATTGCGGTTCGCATATTCATTCAATAAATTTTGAATGTCTTTTTGTGTATTCGTGGTTCCATTTTCATCCGCATATATTTTCTCAATACTGAGCTCTATTTGTTTCGCATTTTGGGAAATATTTGTTTTAAATGTATCGGTCATTTCCTTTTCAAGGCTATTGGTAAAATAAAGACCGATAATTTGCATACCGATAATGATAAGTAAAACATAAACAATAACGAGCTTAGTGTGAAGGGATTGAAATTGTTTTAACCACTTCATATTAAGCATCCTCTAATCGTGTTGTTGAAGAAAGTATCCTACACCACGACGTGTAACGATATAGTCCGGGTGAGAAGGATCATCTTCAATTTTTTCACGTAAGCGACGAATCGTTACGTCTACTGTACGTACATCACCAAAATAATCATAACCCCATACAGTTTGAAGTAAATGCTCACGCGTCATAACTTGCCCCATATGATTCGCTAAATAATGAAATAATTCAAATTCACGGTGTGTTAAGTCGATATCTTCGCCGCGTTTTTTAATAGAATACGCATCTGGATAAATCACAATATCTTTAATCGTAATGTCATTCGATTGAACTTCAGCATCTTGTGTCGGTTGTGTATAGTGACGTCGTAAATTCGCTTTGACACGCGCGATTAATTCACGTGTACTAAACGGCTTCGTAACATAGTCATCCGCCCCTAATTCTAGGCCTAATACTTTATCAATTTCAGAGTCTTTCGCCGTTAGCATAATAATTGGCATATCATACTTTTTACGTACTTCACGGCAGACTTCCATGCCGTCTTGTCCTGGCAGCATAATGTCTAATAAAACGATGTCTGGCTCTTTTTCGTAAATCAAATCTACAGCATCATCACCGTCATATGCTACAAAGACGTCATAACCTTCCTTTTTCAAATTAAATTCTAATATATCCGCAATTGGTTTTTCATCGTCTACTACGACTACTTTTCTCGCCATATGCTTTGACCCCATTTCATATTAAAGTGCAAAATTATACGTTTCCAATTGGCATAATCCTATACCTTATAATGTATCACTTCTAAAGGTCGAATTCTATCTATTTACTTTATTTCACTTCTCTACAAATATAAAAAAAGCAACGTGTTAAGTAGTGTCTTAACACATTGCTAGATTAAAAAGTTATATTTTCACGATACTATTACTTTTAATAATAAAAAATGCCCATCCATATTTGGATGAGCAAGTAGCGGTCCCGACGGGAATCGAACCCGCGATCTCCTGCGTGACAGGCAGGCGTGTTAAACCGCTCCACTACGGGACCATATCATGGTGACTCCTACGGGACTCGAACCCGTGTTACCGCCGTGAAAGGGCGGTGTCTTAACCGCTTGACCAAGGAGCCTCTTTTGAACACAAGATTGATTATAGCACCCTGTATTACGGTTGGCAAGATAATTTTTAAATTTTTTTCAATAAACTTTCACATGTGCTTTACAAAAGCTTTTAAATCATTACAAATCCTGTCATATCAGCATTTTTCAAATGCGTCCTTCCAAAATAACACGACGTTCAACTGTCATTTAATCCACGTGATTTCATTTTTAGATGAAATGCTTTTAAGTACAATCGGGTAAAGTATATAAAATCGATAAAGGAGGATATTTAAAATGCCTAAAAAATTACAACCGCAACTGAATTTCACTGAACAAAAACATGCGAAATCTTTCATATATAAAGCACTCTATCAATTGAACGATGTCATTCTCGGTCTCATTTTTTTAATAGGAAGTTTTTTATTCTTTTCAGAGTCTACTGTTTTTCAAGGTACTGTACTTTTCGTAATAGGAAGTCTCCAAATGATTATACGTCCGCTCATTGCTATGCTTCATGATTTACATATGGCAATGCTTGATCGTAAAAAAGATGAAGTGAAGAAAGTGTAAAAAAACCGGAGAAGGACAGCACGCTGCCCATCTCCGGTTCTTGTCTATGTTCAATGTATTTCTATCCTCGCGTCAGTCTTACCGAAGCGTTGCGGTAAGACTTCCTTCAAGGATTAACCCCATAACGCTTCTACAACATTTGTTTGATTACGGTCAGGACCTACAGAGAAAATTGAAATATGCACATTACATAATTCTGCAATACGTTCTAAGTAACGACGTGCATTGTCAGGTAATTCATCTAAACTACGTACACCTGTAATATCTTCTGTCCAACCTGGTAATTCTTCAAAAATTGGCTTACAACGTTTTAAATCATTTAGGTTTGCAGGATATTCTGTGATTTCTTTACCATCTAATTCGTAAGCTGTACAGATTTTCACTGTCTCTAATCCAGTTAACACATCGATAGAGTTGATAGATAAATCTGTAATCCCACTTACACGGCGTGAGTGACGTAAAACAACAGAATCAAACCAACCTACACGACGTGGACGTCCTGTTGTTGTACCGTATTCTCGACCGACTTCACGAATGTGATGGCCTTCTTCGTTAAATAATTCAGTTGGGAATGGACCGTCACCTACACGAGATGTATAAGCTTTACATACACCTACTACTTTTGAAACATGCGTTGGGCCAACCCCTGTACCAACTGTTACGTTACCTGCTACTGGGTTACTAGACGTTACAAATGGATATGTTCCGTGGTCGATGTCTAACATCACACCTTGCGCACCTTCGAATAATACTTTTTCATCCGCTACAAATGCATCATCTAATACTTTTGCTGTATCAGTGACGTAAGGTGCAAGACGTTGTCCTGCTGCGTAGTATGTTTCAAAGATTTCATCAAATGATGGTGCCGCTTCTTTAAACATGCCTTGGAAATAATCATTTTTATATGCTAAATTTTCTTTTAAGCGCTGTTCAAAAATTTCTTTATCTAAAAGATCTGCCATACGAATACCAATACGTTGTGCTTTATCTACGTATGCTGGGCCGATACCTTTTTTCGTCGTACCGATTTTATTGTCACCACGACGTGCTTCTTCAAGCTCGTCTTGTTTTAAGTGGTATGGAAGGATGACGTGAGCACGGTTAGAAATGCGCAGATTATCAGTCGCTATTCCACGTTCATTTAAGCCATCTAATTCTTTCAATAAAGCAACAGGATCTACAACTACACCGTTACCGATAACAGATAATTTCTCTTTATAGAAAATACCTGATGGTACTAAGTGAAGTTTGTATGTTTCACCGTCAAATTTAATAGTATGTCCTGCGTTATTACCGCCTGAAAAACGTGTAATCACATCTGCTTGTTCTGCTAAAAAGTCTGTAATTTTTCCTTTACCTTCGTCTCCCCATTGTGTCCCAACAACTACGATTGATGACATAAGAGCACCTCCAACGTTTTCTCGATTAACCAAAGTGTATTTTACCAGTCTGTTAGATGGAATGCAAACCAAAAAACGAACTTTATAAAAGAAGGGCATTCGTTCACTTTATCAACATAAAAAAGCTGCACTATCCTTGTAACAGCGCTCTATTATAGGTTTTTGACTCAAAAATAGGTATGCTCAAAAACAGACTTAATATCAGAAAAGGTATAAAAATCAAATAAAAAACCGTACATTTAAAACGTTATAGTCATAAATGTACGGAATAATTTATTTTTACAGATGTTTTTTCTTTAATTTCTTACACGTGATTTAACCCATATCCGCATGTGCATAATCAATATCTGTAAATTTATTGTATTGTTTCATAAAGTGAAGTTTAACAGTACCTGTAGGGCCGTTACGTTGTTTTGCGATAATAATTTCAATTTCACCATTTTCATCATTCGTTTGTGGTTCAAAACTACTGTCATCATCATCTTCTTCACCATCACCACGATTATAGTAGTCATCACGGTATAAAAAGGCTACGATATCAGCATCTTGCTCAATCGATCCTGATTCACGAATATCACTCATCATTGGTCGTTTGTCTTGACGTTGCTCTACACCACGAGAGAGCTGACTTAACGCAATGACCGGACATTCTAATTCACGTGCAATGCCTTTTAGCATACGTGAAATTTCCGATACTTCTTGTTGACGGTTGTCAGAAGCACGAGAGCCGCTGCCTTGAATTAACTGAAGATAGTCAATCACAATCATATCAAGCCCGTGCTCTTGCTTGAGTCGACGACATTTCGAACGTAAATCCGTAATGCGAATCCCTGGTGTATCATCGATAAAGATTTTAGTACGCGATAATTTACCGACTGCCACCGTAAAACGATTCCAATCTTCTTCAGTCATCGTCCCTGTACGTAAACGGTTTGAATCCACGTTTCCAGAACTACAAATCATACGCGTCGCCAGTTGATCTGCACCCATTTCAAGAGAAAAGATACCGACTGTATATTGGTCTTCGTTTGTGGCAACTTTCTGCGCAATATTTAATGCAAAAGCTGTTTTACCTACAGATGGACGCGCCGCTAAAATAATCAAGTCATTGCGGTTAAAGCCAGCTGTCATTTGGTCTAAATCACGATAACCTGTAGGTATACCTGGTGTCTGGCCACTATTTTGATCAAGTGCTTCAGCATTATCATATACTTGACCTAAAACATCTCGAATATCTTTAAATCCGTCACTTTCACGTGTCGATGAAAGTTCCAATATACGACGTTCAGCATCATTTAAAACCGTATCAATATCTAATTCTTCATTGTAGCCGTCATTCGCAATACTATCTGCCGTGTGAATCAACTTCCGCTTCACAGCATTTTTGAAAACAACATCTGTGTAATATTGAATATTACGTGTCGTTGGCACGTTTGACGTGATTTCAGCAAGATATTGTGGTCCGCCAGATTCACTGATGACCCCGTCCTGTGTAAGACGGTCTAGCACTGTCACAATATCAATATCATTGCCATCTTCATTCAGGTTCATCATCGCACGGAAAATATGCTGATGCGCTGTGCGATAAAAAGACTCTGGTAGCAATATTTCCTGGGTGGATGACATTAATTCAGGATCTAAAAATATCGCACCTAAAACGGATTGTTCCGCTTCATTACTATGTGGCATTTGTTGATGCTCATACATTCCATCCATGCGAGTAACCTCCCTGCACGTTTTTGTCTACTTTGTCTACTTCACATATTTTAACACTATTCATGTTGTTACGTCATGTTTCTTCAAAAAAGAAGAGGCGTAGACATTCGTATGTCTTCCCCCTCAAATTATGACGACATTATAGGTTTATATGCGTTTTCTTATTGTTCTACAGTATGCACACGAATCACGCCTTCTACTTCTTTATGAAGTTTAACAGGGACATTCGTATAGCCTAACGCTTGTATTCCGTGTGATAATTCCATTTTACGTTTATCAATTTTAATACCGTGTTGCTTATTTAAAGCTTCAGCAATTTGTTTTGTGCTTACTGAGCCAAATAATTTACCACTTTCACCTGATTTCGCTGTCACTTTAACTTCAAGTTCTTCTAACTTTGCTTTTAAAGCTTTTGCATCTTCAAGTTCTTGTTGTTTATCTTTTTCAATACGCTTATTTTGTTGCTCTAACTTTTTGAGATTACCAGGTGTCGCTTCTACTGCATAATTGTTTTTGATTAAAAAGTTATTTGCATAACCAACTGGTACGTCTTTCACTTCACCTTTTTTCCCTTTACCTTTAACATCTTGTGTAAAAATTACTTTCATGCATTGTCACTCCTATCGATTTGTTCTTGGATGGCTACTTTTAATCGCTCGATGGCTTCTTCGACTGTGACGTCTTCAATTTGAGTCGCAGCGTTTGTAAGATGGCCCCCTCCACCGAGGGCTTCCATAGTCAGTTGTACGTTAAACTCACCTAACGAACGCGCTGAAATACCAACAAGATTGCCTTCACGCTTAGCAATTACGTAAGACGCTTTCACACCATCTAAACTTAATAATTCATCAGCAGCTTGCGCCACGGTCACAGGATGATAGATTTGATTCTCTTCACCATGTGCAATTGCAATGCCATTTTCTTGTAAGTCTACCGTACGTATTAACTCCGTTCGTTTAATGTACGTATCGATATCATCTTTTAAGAAATGTTGCGTTAAAATTGTATCTGCACCATGTGCACGCAAATAACTTGCCGCATCAAATGTACGCGAACCTGTACGTAATGTAAAGTTACGCGTATCGACAATTATCCCTGCATACATGACGGTCGATTCTAATCGTGTTAAACGTTGCTCTGTCGTTTGATATTCTAACAACTCTGTCACCAATTCCGCCGTTGAGCTTGCGTACGGTTCCATATAAATGAGCAACGGATTTGCGATAAAATCTTCCCCACGACGATGATGGTCTATCACTACTTTACGGTTAGCTTTATTTAAAATGTCTCGATCAATAACCATTTCTGGTTTATGTGTATCAACAATTACTAACGTTGTTTTGCTTGTCATCATGTCCCAAGCTTCATCTGAAGTAATAAAACGCGCTTTAAGCTCAGGCTTTTGGTCAATCTCATCCATAACACGACGCAAAGTAGGGTCGATGTCTGATTCATTTAAAACGATGTAGGATTCGAGATTGTTCATCATCGCAAAACGTGTCACACCAATTGCAGCACCAATCGCATCGAGATCCGGTCTTGTATGCCCCATGACAATCACTTTGTCACCTTCAAGTAAAATGTCTTTTAACGCGTGGGAAATTACGCGCGCTCTTACCCGCGTACGTTTTTCCATCGGGTCAGTCTTCCCTCCGTAAAAGCGCACATTACCATGCATACTTTTAATCGCGACTTGGTCTCCGCCTCGACCTAATGCTAAATCCAATCCAGATTGAGACATTTCCCCAAGGTCAATTAAATTTTCAGATCCTTCACCAATACCGATACTTAATGTCAGTTGCGCGCGATAGCCTACACTTTTTTCACGTAATTGACTTAAAATATCAAATTTCGTCGCTTCTAATTCACGCAATATGCGACGATTTAAATACGCGACAAATTGATCAGAGCTGTAACGCTTAAAATAAACGTTATGTTCTTGTGCCCAACGGCTAATCACACGTGTCACCATAGAGTTGATTTCAGAACGTTGTGTATCGTTCATATTTTGAGTGATTTCATCATAGTTATCTAAAAAGAGTGTTGCGATAATCGGCTGTTCATCCTCATACGCTTGCTTGATTTCCGCTTCTTCTGTGACGTCTAAAAAATAAAGGATACCTTCATCTTTTGAATACTTCACTCGATACGTATAACCATTGCTCGTCAGTTCAATTTCTTTCGCTTTGTCGAGTTGTTTTAAAATATTAGGATATACCTCATTAATAGGGTCAGAAATTACATTACGCTCTGTACGATCCGTAATAAATTTATTCATCCATTCAATTTGATCGTTTTGATTTAAAACAATCATTCCAATCGGCATATTTTTAATCGCACGGTCACTTGCAAGCGTCACCTTGCCACTTAAATTTTCTATATATGTGTCTAATTTTTTGAAAATCCACCTAAATAGAAAAACACAAATAATTAACACAATAAACAACGCGATCGCCGCAATAAAACCGAAAACAATGCTAAAGAAAAAACTCAAACCAACACTTGCAATCGCAATTAACGTGATAAATATAAAAGGTAGGAGTAACGATTTCTTTACCGATTGACGTTTCATATTGTCACCTCTTAACGTTTTTTAAGCATGCTTTTTAGATTCAATCCGAGATCTAATAAACCAATTAGGCGTGTAAGTGGATAAGCAACAATACCTACAACAATTAAAAGAACAGAAACACCTATTGGGAATTTTTTAATAGAACAAGCATAATGAATAAAACTTAAACCTTGGATGACAAGTAAGAAACCAAGTACGAGGATAAAGTTTAAACTGATGCTATGTGCGGTTGTTGCTGGTTCTGTCATAATGCTAACTAATAAAGCAATGGCATATATAATAAAGATAGATTTTCTTAATTGCCATAAATACAATGGTCGATATACCGGTGTTGCCACTTTAAATTGACGTAAAATCGGAAACATAATAAGCAATGACAACATAAAATATAAAGCGATACCTACCACGATAAAACTTGGCATTTGAATTGCCATTTGTTGAATAGACGCTTCCATTACTTTTGAAGCTTGGTCGTCTAAATTTTGCATTTGAATCGTTTCATTCATTATTCTTCTATATGGTTCTAGCAATTCATGCGCATAAGGAAGTTTTTTTATGCTCTGTAAAAGTATCATTGCTCCTAACGTCACAAGGCTCGTTACAATTGTGACGAAGTATAGAATACGTTCTTTAGAAGCTCGTTGAATTAACAATTGTCCAATTACTAAACTCGCTATAAGTATAATAATCATAAACGTTTGAACAAATAGACTGCCCGTCAATGTTGCGACCAATATTGAAATCAGTGCAGCAATACCAAACGAGT
This sequence comes from Staphylococcus ratti, assembly GCF_020883535.1. Taxonomy (NCBI): domain Bacteria; kingdom Bacillati; phylum Bacillota; class Bacilli; order Caryophanales; family Staphylococcaceae; genus Staphylococcus; species Staphylococcus ratti. The sequence goes on along the minus strand of NZ_CP086654.1, from coordinate 17,235 downwards.
ATTTAGAGCGATACCAAAGAATAATTCCCGGAAGCGGAGCAAAAAATACAACAATAACGCCTAATAATGGCATGAAATGCATTACTAAAGCGACCAAAATTAATGCAATTGTGCCTAATATGGTTTCTTTAGGTTTAATTTTTGAAAACAATAACGCCACTTCCAAACTTAGATTTATAGTCACTATTTTACAGGCTTTAAGAGCGGTTTACAATAGACGTCATTTGCTAACAAATTAGGTTAAATCTCCTGTTTTATTCCCTTTAAACATCCATTCATTTGAGCTCATTATGTCATACGAGTCTCATTTAAAACCATGCCAATACACACTTAAAATAGTCTGTAATGAGGCAATACGTACTGTACTTACACTACTTAAAAGCATCTGCTGAAAGCTCGAACATTTATCCGTACCCTAACGATGCTTTTTTGTGCACCTCATATTTACATGATTATAACAAAAATGTAACTTATTCGTCTAAATTTAGCGTCTAAATCTCGAAAGTTCTAAAAAATGATATAAGTAAGGGGCCCAATCATTAAAATTCAGCAGAAAACCATCATGCCCTACGTTATCTGGAACAAAGAAATGACGATGATATTGAAAGTACTCCCCTATCGCAGCAACTTGATCATCCGGATATAATAAATCATCTGTAAAGCCCATTGTTAATACTCTAGTATCTAAAGATTGGAACACTTGCTGAACGTCTTTGCGGCCACGGAACACATCGTGACTGTCTAAAACATCTAACAATGTAAGATAACAATTCAAATCAAAATGTACTTTAAACTTATCACCTTGGTACTTCTGATAAGATACCACTTCATCAGGTGTAAAACGTGCTTCATAACTTTTAGACGACCGGTATGTTAAAAAGCCTAGTTGTCGCGCAATACTTAAGCCTTCCCTCCCTCCTAAACAAATTGCTTGTCGTGCAATTTCATTGAAGGCACGAGAATAAGAAGACGTTTTTGCTGTAGATGCTAAAATAACCGCCTTTTTCACAGTGAATTTTTGATTATATAATAATTCTAAAACTTGCATTCCCCCGAGCGATGCCCCTATTAACACTTCAATTTTTTCAAATTTAAGCGCATTTAAGCCTAACTCAATCGCACGTACAATATCACGAATAGTCAATTTGTTAGGAAAATGATCATCTGTTAATCGGGAACTTGAACCAAAAGGACTTCCAATCACATTAAATGTTAAAAACTGATAATCATGTAATGGCATATAGCCGCCATCAATAATTTCACGCCACCATCCTGGCTTCTTTTCCGTCCCATAAGTTAAATGATTCCCTGTAAGCGCGTGACACACTAATACGAGCGGTTGTCCTCGATGCCCAACATGCTCATATTTTAACTGCAAATTTTGAATAGTCTCTCCAGATTCTGTCGTAAACTTACCTAAATGCAATGTGTCCACTGTATATTCCGTCATATAAGTGTGCCCTCCCTCTAAAATATAAATTTTAAGATGTATACAGAAATAGATATAATTAGCCATACTCAAGTGAATAATAAGACGAACCGCATATGAAACAACTGTAAACCTTATACAGATAGGCGCTTCTAAATAATAAGGGGCTAGGTCATTGCTATGACCCAACCCCAACGTACATTCAGAACAGATGACTTATCACTCGACGCTTTCGTTGGTTGTAGCACCTTACTTATCTCTAAGTGGTTGCTGAAGTGTCATAGGGCCAATTCCCTCAACTTCTCTTAATAAGTTTTCTATATTCATTTATCACATATCATAACGCATTCAGAATTTTCTTGCAAATTGCATTTAGATTTTTAATAAGGTAAGACTAACCTCAGTAACGCAACGCTACTAATCCCGACAAGGACAGATACTGTTAGACTACGGGAAAAGAAGCCAGCAATCACTGTTGGGATAATACTGATGAGAAAAATCCAGTTAAATTGATACCCCCAGTGGCCACTTTGTTGAATCATTAATCCATCTACTACAAGCGCTGTAAAAAGCGTAATCGGTATAAAGGAGAGCCACTTTAAAAATCGTTCAGATAAATCCAATTTAGAAATTGCTATAAAAGGTGTAATACGCAAAATTAAAGTTCCTAAACCAGACAAAAGTATTGTCCATAGTATATACGTCGTCATCGTTCCATCATCACCCCTATCCATGCTGTGACCATTGATGAAATGAGAATAGCGATATATGAAGGCATTACGATACTTAATACGCACATCATTATCGTCACGATACAGACTAAATAAAGATAAATATGTAATTTTGTTTTTGGTATCCCTTCAAATTGAGTCACCATTAAAAAGATAAACATCGCCACAATCGCATAATCTAATCCGAGTGCTTCTGGATGTTTCAGTATGTCCCCTAACAATGCGCCAAAAACACATATTAAAATCCAAAAAAGATAAGCCGTTAAATTAATGCCATGCATCCAACGCGAACCAATAAATTGCCCTTTTGAGTGCGGAGAAATCGCAATACCAAATGTTTCATCTGTTAATAATGCGCCGATACCTATGCGTTGTAACAACGATTCATTTTTAAAACTTGGTGCAAGTGTCATACTTAGCAAAAACATCCGACTGTTCACAATGAGCGCAGTAAGGACAATAATCCAAATGGGCGTGTGAACAGCCATTAAAGCGATAATGATAAATTGTGCTGCACCTGCATATACAAGAATAGACAATAGCGCTATTTCTAGTACGCCAAAACCTGACGCCACGCCAACAATACCAAACGAAAATCCCACACCTGCATAACCTAGCAATGTAGGAATACAATCTTTCACCCCTTGTTTAAACGTAGTGTATGACATCAGTTCACACCCTTTCGAGAAAAATTAAGCCTATTTTATTACAAATCCACTCAAAACGCTATAACGTCAGTCTAACCTCACAGAGATGTTAGACTGACTACCGTCTAAGAGTATTGATTTCTTAACATTTTATTATAAAGAATTTTCAGATTTTAATACCGCTATTTCCTTCATAAATAATCCAACCTTGAACAGGACTACCTGATGTCAGTCTTATTGCTTATATGCACTTTATAATTCAGTAAGCCTTTCTTATATCAATCAGACTCCCCTACCCCACTATGAAAAGGGAGCAGGACAGAAATCTATTGATTTCGTCGTCCTGCCCCTACAAGGATGTCTAGGATTGAAGATAGCTGTTAAGCCTATCTTCAATCCTAGACAGCTACTGTTATTGTATGAAATAGAAAGCACTATACCCCATATGTTTTAATGAAGTTTGTACGTACTTATATTATTATAATGCTTTTATTACTGTTTGACCGCCCATAAATGGTACAAGCGCTTCTGGCACTGTAATTGAGCCATCTTCATTTTGGTAATTCTCTACGATAGCTGCAAATGTACGACCTACAGCTAAACCAGAACCATTTAATGTATGTGCGTATTCCGGTTTCGCGTCTTTATCACGTTTAAAACGAATGTTAGCGCGACGTGCTTGGAAATCTACACAGTTAGAACATGAACTGATTTCTTTATAATCATTGTAACTTGGTAACCATACTTCTAAATCGTATGTTTTACTTGATCCGAAACCAATATCTCCTGTACATAAAATAACACGACGATAAGGTAAGCCTAACTCTTCTAAAATCGCTTCAGCATGACCCGTCATTTCTTCTAATGCATTCCAAGAATCTTCCGGTTTTTCAATTCGAACCATCTCTACTTTGTTAAATTGATGTAAGCGGATAAGACCACGTGTATCACGTCCAGCAGAACCTGCTTCACTTCTAAAACAAGCTGTTTGTCCAGTAAATTTTTCAGGTAAGACACCCGGCTGTATAATTTCATCACGGTAATAGTTTGTTAAAGGTACTTCAGCTGTAGGAATCGTATAAAGGCCTTCTTTTTCAACTTTAAATAAGTCTTCTTCAAACTTAGGCAATTGGCCAGTACCATACATCGCTTTAGGGTTTACAAGTTGTGGCGCTATCATTTCTCTATAACCATGTTGTGTTGTATGTTTCGTTAACATATAGTTCATTAATGCGCGCTCTAATTTTGCACCTTCTTCTGTTAAAAAGACGAAGCGTGCACGTGCAATTTTAGCTGCACGTTCAAAATCAGCCATTTTTAATGATTCTAATAAGTCCCAATGCGCTTTAGGTTCGAAACTGAATGTTCTTGGCGTGCCCCATTTTTTCTGTTCTACGTTTTCAGTATCATCTGCACCTTGAGGCACGTCATCATGTATTAAGTTAGGAATGCGTGATAATTTATCATTTAAAGCTTCATCAACTTCTTTTAATTCTGTGTCGATGGCTTTAATTTTTTCACCAACTTCACGTTGCGCTTGAATCGCATCATCCGCATTTTCTTTATTACGTTTCTTTTGTGCGATAGCTTCAGACGCTTTATTACGTTCTGATTTTAATTCTTCTGTTTTTTGAATAAATTCACGACGCTTCGTATCAAGGTTTAAGATATCATCTACAACCGATGTATCGTCACCGCGTAAAGCGATTTTCTCTTTCACATATTCAGGGCTTGTTCTAAACAATTTAATGTCTAACATATATTTCATCCTCTCTATAATTTTAAGGTAACAAAAAAACCACGCCCCCTCTACGACAAGGGACGTGGTTTACGCGTTGCCACCCTATTTAACAGACATATTAATGTCTGCACTCTACAAAGTTAACGGTTTGACCCGAATTGTTCTCAAACGTGGGTAGATTTCATATGCAACGTATTATTTGTTCACACCAACCACAAATTCTCTGAAATCGGTACATATTACTTTGTCCACAAAACAATTATCTATTAATTTAACTTCAATATAGCAAATTCAATTTCACTCCGCAAGGGCTAATTTGTGAACTCTTTTATGCAGAATATGCCTCATCTGCTAAATACTGTGCCATGCGATCAATATCTTTATGAAATTGACGATCTTCAGTAATCGAAGGAATGAATGCTCTTAACGTCTCGTATTTGTCACGTGTTTTAGGAGAGAGGCCTTCAACACCTTTTAATTCCACAGCTTGTAGCGCAATAATCGCTTCAATGGCAAGTACACGACGCACATTTTCTAAAATTTGGTAGCCATGACGTGAAGCAATCGTTCCCATAGAAACGTGATCTTCTTGGTTTGCTGATGAAGGAATAGAATCCACACTTGCAGGATGTGCTAATGTTTTATTTTCCGAAACTAAACTTGCTGCTGCATATTGCATAATCATCGCGCCACTTTGCAAGCCAGGCTCTGGACTAAGAAAAGCTGGTAATCCTCCATTAAGTTGAGGATTGACGAGACGTTCTAATCGACGTTCAGACACGTTAGCTAACTCACTTATTCCAATTTTAAGGAAGTCTAACGCAAAAGCTACAGGTTGACCGTGAAAATTACCGCCTGAAATGACTAACGTCTCATCACTTTCGTCAAAAATAAGCGGATTATCATTGGCTGCGTTCATTTCAAATTCTAATTTTTCACGTACATAATTAAAAACTTGGAAGCTCGCACCATGAATTTGAGGAATGCAACGTAACGTATACGGGTCTTGAACACGTACTTCCCCTTGGCGTGTCGTTAACTCAGATCCTTCTAGCCAGTCTGACATACGCCTCGCTACTGCCGTCTGTTCTTCAAAATTTCGCACCAAATGTACCTTTTCGTGGTAGGCATCTGTAATACCGTTTAAAGCTTGATGTGTCAGTGATGCAATCCACTCCGCTTCATAGCCTAAACTTTCTGCTTCTATGAAAGTAATCACACCTTGTGCTGTCATGGCTTGTGTACCATTAATTAACGCGAGTCCTTCTTTCGCTTGTAACGTTAAAGGCGCTCGGTTTAATTTTTGTAAGACTGACGAGCTGTCTAAAATTTCACCTTGATATGACACACGGCCTTCTCCTATTAGCGCAAGGGCTAAATGTGATAACGGTGCTAAATCACCTGAAGCTCCTAGAGATCCTTGTTGTGGAATAACAGGAATAATTCGCTCATTTATAAAATAAGTTAGTTGTTCTACTAGTTGTGTTGTGACACCTGAATGTCCTTTAAGTAACGTATTAAGACGTAATACCATCATCACTAACGCAACATCATTTGAAAAAGGTTCACCTACGCCACATGCATGTGAGCGGATTAAATTGACTTGAAGTTGGTTATATTTTTGTTGTTCAATAAGTACATCACTGAATAATCCAAAACCTGTTGTGATGCCGTAAACCGTTTCTTTATTTTCTATAATGCGTTCAACAGTTGCGCGACTTTGTTCGACACGCTGAAGTGCCGCTTCTGTTACGACAACTTTATCATTTTGTGCTAAAAAATCTCGAATTGCGTGAATGCTTAGTTGCTCCCCAGTTAAGTGTAATGTCATTTTATTGCCCCCTTTGTTTATTTCTTACCTTATTCAAGTATAGTAGTCGAAAAATTCAGTGACAATAGTTCAGAGCATATCCGTAACCTATTATCAAGGTAGTAGTTTAACGCGGTAAATGATTGTTATTTTTAACTATTGACGAAAAGTAAAGACAGGTATAATATATCTTGTTGTATTTAAGCTATTTTTAAATAAGCAAGTCTATACAAATCGTTAAAATATAAATAGTATATGTAATTGAGTAACTATTTGAAAAAGGAGGTCAACAGGGTGCAAACGTTAACAAGTGTTAAAATCCCTAAGCGAAAACAAGAAACGCACAAAGGGGATTATGGACGTATTCTTTTAATTGGTGGAAATGCAAATTTAGGTGGCGCCATTATGCTTGCAGCACGTGCATGTGTTTATAGTGGAGCAGGCCTTATTACTGTTGCAACGCATCCGACCAACCATGCAGCACTACATTCACGTTGTCCAGAAGCAATGGTAGTCGATATTAACGATACGAAAAAGCTTACAAAAATGATTGAAGCTTCAGATTGTATACTTATCGGTCCTGGTTTAGGACTTGATTTTAAAGGAAACAATGCGATGACGTTTTTACTTCAAAATATATTACCTCATCAAAAATTGATCGTGGATGGGGATGCTATTTCAATTGTGAGCAAACTACGACCAGAAATTCCATCATGTCATGTGATTTACACGCCACATCAAATGGAGTGGGAACGTTTGAGTGGTATTCCAATTGAAGAGCAAACTTACGAGCGCAACAGAGAAGCGGTAAACCGTTTAGGTGCCACAGTAGTGTTAAAAAAGCATGGCACTGAAATTTTCTTTAAAGATGACGAATACAAATTACAAATTGGTAATCCTGCCATGGCAACGGGTGGAATGGGGGACACACTTGCAGGTATGATAACAGGGTTTGTTGGACAATTTGATAATCCTATTGATGCGATTACTAGCGCAACATATACGCATAGTTATATCGGTGAAAAATTATCTACCACGATGTATGTTGTACCTCCTTCAAAAATGATTGACGAAATTCCATTTGCGATGAAGGCACTAGAACAATAATTGGCAATAGCTCATTTTTAAGCATAATAAGGGGCGAGGACATTACAAAGTCCTCGCCCCTTGGCGTTACATTTTATTCGTTCTCGTTATGGTCTGCGCTTTCAATATCTTCGTTGACACGCTCCATAAAATCTTGTCTTAACGTTTCACGTTCTTCCGACGATGCATCGTCTCCTGTAGTTTCTGTCTCAACAGTTTCAGTGTGGATAGTATCTCCAGCTATAGTGTCTTCAATGACATTTTCTGTTTGTGTTTCCATGCCATCTTTATTGATTTCACCTTCGCTATTCTCCTCTAAATCTTCAGGTTCTCGCTTCACTTTAGCAACTGTAGATACAAACTGATCCTCTGCCATCTTAATTAAGCGAACCCCTTGTGTCATACGACCATTTTTAGAGATGTCTTGAACTTCCATACGAATAATAACACCATGATTCGTCACAACCATAATATCTTCATCACCAGAAACGGTGCCGATGCTTATTAGCTGACCATTACGTTCAGTGATTTTAGCCGTTTTAACACCCATACCGCCTCGATTTGAAAGACGGTATTCACTTACAGGTGTACGTTTACCATAACCTTTTTCAGTTACAACTAATACTTCATCTTCGCTATCGATGTTAGCAACACCTAAACCGACCACTTCATCGTTATCGCGAAGTTTAATTCCGCGTACACCCGCTGCAATACGACTCATTGCACGGACATCCGTTTCTTTAAAGCGAATTAAAGAAGCATCTGCTGTTCCGATAAGAATGTGCTTCTCACCATCAGTAAGACGAACGGCTACTAATTCATCATCATCACGGAAGTTAATCGCGATTTTACCATTTTTATTAATGCGGTTGAAATTGCTTAACGCCGAACGTTTGATTAAACCTTTTTTCGTCGCAAAAACAAGGAAGTTGTCTTCAGACTCTAAGTCTTTAACCGCAATCATCGTACTGATTGTCTCGTCGTTGTCTAATTCAATCGCATTCACAATAGGGATCCCTTTAGACTGACGGGAGAGTTCCGGCACCTCATAACCTTTTAATTTATAGACTCTACCTTTATTAGTAAAGAACAGAATATGGTCGTGCGTACTTGTCGTTACAAGTTGACTGACAAAGTCATCTTCTAACGTATTCATACCTTGTACGCCGCGCCCACCACGATGTTGTGAACGATACGTCGATGCCGGCAAACGTTTAATGTAATTTTTATGGCTCAACGTGATGACAATTTGTTCCTCTGGAATTAAATCTTCATCCTCGAGATTGTCAACGCCACCAAGTTGAATTTCAGTACGGCGTTCATCGCCATATTTATCTCTAATTTCGATTAATTCTTCACGCACAATATCTAACAATTTTTCTTCGTCTGCTAAAATGGCTTCTAATTCTGCGATGTAAGCAACCAAGTCATGATATTCTTGTTCAATTTTGTCACGTTCTAAGCCAGTCAGACGTCTTAAACGCATATCTAAGATGGCTTGTGCTTGACGTTCTGTTAATTTAAAGCGCGTTTGTAAGGTTTCCATTGCAACTTTATCTGTATCAGATTCACGAATAATCGTAATAATTTCATCGATATGATCGAGCGCTACACGTAAACCTTCTAAAATGTGCGCACGATCTTTAGCTTTACGCAAATTATACGCTGTACGACGACGTACGACTTCTTTTTGATGCTCTAAATAGTGGAATAAGGCTTGTTTTAAATTAATTAACTGTGGACGCCCATTCACAAGTGCGATCATATTCACACCAAATGACGTTTGAAGTGGTGTTAATTTGTATAAGTTATTTAAAATAACATTCGCATTCGCTTCTTTTTTGACATCAATAACAACACGGACACCCGTACGTAAACTTGTTTCATCACGTAAATCGGTAATACCTTCGATTTTTTTATCACGTACAAGGTCAGCGATTTTTTCAATCATACGTGCTTTATTCACTTGGAATGGAATTTCTGTTACGACAATACGCTCACGACCACCACCGCGTGATTCGATTTCAGCACGTGCACGCATAATGATAGAACCACGGCCTGTTTCATACGCACGTCTAATGCCACTTTTCCCAAGAATTAAACCTGCTGTAGGGAAGTCTGGCCCTGTGATATCTTCCATTAATTCATTAATAGATATTTCAGGATTTCGACTTAAACTCAACACACCGTTAATCACTTCAGTCATATTGTGTGGTGGAATGTTAGTCGCCATACCTACGGCAATACCAGACGCACCATTTACAAGCAAGTTTGGAAAACGTGAAGGTAAAACACTCGGTTCACGTTCATTTCCATCATAGTTATCAATAAAATCAATCGTATCTTTGTTAATATCTCTTAATAATTCAAGTGCAAGCTTTGTCATACGTGCTTCGGTATAACGCATTGCGGCTGCACCGTCACCATCCATAGAACCAAAATTCCCTTGACCGTCTACGAGTGGATAACGATAACTGAAATCCTGTGCCATACGTACCATCGCTTCGTAAATGGAAGAGTCACCGTGAGGGTGATATTTACCCATAACGTCACCGACGATACGTGCAGACTTTTTGTATGGCTTATCTGGTGTCATACCTTGCTCATTGAGGCCATATAAGATACGACGATGTACAGGCTTCAAGCCATCCCTTACATCTGGTAAAGCACGAGAAACAATGACACTCATCGCGTAGTCTAAAAAGGACTCACGCATCTCGTTACTTATATTTCGTTCATTTATTCTTGATTCAGGTATTTCAGCCATCAAGATATCCTCCTTCTAATTGAGCCATTTACCATTTTAAAAATCTAAGTTAGCATAAACGGCATTATCTTCAATGAATTGACGACGATTTTCTACAACGTCACCCATTAACATTTCAAACGTTTGGTCTGCTTCTATCGCATCTTCAAGCGTCACTTGTAACATCGCACGATTTTCTGGGTTCATCGTTGTTTCCCAAAGTTGATCGGCATTCATCTCGCCAAGACCTTTGTATCGTGCAATCGCCCATTTCGGCGTAGGATTAAGTCTTTCTTTAAGTTTATCGAGTTCACGATCATTGAAAACGTAATATTTTTGCTTACCTTGTGTTAATTTGTAAAGTGGCGGTTGTGCAATATAAACATATCCCGCTTCAATTAACGGTCTCATAAAACGATAGAAAAATGTCAGTAACAGCGTACGAATATGTGCACCGTCAACATCCGCATCTGTCATAATTACAATTTTATGATAACGCGCTTTTGAAATATCGAATTCTCCACCAATGCCTGTGCCGAAAGCCGTCACCATTTGACGAATTTCATTGTTGTTTAAAATCTTGTCTAAACGTGCTTTTTCAACGTTTAAAATTTTACCACGTAAAGGTAAAATCGCTTGCGTACGAGAGTCACGGCCGGATTTTGTAGACCCCCCGGCAGAGTCCCCTTCGACTAAGAAAATTTCACTTTCAGACGGATCTTTACTAGAACAATCTGCTAATTTCCCAGGTAAGCTTGAAAAATCTAAAGCAGACTTACGACGTGTCACTTCACGTGCTTTTTTCGCTGCTAGACGCGCACGTGATGCCATAATTCCTTTTTCAACGATAACGCGACCGACTTGAGGGTTTTCATATAAAAAGCGCTCAAATAATTCCGAAAAGACACGATCGACAATTTGACGTACTTCAGAGTTACCTAATTTGGTTTTCGTTTGTCCTTCAAATTGTGGATCTCCATGCTTAATCGAAATAATCGCAGTAAGACCTTCTCTTGTATCTTCACCAGACAAACGTTCTGCATCGTCTTTTATCACTTTGTTTTGTGTACCATAACTGTTTAACACACGTGTCAATGAACGTTTAAAACCATCCTCGTGCGTTCCACCTTCATACGTATGAATGTTGTTGGCATAAGTTAGCAAATTCGTCGCATAGCCGCTATTGTATTGAAGTGCGATTTCTACTTCCACGTCATCTTTTGTTTCGTGGACATAAATAGGTTCTGGATGAATTGCCTCTTTATTCTCGTTTAGAAGCTCTACATACGACTTTATACCACCTTCATAGTGATACGTATCTTCTCGAGGAGATGCTTCCTCACGTTCATCTCTGAGCGTAATTCGAATACCTTTATTTAAGAACGCTAATTCGCGAATACGAGATTGTAATGTCTCGTAGTTATAAACAGTCGTTTCTTGGAAAATCGTGCCGTCTGCTTTAAAACGAATGACCGTTCCAGTTTTATCCGTATCATCAATTTGTTTTAAATCAAAAGCGGGAACACCTTTATGATAAGCCTGATGATGAACACGTCCATCTCGATGTACATATACCTCTAACGTATCACTAAGTGCGTTAACTACAGATGAACCAACACCATGTAGACCACCGGAAACTTTATAACCGCCTCCGCCGAATTTACCGCCGGCATGTAAGACAGTCAGAATGACTTCAACAGCCGGACGCCCCATTTTTTCTTGAATATCTACCGGAATGCCTCGACCATTGTCCGTTACTTTAATCCAATTGTCTTTTTCAATTACTACTTCAATTTCATTTGCGTATCCTGCAAGTGCTTCATCGATACTGTTATCGACAATTTCCCAAACAAGATGATGAAGACCTCGTTCTGAAGTTGATCCAATATACATTCCTGGGCGCTTTCGAACCGCTTCAAGTCCTTCTAAGACTTGAATCTGACTGGCACCATAGTTTTCTGTGTTGTTCACATCAGCCAATGCTTCCACCTTCACTTTCTACTATTTCTCAATATTTCCCTGTGCAATCTGATAAACTTTCGCATTTTTCATAATTTCGTGATCGATACCCTCTACTGACGTTGTAGTTACAAATGTTTGGACTTTATGTTGAATTGTACTTAGTAAATGGGTTTGTCTAGAGTCATCAAGCTCACTCAAAACGTCATCAAGCAATAAAATAGGGTATTCTCCCACCTCTTGATGCATTAATTCTATTTCTGCAAGCTTGATTGAGAGTGCGGTTGTACGTTGTTGTCCTTGAGACCCAAATGTTTGTGCATCCATATCGTTGACTTGAAAAGACAAATCATCTCTATGTGGTCCAAATAAACTGTTACCACGCTCTATCTCTCGCTCCATATGTTGTTGAATATAATCAAACACTTCTGCTGTTAAGACTTCCTCAGACTGAGAGACGTCTTCGAACTTAAGACTTGGTACATATTTTAATGTCAACGTCTCTTTATCATTCGTAATTCCAGCATGGATAGGTTTTGCTAAAGATTCTAATTCTTTAATAAAATGACGTCGCCGCTGTGTCACTTTTACTGCGTATAACGCAAATTGTTGATTTAGTACTTCTAGCATCGTTGTATCTTTTTTCTGTTTGAGTTGGAGCTGTTTTAAGTAATGATTACGCTGCTTTAAAATACGTTGATATTGTGATAAATCGTTTAAATATAAATTTGAAATTTGTCCCAATTCCATATCAATAAAACGACGTCGAATTTGTGGCGAACCTTTCACAATATTCAAATCTTCAGGCGCAAATAAAACGACATTCAAATGTCCAATATATTGCGTGAGCCGACTTTGCTCTAAGTGATTGACTTTTACTTTTTTACCTTTTTTCGTAATGAACATCGTTAGCGGCATCGAGCCATGACGAAAATTAAGCTCACCCTCTATTTTAGCATATTCTGCATTAAAGCGAATGAGCTCCCTATCATTAGATGTACGATGACTTTTCGCTAAAGCGAGTACATAAATCGATTCCAGTAAATTTGTTTTACCTTGTGCATTTTCACCAATCAAAATATTAACGTCAGGATGACACTTCAATAAAACCGAAGCGTAATTACGATAATTCTCAAGTTGGAGTGTTTTTAATTTCATTGCTCACCAAATTTGATAATAAATGAACCCACTTCTGGAATATCGAGTTGATCACCATCGCTAAGTTTTTTGCCACGACGTGTTTCATGTTCACCATTAAGGTATACTTCATATTCTTGTAAAAACCATTTCGCTTGGCCACCTGACTCAACAATTCCTTCATAGTTCAAAAATTGTCCTAAAGTTAGCTCGCCATCAACGATTATTTCCTCAGCCAAATTCATCACTCCATTCATAGTTACTCACTTATATATTATATCGATTTACCGCTAAAATTTCATGTGCAAAAGTGTAAGAAATGTGAGGTTTCATGGTGTAAACGTTTTACGTGAAACATTCTTCCACTTTTATCTCACTGCATCATTTAGATTTTTCAATTTCATCATCAATTATTTTCTTGATTTCCTCATAATCCGTTATATTTTCGACGTGCTTCCCATTCACGTATAGCGTAGGAACTTGTTGAAGTTGATATTTTTTGGCCAATTGATGATTTGCTTTGGCACGATCTAACGATGCATCAGATGGCGCTTGATATGCACGAATAATTGCTTGTTTTTGCGCGTCTGTTATTTTAACTTTATCCAATCCCTCTTTAATTAATTGATCATTAAGCCAAGGCTTTTCTGACGTATCCTTTTTTGATTTAGGCTGATGTTGATATAAAAAATGATGAAAATCCCAATACGCTTTTGGCGCGATGTTGTGAACAGCTAAAGCAGCACGAGAACCACGCATTGATGTTTCATGAATTAACACATTGACATATCGAAACTCTACTTTACCACTATCAATATAATCTCGTTTAAGTTGTGGCTTTATATTTCTTTCAAAATCTCCGCAATATGGGCATGTATAATCTCCAAATTCAATAAGTGTCACTTTACTGGTTGTTTTACCTTGTGTTGGCTGCGTTGCTGTGTCTTTTTTAAATGCTTCAACATTTTTTATGTCTTTCGGTGCGTTATCGTTCGAGTTGAACATCGCAACGATTCCAAATAGCGTTAAAACCAACAGTGACACAGCGATAATTAAAAGCATAGATGATTTAGATTTCATAGTTTTCCTCCAAGCCGCTGAATATTCTTTCAATACAGATAACTTACTTTTTATGATACACGTAATTTAAATCATAATTTCTTTTTATTTTTTAAATGTAACTTAAAAAAGAGGTTGGAACGCTTAGGGTCCAACCTCCTAACATTAATAATTTAAGTGAATAATATAACGTATCACACGCTTTTAATAAATAGCATGTAATTTTGAACAAACTAGTATGTTCGAATAGGTAAAATGAGTTGTGTAACGGTATCGTCACCTTTTGGTTTCAAAATAAATGGCTTCATCGTACCGAAAAATTCTACTTCTACTTCATCGTTATCAATGGCTTTTAATGCATCCATCATATATTTTGAGTTGAAAGAAATTTTGAGATTGCCACCTTCAACATCATTTGCTGTCACTTCTTCTTTTACAGTTCCGATTTCTGGCGATGTTGATGAAAGTTCCACGAGTGATTCCCCAGTACTTAATTTAATGACGTTATTGCCACCTTCACGTGCTAATAACGACGCACGATCGATCGCATGGTAAAAATCATGGTTGTTTAAGCCTAATTTAATTTCATAGTTTTCTGGGAAAAGACGAGAAGTATCTGGATAATGACCTTCAAGTAAACGAGAAATGAAATTGATATTGCCAACTCGGAATAAAACTTGGTTAGACGCAAAGAAAATATCGATATGTTCATCGTTTTCAGTCATGATTTTGTTTAATTCAGCTAAAGCTTTACCAGGAATGATGACATTTTTATTTTCGATTTCGTCTTCAAGCTTTAATTTTCTTACTGCTAAGCGGTGCGAATCTGTCGCTGTGCATATTAATTCATTTTCTTGTATAAGCCAGTTCACACCAGTAAGTACTGGGCGTGTTTCTGAGGTGGACACAGCGAAATTTGTTTGTGCAATCACGTTTTTAAGGACTTTAATAGGTAATTGTAATGCATCGTCGCTTGAAACTTGTGGCAATAATGGATATTGATCTGGATCTAGACCGCTTAGGTTAAATTCAGAATGCCCAGATGTAATTAACGTTTGGAATTGTTCATTTGTTGAGAGTTTAACGTCTTTTCCTGGTAATTTTTTAATGATATCCACAAAGAAGCGACCTGGTAATACGACTGAACCTGGTTCTTTAACTTCCACGATTTCTTCTCCATCTACTTGATTTGGAATCGTGATTTCGATTGAGATTTCAGAGTCAGAGCCTGTTAAGACAATGCCTTCGTTGGTAGCTTCGATTTTAATCCCCGTTAAAATTGGTAACGTTGTTCTTGGGGAGATTGCTTTTAATGTATCGTTTAATTGCGTGATAAAATAGTCTCTTTTAATAGAAAACTCCATCATTCAATAAACTCCTTTCAGTCGTTTATATTAATTATAGTTATATTAAAAATAGTAATCATAGTCATAGGGCTTGTGGATTAGTGGATAAGTCTAAAAATATAAGATTTTTCAAGTTTGTACGCATGTGGATAACCTGTGCACGATGTGTATAAACTTTTAACATTATCCACATGACCAAATTCCTATGCGTTGCGGATTTCTTTTTCAAGTGATTCAATTTCTTGTTTTAATGTTGGATCATTTTTAATATCTTTGTTGATTTTGTCATGTGCGTGAATCACTGTTGTATGATCACGACCACCGAATTCTTCTCCAATTTTTGGTAATGAAAAATCGGTGAGCTCTCTGGATAAATACATGGCGATTTGACGGGGATATGCGATAGATTTCGTACGCTTTTTAGCTGCAAAGTCTTCGATGCGTACGCCATAGTATTCTCCTACCACTTTTTGAATGTCTTGAATAGTAATTTTTTTAGATTTTGGAATTTGAATGATGTCTTTTAAAGCATCTGCTGTAAGTTCTGTTGTGATAGGTTTACCTTGCAATTTTGAAAATGCAAGCACACGTGTTAATGCGCCTTCTAATTCACGAATATTTGTTTGAATTTGGTTGGCGATATACGTTAATGCTTCTATAGGTATATCTAGGTTTTCTTCTTCAGTTTTTTTCTGCAAAATAGCCATACGTGTTTCAAAATCAGGTGGTGTGATATCTACGATGAGCCCCCACTGGAAGCGTGATTTTAGTCGTTCTTCAAGCGTGGAAATTTCTTTTGGTGGGCGATCGCTTGAGATGACAATCTGTTTATGATTTTGATGTAAATCGTTGAACGTATGGAAAAATTCCTCTTGTGTTTGTTCTTTCTTTTGGATGAATTGAATATCATCAATGAGTAGAATATCAATATTTCGATATTTTTCACGAAATGCTTCTGTGTCATTGTTACGAATAGATTGAATAAATTCATTCGTAAATTTTTCGCTTGATGTATAAAGCACTTTTGCATTTGGATTATTTTCTAGGACATAATGTCCAATCGCATGCATAAGATGCGTTTTACCAAGCCCTACGCCTCCATAGATAAACAATGGATTGTAAGCTTGTGCTGGCGCTTCTGCCACAGCTAAACTTGCTGCATGTGGGAAGCGATTGCCTGGGCCAATGACAAAGGTTTCGAATGTATTATTCGTATTAAACTGTTCACCGTTTGTCTCAGGATTGGCTACAGGTGGTGCTGTCTGTGCTGATGAAGCGGGTTTAAGTTCATCAAAATCAGCTTCTGTTAAAAATCGTACTTGTTTCACTGATTTTCCAGTAACGGTTTTAATAATCGCTTGAATGAGTTCCGTGTAATTGGTGCTTAACCAACTTGCAACGAAAGGTTGATTAACTAATACAATTGCTTCTTCATCAGACAGAGTATGCAACTGTGTGTCTTTAAGCCAAGTTTGATAAGAAATACTTGAAACTTCTTCTTTAGATAAGCTGAGAACTTTGTCCCAAATTTCTTGTTCTGACAT